>NZ_JBKBHZ010000001.1:0-278657 GCF_046299655.1 Thermosynechococcus sp.
AGCAAGGGCATGACCCATTTGAGCGAGACAGAGGGTGGTGAACACCATGGTTGTCCAACGTCTTGGATCGAGTCCCCCTTCTATATGTTCACTGGTATAGCTATAGGCCCATACCATCAGGGAAAGGCCAACTATGGCCAAAATTAAGCCCACGCGAATCATATAGGAACCCAAACCACGGCCGAAAATACTTTCGTTGGGCTTAACGGGAGGACGCTTCATGACATCGGGATCCCCCGGTTCAACGGCCAGAGCAAGGGCAGGCAAGCCATCGGTCACCAAGTTCATCCAGAGGATTTGCAAGGGAGTCAGAGGAACCCCGCCTAATCCCAAGAGGGGTGAGCAGGCAATTGTAATGACTTCCCCAATGTTGGAGCCGAGAATGTATTTGATAAAGCGGCGAATGTTGCTGTAAATAACCCGCCCTTCCTCGGTGGCGGCCACAATGGTGGCAAAGTTATCGTCCAACAGCACCATATCACTGGCTTCCTTGGTGACATCGGTGCCCGTCATCCCCATCGCTACACCAATATCCGCTTGTTTGAGGGCAGGGGCATCATTGACGCCATCCCCGGTCATAGCCACAATCTCACCGTTCCGTTGAAGGGATTGCACAATGCGCAGCTTATGTTCCGGCGAGACGCGGGCATAAACACTCACCGTGAGGGTGGCAGCGTCTAATTCCTCAGGACTGAGCTTTTCAATCTCTCGACCGGTCAGAGCGCGATCGCCCCACTCACAAATGCCAATTTGACTGGCGATCGCCTGCGCTGTTAATTGATGATCCCCCGTAATCATGATCGGGCGAATCCCAGCCCTACGACAGGTGGCGACAGCCTCTAGAACTTCCGGCCGCGGAGGATCAAGAATGCCCACTAGCCCCAACCAGATCAACTCCTGCTCACTGGTCTCTACACTCGCCGCGGGTGGCAGCTCTGACCAGTAGCGATGGGCAATGCCCAAGACCCGCAGCCCTTGAGCAGCAAAGCGATCGTTTTCAGCCAGAATCTCTTGGCGATCCGCTAGGGTTAGGGGTTGAATGTCCTGCCCCACCTGCCGCCATCGGCAGCGTTCTAATGTCAGTTCAGGTGACCCTTTGGTAATCATCCAGTAGGGTTCTGTGGCGGGCATCTCAGGAATGGATTCACTGCGGTAGAACGTACTCATCCGCTTGCGATCGGCATCAAAGGGAAACTCCGCCACCCGCTCCGCCTGCTGCTGCAAGGCCTTGAGATCAATTCCCCCTTTAACGGCCAAGGGCAAGAGGGAGCCTTCCGTCGGGTCACCGAGAATCACCCACTCCGCTGCGTGTTGTTTGAGGAGCGCATCATTACACAGTGCGCCTGCCAGAAGGAGCAATTGCCGTTCGTAGAGTGCGGCAGGGTCGTCGGTATTGGCGTTGTAGAAGTCGCCCTTGGGTTCGTAGCCATTACCGCTCACTTTGGCGCAATAGGAGCTAGTAGCTACCGCCTGCACCACCATTTTGTTTTGGGTGAGAGTACCCGTTTTGTCGGAGCAGATCGTCGTTATACTACCAAGGGTCTCCACAGCGGGCAGACGACGGATGAGGGCATGACGTTTTACCATCCGCTGCGTTCCCAATGCGAGCGTGACGGTAATGACTGCCGGCAAGCCTTCGGGTACCACGGCCACGGCCATACTGAGGGACACTTCAATCAGTTCCCTGAGGAGGGAAACATCGTAGAGACTACCGCCAACCACCACAATTCCCACCAGCACTAAGGCAATCCAGACCAAGCGATTACCCAGTTCCGTCATCCGTTTTTGCAGCGGTGTCGGTTCTTGCTCCACCTCTTGCAGAGCAGCGGCAATTTTCCCCAGCTCGGTGTCCATGCCGATCGCCGTGACGACGGCCACACCGCGGCCTTGGTTGACTTCGGTGCCGGCAAAGACGAGATTGGCGCGATCGCCCACTTCTGTATCAATGGGCAAAACTTTCTCAGCATCTTTACTAGTGGCTTCTGCTTCGCCAGTGAGGGCGGCTTCGCGAATTTGTAAATTCACCGCTTCAAGGAGGCGACCATCGGCAGCGACTTTCACCCCAGCTTCCAAAAAGAAAATGTCCCCGACAACCAGTTCAGGGGAGTCAATTTCCATGACCTTTCCTTGGCGGAGCACACGCACTTTAGGAGCTGCCATATTTTTTAAGGCTGCCAGCGCCTCTTCGGCCCGGGATTCTTGGACATAGCCCAAAATGGCATTGAGAATGACAACAACCAGAATGGCCGTTGCATCCTTGGGAAAGGGGAAGGTGTTTTCTTCGAGAGATTCGAGAATATCTAACGTGGCAGAAACAATGGCTACCACCAAAAGCATGATCAGCATCACATTGCGAAACTGATCAATGAAAATCTGCCAGCGGGGTCGGCGGCCATTGTCGATGAGTTCGTTGCGGCCATATGCTGCCTGTCGCCGTTCAACCTCTGCAAAACTCAATCCCTCTTGGCGATCGCTCCCCAGGCGATTAATGACTTCATCGGCGCTCAACGCATGCCACACTGCTTGCGGCTTAGGGTTGGAGGGAGAATAAGAAGAAGTCATGTTGGCTGAAACAAGGGACTATATTTCATTGTGGCTTTAATCGTGATCCATGTTGCTGCCGCCTTCGGAAAGCACTGCTCCTCCTCCCTCAGCAATCGCCTAGATGCAACACGGGTCTTGGCAGCCCCTAAAGGAAAGGCACTCCTATTCCGCAGAAAGGGGAGTGGCCTAGGTCGTGATCAATGACTCAAAGGGAATGCGCTGGGCGTGCCCCCAAAAAGCCTCAAGGTTGTAGTATTGGCGTTCCTTGGGCAACTGCACATGGGCAATCACATCGCCGTAGTCCATCAGCACCCATGAACATTCCGCTTGGCCTTCAATATGTTGGGGCTGGCGTTGGCAATGTTCGAGCACTGCCTCCTCAATCCCTTGGTAAATGGCGCGCACTTGGGTTTTTGAGAGTCCCGTAATGATCACAAAGTAATCGGTGAGGTAGGACACGCCACTCACATCCAAAAGGCAGATATCCACTCCCTTGCGATCGTCGGCGGCATAGGCTGCGGTCCATGCTAGTTTAAGGCTAGGGTCAGTAATTGCGGCTACCCGTTGCATCTGTTGAATAGTCAGGCTGCTGTCTCCTAAACGCACTCCTTTATCCTTTGATTTTACCCATTGGTTTAGGGAGGCGCAGGACAAATTTGTTACAAAACCTTACAAGCATTGACCCCCACTGGCTGTGGTATCCCCACAACGGACAATGGCACACGGCTAGCGCCATCCTTCTCGAGCAATTAGCCAACTATCAGGCGCAACTTCAAGAGCGGCAGCCGACGATCCTTGTGCTGGCCGAACCCGATCCCCTGTGTTTTATCAGTGGTTTTCTAGCAGCTCTCTCTACAGGCACGCCCCTATTGCTGGCCAATCCCCAATGGCAGTCCCAAGAGTGGCAGCAAGTGGCAGCGATCTTGCCCCAGAATTTTATCGCCTGGGGAACGGTGCCCCCCTTAGACCCCCAAGGCGCTGAAGAACCATTGCCCCAGGGCTGGATTCTGATTCCCACTGGCGGCACTCAAGGGCGGTTGCGGTGGGCAATTCACACGGTAGCTACCCTGCAGGCGGCGGTGATGGGGCTGCAATGCCACTTACAACAAGGGGCGATTCACTGTCTGAGTATTTTGCCTTTGTACCATGTCAGTGGTCTGATGCCCGTGGTGCGATCGCTCTGGAGTGGCGGCCAACTCTATCTGGCGAGCCATTTACGGGACTTACGGCAAACAGCCCCCCCCGCCAATTGGGATCTGTGGCTGTCTCTAGTGCCTCGGCAACTGCAACAGGTGCTTACAGAGCCGCTACCGTGGTTAGACAAGTTAAGGGGGATTTTTATTGGCGGTGGCCCCACTTGGTCGCAACTATTGGATCAAGCAGCAGCGCAGCAATTGCCGCTGTGTCTCAGCTATGGCATGACCGAAACCGCAGGCATGATCTGTGCCCAGCGACAGGGAGACTTTTTGGCGGGCGATCGCTCCTGTGGTCAAGTCTTACCCCATGCCCAGATTGATTTAATCCCTACGGGGGAGATTCAGATTCAGTCGGCCTCCCTTGCCCTAGGTTATTATCCCCACCTATTTGCTGAGAGGCTCTTCCAAACCGACGATCGCGCCCAATGGCAGGGCGATCGCCTTTACATTTTGGGACGCAGTAGCCGCAAAATCATCAGTGGCGGCGAGAACATCTACCCCGAAGAGTTAGAAGCCTTACTCCTTGACAGTGGCCTTGTCCAAGACATTCACATCTACGGCGCACCCGACCCCCTGTGGGGCGAACAAGTCATTGCCCTCTATGTGGGAGATGCCTCCCCTGAGGAGCTAAGCAGATGGCTCAAACAGCAGTGCAGTGCCTACAAATGCCCCAAGACATGGATTGCTGTACCCCAAATTCCCCGCACGCCCCAAGGAAAAGTGCGATTATCCTCGATCATGGAGGCACTTTGAAGTTTTGTGGGTAGTGCTTGGGGGTAACTCACCCAGCAATCCTAAAATACGAAAAAAACTAGAGCGTTCCTAGCCATATCCAACAATGTCCCAACAGCCACAAATCCAACTCGTCAAACTTCTCCTCGCGCGTGGGCGAAATTTATTAAAGCCAATCGTATCTGCCAAGGAAACTACAGAAACCTAGTGCGAGATTACGGACATTTGGCCAAGTGGCACGTCCGATTCCGACTTGCCAAGAGTTTTCAAGGATTAAATCTGGGACTGTCATCCAATAAAATCAACACAATTCGTACACTCACTTCTGATTTTCTTTTGGAAACAATGGACAACGACTTTGAGAAGCGAGTCAATGAAGCTATAACTAGGTAACAGACGATACTCTTAGCGTTGATCTAGAGGATGGGCGAACGATCGCGTGGTATCCACGTTTAGCCTATGCCACCACAAAAAATCAACTGAAAACCCTTGATCGTTTCAACGCTGGCTAGCGCAGCGGACGCAAAAATAAACGGGCAGGGATCGCAATCTCCTGCCCAAGGGGCTTGATGTTAACCAACCACAGAAGCGGTGCTGCGACGCCGCCGAATTCCTGTCGTCACAGTGGGAGTGACATCGATGGGTTGCAGGAGCAATAGGACTGAGGCATTACCCTGAAGTTCACGGCGCACCAGTCGCACGAGTTCCCGCTCAATGTGGGCTTTGACCCCTGCCCAATCAATGTCGCCGTTGCGGGCGTACTCGCTCCAGCGATCGCTCAAAGCGGTTTCCACCGTAGCATGTACCCAAGCCTGCCAAGCCTGTGGCTCAATGGCCGTTACAACACCCCGCAGGTGCACTTCAGGCGTGGCTTTCAGGGTGCCATCCGTACCCACCGCCACCGCTACGGTGATAATGCCTTCCTCGGCCAGTTGTTGCCGCTCTTGCAACACATGGGCTTTGACAATGCCGCCGCGATCCAGTAGCTCGATGCCCGCGGGCACCTTATCTATGACCCGAATCGAGTCACGGGTGAGTTCTACCACATCACCGTTGTCAATAATCACCATGTTCTCAGGGGGAATGCCCATGCTCTGGGCCGTTTGGGCATGTTTTACCAACATGCGGTGCTCACCATGCATGGGCAAAAAGAACTTGGGCTTTGTCAGAGCCAGCATCAGCTTTTGATCCTCTTGGCAGGCATGGCCAGAGACGTGAATGCCCTGTTCGCGACCGTAGATGACTTTCGCACCTTGCATCATCAGGCGATCGATCATGTTGACCACGGCAATCGTGTTTCCCGGAATGGGGTGAGCCGAGAGAATCACCGTATCACCGGGGCGAATTTTAATTTTGTTGTGTTCCCCTTTAGAAATCCGCGTCAGCGCCGAAAGTGGTTCCCCTTGGGAGCCAGTGGTGAGGTACATCACCTGATGATCGGGGTACTTGTGCGTCATGTGCAGCGGTACAAAGAGATCATCAGGGCAGCAGATGTAGCCCAACTGCCGCGCATGGGCGATGACATTGAGCATCGATCGCCCCAAAACGGAGACCACGCGGCCATGCTTTTGCGCCAATTCCAAGGCCATACTGAGGCGATGCACCGAAGAGGCAAAGGTGGTAAAAATAATCCGCCCCTCCGCTTGGCTAAAGGCACGATCCAAGTTGGGAAAAACCGATCGCTCCGAAGGAGTATGGCCGGGCACTTCCGAGTTGGTAGAGTCACTAATGAGACAAAGCACCCCCTTTTCCCCATGCTCCGCGAGCCGCTGAATATCAAAGCACTCGCCATCAACGGGGGTAAAGTCAAATTTGAAATCTCCCGTGTGGATAATCACGCCAATGGGGGTATAAATCGCCACTGAGAAGCTATCGGCAATGGAGTGGGTGTTGCGGATATACTCCACAAGAAAGTTTTTGCCCAAGCGCACCATGTCCCGAGGCTGTACCGTGCGAAGTTCGGTGCGATCGGCCACCCCCGCCTCTTCGAGTTTCCCTTGCAGCAAGGCCATGGCAAGGCGAGGGCCATAGATAACGGGAATATCAAACTGCTTGAGGTGAAAGGGAATACCCCCAATGTGATCCTCGTGGCCGTGGGTCACAATCATCCCCTTGATTTTGTCGCGATTTTGCCGTAGGTACGTCATGTCAGGCAAGACGATATTCACCCCGTGCATGCCATCGGTGGGAAAGGCTAGCCCAGCGTCCAGCAAAATAATTTCATCTTGGAATTCAAAAACGCAGGTGTTCTTGCCAATTTCATGCAGCCCACCGAGGGGAATAATTTTTAGGGCAGCAGTTGCAGCGGATTGACTCATAGGTCTCCTTATGATGAAACGAACAAAAAAGGTGCAGCTTGGGAAATACCCAGCGTTGTCTTAAGACTTCAGCAGGCCAAGATCATCTAAAACAGGCTTCAATTGGCTCATCACAGCGTCACTCGCAGACGTGAGGGGTAGTCGAGGTTCACCCACCGCCCAACCTTGCAGGCTGAGGGCCGCTTTAATCGGAATCGGATTCGTCGTCACAAATAAAACCTTGAACAGGGGTAATAGTTGACAATGAATAGCGGTCGCTTTGGCCGTCTCTCCTTGGACAAAGGCTTGGATCATCTCTTGAATGCGTGAGCCAACAAGGTGGCTGGCCACACTGACTACACCATAACCACCCACGGCCAGTAAGGGCAACGTCAGGGAATCATCGCCGGCGTAAATGCGAAACGTGGGGGGTAGGGCAGCGCGCAGGGCACTGACTTGATCAAGGCTGCCGCTGGCCTCCTTGATGGCTACAATGTTGGGGTATTCCGCAAGGCGAATCACAGTTTCCGGCAGGAGGTTTTGCCCTGTGCGGCTAGGGATGTTGTAGAGCATGAGGGGAAAGTCGGGCACGGCCTTGGCGATCGCCTGAAAATGGGCGTAGAGTCCTTCCTGGGGCGGTTTGTTGTAGTAGGGTACCACCAAAAGAGCACCATCGAGGCCGAGTTCTGCTGCCTTTGCCGTGGCATGAATCGCTTCACGGGTGGAGTTGGAACCCGTCCCAGCAATCACCTTAGCTTTGCCCGCCACCGCCTGCTGCACCGTTTGAAAAAGCTGAAATTCCTCTTCCCAAGTGAGGGTGGGGGATTCCCCTGTGGTGCCGCAAACCACAATACCATCGGAGCCATTGGCCACAAGGTGCTGCGCTAGGTCTGCCGCCACATCGTAGGCGATCGCCCCATCGGCGGTAAATGGTGTAACCATTGCGGTAATTACGCGTCCAAAGTCAGTCACAGGCCACCCTCAGCCAAATCCCGTTGCAGTTGTCGAATTGTAACCGCGCGGCTATACACGCGCCGGCGATCGCCCAAGGTTTCTAAGATAATTACCCCCCGTCGCCAGCTTTGGGGCGAGCGATAAATGGTCAAATTCTCGTTGGTCTCAGCAATTTGATAGCCATTATCCTTCAGCCATGCCTCCAGTCGCGACAGTTGCGGTAGGGCGACGGCAAGGACTTGCGTATGATTCCGATAGGCAGCGATCGCTCCCACAACGACCCCCACAGCTAATCCCCAACGGTAGGGCAAGGGAGACAATAGACTCCAGTGGCAAATTTGGCTCAAACTCAAAGCGGTAATGGCAGTGATGCAGGCAAAGTAATAAATGAACACCACCTTCACATCTAAGCCTTCGATGGCGGGGGGGTCAGCGGTTGGAGAAGGGTTGGGCATAGGCACTTAGTTGAGGGCTTGGGCACGCTCGTAGGCCGCTTTTACCGTTTGCATGAGGGTTCCACGCACACCAGCAGTTTCCAGTACTTCGAGACCCGCAATGGTTGTCCCCGCAGGACTGGTGACTGCATCCTTAAGTTGGGCTGGATGCAGCCCGCGCTCATTAAGTAATTGTACTGTGCCTGCTATTGTGCCATAAACGAGTTCCTGTGTCAGCGATCGCGAGAGACCCACCGCCACCCCAGCATCACAGAGCGCCTCCACAATCAGGGCAACAAAGGCAGGGCCAGAGCCAGACAGCGCCGTTACCGCATCCATTTGCCCTTCACTGACAGCCACCACCTGCCCCAGCACCCCTAACAAATTCTTAATCTTTCGGATCTCCAGTTCACTGGCGGCACTATCGCTGGCAAGGGCAATCACGCCGGCGCCCACCTGTGCGGGGGTATTCGGCATTGCTCGAAAGATTAACCGCTGCGGAAAGAGTCGCCGCAGCCGCCCACTGTTGATCCCTGCCATGATGGAAAGGGCAACTCCAGTCCCCTGAGCCACTGGCGTATCTGCTAGTTCTGACTCAATATCAGCAAAAACCTGTGGCTTGACCGCCAGCAAAAGCGTTTCGGCTGTGGCCACCTCTAGGTTCGTTGCCACTCTAACCCCATAGGTGTCGGCCAAATACTGCTGCCGCTGGGGCGATCGCACCGATACCCAAACCTGTTCTGGCGATAGCTCATTGGCCAGCAACCGCGAAAGCATTGCCTCCGCCATGCGGCCACAGCCAACAATCCCAAGAGCAGGCACCCTAGGCACTACGCTGCTGTTGAGCATCCATCCCCCAAGCGGAGGGTGGGGCAACGGGTGTGGGGTTTACGCTTGGACGAACACCGCCGACTTGGGTACTCACTCGAACACAACTGGGCGTAAACAGGAAAATACTCTCGCCAATGCGCTCTTGGTGACCATCAATGGTGTAGGTAGCACCCGCAACAAAATCTACCGAGCGCTGGGCTTGCTCCGGCTCCATCAATGTCAGATTCAGCACCACCGACTTCCGCTCCTTGAGGGCTTTGATCACCTCAGGCATTTCACTAAAACTGCGCGGCTGCATCACCAAGACTTCTGCCACTGCCCCCCACCAACGACCCGCATTCGGCATACCAATCACATTAGAAGGAGCTGATCCTGTCGGCACTGAACCAGTGGTCACTGAGGGGGATGGGCTAGTTTCAAAGTCATGACTCAAGGTTGGCCGTGATGTGGGCAACGGTTCCACGTCAGAGTCCATGGCTGCCGTTCGTGGCGTTCCTTGAGGGTATTCCTCATCATAGATGTCAGTCTCTGGGGTTAGGCCCATGAGGTCACGGAGTTTGCCCAACATAACGACTCACTATTGCTCCCAATAAATGTAGGTAGTTCTAAGATGACCCAAAGCGCTATGGCTAGGTCACCACAGCGGGTCAGGACGGTAAAAGCCAGATGATATGTTTCATGTTTTAACAATCTTAGTTTCGTGGCTAAAAGGGAACCTATGCACAAACATCCACGATAGTTGTGTTAAAACAGGAGGACTCAACTGGCCATTTTACACGAAACCGAGAGAAAAAGATGAATTTGGTGAATTTGGCCTTAAGTGTCTCGCTTTTGCATTGGGTTTGTCAAGGGTAACAATGCCCTAAGCTGGGTTGGCTAGGGGAAGTCGAAACCAAAAGGCTGCTCCCTGAGAATCGCCCGCTTTGACCGCGATTTCACTCCCATGAGCAGTGATAATTTGCCGACCTAGGTATAGCCCTAAACCAATGCCAGTGCGGGGGTGGCTTTCACTGCCACGGTAGTAGAGATCAAACTAGAGATCAACTGAATGGCCAACTGCTCTCAAAATCTAAAAAAGCTCGCTCGTGGGGCTGCCACTCTCGCTGCCGGTCACATTGGTGGACGCCCAGTAAGAAGCACGGGCCTTGGGGCTGATGGCGAATAGAAACGCATAGACAGAATTGGATGTGGTGCACTTCATATACCTGTCGCAGATTCGAGCGCCATGGCAGCGGCGACAATTTGAATCTCAGCCGTCCTCGGTTCATAGGCAACAATAAACACGCGATCGCTAAGGAGACAGCAGCGCACTTCCACCACCGTGGTATTGAAATTTCAGACAGTTCCAGCGTTTGACGAATGCGCAGGGCAATTTCCGGAAGGCAGTTGTTGCCGTTGGGCAGCCAATTGCACGTTCTGTGATAATGACCGCCTCGGAGGTGGCTTGAAAGAAAGTGGCCAAGCGGGCTTCACTTTCCTCCAGTGCTCTCAGGGCACGGTGGCGATCGCGAGTTTCCACCATCAAGGACACCAGATCCGCTAGGGAAGCTGCAAACTGCTCCTCAGCAACAGTCCACTGGCGAGGCGGGCCGATGTGCTCGTGGCACAGAATGCCAATCATGATCCCCTCAACCCAAATCGGCACATCCAGCAGTGAGCTAACGCCAAGGGGTCTCAACTAACTGTGGCGAAACTCTTGGGTGCGTGGATCAGGCCAAGCGTCATGGGCAGTAATCGTGCGCTCCTCTTTTAGAGCCGTAAAGTAGCAAGGATAGTCACTGGCCGTCAATTTCATCCCTGCTGTCAACCCCCGCGGTGATTGTTGAAACAAGTGCGCACATTCAATCTGCTGGCGATCGCCCAAATAAAACTAAGGACTCACCCGTGCGACATGGAGACTGCGGGCACTCGTGCAGAGAATGTCCTGCAAAATCTCCTCAAAGTTTGCTCCGTGGAACGGCTGCCGCCGCGCCAGTTCTACCAAGATGCGGTTGAGGCTTTGTAGTGATGGTAGTTGTGTAGTTGTTCAATCACCGCGGTCATGAAGAGGCAACAGCGTCAGGGATAAATTCCAGCGCCGCTGAGTTAATGCAGTAGCGCAGTCCTGTGGGTGGCGGGCCATCCTCAAAGACGTGGCCTAGATGGGCATCACAGACATCACAGAGGACCTCCGTACGCACCATGCCATGGGAAAGATCCCGCTCCATGCGGATATTTTTGGGGTCAAGGGGTTGCCAAAAACTCGGCCAGCCGCTGCCAGAGTCATACTTGGTTTCGGAGCGAAAAAGCGGCGTGCCACAGCAGACACAGCGATAGAGACCGGGCTTTTTGTTATTCCAGTAGCAGCCCGTGAAGGCGCGCTCCGTTCCCTTTTTGCGGGTGACATAGTACTGCTCAGGGGTAAGTTGAGCTTGCCATTCCGCATCTGTTTTAATAACCTTCGCCATGCTTGCCTCACAAATAGACAGTGATTCTACTCCTCAGCATAATCAGGCAGACAGGGAAGTTGCAGTCTTTTTGCCAAAGGTTCCCTGCCAAGGGGAAAATGTAAGGGCAATCTTGACCTTGTTTGGTTATGCCCGTTTCGCTGCCCCTCACCTTTGATTTGTCCTCTGAATCCGAGTTTTATACTCAGGTCAGCACTGGCATTCAGGCAGCACAGCAAGCCAATTGTCAGTTCCTCAGTTTAGGCATCCCTTTGCCAACGGTTGATCCCCTGATGCTGTTGGCTGGTCTGATGCAGGTCAGTGGCGAAAATGAGCATTTTTACCTTGAGCAAGCGGTGGAGATCGTTGCCGCCTGTGGCGCAGTGGCAACCAGGAGTGTTCAGGGAAGCCAACGGTTTAGTGACCTCCAGCATTTTAGTGAAAGGATTCTCAATCGCGTGTGGGCGATCGCTCCGGCGGAACCCCGCATTTTTTGTCAATTCAGTTTTTGGGATGATGCCGCCAACCGTGCCTTTTTACCCCGCTGGCAGGTGATTCAGCGTCGCGATCAGGTTTGCCTTACCCTCAGTTGTGCCTTAGAAACCAGTACACCCCATCGCCTCTGGCAAGACTGGCAACTCGTACAGCGGGCACTGGCACACCTTCTTGCTGATCCGCCCCCCTGTTCACCGCCACGGGTGATCGCCCTACCGCCGCTAACTGAGCAATATGGGCAATTTATTACCAGTGTCAAGCGTGCCCTCCAGCTCCTCGAGGAGGGAGACCTCGAAAAATTGGTTTTGGCTGCCGCCCTCACCCTAGAGCAGCCCCAAGGGTTTAACTGGCTGGGAACGTTGCAAAACCTGCGTCAGCAGTACGCCAATTGCTACATCTTCAGTGTCGGTCAAAAGCGGCAACAGGTCTTTTTGGGGGCGAGTCCCGAACGCTTGGTCAAAATTGGCGATGGCGTTCTCTGCGCTGATGCCTTGGCGGGTTCCCGTCCTCGGGGGCAAACCCAACAGGAGGATCAACGCCTGCGCAATGGCCTTTACCACAGCTCCAAGGAACGCTACGAGCATCAGGTGATTGTTGAGTTTCTTTGCCAAACCCTCCAACAGTTGGGCATAAGCTGCGAGGTGCCGACCAAACCACGCATCCTTGAACTCAGTCATATCCAACATCTGCAAACGCTGATTCAGGCACCGCTGCCTCAACCCATTCATATTCTCAAAGTGGTGGCGGCTCTACATCCTACGCCAGCAGTGGCGGGCTATCCTGCTTCACGGGCACAAGACTGGCTGCGGCAACTGGAACCCTTTGATCGCCATGGCTATGCGGCTCCCCTTGGTTGGGTGACAGCGACGGGCGAAGGGGAATTCATTGTCGGCATTCGCTCTGCCCACCTTCAGGGCACCCATGCCTATCTTTTTGCTGGGGCGGGTATTGTCAAAGGTTCTCAGCCGCAACGGGAGTGGCAGGAAATCCTGTGGAAATTTCAGACGATGATTTCAGCTTTGGCCTAGCGCAGGGGGGGCTGTTTTTTGCTCATGGTCAACATGGGCAAAGGCTGGGAAGATTGGGGCGGGAGGGCATACTGGGGCACTTTCTCAGGGAGAGGACGCTCAGGCGATCGCTGGAGCAGGCGATAGAGCAGCGCACTTCCTATGAGACCCAAACCCAATAGCAATAGACCGTTGTAGCCCCCCAAACCGCCAATGGTCGAATCAACCCCCCCCATCAGCAGAAGGAAGGCGGAGATGGGTTCTTTACGGTAGGCTTTGCGCAGAAAGCGGGGATAAATCATAGGCGATTGCTGGCTACTCACCATCAGAATACGGGAATACTGACAACTTGGCGTTAAGTAGGTTACATTTTAGCGACCGTACGCCAAACATTGATCTCTCAATAACAGCTCCATCAGGTGATTTACTTCTATCCTGACAGATCCAAGCGGCAATTGGCATTGAGGGCAAAAGGGGGCGATCGCCCCCCAGAGATTTTCCCTAGTAGGTTTCCACGTGCCAGCGGCCTTCTTTTTTGAGCGTCCCCTTGAGAAACTCTTGCCAATCGGCACCATTTTTAGCTGCTGCTGCGGTCATTGCCTCATCAATCCCCGGCTCCATCCCCTTGAGACCACACATATAGACATGGGTATTTTTCTTCTGGAGGAGTTGCCAGATTTCATCCGCATGCTCCGCAATGCGACCTTGGATATACATCTTGCCACCGTCAGGAGTTTTTTGCTCACGGCTGATGGCATAGGTGAGGCGGAAGTGATCGGGATACTTGGCCTGTAGTTCCTCTAATTCATCCTTGTAGAGGATATTGGCAGTGTAAGCGACACCAAAGAAGAGCCACGCTAGCCCCTTGAATTGATAATCAGGGTTATTTTCTTTGAACATGCGCCACAAAAAGGCACGGAAGGGGGCAATCCCCGTTCCTGTTGCCAGCATGATGATCGTGACTTCGGGATCATCGGGCAGGAGCATTTCTTTCCCCACTGGCCCGGTGATTTTCACCTCATCGCCGGGTTTTAACTGGTTGAGGTAGGAGGAACACACGCCGTAGATGGTTTCACCGGTTTCTTTGTCTTTGTACTCTAGGCGCCGTACACACAGGGAGACCGTTTTATCATCTTGAAAGTCACCATGGCGGGTCGAGGCAATGGAGTAGAGACGCAGCTTGTGGGGTTTGCCGTTGGCGTCAGTACCCGCAGGAATAATGCCAATACTTTGGCCTTCGAGATAGCGCAACTCGGTGCCGGAAATATCAAAAATAATGTGCTTGACGGTTCCCTCGCCTCCTTCCCGCACTAACTCTTCATTGGAAATGACCTTACCAATGCAGGGATTGTTGGGACGATAGATATTAACGGGAATATCAACTTTCTTTTCTTTAACAGGGGCAGCACCGTTATTGGATGGCGATTCCGTACTAGCAGCTAAGGGCGCACCGATACCATTGAGGGGCTGAATGCTAACAATTTTGCCCCCCCAACGGGTAATCTGCTGCATAAACTGACTCATGCGGTCATAGGGAACGTTGAAAAATTGACTGCCACTGTTGCGGATGGCATAGTCGGTTTTATCGGTTTCGGCATTTTGTCGCAGTCCCACCACTTCATAGCGAAACATCCGACTGCCAGAATTCGTCGCATTGTACATGGGCTACACGATCTCCAAAAATTAACTCAGCTTTACATTCTGCAACACAACGTCCCAACCGCGATCAACTATCACGTTTTGACTACGGGATTGCCGTGCTTCGGCCACCCACATTATATCTAGCAAGGGCAGCGACAGGGGGCTTTTCCTAGGCATGGAGCGAGATTTCTTGGCTGGAATACACTGGCTCACTTAGCCAAGTGAGCGATCGCGCCCCAAGAGCTTGGCTTCATACCAAGCGGCATCAGCAGCTGCCACTAATTTTGCCATAGGACAGTCTCCAAAGCTGGTGACCAGGATGCCAATGCCGAAGGTAGGGTTGCACTGGCAACTTGGCATAGGTAATCCCTAAATTGGGGATGTCCTTAGAAACCTGGGTTAAAACACAGGCAACAACGCCATGGGGAGCTAGCGCAATAGGATAGTCCAGAATCAACCTAGGGCAGCAATGAAAATCTATCACCAATTCTTCAGATGTTCTCAATGTTCTTAAGGAGAGGAGAGAACTCAATCCGCATTCGGCGATCGCTGGGCTTGATAGGCCTGCCAACTCTCCACAACCCGACCGAAGTTGGTGCGGAACTCCCGCCATCCAAGCCAAGTCCCCTGTTCGTCCTCATCCCAAGAGGCCGAAAGAATGCCATAGCTCAGTCCAAGGGCACCAAGGCCAAAGAGACCGAGACTGGCAATGACAACAACTACATTGGGCAACTTAAACCAGCCCTCGTGGACAATGAAATAGCTCAGGGGAAACGTCATCAATCCCAAAAGGGTGGGGGTGCCACAGAAAATGGCCATACGGGTCACCATCCGCTGGCTAACAATCTCTGGAATTCCTCTACTTTTCGCTTCCTTGGATGAAGGTTTTGCGGCATTAGAACGGACGGCTGCGGTGACAGGGGCTTTGGCAGACTGAGTTGCTCCTTTTTTCTTTTTAGGCTCAAAAGGCAGGTCCGACCGTTTTGCCATGGTTTTTAACCCCGAATTCCGAGACGTTCAATGAGTTGACGATAACGTTGGGCATCTTGGCGATGGATATAGGCCAATAGCCGCTTGCGACGGCCAATAATTTTTAGCAGTCCGCGGCGGGAGGCGTGGTCTTTTTTATTCGTCTTGAGATGCTCCGAAAGTTGCTTAATCCGCTCTGTGAGGATGGCAACTTGGACATCCGCAGAGCCAGTATCCGTAGCGTGGATTTGATAGGCGTTAATGATTTCCTGTTTGACGTCGTGTTGCAGAGCCATGGTCATCAGTTATGAACAGCGCGATCTATTATCATACTCCGATCTTTTGAAATAATAAACTCTCCTGAGCGCAACCATTCTGTCTGTGAGCTGCCACTGCGCTGCCCTAGGAATTGCTGACATTGGTGCTGTTTTCCTCAATCGGGGCGATCGCCAGGAGTTCTTTGAGGGGTTTTTCACTATCGGAGATGGGGGGTTTAGGCGTTGTCAGTTCTGTATCAATGGCAAAAGTGGCAAATTGGGTGAGAATTTCGCGACAGAAAACCTCCGCTGCCCGCGATCGATAGCGATGGGGATTGGTAATCAGCGACAGGGTGCGTTTCACCACCACATTTTCAATGTTCATCCGCCGTAGGCTGCCCAATTGTAGCTCCTTTTCAATGGCAGAAATGGAGACAAAGGCAGCCCCCAAACCCGACTGCACAGCGTTTTTAATCGCTTCGATAGAATTTAATTCCATCTCTACCTTGAGGCGGCGAGGGTCAATGTTGGCGCGCTGCAGTACCTGATCAATCACCTTGCGAATGGTGGATTGGGCATCAAGGGCAATAAAGCCCAGCTTGTACAAGTCTTCTTTGGTCAGGGTTTCAGCACTCGCCAAGGGATGATCCATCGGTAAAATGAGTGCCAGTTCATCCTCAGCGTAGGGGGTAACGGTAATTTGCTCACTCAGTTCCGAGGGGACTTCCCCGCCAATAATGGCTAGATCAATTTGGCCGTTGACCAAGCTCCAGCAGGTGCGGCGGGTGGAATGCACATGCAGTTGCACAGCTACTTCGGGATACTTGCTGCGAAATAGCCCAATCATGCGGGGCATCAGATAGGTACCAGTGGTTTGGCTGGCCCCAATGATCAGGGTGCCGCCTTGCAATTTTTGCAGGTCTTCAATGGCACGACAGGCTTCGTGGCACAGGGAGAGGATTTTATCACCATAGGCCAGTAGGAGTTGTCCAGCTTCGGTGAGTTGGGCGCGGCGTCCCCCACGATCAAATAGGGGAACATCCAGTTGGCGCTCTAGGTTTTGCACCTGTAAGCTCACGGCGGGTTGGGAGACGTAGAGGCTGTCAGCGGCTCGCTTAAAGCTGCCTTCGAGGGCGATCGCCTTGAGGATTCGCAATTGATCAAGGGAAAAGGGCAGTTCGGACATAGGCATTGAGGCCATAGGCATGCCACTAAGAGGCGTTTTTCTGAACTTATCAGGAATCATGCCCAATTGATCTCTACCCCTGCACAAGAAAGCTAATTCTGGTGTGCCAGTGACGCAAAATAGCACGTCTCAAACCTATTGTAAGGGTTGGATTTCCCCCATGCGATCGCTGACTTTTGTTACGTGTTGTTACATTATTGCGCTGGGGAGCGGGCGATCGCCTTCTTGACCCCATATCCCGTTGCTTAGTTCTCTAGCAACAGAGGAAAGAGAAGATTGTGGTTCGCTAAAATCGGTCTAGCGATGCTCTCGGGGAGCCGCTGCCCAATTGCGCGAGGAGTTGAAATCGTGCCCTACCCTTGGCCAAAATGGCTGCCGCTGCCGGTTGTTGCTACCACCTTGGGGGTGGCTGCTGTGGTGATGGGCATGCGCCAACTGGGACTGCTTCAGTCATCGGAACTGAGTTTGTATGACTTTTATGTGCAATTGCAACCCGCCCGCGATCCAGATTCGCGCATCCTGACGGTGCTGGTGACGGAGCAGGACATTCAAGCCCAAAAAACGTGGCCACTGCCGGATGCGACGCTGGCGGAGCTGCTCACCCGCCTCAATGCCGCTAGCCCGCGTGCCATTGGCTTGGATATTTTCCGCGATTTGCCGCAGCCCCCCGGCCACGACGAGCTGCAAAACATGATTCGCCTCAACCCGCGCATTATTCCCGTGTGCAAATCAACGGGTGAAACAGCGGAACAACCTGAGGTGCCGCCGCCACCGAGTATTCCCTTGCAGCAAGTGCCAGAGCGGGTGGGCTTTGCCGATATTCCCCTCGATAACGATGGTGTCATTCGCCGCAATCTGTTTGTGATCAGCAATCCCAAGGCGCAGCGGTGTACAACGCCCTTTTCCTTTGCCCTAATGCTGGCACTACGTTACTTGGATCAGGAGCCAACTCAGACCATTAAACTCGATGACAAGGGTTTGACGCTGAACGATGTGCATTTTCCCCTCCTCAGCAGTGATGCCGGTGGCTATGTGGGGGTGGATGATCGGGGCATGCAAACCCTGCTGAAGTACCGCTCCCGCACCGCGGTGGGGCCAACGGTTTCCCTCACGGATGTCTTGACGGGGCGGGTGAGGGAAGACCTGATTCGCGATCGCGTGGTTTTGATTGGGGTGTCTGCCCCGAGTATCAAGGATATTTTCCTCACCCCCTATAGCGGTAGTGATGCCGTGACGCAGCAAATGCCGGGGGTGGTTGTCCATGGCCAGATGGTGAGTCAATTTCTGAGTGCTGCCCTCGACGGGGAAAGTCCCATTTGGTACTGGCCGCTGCCGGTGGTGCTCGGCTGGATTCTCCTGTGGGCCGGGGTGGGCAGTGTCCTTGGCTGGTGGTTGCGGCAACCCCTGTGGTTGGCGGGCGCAGTCGTGGGGGGGCTAATCATTCTCTTCGGTGGTGGCTTTGGCGTTTTTGTCATGGCGAGTGGTTGGATTCCCGTGGTGCCGCCAGCGATCGCCCTTGTGCTCAGCAGTGTGGGTATGGTGGGCTACGTCAGCTATCAGGCACAGCAGGAGCAAAAATCTTTCCGAGAAAAAGTGCAGGAGCAGGAAAAAGCCTTGGCGCTGTTGCGATCGCTCATGGCCGAGGATACAGCAGCCCTCAATGCCGCGCTGCGGGAACCCACAGAAATTACCGGCAAACCCCGTTCCCTTCTCAGTGGCCGCTACAAAATCCAAAAAGTCTTGGGGTCAGGGGGCTTTGGCCGCACCTATTTGGCTCAGGATACCCAACGACCGGGAAACCCCCTCTGTGTTGTCAAGCATTTGCGACCGGGACGCACCGATGAGCGCTTTATGCAGGTGGCGCGGCGACTCTTTAATACCGAAGCAGAAATCCTTGAAAAGCTAGGACGCCACGATCAAATTCCCCTCTTGCTGGCCTATGTGGAGGAAAATCAAGAATTCTATCTGGTGCAGGAGTTCATTGATGGCGCTTCTCTCAGTGAGGAACTGAAACGCAAACACACGGAAGCCGAAGCCATCCAACTCCTACGGGAAATCTTGGAAGTACTGAGTTTTGTCCACAGTCACTATGTGATTCACCGCGATATTAAGCCCGATAATATTATTCGCCGTGCTAGCGATCGCAAGCTAGTCCTGATTGACTTTGGGGCGGTAAAGCAAATGCAACCCCAAGAAGTGGCAAAAACCCAAGGGAGCACCGTCGTCATCGGGACGATGGGTTATGCTCCGCCAGAACAGCTCTCCGGTCAGCCCACCCTCAGCAGTGATATTTACGCCGTAGGCATGATTGTCCTTCAGGCTTTAACGGGCATTAAACCCCGCGATCTACCGCGAGATTCGCGCACAGGTGAAGTGGATTGGCAACGGTGTGTCACCGTGAGTGAGGGTCTAGCGGCAGTGCTCAATAAGATGGTAAAATTTAACTTTAGCGATCGCTACCCTTCGGCCAAGGAAGCCCTTCAAGAGGTGCGGCGCTTGGCGACACTTGCTTCACCCGTCTCATGAATTATCCTGTGTTGCTCTCTGACCTCCCCTTGGGGACGACGGCGCGGATCACTGCCATTGAGGGAACAGCCGCTTGGCAACGCCGCCTTGCCGCCGTGGGATTCACGGTTGGGGAAACCGTTACCCTGCTGCATCGTGCCCCCTTCAGTCAAACTTTGGCCGTACGGGTGGGTGCCCTGACTGATGTGGCCATACGGGCAACAGATGCCAGCACCATCCTTGTGGAACCGTTGAGAAATTTAGAGACTCGGCACTAACTGCGCATCCTCACGGTTAGAATCCTTGGCTGCCGCTGCCAGCAAGCCGTAAAAGAGGGGATGGGGCGCATTGGGACGAGAGCGAAACTCGGGGTGAAACTGCACCGCAATAAAGAAGGGGTGAGCCGGATACTCGATAATTTCCACTAAGCGGCCATCGGGAGAGGTGCCCGTAATTTGGTAGCCCGTTTCCAAAAAGAGGCTGCGATAGGCATTGTTGAACTCGTAGCGGTGGCGGTGTCGCTCGTAAATGACTGTCTCCCCGTAGAGTTTTTCCGCTAGGGAATTGGGGGCCAAGCGGCAGGCATACAAGCCCAAGCGCATCGTTCCCCCTAAATCCACAATGTCTTGCTGTTCGGGCAACAGGTGAATCACTGGATGGGGGGTATTGGCATCAAACTCGGCACTGTTGGCATTCTCTAAACCCGCAATATGGCGTGCCCACTCAATCACCGCGCACTGCATTCCCAAACACAGCCCCAAAAAGGGAATTCCCTGTTCACGGGCATACTGAATGGCGGCAATTTTGCCCTCAACTCCCCGAATGCCGAAGCCCCCTGGTACAACGATGGCCGCGACATTGCTGAGGGCATTTTCCACACCATTTTCAACAATTTCTTCAGAGTTGACCCAGCGAATACGCAGTTCCTGATCAAGGGCGATCGCCGAGTGCCGCAGGGCTTCCACCACTGAAAGATAGGCATCGCTGAGGCGCACATACTTGCCAACGATCGCCACCTCTAAGGGCGTATGGGAACGGTAGAGCCGCTCCACAAGGGCCTGCCACTGACTGAGATCCGGTTGCCGCTGCTCCAAGTTCAAAAGACTCAACACTTGAGTGGCTAACCCTTCGCGCTCAAGGAGCAGGGGCACTTCGTAGATGCTTTTGGCATCTGGAGAGGGAATGACGCATTCCACAGGGACATCACAAAATTGAGAGAGCTTTTCCTTGATGCCGGGCACAAGGGGGCGATCGCAACGGCAGATGAGAATATCCGGCTGAATTCCAATCGAGCGCAATTCCTTCACCGAGTGTTGGGTGGGTTTTGTTTTCATCTCTCCCGCCGAGGGAATCCAAGGCACCAAGGTGACATGCATAAACAGCACATGGTGCCGCCCCACTTCAGTGCGAAACTGGCGGATAGCCTCCAGAAACGGCAGTGACTCAATATCGCCAACGGTTCCCCCAATTTCAATAATCACCACATCGGGGTTTTTATCCTTGGCCACCCGTAAAATGCGTTCTTTAATCTCATTCGTAATGTGGGGGATCACCTGCACCGTTCCCCCCTTGTAGTCACCGCGCCGCTCTTTGTTAATCACGGCTTGGTAAATGGATCCCGTCGTGACGCTATTCAGGCGGGACATGGGCGTGTCTGTAAAGCGTTCGTAGTGCCCCAAATCCAAGTCTGTTTCGGCGCCATCGTCGGTGACGAACACTTCCCCATGCTGAAAGGGACTCATTGTGCCCGGATCCACATTGATGTAGGGATCGAGCTTGAGAATCGAAACAGAATACTGCCGAGATTTCAGCAGTCGTCCTAGACTAGCGGCAACAATTCCTTTCCCAATGCTAGAGACGACACCGCCGGTCACAAAAACGTATTTTGTCATTGCCGAATACTCGCCCCTCGCCACAGGGGCATCCTCGTCAAACCGTACGCCATTATTCTCGCATATTGGGGCAGGAGGCCTAGGAGAAATTGCTTGCCAATTCCTTGACGATTTGGGATTGCTCCTCAATGCGCTGCCTCAGCCGCTGACATACTAAATCACACAGGGGAAAGATTGTCGGGTCAGCAATTTCGTAATAGACAGTAACCCCTTGGGGTTGTCGCCGCACCAGACCCGCCTGAGCAAGGGTTTTCAAATGCTTGGAGACATTGGCCTGTCCCAACCCCGTCTCCTGAATAATCTCCGAGACATTGCGCCGTCCCTGTTTTAGGGCACAGAGCACCTGTAGGCGACTGGGTTCTGCCAGCACTTTGAAATAGTCAGCAACGTGGACAAGTAAATCAGGGGAGGGGAGGTCAACCATAGAGAGTATTGCAGAGACACAGATCAGGATAACTTAGCTTAATAGTTCTATTATATGACTCTACAGTAAATAAATAAACCAACCTACCCCGTGGCTAACGCAGTTTGACCGCCAACTTGATTGCGGATGTGGATGATGAGGACGTTGAATTTTGTCGGCGTAGGCGTTGGGCATAGAAAGACGCCGCTTCATCACCACGGGCACATTCTTGGGCAAAGTTAATCAAATGATGCCCCACAACACCGACATGGATCACTTGTTCGATTTGGCCTTTTTTCAGAGCAGGCCATGCCAGTTTCCAGAAGGTCTTGCGATAGCTCCCCCAAAGCCCCACGTGCCAGAGGAGATTTTTCATAATCCGCAGTCCCCGCAGGATATTTTCACGGCTGAGGCGAGCCGGACTATTGGGCACGGCAATGCGGTTGGGATAGGTGTGCTCCATTTGGTAGGCAAACCGTTCGTAGAGGAATTCTGGTTCATAGGCGGCTGTGATCGTGCGGCGCCACATTTCCACCACCTCTTCGTAGGGCATGAGGAACTCCACATTGGATTCACGGCTTTCGTCATGGTTGAGGCGGCCTTCCGCTTCAAGGCGGCGCCAGAGGGGAGTACGGGGTAGGGCGTGCAGCAAGTTAATCGTCAATATGGGAATATGGGAGGCGCGAATAAACTCAAGGATGCGATCGCCCGTTTGGGGCGTATCGGTATCAAAGCCGATGATGATCCCAGAAACCACTTCCATGCCGTAACGATTGAGGGTTTGCACCGCCTGTAAAATGGGCATGCTTAGGTTTTGATCCTTGTGGATGGCGTGGAGTGCTTCAGGTTCTGGAGTTTCAATGCCACAGAAAATGGTACAGAAATAGGCTTCCCGCATCATTTCTAGGAGTTTTGGGCTTTGGGCAATGTTCAGCGTTGCTTCGCAGGCAAATTGCAGCGGGTAGCCATTGGCCTTTTGCCAGTCAATGAGGTGCGGTAGCAGTTCAGTTACGGCGCGGCGATTGCCAATAAAGTTATCGTCAACGAAATAGACCGCCCCCGGATTCCCAGAAGCGAGCATCGTATCCAATTCCTTGAGGATCTGCTGCGGCGTTTTCAGGCGTGGATTGCGGCCATAGAGTTCGGGAATATCGCAAAACTCACAGCGAAAGGGACAGCCACTGGAAAACTGCACACTGCCGAGGAAGTAATTTTCCATGCGCACGTGCTGGTAGGCAGGGATGGGAAACTCACTCAGGGGTAAGCGTGCCGTGGTTTCAAAGATTAATTGTTGGGGTGGACGCTGGCTGCCGTACTCGTCAAAGTAGGCAATCATTTTGTCTGTAGCATCCCCCAGTTCCCCAAGATGGAGAATATCCACATCGGGATAGTATTCCGGACAACTGGAGACCGAAGGCCCGCCGAGGGCAGTGAGTTTACCGTGACGATGGGCAATGTCGTTGATTTCTAAAATTTGCGGCCGCTGAATGTGCATGCCGCTGGTAATGACAATATCAGCCCAAGCATAGTCAGCATCGGTTGCTGGACGTACGTTTTCATCAATGAGGCGCACCTCCCAAGACTCTGGCAGATAGGCAGCCACCAATAGAATTCCTTGGGGTGGCATAAAGGCGCGCACCGTGCCCATGAGAGGGTAGGCGTGGTGAAACGTCCCAAAGGAGCGGCTATAGCGGGGAAAAATGCAAAGGATACGGCGATGGTTGCGGGGGGTATAGGGGACTCGACCATCGGTCATCTCGGGAACCACTTTAATCTCATCGGTGCTCCGACTGAGGTTCATAGCCCACCACTCCTACCGACACGCACTTTTCAATAGGTATAGCCTACAAACGCGGCTATCGCCTAGGTTTTAGTACCCTTTGGCACTAAAGTCCAATGTCAGGGGAATCTCTACCCGCTCAATGTGGGTGCTAAAGGTGCCATCGGGGTATAGGGATAGATGACGAAATCCCGGACCAATGGGTTCAAGGGAAAATTCAGGGGCGCGGGGCAAAAACTGGATACAGGTGGAGGGGCAACCGAGATACGTCACCCCTTGCCGCTCGGTGGCAAATTCTTGATGGATATGACCAAAGAGGACGAGCTTCACCTGGGGATGGCGGTCTAAAACGGCAAAAAGGTGCTCTGGGTTTTGGAGGCGACTGCTGTCAAGCCAAGGGGCACCGGTCTCAAAGGGGGGGTGGTGCAGGGCAATAAAGGTGGGGCGATCGCCACTGCGACTCAAGGTTGCCTCTAGCCAGCTTAGGGTTTCAGGACTCAATTCGCCATGGACTTTACCATCTGCTTGGGAACTGAGAAGCAGGCCTTGCCAAGCCCCAAGATTGATCTGGCGATCGCACTTCAGCGGGGGACGTTCCAAGGCCGGCAGCATTGCCCTAGGTTCATCATGGTTACCGGGAATCCAATAGACGGGACAGGTGAAGTTCCCAAAGGCAGTGGCCAAACGCTCGTAGGTGGCAGCAATCGGTTCTTGGGCTAAGTCTCCTGTGAGCAGTAAAGCATCCACAGGAAAATGATTGCGAATGATCTCTAAAACCGCAGCGAGGGATTGAGCCGTAGGCAGGCCAAGGAGTCTGCCGGCATCAGTGGCAAATAAATGCAGATCCGATAACTGGATCAGGCGAACAGGTTGCTTCATAAACTCGCTGGGGTCGGAGAACGCTGCGGCTCGGGTGCTCAGGCTACTTCATCTGATCAATCACCTTAACACTCACAGAGGTTGTCGATTCACGCAAGCGTGTAGGTAAGGGGAGTTGTTGCCACCACTGCCCCAGCACTTGGCGTTGATTGATGATGTAAATGCTAACCAGCGTCAGACCCACCCCCACCAACTGAACTGGACTCAGGGTTTCTCCCAAGAACCAATGCCCAAAGGTAAGGGCAAAGATGGGCGTGAGAAACGTCAGGGCACTGAGACTGGTGAGATTTCCTTTGGCAGCAAAATAGAAAAAGACACCGTAGGACAGGGCACTACCAAAGAGGGTGGCATAGCCAAGGTTGAGGACATCCGGCCAGTGGAGGGCTGCCCAAGGCGCTGGTGTATTCAAGCTCGGTAAGAGCAATAGGGGCAAGCCACCCAAGACCATGTGCCAGCCTGTCGCCATAACTGGATCGGCATAACGTGCCAAGGGACGCATGAGAATTGTTCCCACGGCCATCGAGAGGGCAGCCAACAGCATCCACAGTTCGCCCCGCTGCCACCACTGTCCCCAAGGAATGCCTTGCCATGCGCTAGGTTGCTGGAGCAGCGTCAACAGATCATCGCCTAGACCAATGCCACTAATGCCCACTAAGCCAAGGAATAGCCCCAGCCAGCCCCAACCTCCAACCCGCTCCTGATACAGCCAGCGGGACAGCAGTGCCACCGCCAAGGGTTGGGAGTCAATCATCACAGAGCCAAGACCGGCGCCAGTTTTTGCTAAGCCCGTGGCCAGAAACCCCTGAAATAAAAAGCCATCCACAAAGGCAAACAGACCAATCCATGCCCAAGCGCGCAAGCTATTGGGTTGGGGCTTACCGAGGGCGATCGCCACCGCTAAAACCAGAAGACCTGCGGGCACTAAACGTACGCCGGCGACCCAAAGGGGCGAAGTGTGGGGCATCACCTCCTTCATGGCCACCATGGCAGTTCCCCAGAAGAAAAAGGGGGAGATTAAAATCAAACGTTGCCAAAGTGCAGTCACAGGCGTAGCAAGATGCGGATAAATGTTAAGGATTATTGCGATTCGTATCCTCAAATTATAATCCTGCTGTGGGAAACAGCAACTTGAGGGGGGAATGGCCAAGTTGATTTGCTATAACAAGTTCTAATACCTTTCCTAGCATCCTAGGGGAACTCGAGGCAGTGGGTGAGGAGCCGCAGCAGGAAATGAAGGCATCAGAGGGCTGGCAACGGTGGTTTCGGCGGATGCCTAAGTCAGCGCAGCTCGCGATCGCCCCTGTGGAGACAGCAGCGACAGCCCCTGTACCCTCCCCCTGGCAAACCTACCGCCAACGCCTCATGGCATACGAGGGGTGGCCTTGGCTCATCCCTTTTTTAATCTCCGGGACAACCCTCGTGACCGCCTGTGCCTGGCTATTGGTTTTACCCCCGTTGCCTGATTGTCGTCACCCCGGTCTTATCATGGGTGACAGAGACCGCCTCTACTGTGCCGATCAAACCGCTCTCCACGGCAACTTGCCCTCTCTTGCGCAAGTCATTGAAACCATTAGTCGGTGGCCGCAGGATCACCCCCTTTTTCCTCAAGCGAAACGGCGGGTGGATGAATGGTCCGCTGCCCTATTGGTGATTGCCCGTCAACAGTTGAGCCAAGGCAATATCGACCTAGCCACTCTGCTGTTGAAAAAGATCCCCCCCACTGCAGCGAGCTACTCCCAAGCCCAAGAGCTACTGACCGCAACCAATGTAGGAGAAGGGGGGAACTTATTGGCCACGGCTGAGGCGGCGCTACGCCAGCAGGATTGGGGATTGGCCTTGCTGCAAGTGAAGTTGATGAACCAATTGGGAACTGACTACTGGCGGGAGCAAGCACAAAAGCTCTCGGTGCGCATTTCCCAAGAACAGGACGCATGGGTGCAATTGGTACAGGCACGGGATTTGGCGGCTTGGCTAACGGCCAATGAACTGGCAGAGGCGGTCATGCTGGCCTTGAAAATTCCGCCTGAGGCGGTTGTCTATGCCCAAGCCCAAGCGGATATTCGCCGTTGGATTCCCGAAGTGTTTACCTATGCAGAAGAACGCTTAGCGGCCGGCGATCGCGAGGGCGCTTTAGCCCTTATTGAGAAAATTGCCCCCGCCCTTGATGTGTCCTACCACAATCGCCCGATTGTCATCTTGGGACAGGCCAAAGCCCTCGCCGCTAAGGGAACAGTCTTGGGCTATTGGGAGGCGATCGCTCGCGTGCAGCAGATTCCTGCCACGGATACCTTCTATGAGTTGGCTCAAGCTTACCTCAAGACATGGCAGCAGCAATTGCGCAACCAACAGCAACTGCAGTGGGCAACTTGGCTTGCTAATTCTCATCTCCGTTGGGGCTATGCCCTAGCCATTGCTCAAGCGCAGCAGGTGCCCTTGGGTCAACCGGAACGGGGTCAAGCCCAGAGTTTAATTGCCCTGTGGCAACGGGATTTGCGCACGATTGATGAGCGCCCCCTGCTCCATGCGGCCATTGCCCTTGCCCAGCAGAAGGAGTATCGAGCTGCCTTGACAGTTTTGAACCACTTCCCGCCTAATGCCGTATTAGCCAGAGTGGTTGCTAACTACCGTGACGACTGGCAAGCCAAACTAGAAGAAATTGAGGATCGTCCCATTCTGGATCGCGCCATTCGCTTGGCGCGGGAAGGCAAACTGGAGGAAGCCATTCAAACTGCTGAGCAAATTGGTCGCGATCGCGCCCTCTACCGTGAGGCCCTCAATCGGATTTGGCAGTGGGATTACGAACTCAGCGTGCGCCAACGTCAACAGGCAGCACCAACTCCCGCTTGGTGGGAAAGTCCCCCCGAAAGTTCCTCCCAGCCAGCCGCCGAGCCAGAATCAGCTCCCCCAGTAACACCGCCGCCAGAAGCAGTGACGCCCGCGCCGACACCTGAGGCATCCCCTACGCCCACCCCTGAAACCACAGTTGCCCCCACCCCTGCTAGTCCTACACCGACCCCTGAAGCCACGGCTGCTCCAGCGCCGACCCCTGTTCAACCGCCACCAGCGGCACCCGAACCAACGGTTACCCCCTAGGGATCGCCTGCCATCGTAAAATAGAGGCTCTGTGCAGTATCGGTAGCCCAGCTATGCGCCTCTCGCAAATGCTTTTTGTTACGCTTCGCGATGATCCAGCGGAAGCAGAAATTCCCAGCCACAAACTATTGCTGCGGGCAGGGTACATTCGGCGGATTGCCAGTGGCATCTATAGCTATCTGCCCTTGATGTGGCGAGTGCTGCAAAAAGTCAGCGCCATTGTCCGCGAGGAAATGAATCGCAGTGGTGCCTTGGAGTGTTTGCTGCCGCAACTGCAACCTGCTGAACTTTGGCAAGAGTCCGGACGCTGGGATACCTATACCAAGGCCGAAGGGATCATGTTTTCCCTCACAGATCGTGCTGAGCGGCAGTTGGCACTAGGACCCACCCATGAGGAGGTGATCACCACCCTCGCCAAGGACTTGATTCGCTCCTATCGGCAGTTGCCCGTTCATCTGTACCAAATTCAAACAAAATTTCGTGATGAGATTCGCCCGCGATTTGGTCTGATGCGGGGACGGGAATTTATTATGAAGGACGGCTACTCGTTTCATGCTGATGTGGCCAGTCTTAAGGAAACCTATCAGGTGATGTATGACACCTATAGCCGCATTCTTCAGCGCTGTGGCTTGACGTTTCGAGCTGTGGAAGCGGATTCGGGTGCGATTGGCGGATCAGGATCCCATGAGTTTATGGTGCTGGCTGCCGCTGGCGAAGATGAGGTGCTCTATACCGCTGATGGCCAATACGCCGCCAATGTGGAAAAGGCTGTTTCCCTACCCCCTGACCCTGTGCCCACAACCTACAAAAAGGTGGCGACGCTGGATACTCCCAATACACCAACTATTGATGCCCTTGTTGAACACTTGCAGTGCCATCCCAGCCAAATTGTGAAAAATGTCCTCTATCGAGCGGTTTTCGATAATGGGCGAGTGGGGCTAGTGTTGGTGAGTATTCGCGGCGATCAAGAGGTGAATAGCGTTAAGCTGCACAATACCCTCACTTCCCTTGCGCCCAACTACGGGGGAACAAAATTGCTGGATCTGCGGGTGGCGGATGCCAATACAGCCCAAGAGTGGGCAGCAACCCCCATTCCCTTTGGTTACATTGGCCCTGATTTAGAAGATGCGGTGATTAAAGCCGATCCCCAAATTATTCCCCAGTGGATTCGCATTGCCGATCGCACCGTGACGGAATTGAAGCGATTTATTACCGGCGCCAATCGAGATCAACAGCATCGGGTGGGGGTGAATTGGGGTAAATCCTGTCCCTTGCCAGCGATTGTGGCCGATGTGCGCAAAGCCCAAGCGGGCGATCGCGCCTGTCACGATCCCAACCAGTACCTAGAAAGTGCACGGGGGATTGAAATTGGACATATTTTTCAGTTGGGCACCAAGTATTCGGAGGCGATGAAGGCCACTTACACCAATGAACGGGGGGAAGAAGTGCCGCTGGTGATGGGCTGCTATGGCATTGGCGTTTCCCGCTTGGCTCAGGCGGCGGTGGAGCAGCACCACGATGAAAACGGCATCATTTGGCCGCTGGCGATCGCTCCCTATCAAGTGATCATTGTCGTGCCCAACATTGAGGACAGCCAGCAAATGCAGGTGGCCACTGACCTCTACAAACGGCTTCAAGCAGCAGGCATTGAGGTGCTCCTCGACGATCGCGATGAACGGGCAGGGGTGAAATTCAAAGATGCTGATCTCATTGGCATTCCCTATCGGCTGGTGACAGGGCGGGCGATCGCCAATGGGGAAGTGGAACTCGTTATCCGCGCAACAGGGGCTAAATCCACCCTCCCCTTAACGGAGGTTGTTCGTTATCTTCAGAAGGAGATTGCTGAGCAGTTAGCCCGATGATTCTCAATCCCCAACAGCGCACGAAATTGGATAGCCGCAGCGATGATCTCTTTTATGCGGCACCGCGCTTTGTCACGCATGTGGATGATTTCTTTCTAGCGCGCCTCACGGATCTCTACCGCCAATACTTGCAGCCGCAGATGCGGGTTTTGGACTTAATGAGTAGTTGGGTGTCCCATCTGCCCCCAGAAATCTCCTTTCAGGAAGTGGTGGGTCATGGCCTGAATGCGTTGGAGCTAGCCCGCAACCCGCGGCTGGATCGTTATTTCGTTCAAAACCTCAATGAAGAGTTGGCTCTGCCCCTCGAGGATGCCAGTTTTGACGCTGTGCTGATGGCGGTATCGGTGCAGTATCTGCAGTATCCAGAGGCCATCTTCACAGAAATTGCCCGCATCCTCAAGCCCCAAGGGGTCGTCATTGTCAGCTTCTCGAATCGAATGTTTTTTGAGAAGGCAATTCAGGCGTGGCGAGACGCTACTGAGGGCGATCGCGTGCAGTTGGTGCAAGCCTATATCAACAGCATTCCCTCCCTGAAAGTCATCGAGACCCATCTACCCCGTCCCTGGTCTTGGCTGGGATTCACCGATCCCTTCTACGCTGTCGTTGGTCAAAAGCAGTTGGCGTGATGGTTAGAGGGGGTGTCTATGAGCAGTTTCGCGGTGCCCTCCTTGGACTCCTCTGGGGCATTGCCAAAGAGAATCCTCAGTTTGCACAGGCACTGCCGCACCAATGGTTAGCTCCCAACCAAGGGGAGTGGCCAGTTCAGCTTCCGCAGTTGTTGGCCTCATGGGATCAGCCTCTGATTGCAGTCTGCGGGGAGTTGCAGGAGATTCAGACCCTGCTCCATGAATACCTCAAGGCGGCTTGGGCACCTGAGCCTTTGCCCGTACCCCCAGAGAGAGGGGAGATGATCCGCTATGCCTTGGCGATCGCCCCTTGGGACTTAGAATTAGCCCATGAAATTGTTATCCAGCAGCAACCCAGCGCTGGTCTTCTCTTAAGCTGTCTTTTTGGTGCCTATTGGGGAGCATTGGCCTTACCCCTCAGCGCATGGGAGCATTGGACACCCACCGTAGCTGAAGTACTGAGGAATGCGATGGCGCAATGGACAGGCGGTATAGGAACCGAGATTGCAGTTGCCCCCAAGGCCGCACTAAAAAACTGGCGAAGGCGCTGCACTTGGAATATAGCGCTCTAGCTGGGCGCCCAAACCCCGCAGCTTGGCTTCAATTTGCCAGTAGCCCCGATCTAAGTGCTGCAAGCCATAGACGTGGGTTTCCCCGTGGGCAGCCAGTCCAGCAACAACTAAAGCCGCTGTGGCACGTAAATCCGTCCCCGTTACGGGTGCACCCGAAAGATGAGGCACCCCTCGGATAGCGGCGTGATTCCCTTTGACACGAATATCGGCCCCCATGCGATTGAGTTCAGCCACATGGCCAAAGCGATTTTCAAACACCGTTTCGCTGACTAAACTATTCCCCTCACTGATGGCCAGCAATGTCATCATCAAGGCCTGCATATCCGTGGGAAAGCCGGGGTATGGGAGCGTTTCAATATCGGTGGCACGATAGCGCTGGGCAGGGGTAAAGCGCGCACGAGTAGGATCGGGAAATTCAACCGTTGCTCCCATTTCTTCGAGTTTGGCGATAACGGGAGTGAGATGACTGGGAATCACCGGTGCAAGGGTAATGGCCGAGCGGGTGACAGCAGCGGCCAAGAGAAATGTACCCGCTTCAATGCGATCGGGAATAATTTCGTATTCAGTGCTGTGGAGGCGATCGACCCCGACAATGGTGATCGAATTGGTGCCGGCGCCATAGATTTTTGCCCCCATGGCGATGCAGAAGTTGGCCAAATCCACTACTTCCGGTTCTTGGGCGGCATTTTCAATCGTGGTTTCCCCCTCGGCAAGGGTGGCGGCCATCATTAGGGTTTCCGTGGCGCCGACGCTGGGATAGTCCAAATAAATCCGTGTTCCCTTAAGTTTGGCTGCCTTGGCAGTAACGACACCATGATCAATCGTGACTTCGGCCCCCATTGCTTGCAGACCCCGCACATGGAGTTCCACTGGACGGGCACCAATGGCACAGCCACCGGGCAAAGGAACGCGGGCAACGCCCAAGCGTGCCACTAAAGGGCCAATGGCAAAGAAACTTGCCCGCAGTTGGCTGACCAAGCGATAGGGGGGATCATTGGTATTTAAGTCCGTGGCATCAATGGCGATCGCTTCACTACCGAGGCGTTGTACTTTGACCCCCAATGCCTGTAAAATTTCCCCAAGGCGACGAATATCCGCTAAGTCAGGCACCCCATAGAGAACGGTTGTATCGGCTGCCAAGAGTGCCCCCGCCATCAACACCAGTGCTGAATTCTTGGCTCCGCTAATCCTCACCTCACCCGATAACCGATAGCCCCCCTGAATCTTGAGATGTGCCTGCTCTGTGGTCAGCGGCGTTGCGGTCGAGGTTAGCATATTTCACTCTCACAGCCAAAAGAATTCCAAGCGATTATATCCTATCAGTGCGAATTTTATGCAAGGATCAGTATTGACAAAAGAGTGACAAACGCTCCCTTGTTGTTTTGCAAATAATTTAACGATTGGATGGAACATCAAAACCTCAGTGATTTACTGCGGCAAGAGGCAGCCAAACAGCGTCAAGCTCCCAGCAAGCGGAGTCGCCACCAGCCCACCAAGGCAGAACTGGAGCAAGAACTGACCATCCTCAAAGCAGCCTTAGCCGCCGCAGAAGCTGAGAAAACCGCTCAGAGCACCCAGATAGAGCAACTACAAAAGGAAGTGCAAACGTGGCGCGATCGCGCCCAAGCCTTTGAAAATGAGCTTCAGGAACTCCAAACCCGCCATCAGGCCTTAGAAGCCGAATTTGAAGAGGCGAAAGAAGTCATTCGCCAACTTACTGCGCCTCAGCCCTACCGTTTTGAGGATGTGGGATTTAAGCCCCTTGTTAATGAGATTCCCACCCCCAATCCCAATGGGTCTCACCTCGGCGATGCGGAAATGGGTTGGTTTGACTAGGAATGGTCTAGGCACTGAGGTCACGTTTTGAGAAGATTAAAAAAATGTAAAGGCAGATAAATCAATTATTAAAATTCCCGCAGCGGTAATCTAATGTACATTTCACAAATCTGTATTAGCCTTAAGTTAAGTTATTTCCGATTCCTTCAGAGCCACAGGTTGCATGAATAATTCCGCCACTCCTAACGGTACTCCTGTTGATTCAGTTTCCCACACCAACTCTCCTGCCAAGGACAAACACTGCGATCTGTATATCGAAAGCGATCGCACAGGGATGACAGTGGAAACCCTGAAGCGCGCCTTTGTTGATAATCTCCACTACATCCAGGGCAAGGATGCCATGTTTGCCACCCCCTACGATTACTTCATGGCACTGGCCTACACGGTGCGCGATCGCCTACTGCATCGGCGGATTAAAACCGCCCAAACCTATTTTGAGCAGGATGCCAAGGTGGTCTATTATCTGTCGGCAGAGTTTCTCATTGGTCGCCTGCTCCTGAACAACCTGATTAACGTTGGCCTCTACGAGCAAACCCAACAAGCAATGGCCGACTTTGGCCTTGACCTCAATGAACTCATGGAGGGCGAACCGGAGCCGGGGCTAGGCAATGGCGGTTTAGGACGCTTGGCGGCTTGTTTCCTCGACTCTCTCGCAACTCTTGAAATTCCCGCTGTCGGCTACGGCATTCGCTACGAATTTGGTATTTTCGAGCAAATCATCACCAATGGCTGGCAGCACGAAGTGCCCGACAACTGGCTGCGCTTTGGTAACCCTTGGGAGATTGCCCGTCCCGATTACAACGTTGAAGTCAAATTTGGCGGCCACACCGAAGCCTACACCGATGCCCAGGGGCACTACCGCGTGCGCTGGGTTCCTAGCACCACGGTTTTTGGCACACCCTATGATACGCCCATTCCCGGCTATGGCAAAAATACGGTAAATACGCTCCGGCTGTGGAGTGCCCGTGCAGCGCAGGACTTTAACCTTCAGGTGTTCAACGCGGGTGACTACACCCAAGCCGTCTCCGAAAAAACCTTTAGTGAGAATATCTCGAAGGTCCTCTACCCCAACGACAACACCCCCCAAGGCAAAGAATTGCGGCTGCGGCAACAGTATTTCTTTGTCTCCTGTTCGTTGCAGGACATTATTCGTCTCTATCTACGGCGGCACACCAGCTTTGATGCTTTCCCCGATAAAGTGGCCATTCAGCTCAACGATACTCACCCTGCCATTGGTGTGGCTGAACTGATGCGACTGCTGGTGGATGAGTACCAACTTCCGTGGGAAAAAGCCTGGGACATCACCCAGCGCACCTTTGCCTATACCAACCACACGCTGCTGGCGGAAGCCCTCGAACGCTGGTCGGTAGAACTTTTTGGTCAACTGCTACCGCGTCATCTAGAAATCATTTACGAGATTAACTATCGCTTTCTAAATGAGGTTCGCCTGCGCTACCCCGGTAACACCGCACGGTTGGCACGGATGTCCCTAATTGAGGAAGGCTATCCCAAGCAGGTGCGCATGGCGCATTTGGCCTGTGTCGGCAGCCATACGGTGAATGGCGTAGCCGAACTGCACACTGAGCTGATCAAGCAGGAGCTGATGCGGGACTTCCATGAGATGTACCCCAACAAGTTCCAGAACAAAACCAATGGGATTACTCCCCGCCGTTGGCTGTTGATGAGCAATCCGCGCTTGGCCAGTTTGATTACCGAAACCCTGAAGAGCGATCGCTGGATTACCCACTTAGAAGATCTACGAGGCCTAGAACCCTACGCTACCGATCCCGCCTTTCAAGCCAAGTGGCAGCAAATCAAACAAGCCAATAAAGAGCGCTTGGCGGAGTATATCTGGCGCAACAATCAAATCGAAGTCGATCCCTATTCCCTCTTTGACATTCAAGTTAAGCGCATCCACGAGTATAAGCGGCAGCACTTAGCGGTGCTCCACATCATTACGCTCTACGAGCAACTCAAAGCCAATCCCCACATGGACATTCAGCCGCGCACGTTTATTTTTGGCGGCAAGGCAGCCCCCGGCTATTTCATGGCCAAGATGATCATCAAGCTGATCAATTCTGTGGCTGACATGGTGAACCACGATAGTGATGTAAATGGCCGCCTTAAGGTGGTGTTCCTGAGCAACTACTCTGTTTCCCTTGGCGAAATCGTTTACCCAGCTGCTGATCTCTCAGAACAGATCTCCACTGCTGGCAAAGAGGCCTCTGGCACTGGGAACATGAAGTTTGCCCTCAATGGTGCCCTGACGATTGGCACACTTGATGGCGCCAATGTGGAGATCCGCCAAGAGGTGGGGGCAGAGAACTTCTTCCTCTTTGGTTTGACGGCACAAGAGGTGATGAGCCTGAAAGCAGAGGGCTACAATCCCCGTGAGTATTACAACAGCAACCCAATGCTCAAGAAGGTGATTGACAGTCTGATTTCCAATTACTTCAATCCGCGTGAGCCAGGGCTATTTGAACCCATTGTCAACTCATTACTGAATGAAGACCAGTACATGCTCCTAGCGGACTACCAATCCTATGTGGACTGTCAGCAACGGGCAGCCCAAGCCTTCCGCAACAAGGCTCACTGGACACAGATGTCGATTCTCAATGTGGCGCGCATGGGCAAATTCTCGAGCGATCGCACGATTGCTGAGTACTGCAAAGACATCTGGCACGTCAAACCCGTCCCTGTTTCCCTAGATACCTGTCGGCCTGCTTTTCGCCCTAGCCGTGCCAGTCAAGCCAGTAGTCTTTAGGTTCCTGCCCTTTTTGCTCTAAACTAGGGCAAGTCCTAAGCAGTGGAACAAAATAAATGGCGGGAATCAGCGCAGCCCTACGAGTGTTTCAAAGTCGCAAAATGCTGGCACTGCTCCTGTTGGGATTTTCGTCAGGGTTGCCGCTGTTTCTCACCAGTCGGACGCTGCAAGCTTGGATGACCGTTGAGGGCATTGACTTGACTGCCATTGGCCTCTTCAGCTTGGTGGGGTTACCCTATTCCCTAAAGTTTCTCTGGTCACCCTTGCTGGATCGCTATACGCTCCCTTTTTTGGGACGGCGGCGGGGTTGGTTACTGCTGATTCAAGTGCTTCTCCTAGGGGCGATCGCCCTCATGGCGGTACAGGATCCCAGTACGAGCCTGCGCCTGTTGGCGGTGAATGCCTTGGCCATTGCCTTCTTGAGCGCCAGCCAAGATATTGCCGTGGATGCCTACCGTGCCGATGTCCTTGACCCCCTAGAAATGGGAGCAGGGGCAGGGATTTACGTTCTTGGCTACCGCCTTGCGCTCTTGGTCACGGGTTCCCTTGCCCTGATCCTTGCCGATCACCTGCCCTGGCCAGTGGTTTACGTCCTCATGGCGCTGCTCATGCTAGTGGGCATGGTCACGACCCTCTGGGCACCGGAACCAGCCGTACATCCCCCAGCGCCGCGTTCCTTAGCTGAAGCAGTGATTCGCCCCTTCTTGGACTTTTTCCAGCGCTACGGCTGGGGAACGGGGTTGGTGATTCTCCTCTTTATCTGCCTCTATCGCTTGGGGGATGCCCTCACTGGCAACATGATGACCCCTTTTCTGTTGCAGCAGGGCTTTAGCCAAACCCAAATTGGGGCAGTGCAGGGGGGGGTGGGGTTGATGGCCACAATTGTGGGTGCCCTTGCCGGCGGGGCGGCCATCAGCCAAATCGGGATTCACCGTGCCCTGTGGATCATGGGGGGATTGCAAGCCTCCAGCAATATCTCCTATTTTGTGTTGGCCAATGCCGGTGCCAACCCCACGGTGATGGTGGCGGCCATTAGTATTGATAACTTCTGTGCGGGGCTGGCGATCGCGGCCTTAACTGCACTCCTGATGAGCCTCTGTAATCCCCAATTTAGTGCCACGCAGTATGCCCTGCTCTCTAGTCTTTTTGCTTTTAGTCGGGATGTTCTGGCGGCTCCTGCAGGTAAAGCCGCAGAGATCATGGGGTGGCCGCTCTTTTTTCTCTTTACGATTGGGGCTGCCTTACCAGCCCTGCTACTGCTGCCATTTTTTGCCCCTTGGCGAGGGAAGCCAGCGTTCCCCCGACCGGGTAGTGATGAATGAAAAGATTGGAGTAGATGTCCCTAGCAAAGTCAACAATGACCACTTTGATTTCCGTTCCCCTTGGTGAGCACGCCTACCGCATCGCCATTGGTGCCAATATACGGCGGCAGTTGCCTACGCTGTTGGCTGCATATACGTCCTTGACCCCCCAAGCCCCTGCCCTGATCGTCTCCAATCCGCAAATTTGGCGACACTATGGCACGGACGTGCACGAGGCATTAACGCAAGCGGGCTGGCAGGTTACCCCTTGCATCCTACCGGCGGGGGAACGCTACAAAACCCTCAGAACCGTGGAGAAGATCTATGATGCTGCCCTGAGTCAGGGCTTGGAGCGGGGTTCCACTCTCTTTGCCCTTGGCGGTGGGGTCATTGGTGACATGACCGGCTTTGCGGCAGCGACCTGGCTGCGGGGGATTGCCGTGGTTCAGATTCCCACCAGTCTCTTGGCGATGGTGGATGCAGCCATTGGCGGCAAAACAGGGGTGAACCATCCCCAGGGCAAAAATCTCATCGGTGCCTTTCATCAACCCCGTCTTGTGGTCATTGATCCCGATGTTTTGGTAACCTTGCCCCCCAGAGAATTTCGGGCTGGCATGGCAGAGGTGATCAAATACGGCGTGATTTGGGATGCTCAGCTATTTGACCTGCTGAGTCAGTTGCCGTGCTTGGATCGTATGGTTGCTTTGCCTGCTGAACAGTTGCTTCAAATTCTAGAGCGTTCCTGTCAAGCAAAGGTGGATGTGGTCAGCAAGGATGAGCGAGAAGCGGGTTTGCGGGCTATTTTGAATTACGGGCACACCATTGGCCATGCCCTTGAAAGTATGGGTAACTATCGTCTTTTGAACCACGGCGAGGCTGTGGCCATTGGTATGATTGCCGCTGGCGAACTGGCGGTGGCGTTGGGGTATTGGTCAGTTGAAGAGGCTGCTGCCCAACGGGCATTGATTCTCAAGGCAAAACTACCGACAACGATCCCAGCTCACTTTGATGTCGAGGGACTGCTGGCACTTCTGCAACATGACAAGAAGGTTCAGGCACAAAAGGTGCGGTTTATTCTCCCCACTGCCATTGGCCATGTGGAAATTTTTGATCAGGTGCCAACAGAACTAATTCGGGAAACACTCCATCGGCTCCAAGCCTAGCTAGGGGATGAGGTATCTAGCAAACATTTTTTGCTGGCTTTTAATTCCTTCCAGAGATTTTTGATTTGCTCGTAAGCTTCCTGAGGGGAGAGCTTGCCACTGTTTTCAAGGCCGGCAATATAGCTCACGCGGGTGGCAAACTCCTGCAAGTTAGCATCAAATAAAAAGTTTTCGGGTGTAAAGTCACCGTGGTAACGGCTATGGGGATGTAAAAATTCGTATTTATTCATTGCTTACCTATCCTTTTTTCTCAGAAATTAACCTAGCTTTAACTTCATTTTAACTAATTTCTCTCAGATAACCGTAGCTGCGGTAACAAAACCGTGATCTTACTGGCGGGAAAACGGGGCTTTGTTAACAACTGTTGGCAAATGGTTAAGCATTATTAACTCTGATTGATCAAATAAAGGAGACTTATCACACTACATAAGGGAAGCGCGATCCCTAGCGATCGCTGGATATCAATGCTGTTATTTGGGAAATAGATACATGATGCACGGACTCTCCTTGGCTCCCCGTTATCGTTTAGATGATGTTGATCCTTGGCTCTTGGGAATTGATCCCAGCCGTCACTATTGGCTGCAAGTCAATGGGAATCCCCAACAACGGGTGGCCATTCCGGGGGTCTGTGTCCAGAGCATCTCAGAACTGCGGGAGATTATGGAGGCGGTGCGATCGCTCCTACCGGGGCAGCAGTTGCAAATTCAGCGGGCAGCTAGCTGCCTAGAAATTCACTGTGTGGCGGACAATCTGCTGGCGATCGCCCACCCTGTTGACGGTGCTCTGACTTGGCATCTTTTTGATCGTGAAACCCTCGAAAGTTTAGTGATGAGTGCCCATCCCCACTGGCAATGTCGGCCTCAGGATGTAGAATTGGGTCGGCAGCAATTGTGGCAGTCGTTTCAGTTACCAGTGGCCGCCTGAACTGTGTCAAGGACTTCACTAATCCGCCGCAGTACGCCATTGATAAAGCGGTGGCTGCCCTCGTCACTATAGCGTTTGGCCAGTTCAATGGCCTCGTTAATCGCCACTTGCTTGGCCACGTCAAGATAGCGCATCTCCGCGACGGCAATTTCAAGAATGGCGCGGTCTATTTGTGTCAGTCGCTCCAGCTGCCAATCCACCATGGAGCGATTCACCAGATCCTCAATCTCGGCTCGATGCCGCTGTAAACAGCGCAGCAGGGCGATCGCGTAGGCTTGCACCTCATCTTGGTGGGCAAAGTAGAGGATCTCAGGTAAATCAAGGGCAGCGCCCATTTTGTTCAAGCCCTGTTCGGCTTGCTGGAGAGCATCTTGAAGCGCCACCTGTGCCTTTTCGAGGTGGGGCAACTGAAACTCACTGTGGCGAAGCAGTCGCTGACTTTCACTGAGTTTACTGCCGGCCTGTTCGAGGGTATCGCGCACATCACTTGCCAACGTCCGTACAGCCGTTAAGATCAAACTGCGGCAGTCACTTTCATCAAGTAGTTTCGGTTGGCGCAGCACTTGAGCGGCATTGAGCAACGCCAATTCACGGGCAACACGACGAGCAGTAATCATGGGGCAAATCCTCAAAAACGAGTTTTTAGCGCAACGAAGCAGGGGCAGGGGGCAGAGTCGAGGTCGGAACTGATTCTGGTGTCACAATCCCCCCCGAAATAATCAGCTTAAAGGCATCCTCGATCCAAATGTCCAAATCCCGCACATCCCGCTCACTGGCAATCACATACCAACCCGTGGTGGGGTTAGGGGATGAGGGGATAAATAAGCTCAACATCGGCTCGGAAAACACCGTCTGCAATGAACCATTAATTGTGCCAGTCACAAAAGCCACCGCCCACAGACCCGGACGCGGGTATTCTACGAGCACCACCCGCCGAAAGCGATCGCGCGAATCCCGCAGAATCGTCTCTAGAAGCTGTTGCAGCACTTTATAAATGGCACCGCGCTTGAGGATGCTCTCACCCGTGTTCAAGAGCCACTGGCCAAAGATATTGCGTGCCATCAAGCCAATGCGCAGAATCCCTGTTAAGGGCACGAAAATCTCCACTGCCACATTGAGCAGATCCACCAACAGGGGGTGCCATGTTTTGAAGGGATTCACTTGCTTAGGAATACGGGTGAGGAGAGCCAACACCCAACTGGAGACAGAAATCGATAGCCAAATCGTCGTTGCCAGTGGGATCACCACCAGCAGACCAGCAATGAGATCATTGTTAATTGCTTGTTGGAGTTGGTGCAGCACAGATACTCGCGCGAGCAGACTTCTGTTTCTAGCTTAGCGGTTGCTGCCACTGCGGGCACGGTGAAAGGCCAAGCTGCTGTAGAGCATGAAAGCGGCATCCCAAAGACTGTCTTCGCGACGAAAGAGGTTAATGTGGGGGGGAATTTTACTCAGGAGTTCGGTAAAGTCCAAGGCGGTTTCAGCAAAGCTGGTGAAGTCTTGCCATACGGGGCGATCGCCACAGTGCTGCTGCCACAAACTCGATAACTGCCGCCACTTCACCCATGAGGTATTTTGATCCAGATCTAAATCACTTTGGATCACCGCCGCCACCTGATTGAGGGGAATCCCCTGATGAAATTGGTAACCGCCACGATAAAAGCGCAGGATTTGATTTTGCTGAAAGAGGTGGAGATCACAGCACTGGGCATGATCCTGAATTTGTTCTTTGCGGGTGATTTTCCCTTGGCGATCGCGATCGAACACCTGCTCAAAAATTGGCAGCAACCCCTCCACTCGCTGGCTAACCTGTGACCAAGTAAACGTTAGCTCCACAGGTTCTGGTGATAATGAACTAGTACACACCACACGGGGCTGTGGCTGCAAGGCCGCAAAATAACGCACCTGCAAGACGGGTGTGGCTGTCAGTGCCTCAAAGGGGACACAAAAGAGAGTAAACCCCTGCTGTTTCAGCTCTTGGCAATAGACCGTGAGTTCTGCAAAATTACCCGTGCGAATTAAGCGCCAGCCCCGCGACGGAATTAACAGTCGCGCCGTGTAGGGGTCAATCTTAAACATGGTGGCCAAAAGACGAGCAAGGATCGTGCGTTGCTCAGGGGCAGCCACCCCCTCTAGAACAAGAACACCCTGCTGCTCCACTCCCACCACGGCATGGGTTGCTAAAATCGCCTGTTGTCGCTGTTGTTGACGAATTTGCTCAATTTTTTCGAGACCGCGCCGGGCCATTTGGGTCAGCTTGGAACCGCAGTTGAGGCGCAGTAATTGGCGAAAGTCTGACTCCGCTGCCTCTAATCGCTCTGTCTTGAGGTGGAGTTGACCGCGGCACAGAAGCACACGGGGATCATCAGGAGGCAAGGTGGCCAGCAACTTTTCTGCCTGTTGGAAATTTCCTTCATCCAGTGCTGTTAAGACCTCAGTCAGCATGGCCGGCGCCCCCCGACGTTTTTTCTATTTTAGGCAATGCGCCCTAACCACCAAATAAGCTGCCGAGGAAGCCCTCTAAACCACCCTTGCCCATGCGCTCGCCGCGAATTTTTGCCAATTTCTCCAGCAGTTCTCGCTCCTCATGGGTGATGTGGGTGGGAATTTCCACATTAACGGTAATGAGGTGATCACCTCGCGCCACAGGATTGCCTACCCGGGGTACACCGCGGCCTTCTAGAACTAACACCGTACCGGGTTGGGTGCCTGCGGGAATCTTGAGTTCTGCTTCTCCATCCACCGTGCTCACGGGAATCCGACAGCCCAGAATTGCTTGCAGGTAGCTAATTTTAATCCGCGACAGAATGTTGTTGCCTTCGCGCTGAAATTCGGGATCAGGTTCGACAAAAAGATACACATAAAGATCTCCCGGCGGGCCTCCCCGCAGACCGGCATCCCCTTCCCCTGAGACCCGCAGCCGCGTGCCATTGTCCACCCCAGCAGGAATCGTAATTTTCAGCTTTTTGCTGACTTGGATATGGCCTTGGCCACCGCAGGACTCACAGCGATCTTCAATCACCACACCAGAGCCACCACAGGTAGGACAGGTGGTTAGTTGCGTAAAACTGCCGAAGGGGGTTCGTGCCGATCTCCGCACTTGACCAATGCCACCACAGGTACTACAGGTAACTGGTCGGGTACCGGGTTTTGCCCCAGTTCCTTGACAGGCTTTACAGGTTTCTAAATGGTTGATGCGAATTTCCTTCTCGCCGCCAAAGACAGCTTCGCGAAATTCCAGTTTCAGGTCATAGCGCAAATCTTCCCCGCGGGTGGGTCCTTGCTGTCGCCGACTACTCGTGGCAAAGCCGCCAAAGAAGGTCTCAAAAATATCGGCGAAGCCACCCATGTCGCCAATGCCAAAATCACTAAAGCCAGTCGCTCCAACACCACTGACCCCGGCTTCACCAAAGCGATCGTAGTTGGCTCGTGCTTGGGGATCCGAGAGCACCTCATAGGCACGGTTGATTTCCTTGAATTTTTCTTCAGCGCCCGGTTCTTTGTTCACGTCAGGGTGATACTTGCGAGCCAAGCGCCGGTAGGCTCGTTTTATCTCTTCAGCATCCGCAGAGCGGGAAACACCCAAGATCTCATAGAAATCACGAGCCATAGTCACCGTTACCTGAATTAATCAACCGCTTCATAATCTGAAACAACTGTTTCTTCATTATCGCTGATGATTGTGGCATCACTATCCAAAACTTGAGTGGCTTGGGAACTCATGGTAGCCCCCCCCATTGTCGGGGTTGAGGTCATCATTGAACCGCCTGCGGTCTGTTGATACACTACAGTTCCCAAGGTCACTAAGGCCTGCTGCAGGGCTTCCATCCGCTGGCGAATTTCATCGGGGGTAATGTTGTCATCCACCATCGCTGCCTGCATCCTCTGCACCACTGGCTCAATCTGCGCTCGCAGTTCTGGAGTCAAACTAATGCCATGATTTTTGATTGTTGATTCATAGCTGTAGAGCAGGGCATCCGCTTGGTTGCGCAATTCGGCAATCTCTTTCTTGATTTGGTCTGCTTGGGCGTAGATCATGGCTTCTTGGCGCATGCGCTCAATTTCCATACTGCTGAGGCCGCCACGATTGGTAATGCGCACACTTTGTTGGCGACCAGTGGCGCGATCAACGGCAGACACACTTAAAATGCCATTGGCATCAATATCAAACGTAACATCAATTTGCGGTACTCCGCGGGGGGCAGGGGCAATGCCTGTGAGTTCAAAGCAGGCCAGTTGTTGATTGTCCTTGGCCATGGGACGCTCCCCTTGATAGACAGCAATTTCAACCACGGTTTGGCCATCGGTGGCAGTGGAAAAGGTTTGGGTTTTGCTGGTGGGGAGGGTGGTGTTGCGTTCAATAATTTTCGTAAAGACACCCCCAAGGGTTTCCAGACCCAAGGAAAGGGGCGTAACGTCTAAAAGCAGCAGATCCTTAACCGTTGTTTCCTTGCTGAGAATACCGCCTTGAATGGCCGCACCAATGGCGACTGCTTCATCGGGATTGACCGAGCGATCGGGCGTTTTGCCACAAAATTCCTTCACCAACTGTTGAATAGCAGGAATACGGGTGGAACCGCCCACCAGTAACACGCGGTCAATGTCCTGAACCGTGAGACCGGCATCGGCGATCGCCTGCTGCATGGGTTCGAGGGTTGCCTGAACCAAGTGGGCGCAGAGTTCCTCAAACTTACTGCGGGTGAGTTCCATTTCAAGGTGCTTGGGTCCCGTTTCATCCGCCGTAATAAAGGGCAGGTTAATCGAGGTGCTCAGGGTGCCCGATAACTCCACCTTGGCTTTTTCGGCAGCTTCGCGGAGGCGTTGCAGTGCCATTTTGTCCTTGGAGAGATCAATCCCCTCCTGTTCCTTAAAACAGGCCAAGAGCCAATCAAGAATACATTCGTCAAAATTATCGCCCCCTAGGTGATTATTCCCCGCTGTGGAGCGCACCTCAAAGACGCCATCGCCGAGTTGGAGAATCGAAACATCAAAGGTGCCACCCCCCAAGTCAAAAACCAAGATGGTTTGATCTTGATCCTGCTTGTCAATGCCGTAGGCCAAGGAGGCGGCGGTTGGCTCGTTGATAATCCGCAGCACCTCAAGGCCGGCGATCGTCCCCGCATCTTTGGTGGCTTGGCGCTGGGCATCACTAAAGTAGGCAGGGACAGTAATTACAGCTTGGGTGACAGGTTCCCCGAGATAGGCTTCCGCATCCTGTTTGAGCTTCTGGAGGATCATGGCGGAAATTTCTTGGGGGGTATAGGTGCGATCGCGAATCTGCACATCCACCATGCCATCGCGACCCGGCACACAGGTATAGGGCACACGGGCACGCTCTTCAGCAGTTTCCTCCCAGCGGCGGCCAATAAACCGCTTGATACTAAAAATCGTGTTTTCAGCATTGGTGAGGGCTTGCCGCTTTGCCAGTTGACCCACCAACCGTTCGCCCGATTTGCCAAAGGCGACAATACTGGGGGTAGTGCGTCCGCCCTCGGCACTGGGGATCACAACAGGATTGCCTCCCTCTAAGACTGCCACACAACTATTGGTGGTTCCAAGGTCGATGCCAATAACTTTACCCATAGCCCTAATTGCCGTTTCCAAAAATGCCTTGCTGGGAGCAGACTGCTCACAAAGAGTCTGTCTCTTGGGTTAGAATGCCGCAGTAACGATGTTATCGTAACACCTCAATTCCGAGGAAAAACGCTTTACCAATCATCTTAGTTAACTGGAACAGGGTTGACCACTGCTTTATTCGTGCTTATTCGCGAATGAGTGCCACGGCCACGCGTTCATTTCCCTGCTCCGTCACAGCCACACGAATATTCGGACCAAAGAACGTTTGCATCTTTGCTTGTTTGGCTTGCCACACCTCAAGGGGAACTGCTGGGGAGTCAAATTCTAAAATTAGTGTATAGGCACCGTCTGTTAAGGTCTCGGCGATCGCCACCAAGACAGGACGCTCGGCCTTCGAGGGACTCAAGCCTAAAGTGGCCAATGTGCTATCTAGGTGTGCTTCTTGGCCATACCGATAGCGGGTGACATCCTTACGGATTTGCGTTTGGGTGGGGGTGGCTTGGGTACGGCCAGCGATCGCCGCTGGGGTTGGGGTCTCACGATAGGGCACCGGTTTGAGTTCCGCCGCTTTGAGTGCCAATCCGCCCAAGAGTAGGGGCACACCGTAGAAAAAGCCAGCTAGATTCAAGGTGGCATTTCCCGTGGCATAGGCCACCACTCCCACCACAGTCAACAGTGAACCGACCATTAGCCCCAACGTTCCCAGTGATACAGACCCCAACATGACCCTTCAACCACTAGCGGTAATTTGTAAATTGTAATGGCACTGGGTAATCCTCCGTTTTCAGGCGTTGGATCACGGCTTGCAGATCATCCTTGGACTTAGCACTGACCCGTACCACATCCCCTTGGATCGAGGCTTGCACCTTCTTAAATTCGTTGCGGATCAGCTTACTAATTTCCTTGGCTAATTCTGAGTTGATACCGCGCCGCAATTTAATCAACTGCTTGACTCGCTGGCCGCCTGCTGCCTCCACAGGTCCATAGTCAAAAATTTTCAGAGACAACTGCCGCTTCGCCGCCTTCTGTTGCAAAATGGTTTGCACTGAATTGAGCGTAAATTCACTATCGGTATGAATCGTCAGTCCCTCTTTGGTTAACTCAAGGGTGGTCTGGGTGTTTTTGAGGTCATAACGGGCTTTGATCTCCCGCTCCGTTTGATCCACCGCATTCACCAGCTCTTGCCAGTCAAAGTCGCTCACAATATCAAAGGAAAATGTGCTTGCCATGCCTAAGATTTTTGGGGGTTCACTTGACCAATGATCTTTAATTTACCGTCATCGGTGACCTGCCAAATGTCATAAACGCCAACAACATCCCCATTTTCATCAATATCCACATTGCCACTGGCACCTTGGTAGTTGATTTCTTTGCCTTCTCGCAGGAGTGCCAGGGCAGTACACACATCATCCACTTCTTCGCCCGGTGCATTGGCCACATCGCGCAATTTGCTGTGAATCCCTTCCCCCGTATTTTGTCCTGCGGCCTGGGCAGCCAACACAAGGAGAGCAGCGGCATCCCAAGCTTGAGCGCCAAAGGCAGGAAGATCACCGCCTTTTTTGGTGCGCCACAGGTCTTGTAAGCGACTCAGAGCCTTGCCATCGGCACCGGGAACCGTTCCTTTTGCCCCCGCAATAATATATTTGCCATCGGGGGTGCGTCCCACTTGCTCTGGGAAACTTTCCGACTTCACACCATCGGTGAGGAGAATGGCCACGTTTTGGGTAAGACCTTGTTCAAAAGCGGATTTTAGGAGGAGGCTCCCCGTTTCGGGATACAAAATCGCCACCACGGCATCGGGCTTGCCCCCAAAGGCAGCAGCCGCTTCTGTCGTGAAAGTGGTTGCCCGCTCATCATAGCGGGTCGGGCGGTCTTCATTGATCACTGTGCCCCCTAGGGCTTTGAAGGCGCGGGTAAATTCCTGCTCAAAGCTGCGGCCATAGTCATTGTTAATCACCACGGTCGCCACCCGTTGATACCCCTCTTGTTTGGCCAGTTGGGCAAGGGCTTGGGCTTGGTAATTGTCAGGGGGAGCCGTGCGTGCCCAATAGCCCTTAAAGTCGCCTTTCTTAGCGCGTTCAGTGAGGAGTGTGCTTGTACTGCCGGGGGAGATTAGCATCACTTGACCCCGCGTGGCAATATCGGCGGCGGCATTGGAGACGCTACTACCAAAGGAGCCAACGACTCCAGCAACTCGGTCAATCTCCACCAACTTTGTCATCGCTTCTGCCCCAGAGGCAGGATTGGATTGATCATCGGCGGCAATGAGCGTGACAGGTTTGCCGTTGACACCACCGCAGGCATTTACCGTTTCCACCAGCAGAGGCACCACCTCCGCAATGGGGGTTCCCACGGAGGCCAAGTCACCGGTTGAGGGCAATAATGAGCCAATGCGCAGTCCTTCACCGGTTGGAGCGGTGGTAGTGGTGTCTGCCTCACAGGCACCAATCGTAAACAGGAGAAGTAAGCCTGCAAAAATCTTGGCGGCTGCCCATCCGCTTGACGGCTGTTGAACCATCGCTGTACACCCTCACAATTTGCCAGAATGCTACTGCAACTAGGACAATCTTGCAATGCCCAAAGAGGATACCTTAGGACAAAAAAAGGGGCATTCCAACATCAACAGCCCCCTTGCATCCAATGCTCTGTGGATAAGTTTTCCTAGGTGGAGGGACGAACTTGCCGCGCCATCTCTAGGAAGGCGGCCATATTGGCGCCGGGACGACGACGAGCAAAACGGGTGTAGGGAACGCTGGGGGTGACGGGCATGGGTGCTGCGGGAGCTGTAGCAGCAGGGGGCGGTGCTGCCGCAACGGGTTGAGCGGTTTGAGGAGCAGCAGCAGGTTCAGAAGGCGAAGCGGGTTCAGCCGCTTCAGCAGTTGCTTTCGGTGTAGCAGGGGCAGCGGTGCTTTCATCTAGTTCAATGTAAAACTCGCCCTTTTTGCCCAAACCAAAGAGTTTCGCGATCGCCCCAAATAGGCCGAAAATCGCACCAAAGAGTTTCTTCAACAGATTCATCTAAAAGCCTCCCGAGGGGTCGTTGTCAGTAAGGTAGCAGAGGAGACAGCCCCAAGTCAGCATCCTGAAGCTGTTGAGACTTTATTATCGGATGGCGGGTGGCACCAATCAACCTAAGAACGGCTGTGCAGCGCTTTTCTACGGGGATGGAATACCCAAGGGAAGGTCAACCGCTGGGGTTGCAGGGTGTTTTACCCCCCCCTAGGACGGTCACTGAAGATAGAAAGTCTGAGGGCGCTTGTGTTACATTTTTCAAAGTAAAGCAGCGGTTTCGCAGGACTAATCACTGTTATGAACAAAGTTTACGACTGGTTTGAGGAACGCCTCGAAATTCAGGCGATCGCTGACGACATTACCAGTAAGTACGTGCCGCCGCACGTAAACATTTTTTACTGTCTTGGTGGCATTACCCTCACCTGTTTCTTGATCCAATTTGCCACCGGCTTTGCCATGACGTTTTACTACAAACCTACGGTGGCTGAAGCCTTTGCCTCTGTGCAGTACATCATGAATGAAGTCAGCTTTGGCTGGTTGATCCGCTCTATTCACAAGTGGTCCGCCAGCATGATGGTGTTGATGATGATTCTGCACGTCTTTCGCGTCTATCTCACCGGTGGCTTCAAGAAACCCCGCGAACTTACTTGGGTGACGGGTGTGGTCTTGGCGGTGATTACCGTCAGCTTTGGTGTCACGGGCTACTCCCTGCCCTGGGATCAAGTGGGCTATTGGGCGGTCAAGATCGTTTCTGGTATCCCTGCGGCGATTCCCGTGGTGGGTGACCAATTGGTGGAACTCATGCGCGGTGGCGAAAGTGTCGGTCAAGCAACCCTCACTCGCTTCTATAGCTTGCACACCTTTGTGCTGCCTTGGTCGATCGCCGTCTTTATGCTGATGCACTTCCTGATGATTCGTAAGCAGGGCATTTCCGGTCCCCTGTAAACTAAGCATCAAGAAATCTAACAGAGCCAGCCATCTGCGGCGGTTCCACTTGTTATGCTCCAAGTAATCTCTTCCTTGCTGACCCTCTAGGAGAACAATTGATTTATGGCAAAAGTTTTGAAAAAGCCCGATTTGACGAATCCGGCACTGCGGGCAAAACTGAAAAAAGGCATGGGCCACAACTACTATGGCGAACCCGCTTGGCCCAATGACCTGCTCTATATCTTCCCTGTGGTGATTATGGGTACGATCGCCCTTGTGGTTGGTCTAGCGGTGATGGATCCTGCCATGGTCGGTGAACCAGCGGATCCCTTTGCTACCCCCTTGGAAATTTTGCCAGAGTGGTACCTCTATCCCACTTTCCAGATTTTCCGAGTGGTGCCCAACAAGTTGCTGGGCGTCCTCATAAATGCTTCCATCCCCCTGGGCTTGATGTTGATTCCTTTCATTGAGAGTGTCAACAAGTTCCAAAATCCCTTCCGTCGTCCTGTGGCCATGACCGTATTTCTCTTTGGCACACTGGTGACGCTGTGGCTGGGGATTGGTGCTGCTTTTCCCTTGGATAAGTCACTGACCCTCGGCCTGTTCTAGGTCTGAGAAAATACCTCATTTGCTTGCGCATCTGGCAATCGCTGGGTGCGCTTTTTAGTTGGCATTTTGCAGGTCAATTTTTTCAATAAAGGGGCGAATTTCATTGAGATCAATGTAGCGATCGGTGGCATTGCGCAGTTCACGGGCAATCATTCCTTCAGTGGAAACCACCGTAATGTGGGTATTCTTGGAGCGCAAGAGTTCGATCGCCCGCTCAAAATCACCATCGCCACTGAAAAGAACCACGCGATCGTACTGACCAACCGTATTGAACATATCAATCACAATTTCAATATCTAAATTGGCCTTTTGGTAATACTTGCCAAGGGTTTCATCGTAGTACTCTTTCAACAGCTTTGTGCGCACGGTATAGCCAAGGTTAATCAGGGCATCACGAAAGGAACGCTGATCTTGGGTGTCTTTGATGCCGGTGTACCAAAAGGCATTCACTAATACAATGTTGGGATCACGGGTGAAGAACTCGAGCACACGACGGGGATCGAAAAACCAGCCATTTTTCTGCTGGGCATAGAACATATTATTCCCATCGATAAAAATTGAGAGCCGTTCTTGATGGGGAAGCATAGTTAGGGAGAACCTATAGATGAGTTTGTAGTGAGACAACAATGGATAGTAGTTTGAATCGCGTGTGATTTCTATACATTCTATAGAGGACAGTTTATAACCATTCAAGATATTAAAGAAGTAGCCATTCCAAAGGCCACAAAATAGAAAGAAATCAAAGATAAGCACTGCGATCGCTAATAATTAGCAAAATAAAAGTTACCGCATGGTTCAATGGGAACACTTTTAAGAACAGGAAAAGATTTATTAATGCTTGTTCAATCACTGCAATCTATTTTAATAGAACTGTCCAACAGATGCTAGACTCTGCTCCTCGGCGATCGCCCCTTGAAAACCAAAAAGGGGGCAGTGCCCCCATCACTAACCTTATCCCACAACTTGTTAATACAAGGCACGTACTGGAGGAGCGGGCATGACCGCAGGGGGGGGTGGGGGGGCAAAGAGGGGCTGCTGCGGGGGCGGCAGGGGTGACTCCACCATTAAATTGCAGGGGAAGAGCGTACCGTACATCGAGGTACAGAAGGGGCTATCGAGATCGCGGGTGCGGACAGGGGGTTGATTGCTTTGCTGATACCACGCATCCGTAGAAACATAGTTGATCCACCGCGCCCGGTGAATGATGTCATTATCACGATAGGTGGGGGCACCGAACGTAAAAGCCGCATCGCCAGCGATCGACTCATCCTGCCAGTACCCTTGACTACCATCAATGCGTTCAAAGCCCTGGGGCAAGGTGGGCTGATTCACCGGAAATTGTTGCGGGTTAACGGGTTGGCGGCGGCTTTGGGCAGTTGCCGGAGCGACCACCGCTGCCAACATTGCTATGCATACCAGAGGCACAAGTTTCATGCCCATAGGTTCATCTCCATAAGCGTTTTACACTTCGGCAACAGTGATAGGCCTAAGGGGTCTTAGGTATCCTAGAATTTCTTACTTAGAATTATTCTAGATTGCTCCCTCTAATCCTCCTTAGAAGACTGTGCCGCTTTTTGCAACATTCAAATCCTGACAGGCTTCAGTCGGTGCAATGCCAGACGCCGCTCTAGAGTCAATACAGGCTGCCCTCCAACATTACTGGGGTTATTCTGAGTTGCGATCGCCCCAAGCGGAGGTGATAACAGCACTTTTGCAACGACGGGATGCTTTAATTGTCCTTCCTACTGGCGCGGGCAAAAGTCTCTGTTTTCAGTTGCCAGCAGTGCTTCAGGGCGGATTGACACTGGTGATCTCGCCGCTGCTTGCCCTCATGGAAAATCAGATCACTGAATTGCAGCAACGGGGTCTTGCCGCCGCAGCCTATCATAGTGAACTGCCCAGCAGCCAACGCCGCCAGATTCTCTCGCACTTAACCCACTACCGCCTGCTGTATCTTGCGCCGGAGTCCTTATTTTCCACCCCCCTTTGGCAGCGCCTCTGTTCACCACAGGTACACCTCAATGCCTTGATTGTGGATGAAGCCCATTGCCTCGTGCAGTGGGGCGATCGCTTTCGACCGGTTTATCGTCGCTTGGGAACGGTACGACCTACCCTGCGGCAATTGAAACCCCACCACCCACCCTTGGCGATCGCCGCCTTTACCGCCACTGCCAATCCCAATGCCCAGCGCACCCTCATTGAGGTTTTAGGCCTAGAGCAGCCTGTGCAGATCATTCACAGCCCCTATCGTGCCAATCTCTATTTAGCCGTACGCTCGGTGTGGAGTCGGGGCTATCGCCGCCATTGTCTCCAGCAATTTCTCAAGCAGCAGGGGAGAACCTCAGGCTTGATCTATGCCCGCACCCGCCGCGACTGTGAAACCTTGGCCACTTGGCTTCAGCAGCAGGGGCACCGCACCACCGCTTACCATGGTGGACTACCGGCAGCACAGCGACGCCAAATTGAGTGCGATTGGTTGCAGGACAAGCTATCCTTTGTGGTTTGTACCAATGCTTTTGGTATGGGGGTCAATAAACCTAATGTGCGTTGGATCTGCCACTATCAGCCGCCCTTGGAACTCAGTGAATACCTCCAAGAGGTGGGACGCGCTGGACGCGATGGTCAGCCGGCACAAGCGCTGGCCCTGGTCAGCGATCGCTGGGGTTTAGATCGCGAAGATCAACAGCGTTGGCAGTTTTTTCAGCGCCACAGTCAAGAGACTTACAATCGCGCCATGGCACTTCAGGCGTCTCTGCCCCTCAATGGCAATCTTCAGGAACTGCGGCAACAGTGGCCTGAGGTGGAATTAACGTTGGCACTCCTGCATCAACAGGGTGCCCTGCGCTGGCAAGACCCCTTCCACTATTGCCGTCAACCCTTGGTACAAGTACCACCGCCACCCAAAGACACTCAAGAACAGTTGATGCAAGAGTTTCTCTATCACCGCGGCTGCCGCTGGCAGTTTCTCCTTGAGGCTTTTGGGTTTGCTCCTAAAGCAGCCACCTGGCGTTGTGGCCATTGCGATCGCTGTCAAATCTGACTAGAACCGTAAGGTACCGTGAATCCACAGATTTGTATCACTGGGACTTTGTGTACACTGGCACATAGAACGGCAGGTTTATCATTGGTAGGCAAAGGTTTCCCAGTAGTCATTCTGTTGCCACAAGGTAGGGGTTACGGGCATGGGGCTACTACAAGTTGAGCAAATTCGCGAAACACTTCAGGATGTGCTTTCAGAACACGCCGTTGTTGTGCAAGTAAACCAGTTTCGCAACCAATTAAACATTGTTTTGAACAAACCCCCCGGCACCGTTGCCCATTATTCTGCCTTGGTGGATCTCCTCAAGTCTCGCTTGGGACAGTTTCACCTTGATGATATTGCCCGCATCAAAATTATTGGCCGCATTCAAGGTTCCCCTAAACCCGATTGGGAAGAGGTCATTGATCTGCGCCCCCCCAATCCAGCCCTAGCTGCTCCTGTGTATGCTTCCTCGGCTCCTTGGGTGGTGGCGATCGCCGCTGGGGTTGTGAGTTTACTAGTAATCTTTAGCTATCATCTCGGTCAGTGGCAGCAACAGCAACGGATGCAGCAATTGATTGGCGGTAGCCTTGCACAACAGGGCGTCACCATGGCGGACTTCAAGTGGCATCTCGAGGGCGGCGTACCGTTTATTGTGGGTGTTCTGAAAAACTACAGTAAAGACTACTTTCGCATGATTCAGGCCGACTTTGAACTCTTTGACAAGGCCGGGCAGCGGGTCGGCGCTGTTTCGGTACAGGTCTATGGCCTTGGTCCTGAGGAAACTTGGCATTTTCGTGAACCAGTCACCAATGATCAAGCAGTGCGAGCACGACTGGTAAAATTACAGTCATTCCATTAATTTTTCCCCTGCGGGGATTCGGTACAAATCTCTATGGCTCACCTCAAAGCCCTGATTTTTGATGTGGATGGCACCTTGGCGGATACGGAGCGGGATGGCCATCGTGTCGCCTTCAATAAAGCCTTTGCTGCGGCAGGTCTGGATTGGGAGTGGGATATTCCCCTCTATGGTCAGCTGCTGGCGGTGGCTGGAGGCAAAGAGCGGATGAAGTATTACCTTGATCGCTTTCGCCCCGATTGGCCACGTCCCCAAAATTTGGATGCTTTGATTGCCGATCTGCATCAGGCCAAGACCCGCTACTATACGGCGCTATTGGCGGAAGGAGCGATTCCCCTGCGACCGGGGGTGAAACGGCTGCTCACTGAAGCCCGTGAAGCAGGATTACGTTTGGCGATCGCCACCACGACCACCCCGGCTAATGTCACCGCACTTCTAGAAAATGCCCTTGCAGCCGATGGTGTGAGTTGGTTTGAGATCATTGCTGCCGGGGATGTGGTGCCAGCCAAGAAACCTGCGCCTGACATTTACTTCTACACCCTTGAAAGAATGCGCCTCTCACCCCAAGAGTGCCTTGCCTTCGAGGATTCTGCCAATGGGATTCAGGCAGCCACTGCGAGTGGTCTAGCAACCATTATCACGATCACCGACTACACTAAGGATCATGATTTTCGGGATGCAGCGCTTGTCTTGGATTGCCTAGGGGAACCAGATTACCCCTTCCAAGTGATTCGCGGTGAGGTGGGCTGGACAACCTATGTGGATGTGCCCCTATTGCGATCGCTGCACCAGCAGTGGACAAGTACGTTGAGCCACCGCTAATTTTCTAGCCACAACGTTTTACAGTGAATATACAAACCTAGCCTAAGTGATTAAAGAACGCAATGTACACGATTGATTTAATTCTGCGTCATGTCTCCATGCCCGTCAGCATTGAACGCAAAGAAAGTGCAGCAGCGACAGCCCTCTATCAGCAAATTCAGCAGGCCATGGCCAGTGGTACTCCGACTGTCCTCGAACTGACGTGCGATCGCCAAGTGGGCAAAAAGCTGACTGTGCTCACCTCAGAAATTGTGGCGGTGCAAATGGCCGACAAGGATGCTCCCTCCAGTGTCACTAGTCGTGGCGGCTTCTTTGCTCAATTGGTGCAGCAAAGCAGCAACTAAGGGAAAATCTCTCAATAAATTTTAATTTTTCTTCGCAATTGTGAGTCTTTGCCGTTAGGATACTAAGCAGACTGATCTGTAGGGGAACGTTAAGCGAATCCTCCCCGTCTAAAAGTCAGGTATCTGTGGTGTGTCGTAATAGAGTTATCTATGGTAAAGCGTTTCCTACCGGTTCTGATTCTGTTGGGGTGTAGTCTTGGTCTGGTGTCTCCTGCCCTTGTGCGTGCCCAAGCTAACCAGGGCTTTACCTTTACGTGGGGAGAAAGCTCCAGTGGACGACGGCAGCTTTCATATCACTTAGACTACGGCACGCCTGGCTTTATGGGCGATCGCTACTGGCTACGCCTTGGTCAGCAAAAAGTAGCCATTAACCGCATTAACATCACCTACCCTGACTACTACAACGGCGTTATTGATCCCAAGGGAATTGAGGTCAGAGTGGGGGGCAGTCGGGGGAATAGCTTTTTCCAATTTCGGCGCGAGCTAGGCAGAAAAATTAACCTAGCCGAGGTAACGGTGGATCGGGATAATCGCGTCATTGACATCGTGCCAGCAGAAGTGATTCCCGCGGGGGAACCTGTTCAAATCATTCTCAACAATGTACGCAACCCCAACCATGGCGGCATGTTCTACTTCAATGCACGCATTGGCTCCCCTGGGGATATTCCCTTGATGCGCTATGTGGGCACTTGGATTCTCAGTATTGCTAATAATTAACTGAAGCTTAATTTGCTAATTTGCAAACTGGTTTGACATCCCTAGGCAGATTGGGGCGATCGCCCTAGGCTAGTTTTTATGTGTGACAGCCGGTTCACTCTTCACGCCTAATGCTAGATTCTGCTAAAGCCGGGCTTGGCTCGTTTAGCCCTTCAGGCTGCGCAGCGTTGTGAAGAAGCGATCCATATTGTGCCGATTCTACTCGATTATGCTCAGCCCTACCCACCGTGGGGCAGCGAGGTCAAGGTGCTCATTGCTGCCCCCTTGAGTACACGGAATTACGATGTCAACCGCCCCAAAAGTGTTGCCCAGCAACTAACCAATGATTTATTTAGGGCACTTCAGCAGCTTCAGGAGGGGCGATCGCTCCTGTGTTTGGCTTAGACCTCAAACTTGAATCCCTCTAAGAATCTGTGGGCACAATCAGGGCTTCAAATTGTTGACGAATCTGGTCGGTGACTTCCTTGACGGCTTGGCGTGCCCCTTGGCGATCGCACCGATACAGCGGCCAATAACTCTCTAGATTCAAGGGTTCTCCGACACTGACCCGCACCTGCCGCAACCCCACCAAGCGATTTACATTCGGGCTTTTCCCCTCTAGCCAATCGAAGGTGCGCCAGAGGATGAGCAGAATATCGGCAAAACGATTAATTGTGAGTTTCTCACGCACATAGGAACCCGTAATTGAGGTAAAGCGCTCCGCAAGACGCATATGGCGTAATCGCACATTGGCTTCCTCCGCCAACCAATCGGCTAAACAGCGCTCTACGGCAGACAGTTGTGCCAAATCTCCGCGAAACATCCGTTCCCAAGCGGCTTGCTCAATCCGCCGACAGCGACTCACAAAATCCTCAGTGGGCTTAAGACCAAAATAGGACTCCGCCACCACTAAGGCACTGTTGAGGAGTCGCTGAATCCGTGCTGCCAATTCCGCATTGGGGGAGTCAAAGGGGGGCAGTTCGGGAAAATCTTGGCGGTAGGAGGTGGCATAAAAGGTCTCGAGGCGATCCAAAAGGTGCATCCCTAAATTTAGAAGACGGTGGTAGAGAACCTGCGGTTCGCTACTGTGGGAATTGGTGGGGCATCCAAGGCGGTTCTCCAGTTGGGTCATCAGCATTGCCATGCGTTCCCAAGAGGGCTGACTGAGGCTGTACTGAATGCCAATCGCCAGAATGATCACGGGGAGCGATCGCCCTGCTTTGGCCAAATCTTCTAAACACCAAAACCCCAGTTGCGCCACGCCCGGTTCTAAAGGTGCCACTAGTTCATTGTGTTCATTCGTTGCCCCCTCCGGAGCTGCCGCTAGGGGAAATTGTCCCTTGAGGAGTAACTCCCGTGCCGATCGCAGGGCTTGGCTGTCGAGCTTACCGCGCATGATGGAAATGCCCCCCAACCGTGAAAAGAGCCAGCCGATTTGCTCTCCTGCCCAGAGGGGAATCCCGCGATCGTAAAGAAAATAGCCATTCGTGGGCGGGCGCAGCCGAATCCCCAGCCGTCGTGCTGTCTGCGGCAACAGATGCCACATCAAATAGCCCATTACCAAAGGATCATCCGTACAGGGATGGCGAAAGGCGATAAGGAGCCGCACCTGACCCTGTTGAAACTGCTGGTAATAACGGGCAAGGGTCTCAACATTCACCCCTTCCACCCGATTGAGACCAAGGCCATAGCGGATATAGAAGGGCAAGAGTCGCGCCACAGTCCACCACACTGGGTAGCTAAACCGCTGGGGGAGAAAATGCAACGGGGGTTGGGCAGTCGCAACCACACTGGACATGACGTAAACTCCTCAGAAACAAGAGCTTAGACTGAGGCAGTGGCCAACTCCGCAATCAACTGCTCCAACATTGGCTGATCCGCCCAATAGACAGCATTACAGAACTGACAGGTGGCTTCTGCCTTCGCCTCTGTGGCTAGGATATCCCTTAATTCTGCCTCGCCGAGGAGTTTGAGTGCCGCTAGCATCCGTTCATGGGAACAGCCACAGTGGAAGCGCACCATTTGCCGCTGGGGCAAAATTTGCAGATCCATATCCCCTAGGAGTTCCTGAAAAATATCCGGCAGTGTCCGCCCTGCTTGGAGTAGGGGCGTAAAGCCCTTGAGATTGGCCACCCGTTGTTCAAGCGTGGCGATGAGCTGTTCATCATTGGCAGCTTTGGGTAGCACCTGTAGCATCAACCCACCAGCGGCAGTCACCCCAGCTTCTTCAACAAAAACACCCAACATCAGGGCTGAGGGGGTTTGCTCTGAGGTGGCAAGGTAGTAGGTGACATCTTCAGCAATTTCCCCCGAGACAAGTTCCACCGTGCTGGAATAGGGATAGCCGTAGCCAAGATCATGGATGACGTAGAGATACCCCTGATGCCCCACCGCTGCACCTACATCTAGTTTGCCCTTGGCATTAGGGGGCAGTTCAACGTGGGGATACTGCACATAGCCGCGAACCGTGCCATCGGCACCCGCATCGGCAAAAACCGTTCCTAGGGGGCCATTGCCTTGAATGCGCACATTCACCCGCGCTTGGGGCTGTTTGAAACTAGAGGCCAGAATTAGGCCAGCGGCCATCGTTCGTCCCAACGCAGCCGTGGCAACGTAGGAGAGTTGGTGGCGTTTGCGGGCCTCATCGGTGAGTTGAGTGGTAATCACCCCTACTGCACGGATGCCTTCAGCCGCAGCCGTTGCTCGCAACAGAAAGTCTGCCATGATTAACCCAAAGAAATGTTTCGTTACACTTAGTTTATCTCCTTTCATTTGATCCCAAAGGCAGCTACCTGACGGCCAAAATTGGGGAGACCTCTAGCAAGAACATCAGGAAATTGGCGATGATAAGCAAACAACGGTAATGCAGCGTCCAGTGATTGCTCCTATGGCCATGCCCCTAACTGTTTTGTCGGCAGCAACTGTCTTGGCAGAGGCAACAGAATTGCCTCAAGGTGGCCTGATTACGGAGATTCCGACGCTGGCGATCGCCCACCGCTTGGCACACCACCTTCGCCACCACTGGCCTTTAGAGACACCCTTGACACTCATTGACGCCCAACACCAAAGTACACCCCTCACCCTTGGTGAATTGGCAGAGCTAACGGAGGCCACCTGCCCGCTACAACTCTATGTGCCACCCCCTCTACCAGAGGCACTGATTCAATTTCAACGCCTGATTGACGTGGTACGCGAACTGCGCCATCCTGAACGGGGCTGCCCTTGGGATTTGCAGCAAACACCCACCACCCTCATTCCCTACGTCCTTGAGGAGGCCTATGAAGTCGTCCATGCTCTTCAGGAGGGAGACACTGGAGCGATCGCCGAAGAATTGGGAGACCTGTTGCTGCAAGTGGTGCTCCAGAGCCAACTCGCTCAAGAAGCTGACCAATTTACCCTTGCCCAAGTCATTCAACGAATTACCGATAAACTGATCCGTCGCCATCCCCATGTTTTTGGTGAAGTGGCACTCACCACTGCGCAAGAGGTGCGCGACCAATGGGAGCAAATCAAGGCCTCTGAAAAGGGCAGTGAGGAAGCCGTCCCCCTCAGTCAAAAGCTGCGACGCTATGCCCGTACCCTGCCCCCCCTGATGGCGGGGATGAAAATTGGTGAGCGTGCCAGTCGTGCTGGCCTAGATTGGCCAACCATTAGCGGCGCATGGCAAAAATTTTATGAAGAGCTGGCAGAATTTCAGGAGGCACTTCTGCAAGGGAATGCCGCCCAACAAACTGCTGAACTTGGGGATTTGCTTTTTAGTGTGATTAACCTCGCCCGCTGGTGCCAACTTGACCCCATCAATGCCCTGCAACAAACCTACCAACGCTTTATCCAACGCCTAGAGTGCATTGAGGCGGCCATCGATCGCCCCCTTGAGACCTACACCCTAGAAGAACTGGAAGCCCTCTGGCAACAGGCCAAAGCCCAGTTAGCCTCAGAAAATAACCAGAGTTATCCTAGCCAACCTCCCCCAGAGGAAGCCTAATCCGCTGCGGCCATCTCCACTTTGAGTTCATCGAGGTTCCACAGGGCGCCCCCCAACGCTGTGGGATTTGCCCCAACCACATGATTGCGAAAAGCCGTAAGGGAGAGGGGATTCACAAGGTAGATAAAGGGGAGATACTCCTGAGCCAGTCGCTGCGCTTCGGCGTAGATTTGCTTGCGGCGTTCTAAGTCCAACTCCTGTGCCCCTTGGACATAGAGATCACTAATGCGCTGCTCCCAGTCAGCAACAACTCGACCCGTAATTGGCGGTTGATTGGGGGCGGGTTGCTGATTGAATGTATGCAAAAGGCCATCTACCCGCCAGATATTGGCACCGCTATTGGGTTCATTGCCCCCGCCCGTAAAGCCAAGGATATGGGCTTCCCACTCTAGGGAATTGGACAGGCGATCCACGAGGGTACCAAAGGCCAAAAATTGCAGATCTACCTGCATGCCGATCGCCCCCAAGTCCTGCTGAATTTGCGTGGCAATCGCCTCGCGGATTTTGTTGCCTGCATTCGTAATCAGTGAGAAGCGGACACGATTCCCCTTGGCGTCAAAGAGGCGACCTTGATTGTCGTAGCGAAAACCGGCCTCCTGCAGTAATGCCTTGGCTTTGGCCACATCGTAACGATAGGTGGGGAGTCCCTGCTCCGGGGAGAAGTAAAAGGGGCTTTGGACGGGAATGGTGGAGTGTTGGGGTGCCCCTAGGCCTTGGTAGATATTGTTAATCATCCGCTGGCGATCGATCCCATAGGCCACAGCTTGCCGAAAGCGTACATCGTTAAACCACTCAGACTTGACGGGATCCACAAGGGGTTTACCATTGCGGCGACCGCGATTGAGATTAAAGCAAAGGAACAGGGTGTTGGGACTAGGGCCGCTGTTGTAGATGCGAAACTGGCCGCGCTTTTCTTCCCGCTTGAGAAGGGAGAACATCTCCGGCGTGACGGCAAATAAGTCCAAACCGCCGGAGCGAAATTGCAGCATGGCAGTGTCGGTGGATTCCACAATTTGCCAAATAAAACGTTCCAAATGGGGTAGGGGCGATCGCCAGTAGAAGGGGTTGCGCCGAAAAATCAACCGCTGGCTATTCACATAGCGCTCCATGACAAAAGGGCCATTGCCAACAATTTCGCGGGGGTCGGTGTCAGTGCCCCACATCGAGAGAAACTTCAGGCGCCCTTGGCTATCCCGTTCCCGTACCGCGTCCCGCAGCAGATGCGCAGGCAAAATCGGCAAGCCGGTATTGCGTAAAAACGGGGCAAAGGGTTCAGGGAGCTTAAACGTGACTTGGCGATCGCCTTGGGCAGTCACTTCAGGCAGCAGCCCCTTCTGGCCAATGCGCAGAATATCGCGACTACTCGTGGGAATCTCAGGATTGAAATAGATCTCGTTGTAGGTGAACACCACATCCTCACTGGTGAGGGGCACCCCATCCGACCATTTCAGATTCGGCTTGAGTTGAAAGACAATTTCGAGGGTTTCGGGCTTAATTTCCCAAGACTCCGCAAGGGCAGGCTCCAATTCACCCGTAAGACCATTTTCTTGAATTAAGCCGGTGTAGAGGTAGCCAAAGACATTGGGGGATTCTTGGCTTAGGGCGTAGTTAAAGGTTTTAGGGTCTGAGGTGACAGCGGTCACTAACTGGTTGCCCCGCGGCGTAATCAGACCTGCACAGCTTCCGAGGCTGAGGGTGCACAGACAAACCAGCAGCGCAATCAGAGGCCATCGCCACCCGCGCATCAGCCGCCACCGACAATCGTGACAATTTCAAGGCGATCGCCTGCCTGCACATAGGTGGTTTCCCAAAACTGCCGATGCAAAATTTCACCATTGTATTCAATGGCAACAAGGCGGGGGTGAATGTTGAGCAGGTTACAGAGTTCTGGAATTGAGAGCGAGTGCCTCAAGGTGTGAGGAGTGCCGTTGATATGGACAACAATTTCTGACTCCACAGAACTCATGGCCGCAGGCTCATCGTGAACTTAAAGAAACTGTTCAAGAGTAGCCTGAATTTTCGTCTTAGGCACTGCACCCACCAGAATATCTACCTTTTGGCCATCCTTAAAAATCATGAGCGTTGGAATGCTGCGAATGCCAAAGTCGGTTGCCACCTTGGAATTCTCATCCGTATTGACTTTCACAACTTTCACCCTGCCTTGATACTCATTGGCAATTTCATCCACAACGGGCGCCACCATGCGGCAGGGTCCACACCACGGTGCCCAAAAATCCACTAGTACGGGAATATCACTTTTTAATACTTCCTGTTCAAAGGTGGCATCGGTAACAGACAATGCACTGGACATAAACAAAACCCTTATAACGAATCAGCAGCCTTAAAAATATACTCTAGCAACCTTTGTACCCACCTTGGTCTTTGGATTATTTTTGATTTTCCAGACCCTAGGCCGTCTAGCTCGCAGCCAGATTTGATTTGCAGGAAGTATATCACGTTGCCCTCGGCATACAGGAGGCTATCGGCGTATAATAAGGTTGCCGTTTCCCATCAAGAGGATGTCAACTATGGCAACAAAATCTGCAAAACCCACCTACGCTTTCCGTACCTTCTGGGCTGTGCTGCTGTTGGCCATTAACTTCTTGGTTGCCGCCTACTACTTTGGCATCCTCAAGTAAGACTTGTAGAGTCAAGTACCTAGGGGGCATCTTAGCCCCCGTCTCTGGCAATTACCTCAACTCGCGGCCAAAGGGTAGTAATCCCAAGATCATCAGCTTAAAGTGCTGCTGCGCAAAAGGCAAGCCAACAATTGTTACCGCCAAGAGCAGCCCCCAAAATAGGTGATTGAGGGCAATGCCCCAACCCATGACTAGAAGCCACAGAATATTAAAAATCATTGTTAGGGGGCTGTTGGCATTGGGTGCTTCCACGATTTGCTTACCAAAAGGCAATAGAGCACTCCAGCCCAGTTGAATCGCTTTAATCCCAAAGGGGATGCCAATGATTGTCAGGCACAGCGTTACACCGCCTAGCATATAGCCAATGCCCGTGAGGAAGCCGCCAAAAACTAGCCAAATGATATTGCCGAGAAGACTCACGTTCTGCTCCTCCAGAGGTTACCTAGACTCAGCCTAGCAAGCATCCAAGACTATTTCGGTACTTGATTGTTGAAGGCGCAAAGGCGGGTCATAGAGAGCGTTTTTTGTACTACACTTCCCTTGACCTCACCAATTTCAATGATTTCACCGCCGCTCACAAATCGCCCAGTTGCTCCATCGCAACAATCCACCATCACCCGCTGGCTCAACGCCTATCGCCAAGGGGACTCAAGTTGCCCTGACGCAAGCCCCAAGGTCTCTATCAATGGCGAAGAGAGATGTTCTAGCTCTACGGGGTTGTTGAGCCTCTGACGGGAGAACACTTTTTTCAGGTCTATGAGCAGCTGAATAGCCGTGCTTTTCGGGAGTTTATGGAGGCATTTGCAGCTCCCTATCTAGAGGCAGTGCTCGTAGTGCAGAGGGATCAAGCGGCAGCGCAGCGTGACAACAGCCTGAATTGGCCTCCCAATGTCATTCCGGTATTCCAGCCGCCCTACACCCCTGAGGTGAATCCTATTGAGCGGTTGTGGCAGCAGTTGCGAACGATCCTGGCGTGGCAGCCCCTTGAGACACTGGAGGCGTTGCGGCAGAAGCTACAGGATGTATTGTCATAGATAACGGCAACGGTTGTTCAGTCTCTGACGGGTTGGTCGTTCATTACTCAGCCTCTATTAGCGCTATCTTCACATTAGAATTGGTATTAGTAACGCTGTTTCAAAAAGGTGAGAACTGACCAAAGCGCCGTAAACCAACTGATAATGGCGAGGCTCAAGAAAATTCCCCCCGGCAGCATTGTCAGCCAACCGATGCCCCGCAAAACATAGAGAATGAGAAAGACGCTGAAACAAAGAGCAAAAGCGTAATAGGCAATGTAGGCGACGCGCACGGCAAATTGGGTAATGAAGTGCTATAGTGATCTCGTAATGTAAGGGCATGGGACTTGTCAACAGTGAAACAATTGACGTTGATGGGTTATCCCAACACCACCACTTGGTATCTCGAAATGGGGTTGCGCCAACGGCGAGCAGCCATCCCTGCACTGTCGGTTGTGGATAATTGCGAAGGACCGAGTATGAGCTGATCGGCCTGCAAGTGTTCACCCCTGTGTGAACTGGGTCGATCAGAAGTGTGGAGTGTGTTAAACACGGTAACTGCACTTCAAGTTTTTCATAACTAAAAATCACTAGACACCCCTCAGCGGGTTCAGTAGTGCTGTGGTTAGGAACATTTCTGACTCAGCGGCTATGCCTGCTGTGGACTTAGCTTGCGAGGAACGACCGATGTCTGCATTTGCTACCCCCATTATCCCGGCACCCATTCCCGACAACATCAGTTTAACAGAACTTATTGATAAATACTTCACAGCCTACAACTCGGCACGCTTGCGGGAAATTTGCCAACTCCTGAGCCAACGGGTCTTTCAGCCAGAGGTGACGGTTGGCCTCAGCCTCTCGGGGGCGATGACTCCCACGGGGTTGGGTATCTCTGCCTTAGCGCCTTTAGTGCGTGCAGGATTTGTTGATTACATCATTAGCACTGGGGCAAACCTCTACCACGATATTCACTATGCCCTCGGCATGGATCTCTATGCGGCGCATCCCTTTGTGGATGATGTGCAACTGCGCAAAGAAAGCAAAATCCGCATCTATGACATTATTTTTGGCTACGATGTGCTCCTTGAAACCGATGCCTTTTTGCGGCAGGTGCTGCGCAGCGAAACCTTCCAACGCCGTATGGGCACTGCCGAGTTTCACTACCACCTAGGGCGCTATGTGCGGGAACTGGAAGTACAGCGGGGACAACCCCATTCCTGTCTCTTGGCTACGGCCTATGAGTGTGGTGTGCCCATTTACACCTCCTCTCCGGGGGATAGTTCCATTGGCATGAATGTGGCGGCGATCGCCCTCGAAGGGTCGAAACTCATCATTGACCCCGCCATTGATGTCAATGAAACCGCTGCCATTGCCTACTTTGCCCGCGAAGCCGCTGAGGGCAATGGTAAGAGTGCCGCTCTCATTATTGGTGGTGGCAGTCCGAAAAACTTCCTGCTGCAAACCCAGCCACAGATTCACGAAGTTTTGGGATTAGAGGAACGGGGGCACGATTACTTTATTCAGATTACCGATGCGCGGCCGGATACGGGTGGCCTCTCAGGGGCTGTGCCCAGCGAAGCCGTCAGTTGGGGCAAGGTGGATCCCCAAGGGTTGCGGGATACCGTGGTCTGCTACACCGATAGCACGATCGCTCTTCCCATCCTCACCGCCTACTGCCTCAATCGCTGCCGACCCCGTCCCCTGAAACGGCTCTACGATCGCCGCGGCGAAATGGTCGAACGCCTGCAGCAGCTCTACCTGCAAGCCCAACTTCAGCACAAGGTAAAAGACCTGCCCACCGAAGCACCTGTCGCCACCTATCCCTGTGGTACGCCGATTCGTCGGGGCTAGTCACAGCGGCGGGGGATCCGCAGGGATCCCTCGAAGGCTCGCGAGAGATTTTCAGGGGTAAAGACCTCACTGGTGCGGCCATAGGCTAGGATGCTGCGGTTTACCAGCACCACTTGGTCACAAAAGGTGGTAATCGAGGAGAGATCGTGGGTGGAGATGAGAATTGTGTGCCCCTTCTGCCGCTCCGCCATGAGGAGATCAATAATCAGCTTCTCCGTTTTCACATCCACACCTGCAAAGGGTTCATCTAGGAGCAACACTTGGGCTTCTTGGGCAAAGGCGCGGGCAAGGAACATCCGCTTCTTTTGTCCCCCCGAGAGTTCGCCAATTGGGCGGTACCGCAGGGGCCACAGTTCCACTTGCTCTAGACTTTCCCGTACCCGCTGGCGATCGCGCCCCGTTGGTTGGCGCAGCCAGTTCATCTTGCCATAGCGCCCCATCATCACGACATCCCAGACTCGTAGGGGAAACTGCCAATCCACATCTTCACTTTGGGGCACATAGGCCACAAGGGACTGCCGTTGTACCTGCTGTCGGGGTAAGCCATGAATGCGCACTTGGCCTCGGATCGGCTTGACAAACCCTAGGATGGCCTTGAAAAGGGTGGATTTGCCAGCACCATTTCTGCCCACCACGCCACAGATCGTGCCGGCGGGCAGTTGCAGCGTTGCGCCATGGAGGGCGAGATGGCGATGATAGGTCACTGTCACATCTTGTAAATCAATGGTAGGGCTAGAAATCATGAGGCTGTCCTCCCGCTGAGACCACGAACAAGGGTGTTGATGTTGTACCTGAGCAAGTCAAGGTAGGTGGGGGCATTGCCCTCAGGGGGCGATAGGGAATCCACATAGAAAATGCCAGCAAATGTAGCGCCAGACTCTCGTGCTACTTGTTGTTGAGGCCCTGAATTGACGGTACTTTCACAGAAGACAGCGGGAATCCGTTGCTGCTGCACAATGTCAATTACCCGCGTAATTTGGCGGGGCGTCCCCTCCTGATCGGCATTGACTGGCCAGATGTAAACTTCTTCAAGGTCGTAGTCCCGCGCAAGGTAGGAGAAGGCTCCTTCACAGGTGACAATGTAGCGTTTATTGGCAGGGAGGGCGGCTAGGGCTTGACGTAGCTCTTGATCAAGGGCGCGAATTTGGGCTTTATAGGCTGCGGCGTTGGCGGCATAAATCTCAGCACCAGCAGGATCCAGTTCTGTGAGTGCTTTGCGAATGTTCTCGACGTAAATCAGGGCATTCTGGGGTGACATCCAGGCATGGGGGTTGGGTTGACCTCGGTAGGCGTCCTCCTGAATAGGAATGGGGATAATCCCCTCTGTGAGCGTGACGCGGGGCACATTCGGTAGGCTGTTGTAGAAGCGATCGCCCCAGCGTTCGAGGCCAAGGCCATTTTCTAAAATGAGGGCGGCTTCCTGTCCCCGCACAAGGTCACTGGGGGTAAATTCATAGCCGTGGACTTCTGCTCCCGATTTAATCAGTGACTCCACCCGCAGGCGATCGCCCGCCACCTGTTGCGCCATATCGGCAAGGACTGTAAACGTGGTCAGCACTAAAGGGCGTTCATTCCTATCGGTTTGGGTTTGGCGGGTCTCTTGCCGATTCTCCGGAGCAAGAGCTGCACAGCCGCCTACCAAGAGAACTCCCACCAGTACCCAACTCAAACCACGCACTATTAGCAGTTTTCATAATCGTTTCATAATTTCTATCCTAACACGGGACGCTAAGAAAATGAAAGAAAAATGAAAAGTGCCCCCTTGGAGGGCGATCGCCCTGTCCGATACACTGAGGGGAGACGAGGTCATGGGAAGAAACGGTGAAACGACGCAAAAGCTGGCTAGCGCCTCTGGTCATCCTGCTCCTCTGGTTGGGTACATTCCTGCTGCCGCCGCTGGCGATCGCGCTGCCCCTTGACCAGCCGTTAATGGCGGCCTTACCCCAAGGGAATGCCATTACTGATCCCAAAGCCCTGCTCCGTTGGGCTTTACCGATTGACAATCCAACGGTACGAGAACTGCAAAAGGACTTAGAACAAATCTCTTTCTGGGTGCGTGGCAAACAGTGGTCAAAAATTGCCAACAACGTCAGCAGGGCGAAAGCCATTGTGCGCGATCGCGCCGATGAACTGCTCAACAGTATCCCTGCCGAGAAACAGGCGGCCGCCAAAACGCTCTTGGCGGAGTTAGAGACCTCCCTCGATACGCTTCAAGAAGCCGCCAAAGCCAAAGATCGCAACCAACTTCTCCCCGCTAAAGCGGCTGCCCTCGACAAAGTGGGAGACTTGGAGGCCATGATGGTACAAAACTTTAGCTACACGCCTCCCAAGGGCTATGAGAACTTGCCGCGATTACTGGGTCGTGCCACCGTGGAAATGGAAACCACCAAGGGCAATCTGACAATTGTTGTCGATGGTTACAGTGCCCCCCTGACCGCTGGCAACTTTGTGGACTTGGTGCAGCGCCACTTCTACGATGGCTTGCCCTTTACCCGTGCTGAGGAATCCTATGTGCTGCAAGCAGGGGATCCGCCGGGGCCGGAAGTGGGCTTTGTTGATCCGAAAACAAACCAGTACCGTGCTATTCCCCTTGAAATTCTGGTGGAGGGCGACAAGTATCCCCTCTATGGCATTACCCTTGAGGATGCGGGGCGTTATCTAGAACATCCCGTGCTCCCCTTTTCCGCCTATGGCACCGTCGCCTTAGCACGTCCCAACGATGATCCCAATGGTGGCTCATCACAATTTTTCTTTTTGCTCTTTGAACCGGAACTGACGCCCGCAGGACTCAACCTTTTGGATGGTCGCTATGCTGTCTTTGGCTATGTCGTAGAGGGGCAAGAAACCCTGCGGCAACTGCGCCAAGGGGATAAGATTCTCTCGGCTAAGGTGGTGGATGGCCTTGAAAATCTGGTACAACCTGCGTAGGTTAGGATGTCCAGTATAGAACCGTTGAGAGAGTGCGATGCTTGCTAAGGTTGCGCCTGCCCTTTTCCTGCTCCTAGTCAGTGCGCCTGCTTGGGCCGCCAATCCTGACCATCTAGAACAACTGCGGCGCACGGGTAACTGTCCTAACTGCGATCTCAGCTATGCCCACTTGCGGGGACGAAATCTGCAGGGTGCTGATCTGCGGGGCGCTAACCTCAATGCCGCCAATTTACGCGGTGCTAACCTCAGCGGTGCCAATCTTAGGGGCGCCATCCTCAATAACGCTGATTTAACCAAGGCCAATCTCACCAATGCCAACCTCAGCGGGGCAAGCCTACTCATCACCCGTTTGGATCGAGCCATTCTCGTGGGGGCGCAGTTGGTGGATGCCATTCTCGGGGGGCGCGATCGCCTAGCACGGGTGCGGACATTGCGCGATGCTACCTTGCCCAATGGTCAAAAAGCGTTGTTTTTAGAAGAACCGCCTCGCCGCCGCTAGCCTATGGGGATTGCGATCGCCAGCTTTATCATTTTGTTCCTGCTCAGCGAAGCCGTATTGCACCTACGGCAGTGGGTGATTCCCTTACCTGCTGTCCTAATTGCTGCGGTTGCCTTAGTCGTGGCCTCCAATTGGTCCCTTTTTCGCCGTGAGTAGCCTCCCCGTCCTAGACATAACGGCTAAATGTCTAGAGGAACTCCTCGCGTGGCATCAGGTGCACCATCCGCAATGGAGTGCCCAATGGCAGCCCCTCTATGAGTTGCGCGATCGCCTCCAGCAGCGGGCATGGCACATTGTTGTCCTTGGTCAAGTCAGCCGCGGCAAGTCAGCCCTTTTGAATGCCCTCTATGGCGAAGCGATTTTTCCCGTGGGTGCCATTCATGGCACGACTCAATGGCCACGAACGGTTCGCTGCTACTGGCAGGAGCAACTCGTGGATCTCACCGATACCCCCGGCCTAGATGAAGTGGCGGGTAATGAGCGGGAAAGCATGACATGGCGCGCTGTTGAAACGGCTGATCTTGTCCTTTTTGTTACCCAAGACAGTCTCACCCGCGTCGAAGACGAAGCCCGCGATCGCCTAGATACCCTTAGGATTCCCCACAAGCTCATTTGCACCAAAGCAGATCTCTACCCACCCATGGCCAAAGGCATTGCTGTAAGCAGCACAACGGGTCAAGGCATTCCAGAACTGCGCCAGCTTCTTCAACAGTGGCTGCAACAGGAGGCTCCCCAAGCTCGTGCCCTGCGCATTCTCCACCAAGCCAGTCAAGTCGAACAGAACCTCGGGGCAGCGCTGGGCACGCAAGACACATCGGCATGGCCTTGGTTAACCGCACAGATGATGGGTAGCCTGCTGCTGCCAGGAGGATTTTTCGACGTGGTGCTGGCGATAATCAGTACCCTTGCCTATATCCGCAAGGCCTGCCAAGCCTACGCCGTGCCCTTTCCTCTGCCGGCCTTTGGGGGTCTAAGTCAGTTTGTCTTACTGTGGTATGCGGCAATTTATCTTTCTAGTTGGCAAGGCTTGACCTTCGGCAGTGAACTTTGGGGGATAAATACCAATGTTTTCTTGGAGGGGGGAGTGATCTTCTGGGGCTACCAACAGATTCGCCGCCGCCTAGCCCCTTATCTTCAGCAGGGCTATCAATGGGGACAGTATGGACCCCAACGGCTGTTGCAGCAACTGAGTCAAACCCGTGCTAGGGTGACAGCCTCTGGTTGATCTTGATATTTGCCCCGCCGGGTTTCATAACTCACATCACAAGGTTCCCCCTCAAAAAAGAGCAACTGCACGACCCCCTCATTGGCATAGATGCGACAGTCGGCACTAGAGGAATTCGAGAATTCCAAAGTCAGATGGCCTCGCCAGCCCGCTTCTGCCGGTGTCAGGTTGGCAATAATCCCGGCGCGGGCATAGGAGCTTTTGCCAATACACAGCACCGTGACATTTTCGGGAACCTGTAGCCGTTCTAGCGCCACCCCAAGGCCGTAGGAATGGGCGGGCAAAATAAAAAAAGCACCATTGGCATCTTCATGCAGGGGTGCAGATTCCAGATTCGCGGGGTTAAAGTTTTTGGGATCCACCACCGTCCCCGGCACATGGCGAAAGATGCGAAATTCCTTGGGGCTGAGGCGAATATCATACCCGTAGGAAGACAGACCAAAGCTAATCACCGGCTGCTCTGAGACCCGCCGCACCAGGGTCGGTTCAAAGGGCTGAATCATGCCTTGAGCCGCCATCGCCCGAATCCAAACGTCATTTTTAATCATTTTTAATCATTGTGCTGCTGCAACTGCACAAACAACCCACAAACAACCAGTGTATCTTACAGCTCTTTTCCGAGGAATAGAACGCACTCAGCGCCGTAAACGGGTTGCTTCCCGCTGCGCCCAGCGATAGCCCAGCTCAAACCAAATCAGGGAATTCCCAAAGTAAATTGCAGCAACGCTGAACCATCGCCATTCCTGCCTCACCGCAGGCCAAAGCCACGGCAACAGAAGACCCGCAACGGCAAGGCTCCCAAAGAAACCGAGGCCTGTCCCCACTGCCATGACCAACAGGATAAACAGCCCCCCCAGTTCTATTTCGTCGGGCACCTTGCGGCGAAATAGCCAAAAGTAAAACTGTACGAGGTAGAGATGGGGCCACATCAATAGGAACATGACCGCCAATAAGAGATTGGAGAATAAGCTGCCCATGCTCTAGAAACTCTGAGAAAAAACAGTGGTGCTGCGCCTCAGGCCCCAGTGTAGTGAGGAGGCGCTAAATCCGATCCAAAACTTGAATCCCCAGTAGGGATAGCCCTAGCTTGAGGGTTTGGGCGGTGAGATAGGCGAGGGTGAGACGGGATTGTTTCGTCGGTTCAGGAGCAGAGAGGATGGGACAGCGATCGTAGAACTGGTTGAAAAGCTGGCTCAGCTCAAAGAGGTATTGACAGAGGCGGTTGGGCAATAGCTCAGCACTCACAAAGTCGAGGGTTTCCTCCAGTTGCACAAGGTGCTTGGCAAGGTTTTGCTCAGTCTCATCCTCTAGGAATAAGGGGGTATCTGGTGAAAGGGTACGCCAGTCAATGTCACCACGCCGAGTGAGGCCTTGAACCCGCACATAGGCATAGAGCAAATAGGGAGCGGTGTTCCCCTGCAAGGAGAGCATTTTGTCGTAGCTAAAGACGTAGTTGCTGTTGCGGTTTTGGCTGAGATCTGCGTACTTGACCGCACCAATACCGATCGCCCGTGCCACAGTGTCAATGAATTCAGGAGATTCGCTACGGCCTTCAGTGGCAAGACGCTGTTCTAAATCCGCTCGACTGCAGGCGATCGCTTCCGTCAACAAATCCATCAGGCGAATTGTTTCCCCAGAACGGGTTTTCAAGCGTTTGCCATCTTCCCCGAGTACCAAACCAAAGGGGACATGGGTCAGCGTTACATAGGGAGGCACCCAGCCTGCGCGCTGCGCCACTTGAAAGACTTGGGCAAAGTGGGTGGACTGCCCAACATCGGTGACGTAAATAATCCAGTCCGCCCGATCCTGTTCAATCCGATAGCGCAGGGCGGCTAAATCCGTGGTTGCGTAGTTGTAGCCACCATCGGACTTTTGAATAATCAAGGGTTGGGGTTGTCCCTCTTTATTTGTGAAACCTTCTAAGAAGACCACCTTTGCCCCCTGATCTTCCACCAAGAGGCCGAGAGCCGCCAAGTCCTCAATCACTGCCGGCAAAAAGGGATTATAGAAGGACTCCCCCCGCTCTGTGAGTTGAATATCGAGCAAATCGTAAATCTTTTGAAACTCGCGGCGAGACTGCTCACACAGAAGTTGCCAAGCGCGGCGACTGTGTTCTTCCCCCTGCTGAAGCGCCACCACCTGCTGCCGTGCCTTTTGCTGAAAGTCAGGATCACTGTCAAAGCGTTGCTTAGCCTTTTTGTAGAATGTCACCAAGTCTCCCAAATCAAGGGCATTGGCGGTGGTGAGGGCGTCGGGATACACCTCATCAAGGTAGGCAATGAGCATGCCAAACTGGGTTCCCCAGTCCCCCACATGGTTGAGCCGCAGGACATCGTGGCCTTGAAATTCAAGAATGCGGGCAATGCAGTCCCCAATAATAGTGGAGCGCAGGTGACCGACGTGCATTTCCTTGGCAATGTTGGGGCTGGAAAAATCCACCACTACCCGTCGCGGCTGAGGGGTCAGGGGAATCCCCAAGCGATCGCTCCCCAGCGCCGCCTGTAGGCTGCGGGCTAAAAAGTCTGGCTTGAGACGAAAATTGAGGAAGCCGGGGCCGGCAATTTCGACGGGTTGACAGATATCGTCAACATTGAGATGGGCAATAATCTCTTGAGCCAGTTCCCGCGGCGCCCTGCCCACCTGTTTGGCGAGGCTGAGGCAAACATTGGATTGATAGTCACCAAACTTGGCTTGACTGGCCGGCAGGAGTAAGGGCTGGGGATGGGTGTCTAGGGGAAGGGCGGTTTGGAGGGCACTGAGGAGGCGATCGCCCAAAAGCCGGAGAGGAGACACCATTACCGTTTACGCCCCCGTCGTTGTTCTTTTTGCTCCGCTTGCAGACGCCGCCGATCGCGCCACTCCGCAAAAGTCAGATAGCCAATGCCACCGGTCACGACGATCAGCAGCAACAAGGCTACCAGAACCAGCAGATCCGCCAATGAAACCGTCATTGCTCCAGCCCTAGGTGGCTACATGCCGTGGCGACCCCAGACCACAAAGGCAATGGAGAGCGTAAAGACACTGAGAACACCCACCCAACCGAGCGTGATAATATCCATGGCATGCCATCCTGAACTCAATGCAGACCTCATTTTAACGCAGATAGCTTAAACCCAGATAGATTATCTTTTCTTTATTAGAGGCAGGCTACAGGCAATGACGCAGGATTTGACGGCTATTGAAACCGCAATTCAGCAAGGAGACCTGACCGCTGTCCAAGCGGCGATCGCCCACGGTATCGAGATTAAACCCGAAGCTTTAGCTCTAGCTGCAGAACTGGGACACACTGCAATCGTTGAAGCTCTCATCGCTGCAGGCGCTGATGTCAACCAGGGGGACAGTGACGGCTGGACGCCATTGATGGCTGCCGCAGGTGGGGGACACACCGCCATTGTGGAAAAACTGCTGGCCGCTGGCGCAAATGTCAACGCCCAAACTACTTTCGGGCTGACGCCTTTAATGGCCGCAGCAGCCAAAGGACAAACAGCTACGGTCAAACAACTGATTGCCGCAGGTGCCGATCTCAACGCTAAGGATCAGAATTCTTGGACCGCTTTGGTGTGGGCGCTGGACGGGAAACATGCCGACGTGGTGGCAGTCATTAAAGCCGCTCGCGCACAATCTTTGGGATCATGATTAAGTACCTGAGTCTATTTTTAGCGGCAGCCCCTACAAGTTTTCTCATTGCTCAACTGGCGCGAACTCAACGGCTGCGGGTCGCGTTCATTGAAGCCGCTCAAATTGTGGGGATTGTTGGCATTGCCATCCTCATCGATTGGCTGCTCCTGAAACTGGGGATTTCTCAACTGCAACGACGGCTTAACCCAAAAGCTAGCCACCAATCCCAGCCATGGCTCTCCCTCAGCGTTAGTCTACTGCGCCTGACACTGCGAATTTTACTCTGGTCACTCGTTTTATCTTGGATTCTGCAATCCGTTCAAAGTCTTTCCCCTTGGCATGAGCGCATTGGCAGCACAATTCAGTTTCTCCTCCAGCGGGTGGCAGTGGTGTTCAACACCCCCTTTATGGAATTGGGGCGTACCAAAGTTACCCTGAACTTTCTCTTTCTCATCCTCTTTTTGTCCCTTGCGGTGATTTTTATCTCCCGCTGGGTGAGTGAGTGGCTAAAGAATCGGATTCTCATGCAGTTACGGGTAGATCGGGGTAGCCAAGAAACCATCACCCGTGTAGTTAGCTATAGCCTGAGTTTTATTGGTTTTGTTATCGTTTTGCAAACTGCCGGCATTGACCTCAGTTCCCTCACGGTATTGGCAGGGGTCTTGGGGATCGGTTTTGGTTTTGGTTTGCAAACCCTCGCCAGTAACTTTATTAGTGGCCTAGCGATTTTGCTAGAACATCCAATCAAAGTCGGGGATTTTATTGAAGTGGATGGCCTGCTGGGCACGGTGGAGAAAATCTCAATTCGCGCCACGATTATCCGCACTAACGATAGCCAGTACGTGATTGTTCCCAACAACCGCTTTATTGAAAAAAATGTCGTCAACTGGAGCTATGGTAGCCCCGATACCCGCATTCATATCCCCGTGAGTGTCGCCTACGGCAGTGATACGGTTCTCGTCACCGAAGCGCTCCTCAGTGCTGCCCGTCAGGATCCGCGCGTTTTGCTCACGCCACCCCCCAGTGTTTGGTTTCGCGGCTTTGGCGAGCATGCCTACCTCTTTGAGCTGCTGGTCTGGATTAATCGCCCCCAAGATTCTGAACCCATTAAAAGCGCCCTCAATTTTTTAATTGAGCAAGAGCTGCGGCGGCGACAAATTGAGATTCCCTTTCCCCAAGTGGATTTACGGTTGCGCGACTTGGGAGAACTGCGTTCTTTGGCCCATCATTACCGCCGTTCTGTGGCTAATGCCCCTGAAACCTCAGCAGTGACTGAGCCAGCGGTTCCCGAAATGGCCAAAACCGAACCCTCCCTTGCTGATTTATTGCGCAATATCAGTTGTTTTTCCCGCTGCTCCAATGCGGAATTGCAAATGCTCATTGAGCTGGGCAATCGCCAATTTTACGGTGTGGGAGAAATTATCTGCTATGAGGGGGATCCGGGGGATGCCTTTTACATTATCCTTGATGGCTCTGTGGAAGTTCGCTCGGAACATCTGAATCAGATTTTAGCAACCCTCTATGAAGGAGAGTTTTTTGGGGAAATTGCAGTTCTGACGGGGATGCCACGATCAGCTACTGTGCGAGCCTTGGAAGAAACAGTTCTATTTGTGGTTCACCGCTCAGCAGTACAGCGACTCCTACAAGCCCAACCCCAATTGGCAGAAGAGATTGCCCATGAGCTAGCGGCGCGGCAGCAGGTTCTCCAAGAACTGGGTCTAGTGGACTCCCAAGATATCAAAAGCCTCTCTCCCCTACAGTGGATTCGTCGTCGGTTGCAAACGCTCTTTAATGTCTAGGGGGTCAAGCGTTCAATCAATCTTGCGTGTTGGGGAAACTGGGCTTGGAGCCGCTGGCGATCGCCCAATTCAAAATCCCGAAAATCAAAGCCCGGTGCTACTGTACAGCCCACTAGACTAAAACTGTCTGGGGTATCCACCGTTGCTCCAAACCATGCCCCCGCCGGTACCACCTGTTGCAATTGCTCCCCCTGATCGATATTCATCCCCAAGCGCAGGGGTTGATACTCGCCCGTCGGTAGAATCACATGAATAGTTAGGCTACTCCCTGCGTAAAAGTGCCACAGTTCATCACTGGCAATGCGGTGCAGTCGCGAACAGGCCGTGGCGGGGAGCAAGAAGTAAATACTTGTACAGTAGGGGCGATCGCCCCCCTGAAATCCTGAGGGCAACACTGCCTGCGGAATGCTCCCTGCGGAGCGATAGACCTCGCGGAAATAGCCCCCCTCTGGATGGGGTTGTAGATTTAGGGCCTCAATCCACGCCTTAGCTGGCCAAGTATTCATAGAGTTGCTGGCGCCGCCGCCGCAGGTGATCGAGGGCTTGTCGCTCCAGTTGCCGCACCCGCTCACGGCTGAGATTGAGTTGCTCACCCACCTTGGCAAGGGACAGCTCTTGACCGTCCCGCAACCCATAGCGCAAAGTCAACACCTGCCGTTGCTGTGGGGTGAGTTCCGCTAGCCACAGGTTGACATCCTCCCGCAGGGACTCCACCGTGGTAAATTGCTCTGGCGAAACACTGTCATCCTCGAGCAGTTCACCGAGTTCAGTGTCCTGATTGTCCCCCACCCGCAGGTCGAGGGAAACCGGCTGCCGCGCTAAGGTCAGATACTCACGAATTTGCTCCGGCTCCAGTTCTAGCGCTGCGGCAACTTCTGCTGGCGTGGCACTCCGTCCCAGTTTTTGCGCCAGTTCGCGCTGGGTACGTTTGATCTTGTTCAGCTTCTCGGTGATGTGGATGGGCAGCCGAATTGTGCGCGCCTGTTGGGCGATCGCCCGTGTAATGGCCTGACGAATCCACCAGTAGGCATAGGTCGAGAACTTGTAGCCCCGCGTCGGATCAAACTTTTCCACACCGCGTTCGAGGCCAAGGGTACCCTCTTGTACCAGATCCAGCAATTCTAGGTTCCGTTTTTGATACTTCTTGGCCACTGAAACCACAAGCCGCAGGTTGGCTTCAATCATTTTTTGCTTGGCGCGCTCGCCACGCTTGAGGAGATTGCGCAGTTCCGTCGGCGTGAGATTACAGGCTGCCGCCCATTCTTCAAAGGTTGGTTCACGTCCCAGTTCTTTCGTGAGAGCCTCGCGTTTTTCCCGCAGTGCCATCATTTGCTGTACCTGTTTACCCAGAATAATTTCCTGTTCATGGGTCAGCAGTGGCACGCGCCCAATTTCCTGTAGGTATGTGCGCACCATGTCGGTGCTAACAGTGGGTGTAGGGGATGGGGTTTTGGAAGGGTCGTTCATCATAGCAGCACAGATTCTAAACAGTATTTGGCAAGGAAGAATTTAGATAAAAGATTTATCGCGATGAAGATGACGACTCGCACTGATAAAGCTGAGGTTTGTATAGGGTTAGCCTAGCAGGTGAGAGGGAATTGGCCTGTATCCTAATCTACTTAGACTTAAATTTTGCCCCGAAAGTTGCCAATTCATAACAGCCGATTCCTGAAATAAAGATTAAACTTTGTCAACTAGAGACGGGGATCAGCAGATCGGCAAGGGCTTTGGGGGCAAATTCGAGGGCAAAAACACGGCCAAAGGCAGCAACAAACTGCTGACGCACGTCCTCTAAATCGATGTCGGCACAAAACTGCCGTAGGTTCCCGACAGGGCGATCGCCAATGCCACAGGGGACAATGTGACGAAAGCCCTTCAAATCGTTCACCACATTGAGGGCAAGACCGTGGAAGGTAATCCAACGGGTCACCTTGATCCCAATGGCGGCCACCTTGTACCCCTCCACCCAAACACCGGTAAGGCCAGCAACGCGCTCCCCTTTAAGGCCATAGTGCCCTAGGGTTTGAATGATGACTTCCTCCAACTGGTGGAGATACCAATGCAGATCGCAGCGATGACGGCGTAAATTCAAAATCGGGTAGGCCACCAATTGGCCGGGGCAGTGGTAGGTGACATCGCCTCCGCGCTCAATGCGCAATACCTCAATGCCCATAGCGACGGGATCAAAGTGAATGTGGGCGTTGGTTGCCCCTTGACCAAGGGTATAGATGGGGGGATGCTCCAAGGTGAGTAGGACATCTCGAGCAGTGGGATCGTGGCAGCGCTCAGCCACCAGTTGCTGTTGCCAGCGCCAAGCATCGCGGTAGGGAATGATCCCCAAGGCACAATGCCAGCCAAGGGCAGCTTTCATAGGAGTGCCAGATTGTCAAGAGCTAGAGGATAAGAATTATCACAGAACACGAATAAAGGTGAAGAGCCTCAGGATGCCCTGTAATCCCCGATACGGAGATGCTAGGGTGGAAGTAGATCAGCCTTAGATGTATCTGTTTTGCTCAGGGGAGGCAACCCTATGAGGCTAGTGATTCACGGTAAAAACATTGAGATTACGGATGGTATTCGCAGCTATGTAAACCAAAAAATGGAGCGAGCCACCAATCATTTCCAGAATCTGATTAACGAAGTTGACGTGCATCTTTCCGTGGCTCGCAATCGCAGTACAGCCCCGCAACAAACTGCTGAAGTGACCCTATTTGTGAATGGCTCAGTGATTCGTGCCGAGGAAAGCAGTGAAAATCTCTATGCCAGTATTGATCTTGTGGCTGACAAAATTGCACGTAAACTCCGTAAACTCAAAGAAAAACGCCAAGATAAGTCCCGCGCTAAAGATACCAACAGTGTGGTGAAACCGGCAGTGGTAACGGACTTAGTGGGCGATCGCACGCCGCACCTGCCCGAACAAGTGGTGCGCATGAAATACTTTGCCATGCCCCCCATGACCATCCAAGAAGCCCTTGAGCACCTCGAAATGGTGGATCACGACTTCTATGTCTTCCGCAATCGCGATACGGGAGAAATCAACGTCGTCTATGAGCGGAATCATGGGGGCTATGGCGTCATTCAACCCCGCCCCACTTCCCAAGAGGAAAATCACCACGGCACTAAGGTAGTGGCGAAAGCTCACCACTAGGCTGCTCCACAGAGGCAGTGTCTAGCCTCTCAATCAATCTCAATTCTCAATAAATCTCAATAAAGTTGAGGGAGCAGCCCAAGGGTTTTCGGGGCTGGATATACCCTGAGGGCTGTATCCCTCTTTTAAGGACGCAGCGTTAATTGCCATTCCTGTGTTTGGCGATCGCGCTGCAGTTCCTCATTTTCACCAATGACATAGGGTCCCCAGTAGCGCTTGGAGCCATCGAGGGTAAACGCAAGAAGAATATCCCCCGATTGGAGGGTGAGCTTACCTTCTGGTAGGGTTAACAGTAATCCCTTAATACTGCCCTCCATGGGGGCAAAATCCCAGTGAACAGCACTTTTATTAGGATGGGCGCGATCGCGGGCGGCAAGCAACACCACGCGCACAGGAAAGGCCGTTTGATTACTAATGCGCAGCCCATTCGGTTGCGGGTTGGCGGGAGCCGAGGGAGGGGGCAAGGGCTGAACAGTCGTGGTTTCAGGTTCTGCTTCGACAATCGGCGGCGGTTGATTCAGCAGGTCTGGCTCCCACCAAAGCGTAAAATGTAGCTGCGAAAGAATAACCGCACCTATCACCCCGATCAGCACTGCCACGAGGTAAGGAAGAAACTTAATTCGGATAGCCATAGAAACAGGTTACTGCGGATGCCGCGCCTTTCTTTCCAGTTTAGAGAGTTGTGGCAGAAACCGCAGTGGGCAAAAAAGTTTGATCTCAATTGTCAGTGCTCTGAACTTCAGAGGAAAGTCGTTCTTGCAAGCGTTGCAAAGAAATCTGGGCTGCTGTCGCCACATGGGGATGATCGTCTTTGGCCAAGTATTCTAGGGCGGCTTGGGTTTTCGGACTCGGTAGGTTGCCCAGAGCTTCAGCAAGCCGTTGCCGTACTAGCCAATCCTCTGCGGTCACAAAGGGCAAAATATCTTCAACGACACTGGGATCGCCAATTTCCCCTAGGGCCGCGATCGCCCCTTGCAGCATTACGGCTTCCTCACTTTTCAGGGCTGAGCGCAACACCTGCACCGCGCGGGGATCCTTGAGATTGCCCAGCGCCACAGCAGCACTAAAGCGCACTAACCAATCGGTGTCTTCATAAAAAGCGCGCACTAGAGGTTCAAAGGCACGTTCATCTTCAAGATAGCCCAAGGCTCCGGCGGCATCGGCACGAATGCCGTAGTCCGGTTCGGTTTCGAGCAAACGCACTAAGATGTCAAAGCACTCGGGTGTGGATTTAACCCCAAGGGCAAACACCGCCATTGAGCGAATCTGGAGATTTTCATCCCAAAGAGCTTTTTTAATCAGGGGTACGGCATCCGCAGAGGGGACATCCCGTAGCGCGGCTAGCGCTAGCAGGCGATCGCGGGAGTTGGGACTCTCCAGTTGCTGGGCAAGCTGTTCGAGGGAGGGCATAGTAGTCACCTAAAAGCTAATTTACAAAACTTAACAATATCTCCCTCCATTATAAAAAGCTCTCCCCAAAGTGAAACACTAAATACAGAGTTCCTTGGGGAGGCTCAGCCGCTAGGAGAAAAAGCTATCAACCATCTAGGCCGCTTTTGCTTTCTGCATGAGTTTTTGAAACTGCTTGATGGCATAGGGCAGAATGTTGCGCACCGCCCAAGCGGCAGCCAGCAAGACCGGTAACAGGACAATTAAAACGCGCCAATCCATTGCCAAAACCTCCTAAAAGGTTTCCTGAAAACTTTATAAATTATTGTACAGCCTTCTTTCAGGAGAGAAAGGGGAGACGCGACGTAACTCTGAGGGCAGACCTGTTCCAAATCATTGAAGGCTATTCCTTCCTTTTGCCATTTTGGCTCTGTCCTCCCCTTGGGAAAAGGTCTGTATGATCAGGTTTAACTCCTTTAAGGCCAAATCTGATGGGCGAAGACAAAACGACCCTCCGTGAAAACCAAACGGCGGCTGCTCTGCGTCTCAGTAAAGTGTTAGCAGCTCGTAATCGTTGGCGCACGGGTTGGCAGTCCTTGCGTTCGGTGTTGATGCCGATCGCCATGGTCACAGTTTTGGTAGCTTGGGCACTCGATTGGGATGGGGTGGGTGTGGTGGCTGCCCTAGCGTTGGGGGCACTGAGTTTTCCCTCGGTGTGGACTTTCACCTACCACTGGTTTACAGAGGATCTGACGACACAGCAACGGCAATTCATTTTGGCCTTCCTAGGGCTGAGCCTCGCAGGGGTAGCGCTTGTTGCCATGACTGGCGCGATGGACTGGATTTGGGCACGGTTGCAAGGCACGAATTGGGAGGCGGTGGGGGCACTGGCTGAGGGCTTCGGTGCCTTGGGGCAAATTTTGGTGGCACTCTTGGCGGCCTATGTGGCTTGGCGACAGTACGTGATCTCGCGGGATTTGACGACGCAGCAAAACCGCATTACCCAACAGCAAACGATTGACAGTTATTTCCAAGGCATTGCCGATCTCATTCTTGACGATGAGGGATTACTGGAGGACTGGCCGCCGGAGCGGGCGATCGCTGAGGGACGCACCGCCGCCATCTTGGGGGGACTGGATGCCGAGGGCAAGGCTAAAATCATCCGCTTTTTATCAGGGGCAAAGTTACTTTCACCTCTAAAGCGCGATCGCCGGCTGGGTCGCCCCATTTTTGATGGCTTAGGGGGATACGAAGAAGACATTGAATACGGCGTTCGGGTGATCAACCTTGGCAGTATGCTGGCGGGTGCTGATCTCAGTGGTACGGATCTGCGCTGGACAGAATTGAGTGATGCCAATCTCACGGGAACGCTCTTTCGCAACTGTAATTTGACACGAGCCAATCTAGCGGGGGCAATTTTGCAGGGGGCAGATTTCACCAATGCGGATCTTAGTCGTGTTCGCTTCTTTTACGGCACAGTCGAGCAGGCCAGTCCCCGCGATCGCCTAAACCCTCCCAACTTTCGCACGGGGGCACAAACGGGGGCAGTGCTCGAGGATGTCAACTTTACCAATGTCAAGAACCTCTCGGAAGAACAGCGCTACTATTGCTGTGCTTGGAGTGGCAGCCGTTCCCGTGAAACGATTCCCGGTGGCTGTGAGGGGATTCCTAATAAGCTCGGACGCTGAATCCAGCTAGAACGTCCCTTGAAGGAGGTGGTCGTACAGAAAACCGAGTTCTAATCGTAGTTACGCAAGGTTTTGCCTAGGCTCTCCAAGGCAAGGGGGTATTTTTTCTGTTCTGTGCCTTTCTATGACGCTCTGTTGTATGATGCATAACCTGAATTGATGACTGTACTGGGGGAATAGTCATGCCCACCTTGGGGGTCAACATTGATCATGTGGCAACGATTCGGCAAGCGCGGCGCACGGTTGAACCGGATCCTGTAGCCGCTGCCGTTTTGGCAGAATTGGGGGGCGCCGATGGCATTACGGTGCATCTGCGCGAAGATCGCCGCCATATTCAAGAGCGGGATGTGCGCCTGCTGCGGCAAACGGTACGCACCCACTTGAACCTAGAGATGGCTGCCACCTCTGAAATGGTGGCGATCGCCCTTGATATTCGTCCAGATTACGTGACACTAGTGCCTGAGCGGCGTGAAGAAGTCACCACCGAAGGGGGGCTAGATGTGGTCGGCCAGCAGGAATCCTTGACTCAAGTCGTGCAAACGCTGCAAGGAGCAGGAATTCCCGTGAGCTTATTCATTGATGCAGATCCTGCTCAAGTGGCGGCTGCCGCCAAAACCACGGCTCAATTTATTGAACTGCATACCGGTCGCTATGCCGAAGCCAAGGGGGAAGCGGCGCAACAGCAGGAATTGGCGATTTTAGCTCAGGGGGTACAGCAGGCGAAAGCTCTAGGATTGCGGGTGAATGCGGGTCATGGGTTGACCTACACCAATGTTGGCGCGATCGCCCGCCTAGAAGGCATTGAAGAACTCAATATTGGCCACACGATTATTAGCCGCGCTGTGCTTGTGGGTATGGTGCAAGCCGTACGGGATATGAAAGCCCTGATTAGCCCTTAAACTCCGCCCTGAAGGCGTCATCGTATTCATCGGCTAGTGTCGCCACGATCGTAATTAAGCGGGAAATTTCACCCGCAGTAATCCCCCCTAGGGTGCGAGTGGCAACGACTTGGACTTGGTCTTCAGCAATGGCAAAGTGTGCCTCGAGGGTGTTGAGCCAGTTTAATGTCAGGAGCTTATGATAGAGTCCCAGTTCATCCCTTACAGGCAAAGGCAGTACCGGCGACCAAATGGTAAGAAAGTCCTCCTCTGTCTGGCCGCCCAACTGCACAAAGACCTCGGCACTGCCATAGCGAAACATCCAAATTTTGCCACTGTCCGTTTGGCCAACGAGGGGAGTGTCCCCTTGGTGGAGACTAGCAATTACCGTTTCAATAATCTCAACTAGATTTTCTGGCGGCGCATCAAGGGATGCGGCGGGAGCAGGCTGCACTTCACTGACCATGATCATTCCTCTAGTGAATCAGGACAACTCGTTAAAGAACTTGGTGGGTATAGGCGTGTTGTTTGACATTGTCGGCAGCAGTAACAATGCGCGTGGAGTTGAGTACCCGCTTGCGTTCTGTGGAGGTGTTAAAGTTGCGATAGGTTTCGCCGAGGGGAATATGACGAGTACTTTGGGGACGGGCAATGTAGGTGCGTGCCGCTGCTGCTAGGCGATCGCCATAGTCATCACACAGATGGGCAGTTGGGGGAAAGTGCTGCTGCACCTGCTGCGGATCTTGGGCAGTCCCATAGGGAAGGGCACGGGCTTCACTGTAAGAAGTGGGTAAACCGTGGAACAAGGCTTCCAAAGCTGCTGAGGGAATCGGCTCAATCACCTCTACGGGCTGAAGTTTTCCCTCCACCTGCACGAAACAATGAGCCAGTCCAAGCACCACATAGGCCTCTGGGGGGGGAATCTCTTGACTCATTGCAACCTCACAATCATCTGGTTTCCCTCAAGTCTAGCCTGCTTTTCAAAAAAATTAGCCCAGTGGGCAACATAAGAATAAGGGAGAGTCGTCATCGGAGAAACGGCTAAGATTATCTAGGCCTATTTCAACATGAGTCCAGTCATCATTGCTGTATAGTGAGCATTCTAGAGCCTATGGAAGCGGCAAACTCAATGCCAGCAACAATCGAATCCCCTGAAGTTGAGCTATTACCCCCGATGTTGGCAGCGCTCCCCAATCCCCAAGGGGTGAGTGTGTGCCCGCGGCGGGCACGTTGGCAATTAGACTTATTGTTGCTTGCCCTAGAGTGCGTTGATCTGCATGCCTCTGAGTTGATGTTGCAAGTGCTGCGGGATCTGCAACTGCAAGTGATGATCCCCAATCGGGTCGTATTTTGGCAAATTCGCTGTACCAATCCTTTTCGCCAAATTACGCAGCGCACCCCCTTGCCCTTGGCGGAAACCAAAGCACTCACCGCAGTGGTGGTGCAAGTGGCGCGGCGGCAGACGGCCATCCTACGGCATTTACTCTTGGTGCTTGATCAATTGCAGGCGCAAAATTTGCCCCCGGAAACCTATGCGCCATTGGCGGACTATTTGGATCGCTTTCGCCGCCATTTTCGTAAACGGATGAACCTGCAGCGATCGAGCCTTTTTCTCTACAAAAATCACCAAGCCCTCAACGAGTTGGGTCTGAAGCTGTTGGCACAACTGCTGCTCTGTGCTGGCACAAAGGGCATGGAACGCCTTTGGTTTAGTTTATTTGATGGGGAAGTGAGTTAATGCTGCTGCAACGCCAGTACTCATTGCCCAATTGCACACTGCGCATTGAAGGACTCACTGGTCAAGCCGGCGCAGAGCAATTGGATATTGTTACCCTTTGCGAGTGGGAAATTACTGGTCAGAATCAACGGATCAAAGGGGGTAAAGAATTTCTTGTCGCTTTGCTCAATAGTGTGCCAGCGGCAGCGCAAACGTGGTTGAGTGGTGTCAAGCTGCGGCGATCGCCCCAGTACCCAATTCAGGTTGAGATCGAGGCCACCAATCAAGTCTGCCTGCGCATTCCCCGCAAGCTGCTGCAGGCGTCCCCAGAGGAGAATTCAGCCGCCAACAATGCAGCAGAGGAAACGCTAGAAGTCCAGCTCACCTGGTTGCAACTGGCAGACCTAATCGAGGCACTGGATCAACTCTGTAGTGATAGCCAAACGCTGCCTACGCTCATCCCCACATTCCATTCCCTACCGCGGCGGGCGATCGCCCCTGCGGTGCCTTTGCGCAAACAACTCATGCCCTTGGGCATTGGTGCTGTCAGCTTAGCCGTCATGGCGGCAGTCTTTTTCCACCTACCTGTGCCCGAACGGCGTCCCCCCAGAGAAGAAGCTCTGCCCCCCACGCCGGAAGCGGTCACGCCCTCAGCGGTACCGACAACCCCGCAGACTCCCAATCCATAGGCTGTGTTTGGAACCTGTCGTTTAGAGATTTGCTCCTTGGAATAAACCATGGTAATCACTGCCCCTAGCGCCTTTTGGCCCCCCGTTGCCAGCGATCGCGCTGCCTTTATTGCTCCCAATGCCACCCTTGTTGGGGATGTGCGTCTCGGTGAGGGCTGTAGCATTTGGTATGGTGCCGTTTTGCGCGGTGATGTCGAATACATTGAGATTGGTGCCCACACCAATGTTCAAGATGGTGCCATCCTCCATGGCGATCCGGGGCAACCCACGATCCTTGGTGAGGAGGTCACCGTCGGGCATCGCGCGGTTATCCATGGGGCAACCGTTGAAGACGGCTGCTTAATTGGCATTGGTGCTGTGATTCTCAATGGCGTTCGGGTGGGGGCGGGCAGCATTGTCGGTGCGGGGGCAGTGGTCAGCAAGGAGGTTCCGCCGCGCTCCCTAGTAGTGGGCATTCCCGCCAAAGTAGTACGGACAGTGAGTGACGCTGAAGCCGCCGATTTGCGCCAGCATGCCCGCAAGTACGAACAACTTGCCCATGTCCACAATGGCACAGGCACCGATCTGGGGTTCCATCCCTAGAAAGTCAGTGGGGTCTCAACGGACCGCCAGAGGGTTCAATGCCCGCCATTCATAGGAAAAGGACTGTCATCTGGTAAAATTTTCTAGGATTTTCGCGTAAGAGTTCAGCCGATGACGCGCGCACGGATCGCAGTGGATGCCATGGGGGGGGACTATGCTCCCGATGAGATTGTTGCCGGTGCCCTCAGAGCCAGTGAAGAACTAGATGCCGATATTTTTCTTGTGGGAGATCCCATTCCTATTCAGCGCTACCTCAATGAACATGCCCCCACAGCCAAACCACAAATTGTGGCAGCCCCTGATGTGGTGGCAATGGGGGAAGAACCCCTGACCGCCTTAAAAAAGAAACCCAAGGCCTCGATTAATGTGGCCATGGATCTGGTCAAAGCAGGGGCAGCCGATGCAGTGGTTTCTGCGGGTCACTCCGGGGCAGCCATGGCCGCGGCACTACTGCGTTTAGGGCGCCTGCCGGGGATCGATCGCCCCGCCATTGGTGCCGTCCTGCCGACCCTCATCCCCGGCAAATCCGTTCTGGTGCTCGATGTCGGTGCCAATGTGGACTGCCGCCCCAAATACCTTGAGCAATTTGCGGTCATGGGTTCGATTTACAGCCAGTACGTTTTGGAGGTTGAAAATCCCAAGGTGGGCTTGCTCAACATTGGGGAAGAGGACTGCAAAGGGAATGACCTGGCTCTAAAAGCGCATCAACTCCTGCGGCAAAATCGCCAAATCTCCTTTTTGGGCAATGCCGAAGGCCGCGATGTCCTCTCCGGGCAATTTGATGTTATCGTGTGCGATGGTTTTGTCGGCAACGTTCTGCTCAAATTTGCCGAATCCTTGGGGAGTGTCCTCGTCCAAATTCTCCGCGAAGAGCTACCGCGGGGTTGGCGGGGGCAACTGGGTACGGCGCTGCTGCGTCCCAATCTGCGCAAAATTAAGCAGCGCATTGATCATGCGGAACATGGGGGTGGTCTGCTTTTGGGGGTGGATGGCATCTGTATCATTAGCCACGGCAGTTCCCAAGCGCCTTCGATTTTTAATGCCATTCGTTTAGCCAAGGAAGCCGTGGATCATCGCGTTTCCGAGCGGATTCAGGCCTGTTACCAGCAGGCCGTTGCCGTTGAGGATCAGGCTGAGTGACTGTGCAGGGCGTTAAATTTAGCGGCGTGGGTGCGGTAACCCCCTGTCAATGCCTAACCAATGCCCACCTCAGCGCCCTTGTGGATACTTCTGATGAGTGGATTCAATCCCGTACGGGGATTCAACAACGGCACCTGGCAGCTCCAGAGCAGCGCCTTGTGGATTTGGCCAGCGAAGCGGCGCAGGCTGCCCTACAGATGGCTGAGCTAGACCCCACAGCCCTAGATTTAATTATCTTGGCCACCTCGACGCCCGATGATCTCTTTGGCACCGCCTGCTTGGTGCAAACTCGCATTGGCGCGCTTAATGCCGTGGCCTTTGACCTCACGGCGGCCTGTTCTGGCTTTCTCTTTGCCTTGGTGACGGCGGCCCAGTATTTGCGCACGGGTGCCTACCGCAATGCCTTAGTTATCGGGGGGGATATTCTCTCCCGCTGGGTAGATTGGGGCGATCGCCGCACCTGCATTCTCTTTGGTGATGGCGCCGGTGCAATGGTTTTGCAAGCCACTGACGTCGATCAGCTCCTGAGCTTTGAATTGCGCAGTGATGGTCGCCTCAATGAGCACCTCACCCTTGCGTTTACGGGAACGCCCCACACTTTAGGGGACAATCTCGCGATCGCCCAAGGGGGGTTTGCCCCCATTGCCATGAATGGGCGGGAAGTTTATCGCTTTGCCGTCACCCAAGTTCCCGAGGTCATTGAGAAAGCCCTGCACCGCGCGGGGTGTACGGTTGAAGACATTGACTGGCTAGTGTTGCATCAAGCAAATCAACGCATCCTTGATGCTGTGGCTGAGCGTTTGGGGATTCCTCAGGAGAAAGTGATTAGCAATGTGGGTCAGTGTGGCAATACCTCCGCCGCCTCGATTCCCCTTGCCCTAAGTGAACCGATTCAACAGGGGCATATTCAACCCGGAGACTTAATTGCCACTGCGGGCTTTGGTGCTGGTCTAACGTGGGGAGCTGCTCTATTCCGCTGGCAATAGCCTATGCAAGGGAGCAATGACCTACGTGAATTAACAATGCGGGTGGAGGCCATTTTATATCTCAAGGCCCAGCCTTTGACCTTGGCTGAACTAGCAACCCTCGCCGGCACTACCCCTGAGAGTATTGAACTGGCCCTGATTGAGCTACTCAACGACTACGCCCATCGCCAAACCGCCCTTGAAATTGTCCAAATTGATGATAAATACAGCCTGCAACTCAAGCCCGCCTTTCAAGAACTGGTGCAGTCCCTTGTTCCCGTTGAATTGGGGGTCGCGGCACAGCGGACATTGGCCCTGATTGCTTTTCGGGGGCCAATTCGCCAATCAGAGGTAATTGAACTGCGGGGTTCCAGTGCCTATCAACACATTCAGGAACTGCTCACCCTTGGGCTGATTCAGCGACGGCGGGATAGCCAGCGTCGCTCCTATATCCTTGAAGTCACAGAGCGCTTTCACCAGTATTTTCAGGTGGATCAACTGCCAACTATTGGGGAGGAGATGGCGGACGATTCACGTACTCACTGAGCAACTGGGAGGGCAAATCATCATTGGTCGCCAATTGCAGATTCAAAAGGGCGACTGCGAGCTTCTCTTGCTCTAGTTTGCTGCGCCCCAAGGCCTTGAGAATGCGCCGCAGTTGAGCCGCAATTTCTGCCCCCAACATGGTGAGATTTTCATCCGGCAGGGCAGGGAGCCAATCCATTGCGCCATGGTGTACTGCCCATTGTCGCTGCATTGGCGAAATATGATTGTCGTAGCGGTCAATGATGAAACTGCGCAGCTGGGGATAGGTGGCCTTGATCCAATTCAAGAGGTTGCCAATATCCGGGGTTTCCAGTTGGGAGTCAAGGAGGACGAGATCAGGCTTGCGCTGCATCACGGTAACCACATCACTAATAATGCGGCGGCTATTGATTTGCCCTGACTCTACAATAACTTCTAGCCCTTGACTGCGCAGCAGTTCTTGCCAAATTTGTACCTGAATGCCGGGGGGTTGAATGAGGAGAACAGTGGGCTGCAGGGTCCTAGGCGTCGCCGACGGTGTCGTGGAAACCGCCTTATCGCTGCGAAATTCAAGGGTTGTTTTGCCGATAATAAAGCGATCGCCGGTTTTGAGAAGCGTTGGCACCTGAATCATTTGACCATTCAGCACACAGCCATTGCGACTCCCCAAATCAATGAGATAATAATCATCATTATTCAGACGCTGGATCATAGCATGGCGACGGGATGCCCAGCGATCCGCCAAAACAATTGTGCAGTCTTTGCCCCGACCAATCACCCATGAACTGCTTTCGGGAAGAGGGACAATATAGGTGCTGGCCTCTGTGGAGATGACCAATTGTGGATACTGTGATAGCAAGGTGATCCCTCTTGCAACTCCCTGTAGGAATAAATTCGGTCTCTCGGTACTTCATTCAAAATGATAGTCGGGACATTGAATGGCGGCTTCAGTCGCTGCCCAGTCGGGATGTAGTGAACACTTGAGGCGATAGTCTCCGGAAAAGAAACGACAGCGCGAACAAGGAATTTGATGTAAGCGGCGGGCGATCGCCAACCCCTCCTCTGTGAATTGCCACACATTCCACGCCATGATTACCAGCAGCAGCCAAGCAAAACAGAAACAAATTGGTACTAGTAATGGCTCTACCGTATGTAAAAAAGATAACAACCAAACAACCATAGGCTGCAAAAGGAGAAGAAATGAGAAAGATGTAGGCGAATGCTAACCTTTAATTATTTCCTACGACAATTTTACAACTTGGCTATACAGGTATGAAGGCTACATAGGATTTGGCAGTTCTTTGCAAAAGTTCTTGTCGTTATCTTATCGTTGCCACCTTTTTCTAAAATACGGGCTACATCCAATCCAAGACCGTCCCTATCCTTGGCAGTTCCTCAGCATATACTAAACTCATATATTCTCATATACTAAAGTTTGAGTGGGGGAGTGCCCCTACACCAATTACAGCGGAAACATCTATGGGGATTCAAGAGATTGTTGAACAAGCCCTGCGCAATGGCTATCTAACGCCAACACAAGAAGCAGAAGTAGGACGCATTTGCGACAAAGCCACAGAACTCTCCGTGGAAGACTACATGGCGTTGGATCGTCTCATGGGTGCCCTGTTGACGGGGCAAGTGGTGGCTGTCCCCCGCAAACAATTTATTAACGTCATGGAAGAACTGGTGCTTACCGAGGCAATTACCCGTATCGCTGCCATTGAAGCGGAGCAAGAGTGCGCACTTGATTTGGGAGATATTGCTGCTTATGCCCTCAACCGCCTCCCCCCACTCTATGCCACAACCGAAGAGGGGGCGCAGTACCAACGCCAGCGGGCTGAAGAGGAACTCATGGATTTAATCCGTGCCCAAGTGCAAGAGGCCATTAACCACAGCATGGCGCGGCCACAATTTCATCCAGAGCGATCGGCCATTGGCAAAACCTCCGGCAAAGAGGTCTTTACCCAAGTCAGCTCTCTACTGCAAGCCTACGCCAATGACTACGAGTGTCCCAAGGGAGAGTCAGCACGGTGAAAATTTGGCTATACGATACCACCCTCCGCGATGGCGCCCAGCGGGAAGGTCTCTCCCTCTCCCTTGAAGATAAACTGCGGATTGCCCGCCAACTGGATCGCCTAGGGATTCCCTTTATTGAGGGAGGGTGGCCAGGGGCCAATCCCAAGGATGTACAGTTTTTTTGGCAGTTGCAGGAGACACCCCTCCAACAGGCAGAAATTGTTGCCTTTTGTGCCACGCGCCGCCCTGGCCGTAAGGCCGCAGAAGAGCCAATGTTTGAGCCGATCCTAGCCGCCGGTACTCGCTGGGTGACCCTCTTCGGTAAATCTTGGGATCTCCATGTCATAGAGGGTCTGAAGACCACATTGGCGGAAAACTGCGCCATGATTGCCGACTCCATTGAGTTCCTCAAATCTCAAGGACGGCGGGTGATTTACGATGCTGAGCATTGGTTTGATGGCTACCTTGCCAATCCAGAGTATGCCCTCCAAACCCTTGAAACGGCGTTGGCGGCTGGAGCAGAATGGCTGGTTTTGTGCGATACCAATGGCGGTTGCTTACCCCATCAAATTCAGGCGGTAGTGAAAGAGGTGATGGCGCACTTTGGCGGCCTTGATTGCCTAGGGATCCACACCCACAATGATGCGGGGACGGCAGTGGCCAATGCTCTGGCAGCGGTGCAAAGCGGTGTGCGGATGGTGCAGGGAACCATCAATGGCTATGGCGAGCGCTGCGGCAATGCCAATCTGTGTACGCTGATTCCCAATCTGCAATTGAAACTCGGCTATGACTGTGTCACCCCAGAGCAGTTAGCGACACTAACGGAAGTCAGCCGCCATGTGAGTGAAATTGTCAACCTTGCCCCCGATGATCACGCGCCCTATGTGGGTCTATCCGCCTTTGCCCATAAGGGGGGCATCCATGTCAGTGCTGTGCAGCGCAACCCTCGTACCTATGAGCATATTGAGCCGCATTTGGTGGGCAATCAACGGCGGATTATTATTTCTGAGCAGGCGGGCATCAGCAATATTTTGGCGAAAACCAGTGAACTTGGCTTTGCGTTGGATCGACAGCATCCCCTGAGTCGAACAATTTTGGAGCGGATTAAGCATCTCGAAAGCGAAGGCTATCAATTTGAAGCGGCAGAGGCCAGCTTTGAACTGCTGATTCAGGAGATCCTAGGACAACGCCAGCGACCCTTTACCCTCAAGGGCTTTGATGTTTTTTGCCGCACGGATTCACGCCAACTGGAGGCCACGATTCGCAGCCAGTCTCTGGCCACGGTCAAAGTGGAAGTGAATGGTGAGGAGATGCTCACGGCGGCGGAGGGCAATGGCCCCGTCTCTGCCTTGGATCAGGCGCTGCGTAAGGCCTTAATGTCTTTCTATCCAGAGATTGCCGAGTTTCACCTGACGGACTACAAGGTGCGGATTTTAGATGGCCATGCCGGCACGGCGGCGAAAACACGGGTACTGGTGGAATCCAGTAATGGGCGCGATCGCTGGACCACAGTGGGGGTCTCGGCCAACATCATTGAAGCCTCTTACCAAGCGGTTGCCGAAGCCCTTGAATATGGCCTCCAGCGCCGTCGCCGCGCCCAGCTCCCACCCCTAGTGGCTTCCTGAGGTCTCATCCGCTAAGATCAAAACTGCAGTTTAGGTTGCATCACTGCCAAGGAGCCGCGTGTGCTCAGCACCCTCAAAGCAGATTTCCAAATTATCTTTGAGCGGGATCCCGCTGCCCGCAACTGGTTAGAGGTCATTTTTTGCTATCCCGGCTTTCAAGCCCTCCTTCTGCATCGCTTGAGCCACTGGCTTTGGCGGCGGCGCGTTCCCTTTATTCCCCGCTTTATTTCCCACATTGCCCGCCTGCTGACGGGAATTGAAATTCACCCCGGTGCCACGATTGGCAAGGGCGTTTTCATTGATCACGGCATGGGAGTCGTCATTGGTGAGACGGCCATTGTTGGGGATTACTGCTTGATCTATCAGGGGGTGACCCTCGGCGGTACGGGCAAGGAAACAGGAAAGCGCCACCCCACCCTCGGTGAAAATGTGGTTGTGGGCGCTGGCGCAAAAGTGTTAGGCAATCTGACGATTGGTGACAATGTCCGCATTGGCGCAGGGTCTGTGGTCTTACGAGATGTGCCCTCAGATTGCACGGTGGTGGGGATTCCCGGGCGGATTGTCTATCGTGCTGGCGCCAAAATTGCTCCCTTGGAACATGGTCAACTCCCTGACTCTGAGGCCGAAGCAATTCGCTATCTCTTGGATCGCATTGAACTTCTAGAAAAACAAGTGCAAGCGCTGCAACAGCAGGAAAAAGTACCTGTTCTTGTTCAAGGAGATCCTCAACTCTCCCAAGGCGAAGCCTGCCGCCTCAGCGATCGCCCCATTGAAGAGTTTCTCAACGGCTCTGGTATCTAGACGGCTCGCGTAGAACACAGCCCACAGACTCCCCAGCGCTCCAACTCCTTGATTGGCGTAGGGCACTGACAGCGGGGGCAGAGGGGATAGTCCCGCGATCGCTGGCGCACTTGGGCTTGCCATCTTTGAAAGGCCTCTTGGGGAGTGGCTGCAGGAGGGACTTTGGGCAGATCACCCACTTTCGGCAAAGGGTCATGGGGCGCGATCGCCGAGCGTTGGGAGCGCCAATCCCGATGGGAAAAGCGAATATCACTGAGAGGAATGCCTAGGGTCTGCTGAATTTTAGCCATCAGGGGCGATCGCGAGAACATCAGATGATGTGCCCAACTACTACTGGCAACGGCCACTAGCAAAACCCCTTGACCTGTCAGTTCCAACGGCACAGTGTGCTCTGCTACAATTGCCCCCACCAGCTTTGGCCAATGCTCCAAGAGACGCAAGAACTGCTGCGGCTGCTGCCACTCCGGAGCCTGCTGCCATTGCTGAAGTACCGTGGCCAGTGGGGTATAGGCCATCGTAAACTATTCCAGACTATTCGTGATCGTATTCCTCTTGCTTTTGCCGCTGCTCAAGGCGAATGGGTTGTGGTTCTTCCCAAGGATCGGCCGTAGGTTCCGATTCCGGCAGTTCTATGGGCATGGCTTGAGCAGGGGGTTTGACTTGACGCGAGCGGGGACGCTCTTCGTACTCATACTCCTCCTCCTCATACTCCACATACTCGGGTTGGCGACGACGACGGGGAGCGGTTTCCCAATCGGCTTCGTAATCACTGCGGCTGCGTTGGGGGGGATAGACGGGCGATCGCGTCCCAGAGGGCAATTGATTACTGCTCGGTGTAATGGGTTGATAGTACTCGTCCTCGTCGCTTTCCCAAGGGGGTGCCCCCAAGCCGACCCGTTCTAAGAGACCCACTGTTAATTGCCGCAGGCGGGTTTCTGCCCCTTCAAAGACAATAATGCGATCAGGCCCCGTGCTGACAATTTCCTCAATGGGCAACTCGTAGGTGCTAATCAGTTGAGCCGGAATCCAAGGCAAGCCAATGGAAGCCAAAATCAAATCTGTAATGTCGCCCGTTTCGGGATCAAACTTGAAGCCCCGTACCCTACCCAGCACTTCGCCGGTTTCGGTGACTATTTCACTATCAATCAGCGTGCTGTAGTTGTAGGTATTGAGAGCCTCAGTGACATCATCATCATGCTCAACGAGAATGACATCGCCAATTTGGCGAATACTGTCGAGAAGAATGTAGCGTTGCTCGCCGGTAAAGAGGGTATTGCGTACCCCCAAGGCCACCACTTGCCGCTGGTCAATATCGACCCAAACCTGATTAATGACGCCTAACTTCCGACCAGTATCACGGGTAATTACCTGTGTACCGATCAAATCTGCCCGTTGCAGCAATTGCGCCGATATGGTCATGCCTTTGTGTATCCCAATGAATCTTAGTAATACTATAGCGGCGAATACCAGTGGTACGCCAAAGGCGATCGCAGGAGGGATAAATTCAATTTCCCCATGCAATCGGTGCTTCTAGGCTAGCGCATTTTTGCCACACTGCTCAGTTGAACTAGTCTATTCCCCTAGGATGGACTGCGTCAGTGCCATCACAGGCTGCATTAACGGTGCTTCCTCGCCTGATAGCACTTGATTGACTGCTTGGGGTAGGACTTGGTACGTCACTTGCGCCACCTTCTCGTCCCTGAAGGCCTTAATGATCGTGCGGTACCACAGCAAGAAGCCCTCCCGCAGGGCATCCAAATCCGCAAATAACATCGCGGCTGCCGCTAGGCGTAGCACATGCTTGCGATCGCGCCGACACACCGCCGAATAATCCTGATTGCCCTTGCGGAAAATGTGGGGACTTTTGGCGCGCAGTTGCTGCTCCACCTGATCAAGGATTTTCTCTTCAGCATCGCGGATTTTTTCGTAGGCACTAATGCGCTGCTCCGCTGCCGCTAGATAATTTTTGAAAAATTCTAGTTCCTTGGCGCTGGCATAGCGACCATCGGCTTCAAGACTGAGTTTTTCTAGCTGACGCAGCATAAGTCCTACCCTACCACAACTCTATTCTGACAAAATCGAGTTGCCGAGGGCAAGAACCGGCTGCATCACCTGCTGTTCTTCGAGGGTGAGCAGTTGCTGCATCATGTTCGGCAGGTACTTGCCATAGGTGGAGGAGGAGGATGCCTCATAGTTAAAGGATTTGACAATGGTGCGATACCACAGCAGGAAGTTATCCCGCAGCAAATCTAGCTCAGAAAAGAGCATTGCCGAGGCACATAGGCGAATGGTATCCACCAAGTCACGACGGCAGATTTCCGAGCGATCGCCATTGATGAAATGAAAACAGCGGGGATTTTCTGCCTTTTGCAGGGCTTGAATGTTATCCGCCATCATTTCCGCTTCAGCGCGGATTTTCTCATAAGCACTAATGCGCGTCTCTACCGAGGCCAGATAGTCCCGCAAAAAGTTTAATTCCTCAGGACGAGCATAGCGACCATCGGCAACAACGGTTAAGTGATTCAACTGACGGAACATAGGGCAACCCTCCCTAGAAAGTAAATGAACACACTCACCTGTGGCTTATCGTTTCACCAACTCCCCTTGGCGCAGGCGTTTTTCAATATCCCGCGCTGTGGCACCCTCGTTTTGCCAGAAGGCAGCCGCATCAATGCGATCCTGTTTACCGACGAGAAACTTGCAGTAGGTTTCCCCCATGGCATAGCACTGTAACTCAATACAAGCCAAGGGTTTTTGAATTAAACCCGTAAAGAAACCCGCAAAAAGACCCGCGTAGATGTAGCAGACTGGCTTACCCACATCCCCCAAGGTGCGTGCCACCACGGAGTCAAAGATATTGATGAACATAAAACCATTCTTTTGCTCTGTGAGATCCACTTCCCAGTTGCCCCAGCCTAAGGTTGTAAAGGGCCACCACCACGCCTCAAGGAGAAATGTCAAAGCACTCTTGCGTAGCTCGCGCTGGTACTCCTGCTCAAAGTGTTGCTTGAAGACCACTGCATCCCGCTTGCCCCACTCTTCACCAATTCTGTACATGACGAGAGCAGAAGCTGGACCCACTTCTTCTTCCAGCCCTTCTACTAAACCGATGACAAAGTCTTCTGTTACGAGGGTTACCCGCTGATTGTACCAGTCTGTAATGTCTCCGCGTTGGTTATCAAATTGGAGATAGTCCCGCAGGCTATAGTGATTCGTGCGCCTTGGATGGACTTGGTGTAGCCGGTGTCGGTAGCTTTGAGCCAAAGCCGTGGCATCGGGACTCCCCTTTGACTGAGCTTGTGCAGCAGAAACCATAGGCTGGCAACTCTCCTTTTCTGGCGCTTTTACCCTGAGCGGCAACGACTACACTATACCTTTAAGGTAAAGGATTTCTAAGAGTTGTGCCGCTACCCTGCCGCCACTCCTTAGTTTAACGACACATTTCTATAAGCTCCGTTTCATTAATGCAAGGAATGCCCAATTCCTGAGCACGCCGCAATTTACTCCCTGGTTTCTCACCCGCCACCAGATAATCCGTTTGCCGACTGACACTCTCACTCACTTGACCGCCATGCTGTTGGATCAGCGTTTTGGCCGCTTCGCGGCTGAGACTGGGCAGGGTGCCTGTAATCACAAAGCGTTTGCCCGCAAGGGATTGTCTGACCGCTGACGCAGGGGGAAGTTCTGCTGCAAGGTGTAGCCCCAAAGCTTTGAGATCCGCAATGAGGGCTTGGTGCGCTGGGTCTTGGAACCACTCGTGAACGGCTTGGGCAATTTCCTCCCCAATCCCTGGGACAGCGCACAGATCGGCAACGCTGGCAGCGGTGAGTTCTTCCACCGACTTGAAGTGACGGGCAAGTGCTTGGGCATTGACACCCCCCACATGGCGGATGCCAAGACCATAGAGCACCTGTGGCCAGGGTTGGTTTTTCGAGTCCGCAATGGCTTGCAACAGCTTATCTGCTGACTTTTGACCCATGCGTTCAAGACTCAAGAGGTGGTCTGCTTTAAGGCGATAGAGATCCGCTGGCGTGCGCACCAATTCCTTGGCCACCAATTGCTGAACCAGCTTTTCTCCTAAACCTTGAATATCCAGAGCATCCCGACTTGCCCAGTGGAGAATCTGGCCACGCACGATCGCCGGACAGTGGGGATTGACACAGCGACTCACCGCTTCGTTAGCGGCACGCACCACCGGCTGATGACATTCTGGGCAAGTGGTCGGCATGGTAAAGGGGCGAGCCGTGGCTGGGCGCAATTCGCGAAAGACGCGCACAATCTCTGGAATGATTTCGCCGGCCTTGTGGATCACCACCTTATCGCCCATGTGCAAATCCAGTTGGGCAATATAGTCTGCATTGTGTAGCGTTGCCCGCGACACTGTCGTACCCGCTAATTGCACCGGCACCAGTTCCGCCACGGGGGTGAGCACTCCAGTGCGTCCCACCTGCACCGTAATTGCCACCACTTGCGTAATCGCCTGCTCCGGCTCATACTTCCAGGCAATACAACCGCGGGGAAATTTTTGCGTAAACCCAAGGGTCTGTTGCAGCGTTAAATCGTTGATCTTGACCACAATGCCATCGGTGAGATAGGGAAGCTGGTGACGCGCCGTTTGCCAGTGGTCGTAGTAGGCTTTCACCGCTTCGAGATCAGGGCAGTCGGCATTGTGGGGATTGACGCGAAAGCCAAGGCGTTGCAGGGCATTGAGGACTTGCCGCTGCGATTGAGGTTCAGCCGCCTGACCCTCACCGAGGGGAACAATGCCCCCTTCTGGTAAGTGCAGCGCATAGGCAAAGAAGTCCAGTTGGCGTTGAGCAACAATGCGGGGATCCAATTGACGCAGGGTACCCGCTGCGGCATTGCGGGGATTGGCAAAGGGCGTCTCCCCTTGGGCTTGACGTTCTTGGTTGAGTTGATGAAATCGCGCCAAGGGCAAAAAGGCTTCGCCCCGCACTTCAACCACAGGGGGAGGATGCTCTACAGCTAGCCGCAGGGGAATCGTGCGAATTGTACGCACATTGTTAGTAATGTCCTCACCGCGTTGGCCATCGCCGCGCGTCGCCCCCCGCACCAGTAAACCGTTCTCGTAGGTGAGAGCTAGGGCCACGCCGTCCATTTTCAGTTCACAGAGGTATTCCGTGGGGGGGAGGGGTTCCCCTTGCTGTAGGTTACGCCAATAGCGCTGCCAGCGTTCCTGCCATGCCACCATATCGGCAAAGGTGAAGGCATTTTCAAGGCTGTAGAGGGGAATGCGATGGCGGACACTCTCAAACTGGCTGGCGGGAGCTTCCCCCACCCGCTGCGTGGGACTGTCGGGGGTGATGTACTCAGGATGAGCGGCTTCTAGTGCCTGGAGTTCGCGATAGAGTTGGTCATAGACCTCATCTTCCATGATGGGCTGATCAAGGACATAGTAGGCGTAGCTTGCCCGCTGAAGTAGATGTCGCAGTTGCTGAATTCGTTCCGCTGCTGAGGTCATTGGCTGTTGGGTTGAGGTCGTATTGTCCTAGGAATTGGGAGGGTTCTTAGGGCGGGGCTTGGCGACATGGGGGAGTCCCCAGCCCAATTTTTGTTGCAATACATGGAAGAATTCTGGAGCACGCAGGCGAATGAAGCGGGCACGGTAGGGAGCTTTCTGCACAAAGACTTGATCCTCTGGCTGAATGTAGCAGCCCGCATTGCCATCTACTACCAGAATCAGATGCTTGAAGGGGTTCGCTGGATAGATCCACACGGGTTCACTGTTGGCAAAGACCAGAGCACGGGAAGCCAAGGAGTGGGGACAAATGGGCACCAATTGCAAAGCCGCCACACCAGGGGTAATGACTGGACCGCCCGCAGAGAGGGCATAGGCGGTCGAACCGGTGGGGGTGGAAAGAATGAGACCATCAGCAGCAATATCAACACGGGCATGGGCACCCACATCCACTTCAAAATGACACATTCCCGTGAGGGGTTCTTTATGGATCACCATTTCATTGAGGGAGAGGGCTTCCCAAATGACGGTTTGATCTCGCAGGACTTGCACCGTGAGCATCGTGCGATCTTCAATCGTGTAGTCCCCGCGCAGGACTTGATCAAGGGCAGGTTCCAGATCAGCCACATAGCCCTCGGTAAGAAAACCCAAGTGCCCGGTGTTGATGGTGAGCAGGGGAATCTCACAGGGAGCCAACTGGCGAAAGGCAGAAAGCACGGTACCATCGCCGCCGAGCACAACCGCAAAGGCCATTGAAGCATCAAAGCCGGGGGGCACCAGTTGATCAATGGGGGTATGGCAGACGGGACTATCGGGACGAGAATAGCCAAGAATGCCACCCATCCCCGTGGCCATGTGTACTTCCCAGCCCTGAAGTTCTAACATTTGGCGGACATGATGGGCCAATTCGACCGCGAGGGGTTTGCCTTCGTTGTAGATGATCCCCGCCTTCACAGCAACTCCTAGGGGGTGGACTTAAAGGGACTGCGTTTTTTGCGTCCAGATTTTTTTTGTTTGGCTTTTTCGTAGTCCAATTCTTTGAGTTTACGCAGAATTCGGGTGAAATAGTCCTGCAAGTAGGCTTCAAGGGTGAGAGTTTCGCTAGGATCAAGGTCAAAGGTGCGATAGACCTCTTCCATCGGGGCATCAAAGACACGACCACTGGCAATCACTTCCGTAAAGGCTAGGCGATCGCTAATGTTCCATGTCCACTGAAACCACTGGGTGACTTGCCGTGCCGCTCGTAAAACCCCAATGGGCAGGCGGGTAATTTTCGCCTCCTGTCCTGAGAGATTTTCACATAGCTTAATAATTTCATCCGCTGTCCAAGCACGGGTGCCCGCGAGGTCAAAGGTTTTGCCGTAGGTGGCGGGTCGGTCAATGGCACGCACGGCAAATTTAGCCACATCCTGGGTATCCATGTAGGCAATGGCGGTGGACTCTCCCAAAACCCAAATGGATTGATTTTCGAGAATCGGGATCGCATATTGGCCAATTAAGCCCTGAAAGAAGCCACAGGGACGCAGGATCGTGTAGTTTAGTCCTGATTCACGCAAGAAGTCTTCAGTACAGTGTTTAATTTGCATCAGGGGCACATGGGGATAGTCCTGTGCTCCCATAATCGAGAAAAAGATCAGGTGTTCAATATCAGCAGCTTGGGCAGCCTGAATCAAGTTGACTTTGCCTTGCCAATCCACTGCTTCGATGGTTAGGGTATCGGTGGGGCGAGTGGCGGAGGCATCAATGACCACCGAGGCTTTGGCGTACTGCAATGCCTCAAGAATACTGTCGGCAGCACAGAGGTTTCCCTGAAGAATGGTGGCGCCCCATTCCCGCAAAAAACTTGCCTTGGCTGGACTGCGGACAAAACAGTAGACATGATACCCTTCATCGAGCGCACGGCGCACAATTTGCCGCCCTAAGGTACCTGTACCGCCAACAATAAAAACGTTCATGAAAAACTCTAGTCATAAATCTTAACTTTTGTAATACTTTATCAGAATTCCCGCCATGGGCGATCGCAAAGCGTACCCTTTGGGGATCATCCTTCCCCTGAGCCAATGAAGACAGATTAGGACGCAAAGTCTTCACAGTGGAGCGTCTCCCACGTCTTGCGTCCCGTCACAGGATTGGTGCCACTGGCAACCTTGCAGAGCTTGCGTTGGGCGTCTTCCCGCAGTTCGACATCCGTAAAGTCGGCGCCGGTGATAATGGCGTCGTCAAAGTTGGTATTAAAGGCAAAGGCACCTTCAAGGATGGCATTGGTGAGATTGGCCTTGGTCAGCCGTGCCGTGTCCAATGTGGCGTAGCGTAAATCGGCACCTTCAAGGTTAGCCGTTTCCATATTGGCGCCAAAGAAGCTCACCCCCTGCAGATTGGTGTGGCTGAGGTTACTGTGGAAAAGGTTGGCTTTTGTGAATTCCGACCCCCGCAGATCCCGCCCGGAAAAATCCATATTGATCAGGGCTTCTTTTGTGTAATCTTCGGCGATCGCTCCCATGGGGGTCAGCAGAATCCACAGGAGTGCCAATAGCAGTGCTACACACCAGCGCCAGTAACGGCAAATGGTTGTCATGACAGCCGAGGATGACAGTAGCATAGGCAACACTAGAGTCAATGCGAAGTGTCTATTGTTCAGATTATCAGCATGGAGATTTCTGAGGTTGAGTGGGTACGGGATACCTTTATTAATAGCGGCTACGCCAAAGGCTACTTTCTCATGGGGGAGGGCGATCGCCTGAGCTGGTACACCAGCCGCCAGCGGGCATTGATTCCCCTTGATGAGCGGTTTCGCTACCCGAAATCTTTGCGGCGGGTACTCAATCAAAATCGCTTTCAAGTGGCGATTAACCGCGACTTTGCTGCCCTGGTTGAGGGGTGTGCCGATCGCCCCAGTACGTGGATAACGCCCCGTCTCAAGGAGGTGTACCATCTGCTTTACGCCACGGGTTGGGCGGTGAGTTTTGAAACGTGGCAGGGCGATGAACTCGCAGGGGGGATTCTCGGTATTGTTATTGGTGGCGCATTTATTGGTGAGTCCATGTTCTATCGCATCCCCGATGGCTCGAAGGTGGCGATGGTGAAACTGGTGGAGCATCTGCGGCGTCGCGGCTTTCTGCTCTTTGATGCCCAACTGCAAAATCCCCATCTTGAGCGCTTTGGGGCATATGTTGTCAGCGATCGCGAGTATCGGCAACTATTGGCACAGGCGATCTGCCAACCCTGTCAATTTTTCTAGTGCTCTAAGATAAGTTTCTGCCTTAATCATCTGTCAGAAAGAATAATCTTTAACTTTTGAGGGGTTTGGGGAGCGATACATGGACTCCCTGCGTCGATCAAGGGGGTCACATGCTATCTATCGGTTTTAACAGAAGATATAAATCTGTTAGAAGATCGGTGGTACTGCCTGGAGAGGAAGGTTGCTTGGAAGCCCCAATGAAGCAGGAAAGCCCCACCGCAGGGAAGGGAAGCCCGCGCTCTACCTGCTAGGGTGAGCGTCGCGAGGATGTCACTTGGGCTGTGCCTGATGAGGGTTACGTGAGCCGCAGTAATGATGGGGGTGGACCTTCCTTGGGGAGGTAACTTAGGTAGTTGGTAACCTGATCTACATAAATTCAAGGGCAAAATGCTAAAATGGCGTCGTTCCGTAGCACATGAGACACTCTCTTGACGCAGGCGACTAATCTTCCGGGTATTGACTCTCCCCAAATTGATGAGTTTTTGCAAGAATTAGCAACAATCCAGGACTCTGGTCCCAAGCGGATTGCGCTTCTTGGCTCGCGTCATGTCCCGATTACCCATCAGCATCTCATTGAAATGATGAGCTATGCCCTTGTGCTGGCCGGTAACCGCTTGATGACCTCAGGTGCCGTTGGAACCAATGCGGCGGCGATTCGGGGAGCCATGCGAGCAGATCCCAATTTGCTGACGGTAATCTTGCCCCAGAGTCTCGAGCGTCAGCCCCGCGAGTCCCGCCAACAACTGGATAAGGTGATGCACTTGGTGGAAAAACCCGAAAACGATCACCTCCCCCTCGCAGAGGCCAGCTCCCTGTGCAATCAGGAAATTGTTTCCCGCTGCCAGCAACTGATTTGCTTTGCTTTCCACGACAGCCACACACTGCTGCAAACCTGTGAACTGGCGGAAGAACAGCATAAGGTGGTGACGCTCTTTTACTTTGATTAGTCACAGATTAGCCGCGGACGGTTTTCCCCACCTAGGGCGATTGAGTCCCCATGCCAGAATGGGAGCAGGGTTTAAGGTTGATACTCCATGAGCAGCTTCTACAACTGGTATCGGAATCTGTTGCGGCATCCCAAGTATCGCTGGTTGATTATTGCCGCGAGCTTGATTTATCTGCTCAGTCCTTTGGATATTTCACCGGATCTGGTGCCGATCCTTGGTCAGTTGGATGATGTCACGGTCATGGTGATCCTTGCCAGTGAGCTAACACAATTGCTGGTGGAGCGGGTGAAAAGCCGGCGATCGCCCAACCTCACTACGACCGTAGATGTGGAAGCAGAGCAAGTTTAGGAATTAGTCTCGCGATCGCAAGTCACTGCCCACAGAGCGCAGCAGCCAGCGGTTTTGCACATAGCTGAGGGCACCATTAATCAGTGCGGCTGCCATCAATACACCAATGGCTGGCATGAAGAGGGGTTCCCAGAGGCTGATCCAGAGATCAAAGCCAAGGGGTATCTCCAAGGAGCGCCCCACAAGGGCAACCACAAACCAGCCAAAACTCGCAAGGACAAAGAAGGTATCCGCCACTAGGAGCCAATTGATCGCTTCCCGCAACCGTGCCATAGTTAACTCCCCAGTACCCACTGTTTGACGCGGGCAAGGCTCTCCCAATCGGGCTTGCGCTTCAGACCGTCGGCAAAGTTTTCCATCACCTCTTGGCGCAGCTCCGCCACAGCGGCAACAACGGTTTGCGCCAGTTCAATGTGGGGACGAACCCCTTTTTGGCCTGTTTCGAGCATCGCCACTGCAAGGTTAATGCGGGCTTGGGGGTCTTCAGGATTCAGTTTGACCGCTTTTTGAGCCGCCTTTAGGGCGGACTGGGGCTTGTCATCGAGAAGATAGAGCCACGCCAAGCAGGTCCAAGCGGCGCTACTTTTTTGCGCACGCTGGCAAATCTCTTTGAAGGTGGGGATGAGTTCTGAGGCAGTTGCCCCTTCTTTGTAGCGGGCGATCGCCGCCTTAAATTGGCGTTCAACGTCGCTTACCGGCTGAGATGTTGTCAAGGGCAGGACTCCTTAGGCAGAAAACGAAGCACCACAACCACAGGTTTGGGTGGCATTGGGATTGATGAACTTGAAGCCGCCACCGATCAGAGCGTCGCTGTAGTCAAGCACCAAGCCATAGATATAGAGCATACTCTTGGGATCGGAGACCACCTTGAAGCCATCGTAGTCATAAACTTCATCATCGGGACGGATATTGGCGGGGTCTTCAAAGTCCATCGTGTAGGACATTCCCGAGCAGCCACCCCCTTTCACACCTACCCGCAAACATAGGTCTTTGCCGTGCTTGTCACGCAGTTCGAGCACGTGCTTGAGGGCAGCTTCGGTCATCACGATTCCCTTGGCAGGTTGTGTGGCCTGTGTCATCACCCACTCCTGAAAGACTCCAAACTTTATCGTAGCAAGTTCAGCGGTGGGTCACCATCTCATGGGCACGCTTGAAGGCCTCGTCAAGCACCTCAGAGAGGGTGGGATGGGTATGGACATTAAAGGCCAAGTGGCTCACCGTCTGGCGATCGCGAATGGCATTGGCCGCCTCTTGAATTAAATCCGAAGCATGGAGACCAAAGATATGCGCCCCCAGTAGCTCGCCTGTATCCGCACGGAAGATCACCTTGGCTAGGCCATCGGTTTCCGTTTCCGCCAATGCCTTCGAGTTACCCTTGAAGTAGGTGCGCACCACCTGCACCTCAAAGCCTTCCTTTTCCCCTAGCTCACGGGCTTGGGGTTCCGTCAAGCCGACAAAGCTGATTTCCGGATGGGTAAAGGCCGCTGCAGGAATACTGCGATAATCCACTTGGCGAGGCCGCCCGACAATGGTTTCCACCACTGCAATGCCCTGCGCCGAGGCGGCATGGGCCAGCATCATTTTCCCTGTGGCGTCACCGATCGCCCACAGATGGGGAATGGGTTCACCGTCTTTGGTAACCGCCAGATAGTCATCCACGGGAATAAAGCCGCGCTTATCAGTTGTCACGCCCACACTCTCTAGGCCAATATCTTGCGTGGCGGGAATACGCCCCGTGGCCACAAGGCAGGCATCCACCTCTAGGACATCCACCACTTCTTTGGTTTTGGCATCCGCTAATTCAATGACGACTGGGCTACCGGGAATTACCCGCTGGGCAAGTGTACCGCTGTAGGTTTCAATGTCGCGAGGGGCAATCAAGACGCGCTGTGCCTGTTTGGCGATATCTGGATCAAAGGTGGGCATGAGTTGATCCAGCGCTTCAATCATGGTCACTTCGCTGCCAAGGGCAGTGTAAATATCGGCAAATTCTAGGCCAATGTAGCCACTGCCAATAATGGCCACCCACTGGGGTAACCAATCCAGCTTAATGGCGTCGTCACTGGTATAGACAGTTTTGCCATCCACTTCAATACCGGGGGGCACCCAAGGCACTGACCCCGTGGCAATGATAATGTCCTTGGCGGTAACAATTTTTTCTCCGCTGGGGGTGGTGATGCTCACTTTTTGGGAACCCGCCACTTTCCCTCGACCAATGAGCGTATCCACACCAAGCCGCTTGAGACTATTGGTGAGATCACTGCGGATTTTTTGCACCAAATTGGCGGCATGGGCAGCAACCCCAGCGCGATCTATACTGACTTGCCCCAGTTGAATGCCAAGGGCTTGCCAATGATTGGCTTGACGCAATTCGCGGACGCGCCCGGCTGCCGCTAGCAGTGCCTTGGAGGGAATACAGCCGCGATTGACGCAGGTGCCCCCCATTTCGGCGGCTTCGACAATGGCTGTTTTTAGACCGACACTGACGGCATGGAGAGCAGCCCCATGTCCCCCCACACCGGCACCGATAATTACGAGATCGTAGTCAAAGCTCAAGGACGCTTCTCTCCAACGGTATTCCCCTAGCTTATCAAAGGCTGTTCCGTGTGGGAACTTAAGCCTTTTGGCTATAGGCAGTTAGGGGTTCCTTGATCCAGCGAATATAGAGATGTTTGAAGGTGGATTTGAGGACGCGCGGCGCACCGAAGTCAATGGGCATCATCTGCGGCGGCAGTTGCCAATCAGAAACAGCCAAGTCTTCAGGGCGGGCGAGGGGAAACTCAATCTCACTCAGCTCGTAGTTGTAGCCGAGGGCAGTGGCCGCGCGTTGGGTGGGAATACGTTCAGGATCCACATTCAGGATAGCCACAAGGGCGCGATCGAGAGCAAAGACATCACGACTGGCACCCAAAACATTCAGGGGTCGCGGCGTTCCGCCACTGGGGCCGTTGCCTTCATGGCCGATAATGCCATCCGCAATGGTTAAATCGGGGGCGATCGCCCGCGCGGTTTCCACCAGCATGCGGCCAAAGCGATCGCCATCCTTGCCGGCTTCCATGTGCCACCATGCCTTCATTTTGCCGGGGACACAGCCAAAGAGATTCTTCACGCCAAGGGTGAGGGTGAGTTGCACATGGGATTTGACCTTGGGAAGGTTAATGACCACATCGGCGGCCATCGCCTCTTTGCTCAGGCGCAGGTGGGCAAATTCCGGATTGTCGGTGGCATAGCGATCGCCATGGAATTCAATGACAGGCAGATTCAATTCCTGAATAAAGGGCAAATAGCCATTGTTGCGGGCCACCCCCAGTGCCGAACCAAAGGCAGGTCCATCCCCTAAGAAGGGTTGTCCCCCCACCGCCTGCACCATTTTGGCAACGCAATAAACCACTTCTGGGCGAGTGACGCATTCGTGTTTGGGCCGTGCGCCGGTGAGTAAATTCGGCTTCAGCAGCACGCGATCGCCCGGTTTAACCATCGCCGCCATTCCCCCCAAGGGCGCTAGCAGTTCCTCAAGGGAGGCACTGAGACGGTCAAGGTCATAGGATGTTGCCCGCAGCAGACTCACGCTTGGCATCGGAGGCTCCTCTTCACTGGCATTGTTTCCCAACAGTGTGCCACAAAAATAAAATTGAGTTCTCTTGTTCAGTGGTGTCCTGAGAAGGTACCCCCTTGCAAACTAACATTGGATGGTGAAAAAGCTGCAAAAAGATACGATAGAGAAGAGAGATGTCTGCGAACGAGCGATCGCGAATACCCCAAGGCCTTGAGTCAGAATTTCGGCAGCAGGTGGAGCGCCTGCATCGCCTGACTGTGCTCATGCGCTGGATGGTGGTGCTCTTTCTTTGGCTCACTGTGGGTACCTTGAGTCTCTGGGGCTTCCGCTATGAAATTGGCCTGATGCGGGAGCATTTTACGTGGGCAGCGTTGCGCTATGGCATTCTCTTCAACCGGCTGCCAGCGATCGGTTTGGCGCTGTGCATTGGCCTGACCCTGAGTGTTCTCTACTGGCAGACCCGCAACATTTTCTGGGGCAGATCACCCAAGTGGCAGCACCGCCTCGAAAAACAAGTCCTGCGCATTCGGCAGCAGGGGCAACGTCATCCCCTATGGCATTGGGTGTGTCGGTAGTAGCAGATCCCCAAGGGGGGTTGGTACTGGAAAAATAATCAGCAGCAGCAACACTAGGGCCATCAAGCCAAGGGCATCGCGCCAGTTATCCAACTCGCTGACATCATTGAGGGCAGGTTCATCAAAGGCGGGCATAAAGAACAGGATCAACGCCCAGACAAAGAGCCACGGTTGAATAAACGAAAGCATCAGCACCAGTAAACGGCTGACTTGGCCAATGATTGCCCCCGCCCGATGGCCATACATGGCATGGACAATGTGACCCCCATCCAGTTGACCCACTGGCATCAAGTTCAAGGCCGTCACCACCAAGCCCAGCACTCCGGCCACGGCCATGGGATGGAGGTGCAACGCACTGTCTGCCTTGAGGGCAGCGCCAAAAATGGCTTTGGCAATGAGGGCAAAGAGCAGAGAAATGCGCGGACTAAACACCTGAGGATTGAGGGGCTGCTGCGAAAGATTGGCGGGCAATTGCACCACCTCCGACTGCTGTAACCCCCAAATTAGAATTGGCAGCGTCACCAGCAACCCCGCCAAGGGGCCTGCTATCCCAATGTCAAAAAGGGCACGGCGATGAGGAACGGGCGATCGCATCTGGATAAAGGCGCCTAGGGTACCCATGGCAAAGGGCAGGGGAATAAAGTAGGGCAGCGTTGCTTTGACGCGGTAATACCACGCAGTGGCAAAGTGTCCCAGTTCATGGATGCCCAAAATCAAGAGCAGACTGACGCTGTAGGGCAACCCTTGCCAAAGCAAACTAGGATTGAGCCGCAGTTCTGCTGCTGTCAAATCAGGGGCCACAAGTGCCAGTCCAGCAACCGTCGTGGTGAGAAATGTTAGGGCGAGAAGGCCAAGGCTGAGAGCGGGACGAAAAAGCTGTTGGGGCTGGGGCAGGCGATCGCGGGGAATCAAGGCAAAAAAGGGCTTATTACTCAAACCCATTTGAAACATGACCAGAAAGCGATCGCCAAAGTGTTGGGCGATATTACGCTCCACCGTTTCATAGACTTGGTTGGCATCCCCCCGCATTTGCCCTCGGCAGATCACTGCCTGCGGACGATACTCAATTTGTTGCAGGTAATACATGCCCCAAGGGAAACAGCTCTGCAACTGCGTTTCTTCATCCTGATTGAGGAGCTTGCCATTTTCCGTCAGTGTTGGCGCTGGGGGTGTGGGTGGTGCCGCCGGTAAGGAGCGCTGGCCTCGGCGCAAAAGCACAAGATAGAGCACCGAACTGGTGACAAAAACAAGAACCAACCATCCCGACGGCACAGGAGTATTTCCTAAAAGCAGCAGCCAACCCCCAATAAAAAACGCTGGCAACATCAGCACCAGCCACAGGAGCCACCAAGGGGTTTGACTGACACGGGCAGCACTCTGGCGGACAATAAAGACCAAGATCAAACCCAATACAATAAGGGAAATCCATGTCATGACTGCAATCCCTGTGGCTCAACAACAGAAACCGCCCCGCCTTGTCTTGCCCATGGTTTATGGGTTTCCACCAAACCGCGAGACGCTAGGAGGCACTGCTTATCTCATTGTAGAAAACGAGGGGAATACCCTTATTGATTCCCCCCCTTGGACAGAGAGCAGCCAAAATTGGCTCAGGGAACAGGGGGGTGTTCAGCGCCTTATCCTTACCCATCGGGGGGCGATCGCCCACGTGCGGGAGATACAGCGCACCTTTGACTGCGAAGTAATCATTCAGGCACAGGAGGCCTATCTTCTGCCCCAAGTGCGGGTCACCTCCTTTAACCACCATCTTGCCCTTGGTGAAACTCTTGAAATCCTCTGGACTCCCGGCCACTCCCCCGGCAGCGCCTGTGTCTATTGGTATGGCCAAGGGGGTGTTCTCTTTACCGGCCGCCATCTGCTGCCTACACCGCGGGGAGAACTGGCTCCGATTAAAAGCGCCACCACCTTCCACTGGCCGCGGCAACTGCGTAGCGTTGAGGCCTTAAAAGACTTCTGTCGGCAGAAGTCCTTGAGCTATCTGTGTGCGGGGGCAAATATTGGGTTTCTGCGGGGGACCTTGGCGATCGCCAATGCCCAAGCGGTGCTGCAAGCAGTGCAGGTTGATAACCCTTTGGTCAACAATTTTTAATGTTTCCTTAATTTCCCCATTAAGATAATACAGGTTCGGAAAAAAGAACTTGGAAAGATCGTTAAACCCCACTTGTATCAAGACTTGCATCTTCTATAGTGAAGGTAGGCAGAGGGAATAAGCCCAAGCAATACCAAGGACGACAAAAACAAACAAAAACAAAGTTAGTTGTTGGAGCTGTTCTCTCTGTAAACCATCCCGTGGGCAATCTGAAACCTAGAGAAAATAAAATGAGGAGGATAAGCGTATGGCACTCGTTCGTTGGGAACCGTTCCGCGAAATCGATGAGCTACAACGCCAAATGAACCGTCTATTTGATGAATTGATTCCCTTGACCGAACGCCGCAACAATATCAGCTTTCTGCCGGCAGCCGAACTAGAAGAAACCCCTGATGCCTTGCTTCTAAAAATTGAACTGCCCGGCATAGATGCTAAAGACTTAGATATTCAAGTAACGGCGGACGCCGTCTGTGTCAGTGGCGAACGTAAATCCGAAAGCCAAAGCGAGAGCAACGGCATCAAACGCACTGAATTCCGCTACGGTAAATTCCAACGGGTCATTCCTCTGCCAGTGCGGATTCAAAATACCGATGTCAAAGCCGAATACAAGGACGGTATCCTGCACCTGACCCTCCCGAAAGCAGAAGAAGAGAAAAACCGCGTCGTCAAAGTGAACCTTGGCTAATCCGCCACGCTCTAGGCCAAGCGGTCAAGGTGGTTGAACTGATGCAAATCCCCCAGCACTGGGGGATTTATTTTTGAGCGTTACTGAATACGAGAAAATAGCTATGAAGCTAAGGCCACCTCAACCAGTTGTTGCAATTCGCCGCTTTGATACAGCTCAATCAGAATATCGGAGCCACCAATGAACTCGCCATTGATAAACACTTGGGGAATCGTTGGCCAGTTAGAATACTCCTTAATCCCTTGGCGAATCTCAAAATCCTCAAGCACATCCACCGTTTCATAGGGGACGCCGAGGGCATTCAAAATCTGCACTGCATTGTTAGAAAAGCCGCATTGGGGCATGAGTTTGCTGCCCTTCATAAAGACGATGATTTTGTTGCTTTTGACAAGGTTATCAATTTTGGCGTGGAGTTCGGGTGTCATGGTTGGTGCTACCTCTGCAGTTCACAGCTAAGAAAGGAACAGATTAATATTGAATTTTAACTATTGGGGGTTCGGGGGTCTATAAGTCCCGCGCTGTACCTAAAAGGTCAGCCTCAGGATACAGGGATATCAATCTGCTATGGTGTGCATATATTGACCTTGGCCTACAGCTATCGAATCTATCTAGGACTTGACCAACAAGCTCAAATACTTGATTGGTTGGCGCAATGCCGTTGCGTTTACAACTGTGTTTTGGCAGCGCGAGAAGACTGGATGAATTCTCGTAAGTGCTCAGTCAATGCTTGCAGCATTAGATCACTGGCGTTGTGCCCATTGCTGCGGTGTGTAGGTCTTGAGGGCAAGGGCATGGAGTTCATTGGTCGCCATCAAATCCTTCAGACTGTCATAGACCAATTGGTGCTGTTGTACCAGTCGCTTCCCCTCAAAGGCAGCAGACACCACTACGGCTTCATAGTGATCGCCACCGCCGGTTAAATCTTGCACCTGCACAAAGGCATCAGGCAAGCTGGATTGAATTCGCTTCGTCAGTTGCTCAGGAGTGACCATAGATAAATAGATAAATGTATAGTTTTGACTGGAATAAACAACACAATAGTCTATTGTCTCTAGTGTATCGCTAAATGTCTCGCCAGGGGCTTCTCTCTCCCTGCTGACTCCCCTCCAGAGGCTATACAGAGGGACTTAAGGGGCGGCAGCGTTGTAAGGCGCGCACCAACTCCTCAAGGCGGACGGGCTTGCTCACATAATCATCCATGCCAGCCTCGAAGCAAAGCTGGCGATCGCTCTCCATGGCATTGGCCGTCATGGCAATAATGCGCGGGCGGGGTTGCTTTAGCCCTTGAAATAGGGCAATCACCTCTCGCGTGGCCGTGACTCCATCCATCTCCGGCATTTGCATATCCATCAGAATCACATCGTAGGGTTGCCGCTGGACTGCCTCCAACACCTCTAGACCATTGGCAGCTACATCGCCGCGGTACCCCAACTTTTCCAGCAGGCGCAGGGCCACCATTTGATTCACCTTATTGTCCTCAGCAACTAAAATCCGCAGGGGCGGTAACCTCTCCTTCATTTTTTCTAGCGAGGGGGCAGTAGCTTGCGGCTTGATAATTTGTGACTGATGGCCAAAGACATCACTGAGAACATTAAAAAGGATGGAGGGTTTGACGGGCTTACTGACTAGACTGTGAAACAGTTGCCGCTGCTGGGGAGTCAGATCATTGCCCACTGAAGTGAGCAGGATAAGGGGCAGCTGGGGATAGGCTTGACGTAGGCGCTCTGCCAGTGTCACACCGTCCATCTGTGGCATTTGGAGGTCAAGGATAGCCACATCCGGCAGGGGTTCCCGACTCAACAGCGCCAGCGCCTCGGAGCCACTTGCGGCCACAAGCGATCGCAGCTGCCAGCTTTGGGTTTGCAGTTGGAGAATTTGGCGGTTCAGGGGATTGTCATCCACAATTAAAAGGCTGCGCCCTTGAAAGAGGGAAACAGCGGCATCACTAATGCGGTTTGGATTCAAAAGCAGGCGAACCCGAAAGTAAAACACCGACCCACTTTCGCCGATAGGCAGTGACTCATACGCCTCAGGAGGGTTCCCCCCCACCGTCAGTGGGCCTTCCTTCGTTTTTGTTTCCAGCCAGATTTGTCCCTGCATGCGCTCCACCAGCCGCTGACAGATCGCCAGTCCTAAACCGGTGCCCCCATAGCGGCGAGTCACAGAGGCGTCTGCCTGACTAAAGGGCTGAAAAAGACGGCCCACGCGATCGCTAGCAATGCCAATGCCGGTATCCTGAACCGCAAAAAACACATCATAGTAAGTGGGTATAAAGTCCGAGTAATCCTGCTTTTGCAGGGGCTTGGCCTTGAGGTGGAGAGTCACCTGCCCTTGGGGCGTAAATTTAATGGCATTGCCCACCAAATTCACCAGCACCTGCCGCAGCCGCCCCATATCCCCAATCACCTGTCGCGGCACACTCAGGTCAATGTAGCTAGCTAACTCAATTCCCTGTTCTTGCGCTCGCCCTGACAAAAGATCTAGAACCTCCTCCACGCAACTGTGGAGATTAAAGGGATAAGCCTCCAACTCCAGCTTGCCTGCCTCAATTTTGGAGAAGTCAAGAATGTCATTGATAATCGTCAAGAGGGCATCACCGCTGATGCGGATCGTATTCACAAATTCCCGCTGCTGCTCCGTTAAAGGGGTGTCCAAGAGCAATCCCGTCAGGCCAATAATGGCATTCATGGGGGTGCGAATCTCGTGGCTCATGGTTGCCAAAAACTCACTTTTGGCACGGCTAGCATCCTCGGCGGCTTTGCGGGCTTCCTCCAAAAGTTGTTGCTGGGTAACAATGGCGGACACATCCTCCCAAGTGCCCAAAAAATAGGTTTTTCCCTCCAAATCCTGAAGAGGGACAACGCGACTATTGATCCAGCGGCTCTGGCCATCCCCGTACAGGACACGAAACTGGGCTTGAAAAAGCTGCCGCTTTTGTTGACACTCCTGCCAAGCGGTCACAACGCGCTCCCGATCCTGGGGGTGGAGGTGCTCAATCCAGTGTTGCTCGGCTTCAAGGGCGCTGTTGACTCCCAAAAGCTGCAACATGGTTTGGTTTAAGAACGTAGGTCTTCCTGCCTGATCCAAGGTGAAAATGCCCACCGGTGCCATTTCGCTGACTTGCCTAAAGCGCCCCTCACTGGCTTGCAATTGCTCTTGCCAGCCCTGTCGCCGCTGTTGGTAGCGCACGCCCAGGTACACCCCAATGCCACTTGTGAGCCATACCCCCAAAAATTCTGCCAAGAGGGGGAAATAAACCCCTGCGACCAGCTTACTTTCAATGGCAGCCGCAGGCAGGTGCGCCACAATCCACAGGGGATAATTGCCGCCAAGAATGGAGGTGCCCTTCTCTGGATCAAGGGAGCGCTGATTGTCACCAAAGGGAAAAATTTGATTGTAAACGAATATGCCTTGCTCGTCTTGCCAAGTCCCCCTCGGTGAAGCCTGCATCTGTGTCCAGAGGCGAGGGTACTGTTGGGCCACGGTAAACGCCTGACGCTGCGAGTCAGTAGCAACCCACTCTTGGCCGGGGAAGTGCCCCACTAGCCAGTGCCCCCTTCGATCCGTTAACAGACAGCCCAAGTAAGGATTGCGACAAACCAGTTGAAATTCTCGAAAGAGAGCTATGGCATTGTAGCGCACCATCAAAAACCCACCGCCTGTCAGGGGCGTAACCACGTAGAGAAAGGGCTGGGCCTCAACCATCGTTGAGTTGGGGTCACTTTCTAATTCAAAGGGAGAGACAAACATCTCTCCCGACTGCAGTTGTTGAATTGCCGACCAATAGCGCCGTAGTGGCTGTGAGTTTGCTGCTGCCCCTTCTTTAATTGCGACTCCCCCTTTTGTCAAAGTAAAGCTCAACGTGAGTTTGCCGTTGGCGTCCAGCAGAAATACGCAATCATAGACTTCTTTAGCCTTCAGCCAAGCGGCAATTTCTTGCCTGCGCTCCTGTTGCTCAGCCCGTGTAGCTGTAGGGGTCAATCTTTTGGCAAGGATGAGGGCACCAATCTGAATATCGGTGGTAATTGTTTGCAGAAAATGCTTGAGAAGAAGCTCAGTGCGCTCAACCTTAGCAATTTTATCCGCTTCAATTTGACTTAAAAGGTGGCTGCACTGAAGCTTGTAAAGCTGGAAAAAAAAGACAGCGACTAGCGCGGTGGTGGGCAGGAAGTACTTTAGGAACCGGGGCAGCAAAGGGCGAGGCATAGGACAACGTTTCAAAGTGCGGGCAGAGAGCTACCACGTCAGGATCAACAGGGCTTATGAAATAGTGTATCTTAAGGAAACAAAGCCCTTCTATTGTATTCAGTCTGTTCCATGATTGAACCATTGTTGTGTGGTATTGTGTTAGGCCTTATCCCGGTGACCTTGGCGGGACTCTTCTTTTCTGCTTACCGGCAGTATCGTCGCAGTAGTTCGCTTGAGCTGTAACCCTCCTACGGACAACGTCCCTAGCTTGCCTATGACGCTACCCGTTGTTGCTGTGGTTGGCCGCCCCAATGTGGGTAAATCCACCTTTGTCAACCGCCTAGCGGGAGAGCGCGATGCCATTGTCCACGATGAACCCGGTGTGACCCGCGATCGCACCTATCGCCAAGTGTTTTGGCAGGATCGGGAGTTTCTGGTCGTGGACACAGGGGGACTTGTCTTTGACGATGACAGTGAGTTCTTGCCCCTGATTCGCCAGCAGGCCGAAATTGCCCTTCAAGAGGCCACAGCCGCTATTCTAGTCGTAGACGGCCAGGCAGGGCCAACAGCTCTGGATTACGAGATTGCCGCTTGGTTGCGACAGCGCCCTTTGCCAATCTTAGTGGCGGTAAATAAATGCGAGTCGCGCCAAATGGGGCAGGCACAGGCGGCGGAGTTTTGGTCACTGGGGCTGGGGGAACCCTACCCAATTTCCAGTATCCATGGCAGTGGCACAGGGGAGTTACTGGATCAACTAATTACCTACTTGCCTCCTGTGGAGGAAACCTTACCCGCAACACCACAAATTCAGGTGGCCATTGCCGGCCGCCCCAATGTGGGTAAGTCCAGTTTGCTCAATGCCTTGATTGGGAGCGATCGCGCCATTGTTAGCCCCATTTCAGGGACAACCCGCGATGCCATAGATACCGTGATTGAACGCAATGGCACCCAGTACCGCTTCATTGATACCGCCGGTATTCGCAAGCGAGGCCATGTGGCCTATGGGCCTGAGATGTTTAGCGTTCATCGTGCCTTTAAGGCCATTCACCGCTCCGATGTCGTGCTGTTGGTTCTAGATGCCCTTGAGGAGATTACCGAACAGGATCAACGCTTGGCGGGGCACATTGCTGATCAGGGACGTGCCTGTGTGTTAATCATGAACAAGTGGGATGCGGTTCCCGAAAAAGATGCCTATACGATAAACACCTATCGCGATCGCCTGTATCAGCGGCTAAATTTTCTTGAGTGGGCTGATGCCCTTTTTGTCAGCGCTCTGACCGGCCAGCGGCTGGATAAAATTTTTGCAGCGGTGGATGCGGCAGTTGAGCAACATCGGCGCCGTGTTAGTACAGCCGTGGTCAATGAGGTCATTCAAGAGGCTCTGCGCTGGCATACGCCTCCCGCAACCCGCCAAGGCCGCCAAGGCAAAATCTACTACGCCACCCAAGTGGCTACTCAGCCCCCCACGTTTGCCATATTTGTCAACGACGCCAAGCTCTTTAAGGACAACTACCGACGCTACCTTGAAGGTCAAATTCGTCAGCAACTGGGATTTCGCGGCACACCGATTCGCCTCCTGTGGCGGAGTAAAAAACCCCGTGAAGCGGCTCAGTTAGTGAGTCCCTAGTTTTCCTCTTTGGTTTTACTCCTGTGGCCGTTCAACTTTTTTCACTAAGCTAAACCTGCCGCTTTGGCCATCCTCACTCATTTCAATCTGCCCGACATAAAAGAAGCGTTGCAGCACCTCTCCCTCCGGTGTAAAGCGAATTTCCCCAAGGGGTGTTTCATAGACGCCCTTGAGGATCTCTTCATTTAAGGCTTGACGCATCTTTCCAAGGGGCACCTCCGACAGGTTCTTTTCTTGGGAGAGTCGCGCTAAGGCCTCGGCAAAAACTTGAACCGCCGTAAAGGCTTGGGCACTAAACTGAGAAGGGGCTTGGCGATATCTTGTTTCAAAGGCGTTGCGAAACTTGACATTCATGGGATCGGGGTTTTCGGGATTATAGGCTTGAGCCACTAGAACACCATCACAAAGGCGACGACAAACGGGGAAAATGTTGACGGTATTGACACCATTGCCCCCCAAAATTAGCCCCTGGTAGCCCAATTCCCGCAGTTGACGGATGAGATTACCACCGTCTGCTGCTAAACCAGAGATGACAATTAAATCAGGTTTGAGATTGAGGGTGGCATTAATCTGCGCTTGAAAATTGGTATCGGTGGTTTGGGTTTGCTGAACAGTAACCAGCTCAAGCTTGGGATTCTCGCGAATCGCTTTTTGAAAAATCTCTGTTTCTGAGCGACTAAAGGCATCATCTTGGGCAAAGAAGACGGCGACGCGGCGAATGTTGGGATTTATCTCAAGGGCGGCTTGAATCGCCGTGGGAGCCACCACATCTACCCCTGCGGAGACACGACTAATGAAAGCACCGATTTCTGGAATACCACGGGCGGTGTTGGAAGGTGCCACTACTGGGACACCGGCTTGCTCAGCAATGGGATCCGCACTAAAGGCTTGTTGCGAGAGGGTCGGTCCGACAATGCCAATCACGCGATCGCGATTGATCAAGGTTTGAAAGACATTGACTGCTCCCGCTTCATCACTGCCCGTATCCTGAATCACCAGCTGTAGGGTCTGCCCCTTGATCTGGCCTGTTTGGTTGAAAAACTCCCCAGCGACTTGCACCCCTTGCAGTGCCTCTTGACCGTAGAGAGCCGCATTCCCCGTTTGAGCGAGGGCCACCCCCAAAGGCAACGAATTGTTGTTTACTGAAGAAGACTCGATTGCCGTACAGCTACTGAGGGCGATCGCCCCCAACGCGAGCAAGAACCAGTGACACTTCCCCGCCAACTAGACTCGCGCCTCCAAGGACTTCAGATATTCGGTATTGACCCCAGATTCGCGCACAAGGGCAATTTTACCCGTGCGGGCAATTTCGCGAATCCCGAATTTATTAAGCATTTGGACAATGGCCACCATCTTACCGGGATCCCCCGACACTTCAATGATCAAGGAATCCTCGGAAACATCCACCACCTTGGCGCGGAAAATTTGCACCAGTTCCAAGATTTCAGAGCGGGTACTAGCCGTGGCATTCACCTTCACGAGCATGAGTTCCCGCTCCACACAGGGAATCGTCGTAATATCCTGCACCTTGAGCACATTGATCAGCTTGTAGAGTTGCTTGGTTAGTTGCTCAATGATGGCATCATCGCCGAGCACCACCATCGTAATGCGGGAGATGCCAATTTGCTCCGCCGGGCCTACCGCCAAGCTTTCGATATTAAAGCCACGCCGCGCAAATAAACCGGCAATGCGAGTGAGCACGCCCGCCTCATCTTCCACCAAGACCGATAGGGTATGTTTCATAGCGCAGACTAAATTTTGCTGCCATGGGATGCTGATTTTCTCTAGTCTAGCGGACAAGCCGACACTCTGCGAAGAGGCGACGGGCAATGCGAAAGAGTTCTTGGCCAGTGTGCAAATAGCGATCGTCGTAACTGTGGCTAAACTGCTCTAGCTCATCGAGACCATCCACCAGTTGATTCAAACAGTAATAGAGGTGGGCTGCTACCTTGGCCACAGCAGCGGGGTTAGGTTGGGCTTGGAATGTATAACGGGCGCGGGTGAGGGCACGGCGACAGTCCTGCAAGTAGGTAAGAAAGTGATCCATCAGGTCATCATCAAAGGGATCGGCAGCAAGGGCATCAATTTGGTGGGGGAGCGATCGCAAGACTGCTTCAATAATCCGACGGACAGGGTAATAGGTAAAGGTCAACCATTGCTCTAGCTCGCGATCGGCGGCTTGGGAACGTTGAATATTGGGTTTGGCGCTAGTTTGATGAATGCGGTGCTGGGCATCATAGGCCCGCCGACATTCCTCATCCCCCAAGATTTCATAGGCGGCGTTAATGGCCGCCATTTGCTCGTGACTGGAGCGATCGCTGGGGTGGTAGTCGGGGTGATACTGCTTTACTAACCGCCGATAGGCTGCTTTAATCTCGGCTTGGGTCGCCGTTACGGCCACCTGTAGCGTCGCGTAGGGATTGGACTGGGACATGGGAATGGTGAGAAGACTGCCATATTTAGGTTAAAGTGCTGACTTGGCGGTGTCGATAAAGGGTTATCTATGGAACTGCAAGAACGCCTTGGGGGAGTCAATATCTATCTTGTGGGCATGATGGGTGCCGGTAAAACCACCGTTGGTCGGCTCTTAGCACAGCGCCTAGGCTATGGTTTTGTGGATACGGATGCAGTGATTACCGAGCTGCGTCAACGCCCCATTCGCGAGATCTTTGCCCAAGAGGGAGAATCCACCTTTCGGGAGTTGGAACAACAGGTCTTAGCACAGGTCTCTAGTTACCATCATTTGGTGGTGGCCACGGGGGGTGGCATTGTGCTAAACCCGATGAACTGGAGTTATCTGCGGCATGGGATTGTAGTTTGGCTCTCTGTGCCCCTTGCGGTTCTCTGTCAACGCCTACGCCATGACCAGGAACGTCCCCTTTTACAGGAGCAGACCCTAGAGGAGCGCTTGGGTGAATTGCTGGAAACGCGGCAACACCTCTATGCCCAAGCGGATTTGGAGCTAAATATCACGGCCAACGATACCCCTGAGACGGTGTGCGATCGCCTCTGGGAAACCCTTCCTCATATCTTGAAACCCATAGAACCGTCATGCTAGAAGTGCTAGCGATTCTTTCAGCGGCAGCGGCCGGCGGCCTACGACTGGCATTCCCTCTTCTGTTGATTGGCTTATTGCAGGGAGACCAACTCTGGTCACAGGTGCCTGTGTTACGCCACTTTTCTCCCTATTGGGTGGTGGGGGTTTTAACCGCTTGGTCATTTCTTGAGATTTTCTTGGCAGGTAATGTCTGGGGCTACCGCCTGATTATCCTTGTGCAACTGTGCTTTAGCCCCTTGGTGGGTGCACTTTTGGGCATGACCGTGGCAACAGCAACAGATACACCCCAGTGGCTCATCGGTACCCTCAGTGGTCTGTTTGCCTTTGTGTTGCAATTGGTGCAGGTGGGTTGGTTTTATCGCCTAGGGAAGCTGCCCCGTTGGGTCATTGTCGGGCAGGATATTCTCTGTATGCTGCTAATTTTATTTGCCCTTAAGGCACCCAAGCAGGGTGGCTTGATTGCTCTCCTCCTTTTGTGGTTGGCGGTGCGCAGTGCTAAGGATTGGCAGCAACGCCATCGGCGCACTCGGCAGCGAAGTTCCTAGTACTTATGTTAAAGTCGCTCTAGCGTGGTAGGAGGATGTGGCCGTGAACCAGCAGGCATTCATTGCAACAGCAATAATTAGTGCCGCCCTCACTAGCGGTGCGGTCTTTGCCCTCCCTTCCCCCCTGCAGCAACTCCTGCAAACCCATGCCTGTCCCGGCTGTGATCTGCGGGATGTGGATTTGCGCGGTTATAACTTGGCGGGAGCCAATTTGCACAGTGCCAATCTTGAGGGCGCTAACCTACAGAACACCAACCTCCTGCTGACCAATCTAGGGGGAGCCAATCTGAGGAATGCCAACCTCACCGCCGCTTATCTAGAGCGAGCCAACTTAGAGCAGGCCGATTTGAGCGGAGCTGACCTTAGCCGTGCCGTTTTACGCCACAGTCGCGCCCAAGGTGCCAATTTCAGCAACAGCAATTTAACGGGAGCCGATATCCGCTATGGAGATTTGCGCCGCGCCAATCTCAGCGGTGCCACCTTTGAGCAAGCGAATATGCAATGGGTACGGTTAAAGAATGCCACGCTGAGCCAAACCAACTTTAGCGACGCTTACCGCCCCCGTATGCCCTATCGCCTCAATCTCTACTGACGGCGGAAGGTGTGCTCATCAGTTCGTAGGGAACCTTGGTGCCCCCTAGGCCACAGTAGCCGTTCACATGGCGGTGGAGGTATTGCTGGTGGTAGGGTTCAGCAAAGTAAAACTCAGGCGCGGGCAGAATTTCAGTGGTGATGGTGCCGTAACCTGCGGCTTTGAGGGCTGCTTGGTAGCGATCGCGACTGGCCTCGGCAAGAGCCTTTTGCTCAGGAGAGTAGTAGTAAATACCAGAACGATACTGCGTCCCCACATCATTGCCTTGGCGCATGCCTTGGGTGGGGTCATGGTTTTCCCAAAAGACCTTGAGCAATTCCTCATAGCTGACTTGTTTGGGATCAAAGACCACCCGCACCACCTCGTTGTGACCTGTCATGCCCGTGCACACCTCTTGATAGGTAGGGTTAGGGGTATAGCCGCCCGCATAGCCTACCGCCGTGACATAGACACCCGGCACCTGCCAAAACTTGCGCTCAGCCCCCCAAAAACAGCCCATACCAAACATCGCTAATTCCATGCCTTCGGGATAGGGAGGGGTGAGGGGATGACCATTCACCAGATGCGCCTCTGGTACGGGCATGGGTTCTGCCCGGCCGGGCAAAGCCTCACTGGGGCTAGGCATGGTCAGCTTTTTGAATCCGAAGAATCCCATGACTGATGTCCACTCGATAGTTCACTACGCTTTTATATTCTGACGAGCTTTTGGTGACTCGTGCTAGGATTCACAGCCTTCTAGTTTCCTGCTTGCTGACGCTCCCATTCCTGTAGGGGGCGCTGCACGGCATTTTTAAGGTCAAGGGGAACGAGGGTCACCGTCATTTTTTCCTGCGGTTGCGTTGGTGGGTCAATTTCTGCGTAGAGTTTGAGACCGTCAAACGTAGGGTCGCCCAAGCGCAGACGGTGCTGCTGGCCGTCTTTGAGGGTGATCTCTATGGTGGCCATGGGAGGAGCGAGGCCATAATCTTTGGCTCGTTCAGTCGGTACGTCGAGGGAGCGATCGCGCTGACCGGTGGCTAATAAGTTGAGTAGAAACACAACCGTGCCCTCTTCGGCGGGGGTTTGCTTTTCCCGATCAATCACCCAAGTACCTGTAGTCAACTTTTTCAGGTTCAGACTGTAATCAGGGGCAATAATTTTCAATGCCGCAACATCCGTCTCTTGAAAGTTAAAGAGTGGTTTTGGAGCCTGCGTATCACTGCTATTGGGACTGGGCAGTTGTTTCTCAAATAAATAGAGGCCGCCCCCTAAAATAGCCGCCGTTGCTAAGAGAATCAGCGTTTTTTTGCGGATGCCTGTGGACATGAACAGGATAAACGGATTTCTCAAGCCCCTTGACGCAACTTTTCTAGCACTGAGCGATCTTCTAGGGTTGAAGTGTCCCCCGCTACCTCTTGGCCAGCAGCCAGGGAACGCAGGAGCCGCCGCATGATTTTGCCTGACCGCGTTTTGGGCAATGCATCGGTAAAGCGAATCTCCGCTGGCCGCGCCAAGGCCCCAATTTCATTGACAACATGTTGCTTTAATTCCTGCTGGAGTGCTTCGCTAGGGGGAGCTGACTCATTGAGAATGACAAAGGCCACGATTTCTTCACCTTTCACTTCATCGGGCCTGCCCACCACTGCCGCTTCCGCCACTGCTGGGTGGGAGACCAGAGCCGATTCAATTTCCATTGTGCCCAAGCGGTGACCAGACACATTGATCACATCGTCAACCCGTCCCATCACCCAGAAGTAGCCATCCTCGTCCCTGCGGGCACCATCACCGGCAAAGTACACGTATTGGCCATCGCGAGGCGGGATATGCTCCCAATAGGTGCGGCGGAAGCGCTCCGGATCGCCATAGAGCGTGCGCATCATCCCCGGCCAAGGGTGACGAATCACCAAATAGCCCCCCTCATTGACGCCAACGGGATTTCCTTCTCTATCCACAACATCGGCCAAAATGCCTGGAAAGGGTTTGGTGGCAGAACCGGGCTTCATCGGAATCACCCCCGGCAGTGAGGTGATCATGTGCCCCCCCGTTTCCGTTTGCCACCACGTATCCACAATGGGACAGCGCTCACCACCAATGACGCGGTAGTACCACATCCATGCTTCGGGGTTGATGGGTTCACCCACCGTTCCCAACAGGCGCAGGGAAGAGAGATTGCGGGCGCGCGGCAAGTGTTCCCCCATTTTGATAAAAGCCCGAATAGCGGTGGGAGCGGTGTAGAAAATCGTGACGCCATACTTTTCAATCACATCCCAGAAGCAACCGGGATTGGAGGCGCGGGGTGCCCCTTCATACATGAGGGTGGTTGCCCCATTGGACAGCGGCCCATAGACAATGTAGCTGTGGCCGGTAATCCAGCCCACATCGGCGGTACACCAATAGACATCGCTATCTTGGAGGTCAAAGACCCATTGAGTAGTGATGTGGGTGTAGAGGTTGTAACCTGCCGTGGTGTGGACAACGCCCTTGGGTTTGCCAGTGGAGCCAGAGGTGTAGAGAATAAAGAGTAAATCCTCGCTGTCCATGGGTTCGGCAGGACAGTCAGCACTCGCGCCCTTTTGCAGATCGTGCCACCAGTGATCGCGACCGGGCACCATCGTCACCGGCTGTTGGGTGCGCTGCACCACCAAGACGTGTTCAACGCTGGGCACTGCCCCATTGGCCAAGGCCCTATCCACCTGATCTTTGAGGGGCACAATGGCATCTTTGCGCCAGCCACCGTCGGCGGTGACAACGAGTTTGGCTTGAGCATCAAGGAGGCGATCGCGCAAAGCTTCGGCACTGAATCCCCCAAAGACCACTGAGTGGGGGGCGCCAATCCGCGCACAGGCCAACATGGCAATGGCTGCCTCGGGAATCATTGGCATATAGATACCGACGCGATCGCCCTTTTTCACTCCCAGTTGCTTGAGGACGTTGGCAAATTGGCACACTTCGCGGTGCAGTTGGGCATAGGTTAGCATGCGGCTATCACCGGGTTCTCCTTCCCAGATCAAGGCCGCTTTATTCTTGCGCCAAGTCTTGAGGTGGCGATCTAAGCAGTTGTGGGTAATGTTAATTTTGCCGTTAACAAACCACTTGGCATTGGGAGGCTGCCAGTCCAGCACCTGCTCCCAAGGTTGAAACCACTCTAATTCCTGTTGAGCCAATTCCCCCCAAAAGGCAGCAGGATCAGCTTTGGCCTTTTCATAAAGCGCATTGTAGGCCTCAGGGGAATTGATCCGTGCCTTGGCCACAAAATCAGTGGGGGGATAAAAAAGCCGGTTTTCCTGAAGAATGGATTCAATGGTGGGATGACTCATCCGTCTTATCCGTGGCAGCAAGATCTATCATAGGGGCGATCGCTCCCCTGCTGAAGGGTCTTACCGTTGAATCCAATCCAATCCAATCCCTCGCGCCATCATCGCGGCGAAAAAGGGAATGGCACTGAGAAAAGCCAATTCAGCCCGAATCACCCACGTTAAGCGCTGCACAGTCGACAATTCTAGGGTAGGTGCCCTCTCTTCTCGCAAGGGTTTAATCCACAGTAAGAAGGAGATCGTCGGATACAGGGACAATAGCCCCACCAAGATAAATAGACCCACCTTGAGGTGAAAGACAGGGTTGGCCAAATAATACGCCGTGCCTTTGCCAAAATAGAGAACCCGCAAAATGCCCGTGACAAGAACAGTTACCGCAGCAATGCCATAAAGGGCATCGGTAATCACCAATCGCCAAGCCTGTTTAAGGTCTAAGTCCTTGCGCAGGGTGAGGTGCTCCACCACAAGGGCAGCAAAAGCCACCATAAAGCTAAGGTAGTGCAGATAGGCGATCGCGGCACTACTCCAAAGGGTGTTCATGAAGGTTTCCTTGGCGAGTGAGAGACGTTGCAAAAAGAGCTGTACTTATCCTAGGGGGCAGCCTTGGCATGTGCAAGTGCCAAGCCCCAGAGGTTTTTAGGCGTTAGCCACGGCGCAGATCTTTAGCCATGGCGCGAAAGAGATCTAAATTGGGATCATTGCGGCGGCGTTCCTGTTCTTCTACGGGAGGCGTCACCACATCACTGACGCTGGGTTCGGGTTTACCCTTGTTTTGTTCTTCAGGATTCACTTTTTCAATGGAGGAGACTAACTCCACCACTTCGACTTCTTCTTTGGCACCGCCAGTTGCAGGGAACGTTTTTTTCACCACCTTGGCAGTACGCATGTACTCAATGTTGCCGTAGGTCTTGGCTTCATCGGGATCGAGAAAGAAGTCTTTGCCGGGTTGGGCGTCAGCTTGCTTGCCCCGACGGAAAAGGCGATCAAAGAGTCCCATAGCGGAATTGTGACCTTTTGTAACGAAACCGCTGATCAGTGTACAGTAAAATCCATAGGCGAAGCCATGAGAAATTTTACAAATTGCGTGGCGATCGCCGAGCTTCGTGGCAAAAACCGTTCCAATTATCTAGATGTTTTCAGAAAAGCTCTGTCAATCAACCCATGATGTGTTGAGGGGATAGGCAAAGGTGCAGCACAGGCGCTGGGGACAATTTTTGTCCCCTAAGCTCCCCAAGACTTGAATCCTCATGATAGGTTAACGGTGGAAATGCCACAGGGTGCAGGACTATGCACGCCAAAACCAAAGGAGAATCGCTCGTCCGCTTACTGGATGTGGGTAAGGCCTACCGTCAGCCCAACGGTCAGGTTATTAGCATTATGGAAAATATTAATCTTGAGTTGCGCACGGGGGAAATTGTTGCGCTCCTAGGGCCATCGGGATCCGGTAAGTCAACCCTAATGCGCATTATTGCGGGTTTGGTTGCGCCTACTTCTGGGCAGGTTTTGTACCGTGAGCAGCCAATGCAGGGCTTGAATCCGGGGGCAGCGATTGTCTTCCAAAGTTCGGCCCTCTATCCGTGGCTAACGGTTTTGGAAAATGTGGAGTTGGGGCTAAAAGCCTTGGGGGAAGGCCCGCGATCGCGCCGCCGCAAGGCACTGCGGATGATTGACATTATTGGCTTGGATGGCTTTGAAAACGCCTATCCCAAGGAACTGTCGGGAGGGATGCGGCAGCGGGTGGGCTTTGCGCGTGCTTTAGCGGTTGAACCCGAACTTCTGTGCATGGATGAACCGTTCTCGGCCTTGGATGTGCTGACGGCGGAGAACCTGCGTTTTGAACTTCTCGACCTGTGGCTAGAGCACAAGATTCCCACCCAGAGCATTTTGATTGTCACCCACCACATTGAGGAGGCAGTGATTCTCGCCGATCGCATTATTGTGTTAGGCAGCAATCCCGGCCGGGTGCGGGCTGATTTTCCAGTGACGTTGCCCCACTATCGCGATCGCAAGAATCCGGAGTTTCAAGCCACCGTGGATCGCATCTATAAAATCCTCACCAATCCCCATGTGGATGAATTGGAGCAACTGGAACCCAAGCCAGCTACCCTGCCCAAGAGTCAAGAACCGCGTTATCCGCTGCTACCCCATGTGCGTATTGGCTCCATTGCCGGTCTATTAGAACTCCTCGAACACCGCAAAGAAGACCTCTACCGCATTGCCCAAGAGCTGCAACTGGAGCTAGACGATATTCTGCCCATTGTCGAAGCCGCCCAGATGATGGAACTGGTGGAACTCAAGGAAGGCGACATCAGCGTAACCCCCATTGGCAATGCCTTTATTCAGGGGGACATTGACCAGCGCAAGCTGATTATTCGTCAACAACTCCTCAAGCATATCCGCCTTGTGCAGCAAATCCATACTTTCCTCATGGCCAAGCAGAACCACCGCATTCCCGAAAGTTTGGTTCTCGATATTCTAGAACGACACTTCACGCCCCAAGAGGCCGATCGCCAGCTCAATACCGCCATTGACTGGGGACGCTATGCCGAACTCTTTAGCTATGATGAACCAGCCAAGGAAATTTTCCTTGAAGTCGGTGAACCTGAGGAGCCACTGCCCCTTGAAACGACCGCAGTTTGAAGGTCTCCTACGCAGCCTGCTCTTGACTAAATTCCTCTAGGGCTTCCATGACATGGGTGGCATACATCAAGGCAGGGCCGCCATCCATGGCCACAGTCACCATTAGCGTCTCCATAATCTCCTCAGGGGTTGCGCCCGCATGCAAAGCAGCACGGGTATGGAAGGCAATGCAGCCGTCACAGTGTTTGGCGACCCCAATGGCTAGGGCAATCAACTCTTTGGTCTTGGTATCCAGCGCCCCCGGTGCCGAAGAGGCACGACTGAGACTATAAAAGGCTTTCATGGCATCCGGCATCGCCGCCGTTAGCTTTGCCGTATAGGATTTGATGTGGTTAATTTGTTCAGTGTACATCGCTGTTCCCAACCATCCATTTTAGACCTATCATCGCTACTGAACGCAGCTACCCGCCTAAAACTTCAACTTTTTTTCTCCTTGCCTTTGGTGATGAGCATCATTGGTTGCGGGTGAGAAATGCCACGGCTGTTCTTAGTCAGCCCACCTAGGATAAGAGTATTCACCCCATAGGGGCTAGACAAAACTGTTCTCTCCACTCCCACAAAGGACACCTAGATGCTGAATCAAAAAGGTTTACTTCTCACCTGCCTCGCCGTTGCCCTCAGCCCCGCTGTGAGCCATGCTGTACCTCTAGCTTCCACCCGGACCGTCCAATTGCAACCCCCAAGTAACGTACAGGTACGCCCTACGATTATCGGCAAGATCAATAAATCTCCTTCCATCTCCTGCAATGAGATTGTGATTAATGCCACACTGCATCCTCCCGGCGGCTTTCCAGTGGGGGGTGCCACTGCTACTTTGTCCCCCGCTGGTAGCAATGGTTGCAGTTACAAAATTACCGTTCCGCCTGAGCTACTCGGTAAGAAGGTTCATCTCTGGGGAACGTTCAAGAGTCCTTCGCCCCTGTTGTCCATTCAACCCGTAGGCTGGCAAAGTCCCATTTCTCTGCCTCAGCAGTTGGGTATTTCCCAGAGCTATGACTTTGTTGCTAAGGAAACGGTGATTCATTAAGCCTAAATAAAGGAATTCTGAGAACGCCCCTAGGATTGACTGGTTTCTAGCCAATCGAAGATGCGGTCAAGCTGCTCAAGGCTCACCAAGCCATACTGCCAGAGAACAACGGGCAACAAATTGACCTGCTCATCGCAGTGCTTGAGGCCGAAGTCAATGGCAGCGGTGGGCAGCGCCATCTCCCGCTGTAGGAAGTCAATGAGTCGTGTCCAACGTGGCGTTTTCATGATTCCTATAGCTACCACACCTTACCCTCTATCCTAGAGATTAATCTGAGAAAATGCAACATTTCGTTACAAAACCCCAGAAAATGAAATAATCAGCCTGCTCTTTGGTAGGATGCCTGCTATTTTCGGGGACACTCTCCCCAGAGACTTCCCCCACCAGAGGGAATTTATAGGGGGGCTACCCAATCATTGGTTTTGGGAAAAACACTCTAAGTAAAGATACTCAACCGCAGCTCGTTATACTAAAGTCTGACGGGTGTTGTTCAAGCTCAGCCTAGAGAGAACAGCAGCCGACTCAGTTGTTTTACGGATGTGTTCATGACCCAAGCCACCGTTGCCAAACCCCCCATTGCCTGGCCTACGGCGACCTTTATTATTTTTGTTCACCTCGGTGCTCTTCTTGCTTTTTTACCCGGCATGTTTAGCTGGAAGGCAGTCCTGCTGGCGCTTGTGCTTCACTGGTTGACTGCTGGCATTGGTATTACCCTTGGTTGGCACCGCCTCGTTACCCATCGCAGCTTCCAAGTGCCTAAATGGTTAGAGTATTTCTTGGTCTTTTGCGGCACACTTTCAATGCAAGGGGGGCCGATTTGGTGGGTTGGGCTGCACCGCCACCATCATCTCTACTCCGATCAACCCAATGATCACCACGATTCCCGTAAGGGCTTTTGGTGGAGCCATATTGAATGGATGTTTCGGGAGGTGCCAGCAGAAGCAGAGATTCCCCGTTTCACCAAAGATATTGCTGACGATCCGGTGTATCAGTTTCTTGACAAGTACTTTCTGCCGATTCAGGTGGTCTTGGCCATTGTCCTTTACCTCTGGGGGGGCTGGCCATTTGTGGTTTGGGGAATTTTTGTCCGCCTTGTAACGGTCTATCACACTACTTGGCTGGTCAATAGTGCCACCCATGCCTTTGGCTATCGCACGTTTGAGACCACGGATCACTCAACGAATTGCTGGTGGGTTGCCCTGTTAACCTTTGGTGAGGGTTGGCACAATAACCACCATGCCCATCAGTACTCGGCACGCCATGGCTTGCAGTGGTGGGAACTCGATCTGACGTGGCTCACGATTCGCTTCTTGCAATTGCTGGGTTTGGCCACGAAGGTGCGTTTGGTGGAGGCACCGGCAGCCTCTTCCCAAGACTAGAGTGCCAATGCGGGTTCTCATTCTCGGTTGCGGTTATACGGGAACGTGGTTGGCGCGATCGCTCCAAGCGCAAGGCATTGATGTTGTCATTACCAACCGTCGGGGGGAGCCACCGCCAGAACTCAGCACTGTTCCCTGTTTTCCCTTTGCGTGGGAACAGCAGGGGGAGCAAATCCCCTTGGAGCCAAAAGCACTTGAGGGAGTCACCCACGTTCTCAATAGTATTCCCCCCGATCGCCAAGGGGAGGATGCGGTTGCGCTGGCACTGTTGCCGCAGTTAGAGAACCTGAATTTGCACTGGTTTGGCTATCTTTCAACAACCGGCGTCTATGGCGATCGCCAAGGGGGCTGGGTAGATGAAACCACACCCGTCAATCCCCAAAATTTGCGTTCACAACACCGCGTTAGAATTGAGCAAGCCTTTCTCAACTCCAGTCTGCCCACCCATATTTTTCGACTCCCCGGCATCTATGGCCCCGGCGAGGGGCGCAATCCCCTCGCTCGTATTCTCAAGGGCGATGTCCAACTCATTGACAAACCGGGGCACTACTTTTGTCGGATTCATGTGGCGGATATTGTCCAAACCCTCCAGCGATCGCTGGCACAACCGACGCCCGGCGAAATTTACAACCTCAGTGATGATCAACCCTCAGAGTCGCTTCCTGTTTTCCTTGAGGCCTATCGTCTTTTGAGTCGCCCCGCCCCGCCGGCTATCCCTCTAGAGGCAGCCAACCTAAGTCCCATGGCTCAGTCCTTCTGGCGCGAATCCCGGCGCGTGCGCAATGAGAAAATCAAGAAAGTTTTAGGGGTTAAGCTGCACTATCCTTCCTACCGCGAGGGGTTGTTGGCGATCGCCCGTGAATTAGGTTTTTGAGACGGCCGGCTCTCTCCTCTGAGAGATGGTGACCTTATAACACCTAGGGATTCGGTCGCCGTCGCTGGAGAAACTCCGGAATGTCCAATTTGGGCTTGGTTTCCCCCACTGGTTCTGGAGCAGGAGTTTCAGGCGGAGGGGATGCCGTCGTTAGAGGACGATTCGCTAGGGGCGTTGTTTTGGCTGTGGCACGGGTGCGGCTAATGGGTTCCCCACTAAATCCGGTAGCAATCACCGTAACTTGAACTTCCCCTTGCATTTGGGGATCAATGACAGCACCGAAGATGATGTTGGCATTGGCATCGGCCACATTGTAGATGACCTCGGCAGCGGCATTGACTTCATGGAGGGTGAGATCTGTGCCTCCCGTGATATTGAAAACGACACCCTTGGCACCCTCAATCGATCCCTCCAGTAGGGGCGAAGAAATTGCACTGAGGGCAGCTTCAGTGGCACGTGACTTGCCCGAGGCAATACCAATGCCCATCATGGCAGAGCCAGCATCGGCCATCACGGAGCGAATGTCAGCAAAATCCACATTAATCAGCCCTGGCAGATTAATAATGTCAGAAATCCCCTGCACCCCTTGGCGCAGCACATCATCAGCCACTCGAAATGCATCCTGAACCGAGGTTTGCTCCGAAATCACTGAAAGGATGCGGTCATTGGGAATCACAATTAGGGTATCAACACGACTTTGCAGGGCTTCAATCCCTTCATCTGCTTGACTAGCGCGACGCCGCCCCTCGAAGGTAAAGGGACGGGTTACAACGGCAACGGTTAGGGCGCCCTGTTCTTTAGCCACTTCTGCCACAATGGGGGCAGCGCCAGTGCCGGTACCCCCTCCCATGCCACAGGTAATGAAGATCAAATCGGCATCCTTGAGCGCTGCAGCAAGGTCTTCGCGGGATTCTTCAGCTGCTTTTTGACCAATGGCAGGGTTGCCACCGGCGCCGAGACCACGGGTGAGTTTTTGGCCAATTTGTAGGCAGCGGTGGGCTTGGGATTGGGCAAGCGCTTGGGCATCGGTATTCACACACCAGAACTCAACACCAGCCACGTTACTGGCAATCATGCGGTTGACTGCATTGCCACCGCCACCACCGACACCAATCACTTTGATGCGCGCTGCCGACGTTTCTACCAAGCTCTCATAACTCCTTAACACATCAGTTGGTGCGCCATGGCCATTGTCGCCAGATGCAATGCCTACCTCTCCCGCAACAATGGAGGAGGGAACTTTAGGGGGAACAGGTTCTGTAGGCCACTGTTGATCTGACTCCATAACGCAGCGGTTTCTACCCATGATAAACATGGGGCAACTATATCATGAACTCTAGCAAAGGCATCGGCAACACCCCACAAAATAATCCTTAAGCCTAACTGAGGGGAGAGCGGGCTTTGGCCAACAGACCGTACTTGGGGGCAAAAATCATCGCCAACAGAAAAATCAGTGTTTGCAGGACAACAATACAACCACCGGTCGAAGCATCGAGATAGTAACTGATGTAGGTTCCCAATAAACTGCCGAGGCCACCCGCTGCAAGAGCAATCAGCACCATCCAGCCAAAGCGATCGCTCAGTAAATAGGCCGTTGCCCCTGGGGTAACTAGCATCGCCACCACCAGAATAATACCCACGGTTTGGAGAGCGGCCACGGTGGTTAGGGAGAGCAGCCCCAAAAGAAGATAGGATAGCAGGGTAGTACTCAAGCCAATCGTGCGAGCATGGGTGGGGTCAAAGCAAAGGAGGATAAAGTCGCGATGCAGTAAGGCGATCGCCATGAGTGTTATGAGGCTCACAATCACGGTTTGCCAGAGGTCGCGATCGCTAATCCCCAAGACATTCCCAAAGAGAATATGCATCAGGTCAACACTACTGGCGGTTTTCGAGAGCAACACCAACCCCAAGGCAAAAAAGCCCGTAAACACCAAGCCAATAACTGTATCCTCCTTCACGTGTGTCTGCTGCTGAATAAAACCAATCAGGGTCACGGCCATCAGACCAAAGACAAAAGCCCCCAAGGCAAAGGGCAGCCCCAGCCAATAGGCCAAGACCACACCAGGCAAGACTGCATGGGACACAGCATCCCCCATCAGTGCCCAACTCTTCAGGGTTAAGAAACAAGACAATACCGCACACACACAGCCCACCAAGGTACTGACTCCTAGCGCCTTGACCATAAAGGCGTGTTGCAGCGGCTCCAGTAGCCAAGTGATCATTCTTTGTCCTCTCTGCCTGAAAAGTATGATGCCTGAAAAGTATGATAAGGTGCTGCCAGTACAGTCGGAGTGCGGTTCTTGTGGATGGCATCCTTTTACTGAACCCTTGGTGGATAGGTGTTTTACTCAATACCTTCCTTGGGGCGATCGCCCTCTTGGTGCGGCAAAAATTACTCACGGCCGCAGGACTTTTCCATGCATGGCTTCTGGGAGTTCTGATTTGGGGCACCTTAGGCTGGCAGGGCTATCTGATTGTCATGGTCTATTTCTTGGTGGGATCAGCTGTCACCCGCCTCGGCATGGCCGAAAAAGAGGCCGCAGGCATTGCTGAAAAACGCGCCGGTGCCCGTGGACCAGAGAACGTCTGGGGATCCGCTTTTACAGGCACTGTCTGTGCACTCCTTGCTCTCGTTTTGCCCCAATGGCGGGAGTTATTCTTAGTGGGGTTTGTGGCTAGCTTTAGCACCAAGCTCTCAGACACCTGTGCCAGCGAAGTGGGCAAAGCCTATGGCCAGCGCACCTTTCTCATCACTACCCTAAAGCCCGTGCCGCGAGGGACAGAGGGCGCCGTTAGTCTTGAGGGAACCTTGGCGGGGATTGGCGGTGCAGCGGTTATTGCTGTGCTAGGCTGGAGTGTGGGCTTGATGGGGGCGATCGCCATCCCCATCTGTATCTTTGCTGCTTTCTTGGCCAATCTTGTGGAGAGTTTAGTGGGGGCAACCCTACAGAGAAAGTATCCTTGGCTGAGTAATGAGATTGTTAACGGCATCAATACAACAGTGGGGGCGTTGATAGCGATGGGAGTCGTTTTTGTAGGTTCGTAAGCAGATTACTGACACTTGGGAGTTTAACTCTCACTTTTGTGATTTAACCTATTTCTCTACGCTTATCAAATTTTGGCAAATATGAGCAAAATTCTAGATTGGCTTGATGCATGGCTAATTCGTGACTCCTTTCAGCGAGAAGTTCGTCGCTGGTTTCGAGATAAAGGCGATAGTACTCTACGGCTTGATTATCCACTTGATGCAGAGAGCATTGTCCTGGATGTGGGGGGATACAAAGGAGACTTTACCGCTCTCATTCATGAGAAATTTAATTGTCGAGTGTTTATTTTTGAACCAGTTTCGGTCTTCTATCGTATTTGTCAGAAACGGTTTGCTAATAATGCAAAGATTACCATTTTGAATTATGGATTGTCCGACGTCGATGAAGTTTGTCAAATTTACATAGCTGAGGACTCATCAAGTTTTTATAAAAGAAACTCAAAAACATCAGAGGAAGTGGCTCAACTACGGAACTGTGAAACTGTTTTCAAGGAGCTTGGTATCGAAAAAGTCGATTTGATGAAAATTAACATTGAAGGAGGAGAGTATAATTTAGTAGGAAAGCTCATCAATTCTGGCTTGATAGAAAAGATAAAGTATCTTCAGATTCAGTTTCATAATTTTGTCGAAAACTCAAAAGAAAAGCGTGAAAATTTGCGCTCTCAGTTAACAAAAACCCATATGATAATGTGGAATTATGAATTTGTTTGGGAAAGCTGGCGCTTAAAGAGCATTTGAGTTTCAACCTAGAAAATCGTTCAATGGCAAAGCAAGGATTAACTGGTCTTTTTATCTATCCTGATATTCCCACAACCGTATTTTTTGATCCTAATGGGTCCCCAGATGGATTGACACAGCCTTGGGTTGCCCTACGGGACGGATTTCGTGCTCAGGGCGTTGAACTTGTTGGCCTCGATGAATGGCGTGACAATCCAGATTTTGAACTCCATCTCAATGTGCAAGCTGCGCGCTCCAAGTCTCCAAAATTTGTCATTCTTGCTGAACACCCGTTGATCCATCCAGCCAATGGGCGGCAATTTTTATTGCGTCGCTATCAAACTGTCTTTACTTGGAATCCCGACTTAGCTATCAAGCAGGCTCAGCGAATTCAATTGCCTCACCCGCTAAAGATAACCGCTGGCGTAGATGGTTATGGGCAGCGTCCGCAGCTAGTGGTCTTAATTAACAGTAACAAGGCTCTAGCTTGGTGGGCACCCCATCGAAATCTCTACCGCGAGCGAGTTAGAGCCATTCGCTGGTTTGAGCGCTATGCACCACAGGACTTTGCCCTGTATGGTTATGGTTGGGATCGATCAGCCCGACAGCCGCTGGTTGGGGGGATCATTCACGCCCTAGAAAAACGGGGGTTCCGCCGACCATTCCCTCCGTTTCCATCTTGGCAGGGGATTGTACCTACAAAAGCTGAAGTGTTGAGGCGGTCCCGCTTCTCCATTGTTTACGAAAATGCCATTTTTCGCGGTTATGTCACAGAGAAAATCTTTGATGCCTTTTGTGCCGGCAACGTGCCGATCTATTGGGGGGCACCAGACATTACCGAGTACATTCCTAAGGCCTGTTTTATTGACCGCAGAGATTTTTCCTCCTACGAATCCTTATATGACTTTCTTAAAACAATGTCAGAGGAAACCTATAGAGGCTACCAGCAGCGGATTTCGGATTTTTTACACTCTCCTCAAGCAGAACGGTTTTCCATTGCTTACTTTGTCAAGACCATCATTTTCAGCATTTTGGCTCAAGTCAGCGCTATTCATAAATAGTCAACAGTCGAAATAATGAAAATAATGATATGATCATTGCCCAAATCGTCGGGGGTCTAGGCAACCAAATGTTTCAGTATGCTTTGGCAAGGTCGCTGGCAATCCGCAAGAAAGTCCCTCTGTATCTGGATATTTCCGCCTACAGAACCTATAAAAAGCATCGGGAATTTGAGCTGAAGCGCATTTTCAACTGTGCTGGCGAAATTGCTACTGCTGCCCACATTCGATCAGTGTTGGGGTGGTGTGCCCTGCCAGGGATGCAAGGACTTGCCAAACAGCAGTCTGCCATCCGCCGTTTTCTATGTCCGCAACTGATTTTTGAACCCCATTTTCATTACTGGCCCAAAATTTGGGAGATTCCCGACAAAGCCTATCTTGTTGGCTACTGGCAATCAGAAAAATACTTTAGCGAAATTGCTGATATTTTACGGGAAGATTTCAAGTTTAGGCAGCCCCTGTCGGAAACAAACGCCCAATGGGCAGAGAAGATCACCCATTGCAATTCAATTAGTCTTCACATTCGCCGTGGAGACTATGTTTTAAATCCCGAGACATACAAAGTTCATGGTGTTTGCGATCTTGACTATTACTATCGAGCTATTGAATATATGACTTCACTGATAGATGATCCTGTATTCTTTGTCTTTTCAGACGAAATTGAATGGGCAAAATTAAACTTAAGAGTTGCTTATCCTATTTATTATATAGAAAATAACACTGCCCAAGAAAGCTATAATGATATGCGACTAATGAGTCTATGTCGTCACCATATTATTGCTAATAGTACCTTTAGTTGGTGGGGGGCTTGGCTGAATCCATTCCGGGGAAAAATTGTTATCGCTCCGCAGCAGTGGTTCAGCATTAAGAGATACAATACTGTCGATCTTATTCCTGACTCTTGGCTAAGGATATAGTCTAATGAAACCTGCAATCTCGGTAATTATGCCAGTTCGCAATCAAGCTAAATATGTAGAGGCGGCTATTAACTCAATTCTTCAGCAAACCTATCAAGATTTTGAACTCTTGATTTTGGACGATGGCTCAACGGATGGCTCTGTCGAGGTGATTGCCGCTCATATTCAAGGCAACCCGAAGGTGACGTTTCTGAGTCGTGACCACCAAGGGCTAGTGCCGACACTTAATGAGCTTCTTGCCCAAGCAAAAGGAGATTATGTGGCCTGCATGAATGGGGATGATATTGCTCACCCTGAACGCTTAGAAAAACAATTCAAGTGGATTCATCAACATCAACTAGACATCTGTGGTACATTTGTTACCCTTTTTGGGTGGAAGCGAGGTCTGTGGCGTTATCCACTATCCCACACAGGTTGCGAGGTAGAGTTGTTGTTTGGTGTTCCTTTTGCTCATCCTTCTGTGGTTGCTAGGAAAGACATGCTGACTTCCCTCAAGTATTCTGCTCAGTATGAATGTGAAGACTATGACCTCTGGCAGCGGGTATGGGCAGCAGGTGGCAGGATGGGTAATGTTCCAGAGCCTCTTCTTCGCTACCGCACACATCCTAAACAGCGCTCCCAAGTTTATCGCGCGATTATTGCTTACCAAGCTGGTTTTATTCGACATCGCCACTGGCAGGCATTATTACAGCGGCAGTTAGGGTGGTCAGCAGAGCAAGCTAGAGCATCAATGGCTCAACCTTGGACGGTGTGGAGCGTTTTTCAACAACTGGAGAAGACCTATGAACATCCGGAAGCAAAAACACGTCTAGGGGCAACAGGTTTTTTCCGCTGGTACGCCCATGAGGTGAACTTTTCTCTGGCGCAATCTGCAAAATCCGTAGAAAAAGGTGGTTAACAGTGTTTGTGAGTGTTATTGTCCCAACCTACAATCGGCTCCCCATTCTCCAAAAGTGTGTTAAGGCGATCGCAAGTCAGGTCTGGACAGATGACCTTGACCTAAAGGGATATGAGGTAATTGTTGTGGATGATGGCTCGACTGACTGCACAGCAGAATGGCTCAGGGAAACCTCTATCTCCTTACCACATTTAAAACTTTTTCAGCAGGAGCACTGCGGTCCGGCAGCGGCACGCAACTTAGGTTTGCAATTTGCTAAAGGAGAATGGATCATCTTTATTGACAGTGATTTGGTGGTAAAAGAACGCTTTATTGAAGCACATCTGCGGCGGCTATGGAAGGAGAAAGAGCGGTTAGGGATTTCTGATCCTGTTGAAGTTCCTGCTTTTTCCTATGGTCGTGTGATCAATACCTGTAATTTTGAAGAACCAACTTCAGAGCCATATAAGGTCACTGATTTTTCAGCGGCTTATTTTGCAACAGGGAATGTAGCGATCGCCCGCCACTGGTTAGATAAAGCAGGCCTATTTGATACTCAGTTCCAGCTTTACGGCTGGGAAGATTTAGAACTCGGGGTGCGCCTCAAGAAATTAGGTTTGAGATTGCTGAAGTGCCCTGAAGCCGTTGGCTACCACTGGCATCCCCCCTTTACTCTCGATCAGGTTCCGGCGCTAATTGAAAAAGAAATCGAAAGGGGAAAAATGGCTGTTTTATTCTACAAAAAATATCCCACTTGGGAAGTCAGGCTCATGATTCAAATGACCCCCTTTCACTATTTCCTCTGGGCAGTTTTATCCCTATGGGGAATCCTCAATGAAAAAACAATGGCTCCTCTTCTTCAATGGCTTATCCGCAATAATCGCCCCCGAGCTGCCCTTGAAGTGGCTCGCATCTTTTTGAATTGGTATAATGTGCAGGCAGTTTATTCAGCCTATCGAGAGCAAGTCCTTGGGCACCACTGAACCTGTGTGCAGAGATGTTAACCCTGTCCCCAGAGCTAAAAGCCCGTTTAGCAACGCCATTGCAGATTGGCTCTGTGACGGTCAATAGTCGGGTCCTGCAGTCCCCTTTGGCCGGCGTTACTGATTTGGTGTTTCGGCGATTGGTGCGCCGCTATGCCCCGCACTCAATGATGTACACGGAGATGGTGAGTGCTTCCGGGCTGCATTACTTAAAAACGCTACCTCGGATTATGGAAGTGGATGCCAATGAGCACCCCATTAGTATTCAGCTCTTTGACTGTCGCCCTGATTTTCTCGCGGAAGCAGCAATCAAAGCGGTAGCAGAAGGTGCCGATACGGTAGATATCAACATGGGCTGCCCGGTGAATAAAATTACCAAGAACGGCGGCGGTTCTTCACTGTTGCGGGATGTGCAAACGGCAGCCACAATTGTGCGCACCGTCTCAGAAGCTGTACCAGTACCGGTTACTGTGAAAACGCGGATTGGCTGGAGCGATCAGGAGATCAATATCCTTGACTTTGCCAAGGCAATGGAAGATGCTGGCGCGGCAATGATTACGGTTCACGGGCGTACCCGTGCCCAAGGCTTTAACGGCCCAGCCCGCTGGGAGTGGATTGCGCGGGTGAAGGAGCGTGTCAGTATTCCGGTGATTGCCAATGGCGATATTTTCTCAGTGGAAGCGGCAGTGCGTTGTTTGGAGCAAACCGGCGCAGATGGGGTGATGTGCTCGCGGGGAACGATGGGCTATCCCTTCTTGGTAGGGGAAATTGATCACTTTTTGAAAACTGGGGAACGGCGGCCTGCGCCAACGGTGGTTGAACGTTTGCAGTGTGCGCGGGATCATCTCATTGCCCTCTGGGAATACAAGGGGGAGCGGGGGATTCGCCAAGCCCGTAAACATTTGACGTGGTACGCCAAGGGCTTTGCCGATGCTGCCGAACTGCGCAGTGAATTGTGTCGGGTTGAAACTCTAGAAGCGGGTTTAGCCTTACTTGATGCAGCAATTGAGCGTTTGCAGAGATCTGCAGAAAGGGAGGCGATCGCCGCCTAAACTAACCTAAACTCGTGAGAAAAAATTTTGATTTTTGTAAAGACTTCATAAAAACTTTCTAGAAATCAGCCTCCAGAACTCAGGAGGTATAATGAAGGTGTAGGTGTAAGCACCGCAAAAAGCCTGAGGCGGCTGAACCTACAAGAGGCATAGTTGAGTCTAGCTTGTGATCCAAGCTTTCGAGGTGTAAATTTTTCATCCTTTTACAGGTTGGCAGTGAGTAGGTTCTTGCGAGTAAAAATTGCGATCGCGAGAAGGACAAGGCGATCGCTAAGCATTGCTGCGTGCTTAATTGAGGAATACGCTTATGAACTGCACACGTTACACAGAACTGCCCGAAGTGGCATGGGAAGGATTTATAGGCGGCGATTGGGTGAATCGCATTGATGTCCGCGACTTTATTCAGCGCAACTATACTCCCTACACGGGGGATGGCTCTTTCCTTGTGGGGGCGAGCGATCGCACCCAGCAACTCTGGGCAAAAGTACGCGATCTCATGGCTCTAGAGCGAGAAAAAGGCGTCCTTGATGCCGATACCAGTGTTCCCTCTTCGATTACAGCTCACGCACCGGGCTACATTGATCGGGAGCTGGAGCAAATTGTTGGCCTGCAAACCGATAGGCCCCTGAAACGAGCCATCATGCCCTTTGGTGGCATTCGCGTGGTGGAAACCGCCCTCAAGGCCTATGGCTATGAGTTAGATCCGCGCACCAAGGAAATCTTCACCAAGTATCGCAAAACCCACAACGATGGCGTCTTTGATGCCTATACACCGGAAATGCGCCGCTGCCGTAAATCGGGGATCATTACAGGCCTGCCGGATGCCTATGGTCGGGGGCGGATTATTGGTGACTATCGCCGCGTCGCTCTCTATGGCGTGGATCGCTTGATTGCCGACAAACAGGCACAGCAGGCCTCCCTAGAAGTGGATGTGATGGACGAAGAAACCATCCGCCTGCGGGAAGAACTTTCTGAGCAAATCAAAGCCCTCAAGGAACTCAAGGAAATGGCCGCCAGCTATGGCTTTGATATTTCGCGGCCTGCGGCCAATGGCAAAGAGGCAGTACAGTGGCTCTACTTTGGCTACCTAGCGGCAGTTAAAGAACAAAACGGTGCCGCCATGTCCCTGGGGCGGGTCTCAACCTTCCTTGACATTTACTTTGAACGGGACTTGCGCCGTGGCACTGTCACAGAAGCCGACATCCAAGAGTGGATTGACCACTTTGTGATGAAACTGCGGATGGTGCGCTTCCTGCGGACGCCGGAATACAATGAACTCTTTTCTGGCGATCCCACATGGGTGACGGAATCCATTGGTGGTATGGGTCTCGATGGCCGCCCATTGGTGACGAAAACCAGCTTCCGCATTCTGAATACCCTCTATACCCTTGGGCCTGCCCCGGAACCCAACTTGACAGTGCTGTGGTCGGAAAACTTGCCAGAGGCCTTCAAACGCTTCTGCGCCCAAGTTTCCATTGACACCAGTTCAATCCAATACGAAAACGACGACTTGATGCGTCCCTACTGGGGCGATGACTACGCGATCGCCTGCTGTGTCTCGGCCATGCGGGTCGGCAAACAAATGCAATTCTTCGGGGCACGGGTGAACTTAGCTAAAGCCCTGCTCTACGCCATCAACGGCGGGCGGGATGAAGTCTCTGGTCAGCAAGTAGCACCCATGTTTGCGCCAATTACGGGCGACACGCTGAAGTGGGAAGAAGTGCTGCCGCGCTTTCAGCAGGTGATGGCATGGTTGGCGAAGGTGTATGTCAATACCCTCAACGTCATCCACTACATGCACGATAAGTACTGCTACGAGCGGCTGGAGATGGCGCTCCACGATCGCGATGTCTTCCGCACGATGGCCTGTGGGGTGGCGGGTCTCTCGGTGGTGGCAGATGCCCTCTCGGCCATTAAGTACGCCGAGGTGAAAGTGATTCGCAATGCCGATGGGTTGGCGGTGGACTACGAGATCAAGGGGGACTTTCCGAAGTACGGCAACAACGACGATCGCGTGGATAGCCTTGCAGTGTGGCTGGTGGAAACCTTCATGAATGAAATCCGCAAACACAAAACCTACCGCAATGCGGTGCCCACGCAGTCAATTCTGACGATTACCTCCAATGTCGTCTACGGCAAGAAAACGGGCAATACTCCCGATGGCCGCAAAGCCGGTGAACCTTTTGCGCCGGGGGCCAACCCCATGCACGGTCGTGACACCAAAGGGGCGATCGCCTCACTAGCGTCCGTAGCCAAGTTGCCCTATGTCCATGCCCAAGATGGCATCTCCAACACGTTCTCCATCGTGCCCAGTGCCCTTGGCAAGACACGGGAAGATCAAATCAACAACTTGGTGAATCTGCTGGACGGGTACATCCATGATCAGGGCTTCCACATCAATGTCAACGTACTTAACCGCGAAATGTTGTTGGATGCAATGGATCACCCAGAACGGTACCCACAACTCACCATCCGGGTGTCCGGCTATGCGGTGAACTTCATCAAACTTACCCGTGAACAACAGTTGGATGTGATTAAGCGTACGTTCCATGAGCGCTTTTAGGCTCATCTTTAGGCTCTCTGGGCGAACTGCCGCCTAGATGAACGTCGCACCCTCTACCTCGGTTGCTCTGGCGATCGGGGTAGATTTTTTCTATGTTGGTAACGTCTGGTATGCAACTGCATTGATTCATCTCGTCAATAGTCCCTTTTTCTATGGTCATCTTGGCAGCGATCGCGCCTGCTTGTTGCTCCATGGCTTGGGGGGCGGGGCTTATGAACTGCAGCTCTTGGCAGAAGTGCTTTACGAAGCGGGGTGGACCGCTCAGGGCATCCTCTATCCGGGGCACGATCGCCCCAGTGCCCAAATGCCCGCCTCGACATGGTCGCAGTGGTATGAGGCCGTCGTCAGTGCCTTTCAGGCTTTGCGAGAGAGCTATCCAACGGTTGCGGTGATCGGCTTTTCTACGGGGGGGACGCTTGCCCTTCATCTTGCCTATCACTATCCTGTTGATGCGTTAGTGCTCCTTGCTCCCTTTTTGCGGATTTACCGGCCTTGGTTTTCGCCCGTGGCCCCAGAGCGGTTGGTGCAGTCCCTTGGCCAGTGGATGCCTTGGCTGCCGCGGCGGCACCTGCCGATTCGCGATCGCCCCCTGCGTCAAGCAGCAGAAGCGGCCTGTTTTTTCAAAACTTTTAACCTCCAAGCCGTGCGCAGTGCCCTCGACCTCATTGCCCAAGTGGAAGAGGAATTGCCGAGGATCACCACCCCGACACTCATTCTCCAAAGCCATGGTGACACCGTCGTTGACCCCCAAGGGGCACAAATCATCTATGAACAACTGGGCAGCTCCCACAAAGAATTGCACTGGCTCAAGGATTCGGATCATTTGCTCCCCCTTGATGGGGAGCGAGAGCAGGTCTTCGCCAAGGTGGTCGCCTTTTTGGGAAGATAGTTGCAGTTGGTTACTTGCCCTGCCATGGAAACATTGGATCTACGGGGAACGCCCTGTCCTTTGAACTTTGTGCGCACCAAACTGCGATTGCAACAGCTACCCCCCCAGCAGCCCCTTGAGGTGTGGTTGGATGCGGGGGAACCGATTGAGCAGGTGCCCGATAGTCTGCGGATGGCGGGCTACGATGTTTTGGCGATTGAGCCACGGCAGGACTATTTTGCCCTTCAGGTGCAGCGTCCCGCATGAGTGATCTGGTGGGCTTGGTGCGGGCAGTTCAGGCCAATTACTACCGCGTGCGCCTGCGGGAATCCATCAATGGCATTGAGGAGTTACTGTGTGTGCGCCGTGCCCGCCTCAAGAAGATGGGGCAGCAGGTGTGTGTGGGGGATTGGGTTGTCATTAGCCATGTCGACTGGCAAGGACACCGAGGAGCGATCGCTGAGATTTTACCCCGCCGCAATCAATTGCCACGCCCGGCGATCGCCAATGTGGATCAGGTTTTGCTCCTTTTTGCTCTGGCCGACCCCCCTGCCGATGTCCATCAAATTACCCGCTTCCTCTTGACCGCAGAGGGCTTGAATGTCGAGATTCACGTGGTCTTCACCAAAGCGGATTTAGTTTCTGCGCAAGAGCAACAGCAGTGGCGCGATCGCCTGCATCAATGGGGCTACAGTTGTGATGTCATTTGCCTCACTGTGGGGAACAGTTGGCAGTGCCTGCAACCGCGTCTGGCCCACAAAATCACTGTCGTCTGTGGCCCGTCGGGCGTAGGCAAAAGTAGCCTGATCCGCCAGCTTCTCCCTTGGGAGGCAATTCGGGTGGGCGCGGTCTCCGATCACTGGCATCGAGGGCGGCACACCACTCGCCATGTGGAACTGTTTCCCCTGCCAGCGGGGGGCTGGATTGCCGATACGCCGGGCTTTAACCAGCCTGAACTGCCCCCAGACCCTCTGCAATTGGCGGCGGCCTTTCCAGAGATTCGCCAACGCCTCAGCAAGGGTCAGTGCCTTTTTGATAACTGTCGCCACGATCAAGAACCGGGCTGCTGTGTACGCGGTGATTGGGAGCGCTACCCCCTCTACCTTGAGTATTTGCATGAGCTAGAAGCTATGGCGAGGGCAGCACCCTCCGTTAACGATGTGCCGCGCGTGAAAGCGAAAAGTGACCGCCAAGGGCAGCAGCGCCTTGAACCCCTCTTGGATTCGAAAAAATATCGCCGCCGATCGCGACGGCAGCAACATCAGCAGCTCAACCCTATGGCTGACGAAGTCCTTGATAGCGAACTGTGATAACTATGCCCCCTGTGTTCACCCTCGTCCTGTTAAGTGTAACGGCTCTTTCCCTTGTGATCTGGCTGGTTTTGCTGCTCTTTTGGGGACAGTTTTGGCGCACGGATCAGCGGCTACAGGGGGGAGACCTCAGGGCTTGGCCAACGGTGGTGGTTGTCATTCCAGCCCGCAATGAGGCGGCGGTGATAGGTATCAGTGTGCGATCGCTCCTAGAACAGGACTACGCTGGAACCTTACACCTAATTTTGGTGGACGATCAAAGTGACGATGGCACAGGGGACATTGCGCGCCAAACGGCTCTGGAACTGGGCAAGGGCGATCGCCTGACAGTTATCGAGGGTACACCACTCCCCCCCGGCTGGTCAGGTAAGCTCTGGGCACTGTCCCAAGGCATCGAGGCTGCCCGTGCATTTCATCCCGATTACTTGCTGCTCACGGATGCCGATATTGCCCACGATCGCCAAAATTTGCGGCAACTGGTCGCCCACGCCCGTCAGCAACAGTGCGCCCTTGTCTCCCTGATGGTGAAACTGCGCTGCCAAAGTGTCTGGGAAAAACTGCTCATTCCCGCCTTTGTCTTTTTCTTTGCCAAGCTCTACCCTTTTCGTTGGGTTAACGATCCGCAGCGGGCAACGGCAGCCGCGGCCGGCGGTTGTATTTTGATTGATCCTCTGGCACTGGACAAGATTGGTGGCATTGCCTGTATTCGTGATGCCCTAATTGATGATTGTTCTTTGGCTGCCGCTGTAAAGCGAGCGGGGTACCGCATCTGGTTGGGGCTAACCCCCACAACGGTGAGTTTGCGCGCCTACAACAGTCTCAACAGTATTTGGCAAATGGTGGCTCGCACTGCCTATACGCAGTTGTCTTATTCCCCCCTGTTGCTCGTCGGAACCGTGATTGGCATGACCCTAGTGTATTTGTGGGCGCCCCTTGCCCTTGGTATCGGTCTCATCAGTCAATCGCTGCCTTTGATCGTAATGGGGGGACTCACTTGGGGCTTGATGGCGATCGCCTACGGGCCAACGGTGCGTTTCTATGGCCTCAATGGTACTTGGGCGCTGACACTGCCGGTGATTGCCTGCCTCTATACGCTAATGACACTGGATTCTGCCCGTCGCCACTGGCAAGGTCGGGGCGGTGCTTGGAAAGGACGGGTTTATCCGCGCAAGTCATCGATGGGGCGATAAGCCATGACAATCAGGGTATCACTGGGGTCAAGGCCCTGAAAGTCTGTGGGACGAGGGTTGTGCCCCAGCTCAATAAACTGGCTCAATAAAGTAAAAGTAAAACTCATTGGTGTGGTCGGAGTAGGTCAACAATTGGCGATAGACTTCCGACATTTGGCGAAAGAGGGCACTTTGGGCAAGGATGCCAGAACTATAGTCCTGACTGGAGATGACTTCATCAACCCCAGCTTCCTTGAGGTGACGCTGGCGATCGCTATTCACCAATTCCGCCACCCCATGAATATCCTGCTCTTGGCCGGGGATTTTCTCTAGGTGCTTCACCGCAAGGGCAATGAGGGCATTTTTTTCATCGGCAGCCTCCATATCGGCATCGGCAAGCAGAATAATCGCCTTGGCCTTGGGAGCATTCAGCCGTTCGAGGGTACCGTGATGGGTGGGATCCCCCTGCACGACAAAGACATCGGCGCGCTCTTGGAATTCGGGGTCGAGTTTAATCGGTTCCGCACACAACAGGACAAGATCGCGGGGATGGTGGCGGTTGGCCTCAATGAGTTGCCGCAGTACAAGGGGAGCTTTGGCATTCCAATTGCAGGCAATTAATGGGGTTGCTAAAGGATTTCATCGGTAGCGTTTGAGCAAGGGCTTGGGTGACAAAGTGGGAAGAAAACTTGCCAATCAGGGCGCCAAAGGCAAAGGTGCCAAAGAGCAGCAGCAGCAGTTGTAGGACTTGCCCAAGGGCGATCGCCCCTAGGGTAAGGAAGGGTTGAAGCCGCTCGTGCATTGGCTAGCGGGGGAAACATCACGTCTATTCTAAGATTCCTCCCCCTTGTAGAGTCTCCCAGATTCCAGTATCCTGACTGCTATACAACCCTTCGGAATAGGTTGGCACAGCCTCAAAACAGCCACAACTGCTTAATGACGGAATTACATTCCCCCCACAGGTTAATACCACTGGCAGAGGAGCAATTTATTCAGCATCATGGAAACAATATCGGCAGTAAAGGAGCAGTCTCTTGAATAAGCCTGACGACCGACGATGCCGACTCAGACTGTATATCTGGGGTTCCCCCTAGAAGAATAGCTGCAATGTCTGCCGCTGCCTTAGAAATCTTACTTGTGCTGCTGCTCATCATCGCCAACGGCATTTTTGCTGGTGCTGAAATCGCAGTGGTCTCTGCCCGCAAAGTCCGCCTCGAGCAACTAGCAAAACGGGGTAAACGCAAGGCTAGAGCTGCCCTCAAATTAGCCAACTCTCCGAATAATTTTCTTTCGGCTGTACAAATTGGGATTACCCTGATTGGTATTCTCAGTGGTGCCGTGGGGGGGGCCACCCTTGCTCAGCGGTTACAGGTTGCCCTCAGCCCCTTGCCTTGGTTGGGTCAATACAGCCAGCCTCTGAGTATTGCGATTGTGGTGACGGGTATCACTTATCTTTCCCTTGTGATTGGCGAACTGGTGCCCAAGCGCATTGCCATGACGTACCCCGAGGCGATCGCCTGCAATATTGCTAAACCCATGACATGGCTGACGAAATTAGCCGCCCCGATTGTGCATCTATTAAGTGTCTCAACGGATGCCATCCTGCAAGTATTGGGTATTGCCACCACTGCCGAACAAACGGTTACTGAGGATGAAATCAAAGTTCTCATTGAGCAGGGAGCACAGGCGGGTCTCTTTGAGGTGGCAGAGCAGGACATGGTGGCACGGATTTTCAATTTGGGCGATCGCCCGATCGAGTCCATCATGACCCCCCGCACCGATATTGTTTGGCTGGATATTGAATCTCCCCTTGAAGAAATCGAAGCTGATATTCTAGCCAGTTCTCACTCGCGGTTTCCCGTGGCCGAAGAAACCATTGATCACTGCTTGGGCATTATTTCCGCCAAGGACTTTTTGGCCGCCCGCTTAACTCAGCAAACTATTGACCTGCGTCAGCTTTTGCAACCAGCACTCTTTGTTCCCGAAGGCCTACCTGCCCTTGATGTCCTTGAACTTTTTCGCCAATCGAGTCAGCATATTGCCCTGATTACAGATGAATACGGTGGCATTGAAGGGCTAGTCACCCTCAATGATCTCACGGAAGCAATTATCGGCACCCTGCGCCACGATGAGGGGGAGGAACCACAAGTCATTCAGCGGGAGGATGGCTCTTGGCTGTTGGATGGGCTGCTTTCTACCTATGAACTCAAGGAATTGCTGCGGCGGGAAAGTTTGCCTGAGGAGGACACAGCCAACTACCACACCCTTGGCGGGCTAATCATTACCCTGTTTGGGCGCATTCCCCAGTCGGGAGATTACATTGAAACCGATGGCCTGCGCTTTGAGGTGGTGGATATGGATGGCAACCGTGTGGATAAGGTGCTGGTGACTGAACTAGTGAGCGATGATGTCCTTGCCGATGACGGCCCCAAGGACAAGGATTAACGACGGCGCAAATCGGCTACCGTGCGTTGCAGCGATCGCCAGCGTTGTTGTCGCAGTTGGCTCAGGGCGCGCTTCAGGGGTGGCAAGGGGGGATGATCACCACCATAGCGCCAAGCCACATAGGCTTGGGTCAGGGTTTCAATGGCACGCTGACTAATGGCATCCAGACGGCCACAGGTTTGCAGCGATCGCGCATATTCCCAAGGGGTTTGATTGGGTCGCTTCGCTAATCCCTGCTGGGCAAGACCATCGAGCATTTGTACATAGAGGCGGGCGATCGGCGGCAGTTTTTGTAGGCGTTGACGATATCGCCACGTCTGGAGAGCATACCACAAGCCCCAAACAACAATGACACCCCCAAAGAGAATCAGAATCCCTTGCACTATGCCCCCCAACCCTTGGCTAAACAGATCAAAGAATTTTTGCAAAGCGGTTTCGAGCGTGGCAAAGAGCGTACCAAGGAATCCTGTAACGGGTGTCGGCAACCAGCTGGTGACCCACTGCCAAAACTGCTGCAGGACGCTAAAGGTCTGATCCACCTCTAGGGTTTGAGGATAGAGATCATGGCCAGGGATGGGATCAAAGAGAAACCAGCCCAAGTTGGGAAAGTAGGCTTCCGTCAGGGCATAGGCGTCAGTGTTGCGAACCACGTACAAGCCCGTAAAGGGGTTAAATTCCCCTGTGCCTAAACCGGTGACCAAACGGCTGGGAATGCCAATACTGCGCAACAGCAGTGTCAACGCCGTGGAAAAGTGATCGGGATAGCCGCCCCGCCACTCAAAGAGAAAGGCCTCCACTAGGTCTTGATCTTTTCCTAGTTCAGGAATATCGGTTTTCAAGGTATAGGATTGCTTCAGGGCTTGGGTGAGGTAGAGGGCTTGCTCGTAGGGTTCGGGAATCGAGCGATCGGCCTTGGCAAGGAGGTCTTGGGCCAGCTTTTGCAGCCGTGGTTTGAGGTCAGGGGGCACTTCAAGGTAGGACTGATAGCCCAAGGTGTGATTTAATTTTGGCGCTCTGCGCAACAGGGAGCGATCGCGCACGGGCACTTGAGAAATCACCGAATAGGTCAGCCCCTCGGGCAAAGGCAGCGGCGCCCGCAGGCCACCATCGGGATCGCGGGCAATTTCGCGGGTGGGAAAATAGAGTTCGCGCGGCTCATAGAGGTGCGGAATCAGGTTACTAAACTCAGAAACAATGGTGTAGGTCTGAATCACTTCCCGCGTTGGCATTTGGGAAAGTTGCTGCGGCAGCAGATAGCGAAAACTCCAAGGGGAACGCCGCAGCACTTCTGCCTCATCGTTGCGACTAATGCGCCAACCGCGCCCCGTGTATTCGTCAAAGGCAAGGACTCGCCAAAAGCCGGGGGCTTGCGATCGCACCCGCATGAGTTCCCTTGGCACCATGGGCAGGCCAAAGGTCTGATCAATTTCACTGTTAAACCCGTAGTAAAAATTGCTATCAAAGGTGTCAGCAAACGTCTGATTGACCAGTGCCTCCCCTGCCCCTCCCCTGCCACGGCCACTGACAAATCCCGGATTGATCACCCGCGCTTGGTCAAATTTCCCTTCCACCTGAATGTCTGCACTGACCGGCAAGGCACGAATCTGATAGCCGGGGAAACGCGGCAGCAGTACAAAGACCACCATCCCCAAGCCGAGAATCAGGGCAAAGAGGCCGACCCATTGCCGCCAAGGCAAGCGTAGGGATGGCGAGGTGGTAGAAAGTAAACCAAGGCGCGAACGGTAGTCAAGTACAAGAACTGGCAGGGCGATCGCCAGAAAGAGCACGAGAAACAGGCCAAAGGTCATGGTTTGACTGAGGGTGGCCGCCACACTAATTAAAATTAGGGCAATCACCATCGAGTAACCCAAATCCTTACGGCGGGGCAAGTCAAAGCTATGGAGCACTTGCAGTTGAATCAAGAGTTCCGTCAGCAGAATGCGGGAATCTTGATTGAGGGTGGCCAATCGCCCCAAAAAAATCGCCAATGCCGTCAACATCCCAATGGCGATCGCCAGCTTTGCCACAACATTTCTTTGCCGCCGTGCCCACCAACTCCAACTAAAGCCCACAATAGAGAGGGGAACCGCCCAAAGACTATTGGCAGTATCCGCCGCCACATCAGTTGCCACCAAGCCAACAATCACCATGCCCAAGACCCCTAGGCGCAGGAGCAGGGAATCCTCCACCTCTTTGGCGGGAGCGAGCATTGGGGAATTAGCAATGGGTTGCAACCAAGACTGAAACATCGGACAGCAGCAGCAAACAGTGCCCTGATCCTAACAAATCTCCCCTCTAGAAGTGCGAGGGCCTTTGGGGGCGTCCAGCTTGCAGCCTAGGCTATCACCCCGCCCTTGCTGCTGCAAATCCCGCAGGACTCACCCCCTTTTCTCTAGCTGCAAGAGGAGGTGTAGAAGCCCCTCAACACCCTTTGCTTGGCTAGGAGGGGATGCCGGCTCAGCCGCCAGCGATCGCCGGAATAATGCTCACCTCATCCCCATCTTTGAGGGGGGTTTCAAGACCATTCAGGAAGCGAATGTCCTCATTGTTGACGTAGAAGTTCACAAATCGCCGCAGTTGGCCATTTTCATCACAGAGCCGCCCTTTGATGCCGGGGCAGTCCTGTTCTAGCTTATCCAGAAGCTCAGCAATCGATTGGGCTTGGCACTCCACCGTCGCCTGATCGCGGGTGAGTTTTTGCAAGGGAGTGGGAATCAAAACTGTAACAGCCATAGACCTCTACAAACTATCAGTAAATTTCAACACAGGGTCGGGAAAACCAACTAGACCAATACCGGTTGCCAATCCAACCGTTCGAGGGTGCGCGATCGCTCCAAGGCACGCTCAAAGCTGGCTAACTTGGGTTCAATTGTCAGGGGTTGACCAATGTCGTTTTGCACCGCCTCTTGGGTTTTCAGGCCATTGCCGGTGATATAGACCACGGTCACTTCCTCCGGATCAATGGTGCCTGCTTCCACCAGCTTTTTGAGCACGGCAATTGTGGTGCCGCCAGCGGTTTCAGTGAAAATACCTTCCGTTTCCGCTAGGAGTTTAATGCCTGCGACAATTTCTTCATCGGTGGCTGCCGCGATCGCCCCATTGGTCTTGCGGGCAATGTCTAGGGCATAAACACCATCGGCGGGGTTACCAATGGCAATGGACTTGGCAATGGTGTTGGGCTTCACCGGTGCCACAAAGTCGCGCCCTTCAGCATAGGCTTGGGCAATGGGAGAGCAGCCCGCTGCTTGGGCACCGCTACAGCGCACGGGTTTATCAGCCACCAGACCCACTTCCACAAATTCGCGGAAGCCTTTGTAAATTTTCGTGAACAAGGAGCCAGAGGCTAAGGGAGCCACAATGTGGTCAGGAAGCTGCCAGCCCAACTGTTCAATGACCTCATAACCGAGTGTCTTTGACCCTTCCGAGTAGTAGGGGCGCAAATTGATATTGACAAACCCCCACCCGTGGGTATTCGCCACTTCTGAGCACAGGCGATTCACTTGGTCGTAGTTGCCCTCCACGGCCATCACCGTTGGTGCATAGATGAGCGTCCCCAAGATCTTTCCTGCTTCCAGATCCGCGGGAATAAAGACGCAGCAGTCTAGGCCGGCGTGGGCGGCGATCGCCGCCGTGGAGTTTGCCAAATTGCCAGTACTGGCACAGGAGACTGTCGTAAACCCCAATTCCCGCGCCCGCGTCAACGCCACCGACACCACCCGATCCTTGAAGCTAAGGGTGGGCATATTCACCGCATCGTTTTTGATGTACAGGTGCTTGAGTCCGAGGCGCCGTGCCAACCGCTGGGCTTTGATAAGGGGAGTCATCCCTGTGCCCACATCAATTGGATTGGCCGAGGTCACGGGCAAAAAGGGACGGTAGCGCCAAATGGACTTTGGCCCTGCTTCAATGGTGCTGCGACTGACCGCTGCGGCCAATCGGTTCAGGTCGTACTTGACTTCAAGTGGCCCAAAACAGTATTCACAGACGTGAATGGCTTGGGGTTCGTACTCTGCGCCACACTCTTTGCATTTGAGGTGGGTAAAGTAGGCGGTTTCAGTGGCGGAGGTCAACGTTGCGGTCATGGGTCTTCAGCCTGCCTCAGACAAGATGATGACCATCCTAGCAAGGGGCGATCGCCCTGTCAAATATATCCGACTATTTTTATCGGGATTTGAATGGCGCGCAAAATTTTCCCATTGCCTTGGGGTCATGTCGCGGCTATTTCAGCCTTCAGCGAATGGGGGTGTGGACTGTCACCAGCTTGGTGCCATCGGGAAATGTGGCTTCGACTTGTACCTCTGTGAGCATTTCTGGCACCCCCTCCATGACATCGTCACGGCTGAGCAGCGTTGTGCCATAGCTCATTAAATCAGCAACCGTGCGTCCCTCCCGCGCCCCTTCCAAAATGGCAGCAGAAATATAGGCCACTGCTTCGGGATAATTGAGCTTGAGGCCCCGTGCTTTACGACGTTCAGCCACAAGAGCGGCAGTAAAAATCAGCAGCTTGTCTTTTTCTTGGGGGGACAGTTGCATTGTTCCTCAGGCTAAACACTCACTTTGGCCTCTATATTAACCTGTGGCTTTGGTGCCCAGAAAATCAATGATGGATAAAGCCAGACTGCGACAACACTATATTAAATGGCGGCAGCACTTGAGCGATCGCCAGTGGCAAGACCGCAGTCAGCGCATTTGTCAACACTTGCTTAATCATCCCCAGTTTCAACAGGCAACTACGGTCTTGACCTACGTGCCCCATCGGCGAGAACCCGATTTACGCTCCCTCTGGTCCCTCCCAAAACAGTGGGGGTTGCCCCGTGTCGTGGGTCAGGATTTACAGTGGCACTGTTTTGATGGCAAGGCAGATACCCTGCAGCAAGGGCGCTATGGGATTTGGCAACCTGCTGCCGATGCTCCGCTGGTTGAGCCGTCCCGTGTTGATCTGTGTTTGGTGCCTGCCGTTGCCTGCGATCGCCAAGGGTACCGTCTCGGCTATGGAGCCGGTTTTTTTGATCGCCTCTTTGCCCACCCCGATTGGCAGCACGTGTGTCGCTGGGGAATTGTCTTTGAGGCAGCGGTTTTAGAGGAATTGCCCCGTGATCCGTGGGATCAGCCACTGCAAGCGATCTGCACCGAATCAGGCATCTTGGAAATCAGGTGACATACTCCCGACCCTCACGCTTCGCGTAGAGGGCGGGCTTCTCCAGTCTTTCGACCTTCGCGTTTTATAGTGAGCCGATGCCCTAGGCTCACTGTTTTGATGAGTATCGCCGAGTTGATGTCTCGCGACGTTGTTTAGGAACCCTGCTCTCCCCGCATCGGCAAAACTTTTATTTAGGCTGGATTTAGCCGCCTGACCGTTGGGCAAGGATTATAGCACACACTTATTGCACAGCAAGACTCCCCTCGCTTGGGCACTTCGGGGGCAGCGAACCCCCTCAGCGCCTTTGGCTCTCATCCCGACACTCCCCTTCGGAAGAGCGCGGGGCTTCCCGCCGATTAGCTAAAGCCCTAGTTTTGCTAACACTGGCTGCGTTGAAACCACATGTTTTCTTAAACCCAGTTCCTCAGGACTGAGGCCAAGGGCTAGTCCCACCAGTTGCGGCAAGTGGAGAATCGGCAGATTGAGGGCAACTCCCACCTGCTGGGCAATCTCTGGTTGACGGGCATCGAGATTCAGGTGACACAGAGGACAGGGCGTCACAATGCAATCGGCACCACTGGCGATCGCGCTTTGGAGTCGTTGGGCCGCCATGGCAAAACTGGCCGTTGTGGCATAGCTGGAAATGGGCCAACCACAGCACTGGGTGCGTCCCTCATACGCTACAGGGGTGGCGCCTAATGCCTCAAACACCTGTTCCATTGAGGTGGGGTGAATCGGGTGATCAAAGGGAAGCCTCTCTTGGGCGCGCAGGAGATAGCAACCATAAAAGGCGGCGCAGCGAAGTCCGCTGAGGGGACGACGGACGCGATTGCGCAACTCGTCAATGCCCACATCCCCAACAATGGCCCAGAGCAAATGCTTGACTTCGGTGGTGCCTTGGTAAGGAGCGCAGCCCTGTTGCGTCAACACTTGGTTAATTTCTGCCACGTACTCTGGGCGATCGCGCTGAAAGGTTTTGAGGCGTTCATCCACATGGCCAATCACCCCCTGACAGGTGCTGCAATGGGTCAACAGGGGCAAGGCCAACTCTTCAGCTAGGGCAATGTTGCGAGCATTGACGGTATCCTCTAGAAGCCACGAATTTTCCTTAAATGTGCCTGAGCCACAACAACTGGCCTCCTTCAATTCCACTAGCTCGATATTCAACAGGGGGGCGATCGCCCGCGTTGAGAGGTCTAATTCCCGACAAGCACCCTGAGCCACACAACCGGGATAGTAGGCATAGCGTAAAGCAGACATACAACTCGAAAAGCCTGAAATCTGCTCCTAGTCTAGCCAATCCTCAGGTTCACTCGTGTGTCCCGCCCCTCAGGTATAATCCTAGAATTTAGGAACCAGTCCTTGTTTTTTTGTCAAAAGGCCGTGTTAGCATAAGCCAATTTCTTGCCGTTCTTTCAACAACCCATGCCATAGGAGTGCTACCTTGCGTTACTTATTTAGTTCGGAATCCGTCACTGAAGGCCACCCCGATAAAATTTGTGACCAAATCGCCGATGCCATTCTGGATGCACTGCTTACCCAAGACCCCCAGAGTCGCGTTGCCGCTGAAGTTGTCGTAAATACGGGTCTGGTGCTGATTACGGGGGAAATTACCACCAAAGCACAGGTCAACTACGTCAACCTCGCACGGCAGAAAATCCGTGAAATTGGCTACACCGACGCTGACAACGGCTTTGCTGCCAATAGCTGTGCTGTTATCGTTGCCCTGGATGAGCAATCCCCCGATATTGCCCGCGGGGTGGACACTGCCCAAGAAGCACGGGAACACCTGAGTGATGCCGAATTAGATCGTGTTGGAGCGGGCGATCAGGGCATTATGTTTGGCTATGCCTGCAACGAAACCCCTGAGTATATGCCCCTGCCCATTAGCTTGGCTCACCGCATGGCGCGTCGCTTGGCGGCTGTCCGCAAAACGGGTCAACTCCCTTACCTGCGTCCCGATGGCAAAACCCAAGTCACCGTCATCTATGAAGATGGCCAGCCGGTGGGCATTGACACGATCTTGATTTCCACCCAACACACGGCCACCATTGGTGACATTAGCGACGAAGCCGCCGTTCAAGAAAAGATCAAAGCCGATCTATGGGAAGCAGTGGTCAACCCTGTCTTTGCGGATCTAGCGATCAAACCCGATGACAAGACCCGCTTTCTCGTCAATCCCACGGGCAAATTTGTCATTGGTGGCCCCCAAGGAGATTCGGGACTCACGGGACGCAAACTCGTCGTGGATACCTACGGTGGCTATGCCCGTCACGGCGGCGGTGCCTTTTCCGGGAAAGACCCCACCAAGGTGGATCGCAGTGCCGCCTACATGGCGCGTTACATTGCCAAAAACATCGTTGCCGCAGGGCTAGCCGATAAATGCGAGTTACAGATTAGCTATGCCATTGGTGTTGCTCGCCCCATGAGCCTCTTTGTGGATACCTTTGGCACGGGTAAACTCGCTCCAGAGCAATTGCTGGAGTTGATTAAAGCCCACTTTGATCTGCGCCCCGCTGCCATTATCCAAACCTTTGGCCTGCGCCACTTGCCTCAGGAGCGCGGTGGTCGCTTCTACCAAGATGTGGCTGCCTACGGTCACTTTGGGCGTGATGATCTCGACCTACCTTGGGAAAAACTCGATAAAGTGGCAGACTTGCAAGCCGCTGCCGCTCAGTTTCTAAGTGCAGTCTAGGAACATATTTGGGGGGATTTCTCCCCCCTCTAGCTACTGGGTGACTCGTTGCAGGCAGGTTTGTGCGGTGTTGGTGAGCATCTGACGCACTTCAGGAGTGACATTCGTCTGCACATTTTCCCCGATCGCCTGAAATTCTGCCAAGGTCAATGAGGATTGCAGTTCATTGATCACACAGGTACAGTAGGCATTGGCGTATTGCGCCATTTGCGGCACCTCTTGTTGCAGAGCAGTCGTACATTCACTGGTAAATCGGGAAACCACTTCTGGGGGATAGGGAGCGGCGATCGCCCCCCCACCGAGGGACACCGCACTTAAAACCGTCAAAGTGATGGATGATTTTTTGAGTAAAGACATTCTTGCTATCCCTCGTGTATCAAAGTTTCAGGCCTATTCTTTAGCGACTTCTCCAGTCTAGGCAAGTTCCAGAGAATGTGCCACTTTCGGTGATCGCCACAATGTGAAGATTTACATTCCTAAGGCCAAACGTTAGACTAAGGGATTGCACTACCACAACACTGTTCACCCTAGCCCTATGACCCTCCATAACCCATCCTTGTACGAAGAACCCATTTCCCACAAGAACTTGACGACTGCCGGTCGTTCCGATCGCTCTATTCTGGAATGGCTAAGGCAAAGCGGCCGCTTGATTCCCCGCGATGGCAATGAGGCAGACCCTCTCCTAGATAGCGCCCTCGATGATATGGGTGAAATTGAGGAATTTGTGGGTGACTCCTTGGGCGATTACGACGAAGAAGATGACCTAGAGCTTGAGGAGTAGGGCACAAATCCGCCTATTATCGGAGTGATGTGCTAGAGCTATCCCCATGCCCTCCACCAAAACCACGGCTGCCGTTGAACCCCGCTGGCTGACAGGACAGCGACTTTTTGGCCTTCTCACTATTGGCCTACTCATTGCGAGTATTGCCTACGATACCGCGGCAAACCACTGGCAACAGCCGTTGCAAACCCTGACACTGCCTTGGTTGGTGAGTTTGGCCATCGTTGCGGTTCTAGGCATGGCCGTGGTACCTTTGCTGCGGCGACTAAAGACAGGGCAAATTATTCGCGAAGATGGCCCGCAATCCCATCTGCAAAAATCGGGCACACCGACAATGGGGGGAATCTTTTTTGTGCCGACGGGGTTAGGGCTGGCACTCCTGTGGACGGCGGTAGCGCAGGGGAAGCTATCAGCAGGGGTGGGGGCGATCGCCCTTCTTGTGCTGGGGTATGCCGTCATTGGCTGGTGGGATGACTGGCAAGTTCTGCGGCGCAAATCCAACAAAGGGTTATCGGCTCGGCTGCGGCTCTTCCTTGAGGGCATTGGGGCAGCTCTTTTTTGTGCTTGGCTGGTGGGGAGTGATCCAACGGCAACGGTAGTGACGGCTCCTTGGGGGTGGGTTTGGCCTTTGGGGATTGCCTTTATTCCCTTGGCTATTTTTGTGCCGATGGCAGAAGGAAATGCCCTCAATCTCACCGATGGTCTCGATGGTCTTGCCGCTGGCACGGCGGCGATCGCCCTTCTTGCTTTAGGAATGATTCTGACTGCCCAGCCGGATTTGCAAATTCTAGCAGTGGTCATGAGTGGTGCCTGTCTTGGTTTCCTCTGGCACAATCACCATCCGGCGCGGGTGTTTATGGGGGATACGGGTTCACTGGCCCTTGGGGCACTCCTAGGGGGCATTGGCTTGGCCAGTCACCACCTCTGGGAACTGTTGATTGTCAGTGGTCTTTTCTTTGTGGAGTCCCTCTCAGTGATTGTCCAAGTGCTCTACTACAAGGCAACCAAAGGCCCCGACGGTGTGGGCAAACGGCTGCTGCGGATGGCGCCTCTGCACCATCACTTTGAGTTGGGCGGCTGGTCAGAACTGCGAATCGTCGCTAGCTTCTATGGGGTGGTTGCCCTCTTGGGACTGCTCTGTGGCCTCCTGCAAGGGTTGGCCTAATCCGATGGGGGACGTGCAATGAAAGCAGCAGTGCTCTACGGCAAAGAAGATGTGCGCATTGAAACCGTGGCCGATCCCACGCCGGGTCCCGGAGAAGTGGTGATTCGTGTTCAGGCCGCAACCACCTGTGGTACGGATTTGAAGGTATGGCGGCGCGGCGGTCATGCGCGGATGCTAACGCCACCGATTCTCTTTGGTCATGAAGCAGCCGGGGAAATTGTTGCCCTAGGAGCAGGCGTGACCGGATGGCGGGTGGGCGATCGCGTGGTAGCCAATAATTCTGCCCCCTGTGGCCAGTGTTTTTACTGTCAGCGGCAGGCTTTTTCTCTGTGTCCCCATCTGGAATTCAACAATGGCACGTTTGCCGAGTACCTAAAAATTCCCGCCAGCATTGTCCGCCAGAATCTACTGCGCATTCCAGAGTCCCTCTCCTTTGCCTTGGCAGCACTGACTGAACCCCTTGCCTGTGTTCTCCACGGTGTTGCCCGCTCTGGCTTTGACCCCGCAATGGCTGAGATGTGGCCCAGTCCACCGCAAATTGTGGTTTTAGGAGATGGTGCCATTGGCCTAATGTTTATGGGGGTTCTGGCACAGCAGGGAGCACGGGTTCTCGCCTTTGGCGGTTCCGATCAGCGGCTGGCGATCGCCCGTACCTTTGGGGCAGAGCAGACCATCAATCATCACCAGTGCAGCGATATTCCCGCCGTCGTCAAAGACTGGACGGAAGGACGTGGTGCCGATATTGTCATTGAAGCCACTGGGGTTCCCGAAGTCTGGGAAACGGCGATTGCCTGTGGTCGCCCCGGTGCCACGATTAACCTTTTTGGTGGCTGCCCTCGGGAAACCTCGATTCGGGTGGATACGGAACGCCTGCACTACGAAGAATTGACTCTCAAGGGGGTGTTTCACAACACGCCCACCTTTGTCCGCCAAGCCCTAGAGTTAATTGCCAGTGGCACGCTCCCCTTCGAGAAACTGATTAGTGGCCAAGCTCCCCTAAGGGAGATTGAAAACGTCCTCCAAGCAATGAAGGCGCGCCAAGTGATTAAAGTAGCGCTGCACCCCTAGCTATTCCCGCAGGAGCAAATAGTACAACTGCCCCGGCGTATTGATGAGACCGGCTCGCGCCTTGGCTACATCTCCCGTGCCCATGAAAATATCAACACGACCCGGCCCACGAATGGCACTGCCGGTATCCTGATCCAAGACAAAACGGCTGACGGGGGTTTGTTGCCATTGACCTTGGGCTTTAAGGGGAATTTTCGTGTTGATCACCGCTAAGGCACCCGGCGGCATCAAGGACTTATCGGTGGCGATCGAACGCTCTGGAATCACTGGGGTCGAGAGGCTGCCCGTGGGGGGACGCCCTTGGGTGTGTTCAAAAAAGACAAAGCTGGTGTTGCGGGGCAAATAGCGATCTAGCTCAGCAGGGTTGGCCTTAAAGTAGTTCATGAGGCGTGGTAGCGTCAGTTCCTCACGGGCAATCTTGCCATCACGAATCAGTTCTTGACCAATACTGGTGTAGGGGTGATTGGTTTTACCGGCATAGCCGACGGTAAAGCGGCGACCATCGGGCAGTTGCAGTTCCGCAGACCCTTGGACATGAACAAGAAAGGCCTCTAGGCGATCGCGCAGATAGACCAGCTCCAGCCCCCGCAAAGGGCCATTGCGCCACTGCAAACCATCCGCCCCCTCCAGTTCCAAGCGGGTTGGGTGGGGTTGTGGCCACTGCTCAAAATTGGGGGGGCGACGAAACAGGGGATAGCGGTATTCTGCGGTGGGCACTAAGCTAGCGCGGTAGGTGGGTACATAATAGCCCGTGAAATCCACTCGCCCTTGGCCATCGCTGCCAATAGATTGGTAAAACACAAATTCCCGCTTCACCGCTGCTTGCAGTTCTGCCGCAGAGCGACGGGTTTGCACTAAATGGCGAAAGCGTTCGAGGGAGCGGATTACCCGCTGCTGGAGATTGGGGCCAAGGGCGGCACCAGGTTGGCCGGGAGCGGTGTAGGCAGCATAGTCGCGGCGGGCTTGATCGCTGCGCAGGTAACGCAAACTGTAATCAATGGCTTGCAGCAGTCGCGCGCGTTCACTGGGGAATTGCCAGAGAGCCGTATCCAAGGCAATGCTGGGGGGGAGATGGCTTTGGCGGATGAGGGGAGTTGCCGTTGAAGTCGTGACGATCGCGCTGGTTGCAAGGGTCACAATCCCCTGCATCCAACCGCTGAATATACCCGCCATAGAGGTTAGAACCGATCCACACTCGAAGTAAAGACGGGTTCAACCCGAATGGCCAGCACCTTTGAGGGGCGCACCACCATGTATTCCCCTTGAATGTTCTTAATGGGAACGGAGATAAAGTCATTGGAATTGACTTTGGCCACTAACTCGTTGCTGTACCACTTCTGGAAGTCTTGAATGGTGGGGAAGCGCACCTCCTCACGGTGACCGCCCTCTAGAAATAAATGAACCGCAAATTCAGACGGGGTTCTGGGCATAGGCGCGATCGCTCATCCTTATCATGCACATTATCCTCCTATTATCGCCGTAATCGGTGGCTTCAGGTACTAGGGACCACCCGTGAGGGGACGGGGGGCGCGATCGTAGTACTGGGCGGTCATCGCTGGGTTGAGAGCGCGAGCACGCTCATAGTCCCGTTGCGCCAATTCCACATTGCCGCTGTCAAAGTGCGCCATGCCGCGGCTATAGTAGGCAGCAACAAATTGCGGATCCCGCGCTAGGGCAGCATCAAAGTCTGCAATCGCCGCTGTGTAGTTTTGCAGAGCAAGATAGGCCATGCCCCGGTTGTAGTAGGCAGCAATGAACTGGGGGTCGTTGCGCACTGCAGTGGTAAAGTCCGCGATCGCCCGCTGCAGATCCCCTTGGTCATAGTAGGCTAGGCCGCGAGCAAAGTAGTAGTCAGCACTGGGGTTGAGTCTGATTGCTTGGCTAAAGGCATTAATGGCAGCAGCCAGATCACCCGTACCTTGGTGCATTAACCCCACGTTGTAGTAGTCCTCGGCACTGCGGGGCACAAGGCGTTGCAGTTCTTGAAGTTCAGGGGGTGTGAGGGTGGCGATCGCCATGGGCTGTGCCACAGCAGCACTGCTGAGACCAACAAAAGCAGCTAAAACTGTCAAAGCACTGAAGAGTGGTTGGCGCATCGTCGGCCTCCTTTTGGCATTCCTCTGCCTCACTTCGATCCTAGAAAGAAAATGCAGAAATCGCCCAGCAAACGATAACAGTTGTAATAAATCCAAAGCCCTGCCTCTTTGCTGAACAACCCGCCCTGGTTCAGGGACCTTTTGCCCATGGCCTCTTGGGGAACAGGGCTGCACAGTGACATCTTTCAGTTTTACTAGCCGCTGGGCAGTGCTCTAGCGCTGGGATTAGGTGTGATTTAGGGCACTGACTGACAGGCAGTGGGGCACTCAAAGGGGCTTGTAATTGACAATGCGCCCAAAACTCTGCGGCTGCAAACTAGCGCCCCCGACTAAGACCCCATCAATTTCTGGTTGCGCCATAATTGCATCAATATTATTGGCATTGACCGAGCCACCGTACTGGATGGGGACATTGGGGTTTTGCAGCTGGCTGCGAATGAGACCAATAATGCGGTTAGCCTCTGTTTCCTCACAGGTGTCGCCAGTCCCAATTGCCCAAATGGGTTCGTAGGCAATCACCAAATTGCTTTGATCCACATCCACCAAGTCCAGCGCCAACTGCTGAAAGATGTGATTTTCCGTTTCGCCCGCATCCCGTTGGGCTTTGGTTTCACCGACACAGAGAATCGGTGTCAGGCCGTGGCGTTGAGCGGCCTTAAGGCGCTGGTTAACCGTGGCATCGGTTTCCCCAAAATACTGCCGTCGCTCACTGTGGCCAATAATCACATAGCGCACCCCTAGCTCCACCAACATCGGCGGCGAAATTTCGCCCGTAAACGCCCCTTGATCTGCCCAGTGAACGTTTTGCGCTCCCAGTTTCACCCGCGTGCCGTGCAGACTCTTGGACAATACACTTAAGCAGGTGTAGGGAACACAGAGCGCGATCTCGCGATCGCTGGGGGTATCCACCAACTGTCCTAGAAAGTCCTGTAGGAAGGCCACTGCCTCCTGTTGGGTTTTGTGCATTTTCCAGTTACCAGCAAGAACCTTTGGGCGCACTCGTCCTGACTTTCCTCTGCGAAACTTAGCGTAATTAAGCGTACCATACGGGCTACCGATCCCATTGAAGAACGGCGCCGACATCCCAGACTGCTGCTGGGCGGGCGAGTCTAGGGATCGGTCTCTTGGCAATACTGTTGTGCATAGAACTGGGCATAGCGGGCGGACTGGGCAAGTAATTCCTGGTGAGTGCCACTTTCAATGATGCGGCCCTGTTCTAGAACCAGAATGCGATCGGCGCGACGAACCGTGGCCAAACGGTGGGCAATGATAAAGACAGTTCGCCCTTTCATTGCCTTCTCCAGAGCGCTTTGCACAAGGGCTTCCGATTCAGAGTCCAAAGCAGAGGTGGCTTCATCCAAGATCAAGATACGCGGATCAGCATAAACTGCACGGGCGATCGCCAGCCGTTGCCGTTGCCCGCCGGAGAGATTGATTCCCCTTTCCCCCACCCATGTCCGATAGCCATCGGGAAACTGCGTAATAAAGTCGTGGGCATTGGCAATCTTGGCTGCCGCAATTAGACGCTCCCAGTCAGGTTCAGCATAACCAAAGGCAATATTTTGGGCAATGGTGCCTGAAAAAAGAATCGTTTCTTGAGGAACAACGCCAATTTGCCGCCGCAAGCTTTTGAGGGTCACGGTTTTAATATCAATGCCGTCAATCAAGACCTTTCCCGCTTGGGGGTCATAAAAACGGGGCAAGAGGTTAACAATGGTTGATTTACCTGCTCCTGAATATCCCACAAGGGCAATCACTTCGCCCGGCTCTGCCAAGAGATTAAAGTCCCTGAGCACCGGACGCTCTGGATCATAGCCAAAGCACACATTTACGTATTGCACTTTGCCAGAAATGGGGGGTAAGGGCTGTGCATGGCTTATTTCTTTGATTGTGGGTTCGAGAGCCAACAGGCCAAAGCTACGCTCCACCGAGGCCTGCGCCATTTTCAGTTCGTTGTAATCAGCGGAAATCATATTAATTGGGTCTATCAGTAGCGCCACTGCGGCGACAAAGCTGAGGAACTGCGGCCCCGTGAGATGACCGGCATTGATTTGCCACGCCCCTAGGATAAACAGCAGCATAATGCTGAGGGCTTCGAGAAACCCCACCACAGGGTATTGCATTGACTTAATGCGTTCTGCACGGTAGCGATCGCGGCGATTAATATCGGCCTGCTGTTCAAACTGCTTTACGGCATAGTCCTCGGCAGCAAAGGCTTTGATCAAGCGAATCCCTGCAAACACTTCCGTGAGGTGGGAGGCCAAATCGGCAGTGCGAGCTTGACTCAGGCGCGACTGTCGCAACAAACAGTTGCCAAACCAAGCGATCAGAAACGTCATTAGCGGCGCAATGATCATCGTCCCCAATGTCAGTTGCCAGTTGAGGTAGAACATATAGCCAATGACGGCAACCGTTGTTAAAGTTGAGGGGATGAGGCGATGAAAACTATTGTTGACCATGACACCAATGCGATCCACATCCTCAGTGAGGCGGTAGGTGAGATCGCCGGTCGCTGCTTTTTCAAAATAGTCCACCCCCAAACGATGGAGATGACGGTAAAGCCGCACCCGAATGTCATAGACAATCCGTAGGGAAATATCGGACATTAGGACATCTTGACCAAATTGGCAAAAACTACGACCGACAAACAGCAGCGAGGAGGCGGCACACCATTGAATTAGACCTAGCAAATCCCCTGCCCCAATGAGCTTTGCTGCTTGGCCAATCAGGTAGGCGATCGCCGGCATGGTGGAGACGTAGCCAAGGGTACACAGGAAAGCGACCAGCAACCGTCGCCGATAGGGAAGGATATAAGCAAATAACGGCCGGTAACTGGCACTCCAAAGCATGGGCTATTTTCCAATGCAAAAGCGGCTAAAGATTTGTTCTAGCATGGATTCGGTGACCTCCTCCCCCGTGAGGGTGCCAAGGACGCGGGCAGCCGCATGCAGGTCAATCGTCCAAAAATCAAGGGGCAGTTGGGCATCAATGGCAGCAAGGACATGATTCAGGGATTGGTGAACCTGCTCTAGGAGGGCGGCTTGGCGTTGGTTGATGGCAAAGTCTAGGTTGGCGGCAGTCACCCCTTTGCCTTGAACAAGGTTGAGAATAGCGTTCTCCAGATGCTCAATTCCCCTTTGGCTGAGGGCCGAGAGCAGCACGGTGGGAATGGGGGCAATGGGCAAGGGAATCTCATTAACATCTGCGGTTTCGTTGAGGAGATCAGCCTTATTCAAGACGACAAGGACTGACTGAGGCGCTTGTTGCCGCCGTTGTTGGAGATCGAGTTGGTTGTAGATGTCCTGATCAGCGGCTGTCCAGCCTTGGCTCGCATCAATGACAAGGAGAATCAGATCGGCACTGGCGGCAGCTTGGCGCGATCGCTCCACGCCCATGCGTTCCACTAGATCATGGGTTTCGCGAATGCCTGCGGTATCCAGCACCTGAATGGGAATGCCACCAACAACTAATTGAGACTCCACAATATCGCGGGTGGTGCCGGGTAAATCCGTAACAATGGCGCGATCGCTGCGGCTCCAAGCATTGAGCAGACTCGACTTACCCACATTCGGGCGACCCACAATGGCCACCTTTAACCCCGTGCGAATCAGTGCCCCCCGTTCTGCCGTGGCCAAAAACGCCTCTACTTGGTGTTGCAACTGCCGAATTTCCTCAGCAATGGCTGCGGGGTCAAGGGGGGGTAGCTCGTCGGTAAAATCGAGTCGCGCTTCAATTTCCGCCAAGAGAGATAAACAGGTCTGACGAATGTGCTTGAGGGGGCGGGCAAGTTTCCCCGTCAGACCCGCGAGGGCCATTTGGGCCGCAGCTGTGGATTGAGCAGCCACTAGTTCAGCCACACTTTCGGCTTGGGTGAGATCAAGGCGACCATTGAGAAAGGCGCGCAGGGTAAATTCCCCCGGATCTGCGAGGCGTGCCCCTGCGGCGACACAGAGCTGCAGCACCCGCTGGACAGGGATGAGACCGCCATGACAGTGAAATTCCACCACATCTTCACGGGTGTAGGAGCGGGGAGCGAGCATTAAAAGGAGAAGCGCCTCATCTACCCGTTCTCCACTTTGGGGATCACGCACATAGCCGTAGAGAATGCGGTGGGACTCCCAGCGCTGCTTGCCGGGGGCTTCAAATAAAGACTGGGCGATCGCAACAGCCTTGGCTCCAGAGAGGCGGACAATGCCGATACTCCCTTGCTGGGGCACAATCGCCGTGGCGATCGCCACAATCGTGTCATGGAGGTGTTGCACGAGCGCTCAGGATATTCCTCCCTTAGAAACTCATCTCAGCGGCTTGCACTTTCTCCACTTGTTTCTTCTTCAGCACAAGCAGAATCTGCGACAGGGTAATGGCGGCAAAAAAGACCAACAGCCATTTAATGCGGTTGGGATCCTGCAGGACAATTTCCGTATCCTTTTGACCAAAACCGCCCACATTGGGATTGTTGGTGAGGGCTTCACCCGCCGCCACTGTTTGGCCTTCACTGACGATGAGATCAGGGCCAGCGGGAATGGTTTCCGTGACAGCTTCGCCACTTTCGGGGGTAATCACCACCGCAGTACTGCCATCGGGGTTAGCGGTAATACTGGTAATCGTGCCCGCGATCGGTGCAGTAAAGACGTTGTTGTTACTCTTTTCACCGTTGGGATAGACTTGACCGCGACCGCGGTTGCCCCCGGCGTGAACGGCGTATTTACCAAAGTGGATCGATTTATCCGTGGCAGGGTTGGGGGCTAGAACGGGGAAAACAATTTCTTGGTACTGCTCGCCCGGTAGAGGACCCACTAGAATAATGTTTTGCTTATCCTCACTGTAGGGTTGGTAGTAAATGCCGCTGGTTTTGGCTTTTAGCTCCTCAGGAATGCGATCCGGGGGAGCAATTTTGAAGCCCTCGGGCAGCATCAGTACTGCACCGACATTCAGACCCCCTTTAGAGCCATCCCCCAGCACCTGTTGCACACTGGTGTCGTAGGGAATTTTCACCACGGCTTCAAAAACGGAATCGGGGGTAACGGCTTGGGGCACTTCGACTTGGGTGGGCTTGGCGGCGAGGTGACAGTTGGCACAAACAATCCGCCCAGTGGCCTCACGGGGACTGTCATAGCCCTGCTGCGCATAAAAGGGATAGGCCTGCGCTTGTGGTGCCCAGAGAAACATGCTGGCGGCAAGGGCGATCGCCAGCGTTAAAGGTTTGAAAAAGCGTTTCATACCACTCCCTAATTTCTTTTTACGTCCACCAAGGTTCTTTGCCTGTGCGGAAATCGGTTTCCGTCCAAGGGGTAAATACCAGTTTGTCATCTTCAGTCACTGTGGCCTTCACCAGTGCCAAGGAGAGGGGGGCAGGACCACGCACCACCTTACCCGTGCTGTCGTACTGAGAGCCATGGCAGGGGCAAATGAACTTGTTTTCACTGACGTTCCAAGGCACCACACAGCCGAGGTGGGTGCAGACGGCATTCAAGCCGTAATTGGCAATTTGGTGATCCTCAGTAACAATCACGTAGGTGGGATCCCCTTTAATTCCTTGGGCAAGGGAGCGATCGCCCGGCAGGTGCTTCGTTAGGTACTCAGAAACTTTAATATCGTTGCCCAAGGCATCCTTGGCAACCACGCCACCACCTGTGCCGCCACTTGAGGGCGGAATGAAGTACTTGACGACAGGATAAAGAGCACCCAACGCTGTACCCGTGATGGTACCAAACGTCAGTAGGTTCATAAACTGTCGCCGCCCCATATCGGGCACATCAGACATTCCAGAAACTTGAGCCATGGTTTACGCTTATTTACTAAGGAATCGAAACGGACAGCCGTAAAATAATTACGTTTGTTAACTATTATCACACTGTCCGAGCCGTCCCAACCGCAAGGGCTGAAATTCTTGCCAATGCTGACGCCCCTCACTGGTGATGAACTCCATGCTTTGCTCCTGCGCAAATGGGGGCGCTCCTTTGACCTGCAGTTTCGCCGAGTGGGCGATCGCGTGTTTTTACAGGTGATGTGGCGCTACCTCGAGCAGGCCTCCTATCCCGATACGCCCGAAGACTATGCCGCCCACCTCGGGGCGATCGCCCAGCACCTGAATGACTGGGGCTGTGCCCAGCAAGTCTGCACCTTTATTGAGACGACCCGTGAGAAACCCCGCCTCGGCAAGGCCGTGAATATTCCCCTCGACCTTGGCACCCGCATTATCGAATGGCTGGAATAGCCCCTTAGCAGATTTCTGAAAAAATGTTAAGAATGTTAAAAAGGATTGCGATGATGTGAGAGATGTCCCCCCGATGCCTGAGAATGTTTGCGGAAGGTTACGTCAGCCCCTTGGGTGAATCGCCGTACCTATCCTCCCTTCAGAAGGTCGGTAAGTCGTAACGTTCCAATGGCAGATGCCACATTATCAAGACCCTTGTTTTACAATTCCAACTTTGGAGGAACTCAATGAGCGTCGTCACGAAATCGATCGTGAATGCAGATGCCGAGGCCCGTTACCTCAGCCCCGGTGAACTGGATCGCATTAAAAGCTTTGTCAGCACCGGCGAGCGTCGTCTGCGCATTGCCCAAACCCTGACTGAAAACCGCGAGCGGATTGTCAAGCAAGCGGGCGATCAACTCTTCCAAAAACGGCCTGATGTGGTCTCCCCCGGTGGCAATGCCTACGGCGAAGAAATGACCGCCACCTGTCTGCGTGACCTCGACTACTACCTGCGGCTTGTGACCTACGGTATTGTTGCCGGTGATGTCACCCCCATCGAAGAAATTGGTTTGGTGGGTGTGCGTGAAATGTACAACTCCCTTGGCACCCCCATTCCAGCCGTGGCCGAAGGGATTCGTGCTATGAAGAACGTTGCTTCCTCGCTGCTGTCTGCGGAAGATGCCGCTGAAGCCGGTTCTTACTTTGACTACGTGATTGGCGCCATGCAGTAGGTCGCCTTAGCATCCTTCATTGATCCATCATCCAAATCAGTTTTTGAGGAAAAAGAACTATGCAAGACGCGATTACCGCTGTCATCAACGCCTCTGACGTACAAGGCAAATACCTCGACACCGCCGCCATGGAGAAGCTGAAAGCTTACTTCGCAACTGGCGAACTGCGGGTGCGGGCTGCCACTGTGATTAGCGCCAATGCTGCCAATATCGTCAAAGAAGCCGTGGCCAAATCTCTGCTCTACTCTGACATCACCCGTCCCGGTGGCAACATGTACACCACCCGTCGCTATGCCGCCTGCATCCGCGATCTCGACTACTACCTGCGCTATGCCACCTATGCCATGCTAGCTGGGGATCCTTCCATCCTCGATGAGCGGGTGCTCAATGGGTTGAAAGAAACCTACAACTCCTTGGGGGTGCCCATCGCTGCCACTGTGCAAGCCATCCAAGCCATGAAAGAAGTCACCGCCAGCTTGGTGGGTGCCGATGCCGGCAAAGAAATGGGCATCTACTTTGACTACATCTGCTCTGGCTTAAGCTAAGTACAGCTCTCCAGTCACACATCTGTCTGGGAGTTAGGGGTTAGAGTGTCAGCCTGTCATGGCAATTGTGCTTAAACAGTCTGAGTCTGGCCTTTAGCTCCCAGACGTGTAATCAGCCCACATAGAGTTGGAGTCCCATCCCATGCGCATGTTTAGAATTACCGCCTGTGTGCCGAGTCAAACCCGTATTCGTACCCAGCGTGAACTGCAAAACACCTATTTCACAAAACTGGTGCCCTACGAAAACTGGTTCCGCGAGCAACAACGCATCCAAAAAATGGGTGGCAAAATTGTGAAAGTGGAACTGTTTACGGGTAAGCCGGGGGTCAACACCGGTCTGGCCTAGGTATCCCTCTAAAACTGTTTCCTAGCGATTTTGCGGCTTCACTGTTGAGATAGTTGATTGGGTGGGTTGTTCCCTTCTAAGACAATTATCTGAGCGGTGAAGCTTTGCTCATTACTCATTAAATTAAAGAATTTCTTTCAAGACGCCTAAACTAGAAAACGTTCCCAGCCATCGCCATATTGGAACCGAATTTTGGGGAAAACGGCCTCTAAATTCTCGTGGGGGCGTGGGATCACCGTTGACGACAGATAGAGGGTTTTTTCCTTAGGACTTTGAGCCGGAATTTTCTTGGCAGCTTCGACACCAGCAGCAACCGCAATTTGCACTTCAGAAACGTCGCCGCGCACAATAATTGTTAGGCGAGCACCACTGACCACTTCATAGCCCACAAGAGTAACCCGCGCTGCTTTCACCATCACATCGGCAACGGCTAAGGCAGGGGGATGACCCAGTACTTCTACCATCCCAAGGGCAATGGGCATGAAAACTACTCCTAAACACAAAAATTTGTTAAAGTAATGCCATTTTTGCGATCGCAAACGGACGCACTGATTTGGCAACATCAGCATATCATCTCTATTGATAGCCTTGATAAGTTCGAGGGGCGATCGCGATAATTGATTTTTATCGCCAAAATCATCTTTTCTGATTGAGTCTTTTTTGAGGGTATTTTAGGAACGCCCCACTCCCATCAGTTTTGCTAAGCCAACCCCCGTAAAGTAAAGAGCAAGCAGAGCACCTGCCAAGAGTCCCTGCGTAATCGGATCAATGGAGGGCGTTAAGACCGCTGCCACGGCCACGGCAATAATCACCACGTAGCGCCACTGACTGAGCATTTGCGGGATCGAGACAATGCCGAGGGCAATGAGTACCAACTGGAGAATGGGGACTTGGAAGGCGAGGCCAGTGGCAAGGAGCAATAGCAAAATAAAGTCCACATAGCGATCGATTGACCACAGTTGCTCCACCACCTCTGCCCCATAGTTAATGAAAAAGCCGAGGGCTGCAGGAGCCAAGAGGGTATAGGCAAAGACCAAACCGGCAATAAAGAGAATGGATGAACCAAAAACCACCGGTGCCAGCAAGCGTTGCTCACGCCGCGTCAATCCCGGCAGGATAAAACGGATAGCTTGGTAGAGAATCATCGGCGTTGCTAGGAGGATGCCACTGTAGGCCGCCGCTTTACAGGAGACAAAAAAGTATTCCCCCGGACTCAGTTGCAGGAACTTAGCACCATGGGCTGGTTTTTCTAGGAACTGAATGATCCAGCGCACTTGGGTAAAGCAGAGAACTATCGTGACAGCAACAGTGCCCAGTACCACAAAAAGCCGCTGCCGTAACTCCTCAAGGTGATCCCAGAGGGACATTTCCACCTCATTGGGCAGTTCATCCTCCGGATCAATAGGCTCATTGGCCTCAAGGGCGCTTTCAACAATGGCCGAGGATTCGGGAGCAGGACTATCAATATCGGGCGATCGCGTCATCAAATGTCTGGAATTCTCACTCTTTAATAATTATGAACGAAGTCCTAGATTGCATCCCCTTGCTGTGTCCCATATTTTAGAAAAGGGACGCAGTCTAACGCTCCCCTTGAGGCTGAATTCCAGAGTCTTAGTCACCTGCACCGACACTCGTCTATGTCCTTAATGGCAATTCCCCGCAGTTGGGGTAAGCTGCCGCTGACGGCTGAACTGCTCAGCAAACTAGAACACCAACGGGAACTTGTCCTCACGGGGATGCCCCGCCTTGTCAAGGGCTTGGTGGCCACCACATTGGCGCAGCAGCGTCAGCAATCCCTCTGTGTGATTACTTCCACCCTAGAGGAGGGGGGACGCTGGGCAGCGCAGTTGGAACTCATGGGCTGGGATGCGGTTCTCTTTTACCCGACATCGGAGGCCTCTCCCTATGACCCCTTTGACTTGGAAGCAGAGATGGTCTGGGGGCAACTGCAAGTTTTAGTTGAGTGTGCCCATCGTGCCAATATTGCCATTGTCACCACCGAACGGGCACTGCAACCCCACTTGCCGCCACCGCCACAATTCTATGCTGCCTGCCTGACATTGCAGGTGGGGCAAGCGTACTCCTTAGGGGAAGTGGCCACTGCCTTGGCCGCCCTTGGTTATGAGCGAGTTCCCCTGGTGGAAACGGAGGGTCAGTGGAGTCGGCGCGGCGACATTGTGGATATTTTCCCTGTCTCGGCGGAGCTGCCGGTGCGTCTGCAATGGTTTGGCGATGAAATTGAGTCCATTCGCGAGTTTGATCCGGCTAGTCAACGCTCCCTGCAGGTGGAAAGCGATCGCCTTGATGCCCTTGAGCAGGTCACCCTGACGCCCATTAGTTTTACCCGCCTGATTGCCCAAGCCCTGCGGGCAGCGGATCACGGCCATCTCATTCCAGAGGATCAGGAGGGACTGCGACGCTATCTGGGGGTGGCTTTCCCTGAGCCAGCCTCCCTCCTAGATTATTTACCTGCCCAAACACTGATTGCCGTGGATGAGCCGCCCCTTTGTGCCGCCCATGGCGATCGCTGGTACGAACAAGCCCATGCCTACTGGCAGACTCTAGAGCCACCTCCGCCTCCGATTCATCGTCCATGGTCGGCCAGTGCCCAAGCCCTCAAGCGGTTTCCATGTCTTCACCTCTACGAACTGGCCAGTGAGGGGCTAGGTTTGAATTTATCAGCACGGGCAGTGCCGGCCATTCCCCACCAATTTGGTCGCTTGGCGGCCACCCTGCGGGAGGAACGGGACAAAGGTTATACCGTGTGGTTGGTCTCTGCGCAGCCGAGTCGCTCCGTGGCCCTGTTGCAGGAGCACGATTGCCCCGCCCAGTTTGTGCCCAATCCCAAAGACTTTCCAGCCATTGATAAGCTGCAACAGCAGCGACTGCCCATTGCCCTCAAAGTCAGTGGTCTTGCGGAAATCAGTGGCTTTATTTTGCCTACGTTCCGCACGGTGCTGGTGAGCGATCGCGAGTTCTTTGGTCAGCACAACCTAGTTCAGCTTGGCTATGTGCGCAAACGCCGCCGCGCTGCTGCTAAACAGGTGGATCTCAACAAGCTCCAGCCAGGGGACTACGTCGTGCATCGCCAACACGGCATTGGTCAGTTCCTGCGCCTTGAAACCCTCACGATTAACAACGAAACCCGCGAGTACTTGGCCCTGCAATATGCGGATGGCATCCTCCGCGTTGCTGCCGATCAATTGAATAGTCTCTCCCGCTACCGCAAACAAAGCGATGGGATTCCCCAACTTAATAAATTAACGGGCAACACTTGGGAACGTACCAAAGCACGGGTACGCAAGGCCATTAAGAAAGTGGCGGTGGATTTGCTGCAACTCTATGCCCAACGCGCCCAGCAACAGGGCTTTGCCTTCCCGCCGGATACACCGTGGCAGCAGGAAATGGAGGACTCGTTTCCCTATCAACTGACGCCCGATCAACTCAAGGCCATCCAAGAGGTCAAGGCCGATATGGAGAGCGATCGCCCCATGGATCGGCTCATCTGTGGGGATGTTGGCTTTGGGAAAACCGAAGTGGCCATTCGCGCCATTTTCAAAGCCGTGATGGCGGGCAAGCAGGCGGTGGTTCTGGCACCCACAACGATTCTGACGCAGCAGCATTACCACACCCTCAAGGAGCGCTTTGCCCCCTATCCAATTCAAGTGGGACTCCTCAATCGCTTTCGCAGTGAGCGGGAGCGTCAAGACATCCTGCAAAAACTGAAAACCGGCGAAATTGATGTTGTCGTGGGCACCCATCAACTCCTGAGCAAGGCTGTCAAGTTTCGCGACTTAGGGCTACTGGTGGTGGATGAAGAACAACGCTTTGGCGTTAACCAAAAGGAGAAAATCAAAGCCCTGAAAACCCAAGTGGATGTCCTTACCCTGAGTGCGACACCGATTCCGCGCACCCTCTATATGGCGCTGTCGGGGGTTCGGGAAATGAGCCTGATCACCACACCCCCCCCCTCGCGGCGCCCGATTCAAACCCACCTTGCCCCCTATGATCCAGAAACGGTACGCAGTGCGATTCGCCAAGAACTGGATCGGGGGGGTCAAGTTTTCTATGTCGTGCCGCGGGTTGAGGGCATTGAGGAGGTGGCAGCCAAACTCCAAGGGATGGTGCCCAGTGCCCGTATTCTCATTGCCCATGGCCAGCTGGCAGAGGGGGAACTGGAATCCACGATGCTGGGCTTTAGCAATGGTGAGGCCGATATTCTGGTCTGTACGACCATCATTGAGTCGGGCTTAGATATTCCCCGCGTCAATACGATTTTGATAGAGGACGCACAGCGGTTTGGTCTGGCCCAGCTCTATCAACTGCGGGGTCGCGTTGGCCGCGCCGGCATTCAAGCCCATGCGTGGTTATTTTACCCCCGTCAAGAGGTACTCACCGATGCTGCCCGTCAACGGCTGCGGGCAATTCAGGAGTTTACCCAACTGGGATCGGGCTACCAACTGGCCATGCGAGATATGGAGATTCGCGGCGTCGGTAATCTCTTGGGGGCAGAGCAGCACGGCCAACTGGACAGTGTGGGCTTTGATTTATATGTGGAACTGCTCGAGGAAGCGATCGCCGAAATTCGCGGCCAAGACATTCCCAGCATTGACGATACCCAAGTGGATCTCAATGTCACTGCCTTTATTCCCGCTGACTATATGCCCGATTTAGAGCAAAAGATGGCCGCTTACCGTGCAGTCTCCGCTGCAACGACAAAAGAAGACTTAATGCAATTGGCGGCAGAGTGGAGCGATCGCTATGGGGCATTGCCGAAATCCGTGCAGCAACTGCTGCGGGTGGTCGAACTCAAGCAACTGGCACGTCAGTGTGGTATTAGCCGCATTCGTCCTGAAGGGAAGCAGCACGTGATCCTTGAAACCCCGATGGCAGAGCCAGCATGGAAACTGCTCCTAGAGCAACTGCCTACCCATCTCCAAAGTCGGTTTGTCTATCATCAGGGCAAAATTACTGTGCGGGGATTAGGGCTACAGCCAGTGGAAAAACAACTGGAGCAGCTCATTAACTGGTTCAGCCAGATGCAAACCACCTTGCAACAGCTCCCTAAAGAACGGATTGGAGATCTAGTTGCGTCAAAAGGGGTTCAAGAATAACCTCCCAAGGGGGTAGAGGGGCACCCAAAACCGCCTCCAACTTCTCACAATTGAGCACAGAAAAGGCGGGGCGCTTGGCGGGTGTGGGATACTCACTGCTGGGAATTGCCTCGAGGGTAGCTGTCTTATAGCCCTTGGCACGCAGGTGATCAAAAATTTTGGCGGCAAAGCCATACCAACTGGTACTGCCACGCGGCGTCAGGTGATAGAGACCGCTGAGAGAGGGATCTGCAAGCCAGCGTTCAAGGAGCTGATAGGTGACCTGGGCAATGAAGGGAGCCGCCGTGGGCGTCCCAATTTGGTCGGCAACCACCCGCACCACAGGCTGGGTTTGGGCAAGGCGAACCATTGTGCGCAAAAAGTTCTTGCCCCGCAGGTCATAAACCCAACTGGTGCGCAAGATGAGATGGGCAGGGTGATGGGTGGCGATCGCCTGCTCGCCTAGCCACTTACTGTAGCCATAGGCATTGAGGGGAGCAGTAGCATCGGTTTCGCGATAGGGTCGCGATTGATGACCCGCAAACACATAGTCCGTAGAGTAGTGAATCAACAGTCCCCCCACCGTTGCCAGCGTTTCTGCCAAAAGACCCACGGCAGCGCCATTAATCCGTTGTGCCCGTTCCGGTTCCTGTTCTGCCTGATCCACGGCAGTATAGGCCGCTGCATTGATCACCACATCGGGGCGGAGGGTTTTCAGCAAGCGAGGAATGGCCTCTAACTCTTCCAAGTCTAGGGTTACGGCAGTGCCTTGGCGAGCAATGGGAATCACTTCAACGCCGGAGGGTGCCTGCTGTACCAATTGCCAGCCTACCTGCCCCGTTGCCCCCAAAATGACTAGCCGCATTTTCCGCACTCCTTGAGGATGAACTGATTGTTAAAATACTTTAAGAGTTTGCGCCACTGCCCATGAGTACGGCACTTGTCCCCCTTGATTCTGCACCCCAAGAGATTGCGATCGCCGCTGAAACCCTTCCCAATGATCTGGAGACCTTTCAACCCTATGATCCAGTGGCCATTGATGCCTACTATCGGCAGCGGCCTTTACTGGTTTTGAGTCGCTGGTTGCGGATTCTCTGGCCCGTATTTTGGCTTCTCTTTAATCGCTGGTGGGACAGGGTAACGGGGCAAAGTAAACAACGGCAGCGCCAGCGGGCAATCGCCCTGCGGGAAACTCTAACCCGCCTTGGCCCTGCCTATATCAAAGTGGGGCAAGCCCTCTCTACACGTCCGGACTTGTTGCCAGCAGTCTATTTGGAGGAATTAACCAAACTCCAAGATCAGTTGCCCCCTTTTCCCAATGAAGTGGCCTTTCAATTTATTGAGGAGGAATTGGGCGCCCCCCCCAGTGAACTCTTTGCTGAACTCAGTGATCATCCCATTGCTGCTGCCTCCTTGGGACAGGTGTATCGCGGCAAACTCCACAGCGGTGAAGAGGTGGCCGTTAAAGTACAGCGCCCCGGCTTGGCAGAAAGTATCACCTTAGACATTTACATTCTGCGGGGGGTGGCCTATTGGGCAAAACGCCTGATCAAAGAGATTCGCAGTGATTTAGTGGCCATTCTCGATGAATTTGCCAGTCGCCTCTTTGAGGAAATGGACTATACCCAAGAGGGACGCAATGCCGAACGCTTTGCCCGCCTCTATGGCCACCTCCCTGATGTCTATATCCCCAAAATCTACTGGAAATATACACGGCGGCGGGTACTGACCATGGAGTGGGTGATGGGGGTCAAACTCAACCAACCGCAGCAAATTCAGGCCTTGGGGATTGATCCGCGCTATATGGTGTATGTGGGGGTGCAGTGCTCCCTGCGCCAGTTGCTGGAACATGGGTTTTTCCATGCGGATCCGCATCCGGGGAATCTGTTGGCCATGCCCAGTGGTAAATTGGCCTACCTTGACTTTGGCATGATGAGTGAAATTGCCCCAGAGCAGCGCTATGGCTTGCTGAATGCCATTGTCCACATTGTCAATCGGGAGTACGAGAGCCTTGCCTACGACTATGTTCATTTAGGTTTCCTAACGCCAGATACCGATCTGGAACCGATTATTCCGGCGCTTGCCTTGGTGTTTGAGGATGCTCTGGGAGCCAGTGTTTCGGAACTCAATATCCAACGCATTTTTGATCGCCTGTCAGAGGTGATGTATGAATATCCCTTCCAGGTGCCCGCCTACTATGCCTTGATTGTGCGATCGCTCCTGACCATGGAGGGGATTGCCATGGGCGTTGACCCCAACTTCAAGGTACTCAGTGCTGCCTATCCCTACATTGCCAAGCGACTGCTGACGGATCCTGCCCCAGAGCTGCGCACAAGTCTTGCGAACCTGCTGCTCAAAGATGGTCAATTTCGCTGGACGCGCCTAGAAAATCTACTCCGCAATGCCCGCGAGAGTCGTGACTATGACTTTAGTGTGGTCTTGGAGCAAGCCTTGGATTTTCTCTTTTCGGAGCGGGGAGCGGAGTATCGCGATCGCCTCGCGGATGAAATTGTCAAGAGCCTCGATAGTTGGGCACGGACAACGATGGGGCAATGGAACTTGGTACAACTGTTACCCCTAGTAACCCGTCCAGTACCGACAACGGCGAGTTCCAATATCATCAGTGAACCCAATGCCCTAGAGCATTTGCGCCGCATTTTCAGTATCTTGCAGGATACCCCTGGCTTCGACTGGGGCAAAGTCATCCCTGCAATTCTGCAAATTATTGTGCGCCCAGAGGCACAACAAATGGGTCAGCGCATTGTCAACGGCCTTCTCCAACGGGCGATCGCCCGCTTTATTCGGGAGATGTTGCTGGCGGACTCGCCGCCGGCCCTTCAGACGACGAGTTTGTCCCGCTAGGTTCCGCTGGGGGTGGCGCCTCTTCTGGGGGTGTGGGGTTTGGTGCTGGTGAGGCTCCACTGGTAGGAGGTGGGCTAGCCTCTGGCTTCGCTGTTGCTGGCCGTGGAGCAGGCGTTGGTGTCGCTGGTTGTTGTCTAGGAGCTGGCGCGGGTTGCTGACCTCGGCACACTTCGGGGCGATACTCAAAGGCAAAGGTGAGCGCCAAAGCTTGGTATTGCCCTGTGGCCTCAAAGGATTGCTGTCTTACCCGTTCTAAAGCTGCTTGATCGAGGATTGCCGAGCCACTACTGCGAATAATCTGGGGATTGCGCGTGAGCAAACCTGTTTCTGGGGCGGCATTGGCAGGGAGCAATTCACCCTGGGGAGTCACTACCACTGCAACCGTTGTTTCCCCTTGCAGGCGATCGCCACAGGCCGCTGGGGGATAAAAGTCCGTAATCCGCTGGGCTAAATCCACTCGCAAATTGCTGGTGTTGAGGGTCAAGCGGGCTTGATTAAACCAACGGGATAACGCCGCTGCGGCCTCACCCTCCGTGGTTGCCACTGGCTCTTCAGCGGTGGGTTCAGGAGTAGGAGTCGGTGAGACCAGTGCCGGGGCAACGGCCACCTCTTCATGCGGAGTTGTCGGGATCACGGGTAAAGGGCGAGTAGGCGGAGGCAACTGCCATAGGGGGGGTAAGGACTGCATCGGCACTGGAGCAGGCAAGGGCGGGAGTTCCGTCAGCGGCGGCAAGGGGGCAAAGGAAAGAGGGGGTGGCTCAATACCTGTAAACGGCAGAGGCGGTGGCGTGGTCGTGGCAAGGGGCGGCAATTCTGTGGGCAACAGCGGTTCGATAGAGGGTAACTCCGCTTCTAGTTCGGGAGAAAGGTTGACCAAGGGCACCAGTTGATCACTGGCCAACTCTGGCGGTCTCGGTTCAGGCACACGCACAAAGGAGAGGATAACAGCATGCAGAAGAATTGAACTGGCGATCGCCAGCCGTGTTGGCTCCCACACTGGCCATTGGGAAACCCTTTGCCAAATTGGTTGAACGGGTAGCCGCAACACACTAGACCCTCCAGGCCCGCAAATCTCCATGATGATTGTATCGTGGCTAATTCTCGCTAGTGCCAAGCAGGACTTGCTGCAGAAGACGAATCATCTCGTCTTAATATCAACTTTGAATATGGAGCACTTTGCCTTCTGCTCGATCTAAAAAACCATAGGACAGCATTGAAATAAGTCTATGTGGTTTGCCCAAACGTAAGCAGACCCTTTTCAGTTGGGTAATCAGTCTATGAAAGGATAATTGGTTTTAGATAAAAATCTATGGATTAACCTCTTCTTATTGACCTGTCTTAGGTTGAAAGGGGTGTCAAGGGCTGAAAATTAGATTTGATAATATGAGAAACTAGAAAAGATTATCAATCATTATATTGTCAAAAGAAACCCCTCACCCTATGCTTATTTTAGAGATAAAAAGACGGTGATTAACGTCACGATAACAATCGGCTATCCCGTCATTATTTTCTGTGGCGATCGCTTTGATTGCAACTCTAGCTTTTGTACTGCTTACCCTTATTCTAATTAGGAGAGCTTACTCATGCCAATTGCTGTGGGAATGATTGAAACGCGCGGATTCCCCGCCGTCGTCGAAGCAGCAGACGCAATGGTAAAAGCCGCTCGGGTCACCCTTGTGGGCTACGAAAAAATTGGGAGTGGTCGGGTCACCGTGATTGTGCGGGGTGATGTCTCCGAAGTGCAAGCCTCTGTGGCTGCCGGGGTGGATTCTGCCAAACGTGTCAATGGCGGAGAGGTGCTGTCTACGCACATCATTGCTCGTCCCCACGAAAACCTGGAGTACGTGTTGCCCATTCGCTATACCGAGGCAGTGGAGCAATTCCGAAACTAAGGGTTTTGGCAGTTTGGTGGAGTTTTCAGTTGCATCGCTTATTGATCCTCTGGTTCTTTGAGTTCTTGACTTGTTTGACGTTTAGGAGTTATTACAATGGCAATTGCCGTCGGTATGATTGAAACCCTTGGTTTCCCCGCAGTGGTGGAAGCCGCAGACGCAATGGTAAAAGCCGCTCGCGTTACCCTCGTGGGCTACGAGAAAATTGGCAGTGGTCGGGTGACCGTCATTGTCCGTGGCGATGTTTCTGAAGTGCAGGCTTCGGTGGCAGCGGGTGTCGAAAACGTGAAGCGAGTGAATGGGGGGCAAGTGCTCTCCACCCACATCATTGCCCGTCCCCACGAGAACCTCGAATATGTCCTGCCCATCCGCTACACCGAAGCGGTGGAACAATTCCGTGAAAGTGTAAGTGGTATTCGCCCCATGGGTCGCCCATAGTGAAGATCGCGCGAGTGTGCGGCACCGTTACCAGTACTCAAAAAGAAGACACCTTAACGGGAGTCAAGTTTCTCATCTTGCAATATCTGGGTGAGGACGGCGAATTTTTACCCGACTACGAAGTGGCTGCGGATACGGTTGGTGCAGGACAGGATGAGTGGGTATTGGTAAGCCGAGGCAGTGCCGCCCGCTGTATTATCAATGGCACCGACAAACCCATTGACGCAGCCGTGGTCGCTATTATTGACACCGTAAGTCGGGATAACTATTTGCTCTACAGCAAACGTACCCAGTATTAGCATTGGAGACTTCTCCCTATGGCGGTTCAAGCCTATGCGGCACCTCCGACGCCGTGGTCTAGGGATTTAGCGGAACCAGACATTGCCCCCACGGCTTACGTACATTCCTTTAGTAACCTTATTGGCGATGTCCGCATCAAAGATTATGTTCACATCGCACCTGGCACGTCCATTCGTGCCGATGAAGGAACGCCCTTCCACATTGGCTCCCGCACTAACATTCAAGATGGCGTTGTTATCCACGGCCTCCAGCAGGGACGGGTGATTGGCGATGATGGCCAAGAGTATTCTGTCTGGATCGGTGACAATGCCTCGATTACCCACATGGCCTTGATCCACGGCCCTGCTTACATTGGCGATGGCTGTTTTATTGGCTTTCGTTCGACAGTCTTTAATGCCCGGATTGGGGCTGGCTGTGTGGTGATGATGCACGTCCTGATTCAGGATGTGGAGATTCCACCAGGAAAATATGTGCCCTCGGGAATGGTGATCACAACGCAGCAGCAAGCCGATCGCCTGCCGAATGTGGAAGAGTCGGATATTCACTTTGCCCAGCACGTGGTTGGCATCAATGAAGCGCTGCTATCGGGGTACCAGTGTGCTGAGAATATTGCCTGTATCGCCCCGATTCGCCATGAACTCCAGCGTCAAGCAGACCCACCCATCCTACACGTTGAAACGCTCACCGGGGAAAAGAACACCATGACCGCAGATTATGGGACTCATGTCCGCCAATTGTTGCAGCAGGGATACCAAATCAGCTTGGAATATGCCGATGCGCGGCGGTATCGCACTAGCTCTTGGCAGAGTTGCCCAAGGTTGACGGCACGGCAAGAGTCTCAAGTGATGGCGGCGATCGCCCAGCTCTTAAAGGAACATGAGGGCGAGTATGTGCGCCTCATCGGCGTTGATCCCAAGGCCAAGCGGCGCGTTTTTGAGGAAATCATTCAACGCCCTAGTCAACCGGCGGCGAGTACCCCTAGCGATCGCCCCAGCGCTGGCGGGAGTGCGGCTCCCGTGGGTTCCCTTGATGCTTCCGTTGTGGCTCAGGTGCGGCAGTTACTCCAGCAGGGCTATCAAATTGGCACCGAGCACGCCGATGCCCGCCGCTATCGCACCAGCTCTTGGACGAGTTGTGCCCCGATTCAGTCTAGGCAGGAACCTGAAGTGCTGGCTGCCCTTGAAGCCTGCCTGCAAGAACATGCAGGGGAATATGTGCGCCTGATTGGCATTGATCAAAAGCAAAAGCGGCGCGTCCTTGAGCAAATTATTCAGCGACCTGATGGGGCGGTGGCGATCGCCCCAAAAGCAGTAACGCCAGCGGCTACTAGCCCTATCTCCGTCAGTTCTAGCAGCAGCGAAGCGGTTCTCAGTGCCGATGTCCTCAACCAAATTCAAGATCTATTGCGCCAAGGCTACCAAGTCACCACCGAGTATGCCGACCAGCGGCGTTTCCGTACCAGTTCTTGGCAAAGCGGCATCAAGATCACTTCTGCGCAGCAAATCAATGACCTCAGTGCCTTCCTTGCAGAGCACCAGCGGGACTATGTTCGCCTTGTAGGTGTCAATCCCAAAGCCAAACAGCGAGTACTGGAAACCATTATTCACCGTCCCAATGGCAAAGCCACCAGCAATGGCAGTAGCACCCGTGGTCAAGGGTTCGCACCGCGCTCAACAGCCGCTCCTGAAGCAAGCAATAGCAGCCATGGCTTGAGCAATGAAGTCGTTCAGCAAGTACAACAACTATTGCAACAGGGCTACACCCTCGGCCTAGAACACGTGGATGCCCGTCGCTACCGCACCAATTCTTGGCAAAGTGGTCCCCGCATTGAGGCCAAAAATCTCAATGAAGCCCTTGCTGCGATTCAGGCTTGCCTCCAAGAATACAGTGGCGAGTACGTGCGGCTGATTGGCATTAATCCTGCTGGTAAGCAGCGGGTGGCCGAAATTCTGCTCCAACAGTCTGCTAAGTAGCCCTCCCTGTGAGGTGCCCCAATGCCCCTGCCGCCCTTAGCCCTGCCCCCTTCACCTGCGGTTCGCATTGTCGGTGATGTGGTGGTGGATCCCCAGGCCGTTTTGGCACCGGGGGTGTTGCTTTGGGCAGAAGCAGGGGCTTCAATTCGCATTGCCGCAGGTGTCTGTATTGGTATGGGCAGTGTCATTCATGCCCACGGCGGCAGCATTGAAATTGGCGAAGGGGTCAACATTGGCGCGGGGGTGCTACTCATTGGCGCTGTGACTATTGAACCCCATGCCTGTATTGGCACAAGTACTACCGTGATCCAAACCACGATTCCTGCGGGCGCGGTGGTGGCTGCCGGTTCTCTGCTGGGCGATAGCAGTCGCCGTTGGCAACCCCCCGCAGAAACGAATCATCCCCACGAGAGGATAGCCTCCTCTGAGGAGCCTTGGCAGGAACCACCCGCAACCTCCGCTACGGTCAAAAATTCCTCAGGGCCTGCCACCCAAGATCAGCAGGACACTCCAGACTCTGCGGCAAGCAACCAAGACAGTCCATCTGCCGCACCACCGGAGGAAGTTCCTAGGACAACACCGACAACACCTAAGACAACGGTTGTCTATGGTCAAGCCTACGTCAGTCAGATGTTTGCCAAAATGTTTCGCGTAGAGCCAACTCAGTCCCCTACAGATAACAATGCCCTAGACAGTAGTCAGTAACGCAATGGTTTCCACATGAGCGGTTTGCGGAAACATATCGAGAGGCTGAATTTTTGTTAGTTGATAGGCACCTGTAGCGCACAGGTAAGCCAAATCCCGTGCCAAGGTGGCGGGGTGACAACTCACATAGAGAATGCGCGGCGGACGGTTGCGGAGAACGGCATCAAGAACAGGGCGATCGCACCCTTTGCGGGGTGGATCAAGAATCAGCACATCCACGATCTGATTGAACTGGGGCAGCCACTCCTCTGCCTTGGCACAGAGAAAGCGAGCATTGTCAATGCCATTGTGCTGGGCGTTGGCGATCGCCTGTTGTACCGAGGCAGGGTGCACTTCCACGCCAATCACTTCAGCGACAGCGCCGGCAAGGGGTAGGCTGAGCGTTCCCACGCCACAGTAGAGATCCAGCAGTCGTTCACAACCCGTGGGGGCAATCCACTCTCGCAGCGTGGTAACCAGTTGCTCCGCTTGCGCCGTGTTGACTTGAAAAAAGGTAGTCGAGGCAATCTGAAACCTTAGCCCGGCCATCTCTTCCCAAAGGTAGGGTCGCCCAGCCAATACCTGTGTCTCGTCGCCAAAGATGCGATTTCCCACTTGATGATTAAAGTTGACACAGACCCCCACCACCCCCGAAAACTGCTGTAACCAATTTTCTGCCTCTGCCTGTAAGCCAGCGGGTAATGTCCCCGCGAGCACGAGGGTAATGAGCTGCTCCCCGGTACGCTGACCAATGCGCAAACCAAGGTGGCGCAACCCCGGTTCATGGGTCTGCTCGTTGTAGATCGGCCAAGGCTGTAATGCCTGTTTCAGGACAGTCAAGAGCGGATTGAGGCGCGGATCCTGCACCGGACATTGATTCAAGTTCACCAAGCGATGGGAGCCTTTTTGGTAATAACCGGCAACCACAGCACCGTGGCGGCGACCGAGGGGGTACGTCACTTTATTGCGATAGCCAAAGGGGTTAGGGGCAGCTAGAATCGGTAGGAAAGTTTGGGGTTCGAGATGACCAATGCGGGCGATCGCCTCCTTCACCAGTTGTTCTTTTGCCGCCAATTGCGCCCCATAGGCCACACACTGCCACTGACAGCCGCCACACTTATCGGCAACAATACAGCTTGGCCGCACTCGCTGCTGTGAGGGCTGCACCACCTCCAAGACCTTGCCGTGGGCATATTGCCGCTTGACATGGGTCAGTCGTACCCGCAGGCGATCGCCTGGCACCGTATCCGCCACAAAGACCACGCGATCCTGCCAGCGTCCTACCCCCTCCCCCGTGTGGTTTAGAGAGTCAATCGTTAACTCAAGGGTGGCACCCTGCTGCCAAACGCTCATTAATTTACGAATTTACGTCTAAAAGAAGTGAAGTAAACGTTAGGGTTAAGTCAAGAAGAGCCAGCAAGCTCTATTTTCGCTGTTATACTGCTAGCGGTGCAATCCGACGTTTGTACTGACGTGATTTTGGAGTCGATACCCCTATGCTGAAGCGTCTTTCGCCCTGGTTACTGGCACTGGCACTCCCCGTGGGTGCCCTTTTCACCACTCCTGCCAAAGCAGCTAACTTTGTCTCCCTCACCTATGGTCCTTTTCAGCGCTCCTTCCCGATGTCGGAGCTAGAGGAATTTGTGTCCACCCAAGAAGCCACGGGAAAATTGCGCGCATTGATGCGGCTAGTTCCCAAAGATGACCAAGCCAAGCTCCTTGAGTTCTTGGGGATGCGGCTGCCCTTTAATGTCGTCCAAACCGATAAAATTCTCGCCAGTCCCATTGGCAAAGATTTACTCAAAGAATTTTCTCAGGTCACAATTCGCCGCGATAAAGCGGGTGAAGTGGCTCTGCGGGGTGCTATGCTCACTGCTGCTGCTTCCCCAGAAGGGTTGAGCATGATGTCGTTTTTGAAAAACTATCCCGCTGAAACCATTAACCTTGATTTGCGCAAGCTCAACGAAATGCTCAAGAAACAAGAAGGCATTATGGGCATGCTAGGGAAGTTGCGCCCATAGCGCCAAAGGATTAACCAAGAGTCAAAAGTTAACAATTCAGGTGCAGGGGTAAAGTGGCTCCTGCATTTTTTCGCAATCTACTCCTGCTCTCGTAACCATGTCCACCAGCGATTCAAGGGGGCATAGAGCAAAGGTGCCCAAAGACTACTCATAATGGCGGAGCTAAGGGCCACCTGCCGATGGTGTTCCCAGATGTCCTCTAGGGGAAAGCCACTGCCAAGGCTCATTTGGATGGCGATGACCGTTTGTTGCAGGATGGCCATGGCAAAGGTAATCAGAGCAACAGAAATAAAATCCTCAGAAACAAAGCGCTGCTTTTGCATCAGGGCGGTCAGCCCCCCCACCAAAGCTAAGCTGACTGCGTGGCTAGGATGCGCACTGACTAAACCATCTTGAATCCAGCCGAGGGCAATCCCTGCCAGTACCCCTTGCCCCCACGATCGCTTGACACTCCACACCACCACCCAAATTAAAAACCAGTCTGGAACCAGTAGGTGTAGGTGGGGTAAGTGAATAAAGCTCAAGAGGGCACACAGTCCCACAGAGCCAATGGTAATTAGCCAGTGGAGGCTAGTTCGCTGCAGGCGTATCTGTCGGTTCAGCATAGGGGATGACGGTCACCCACTCAAGGCGATCGATCGGGGCACCAAGAATAACGGTGGCATGGGGACGGGTGGGATCGCTCAGTTCTACTGATTGCACTTCACCAATGGGAATGCCTGCCGGATAGAGACTACTGAGGGCTGAGGTATAGAGGACATCCTTGGGCTGCACCTTCGGATCCTTCTCTAAAAACTCAACAATTACCTGCTGGTTAAGTTGTCCCCGCAGAATCCCCATTTGCCGTGTCCGACCCACCACTACCCCCACGCGACTGGCGGGATCCGTGAGCAACATGACCCGACTGGTGTTGGGAGTGACACTGGTAATGCGCCCCACCAGACCACCATTGCCAATGACAACTGAACCCATTGTGAGACCTTGGCGACTCCCCTCTCCCAAGAGGAGCGATCGCCACCACTGATCGGAACTGCGACCAATCACCGGCACAATGCGGCCATTGAAATTGGGCAACATTGGCGTATTTAACATTTGCCGCAACCGCTGGTTTTCGGCTTGGACGGCGGCCAGTTGCTGCTCCAGTTGCCATGTGCGAGCTTGAATCAGAGCTTGCTGATCCTCCACTGCGCCTTGAAAGGGCAAACTAAGAAGGCGGTACAGTTCACGAATGGCTGCCCCATTGGTCTCGCGCAGGATCCAAGCACTTGTGAGCACCAAAGCCGTAAGGACTAGGCCACCTGCATATCGTCCCCACCAGCGCAGCAAAAAAGCCATGGTTGTTGTGTTGATCCTTAACCAATGACGGCTGATTGCGTGGAGAAGACACGGGCAAAGTCTTTGAAGTTTTCAAGTACCCGACCCGTGCCCATGACGACACACCGTAGGGGATCTGCTGCCACATGGACGACAATCCCCGTTTCATGGCTAATGAGGGTATCCAACCCCCGCAGTAAAGCACCGCCGCCAGCCAGCATAATCCCGCGATCGACAATGTCTGCGGCCAGTTCTGGGGGCGTCCGCTCAAGGGTGCGTTTAATGGCTTCAACAATTGCCGAGAGGGGTTCGGCCATGCTTTCGCGAATTTCTTCTGCTTTGACCACAACGGTGCGTGGTAGGCCAGAGAGTTGGTGTAAGCCCCGCACTTCCATGGATTCGGAGTCATAGCTGTCGTTGGGATAAGCAGAGCCAATGCGAATTTTAATCTCCTCAGCTGTGCGTTCACCAATGATTAGGTTATGGACTTTCTTCAAATACTGGATGATCGCCTCAGAAATTTCATCCCCAGCCACCCGCACAGATTCACTTAAAACGGTGCCCTGCAAACTAAGAACCGCCACCTCGGTCGTGCCACCGCCAATGTCCACAATCATGTTGCCCGTCGGCTCTTCCACGGGTAAACCCGCACCAAAGGCAGCGGCTACCGGTTCATCAATTAAATACACTTCCCGTGCGCCAGCACCCCGCGCCGCATCCTCAATGGCGCGGCGTTCGACACCCGTCACGCCACTGGGAATGCCAATCACCACACGGGGGGCAAACAAATTCTTCCCGCCGTGCACTTGGCGCATAAAGTGCTTCAGCATTAGTTCAGCCCGCTCAAAATCCGCGATCACACCATCCCGCAGTGGACGTACCGCCACCACGTTACCCGGTGTCCGACCCAGCATGCGCTTTGCTTCAACGCCAACGGCAAGGGGTTGTTTGGTGTTTTGGTCAATGGCAACAACGGACGGTTCCTCTAAAACCACCCCCCGCCCCGACACATAAACGAGCGTGTTGGCGGTGCCCAAGTCAATGCCGATATCTCGTGATAGCCGACTAAATAGTCCCACGATGGTGTACCCCTTCTTTGAATCCTGTTGGTTGTAACAGTGCTGTTACCAAAAAACGTGATGGCAAGATTGTATTACGTTTTGTTTGGAAAATCTTGGTGAGTTATCCGTATGTCGACGAGATTGTTTGCTAAAGGGGATGAGTTCTCAAATTTCTTAGCTCATGGCTTAAAGTACGCTACTGATTCACAGCATCCTCTTCATCGGGGTCACTCAAGGCCATGCCATTGGCTTCACGCCGAAAGGTTTGCCGCTGTTGCTGGGTGACTTCGATACCGACGGCGATCGCTTCCTTGAGCCGTTCTAAGGTGGCCTGCCAGCGCTCTTGGGTGGTTTCTGAAAGGCGATCGCGATGTTGCTCAAAACTAGCCGTAATGTCTTCGAGCAGCTCGGGTAGGGCATCAGCGGATTTGCGCAGCAGTTGTCGGGTTTCCTTGCCAGAGCGGGGAGCAATCAGCAGCCCCACCACTGTCCCGATCGCGCCCCCTAGGAGCAGACCTCCCCAAAAGGCACCACCGCCACCCTGTTGCTGACTCATCGCTTTCTCCTTTGCAGGCGGACACCATATCGCCCTATCCAGCTTATCAAGGCTAAAAACAGACGGACATTGCGCTGTTGCCGACGCCATTTGGGCAATTGCGATCGCAAGCTCGACACACCCTGCTGGCCAATGATGATCACCTCAGGGGCACCACCTAAGACCCCGTGGGTATTGCGCTCCGCATCCAGTAGGGCACGGGACACCCCCCGTAAAATCTGCCGCAGCTTGACCAGCTGCCATGCCAACCATAATGCAATCAGCGCAATCAGGCAATTGCAGCCAATCACAATCCAGACCATTCGGGGCGTAGGGGGCATGGACGTTCAGGGTTAGCTTATTCATATTTTTTTATAGATTGCCACAGTGATGGGCGATGTGGGGCTGAGTAGACTAAGAGGTAACCTGATATTTACCCGTGTGGTCAAATTGCTCCCAAAACGAAAACGTTGGCGAGGAATACGGTCTTGGCTGGTGTCGCTTGTGCTGGCGGCAGTAATTGTTGGCGGTGGGCTATTCAGTTGGTACTACTGGCGATCGCCCTCCTTAACGCCCCTTTACACGCTCACGGTGGAGGCGCCCCCCCAAAGTTTGCAAGAGCTAAAGCAGTGGGCACAGTCTTCAGACCCCCTCAAGCGCGATCGCGCCCGCTATCTCTTGGCCGTAGAAAGCCTCAGTCAACAGCAGCCCCAAGCAACACTGCAATGGCTTCAGGGCCTTGAACAGACCTACCGGCCAATGGCGGCACCCATTCTTTTACTGCGGGCGGAGGCCTATCGCCAACAGGGAGACCACCGCAAGGCCAAAGAAACGTGGGAACAGGTGCTGCGGGACTATGGCAGTGAACCAGAAGCGGCAGTGGCTCTTCTGAGCTTGAATCAACCCCAACGGGCGATCGCCCGCTTTCCGCAGCATCCTGCGGTTGTGAATTACGTGGCCGACCAGTTGGCGAAGAATCCCGATCAGGTGCCCTACCTGAAGCTGGTGGCACGCCACGGTCTTTTTCTTAAAGAGTACGGCACCTATCTAGAGATTTTGCGCCAGCGCTACGCCGATCAACTGACGCCCGCCGATTGGGAAGCGATCGCCTTTGGCTATTGGGAAAAGATGCAGTATGCCCCCGCCGCAGCGGCTTATGCCAAGGCACCACCAACCCCTTTGAATCTCTATCGGGTGGGACGGGGACGCCAACTCAGTGAGGATACCCCCGGAGCGATCGCCGCCTATCAAGCCCTAGTCCAACGCTTTCCCAACAGTTCAGAAGCCGCCCTTGCCCAACTGCGCCTTGCCCGTTTAGCCAAAACGCCGGCGGAGCGTCTCCCTTTGCTGGCGAAGTGTCTTCAGTTAGCGAGGCAAAATCAGGCACCCGCGATCGCTGCCGATGCCCTTCTGGCACAGTACCAAGCTTATAAGGAACTGGGGAATACCAAAGGGGCACAACAGAGCCAACAACAGCTCTTCAAGACCTATCCCCAAAGCAACGCCGCAGCGGAACTGCGTTGGCAACTGGCTCAAGGGGCGGCCCAACAACGGCAGTGGTCTCAGGCACAACAGTGGGTGAGTGAGATTCTCCAATTCAACCCTGAGAGTGAGCTGGCACCGCGCGCCGCCTTTTGGCAAGGAAAATGGCAGGGGGAGGCAGGACAACCCCAAGCTCAACGCCAAACTTGGCAATTACTTATAGAGCGCTATCCCCACACCTACTATGCTTGGCGAGCCGCCAGTCTGCTTAAAAAACCCGTGGGAACGTTTACAACGCTGCGCCAACAGCGCCCTTCAGTGGCGGGCGATCGCTCCCCGCTTCTTCCTCTGGCAACGGGCAGCCCAACCCTGCGGGAACTGTACCTACTGGGGCAATCTCAGGAGGCTTGGCAACGCTGGCAGTGGGAATTTCAGAATCGGGTGACACCCACAGCGGCAGAGCAACTCACTGATGGCCTGATTCGCCTAGGGGTGGGGGAATACCTCGATGGCATCTATATGCTGCAAAACTTGTTTACGCGGGCAGCCAGTGAACCCGACGTGGCAACGTTCTTTGCGCCCATTCGCCGTGATGTCCGCTTCTGGTATGCCCTTTACCCCCTGCCCTATTGGGAGTTAGTGAAAAAGTGGTCCCTCGCTCGCAACCTGAATCCCCTATTGGTGATGGCCTTGATTCGCCAAGAATCTCGCTTTGAAAAGGAGATCCGCTCCGTGGCGGGGGCAACGGGGTTGATGCAGTTGATGCCAGAGACGGCTGCTTGGATTGCCGAGAAATTGAATCTAGAGGGCTATTCCCTTGTGGATCCGGAGGACAATATCCGCTTGGGCACGTGGTACTTTGACTACACCCACAATCAGTACAATCAAAACACGCTCTTAGCCTTGGCCAGTTACAATGCGGGGCCGGGAAATGTCAGTCAGTGGCTAGAGCGGTTCGATATTGGCGATAGCGATCGCTTTGTGGAATCCATTCCCTTTCCTGAGACCTATGGCTATGTCAAGAGTGTCTTGGAGAACTACTGGAACTACTGGCAACTCTATGCCCAGCCCTAGAAAAAATCGTCTATTCTCTAGAGAAGGATGGGGCTGAGTCATGGATCAAGATATTCCCGTTGCGGAGCGGCTACAACCAATCACGAAAAGCAAAGCGGCACCTCGGGGAGGCGGGTGGGCGATCGCCAGCGCCATTGTCCTCGTGGGTCTTGTGGCCGCAGGAGCAGTGTGGTTCCTCAATCGTGCCACGGAATCGCCAATAGCTACAGAAACAGACCCAACGGTAACCTCTACGGAAAATCTACTGGGACATCTCCCCTATGAAGAGGCTCCCCTCTCAGAACTCGAACCGGTGAGTGCCGATGGCCAAATTCAGTTACGCCGAGCCGCAGCAGAACGGTTTCGAGCGATGGTGGCTGCCGCGCAGCAGGAGGGGGTAGGGTTAATGCCCCTCTCTGGCTTTCGCTCCAAGCAGGATCAGGACTACCTTTTTTTTGAGGTCAAGGAGCAACGGGCACAACGGGCGAGTGAGCGGGCATTGGTGAGTGCCCCCCCCGGCTATAGCGAACACCATACGGGCTATGCCATTGATATTGGCGATGGCGCGCGCCCAGAGACCCATCTCAAGGAGACCTTTGAGGAGACCCCTGCTTTTCGCTGGCTGGAAAAAAATGCGGCTCGCTTTAGTTTTGAACTGTCGTTTCCTCGCAATAATCCCCAAGGGGTGAGCTATGAGCCTTGGCACTGGCGATTTGTGGGCGATCGCCACAGTCTACAAACTTTCTACAAAGCACGAGAACTGAGACAGAGGAATCAACCATGAGGGGATTTGCCCATCGGGCGGTTTTAGTTACAGGCGGCACCGGCGGCCTTGGTCAAGGGGTGGTGCCCGTTCTCCTCAGTCAAGGCTACACGCTAACGATTCCCTACATTGATGCGGCTGCCCGTGAAGCCCTCGAAAAGCAATTGGCGGCGGCGGAGTTGGCCAATGTGCGCTTTGTGGCAGCGGATTTGAACAATGAAAGTGAAGTGGCGGCTCTGGTGGAGCGAATGCCGCAATTGGATGCTGTGGTTCACCTTGTGGGGGGCTTTAGCATGGGGACAACGGCACAATTTGCCCTCAGTGATTGGCAGCAAAGTTTTCGCCTCAATGTGGAGACCACCTTCTTGGTCTGTAAGCATGCCCTTAAACGCATGCAGAGCCAGCAATATGGGCGCATTGTCACCATTGGCTCACGAGGTGCAGTTGAACCAGCGGCTGAACTGGCAGCCTATTGTGCAGCTAAAGCCGCCGTCGTGGCCTTCACGCGGGCAATCGCCGCTGAAACCAAAGGCAAAAACATTACCGCCAACGTGATCCTTCCCAGCATTATTGATACCCCTGCAAATCGGGCGGCCATGGGTGAAGCGCAAGCGGTCAATTGGGTAAGTCCTGTGGCGATCGGTGAACTGATTGCCTATCTCATTTCTGAGGGAGCGGCTGCCATCAGTGGTGCTGTGATTCCCATTTATGGCAATGCCTAGGGCGAGTTGCCATGCTCTTTATCATTTTGTTGATTCTGCTTTGCACGGTCACCAATCTCTTTGCAGAGGTGCTGATTTTAACTCCCCTAGAGGTGTTGCGCTCCATTCATATCCCCGGAATTGTTCTTTGGGGTGGTCTGATCCTACTCGTGGCGTGGGTGATTGGGGAATAGCACCCTAGAGAACCGTTTGGCTAAATTCGGCAATTTGGGCAGCCGCCACCTCTAAACAGGGGCGATCGCGCACGAGGGCAAAGCGCACATAGCCCTCTCCCCCTGCCCCAAAGCCCGATCCGGGAGCTGCCGCAATCCCAGTTGCCTTAACAAGGGCTTGACAAAAGCCAAGGGAATCCCCTTGCCAAGGTTCCGGCAGTTGCGCCCACACATACATCGTCGCTGGCGGGAGGGGCACCGGCCAGCCATGATCACCGAGGGCTTGAACAAAGGCATCGCGCCGCTGGCGAAAGATTTCGCGTGTTTGCTGTACACAGGTTTGATCGCCGGTGAGAGCAGCAATGGCACCCCGCAGGATGCCGGCGTACTGGTTAAAGTCAATCACTGACTTAATTTGGCGCAGGGCGGCAATGACCTCGGCACGGCCAATGGCAAAGCCAATGCGAAAGCCCCCCATGTTGTAGGACTTAGAGAGGCTATAGAATTCAATGCCCAGTTGGCGATCGCGATCCACTTCAAAGATCGAGGGTGCCCGCTCCGCATCAAAGACCAGATCAATGTAGGGGAAATCATGGACTAGTAAAATCCCGTGGCGATCGCAAAACTCCACCGCTGTCCTAAAAAAGTCCAAGGGTGCAACCGCCGTGGTGGGATTGTGGGGATAGCTGAGAATCAGCAGTTTGGCCTGCTCTCGCACCCTCAGGGGAATGGCCTCTAAATCTGGCAAAAACTGATTTTCTGCCCGCAGGCGCAATGGATAGAGTTGCCCCCCTGCCAGATACACGCCCCCCGCATGGGAGGGATACCCCGGATCGAGCACTAGGGCATACTCTTGGGGATTCATCACCGCCAAGGGCAAGTGCGCCGTCCCCTCCTGCGAACCAATCAACGTCAGCACTTCCCGCTCGGGATCCACCCTGAGGCCAAAGCGGCGTTCAAACCAAGTGGCCACCGCCTGTCGAAAGGCCGCCGTACTGGCAAAGAGTTGATAGCCATAGGTACTGGCATCCCGCACCGCCGCTTCAATCGCCGCAAGAATGTGATCCGCGACGGGCAAATCCGCAGAGCCGAGGGAGAGATCCACAATTGGCGTGCCTGTGGCTGCCACTGCTGCCTTCGCCCGATCCATGGCATCAAAGACATTGCTCTGAAAGTACCGCAGGCGATCAGCTAGCCTCATGCTGTCCCCTCCACCTCACTGGAGAGCAAGGCCTCGACAAATTCAAAGCTGTTAAAGGGGCGCAGATCCTGAATGCCCTCCCCAGCTCCCACAAAGCGAATCGGCAGTCCCAATTCCTGCACCACTGCCAAGGCCACGCCCCCTTTGGCGGTGCTATCCAACTTGGTGAGGATGACGCCCGTAAGTTGTGCCGCCTCGGCAAAGACCTGGGCTTGGCGCAAACCATTTTGACCCAAGGTGGCGTCGAGAACTAGGAGCGATTCAATTTGCGCATCGCCTGCGTTCTTATCAATAATGCGGCGGATTTTCTTGAGTTCCTCCATCAGGTTGGCCTTGTTTTGCAGGCGGCCAGCGGTGTCCACCAGCAGCAATTCGGTGCCCCGCGCCTTGGCTGCCCCAATGGCATCAAAGACAACAGCCGCAGGATCGGTATTTTTGGCGGGGTTGGCAATGACCTCGACGTTGGAGCGCTGTCCCCAAATTTTCACCTGTTCGGTGGCGGCTGCCCGAAAGGTGTCTGCGGCTGCAATCAGACAGCGGTAGCCTGACCGCGTGGCAATGTGGGCTAGCTTGCCAATGGTGGTGGTTTTCCCAACGCCGTTGACACCAGCAATCAACCAGATATTCAGCACACCTTTTTTCGGCGCAAAGTCGCGGCGGTAGCCCGCTTCAAAGGGGCGATCCAGAATCTGCCGCAGAATCTCTTTAAGGGTGGCGATCGCCTGATCAGCCGGGAGTGTTTCTTGGCGAATTTTCGTTTGCAGGGCTGCAATAATCTGATCCGTGGCCTTGACCCCCACATCCGACTGCAACAGCAGCATCTCAATTTCTTCGACAGCATCCCGACTCAAAGGGCCTTGGCCGACGATCGCCCGCAGTTGATGTACTAGGCCACGACGGGTTTTGCCCAGACCTTGGCGCAGGCGTTGCAACCAAGTAATTTCCTCAATATCCACCTCCTCTGGGCGCCGGCCTTGGGCTGCCAGCACCTCCGCCGACCACAAAAAGCCCTCATCGAGGACAAGGGAGGAGCCTACTGGCTCAGCTTCCACAACGGGCTGGACAGGGGCAGATTCAACAGCAGCAGTCTTTTCCGACTCTTCAGAAATGGAAACGGGCACTGGTTCGGCAGTCGGTGTTTCTTGAGTTTCTTCAGGGGTTTCAATCGTCGTGGCACTCTGCGATTGCTGTCGCGCTTGAATGGACTGGAGTGCTCTTTTTGCCCAGTTAAGGATGCCAGGGGAGGCGGTGGATTCAGTTGTAGATTCTGTAGATTCTGCGGCTGGCGCTTCCGTTGGGGTTTCTGCGGGGGGCGATGGCTCCTCACCACTGCCACCCAACTTGCGTCGAAACCAATTAAAAACCATGCCCTATCCTTTATCCGACTGAACTTGCCTATTTTCCAGAATAGCCTTGATTTTCCTGTAAAAAGGCTTGCAGGCGATCGCCCACCCAGCGGCTCACAGTAGGATGCCCCACCACCAAGGGCAGCCAGTGGTGCACATCAGCGCAGCTATAGTGGGGCAATTCCCCATTGGCATAGGTAAAGGCTCCCCCCGCCTCCTGCATGATCAAATCCGGCGCGGCCAAATCCCAGTCCTTGGGGGCACTGCGTCCGCTAAGGCTAATGTATAAATCTGCCTCCCCTTGACAAATACTCACTGTCTTGCAGCCCATACTGCCCATGGGAATTTGCTGCACAGGCCCCAATGTGCTCAAAAAGGCTTGCAGACGCTCCCCAGCATGGCTGCGGCTGAGGACTACCCGCAACGGCTGCCCCTCAGGGGGCGGTTGAACCCGCAGTCGCGTCGCCCCTTGGCGGGTCTCTCGATAGGCGCCTGCGCCGGCAATGGCGGTGTAGATCACCTCCTGCTCTGGCCAAACCACGGCAGCTAAACAGGGGCGATGGTCATGGACGAGGGCAACGTGAATGGCGTACTCCCCCGTTTGCTGCAAGAAGTCGGAGGTGCCATCGAGGGGGTCAATAATCCACTGGTAGGGCTGCGGCAGCGGCTGCCTTGGGGTGTAGGTCTCTTCTGTCAAATAGCCAAACTGGGTGGGGGGAAAATGCACTTGCAGAGCGTGGCGCAAAAAGGCATCAATCGCTTCATCGGCAATGGTCACAGGATCACCACCTTTGTCCTGCACCGTTAGCTCCCTGACGTGGTGAGAAAACTGGCGCAGTTGCTCAAGGGCTTGCCAAAGAATCGGGCGCAGGGTGGCAAGGGTATGCTCAAGATCAAGGGTGGAGGACATCTAGGCTGCCTCAAGGGAAAGACCCCGCGGAATAGCAGCAATTAGGGTGCGGGTATAGTCGTGCTGCGGTTGTTGGTAAATAGCGTCAGCTTCCCCCATTTCCACAATTTCGCCATTGTACATCACCATGAGGCGATCGCTCATGAATTTCACCACACTGAGATCGTGGGAAATAAAGAGGTAAGTCAGTTGAAACTCCCGCTGGAGTTCTTTGAGCAAATTCAGCACCTGTGCCTGCACGGATACATCCAGGGCCGACACTGACTCATCACAAACGACAAACTCGGGATTCAAGGCCAAGGCACGGGCAATACAAATTCGCTGCCGCTGCCCCCCCGAAAATTCATGGGGATAGCGATTTTGGGCTTGGGGATCAATGCCCACCCGCTCCAGAAGATAGGCCACCCGCTCTTGGTGTTGCCGTTGCGACTGCTGAGGGCGGTGAATCCGCAGCGGTTCTGCCACCAACTCGCCAATGGTCATGCGCGGATTCAAAGAACTGTAGGGGTCTTGGAAAATGAGTTGCATGCGTTGCCGCAGGGGACGCAATTGGCGAGGCGATAAATGGCTAATGTCGCGATCGCCAAAAATAATTTTTCCCTGCGCCGGTTCTAGGAGGCGCAAGAGGGCGCGGCCGAGGGTAGTTTTACCACAGCCCGATTCTCCCACCAAGCCTAGGGTCTCCCCTTGACGAATCGTAAACGAGACATCCCTAACGGCAGTAACAAAGCGCTGCGTGCCCGCCACGGGATATTTGACCCAGAGGTGTTCCACCCGCACCAATGGCGGTTGGCTAGCCAAATGCGTCAAGCGTTCCTGCTGCTGCGCTGGGGAAATCACTTCTAGGCGCGGGGGAGTGGCCGCTAGAAAATCCGCCACGGTTGGCAGAATCGCCAGACGCTGATCCAAGCGGGGACGACAGGCCAAGAGTCCTTTGGTGTAGGGATGTTGGGGGTGGTGAAACACCTGCTGCACTGTTCCAGATTCAACAATTTGCCCTTGGTACATGACAACGACCTGATCCGCCAATTCCCCAATGAGATTGAGATCGTGAGTCACAAAAATTAACGAGAGATGGTATTGCTGCTGTAACTCCCGCAAAAGCCGCAGGATTGCCGCTTGCACCGTAACATCAAGGGCGGTTGTGGGTTCATCGGCAATTAACAGCCTTGGCGAAGCGGCCATAGCCATGGCAATCATGACGCGTTGAATTTGTCCGCCGGAGAGTTGGTGGGGATAGCGACGGAGAAAGCGTTTTTTGTCTTCAAGGGGGTCTTCGGGGTTGAGCAGATGCACCTGCTCCAGAAGGGCGATCGCCCGCTGTTGACATTGTCCTTGGGGGAGTCGCTGCTGCGGATCAATGGCCTCCGCCAGTTGAAAGCCAATGGTATAGACCGGATTGAGGGAACTCATGGGTTCCTGGAAGATCATCCCGATCTGGCGACCGCGAATCTGCTGCATTTGGCGGGGAGAGCAGCGCAGCAAGTCAATGGCCTCCCCCTCTGGCTCTGGTTGAAACCACGCTTCGCCGTGGCTGATCTGTCCCGGCGGTAGGAGCAACTGCAACAGCGCCAAACAGGTCACCGATTTTCCTGATCCCGACTCACCGACGATACCAAGGGTTTGACCCCGCTCAAGGTTAAAGGAAATGCCATCCACTGCCCGCAGAGTCTGATGGGGCTGGCGAAAGTCAACGGTGAGGGCTTCAACACGCAAAAGCGGTGACGACATCGCAGGGCAAACCAACTCGGAATAATCCTAGAACTAGAATAGAGGCGATTTTGGCACTCAGGCATGGAGTTGATCTGTTTTGGGGTGGGCCTGCTGTTGGGGCTAATGATCTGGTTCTGGCAGTGGCGGCAAGTGCAACACGCTTTGGAGACGCTCCTTGAGCAGTACACCACCGCTTCCTTCAAATCCTCACCGTGGCAACGGCTGCGAACCCTAATTCACCAACAGCGACAAGAACAAGAACGCTGCCATCGGAAAATACGGCGCTGTCAAACGCTCCTTGAATATGCCCCCATTGCCTATCTGGAGGTGGATGATGCAAATTGTGTGGTCTGCTGTAATGCGGCAGCGCGATCGCTCCTTGGTTTAGTGCATCCCGAAGGCCGTCTTTTACTGGAACTAGTGCGCTCCTACGAATTGGACTGTCTCATTGAAGAGGTGCGCCAAGAAGAAACGATGCGGGAGCAGGAATGGCCCTATGCCTACCTCACACCGACGGGGCAAACCAAGCGCAAACCCCTGCGGGCACGGGGACTCTTCCTTGGCGAGGGGCATGTGGGTGTATTTATTGAGGACTGCGAAGAAGTGGTGCGGCTGCGGGATGAGCGCGATCGCTGGGCTGCGGATGTTGCCCATGAACTGAAAACCCCCTTGACCTCACTGCGCTTGGTGACTGAAACGTTGCAACAACGGGTGCCGGAGTCCTTACGGGTTTGGGTCGATCGCCTCCTCGAGGAAATTATTCGTCTCAGCCTCCTCGTCCAAGAACTCCTAGAATTAAATCGCCTCAGCCACACCCCCGCCGATAGCCTAGAGCGACACCCCCTTGACCTTGTCCAACTCATTGACACTGCATGGCAATCCCTCACCCCCCTCGCTGCGGCTAAAGACATTCACCACGAGTACACAGGTCCAAAGCAATTTCCCTACTGTGGCAATGAATCGCAACTGTTTCGGCTCCTTGTCAATCTCTACGACAACGCCATTAAATACGGCCCTGTGGGGAGTCGGGTTTACACCTGCCTAGGGAGCAATCGCGAGGGGGGCTATCTCTGTCTCGAGGTCATTGATACCGGCAGTGGCTTTCCCCCCAAGGACTTGCCCCATGTGTTTGAACGCTTCTATCGGGCACAGGCGCGGCGGCATCGCTTTGTGATTCCCACCGATAGTGAAGGGCGGATGCCCCCCGTGGGGAGTGGTAGCGGTTTGGGATTGGCCATTGCTCGCCAAATTGTGGAATGCCATGGCGGCTATATGCAGGCAGCCAATCATCCCGACTATGGCGGCGCATGGTTGCGGATTTATCTGCCTTTGACCTCGCTATAGTTCCTTGGCTACCCAGCGATCGCGCCCTCGTGCCTTCGCCTCATAGAGGCACTCGTCAGCTAAATGTAACAACATTGATGGTGCATGGTCAGGACTGGGTAGTGTCGTTGCAATGCCAAAACTCGCCGTCAGTTGCGGGCCAGCTGTACTTTTCGCGTGGGTGATATTGGTCTCGGCCAAGGCACGTTGCAATTGCTCAACAATATGGATTGCGCCAGCTTGATCCGTACTCGGCAAGAGCAGCGCAAACTCCTCACCGCCAAAACGACTCGCTAAATCCCCTGGCCGCCGCAGATGACTCTCTAGAATTCGCGCCACTTGTTTGAGAACTTGATCCCCCTGCAAATGCCCATAGTGATCGTTGTAGGCCTTAAAACAATCAATATCCAGCATCACCAAGCTCAGGGGCTGCTGCTCCCGTTGACAGCGGCGCCACTCCTTCGCAAAGAGTTCATCAAAGCAACGGCGATTGCCAATATCCGTGAGGCTATCCAGATAGACCATCTGTTGCAAATTGGCATTGGCCACTTCCAATGCCTGATACATCTCTCCCTGTTGCAGGGCTACCGTCAAGGGTTCGGCAATGCGTTGCAGCAGGAACAACTCCTCCCGTTGCCAGAGACGAGGGGCACGACAATGATGGGCAATTAACAACCCCCACAAGTGCTGACCTTGAAGAAGGGGAACAACCAGATTGGCTTGAACTTGCAGGCTAAGCAGTAATTCACGGTAGCAATCTTGCAACTGGGCTTGGCTGACATCACTGATACTGGCGGTGCGCCCCTCCAGAAAGTGCTGCGCCGTTTCCTTTGTAAAACAGGGGTCATGGATCACTCGACCCAAGAGGGAGTACTGCGGCGATGTGGTCGCCTCCACCTCTATAATGCCGCTGCCATCCGGTAGAAAGCGGTAAATCAGCACGCGATCGCTCAGGAGCAGTTGTTGAATACTGGTGACTGCCCGCTGCAAAATTTCTTCCAGTTGCAGGGATTGGCGAATATCCTGAATGATTGTGCTGACGATAATCTCCCGCTCTAGGGCACTCTTGAGCCGCTCTTCCGTGCGCTTTTGCTCCGAGACATCCAGGAGCACGCCGTAGAGGGTATTGGTTTCAGGATCGAGCTGGCCGCGATCGCTGAGATAGCGAAAACAGCCATCGCGGTGTTGAATGCGATAGGTGGTATTGTAGGCGAGCTGCTGCTGAATGGCCTGTTCAATATCCCGTTCCGCCAAGGCCAAATCTGCCGCTGGGATAATCTGGCGCAGATCCGCTAAATCTTGGGGAAAGTAGCCGGTGAGATGATAAATCTGATCGCTGACATAGCTAAACCGCCACAGGCGATCGCGCCGATAGATGGCCACGGGCAAATGGCTAATTAGGGTATTGTAGCGCTGCTCACTTTCCGTAATCGCCACCGTAATTGCCTGTTGCCGTGAGAGTTGCCAGCGCAGTTCCGCTGTGGCCTTATTGAGTTCCCGTGTTAAGACCTGAATTACCCCTTGGGCTTCCGTAATGTCAATTGCCGCTAAAAGATTGCTTTGGGTCACAATCCCCAACATCTGCCCATCGTCGTCCACGACCACAACACGGCGGACTTGATGTTCCTTCAGTAAGTGATTGACCTGCCATAGGCTTTGATCGGGCTTCACCGTCAGCACAGGCTGCGACATAATACTGCCAACGGTTCCTCTGAGTACTCCCCCTTGGCTATGCAGTGCCTCAAAAATATCCTTTTCCGTAATAATGCCGCGCGGCAGCACGCCATGGGATGTTTTTTCTGGAACCACCAAGCTAGTGACACCCTGTTCGGTCATCAGGACAGCCGCCTCCTGAAGCGAAGCCTCCGCCGCAATCGTGGCCACATCGGGAACCATCACCTCAGCCACCCGTTTAATTCGCAGCAGATCCACAGGGCGCAGGCTCTCCCGAAAAGCTTGGCGGGTTAGTAGTCCCTCAACCCGTCCCGATTCATTGACCACAGCAAGGGCCTCCACACCCAACTGACGAAAACGCCCTAGAACCGCCAGTGGGTCATCGAGATCACTTAGCCGCAGACAATAGTCCGATGGCAGCATGATCTGGGCAGCCGTGATCGCTTCGGGCGAGTAACCTTTGCCAAGGGCACGGATCACTTCCCGTTGGGTGATCAATCCCCGAAACTGTCCCTCCTCTTCGACGACTAAACCAAAACCTTTATTTTTCTGTAACCCTTGCAGAATCTCATTGAAGGAACCCCTTGGAGCGATCGCAACCAACTGAGCCTGTACCAAGGCTTGCAAATTTAAGCCTGAACTCAATTGCTCCATAGTTTTCCTCTCTCGCAAAAATATACCGTTAGAGTTTGGTCTATAGTTTTTAATTTTTCTAAAAAGTAAAAACAAGATTTACAAAAATTTGCATTACTAATTTTGACAGTCTCTACTACAGATTGATTATTCCAATTCTATCCTGATAGTTTGGTGATAACATCGAGGCTGTTGACAGTGGTGAACACAGCCCTTTACTTAAAAATATGGAACAGGGGATTTGAGGCTCTCCTGTGGTGGCTTTCACAGTCTTGGGTGCGCTCGATCCAGCAGCAAAGGGTTGTCATTGGGATATTCCGCTGTTGCGGGAGAAAAGCTAGGATAGGGAATTGAATGCCCTCTATTCGCCCCGACCATGGACTAGCGAATTACTGGATCAGACACTTTATGCGTACCTGCTGCGGGTGATTGTGACTGCGGCAGCCCTCTCAGGATTGAAGCGATGAATCCACCTACGCCTAATCTCATTTGCCCGGAGTGTGGCACGGCAAATCCTATCCCCCAAGTTGAGTGTTGCCACTGTCAGGTGCCACTCCTGAAACGCTACTTGTGGGCGATCGGTTCGGGTTTGGATCGCTACACTGTGGGTGAGCTGCTGAGCGATCGCTATCTGGTGCAAGGCAAACATCTGCTTTTGGATCTACTACCGGGAGAACCCGCTCCTGGGGTGGACAACACCTCTCAGCTCTACCGTCCCTATCTGCGCCTATTTCCCAAGCGTCCCCATGTCCCGGAATTATTTGGCGCCCTTTCCCTCCCTGAAGGCGAACTGTTGCTCCTTGAGCATGCCCCCGTCAGTTGCATTGACATTGCTGATGCTAAAGTTGTCCCCGGTCTGACCCATGCCGCTCCCCTCACTGCCGTCTGGGAGAAAGCGAATTTAGTACGCCGCCTCAACTGGTTATGGCAAATCATCTCCCTTTGGCCAGCGTTGGTGGCAGAAAATGTGGCCCTTACACTGCTCAATCCCCAACTTTTGCGAGCTGAGGGATGCCTTGTGCGGCTTCTGCAACTGCAAGCGGGCAATAATCCCACCTTGGCGGATCTTGGCAAATTTTGGCAAACCCATTTCAGCTTTGCTGATCAAGGGGAAAATTTTCAGCAGGCCTTCACGCTCCTGTGTCAACACATGCAGGATTCTCACGAAACTAGCCCTGAATCTATTCGTGACACCCTAGAGACACTGTTTCAACAGGCCCTTGATCCCCTTGGTTATGAATACCACTATGACATTGCTAGCCGCTCCGACCAAGGGCCTAGTCGTACTCGCAACGAGGACAAGTGCTTTCCAGAGCGCGATCTCAGCAGCCAATCACAGGTGCTCGCCCTAGTGTGTGATGGCGTCGGGGGGCATGAAGGGGGCGATGTCGCTTCGGGTTTGGCCGTTCACATTCTTGAGGAAACGCTAAGGCCCCTCAAGCTGTTGGAGATGTCCCCGCAGGCGGTTGAGCAGGCGATTCAAACCGCCATTCGCCGCACCAATGATGCGATCAATCAACGCAATGATACGGAGCAGCGCCACGAACGCCAGCGCATGGGGACAACAGTCGTTGCCGCTTTAATTGAACAGGCTCAGCTTTACCTTGCCCACATTGGCGATAGCCGCGCCTACTGGATCAACCGCTGGGGCTGCTACCAACTTACCCTCGATGACGATGTGGCCAGCCGCGATGTGCGCTTGGGGATGAGTACCTACCATCAAGCCCTCGAACTTCCCTATGGTGGTTCCCTGGTTCAAGCGTTGGGTATGGCACCCTCCCACCATCTGCACCCCACCGTTGAACGCTTTTTGCTGGATGAAGAGGGAATTCTTTTGCTGTGTTCCGATGGTCTCAGTGACTTTAATCGTGTCGAAACCTACTGGCCACAGTACCTCCTGCCTGTGCTCCAAGGTCAGCTTACCCTCACTGCTGCGGCTGAACAACTCATTGATCTTGCCAATCGCCTCAACGGCCATGACAATGTGACGGTGGTGCTCATTCACTGTCGGGTGAAGAACGCCTTGGGTGTCATTGATGTGGACTACAGCGACATTGTCTGTCAAGGGGAGTTGCCAGAGGTGACAGACATCACGATGAGTTACGTTCCCCCACCGCAGACATCAGAACTTGACGTGACAGTTTCCCAAATTGCTGAACCCCCGCAACCGAAACTGCAACCACCTAAAGTTCAGCGCTCCCAAGTGTGGCTGCTGCTACTCATTGGTGTGGGTATTACGACTGCTGCTCTTGGTTGTTTGGCTGTTTTGACATCTATGAACCGCTCTCTAGATGGGATAGAGTCATCCCCTTCACCTTTGATTACCCCCAACAATGCCCAGTAATGCCTAGCCCTGCTGATTTTTCCCTCGACGCCTACGACTATCACCTGCCTCCCGAGCGAATTGCCCAACATCCCGTTTCTCCGCGGGATCATTCGCGCCTGATGGTGGTGACCCAGGAGACGGCTACAGATCATTATTTCTATGAGCTACCCCAACTGCTGCAAGCGGGGGATTTACTGGTACTCAATGATACACGGGTGATTCCGGCGCGGCTCATCGGTCAAAAAGTCGGCGGCTCTGGCCGCACCGTTGAGGTGTTTCTCCTCGAAGAATTGAGCGATCGCCAGTGGTTGGCTCTAGTCAAGCCCGGTCGCAAATTGCGCCCCGGGGCGGTGATTCAAATCGGCACGCTGCAAGCAACAGTACAGGCCATTGATGAGGAGACCCGAGGCCGCGTGATTGAATTCGACCTGCCGCCGGGCGATCGCCTCTGGTCCTACCTCGATCAACTTGGGCAAGTGCCTTTGCCCCCCTACATTGAGCAGCCAATTGAAGATAGCGAGCAGTACCAAACTGTCTATGCCCGCCGTCCCGGCGCGGTAGCTGCCCCCACTGCCGGCTTGCACTTTACCCCCGAACTCCTGAGCAAGCTAGCCTATCAGGGGATTGATCACTGTTTTGTGACCCTCCATGTGGGCATTGGCACCTTTCGTCCCGTCGAGGCCAGCGATATTCGCCATCATCATCTTCATGAAGAATGGATTGAAGTCCCCGCTGCCACGGTCGAGCGGATTCAGGCCGCCAAAGCTGCCGGAGGACGGATCATTGCCGTTGGTACCACCGTGATTCGCTCCCTAGAGACCGCCGCCCAATCAGGCACCCTTCAGCCCTTTTGTGGCAAGAGTGATCTCTATATCTATCCGGGGTATCAGCCCAAGATTGTCGAGGGCTTCATTACCAACTTTCATTTGCCCCGCTCTAGCTTGATGATGCTTGTCAGTGCTTTTATTGGTCGTGAGCGCCTGCTGCAGTTGTACCAACAGGCTATCGATCGCCAGTACCGCTTTTATTCCTTTGGCGATGCCATGCTAATTTTGCCCAGTGCTTGCCAAAGCCCCCTTTGAGTGTGCTATTCTAAAGCCAGTTGTTTTTCAAATTACCGTTCAGGGAGATGGAGGTGATGCCCATGGCAGATAGTAGTAAACGCTTGGGTCGTCGTTTTGGAGTAGCTCAACTCTAGGAAAGAGTTGTTCTCCATCGGTTGATTTGAAATGCACACCTAGGAGGCTCTTGCTCCTAGAAGTTGATACCCACGATAACCACCAGACCGCTCCTAAGGCCTTCCTTGGGAGCGGATGGCTTTTTAGGGGCATGCCTAGGCTTGAGCAAGGGTATGGTTTTGTGGCTAGCCATTACAAAACATTTCAGATGCTCGGTCGCGCATTGGCGATGATCTAAACCAGAACGTCGCCACTGTTGGCCAAGTCAAGAAGATTCATTGAGAGTGAATAACGACTAATGATGGTGGACTCTGGAACTGTTGCGTTCTGAGAGCAGCCATGGCCGTTCAATCCCTACCCCAAAAAACACGGCAAGAAACGCCGCGCTTGCATCCCATTAGCGGTACCAAGCTAGTGCTAGTCGTGCTGTTGAACCTCTTTATTGCCGATTATGTCTTTTGGGCATACCGCACTGCCCATGAGCATCAGCTTCCGACCCAACGCAATCCCATCTTCCAGAACCTGCATTCTCCCTAGACTTGACCTCGGCAGATTGCGACGAATAGAATGAAGGGTTGCTGTCTTTTTTCCAATGGGCATGAAATCCTATCTCGCTGCCGCAGTGCAAATGACGAGCCAACCCAATCTTGAAGCGAATCTGGCTCAGGCAGAAGAATTGATTGAATTGGCGGTGAGACGGGGAGCAGAACTCATTGGACTGCCAGAGAATTTCTCCTTTCTTGGGGACGATCAGGAAAAGGTAGCCCAAGCAGCCATGATCGCTGAGCGGACTGAGGCCTTTTTGAAACGCATGGCGCAGCGATTTCAGATTACCTTGGTGGGGGGTGGCTATCCAGTACCAGCCACTGAGGGCAAAGTCTATAACACAGCAGTACTCATTGGCCCTTCTGGAGAAGAATTAAGCCGTTACCAAAAGGTGCATTTATTTGATGTCGATTTGCCCGATGGCAATATTTACCACGAATCAGGCACAGTGCTAGCGGGACGCCAATTGCCCTCCGTCTATCCCAGTAAGGAACTGGGGAATATTGGCTTGTCCGTGTGCTACGATGTCCGCTTTCCGGAACTTTACCGCGCACTCTCCCAAGCGGGGGCAACGGTGCTGTTTGTGCCGGCGGCCTTTACCGCCTTCACGGGTAAGGATCACTGGCAAGTTCTACTGCAAGCTCGGGCGATTGAAAATACCTGTTATGTCATTGCGCCAGCTCAAACGGGGATTCACTATGGGCGGCGGCAAACCCACGGCCATGCCCTGATTGTCGATCCTTGGGGAACCATCCTCGCAGATGCGGGCGATCGCCCCGGATTAGCCATTGCAGCGATTGAACCCAGCCGCCTTGAGCAAGTACGCCAACAAATGCCCTGCCTGCAACACCGTGTCTTTTTCTAATCCTTGGGCAAATTGTGCAATCAATCGTAACAGGGCATACAGTAGGGGGGAGTCTCCTACGTTATCCTAAAACCATAGGTGAGTCCTTGCCCTCACTCCAAACCCATTAGGAGAGTATCTATGGATAGCGTTAAGGTTCCCAACCCGCAAGCCTCCGCCGAGGTTTGGAACTCCCTAAAGCAGGCGATCGCCCACAGCTCAGGTTTTCAGCGTTGGTTGAGCGAAAAGCAAGCCAGTGTTGTCGTTGAGCAGCCCACGGATCTTGATGCTTGCGTTACCGCTTACCTGCGTCAGGCCCTCGAAACCCTTGCCTACTAACGTTACGCCAGAATTATTTCAGAATTGTCTTTCGAAGTGATATCCAGTTTGGCGTTGCAGAGGCAGCCTACTGATTTTTTGAATTCTCTCTCCCCTCGGAAGCGGGGTTTTTTATTGCTGCAAAGAGCGATCGCTCTGCCAAAGTCCTACGTTCAGGGTTTCTTGGTTATAGTGGAAAGTGCCAGCTCACAAGGTGCCTATGATTGAAGGCCCGTGGATCCATAAGTTTATTGTCTCCAATGGCATCCGTCTCCACTATGTCACCCAAGGAGAAGGGGAGTTGGTGCTATTGCTCCACGGCTTTCCCGAGTTCTGGTACTCTTGGCGACATCAGATTCCCGTCTTGGCGGAAAAGCACAAAGTCGTGGCCCTCGATTTGCGCGGCTATAATCTCAGCGATAAACCCCAAGATGCCGCCAGCTATGTTCTTGATGAGTTAATCCTTGACATTGTCGGTGTGATTGACGGCCTAGGCTATCGACGCTCTCACTTGGTAGGGCATGACTGGGGGGGAATGGTGGCTTGGGGGGTCGCCTATGCCGTACCTGAGCGGATTCAAACCCTGAGTGTGTTAGCCTGTCCCCATCCTGCCAAGTTTCAACAGTTGAGTTTTGAGCAATGGTTGCGCAGTAGCTACATGCTGCTGTTTCAACTGCCGTGGCTACCAGAGATACTCTTGGAGTGGGGGGGCTATGGGGCGATCGCCCAAATTTTTCGCTGGGCCGCAGTGAACCAGCAGGCCATTCGACCCGCAGACCTAGCGCTCTATCAAGATGCCGCCGCCCACCGGGGTGCCCTCTCCGGCATGCTCAACTACTACCGTGCAGGGCTACAAAGTCTCTGGAGTCGCGAGTGGGGAGTTCTCGATGTACCCACTTTGATGCTCTGGGGGCGACAAGACCCGACCTTGGGCATTGAACTCACCTACGGCACAGAAGCCTTCGTCAGGGAACTGAAAATTCAATATTTGGACTGTTGTGGTCACTTTGTGCAGCAGGAGCAACCTGATCTAGTGAATGAGTATTTACTGGAGTGGCTAGAGACGGTTTCCGCGCCCCTAAATTAGACGGCGTAATTCAGTCACTTGGTCAGCGATCGCCAGCAGCGATGCCGGCATGTCAGGCCCTGTCAGCATGACATCGAGGGTGCGGGGGCGATTCTTGAGAAAATCCAGTACTTCAGCTTCACTCAGCAGCCCCAATTGAATGGCCACACTCACCTCATCGAGAACAGCTAAACGATACTCGCCCCCCTGCACTGTGGCTTGCAGATGTTGCCAAAGCTGCCAAACAGCGGCCTTCTCTTCAGGGGTGATAGTCTCTGCATCCCCAAGACAACGCTGCAGCGCTGGTCGCCACCACGTCAAATGTTGTCCCAACTGAATCGGATGCTCAATTCCCGTTTGAATTCCCCCTTTTAGGAATTGCACCACTAAGACACGACTCCCTTGGGCAGCCACCCGCAGCGCCTGGGCCATCACCGTAGTGAAAAAGTGCCGCTGCGGACAGGTAAACACCTGCACCACCCCCTCAATGCCATAGGTGACGGGCAAACCTGCCTCAGAAACGGAAACCGAGAGCTGCGCTACCATAGGGTTCTTGTCCAGTCAAAGGGGGCACTTCCCCTAGAGATTACATATCTAGTGTTGCATACTGCGATTTACCCCTAGTGAACACTAGATATACGTTGTCGTCAAGGGGTCAGAGAATTGAGTTATCTTAAAACAATGTGACTGTTACGGAGGATGCTCCCCATGCCCGCGACACAGACTCTTGATGCTGAGGCGCTCTTTCGCGCCGCCTATGAAAATCGTTACACATGGGATGAGAAGTTTCCCGGTTTTACGGCCAAAGTCACACTCATTGATGGCGATCGCACCTACCAAGGCCAAGTGAAAGTGAGCCGCGATTACAACGTGGAAGTCAGTGGCATTGAAGACGAGCAAGTGCGCGAATCCCTCTACAACCAACTGCGGGATGTGATTGTCCACCGCAAGCGCAACAGTTTTGAAGCGGCTCACAGCAAAAACACCTTCCAAGCGGGGGAAACCGACGCCAGTGGGGCAGTGGAGATCCTCGTCAGCGGCGACGCCATGGGGTCGAACTACAAGGTGCGGGATAATCAAATTGTCTATGTCAGCCGCGTCATGGGGCGGGTCGCCTTTGCCATTACCCACCGGGAAGCCCTCGATACGGGCGCAGGCTACATTTCCACCAACTATGTGGCGGTCTTCCGCAATCCGCAAACCAACGAAGTGCTACGACAAATGGAATTTGAGGATACCTATGTGCCCGTAGGCAATTACTACCTGATGAGCCGGCAGGTGGTGCGCACCCATGAAAATGGCCAAACCAGTACCGTGGAAATCCGTTTTGATGACCTGCAACTCCTAGACGACTAAGCGTGGAAATTACATTTCTAGGGACCAGTTCTGGGGTCCCCACCCGCACACGCAATGTTTCCAGTGTGGCTCTACGGCTGCCCCAGCGCAAGGAAATTTGGCTCTTTGACTGCGGGGAGGCCACCCAGCATCAATTGCTGCGCAGCGACCTGCGAACCAGTCAGATCCGCCGCATTTTCATTAGCCACATGCACGGCGATCACATCTTTGGCCTGATGGGCTTGCTGGCCAGTTGTGGCCTCGCAGGAACCGTGAGTCAAATTGATGTCTATGGCCCGCCGACCTTGGATCGCTACATTGCCAGTTGCTTGCGCTGGTCGGTGATGCGGCTTCCCTACAAGTTGCAGGTGCATACGGTGGAGCCGGGGGAAGTCTTTAGCGATGGCGAGTTTACCGTCACCTGTCGGCTGCTGCATCATCGCGTTCCCGCCTTTGGCTACCGCGTCAGCGAGAGCGATCGCCCCGGTCGCTTTCATGTGGAAAAAGCCCAAGCCTTGGGAATTCCCTTTGGTCCGCTGTATGGTCAACTCAAGCAGGGCAAAACGATCACTCTCGCCGATGGCCGCACCTTTGATGGCCGCGACTTCTGTGATCCACCGCAGCGGGGACGCAGCATGGTCTATTGCACCGATACGGTCTTTTGTGAAAGCGCGGTTGAATTGGCGCAGCAGGCGGATGTCCTCATTCACGAGGCGACATTTTCCCATCAGGAGGCCGATCTCGCTTTTGCGCGGCTGCATTCTACGTCCACGATGGCGGCCCAAGTGGCGGCCTTTGCCCAAGTGAAATTGCTCTTCCTCACCCACTTTAGTGCCCGCTATGCCCCCGGGAATCCAGTGCAGGTGGAGGATCTGCTGGCGGAAGCCCAAGCTATTTTCCCCAATACTCGCTTGGCGCGGGATTTTCTCCGCTACGAGATACCCCGTGGTGAGGACGCGCCCCAAGACAATCTAGCCATCCCAGCAGACAAAGGGGATGTAATCAGCAATCGAGGTGAGGAGAAAACGGTTGTTGTGGCTCAAAAAACTGCGCCAGTGATCGCCATCAACCGTGCCACTCGCCAACAAATGCAGCAGAAACTTGGAATTGACGCTGCTACAGCCAATGCAATTTTGGAGCGGCGGCGACAGCAAAAGTTCACTTGCCTAGAGGAACTCGAACGCCTGTATCCACAGGTGGCATGGGAAACTCTCAACGTGGCGTTCTAAGGAGCGATTTTGGGAACTTGTGATTGAGATCAACGTCTTGTTCTGCGGCTGATCACAGTTCAGTTGTGCAAAGGACTGGCATAGTTGAGACCATACAGGTAAATGTCAAGGGGATTGACGTATGACGCTGCTAGAGCTAGTCCGCCGCATTCAGGCGACTCGGATCGTGACCCCTGCTCAAGAGCGACAAATCAATGAATTGTTGTGGCAGGGTTTCCTGAGTGCTACGGAATATCAAGCCATGCAGGAGCTAGTTACGGGGATTATTGCTGGAGACATTCAAGTCATCTCTCAGATTCAGCGGTTTGGTAGCAAAAAGGAGCTAGGGAATCATCGGTTACAATTGGCTTAAGGGACTGGGTTTTATGACAGTTCTGCCATTGGTTTTTGGGAGCTGCTCTTGCCCATGCAACTGTATTTCGACTATGGTGCGACAACCCCCTGTCGAGCAGAGGCTGTTGCAGCGATGGTAACGGCCTATGAACAGCAGTGGGGCAACCCATCAAGTATCCATGAGTGGGGGCAACGTGCGGCGATCGCCCTTGAGCAGGCACGGATGCAGGTGGCGGCACTGATTCATGCTCAAGCAGATGAGATTATCTTTACTTCTGGGGGTACAGAAGCGGATAATCTTGCCCTGTGGGGCGTCTGCCAATGCTACCGTCAGCCCCAGCATTTGATTATTTCGGCAGTCGAGCATTCGGCGGTGGCCAAGCCGGCGGCTGCCCTTGAGGCCCAAGGCTGGCAAGTGACCCGCTTGCCCGTCAATCACTGGGGACAGGTGGAACCCGCCCAACTGCGGCAGGCGCTGCAACCAAACACGGTCTTGGTTTCGATCATCTATGGCCAGAGTGAGGTGGGCACGCTCCAACCCATTGCTGAACTTGCCGCCATTTGTCAAGAGGCAGGGGTGCTGTTCCATACGGATGCGGTTCAAGTGGCGGGACGGGTTCCCTTGGATGTGCAACGGCTAGGGGTGGATCTACTATCACTCTCAAGTCATAAAATTTATGGCCCTCAGGGGGCAGGGGCGCTCTATGTGCGATCGGGGGTGCCCTTAGAACCGCTCTTGCGTGGCGGTGGGCAGGAACTTGGCCTCAGGGCAGGAACGCAGGCAGTACCGACCCTTGTGGGTTTTGGGGTAGCGGCGGAATGGGCAGCGACTGAACTGGAGACAGAACCCATGCGCCTTGGCCAACTGCGCGATCGCCTGTGGCAGCAGTTACAGGATCATCCTCAAGTGGAACGCACGGGGCATCCATGGCAGCGATTGCCTCATCATTTGAGTTTGATTGTGCGCGATCGCCACGGCCAACCCTTGAATGGCAAAACCTTGGTGCGGCAACTGAATCTAGCAGGCATTGGCATTAGTGCGGGTTCTGCCTGTCAAAGCGGTCAAACTCAACCCAGTCCCACCCTTTTGGCCATGGGCTATGATCCTGAAACCGCCAAAGCAGGGATTCGCATTACCCTAGGGCGGCAGACTACGGCTGCCGATGTGGATTGGTTGGCTATGGTGCTGCGGCAGTATCTCGCCGAGGCGATCGCCTCGCCCTTGGCGGCATCTATTTCCTAGGGGGTATCCATGGTGTGGGCAGTATTATCGGCAGAAGGGACTTGGGCACTAGCCAGCTATGGCGTGGTTGCCACCCTAATTCTGCTGTGGACAATCCTGCGATCGCGCCAATACCCCTCGCAAAAAGCCCCCCTTGAAGCGGAAGTGGCGCGGTTGCAAGATCACTGCCACCAACTCCAGCAGCAACTTCAGGCAATCGCCGCAGAAAATCAGCAATTACGCACAGAACGCGACTATTGGCAACAGCAACACCAAGCCCTCAGTGAGCAACTCACCACCCTCGAAGCAACGTATCAGCAACTGGAGAGAACGCTTCAACGCCTTGAACAGGCCCTTGCACAGCCTACCGACTGGTGGCAGGAAATAACGAAAAACTATCAAAGTTGGTGGGAAAGCCTGCCCTTTCTTCCCCATGAGGATACTAGCAGCACACCCTAGGGCAAGCAATCCACAGGCAATGGTGGATAAAAGCAATACCCTTGGCCGTAGCGACACCCAAGGTCAATTAATTGCGCGGCTTGGGTTGCCGTCTCCACCCCCTCTGCCACCACATCTAAGCGCAGGCTTTTGCCGAGGGCAATCACAGCACCAATAATTTCTTGAGCCGCTTGGCTTTGCTCTAGGCTCTGGACAAACGAGCGATCGATTTTCAGGGCGTGGATGGGCAACTGGTGCAACCGACTCAGGGAAGAGTAGCCGGTGCCAAAGTCATCAATGTTGAGGGCAACCCCCAGTTGTTGCAGTTCCTCCGCCACCTGCAAGGTAGCTTCAAGGTTGCGGATCATGGTCGTTTCGGTAATCTCCAGATGCAGAAGATGGGGGGGCAATTGGGCATTGTGCAACGCTGCCAAAATATCACTGACAAAGTGGGCATCCACCAGTTGTTGCGGCGAGATATTGATGGCTAAAGTCACAGTCTGGCGACGACTGTCCTGTTGCCGCCATTGACTAAATTCCTGTACCGCCCGTTCAAAGACCTGTCGGCCAAGGCTGACAATGAGACCGGCTTGCTCGGCAAGGGCAATAAATTCAGCGGCAGGAATTTCGCCCTTTTCCGGGTCAAACCAACGGCTGAGGGCTTCAAGACCCACGATCGACCCCGTTTCCAGCTCAATAATGGGCTGAAAGTACACTTGCAACTCACTATTGGCGATCGCCTGATGCAGTTGGCTCTCAAGGGTAAAGCAACTCTGAGCTTGGGAGTGCATTTGGGGATCGAAGACGCGAGACTGTCCCAATCCCTCTTTTTTGGCTTGGTACATGGCAATGTCAGCATCCCGCAGCAGGGTAGCGGCGGAGGCAGTCTCGCGATCGCTAAAGGCGACGCCAATACTAGCACTGAGACTCAACAGGTGCCCTTCAATGAGGAGGGGTTCCTGAATTACCCGCGCGAGGTCTGCCACCCGTGCTTGCACCTGCGTCACCATTTTTGCGGGGTCAAGGTCTTCACACAACACCACAAATTCATCGCCACTTAAGTGAGCCAAGGTATCCCCCTCTGGCACTACCCGCTGCATTCGCTGCGCAAGGGTAATCAGCACCTGATCGCCGGCCTGGTGCCCTAGGCTATCGTTTACCCGCTTAAAGCGATCAATATCAATAAAAACAACAGCAAAGGGGCGATCGCGATGGCGTTGATACTGGCGCCAACAATGTTGCAAGCGCTCTTGGAGTAAAGTACGGTTTGGCAGTCCCGTCAGAGCATCGTGGAGCGCATCGTGAATTAAGCGATCCTCCATTTCCTTGCGGCGGGTAATATCGCGCCCCACACATTGATACTCGATACAGCGGCCATGGTTGTCAAAGAAGGCACGGGTGGTCCATTCAAACCAAGCAAAACGTCCTTCACCAAAGGTGACGCCACATTCAATCGTGCTGATGGGCTGCGTGGGGGTAAGGGCTTGCAGGTGTTGTTGGAAACGTTGCTGTGTGAGGGTATCAAACGGGTGTTGGAGCAGCTCCCCAAGGTCACAACTGATCCCTGCCTCAGCCAAATAGCGGAAGAAGGCAGGATTGCCGAAGGTCAAGTGTCCCCCAGGGGTGCAACGATAGAGCAGTTCTGTCTGCGCTTCGAGAACCCGCCGATAGCGTTCCTTTTCCTGATGCAGGGCGCTTACCAATTCGGCACGGTGGATGCCAAAGCCCAGTTGTTCTCCCAGTTGGCGGATGAGTTCCACCTCGTCGGTTGCCCAAGGTCGAGGAGAAGAGCAGTGGTGGCACAGGAATAATCCCCAGAGGCGTTCCTCCTCAAGAATCGGTACCACTAATAGGGCACGCACCTGCAATTGTTTGAGAAAGTCGCGATGACACTGCCTTATTTCAGCGGTGTTAATATCAGCAACCGCCAGTACCCGTCCTTGGACATAGGCTTGAGCAGACTCGCGGTGGAAGCAGGGGTCATAGAAGGGGCGGTGCAGGAGGGAAAACTGTGCTGCCGCCACTGATTCAGCGACCACTTCACCCCGGCCATCAGCATAGAATTGAAAAATCAGTGTGCGATCAACGCCCAACAATTGACGCACTTCCTCAAGAGCAGTTTTGAGAACTGTCTCTAGATCAAGGGAACGACGAATATTCAGGGTTAGGCGATGGAGGAGTTCTGCTTGGGTTTGGCGTCGCTGTAATGACGTGGTCGAATCCACCTGAAGCGTAATATTCTGAGAAAAAACCGCCAGTCCTCGACCTGTGGGAAACACCCGCACCGCTAGCCATTGGTTTAAGCTCTGGCAAAACATCTCAAATTGGCAGGGGACTTGTGCTGCCATTACTCGTTGGCATTCTTGCTCAAAAACAGAGTTGCGGGCATCGGGAAAGACCTCCCACAGGAGTTGGCCGAGGAGTTGTGAGGCGGATTGGCTCACCAAGCGGCAGAAGTTCCCGTTGACGTAAATGATCCTAAAGTCGCGATCCACTTCAAAAAAGTGATCCGGCATGCTCTCCAAAATATCGGCCACTTGGCTATAGGCGGTTTGCAGGCGATCGCTAAATTGGCGCTGTTCGGTGACATCCCGTGCTGCCCCATAGATACGCCCTTGACTAAGAAGGCCTTGCCATTCGTACCAGCGGTAGTCTCCCCCTTGGGTGCGCAGGCGAATTATGTGGTTAGTGATTTGCTCTCCCGCTAGGAGGCGCTCCTGCATCTGCTGCTGGCGGGGGCGATCCTCTGGGTGGAGAAATTCTTCAAACTTTGCGCCGGCCAAGTGATTCAGGTCGTAACCAAGACAGGTTTGCCAGTGGTGATTGACCCGCCGCAATCGTCCCTGCGTGTCGGCAATCATAAATAGCTCTAGGGAGGAGCCAAAGAAATAATCTAACTCAGCCGTCTTTTGGGCAATTTCCGCTTGCAAGTGAAGGCGATCGCTAATATCCCGCTGCACACCAAAGTGGCCGATGATCTCTTTACTCTGGTTGTAAAGACAAACGTAGTTCCCCTCCACCCAAAAGGAGGTGCCATCACGGCGCCGCAGTTCAATTTCAACGTGAAAATGACCCAGATCAAACATTGCTCGCCACAGCCGTTTGGCCAGCTCCAGATCATGTTGAAAACAAATGCGCGGTGTGAGGCCAATGAGTTCTTCTGGTGGTAATTGATACTGCTGCGCAAAGGCACTATTGATGCGAGTCAGACGCTGGTGATCGAGGACATACTCTAATACTTCCTCTTTATTGACCGTCTCATCCCAGCGGATCGGACGATCCAACATCATGAAAAAACAGGCTTCAAGGGATTGCTGAAAAAAAGCTTCTAAAAGCTCTTGATTGGCCTGTAATTCTAGTTCCAGTTGACGGCGGCGAGTCACATCCCGCGACGTGGTCACTAGGAATACCACCTGTCCTGCATCGTCACAAATGGGGTGGGTCAGGGTTTCTAACCAAATATAAGCGCCATTTTTTTTGCGGATGCGATAGGTTTCGGTAATATTCACACTACCTTGCAGAGCAAGGGCATGGGCACCACTGCGGATGCGTTCGGCGTCGTCAGGGTGCAGTAGAGTGTAAGGACTCTTACCAATTAACTCTTCAGGGCGATAGCCAAGGATGGTCTCGCTGGAGGGAGTGAGATAGAGATACGTGCCATCCGGTTCATGCAGGCAAATGAGGTCATCGGTGTAGTTGACTAATAATTCAGTAAAGTGCTCAAATTCAGCTATGATCATTTTTAGTTTTCTAATTTTACTATTTTTATTGACATAACTTAGGGGAGACGGGAAGATGTGCTACTTTCTGGCCTTAACTTACTTAAACCCTCCCCCACAGCCCTAGGCAATCCCTACTTTACAGGTTTACAGAGGAGAGCCGCAGTTGGTAACAGCTGGTTTTCAGGGTCAATTTGTCTCGGTAAGGCACCTCTTGACAAAGCCAGTGGCGCGGAGAAGTTTCATGCCTAGTTGTGAGCTGAGAATAAGTGGCGGAAGTTCCTCCCATTAACCCATAATCGCTCATCAGCCAACAGCTTCCTGAAAAAGTCTTAAGAAGAGAATACATTAAGAGAGGGTCAGTGGTCTTCCCCTGAGAGGGTAGCCATAGGACATCAAGGGGGCACTAGCATGGTACCCCTGAAGTAAAGAGCACAGTGATGATTACGGCTGAGCTAACTAGGCCTTAGGCGAGGGGGAGTGGGATGTGGGTTTAGGGATTGTTTATGGATAGAGCCGCATATTTAGACGAGCCGTGGTGCCGGCCTGCGGACAGCGCAGACGGGGGGTATAGGTACCGCCAATCCGCCACACAGAAATATACCGGTTGCCCCGCACCCACTGAATGGTGACATCGCCACTACAGCCAAAATTGCCGGCGCGATCGCGATCGGTAAACCAGCCCCGTATCCAGCCGTTACCAACCGCTCTCACGGTAATTGCGCCATCATAAACCCGTCCATTGACTTCTGTCGTGTAGGACAAGATATCTCCTGGAAAGTGGGTGTATTGGTAGTCATAAATTTCCGTCATCCCACTATCGGAGATGAGGGTTTCTGCCGCTACTGGGAAAACAGGAACCAAGCTCAGCACCACTGCGCCTACCAGCCGCTGGAGAATAGCCATGGCTTTACTGCCTCCCTCCTTGGTAACCTTCTTTATCCCATTATTGACCCATCTTGCTTTGGGGTCAGAGATTCGTGACGAATGCTGCAAAATGTTTACAGCCTTTAAGAAACTTTTAGGAACCTTTAGAGGAAGGCGCGGACATCGGTGACTTCGCCGGCGATCGCTGCTGCTGCCACCATAGCTGGACTCATAAGCAGGGTGCGTCCTGTCGCCGATCCTTGGCGTCCTTTGAAGTTGCGATTCGAGGAGGAAGCGCTGAGCTGACGCCCCTGCAGTTTATCGGGATTCATGGCAAGGCACATTGAGCAGCCGGGGTTGCGCCATTCAAAGCCTGCCGCTTGGAAAATGACATCAAGACCCTCCGCTTCCGCTTGCGCTTTCACCCGTTCTGAACCGGGAACCACAAAGGCTTTGACACCGGGTTTCACCTTGCGTCCTTCGACCACTTTGGCAGCCTGTCGCAGATCACTGATGCGGCCATTGGTGCAACTGCCAATAAAGCAGACATCAATCTTGGTTCCCTGAATGGGTTGTCCCGGTTGCAGGTCCATGTAGGCATAGGCTTCAGCGGCAAGGGCGCGCTCTGCCTCCGGCAAACTCTCTAGGGTGGGCAAGGTCTCATCCACTGCAACGCTTTGGCCGGGGGTAATGCCCCATGTCACTGTTGGTGCAATATCAGCAGCCGTAAATGTGACCACATCATCGTATTCAGCATCCGCATCACTGGCTAGCGATCGCCACCACGCCACCGCCTCATCCCAATTTTTGCCCTGGGGGGCAAAAGGCCGCCCCTGCAAATAGGCAAAGGTGGTTTCGTCAGGGTTCATGTAGCCGCAGCGAGCACCCCCCTCAATGGCCATATTGCAGACGGTCATCCGCTCTTCCATGGACATCTGGGCAAACGTCGTGCCCGCAAACTCGTAGGCGTAGCCCACGCCCCCTTTAACCCCCAGTTGACGAATGAGGTAGAGAATCACATCCTTGGCATAGACCCCGGCGGCCATTGAGCCATTCACTTCCACACGGCGCACTTTCAGCTTATTCAGAGCTAGGGTTTGGGTGGCCAAGACATCTCGGACTTGACTAGTGCCAATGCCGAAGGCGATCGCGCCAAAGGCACCATGGGTCGAAGTGTGACTATCCCCGCAGGCGATCGTCATTCCTGGCTGGGTCAACCCTTGCTCAGGGGCAATCACATGGACAATCCCCTGACGACCGGAGCCAATCCCAAAGAAAGGAATATTGTGAGCGCGGCAATTCGCCTCAAGGGCTTGCAGCATCTCTTCAGCAAGAGCATCTTGGAGAGGACGCGCCAGCGTATCTGTCGGTACAATGTGATCTACCGTGGCCACGGTTCGTTGCGGATACAGCACCGGCAACCCCCGCTCCCGCAGCATGGCAAAGGCTTGGGGACTCGTGACTTCGTGAATGAGGTGCAGGCCAATAAACAGTTGTGTTTGCCCTGAAGGCAGTGTAGCCACTGTATGCTGTTCCCAAACCTTATCGAAGAGTGTACCGCGACTCATAGACTCGTCAAAAAATCCAGTTCATCAATTATAGGCAAAAGGAAGAGAGTCAGTACAGTGGTTATACAAGGCAAATACCCCTTTTCAGTCGCATTACAGCCATTTGTAGCTTGGTTTATGACGTTTAACTTTATGGAAAAAGCTTTAATCACTATGATTAAGCCAAAACTCCCGAACCTTTGTGAAGTATTTCGACCGCTCTTTAATCTTGCTAATTTCACGGGGATAGAATTTAGCCAATTTATCACACAACTCAAGCATCCACTGCTTACGGGAGTAGCCACGGTTAATCGTTAAAGCATTAGAGTTTGCAATCTGAATTTGACCCCAACCCAAAGCGCCAATTGTTAAGCAGTCCCACCCCAAAAACTCTATTGGCAGAAATTGAACATTTTCAACACTAATACGAGTTCCTTGAGCCTCATAGGCAATCAGCAAAATTGCAAAAACATTTTCATCTGATTCATAGAAACGAGCAAGGCGTTCTACAGAGGTTAAATTGGGCATATTAAACTTTGTACTCAATCTGTGGGTTTTCACGTCAATCACATAGTAGAATCCCTGATCATCCTCGAAAGCGAGATCAGCCATGGCTCTACGGGCAAAATGTGCTGAATAGTTTTTACAAATCTCTTCACCAAGAACTGCCTGTAGATGATTGCCAAGAATTTCCTGAATGGCATCACCAACAGCTCTTGGGCTATTCACTGTTGCAGCGGATAAGAAATCTTCTTGTGAATTCAAGAGTTTTTTGATGTTGCCTTCAACCTGATCAATCTTATTGCTATAGAAAATATGTTTTTTGCCATTCATCCTTATGTTCCTTCTAGCGAAAAAAGCTCTGGTTGGTGAGATAGCTGATCCCACTGATACGGCTTTTGTGCAGAACGTCCTTGCTCATTTAATGTGTTTCTTTCCCAAAACACGCCATCAGCATACCCCTGAATCGAAGTATCTACTTCAGCCATTTCAAGACGCTTCTCCGCTAGACAAGCATAGGTCTCATCCAATTCAACTCCCAAAAAACGCCTACCGAGCTTCTTGGCAACGACAGAGGTTGTTCCAGATCCGAGGAACGGATCAAAAATAGTATCCCCTGGATTGGAACTAGCTAAAATGACCTTAGCTAGTAGTTTCTCAGGCTTTTGGGTGGGATGATCTGTATTTTCTGGCATTGACCAAAAGGGCACAGTTAAGTCTGTCCATAGGTTAGAAGGATGGGTTAGACGGTAATTCCCTTCTTCTGTGGCTTCCCAGTCTTTGGGATGTCCATTGACTCTATAAGGAGCGATGACTTTACGCTTAAGCTTAACAGCCTCAACATTGAAGGTGTACTCATCAGAAACAGTGCAGAACCATATATCCTCAGAGGCATTTTTCCAATTCTTCTTTGCTCCTCGTCCTTTCTCGCGCTCCCATGTAATTCGGTTACGGACTCGAAAACGGTCTTTAATGACCTCAAATACAGCAAATGAAGATTCCCAATCAGAGCAAATGTAAATTGATGCAGTTGGTTTTAGAATTTTTTCAAGACTTGACAAACATGACTCTAGCCAATTGGTATAGTCCTCTAAACTTTTTTTCTTGAAGCTAATTGAGTTAAATACTTTATTCAGGTTGTAGGGCGGATCAATAAAAAGCAAATCAACAAATTGACTTGGGATAAAATTGACAACTTCAAAGATATCTTGATTGATGGTGCGGTTAATGATTTCTGATAGGCTCACAGGATGACTCAATCGTAGGAGTCGCTGTCGATACTTTGCTTTTTCTTGCTCGGTCAATGTGATTGTTCTATTTCTGGGGGCGCGTTCTTTGCTGTGGCTCATATCACTCTAGTAAAAATTTGACTAGTAGTCCCAGTTGCATCTCCTAAGTGGTTAAGAGTAGTTAAGCGCAACCCAATGTTAACCTAATAGCTTAACCCAATAGCCAAGCTATCACCCGTCGAGCAAGGCAGGTACCATTGAGGCGATCGATCTCGCGCACACCGGTGGGGCTAGTCACATTTACTTCGGTTAAGTAACCCCCAATGACATCAATCCCCACAAAGTAAAGGCCATCGCGCTGAAGCGCAGGGGCTAGGGTTTGACAAATCTGGCGATCGCGCTCTGTAATTTCGACGGCAGCCACCTGCCCACCGGCGGCCATATTACCCCGAAATTCGTCCCCTGTGGGAATCCGATTCACAGCACCAATGGGTTCACCATTCAGGAGAATAATGCGTTTATCACCTTCCTTGGCCGCTGGTAGGTACTCCTGCACCATCACGGGCAGTTGTCCGCGTTGGGTACTGATTTCAATCATTGAATTGAGGTTGCGATCGCCCGCCCGCAAAAAGAGAATCCCTTCCCCTGCCTTGCCCCCCAAGGGTTTGAGCACCGCCATGCCCTGCTGCTGCACAAATTCGCGAATCCGCTGCTTGTCCCCGGTCACAATGGTTTTGGGGATGACGCTGGGAAATTGCAGGGCATACATCTTTTCGTTGGCATGGCGCAACCCTGCTGGCGAGTTGAGCACAAGAGTGGTTTGGGGATCGACAAAATCCAGACAGTAGGTGGCATAGAGGTAAGCGGTATTCACAGGGGGATCCTTGCGCATCCACACGGCGCGAAAGGTATTGAGGGGTCGCCATTCCATTGCGCCCGCCTGAAACCAAGGTTGGGGAATTTGCCACTGCCCAGATACCAGTTGCACTGGCGATAACTGAATCGGCGTAACCGCCGCCCATACCTGACCTTCGCGGATCAGCAGTTGCGATATTTCTGTTACCCACACCTGTGCCCCTGCCGCTTGCGCTGCCTCCATTAAGGCGACACTGGTATCGTGGCCAGGGTCTAGGCTGGCAATGGGGTCAATGATAAAGGCAATATCTACGGCCATTCCCCTAGGCTGCCGCTTGCAGGAGAGCGTCCAGTTTTCCTTGCGCCTCTAGGGCATAGAGGTCATCGCAGCCACCAATGTGCTGATTATTAATGAAAATTTGCGGCAGCGATCGCCGGCCATGGGCACGTTGTGCCATTGCTTCACGGGCAGCTTCATCGCCATCAATGACGTACTCGGTAAATTTGACCCCTTTGCGCGTCAGCAATTCCTTTGCCCGAATACAAAAAGGACAGCGAGACCACGTATAGATTTCGACGTTGGCCACGGCTACACCTCGTTACAAAAGTTCACTTTGATTCCAGCCTAGCAAAAGGAGTGATGTTGCAACAAAGATTCAGCCCTACAGAGAAGACTCTACAGAGAAGAACTTAGGGGATAACCTGAAAGGTCACCCGTGCCGTGTAGCCCACATAGCAAAAGTTCCCCTCACCCCAGTCATGATCAGCATCTAGCTCGACACGCACCTGACTTTGACGTGGATAATTTTCGGGAATTGGGATGACCTGATCGTCGCCGGGGTTCAGGCGGCCTAAACCAGAGCGAATGTTGCTGACGGTGCCCTGCAGGGCTTTCCCCTTCTTGCCATAGGGTTCAATGGTGGCTCGCGTGCCCGGATGGATCAGGGGCAGCGACTTTTCTTCCACAAAGACATCAACCCACCGTCGCCCACAGTCCAACAGCTGCAAAATTTGATCCCCTTTGCCTAGAAACATGCCCGGCCTAGCATCCACCCGCCAAACATAACCGGCAATGGGAGCAGTCACCTTGACCACCTTGCGCTGAGCAACCTCCCGCTGCGCTTGAGCCACTTGCCGTTCTTGGGCAGCAATTTCCCGTTGTATGCCTTTGACGATCGCCTGCTGTTCGGCAATCTGAATTTGTAACTCTTGGAGCCGCAGGCGGGGGTCATAGTTGCTGCGGGTCTTGCGCAGGGTCAGTCCCAATTCTGCAGCACGGGCATCGGCCTTCAGGGCTTCAACAGTACGCACGGCAGCTTCCACCTCCCGTTGACGCGCAGCCACTTGGGCCTGGCTTTGTTGCAATTCCGTTAGCGCCGCGTCTGCTTGCGCTTGGGGCACTGCTCCTTGTTTTGCCAACTGGCTGAAGCGCCGGTAGTTAATTTTTGCTAATTGATAACGTGCCCTGGCATCGGCAAGATTCGCCTGCGCAGCCGCGAGTTCTGCTTGAGCAGCCGCCACTTGGCGTTGGGTTTGTGCAACCTCGAGTACCTGTTGATTGCGTTCATCCCGTTGGGCAGCAGCAAGGAGTTCCTGCAACTGGGCTAGCTTTGCCTGAGCGGCTGCCAATTCTCCTCGCCGCCGTTCTAACCATTTTTCGACTTCTTTAGCGCTGCCTTGACTGACATAGTCATTTTCTATGAGAGCTAGGGGCGCCTCCGTGGGTTCGACAAACTCACCTACCCGCGCTTCGAGTTTCTCCAGCGTTCCTTCCTCTGGCGCACGCACATTTACAATCACGCCATTAATGACCGCATCACGACTGCCCACCGTTGTTAAATGGCGGTAGAGAAACACGCCTGTAAAGGCAAGGATGCCACACCCGGCTGCAAGGACTAACAAATTGGCAAGGAGCGATCGCCGCAGTTTCAGTTGTTGCGTGAAAACAGCTGGCTTTTGCGTCTGATACAGTTGAGTTTTTTGAACAGGCTTCAACCTAGAGGCTAAGTCAACTTCTTTCATGGCTAATAATTCAGAACACAGGCTGGGAATTCTTTCTAAAATGTCTTGCTAACTTGGAATTTTCCTTTTTCAGAACCGGTGCCTTATAGATTGAGTTGCTTTTGGAGTGCTCTTGCTTTCGATTTCCTTATAATCTAAGCATAATTTTTAACGCCCTCTATCCGTGAAAACACTGAAAGTTGCCTCAGCGAAAATACTGAATTGGCAACAGTTTTCTAAACTACAAGACGATTGAAGGCAAGTGCCACTGATTTTGATCCGTGACTGCTTTAATCACCTTGTACCTCCAAGAAAAGCTTATATTCAGCATTCCTGAATGATCCAAGCGCAATCTGCCTGAAAAATCAACCAGAAATTTGTATGATGAAAGTATCAAGGGTAGACCTCCATGGCAAACCTTCCAAGCGTTGACAAACAAGCTTGGCTAATTGTGTGTTCCCAAAGCAGGGTGGTGGGCAAGTATCACCTCGCAGGCAAGGCTTTGTGGAAAATTGGCCGCGCCAGCAACTGTGACATCATCATCCACGATCCTTATATTTCCCGACATCAGGCCACTATTGAACTGCGGCCTCGCGGAAATGCCCTTGTATATCTAATTCGTGACCACAACAGTCGCAATGGCACCCTGATTAATGGCACGCCCCTCATCAAAGAGCGGGTATTGCACCATGGGGACATTATCATGATGGGGGAGACGGATCTCACGTTTTGCTACACGAGTCCGACCCCGCCAGTCACGTCGGAGGTGTTGCAGGACTCTTGAGAAACGACTTGTCACTCCTTGATGAATTTTTGTGGGCGATTTTGGGTCTCCTCCTCACCGTGACCGGCACGTTTATGGAAGCAGCGATCGCTATCCCCAACCTTTTCAACGAGGGGGGGCAATTGGTTTTGCCCAGTTCATGGGCAGCGGTTCCCGTGTATGCCTTACCCGTATCCTACCAAGTTGCAGCGGTTCTCTTGGTCGGCTGTATGGGAGGACGGCAGGCGGCAGCCCTCTCGCAAATGGCCTATTTGATACTGGGGCTGAGTGGCTTTCAGGTGTTTTCCCAAGGGGGCGGTCTGGACTATTGGCGTGAACCGACATTCGGGTATCTCTTGGGGTTTGTACCAGGGGCGTGGGTCTGTGGGTGGCTTGCCTTTCGCCCCCAAAGGCAGGTGAGTTTGGAATGGCTTGCCTTAAGTAGCTTAGCAGGACTGGCTCTGATTCATGGTTGCGGTGTCCTCTACCTCGGCGGTCTGGCTCTGGCAGGGCAGTTGAGTCAACCCTTGGGGGAGTTATTAGAGCAGTATTCCCTTTTTGCCTTGCCGGGGCAGTTGGTGATTGTCTGCGTGGTGGCCACCGTGGCGCGGGTGTTGCGCTGGATTTTGCTGTACTAAGAGGCAAATTGATTTTCAATCAACCCTTCAGCCTCCAAAGCAAGCGATCGCAGGCGGTCTAATATCTCTGGATCAGGTGCCTGCCAGAGTTGACGTAGGGCAGCTTCGAGGAGTCGCTCAGCCATGTCCCGCAAGGCCCAAGGATTATGCTGCGCCACAAAGGTTTGCATTTCGGCATCGAGCAAATAGGTCTGGGCAACGCCTGTAAACACATAGTCGGGTACACAGCGAGCGGTGGCGGCGTAGCCAAAGAGATAGTCCACCGTGGCGGCCATTTCAAAGGCACCTTTGTAGCCATGGCGTTTGATGCCTGCTAGCCATTTGGGATTGATCACACGGGAGCGATAGACCCGCAGTAGCTCTTCTTGGAGAGTGCGAATTTTGGGTTGTTCTGGCCGTGAGTGATCGCCAAAGTAAACCGTAGGCTGCTGCCCCGATCGCGATCGCACCGCCACGGTCAACCCCCCATGAAACTGGTAATAGTCATCGGAGTCCAACAGATCATGCTCGCGGTTGTCTTGGTTTTGCAGCACCACTTGCAACTGACTCAGCCGCTGCTCAAGGGCTTCGGCAGCATTGTGGCTGTGGGCTTCGCCGGTGTAGGCATAGCTACTCCAGTGAATATAAGCGCGAGCCAAGTCCTCATCCCCCTGCCAGTTTTGGGCTTCCATCAGTCCTTGGAGTCCCGCGCCATAGGCTCCCGGTTTAGAGCCAAAGATGCGAAAACGTGCCCGTTCCTGCGCCTGCTCACGGGAAAGCCCCTGCTGTTGCCAATACTCGGTTTCCTTGGCCACTTGAGCAGCCAAGGGATTTTGGTCGGGGGGTTCATCCAACTGGCTCACCCGCTGCACCGCCGCATCAAAAAGGGCAATCAAGTTGGGAAAGGCATCGCGGAAAAAGCCAGAAATTCGCAGCATCACATCCACGCGGGGGCGTCCCAACAGCGACAGGGGAATTATCTCTAAATCCACCACCCGCCGTGAGGCTCCCTCCCACACCGGTCGTACCCCCAACAGAGCAAGGGCTTGGGCAATATCATCGCCACCCGTGCGCATCGTGGCTGTGCCCCACACCGAGAGGCCAAGGGTACGCGGAAATTCGCCATGCTCCTGACAATAGCGTTCGATGAGGGCGGCTGCTGATCGCTCCGCCAACGCCCAAGCCGCCTCGGTGGGAACTGCCCGCAGATCCACGGCGTAGAAATTGCGGCCTGTGGGTAGAACATCGGGACGACCGCGCGTCGGGGCACCGGCAGCGCCACTGGGAACATAGCCGCCATTGAGGCCATGGAGCAAGTGATCAATTTCTTGGCAAGTTTGTTGCAGGGCAGGATAGAGTACCGTGCGAATCCACGCCAGTACCTGCTGGGTTGCTTTGCCACAGGGCAGGGAAGGTTTACCTTGGATGAGGCTCTCCACGAGGGTTGCCGCCGTCTCCTCGAGGGCATTTTGCCATTCCCCCACAGAGCGATAGCCAGGGATAGGACTGGGAGCCGTTGGATCCGCAGTCAGGGGGTCTAGATCTACTCCTTGGTCTTGGGCAAGAGCGCGTGTGAGACCCCTATGCTGCGCACTGGGACTGCGGGCAATGGCAATGAGGAGATCCCGCAACTGTTGCCCTTGGGGACAGTGCCCAAGAATATGCAGGCCATCGCGGATTTGGGCATCGCGCAGATCGCAGAGGTAGCCATCGGTACGCGCTAGCCATGCCGTCCACGTTTCCTCTGGATGGGGGGCAGCAATTTCTTGATCTAAATCGAGTTCTTTGACGAGGGCTTCAATCTGCTGCCGCAGAATCTGCAGGCGGGGGCGATCAAACTGCTCAGCGGCGTAGTATTCCTCAATGTAGTGGCTGAGGGTCTCTAAACCACCGTACAGCTCCGCACGGGTAAGGGGCGGTGTCAAGTGATCCAAAATTACCGCCTGAGCACGCCGTTTGGCTTGGGCACCTTCGCCAGGGTCGTTGACAATAAAGGGATAAAAGTGGGGGATAGGCCCAAGGGCAATTTCCGGAAAACAGGCTTCACTGAGGGCAATCCCTTTGCCGGGCAGCCATTCTAAATTGCCGTGTTTGCCGACATGGACAATGGCATCTGCCCCAAAGACATAGCGCAGCCAAAAGTAAAAGGCGAGGTAGTCTGGGGTAGGTTCCAAGTCGGGGGCGTGATAATTCAAGCTGGGGTCGCGATCGTAGCCGCGACTGGGTTGGACACCGACAAAGATGTTGCCCCAGCACTCCCCCGCAATGGGTAAGTCGGCGGTGGGCGATGGCCAGCGCTCGTTAATGGCTGCTTGGGCGGTCTGGGGTAGCCTTTGAAAATAGCGCTGGTAGTCTTCAAGGGAGAGGGTGTAGCGGGGGAGGCGCCACGAATGGCCTTCAGGATCGTTGGTGGAGTAGCGGCAAAGGTGGCGAATGAGGGCATCGCCGTCTGGGGGGAGGGGATTGGCGCCAAGATCATAGCCGGCCCGCTGGAGTGCCTTGAGCAGTTCTACCGTGCTGTTGGGGGTATCCAGACCCACGCCATTGGCAAGGCGACCATCGCGGCAGGGATAGTTGGCCAAAATCAGGGCAATACGGCGTTGGCGGGGGGCTTTGCGGCGCAGGTTGAGCCAGTTGGCGGCCAGATCACTCACCCATTGCAGGCGATCGCCCGCTGGGGCATAGGTGGTCACCGCTGTTTCCACTTCTGGTTGAATTTGCGACACGGCCTTGAAGGACACCGCACGGGTAATAATGCGGCCATCCACCTCCGGCAAGACCACGTGCATGGCAAGGTCGCGGGGGGTCAGCCCTTGGGGATGCTCTTGCCAAGTCGCGTAGGTGCTGCTGCTGAGAATGACCTGTAACACGGGGACATCCAACTGCTGCCACAGAGTTGCCTCGTTGGCTCTGGCGATCGCAAACCCCGTGGTATTGAGGATCAGTTGCACCTTGCCCTGCCATGCCGCCAGTAGCTCCCGTTGAATTTCGGGGTCCTGCAGGGAGGAAACAAACACGGGCACCGGTGCCAGTTGTCGCTGTACCACGGCCTGAGCGAGGGCATCAATCACCACGGTATTGCCCGCCAAGTAGTGGGCGCGGTAAAAGAGAATGCCCACCTGTGGCCAGTCGCTGGCTATGGGTGCGGCAATTGGATAGGTGCCCCAACGCGGAATCCTTTGGGGAGGCAGGGGAGGCTGCCCCCAACCACAGCCGTAGTGGCCAATGAATTCCAAAGCGCGCTGAATATTTTCCTGCCCCCCCTCGCAGAAGTACTGCCAGAGGCGATCCACGCGTGCTAGGGGCCAACTGGAAAGGCTCATCAGTTCTAGGTCGGGGCGATCGTCCCCCGGCAGTAGGATCAACTGCCCCCCGCGATCGCTGACCATTTGCTGCGCCACCTCTAGGCCATAGCTCCAATAGCCCCGTCCCCCCAAAAGGCGAATCACGACAACCTCAGCCTTCGCTAGGACGCGATCGCCATAGTCATCAATGGCGGCAGCCGCTTGTAAATGCAGTAAGTTGGCAAGGCGCAGTGGTGGAAAGTCCTCAGGCAGTCGGTTGTAGGCTTGAGCCAGCAGGGCAATATCCGTATCCGCTGCCGTTAAAATAACAATGGGCGCACTGCTTTGCTGTAGAAATGCAACTTGCTGGTTATCTGTGGCAACAGAAAGATCACTTAATGTAAGAATTCGATGCATACCTTGACAAGACGATTAAAGAAACTGGTGGGCTTTTCCCTCTGTTCCTCTTCAAGCGCTACAACAGAAATTAATGGGAAAAGCCTTTAGCGATCGCGCCCCGCACGCTGATGCCACTTCCTGCGATGAGCCGATCAAGCATTGAATTTCAAAAACTATGCCCCAGCCCGTCTTTGATCGAATTTTACCAGCATTTTTCTACGAGCGAATCGCCACAGTCTTGCTCGCAGAAGCTAGCCAGCGTGGAGCAACGGTTCTTAGCCGTGAAGATGTTATAGCGTCTGCCGATGCCCCTTTTCTCGTCATTGTGGCAGAGACCTTTGCGCTGCTGTTGCAGGCAGAACCCGTACCGCAGATGAGTGCCTATCGGGTGGAAATTCTGACTGACCCTAGGGCGATCGCCCGCTTTTTACGCAAAATCCGCAGCCAAGTTCCTGTGAACCGCCGCCCCCTGATCCGTACAGTGTTGCGGCAACTAGCTCCTTTGAATACTCAGGAACCCCTGCTGCCCGCTGATCTGGCGATCGCCCTCATGGCTGTCCTCAGTGAAGAAACCACTGCCCAGTGCCAAACTTGCCAACCCCTGGTAACGGCTGCCCTCAACGAACGCCAAGCCCAAGAACGACTGCTGCACCAGGTGACAACCCAGATTCGCCAGAGCCTTGAGCTGCCTGAACTCCTGAAAACAGCTGTGGATCGCATTCGTGAGTTTTTGCATGTGGATCGGTTGCTGGTGGGGCAATTCGGTGAGACCCAAGGGGAACTGCACGGGCAAATTACCTATGAATCCTGCCGCAATGGGAGTGTTCCATCTGTTCTAGGGCTATGGGATGACTGTTGGCAGTGGTCAGCCCTACCCAGCAGCAGCTATCAGCGCTTAAGTCGTGGCGAGACCATTGTTGTGAGCAACATTGAGCAGTTTTACAAAGAAGTGCCCTGTCTCCAGTCCTTTGCCGCCCGCTGGCAGATCAAGGCATGGTTGATTGTGCCAATTCTGGTTCAGGAAAAACTCTGGGGGGTGCTCATTGCCCACCAGTGCGATCGCCCCCGCCAGTGGCAACCCCAAGAGGTGGAATTTCTCACTCACCTCAGTCAACACCTGAGCATTGCCATTTATCAAGCCCAACTCTACAGCGAACTCCAACAGCAAAAGGCCACCCTCGAACAGCGGGTCAATGAACGCACCCAAGCGCTGCGGGAAGCTCTCAGTGCCATGGAAGCTGCCCATCGCATTAAAAACGACTTTTTGGCCACCATGAGCCATGAACTGCGCACACCCCTTACTTGTATCATTGGGGTTTCCGCCACCCTATTACGCTGGCCCCTTGATGCGGCAAAACAGCGGGAATATCTGGAAATTATCCATGAGAGTGGCACGCACCTACTGGAGTTGATCAACAGTATTCTCGATCTCTCTCAGGCGGAATTCGGGCGATCGCACCTGCATCGCAGCACCTTTTCGATTCGGCAACTGTGTACAGACTGCATAGAAGTCGTCAAACCCCAAGCCCATCGCCATCAGGTGAACCTGCACCACCAACTGATGATTCCCCCTAGTCGCGATCGCTTTTGGGGAGACTATCGCCGCATTCAGCAAATTCTGATTAACCTGCTCAGCAATGCTATTAAGTTTACCCCCGCCATGGGGGAAGTGATCCTGCGGGCATGGTGGAGAGAGGATGAACTGATTTTCCAAGTGCAGGACAATGGCATTGGCATTCCTGCTCACCTGCAACCCCTACTGTTTCAAAAGTTTCAGCAGTTGGATAGCTCCTTTGGTCGGGCCTACACAGGTGCAGGTTTAGGGCTAGCCCTTACCAAGCAGTGGGTGGATTTGCACCAGGGCTGGATCGAGGTCGAGTCCACTGAGGGCAAAGGCAGTACGTTCACGGTGGGGCTGCCGGCAATCCCCTCAGAACCTGTGTCAGAACTCCCAAAACACAAGCTGGATGTCCCACCCTTAGCAACAACGGATATGCTGGTGGAGCCTGAAGGGCGGATTGTGCTCGTGAGTGAAGATGAGGCCACTGCCACGCTGATCTGTTCGATTTTGACCACCGCAGGCTATCAGGTGATTTGGCTGGTGGATGGTGAAGTGGAGCGGCTGCTAGCACTCACCCCTATGGCGGTTTTGTTGGCGGAACCCTTTAGCTATGGGGATGTGCAGGAGCTGGTGGATCAGTTGCGGCAACGCTGTACTCCTGAGCAACTCAAGATTTTCATTTTGGGAGCAGAGGGGAACTATCAAGGGGTCGATCGCTACATTCCCCTGCCGATTAATCCAGAAAGTTTCCTGCAACAGATGACAATGGGGCTAACTTCCCTTGCCATTTCTGCCCAGTAGGGAAAAGGCCTGATCCACCTGACGATAAAGTTCCTCAAGAGAGCCGGTATTCCAGAGCACTATGTCTGCCCGCTGAATTTTCTCCTCTAGGGGCAGTTGACTGGCTAGGCGTTGGGCGGCTGCATGTGCGCAGAGGCGATCGCGCTGCTGAAGACGGTCTAATTGTTGCTTCGGTGTGGCGGCCACTACCCATATATGATCCACAAGGCCTTCAAGGTGCGCTTCAAAGAGCAGAGGAATGACCAAGGCCATCAGGGGTTGATCGCAGGTGTTAATCGCTCGCTCCATCTTGGCAATTACCCAAGGATGGATTTGTGCCTCTAACCATTGGCGCTCTTCAGGCTGGGCAAAGACAATGTCCCCCAAGCGAGAGCGATCGAGGCTGCCATCACGACGGCAAATCTTACCCCCATAACGATCAACAATGGCTTGATAAATGGGTGTGCCGACGGCAACCGCCTGCCGCGCTAATACATCGGCATCCACAATGGGCACCCCATAGCATTGCTGCAAATAGGCAGCCACCACCGATTTACCACAGGCAATCCCCCCGGTGATACCGAGACGAAAGGGTCTAGACACCCCCTTGCAGCACTACCGCTGGCTGACTCAACCGCACCTGTGCGCCAATATCCGCTGGCACATTAGGGAGCATTTTTTGATATGTCACCGTCTGACCGGGAGCGACTGTTGACGGTTCTGGAGTCGCCGCACCCGTTTGCAGAAGCTCGCCGTTGGCACCCACCACTTCATAGTTAATGGCTTGGATGGTTACGGGTTGGCGGTTATTGTTCGTCACGGTGCCTGTCACCACTGAAGAACCGGGTAATTTGAGGACAGGCTGAAGCTGCGGCTGACCGACGCGGATATTGCGCAGGAGCTGCTGTTCCAAAACTTTAGGATCGACTTCTTGGGGAGTTTCTGAGGTTGTCGGTGTAGAGGCGGCTGCCGTTGCCCCTGAAAGGTTGAGTAAATGGTTCCAGTAGCGTTGATTGCGCCCCCACTCATTGGGAGAGTTACCAATAATCACAATGTCACCCGCCGCCCGTTGTGCCAAGGCAGGTAGAGGGGCGATCGCTCCAAGGAGCACAATACTAGTTAGCCAAAGGGGAAATGGCGATCGCGTTACCTTTAGCATGGCGCACACTCCTAATCAACGCAGCCTACCTTCTATCCTAGTGCAACTTCATGTGGGGAATGTTCTCAGCCAACCGCCCTCAATATCAGCACAGGAGTCCCTAGGGCAACAGGGGCATATTGACAATTTGGGGATCAATGCCCGCACTCTTGAGGACATCCTGCCACTGCCGCTTGATTGTAGCGTCATTGGGATTGCTTTGCTGCAATTCCACAAGGGTTGCCAAGGTATCGTTCCAGAGCTGACTGGTGGCCAAAAGGGGCAGACGATCAGCCGCTGGGATTGTAGTGATTACTTTGGTAAGGTTCCTGTCTAACTCGGCCCGCTCAATCCAACCCGTCACAAAGGGGTTGGCATCCGGTTCATTGGGCTTACAGGTGAGGGAGAAGATCCACTGGTATTTTTGCCCCGGCTGCAGATTTACCTTAGCGGCATCTACCCTCACGGGCAAAATACCGGCTTTACCATTTAGGGGGACTTGCTGGGTCAATAGCAGCTCCCCTGCTTCTGAAAGCAGCAGCAGTTCCGCCGATTTGGCCGTGCTTTGGGGAACAAAGAAAAAGAGACTGGGATTGGCCACCGCCGTCGTCCCCAAGTTGTTATCGGGCACAAGGGCGACGATTTTTGTCAGGGAGCCTTGGGTGCATTCACCAAAGCGTGTGGCACCTGCGACTCGTTGCCCCGGCATGCCACGATTCGGGGGCACAAAGGTAAGGTGGTTACGTGATTGAGCAGCGTAGCGATCGCGAGCAATATAGGCCTCCACATTACTAATGGCCGTGAGGGCATAGCGGTCAGCGGGACGCAAGCTGAGGGCACGGCGGAAATTCACCAAAGCCGATTGATAGTCGCGCTTGGCAGTCAGTTGATACCCCCGCTGCATGTAGCGATCAAACTCACTGGTTTGGCTAGAGGGATTTTGGGCAACAGCAGGTAACGATGGCAAAATGATTGGCAGGGCACCCATCCCCATTGCCAAGGTACCGAGGACTAGCCACGAAAGGCCAAAACGGTGGGCAGACATAGCACTGACCTACTGAACACGCTAACTATCTTTAAGGTACTATCGAAAAGAATGCCCGACTGTGATCAGGCTTGCCCATCCCCTGTGATTTCTGTAAAAGAGCAGCAAACGAACGATCATTTTTCCCTTGCCCAGATCACGCTTCCTTTGGTGGAGCTGTTCTCAGCGATTCAAGGGGAGGGCGCCAATGTGGGGTGTCGGCAAATTTTTATTCGCTTGGCAGGCTGTGATCTCCGCTGCACCTATTGTGACAGTGCTCATACGTGGTTTGTTCCCGCCCATGCCCTGATTGAAGAACAAGCGGGCGATCGCCACTTTCAAACCGTTGCCAACCCCGTGACTGCTGCCCATATTCTCAAAGCTGTCCAGCAGCTCAATACACCGCCCATCCATGACAGTATTAGCCTCACTGGTGGTGAACCGCTGCTCCATGCTGCCACACTGGCACTATTTTTGCCCCTGCTGAAAGCCCATAGCTCCCTGCCCCTCTACCTTGAAACCGGCGGACATCATCCAGAAGCACTGGAGCAGATTCTTCCCTATGTTGATAGCGTGGGTATGGACATCAAGCTCCCCAGTGTCAGTGGGGAGTGCCATTGGTCAGCCCATGAAGCCTTTTTGCGCCTGTGCGATCGCGCCCCTGTCGAGGTCTTTTGTAAAGTAATTATTTCCGAAACTACCGACCCTGCTGATCTCGATCGTCTCAGTGACCTTGTGGCCAGCGTGAATCCCGATATCCCTGTCTTCCTCCAACCTGTCACCCCCATCGGTACCGGTCGCTATACCCCCCCACCCACCCCCGCACAGGTTCTCGCATGGCAAGGGCAACTCAAGGCACGGCTGACCCATGTGCGCGTCATTCCCCAAACCCACAAATTTCTTGGCCAGCGCTAGGCTTATTTCTTAATCAAAATATAGGCACGGACATGATCCGGTAGGTGACGGGCAGCGGCTTGATAGCTGGCACGGTCAGGAAAAATGCCTGCTAGAAAGTCCAACTGATAGAGATTGGGCATAAAGGCTCCCCCCGTATCGGCAATCACACCAAGGCGCAGTTTAGGTTGCCTGCCCCGCGTATCCTCAATCACCACGACGCGCCCCAGACCGATATTCCAGACATCCCCCGCAAAGGTCACCTCAGGTTGAATATTGATTTTATTTTCAATAGTGCTGCCATAGCCCTTGATGGCGGCCACCTGGCGAAAATACCAGTAGCGGCGCTGATCGTAGGGGGAAACCCCCTTGGCAAAGGGAAGACCATTGTTGCGATCCACATTGAAAAAGGCTTCAGTGCCATCGGTAAATTGCACGAGAATTGTCCCCTGCATCAGGGCATCCTCAAGCCCTCTCCTCGTCAAGTAGGCCAGAGGCTTTACCCGTCCATAGAGGGAACCACCCGATTCAAAAATCCCTTCCAGTACCTGTTGTTTTGTCAGTTGCTTATAAAATAAGTCCTCAGGTTGATCGGGAACACGGGGTGGCAGTGCATAAAGTGCCGTATTGTAGGTCTCCGAGCGGGTGCGTGATCCGCGATGGGTAAATATCGCGTAGTTGGTGAGGCGCAATTCCTCAGTTTGGTTTGGATTGCGGGGATTGTGGGGCAGCCATTGAATGACACGAAAGTGCTGATTAATAAATGTGGGATCTTGTAAACGAATCGGGCGCCGGCGACTGATATCCTCTGTGAGTGTTGCAATCATAAAGTCTAGGGTGTCGAGGACTTGGGGCAGCGTGACCCCCTTGGTTGCCAGAATGCCCTCCCGCTGAGTAATGGGGTCTGTGTCACTAAAGTCTTGAAAATACTGGCGAGTGCTACGCAACACTTGTAGCAACTTCATGGGGGCGGTGCTAATGCGATGGGAGGGCAGGGGACGATCGCGAAACAGGTTCCGCCCATCCACTTGAAACTGGGGCTGGCCAAACTCATCCAGCGCGGTGTACAGGGGAGATGCAGCGACAGGGGACGATGTAACCGTTGCAGCGACTTCTGCGGGTGCTGACGGCACCGTTGCCGCTTGACAGCCCACCGTCAAGAACATCATACTCAGACAACTTGCCGCACTCAGCCAGTAAAACCGCATAGGCACACATTGGAATAGGTACACATGGAATATACTTAGCCTGCACTCCCTGATCCTCGCATAGCAGGTGGGGGTTAAGGGGCGGCAATCTAGGGAACTGGAGTTGCCAATCAATAAATCATCGTACCCCTATCCTGATACAGTCGTTCTATGCTAGCTCAAACACCTATCATTCGCACCCACAAGTCGCAATCAAAGCCTTCAGGAGGAGAGATTAGCTGTCGTCATCTCAACCGCATTCGAGGAATTGACCAGTGGATCACTTGGGAATAGGGGAGTGGCTCTGTGAGCAGGTAGCCTTGAATGGCTTTACAGCCAAGGTGTTGGAGAAGTTGCCCTTGCCCCCAAGTTTCTACACCCTCGGCCACGATGGGGATTTCGAGGCTCTTGGTCAGATCAATGATGGCTTTGATGATCGCTTGATCTTGGCGATCGCCTGCAATATCAGTGATAAATGAGCGATCAAAAATCATTCAATGACGCATAGCTTGTGCTAAAGCCATCCAATGTAATGCCCCCCAAGGACACGCAACTCCTTAAGAATCAACTGCGTGCGTTGAATATGGTGGTGGGAGAAACACCAATTTTATTTCTTAATCCATCTCCTCTAAACGATTCTGGCTAAGATGAACTGCTAAATGGACAACACTTTGCTCCACAGCAAGACTAACCCCCCTGTGCTCATGAGAGTGATCAAATACAAGCGACAACTCAAACGAAGGGCAGACATAATAATGCTTTGATCAATCGGGTGCAGCGGTTCTCCCAAAAAGGGTTTCACTTTTATCGTGCCGCGATAGGTATTCGTGCCCCCCAGACGTACTCCGAAAGCGGCTGCATAGGCACACTCACTCCAACCGGAATTGGGACTAGGATCCTTGGGGGCATCGCGGCAACACCACTGCCACACTCGCTGCCACTGCCCAGAGCAAAGGGCAACCAGAAAGACGAGCAGCCGACAGGGCAACCACGTAAGCACGTCATCGGTCTTGGCAGCAAACCATCCCCAGTGGGTGTAGGGTGGCTCGCGGTAACCAATCATTGAGTCCAAGGTGCTGGCGGCTTTATAGGCCATGACAAGGGGAAGGGGGGTCAGTTGCGGCATAAAAAGGGTGGCGATCGCCCCATAAAAAAGTGGTGCCATCATGCCATCGGTGGTATTTTCACTCACGGTTTCTAGCACCGCCCGTAGAATCTCCGGCGCCTCTAGCTGAGCAGTCTCGCGACCCACATATTTCGCTAAGGACTGGCGTGCCGCCTCCAGATTGCCAGCCCTCAAGGGTGCGAGTACCTCCATTGCTGCATCCCGCAGACTACGACCCGCAAAGCCGCTGGCAGTACCCACCACCGCAATTCCCCAACCAAGGAGGGGCGACATCGCCATCCCCAGTGCCACCATCCCCCAACTGATGAGGGCAGACCCCGTAATTAAACTGAGCGCCAGCACTGCCCCTCCCAACCGTTGTGCCCAGATTGGCCAGCCTTGGCCATGGTTGAACCTGTTGCTGACAAATTGGATATATCCTCCCATCCAGCGCACTGGATGCGGCCAGCCCCACGGATCCCCAAGGCCAAAGTCAAGGAGGGCAGCAGCGAGAAGAATCGTATAGGCAATGAGTTGGCAAGACACAGCAGCGATCTAGGGGGGCGATCGCTCATTTTAGACCCTAGACCCTCAGCGCCACCCAGCCCGCTCCATAATCTGCAGGGCCTCGGCATTATTGCGGCCAAAAACGGCGGCATTGACAGTTTGCCCCCGGAAATTGCCGAACCGTTTCACAATGGGATGCACCGGCACACCAGCGCGCACCGGATACTCAAAGTTGGCCATCGCAAACATTTCCTGTGCCTTGGGACTCACCAGATACTCCAAAAAGCGGATTGCCGCCTGGCGATTGGGGGCACCGGCCACCACACCACCCCCACAGATATTCACGTGGGCACCGTGATCGCGCTGGTTGGGGAAAAACAAGCCCACCTTCTCAGCAACTGCACGATCTTCTGCCTTATCTGAGGCAATTAACCGAGCTAGATAGTAGTGATTTGCAATCGCAATGCTGCCAACACCCGCCGCACAGGCACGAATTTGAGCGGTATCATTCCCCTGCGGCGGACGGGCAAAGTTTTGAACTAATTCCCGCGCCCATTGTTCCGTTTTTTGGGCACCATGAATGGCCAGCAGTGACCCCGTTAGGGATTGGTTATAGACATTGCTGGAACTGCGAGTGAGAATCTGCCGCCGCCACTGGGGATTAGCCAAATCCTCGTAGGTGGAGAGTTGGTTGGGATTCACTTTGGATTTATTGTAAATCAGGACACGCACTCGCCGTGAGAGGCCAAACCAGTGTCCTTGGGGTTCCCGCAGGTTCGCTGGCACAACGCTATTGAGTACCCTTGACTGAATCGGCTGCAAAATACCGGCTTGCTGTGCTCGCCACAGGCGACCGGCATCCACTGTAATGAGTACATCAGCGGGTGAGCGAGTACCTTCACTGCGAATCCGTTCAATTAGCGCATCGGCTTCTGCTTCAATAATGTTGACGCGAATCCCCGTCTGCTGCGTAAAACCATTGTAGAGGGCTTTATCAGTGTCGTAGTGCCGTGCCGAATAGACATTAATGACCCCGCGCGCTGGCCGCTCTTGAGCAGTGCTGGATTCGGTCTGGGAATTCCAGAGGTGGTGGGCAACATAGGCGGTCGCTGCGGCGCCCATGCCCAGCAACATACGGCGACTGATTTTCTCCATAGTTGAGAATTTCTCCTAAGTGCAAGCGAGAGATATTCTAGAATTAAACCATCGCTTTTGCAATTCCTTCTCAATAAGTCTCAGGAAGTTTAACCTTTGCCGTACCACCAGTGGCGATCGCTAGGGGTTAGCTCTACACAATAGAGCGTAATCACCATCATGGTGCCCGTTTCAATGTGGCGTACCCAATAGCTGGGATGCCGTTTGGTGGCACTGTCAAGGACAAGCCGTCGGCCAATGCGTCGCCAACTGGGTTCTTTGCTGCGCCAAGCAATGCGACAACAGGGCCAAGGCAACTGTTCGCGGTCAAAAAGGCGACAACAGGCACCCACCACCTCATAGCTAAAGGAACGGCCGGGACTGGAGAACTGAATCCCATTCCCCAAGACAGGTGGCAGTTCTATTGCTGAGGATGAATCCATCAAGGGGATGCGCTAGCGTGCAGGCCAGCTTTTCAGTGTATCAGGAATCCCCCCTAGGGTTCTTGGGCGGCAATCAAAAGGGCACAGCAGCTAAAGCCGATGACCAAGGGAAACAAAGACTGCAGCCAGCCACTCAAGCCCGTGGTGATTAGGGCGATCGCCAGTGCCAACATCTGTAGGCGTCGTTGTTGCGGCGAGAGGGCAACTGGCAGTTCAATGCATTGCAGCCCCTCAGTGGGCAAGGGCAGGGGCATCACTCCCCCCGGCGGAAATGCCCAATACTGGTACTGCTCAATAAAGAGATCTGTCCAGCCGTGTTCTTCGCACCAAGCCACTGCGGACCGATAGGAGTATTTGAGTAATTGCAACGAAGGATAACGATCCATAGGGGCACTGGTAAAGGCAAGACAATCAACCTCTCTACTGAGAACATAACAGAACTGGGAAATCTCTTTGCAACGCTTGTAGTAACTCTTAATGCTTTGGCTTCAGAGAAAATTAAGATTCCCGTCAAGAGGTCGGCAGATATACTGAAAGATAGATAGAGTGGTGTCAAAAAGCACTACGGTTCTTACCCAACTGTTCGTTGCAGACCATTGATGTAAAGAAGTGTTTATTTATATTTTTCAGTGAGGAGTATTCTTAAGCCACCAGTCAATGGTTTTCAAAAATCACTAAATTTCTCACCAACCCTTATAAAGTGTGGCTTTGCAATGAGTTAAATCCAATCATGAAATTCCTTAAAAACCATCTAGGAGGCGGTCATGTTGCTGGAGGCACCAACGGTACCCGTTTCACCCATTGCCTTGCTCCATAGCCTGTTAGAACTGCGGCAGGAAATTACCAAAGAGGGGGAAGCCCGTTTTCAACAGTGGCAATCAAAAATTAAGCGATCCGAATTTATACCTAGTGCCCGCAATCTTGCTTACTATTTGGCCTTGCGCTGGCGGGATCTGCGCGCTATTCAAATGGCCTTGATGCCTTGGGGGTTATCGTCTTTAGGACGGATCGAGTCGCGGGTGCTCCCTAACTTGGATGCGGTGATCAATACCCTCGGCGCCCTGTGCCATGCCCATGAGGCACTGCCCCCCCGCCCCCCCTTAGAGGCTTTTTTTGCGGGCGATCGCCAACTGCGCCGCCAAACGGCAGAACTCTTTGGCCCAATTCGTGGCAAGCGCCATGTGCGCATTATGGTGACCCTCCCCACACAGGCGGCCACGGATCCGCAATGGAGTATTACGCTCCTGCGCAAGGGGATGAACTGTGCGCGCATCAACTGTGCCCACGATGACCCTGCCACTTGGGAGGTGATGATTGAGTATTTGCGAGCGGCCAGCTATCTGACGGGTCAACCCTGCAAAATTCTTATGGACCTAGGAGGACCGAAACCCCGCATTGATGGAATTTTTCCAGAAATGGTGCGCCTTCACAGCGGCGATCGCCTGCGGCTGACAACGGAAATTTGCCCTGATGGTGCAGAAATGCCGCAATTCACCTGCTCCTTGCCAGAAATTTTGCCCCAGCTAGAGGTAGGGCAGCGGGTTTGGATTGACGATGGTCACATTGGCGGTCGCATTGTCAGCAAAGATGCCCAAGGGGTGGAACTCACCATTACCCACTGCAAGGAAGGGCAGCGGCTGAAACTGGCCAAGGGCTTGAACTTCCCCGACAGTGATTTGCGCCTGTGTCCGCTGACCGAGAGCGATCGCGAGCATCTGGCCTTTGCTTGCCGCCATGCCGATATTATTGGCTACTCCTATGTTCAGTCCGCCGAGGATATTGCCCTACTGCAACGGGAACTGGAGCATTGTTGTGGCGATCGCGCTGATCAGATGGGCATCATCGCCAAAATTGAGACCCCGAAAGCGATTCGGGCACTACCAGAAATGATCATCCAAGCAGCGGGGCGGCAACCCTTTGGCGTCATGATTGCGCGGGGGGATTTGGCGGTTGAAATTGGCTACCAACGTCTAGCGGAAATGCAGGAGGAGATCCTCTGGCTCTGTGAAGCTGCCCATGTACCCGTGGTTTGGGCCACCCAAGTCCTTGAAAACTTGGTGAAAAAAGGTGTGCCCTCGCGGGCAGAAATCACCGATGCTGCAATGGCGGAGCGAGCGGAGTGTGTCATGCTCAACAAAGGCCCCTATGTGGGGTTAGCAGTGGATATCCTCGATGATGTGCTTGCCCGCATGGAAGCGCACCAGCAAAAGAAAACACCGCAGCTACGCGCACTGCATTCGTGGCAGCCCTACGAAACCCCAGCGATCGTGCACCAATAAACTTAGCCTTCAGAGAGGATACTGGGGCGAATTTTATCCCCATGCCGCAGGGGGCGACCCGAACGGACGACATAGCGATCGCCCGCATTTAAGCCACTGAGGATTTCCACGTTCCCCTCTCGCCGTTGGCCAAGGGTGACTTGCCGCTCCTGCACGCGATCGCCCACGACCACAAAAACGCTGCCTTGCCGTGAGGAGAGTTGCCCTTCCTCGAAGCCCTTGAGGGCGGATTGGGGAATCATCAGGCGTGGCGCATTCGCTCCTTGGAAAACAACCCGTGCCAGTAAACCACTGCCTAAGCGTTCATCGCCATTGTCAATCACCACTTCCACAGGAATCAGACGGGCATCGGCGGCCGCAGGTGAAATTCGTGTAATACGCCCTTCATAAGTGCGGTTGGGCACAGCATCAAACGTCACCGTTGCTCTTTGGCCGGGAGCTAATCTTGCCAATTCCCGTTCCGAGACTTCCACCACAACCTTGAGTTGACGAATATCGCCAAGGCGCAGTACCTCTCCCCCCGGTTGCAGCAGGTTGCCCACTTCTGTGAGTCGCTCCAGCACCACGCCATTGAGGGGCGATCGCAGGAGGGCTTGATTCAAGCGTGCCCGTGCCTGTTGAACAAAGGCAGTTTGGGCTTGTACCCGACCTTGGGCAACGGCCACCGCCTGTTGAGCCGTCACCACCTCTGCTTCGCGAGACCGCAGTACCTGCCGTGCTGTTTGTGCCGTTGTGCGTGCCTGTTCCGCTGCTTGGGCTGAGACGGCACCATCCCGCAGCAGGGTTTCAAGGCGGCGAGCATCACTCTCCGTCTGTTGGAGGGTAAGACGGGCTTCCTCAACGGCTGTACGGGCGCGATTGACGGCCGCTTGGGCCTGGATGACTTCATTGCGGCGGGCAGCTAGTTCTGCTTCTGCTTCAAAGACAGCGTTTTTCAGGACAACGGGATCCACCTCCGCCAGCAGTTGCCCCGATTGCACGCGATCGCCCACATCCACGCCAAGGCGAATCACTTGACCTTCCACCTGCGATCGCACCATCACTTCACGGTAGGGGCGCGTGGTACCCGTCAGGGTTGTCCCAGTTTCCAGTGGTGCCAGGCGTGCCACAGCCACATCGGCGGCGACCCCTTCCCGCTCTGGACGGGCAACTGCCGGTGATTCTAAGCGACTCATTGCTGACTGGCATCCCCCTAGGAGCAGGGCGATCGCGATCGCCCCCAGCCATTGTTGCTTCGCCATGATTGATCCTGTCATCTTCCCAACTGCTGCCGATAGCCTATCACACTGTCCCCAACTGCATCAGTAGCACTTCCCAGACGAGGCGAGGCTGAACGTACTGCTGCAAATACTGGCGGGCACGCTCTAAGTGCTGAAGCGCCGCAACACACTGGGGGAATTGTCCCCCTTGCCAAAGTTGCTCCTGCATTAGACTGAGAAGCCAAAGCTGCCGTTCGACATCGAGGGACTGCGTGATGTCCCGTGCCAATTCCAAAGCAGTTTGCACAGGTAGGGGGGCAGTCAGTTGTTCACCGAGATGGCGGAATGCCTCAGGAATTTCTTGCCATGTTTGCCATGCTTGCAGAATGGCTCCCGGCGACCCTGCTCCCAAGTCCAAGAGGGCGGGAGTAACCTGATGCCAAAACTCAGGGGGCGCCACCTGTTTCAGCACCTGTTCGAGATCGCAACGGTTGAGGGGATAAAAGGGAATTTTCTGACAGCGGGAAACAATCGTATTCAAGAGCGCTGACGGACTGGGAGCAATGAGAATCAACGTGGCGCGCCCCGGTTCCTCAAGGGTTTTCAGCAGGGCATTGGCAGCGGCTTCGTTCATGGTTTCGGCTTGGGTCAAGACCACCAGCGATCGCGGCGCCCGCATAGGCGGTTGGCTGAGGTGACGGCTGAGGTGGCGAATCTGCTCTAGACGAATCTGGGGGGCACTACGGGGAATCTCCTTCTCAGCAGCGAGGAGTTGGCGACGGGTGTAGAGCGTCCCTTGCACACTGTAGGTGGGTTCAATCCAGAGGACATCTGGGTGGTTGCTGAGGTCGCTTTCCTCCTTCAAAATCGCTTGCAGAAAACAGCGGGCAGTGAGGGCGCGGCCTACCCCTTCAGGTCCAACAAAGAGATAGGCAGGGGCAAGTCGCTGGCGATTAAGGGCATGGGTCAAGAGTTCAACAGCCGTCGGCTGACCAATCACGGCGCGAAACCAATTCATAGTTTCGGGAAATGGGCTTCAACATAGGCAATGGCACTGGCACGATCGCTGACAAGGCCATCGAGCATCGCCGATCGCAGGGCAAGGAGAATTTGCCGTAACTGGGGTCCGCGAGGATAGCCCAACTGTTGCAGATCATGGCCATTTAAGGGCGGCTTTTGCAATCGCCACTGCCAGAGATACTCCCGCAATAGAACAACATCCCCTAAATCGGCTTCACAACCCTGCGCCTGCTGCACCGCTGCCAACAGCACAATGACCGGTAAAGGCTGACGCTCTAAAAAGTCACAGTAGCAACTGCGCGGTTGCTGGCTCTGCCGCAATGTCTGCCATTGCTCTTGCAAGCTAGGAAAAGTGTCGAGCCATTCACAGATGTGCTCCCCCAGTTGCAGTTGACGGGCGATCGCCCCCGCTGTAGGGACGGTCACAATCAAGGCCAAGAGTTCTAGCTCCCAGAGGGGAAAGCTTTGCCACTCCCGCCGCTCAGGAATCTGGGGCCACCACTCCCAGACCAGTTTCAAGCGCACCTTGGCCGCCTCATCAAAGGTGACTTGACGATCCAAACACTCGAGGGCACCCAACTCCGCCAACATTGTCAAGGCACGCTCACCGCCAAAGTGTTCATTTGGCGCAAGGGGCAGTTCGAGGATATAGCGCAGTTCATTGCGCAGCCGACTTTGTAGGGAAGGCCGTTTTGAGGTGGGACGATTGCCCCTTCGGGGCAGGCCTGAAAGGCGATCGCGGGTGGTAAAGACACCGCTGGTCAGGGCATATTCAATGTATTGACGGGTTTGTGGTTCGAGGTCAAAGCCAAGGCGCACAGCAAAACGCACAGCTCGAAAAATCCGCGTCGGGTCTTCAATAAAGCTATTGGGATGGAGCACCCGAATCAGTCGCCGCTGCAAGTCCTCGCGTCCGCCAAAGAAATCCAGAACCTCCCCGTGGCGCGGTGGCGTCAGGCGCATGGCTAGGGCATTGATGGTAAAGTCGCGGCGGTAGAGATCTTGGCGAATCGAACTGGCGGCCACCTCCGGATGCGCGGCCGGATAGGGATAAAACTCACTGCGAGCAGTGGCAATATCCACAGCAAAGCCTGCCAAGGGGGAGGCCTTCAGCCAGTGGAGGGCAGCGGTTTGAAACTGACCGTAGATCTGTAAATCGGTCTCTGGGTAGAGGTCATGGAGCGCTTGTGCCAAATGCACGCCGGCGGCTTCTTCCTGTTGCACCCCATCTACGACTAAGTCAAACTCCCGTGTCGGTAAATGGTGATTTCCTTGGGCGATCGCGAGTAGTAGATCCCGCACTGCGCCGCCCACAAGGTACAGTTGCCAGCCGCGTTCCTTAGCGATCGCTGCTGCCCGTTGCAGGAGTACCCACAGTTGCGCCGGCAGTCGTTGTTGCAGTGCCTCGTAAAGATTTAGGGTGGGCAAGGGGCAAACTGTTTCCATTTCGCGGCGAAGGGCATAGAGATGGCGCAGCACATCGGTACGGGTAACAATCCCGACAAGGTCGCCTTGATCATTGACCACAGGTAACCGCCCAATATCGTACTGCACCATTAGGGCTTGGATCTCTGGTAAGGACGTTGTGGGGGAAACCGTGCGCACGGGTGCTTTCATATACCCTTTGACTGGAGCATGGGCAAACCCATGGTGCAGCGCTACATCCAAATCCCGCCGTGAAATAATCCCCTGTAGTTCCCCTTCAGCACTCACCACCGATAGACCGGAGTGGCCATAGCGCAGCAAGACGCGGTGAGCATCGGCAATGGGGGTTTCGGGGCGAACGGTTCGTACCGGGGAGGACATGAGTTCTGCCGCCGTTGGCGGACGGGGGATTTGTTCTTTGAGGGTCTCAAATAGGGCTTTGAGGAGCGCCTCTGGATTGTCTGTGGTCGTGGTTACAGCAGCCGCTTGGGCATGCCCTCCCCCACCTAGGGGAGCCAGCAAGTGGGCAACATTGACATGGGGAATTTGGCTGCGGCCAATAATGGCAAGATGATCTCGGCGATAGTGATGTCCAAGGAGAATGGCATCGCATTCACTGAGATCGGCCAATTGGGTGATTAACCGCGAGAGGCCGGGGAGATACTCCTTCGTGTGCAGCAGTACCCAGCCGAGCCGGTAACCCTGATGAACCACTTGCTGGAGATTCGCCCATGCCTGCTGCAGTAGAGGCCGCAAGTGTTCACTCAAGCTGTCTTCGGCATAGGTGGCGATCGCCCGTTGATTTGCCCCTTGACTCAACAGCCACGCCAAGGCCTCCACATCCCGCACTGTGGTTTGCTCAAAGGTGAATGAACCCGTATCGGCGTGAATCCCCAAAGCGAGAACCGTTGCTTCTGTGGGCGTAAGGCGAATCTCTGCGGTCTGCAACTGTTCGCAAATAATGGTGCTGGTTGCCCCCACGGGTTCTAGCCATTGCTGCTGTGGGACAATATCCCCCGCCATCTCTAAATGGTGATCGTACAGGCCAATTTGGACTTGGGGTTGATCCAGCCATCCTGCTGCTTGACCCAATTGGCGCCGCCACTGCGTATCCACCACCCAAATCTGCCGTAATTGGCTAGGGTCAACGGCTCTGGCTTCAATGAGAGGGTATTCATCGCGGTGATAGGCCAAAAACTCCCCCACCTTGGGGTGAGTACCCCCGGTCAAGACAATTTTGGTGCCCGGATAAAGGCGCGTTAAACCAACGGCTGCCCCAAGGGTATCAAAATCAGCAATTTGATGACAGAGGACAACATCCATTAGAACTTCCGCAAGAGGGCGGTGGGGATAAACTACCCTATATCCAGTCTGCGGCAAGGAGTCTTCCAGCAAAAGGACATCAATCTAGTAAAGAAGAGGAATGAGTTTTTTCACCACCTGCCGATAGGTCGGGTAATCCTTAAACTTCTCTGACAGCCACTGTTCTTCCTGAGCCGCCTTGCGGTCAAAGAAAATGAAAAGGGCGATCGCCCCCAGCCCGTGGGAAAGGCTCATTTGCCATGCTGCATAGGCCAACGCCAAAAAGACGACACTGCTATAGATGGGATGGCGCACCCAACCATAGACCCCTGTGGTCACTAACTGACTGTCTTCTTTGGGATGGGGTAGGGGTGTCAAGTTGTTTCCCAGATTCAACAAACCGCCAATGCCGAGGCTCAGGCCAATCAGACCCAAGCCAAGGGTCAAGCCTAGACGCACCGCAAAGGGTAGGGTAGCCACTCGTACCACCGGCAAGAGAATAAAGCCGATGCTGAGCACCGTTTGGCCAATGACCCAAAATTCTCCCCGCTGGTTGCGCCACCAGTCTTTGCTAAAGCCCCACTCTTGCAGTTTATTCACGTCGGTTGCTGTGCTCAGTGGATACTTTAATTCTAGTTAATGCTAGCGATCGCGCTTACTCCACAGGGGGTAACAATTTTGTGGCTTTAGCACTGGCTTTTTTTGCCTTCGTCTGGCCACTTCCCAATTTGCCCAAGGACTCTTGAAGTGTGCCCATCGGACAAATCGCACACCACGCCCGCTGGTTAAAGATGATCCCTAAAAGAATCGCCACAATGGACGTAACGACGCACATATTGACAAAGAGGCCACCCACCGCCACCCAGTTGCCCCATGCCAACGTCATGCGAATCGCAAAAACAGTCATGATGAAGCTAAACACAGCCCAGCGAAAACTTTGTTTTTTGAAGAGCTTGGGATAGGGACGGTGGGGACTAAAGTGATAAAGCACAATGTCTAGGAACGCACCACGCGGGCAGAGGTTGCCACACCAGTAGCGACTGCGAAAATAGGCTAGCACAGGAATACCCAGCATCATGGCCAGCATGAGGTACCCCAGCCACGGATACCAGAGGCCACCGATCGCAATCAAGAAAAATAGCCAAATCGTTGCCCACTGACTGGGCTTGCCCCTCAACACTTGCTTCATAACACACCCACCCTATAGTCTTATATGACTATAAAGTTATTTAGTGAGAAAGTCAAGGTCTGGATTCAGTGCCTTCATGACTCTTTACCTTACGGAGTGAATCGCTAACCGTGCCGCTCCAGCGCCAACTGCACCAAGCGATGGACTAATTCTGGAAAGGGCACACCACTGGCTGCCCACAGTTGCGGGTACATACTTAGGGATGTAAACCCCGGCAGCGTATTCACTTCGTTAATCAGGACTTCCCCAGTGGTGGGTACATAGAAAAAGTCAAAGCGGGCAAGGCCAGCGGCATCAAGGGCTTGAAAGGCCTGTAGGGACATTGTGCGGATCTGCTCACTCACCGCTGCGGGAATCTCCGCAGGAATATGCAGTTGGGCGCGGCCATCAGTGTATTTGGTTTCGTAGTCGTAGAACTCACTGTTATACGTAATCTCCCCCACCACCGAGACTTGGGGTTTATCATTGCCAAGCACGGCACACTCTAGCTCACGGGCAACCACACCCGCTTCGACAATGATGCGGCGATCCAGTTCGGCAGCGGCCTCAAGGGCAGTTGTGAGTTGTTGGCGATTTTTGGCCTTGGAGATGCCCACTGAGGAGCCAAGGTTAGCCGGCTTCACAAAGCAGGGATAGCCCAATTCGGTTTCAATGCGATCGCACAAATGGTTGTAGCGACAGGGATCCGACCACAGCTCACTGCGCTGAAGTGCTACGTAGCGCACTTGGGGTAAGCCCACAGCCCCAAAGACCGTTTTCATGAGAATTTTGTCCATACCAATGGCGGAGGCCGCCACTCCTGAACCTACATAGGGGCGTTGCATCAGTTCCAGCAGGCCTTGGATCGTACCATCTTCCCCATTGGGGCCGTGGAGCATGGGGAACCAAACGTCAATGGTTTCAGCAACGGCAGGAAACTGCCACAGGGAGTCCTCTAGTGCTTCGCCATCGGGGATGCCAACGCGGTCTGTGACGCGCCAGCGGCCATCTTTTTGGATGTAGATGGGAATCACCTCATAGCGATCGCGATTGTCGCCTTCGGTAAAGGCTTGAGCGATCGCTGCCGCCGAGACCACCGAAACTTCATGCTCCCGTGAGCGACCTCCAAACAATAGCCCAACCCGCAGACGACCCATAGGACAAACCCGTGTGAATGTGACGGTTTCTTGGTACGATTTTCAAGGATTATACAAAGTTTGGGAGTTGCTATGGACGTGGGGCAAAAAGTGCGCGTCTGTCGAATTCGCGATCGCGTCGCCCAAGACATCATTCAAAAACTCGGTCAAGTGGGTCAAATTACTGGTTTTAAGATGACCGATGGCAGTGGGGTTGGCGTCATTGTCACCTTTGAGGATCGCTCCAGCACTTGGTTTTTTGAGGACGAAATTGAAGTCGTCGGCTAATGACGACTCTGCTGCCTTTTTCATTATTAGCTAGGGCGATCGCGGGGGTTGTCAATTTCCTTTCTGGCTGCATCCTCCCGAATCCGATGGAAAAAGGCTCTATTAGTGGTACGGTGTATTGTGGTGCACTTGCACCAAGGCTGGATTTTGGATCGTTGTCCCCCTCTAGGGAGCGATCGCTTTCTAGAAAAAGAAGAACCGCAAATGAACTTAACTAGACAGTAGGCAAACGTCCATGGTCGCAACTGTAGAACAAACCAATGTAGGCTTTATCACTCAGGTCATTGGCCCTGTCGTTGACATTGAGTTTCCCAGCGGCAAAATGCCCTCTATTTACAACGCCCTGCGGATTCAAGGCAAAAACGAGGCTGGTTTAGACGTGGCTGTCACCTGTGAAGTGCAACAACTCCTTGGCGATAACCGTGTCCGTGCCGTTGCCATGAGCAGCACCGATGGCCTAGTGCGGGGAATGGAAGTCGTGGACACGGGTGCTCCCATCAGTGTGCCTGTCGGAACAGCCACCCTTGGCCGCATTTTCAACGTGCTGGGTGAACCCGTGGACGAAAAAGGCCCTGTTAATGCTACTGAAGCCTTGCCCATTCACCGTCCTGCCCCCAGCTTTACACAATTGGAAACCAAGCCCTCGGTGTTTGAAACTGGCATCAAGGTGATTGACCTGCTCACCCCCTATCGCCGTGGCGGTAAAATTGGCCTCTTTGGCGGTGCGGGTGTCGGCAAGACCGTGATCATGATGGAACTAATCAACAACATTGCCACCCAACACGGTGGGGTGTCGGTGTTTGCTGGCGTGGGTGAACGTACCCGCGAAGGCAATGACCTCTACAACGAAATGATTGAATCGGGCGTGATCGATAAAGACGATCCCAGCAAATCGAAAATCGCCCTTGTCTACGGTCAAATGAACGAACCGCCGGGAGCGCGGATGCGGGTAGGTCTATCGGGGCTGACGATGGCCGAATACTTCCGCGATGTCAACAAGCAGGATGTGCTGTTGTTTATTGATAACATCTTCCGCTTTGTGCAAGCCGGGTCTGAGGTGTCGGCCTTGCTCGGTCGGATGCCCTCTGCGGTGGGATACCAGCCCACCTTGGGTACCGATGTGGGTGCCCTGCAAGAGCGGATTACCTCAACCACGGAAGGTTCGATTACTTCGATTCAAGCGGTCTATGTGCCTGCGGACGACTTGACTGACCCTGCGCCGGCCACAACCTTTGCCCACTTGGATGGGACAACGGTGCTCTCCCGGAGTCTAGCCGCAAAAGGGATTTACCCGGCTGTGGATCCCCTTGGCTCTACCTCCAACATGTTGCAGCCAGACATTGTGGGTGAGGAGCACTATCAAACGGCACGGGCCGTCCAAGCCACTCTCCAGCGCTACAAAGAGCTTCAGGACATTATCGCCATTTTGGGTCTCGATGAACTCTCTGAGGAAGACCGCCTGACAGTGGCGCGCGCACGCAAAATTGAGCGCTTCCTGTCTCAGCCCTTCTTTGTGGCGGAAGTGTTCACCGGTGCCCCCGGCAAATACGTCACCCTCGAAGAAACCATCAAAGGCTTCCAGATGATCCTCAGCGGCGAGCTGGATGATCTGCCCGAGCAAGCCTTCTACATGGTGGGCAATATCGAAGAAGCCAAAGCTAAGGCTGAAAAACTCAAAGCCTAGGTTTCACAGGTGTCCATACAGGGTGGGGCAACCCGCCCTTTGATTATTGAGTGGCAAGGGAAGCGTTATGGTGATGACCGTCCGGGTAATTGCACCCGATAAAACTGTTTGGGATGCCCCCGCTGAGGAAGTGATTTTGCCCAGCACAACGGGGCAATTGGGTATTCTTTCAAATCATGCCCCCCTCCTAACCGCCTTGGAAATTGGTGTGATGCGGGTGCGCCAAGACCGCGAATGGGTGGCGATCGCCCTTATGGGAGGCTTTGCCGAAGTTGAGAACAACGAAGTGACGATCCTCGTCAACGGTGCGGAGCGCGGGGATACAATTGATCTCGAAAAAGCCAAGGCCGAGTTTGCTGCGGCACAGGCCGCCCTCGCCAAAGCCGAACAGGGGGAATCCAAACAGGCCAAGATTCAAGCCACCCAAGCCTTTCGTCGTGCCCGCGCTCGCTTGCAGGCCGCAGGGGGTGTGGTCGAGATTTAGGTTTTTTCTCCCATTTGCTAAACTGCAATTGCTCCCCCTCGGGGGAGTTTTTTGTTTATTTTTGTTTAACTGGCTTCCTCCGTTTGCTGCCGCAGGTAGGCTTGGATAAAGGGATCGAGGTCACCATCCATCACCTCTTGAATGGCTGTGGTTTCCACCTCGGTGCGCAGATCTTTGACCAGTTGATAGGGATGGAAGACATAGTTGCGAATTTGGTTGCCCCAAGCGGCCTCAACGGCATCGCCACGAATATCGGCAATTTCCTTGGCCTTTTGCTCCTGGGCAATCACCAATAGCTTTGCCTTGAGAATGGCAAGGGCTTTTTCCTTGTTTTGCAATTGCGATCGCTCTTGGGTGCAGCGTACAGCAATACCCGTTGGTTTATGGACAATCCGCACTGCCGTTTCCACCTTGTTCACATTTTGTCCCCCTTTGCCCCCACTGCGGGAGGTGGTAATCTCCAAATCGCTTTCGGGAATCTCCACCGTCACGGATTGATCCAGTTCTGGCATCACATCCACGCCGGCAAAGCTGGTTTGCCGTTTACCATTGGCATTAAAGGGAGAAATGCGCACAAGGCGATGGGTGCCCTTTTCTGAGCGCAGATAACCGTAGGCGTAGCGGCCGCGAATTTCTAGGGTGGCTGACTTAATGCCCGCCTCCTCCCCTTCCGATAGCTCGGCCAGATGGGCTTGGTAACCGTGGCGCTCCGCCCAGCGGGTGTACATGCGTAGCAACATTTCTGCCCAATCCTGAGCATCAGTCCCGCCAGCCCCAGCATTAATCGTGAGGATGGCATTGTTTTTGTCGTAGGGGCCACTGAGCAGTTGTTCCAATTCCCAGCGACTCAACTGGGCATCTAATTCTTTAAGCAGCGTAGTGGCTTCTGTCACCAACCCTTCATCGGGTTCTAGCTCCAGCAGTTCCAGCGCTGTTTCCACATGTTCAATGGTTTGTTGCCACTGCTGAAGTTGGTTGAGGACGTCTTTCGCTTCGGTCAACTGTTGCAATGTGACTTGGGCGGTTGCTTGGTCATTCCAGAAGTCGGGCTGAGCGGCGGTATGCTCAAGGTCACGAATCTTGGCGTTTAATGCCGCCGGGTCAAAGATAGTCCTGGGTATGACCCAGGCGATCGCGCAACAGAGAGAAATCGCGTTTGAGTGTACTTAAATCAGCCATTCCACGATGCAAAAGAGAGGAAGTCTGTTGATATTGTATCAAAAGCTTGCCCGCTCCCTCACTCAACTGTTGGGCATTCTTGAATCCTCCCAAAGTCGGCAGTAAAGGAATATTACAATTCCTACCCTTGCCCTTCTTCCCCCCCAAGTGTCACCATGAACAATAAGTGACCGCAGGGGAGCATTTGTTATGGCTATCAAGGACTCACCGCAAGCACCGCGCAGTCGTCAAATTGGTAATTTTTTGCTATTGCTAGGGGTTGGCTTTCTCCTATTAAATCTGTTCTTCCCGCAGTTGTTTTCACCCCGCCCACCTCAAGTTCCCTACAGTGTGTTTATTCACCAAGTGGAAGAAGGAGAGGTGAGTCGGGTCTATATTAGCCAAAATGAGATTCTTTACCAACTTAAACCCGAAGGCGATCGCCCCGCCCAAGTGTTAGCCACCACCCCCATCTTTGACTTAGAGTTGCCCAAACGGCTAGAAGCGCAAGGGGTAGAATTTGCTGCTGCTCCCCCAGCGCGGAATAGCTGGTTGTTGAATGTCCTCGGTTGGGTGATTCCGCCGATTGTGTTTGTATTAATCTTTCAATTCTTTGCCAGTCGCCAAGCAGGCGGCCCGCAGGGGGTGCTCTCCATCAGTAAAAGCCGTGCCAAGGTCTATGTCGAGGGTGCCAACACGGGCATTCGCTTTGATGATGTGGCCGGAGTGGAGGAGGCCAAAGCAGAACTGGTTGAGATTGTGGATTTTCTGAAAAATCCCCAGCGCTATATCCAAATTGGTGCCCGCATTCCCAAGGGAGTGTTGCTGGTGGGGCCACCCGGTACTGGGAAAACCCTGCTGGCCAAAGCGGTTGCTGGCGAAGCCAATGTGCCCTTTTTCTCGATTTCGGGATCTGAGTTTGTCGAGCTATTTGTGGGCGTGGGGTCTGCCCGCGTACGGGATCTCTTTGAGCAGGCGAAAAAGCAAGCCCCCTGTATTGTCTTTATTGATGAGTTGGATGCCATTGGTAAGTCCCGTTCCAGTGCCGGCTTCTATGGCGGGAACGATGAGCGGGAGCAAACTTTGAACCAATTGCTCACGGAAATGGATGGCTTTGATGCCAGTGGAGCAACCGTGATTGTCCTTGCCGCAACCAACCGGCCAGAAACCCTTGATCCAGCCCTACTGCGGCCGGGCCGCTTTGACCGCCAAGTGTTGGTGGATCGCCCCGATTTGAGTGGTCGGGAGGCCATTTTGAAAATTCATGCCAAAAAGGTGAAACTGGCCCCTGAAGTGGATCTGCACGCGATCGCTGCCCGTACGCCCGGATTTGCCGGTGCAGACTTGGCCAACTTGGTTAACGAAGCAGCCCTATTGGCGGCGCGCAATCAGCGGGAAGTGGTGACACAGCAGGACTTTGCCGAAGCGATTGAACGGATTGTGGCGGGTCTGGAGAAGAAAAGCCGTGTCCTCAATGATAAGGAGAAGAAAATTGTTGCTTACCATGAAGTGGGTCATGCCCTTGTGGGGTGTGCGCTGCCGGGCAGTGGTCGGGTAGAAAAAATCTCCATTGTGCCCCGTGGCATGGCAGCTCTTGGTTACACATTACAGTTGCCAACGGAGGATCGGTTCCTCCTTGATGAGCAGGAGTTACGGGCGCAGATTGCCACATTACTGGGGGGGCGATCGGCAGAGGAGATTGTCTTTGGCACCATCACCACTGGGGCAGCGAATGATCTGCAACGGGCAACGGATTTGGCAGAGCGAATGGTGCGCAGCTACGGCATGAGCAAAGTTCTTGGCCCTCTTGCCTTTGAGCAGCAACAGTCGAGCTTTTTAACGAATAATGGCATGATGCTAAGGGCAGTCAGTGAGGAAACGGCGCAAGCGATTGATCGCGAGGTCAAGGAAATTGTTGAGTCAGCTCACCAGCAGGCGCTGAGTATTCTCAAGGAAAACCGTGACCTTCTCGAAACCATTGCCCAAAAACTCTTGGAAAAAGAAGTGATTGAGGGCGAAGAACTCCACGAACTCCTTGGCCAAATAAAAACTCCTGCCGCTGCCTAACCAAGGGAGCTGCAAAAACACAAAAAATGCCCAAAAAAAGCCCAAAAAAAAAGACCAGTGGATTACTGGTCATTCAGTCCAATGTTTTTGTCTCAGAAGAGAAGTTAAGGCACACACAAAGCGGTGAGGGCGATTAAAAAGCTGAACTGCCTTTGCTTCTCTTATTCCATGATAATGTAGCGAGAGTCACAAAAATTCACATATAAAATCTTTAGGTATTTCTACTCAAACCCATAACTGCAGGTAATCAGTTTAGCGGCCACCGACGGTAATGGCCTCCACTTTGATGTGGGGTTGACCAACGGTGACGTAGATACTACCGCTAATCGAGCCACAGAAACCGGGGGCAAGCGCTAGATCATTGGCCGACATGGAAATTCGCTGCATGATTTCTTGGGCTTCGCCAATCAAGGTCGCTCCCTTAAGGGGGTGTTTGATCTGGCCATTTTCAATCCAGTAGGCCTCCTCCACGGCAAAGTTAAATTGCCCCGTCGCACCAACGCTGCCTCCGCCCATCCGTTTGCAGTAGAGGCCGCGATCCACAGAAGCAATTAAGTCCTCAACAGTGTATTCGCCGGGGGCAATGTAGGTATTACGCATGCGTGAAGCGGCGGCGTAGGTATAGTTTTGGCGGCGACCACTACCCGTGCGCGGGTGACCTGTGCGCATCGAACCCGCGCGATCGCTCAAGAAGTTTTTCAGGACGCCATTTTCAATCAGCAATGTGCGCTGCGTCGGCATCCCCTCATCGTCCATATCAATACTGCCAAAAGCACCACTGGTGATGCCTTCATCCCAAGCGGTTAAGTTTTCATGGGCAATTTTTTCGCCTTTTTTATCGGCAAAGGGGGTGGTGCCCCGTTCAATTTGAGTGGTTTCTAGAAGGTGACCACAGGCTTCATGGAAGATCACGCCCCCAAATTGGTTGGCCATGATCACGGGGTAGGTGCCCGATTCCACGTAGTCGGCGTAGAGCATTTTGCCCGCTGCTTCGGCAACGGTATCGGCTAAGGTGGTGTAGTCCCACTGGCGCAAAAAGCTAGGGTTACCGGTATCACCATTGCGCTCACCAATCGAAGCGCGGTGCTCACCATCGGCACAGAGAACCGAGGCCACTGCCGACTGGGTGAGGCGAATATCCCGACCAAAGGTGCCATCACTGGCAGCTACCATCACCTCTTGCCAATCGCGAAAATAACTGAGGCGGCGGGATTGCAGATGCTGGGTTTTCTGGCGCAGGCGATCGCTCCCCGCCAGCAGAATATCGGCCACTTCCGCAATAGAACTACAGGCGGCCAGCCAACCTTCCTTGCGGCCTTGGGCATAGTCCCGCAGCAGCTCAAGGTGGATTTCAGGCACATAGGCTTGGGGACTGGGTAAGAGCAACCCCATTAAGCCAAGCGCTTTTTCGAGAGCCGCCCGCAACCCCTTGAAGCTGAGGTCATTGGTGCTCACATAGCAATCCCTGGTACCCCGAAAAACACGAATCCCTGCCCCTAAACTCAGGCGAGGCGAGACACTCGTGAGGCGATCGTCCTCAACCAGCGCACTGAGATAGTGGTTGCGCTCGAGAAAAATCTCCACAAAATCAGCGCCCGCAGCTCGCCCTAGGCCAAGGAGCGTGGCAAGGGGAAATTCCCAAGAGCCATCAAAGCGATCGCCTTGGGGGGAATAGCTAAGGTGGGCAAGATCCGCAGACCGAAGTAGCGTGGCTGGCATTGTTAACAATCACTTAACATATCCCCACTATAGCAAATTCCCTCTCGCAGCCTAGTTTTCAGGCTTAGCTAAAAAGGAGAGGTGGTAGAGGGTGTCCTTGGCGGGGTGGGCTTGCACCTCTTGGAGCACCACCATTCCCTGCCACGGCAGATCGGGAATTGAAAGCTGAATCGGCGTTTTCTGGGGACGGGCATCCCGCACTAGCAGTTCTGCAGCATGGGTATCCACCACTAGGGAGATGGAGGATTCAAGGCTAGGCCCGTAAAGAACAGCAGGAGTTTTGCCTTCACGCCGCAAGGTATTGGGCTTGGCATTGGCAGGGCGTAGTTGCCCCTCAATAGCTAAGGAACGAGACATTGCTGCAACTCCAATTAAGATAAAACGGGATGGACTTGGGTGCCATCATCCTTGAGGAGTGCCCGCTTGGGACCATGGATTGGATCCTCAACAATGATGGTTTGGCTGCGCTCTGCCCCCAATGAGACAATGGCAATGGGCACAGACATGATCTCAGCCAAAAACTTCAGATAGTTCAATGCCGCCTTTGGCAGATCATCCAAGGAGCGGCAATGACGGGTGGATTGCTGCCACCCCGGCAGCGTTTCATAGATGGGACGACAGCGGGCAAATTTGAGGGCGTTGCTCGGGAAGTGTTCGCACCGCTCACCGTCAATCTCATAGGCGACACAGACTTTGATCTCTGGCAACTCATCCAAAACATCGAGCTTTGTAATTGCCAAGCAATCAAGACCATTGATGCGCACAGCGTAGCGGCCAATCACGGCATCAAACCAGCCACAGCGGCGGCGCCGTCCCGTTGTCGTGCCAAATTCAGCACCGCGATCGCCCAAAAGTTCTCCCACCTCATCCAGCAACTCTGTGGGAAAGGGTCCTTCCCCCACCCGCGTCGTATAGGCTTTGGCAACACCAATGACGCGGTCAATCATCGTCGGCCCAATGCCAGCCCCCACACAGGCGCCCCCGGCCACAGGGTTTGAGGAGGTGACGTAGGGATAGGTGCCGTGGTCAAGATCTAGAAGGGTGCCTTGGGCACCTTCGAAGAGAATATTGCGCCGCCGGCGGATGGCATCATCCAACACGAGGGAACCATCAACAATGTGCGATCGCAGGCGCTCACCGTAGGCACAGTACTCTTCAATGATCGGCTGGGGTTCGAGGGGAGCCAGTCCGTAGAGCTTTTCGAGGATCAAATTCTTTTGGGCGATCGCCCACTCCAGCTTGGCGGCCAACTGCTCAGCATCCAGCAGATCCAACATGCGAATGCCTACACGCTCCGATTTATCGGCGTAGGTGGGGCCAATGCCCCGTCCCGTGGTACCAATCCGTCGCGAGCCACGTCGTTCCTCAGCCGCAATATCCAACTGGCGATGGTAGGGCATCGTCACATGGGCAGTTTCTGCAATCAGCAGATTCTCCGTGCTCACTCCCAACTGTTCCAGTTGTTCTAGTTCCTCAAGGAGCACCTTAGGATCCACAACGGTTCCTGCCCCAATGATGCACTGGGTATCGGGGTAGAGAATTCCCGAGGGAATCAGGTGCAATTTCAGGGTCTGGTCTTTGACGACAATCGTGTGACCTGCATTGACACCGCCCTGATAGCGGACTACCACATCGGCAGACTTGCTCAGGAGATCGGTGATTTTACCCTTGCCTTCATCGCCCCACTGGGCACCAACAACGACGACGTTTGCCAAGTGATTTTCTTAACTCGTTAATTAACACAATCGTCTATTTTAACCCTTGGGGCAAATGCACACAAGCGCGCGATCGCAAAAATTTTGCCATTGCCCTGCCCGTCCTAGGGGCGATCGTGCTAGCATAAATAATGCCTTTAATGCCGATGTAGCTCAGCGGTAGAGCACTCGATTCGTAATCGAGCGGTCATGAGTTCGAATCTCATCATCGGCTTGCCCACTCCCTCGAATTAAAGAGAGACAGTGTTTGCCTACCTGAAAGGAACGGTTGTCAGCCATGAATCGGCCGGTGCCCATCGCTCTGCGCTGATCCTCGAGGTAAATGGCGTCGGTTATCACCTGCTGGTTACCTCCCGTCTTTTGCAGGCATATCCACCGAGTCCTGAGGTGGTGAAGATTTTTACCCATCTCAGTGTGCGTGAGGATCAGATGCTCCTCTATGGCTTTGCCTCGGCAGCGGAGCGGGATCTCTTTTTGCGTTTGATTCGTGTCAATGGGGTTGGGCCACAGATGGCACTATCGTTGCTGGATACGCTACCTTTGCCAGAGCTGGTGCAGGCAATTGTGAGTGGCAATACCCACAGTCTCAGCCGCGCACCGGGGGTGGGCAATAAAACGGCTGAGCGGATTGCCTTGGAACTGAAAGCCGCCCTGAGTGCTTGGCGACAGGAAACGGGGTTAACAACAGCTCCCTCTAGCTTGCCTACGGAAGCAATTCGTGAAGAACTGGAGTTGACGCTTTTAGCCTTGGGCTATAGCGATCGCGAGATTGAAGCTGCCCTCACAGCCGTCAGCCAAACGAGTACCCTTGCCAAGAATAGCGATCCAGAGGCATGGCTACGGCAAGCAATCACATGGCTAAGTGCCAATACCTAGGCCATAGAATGAAAAAGACGACGCTTACTCCGATGTGTTATGGGGCAGCTAACCTTTATTGACCTATTTGCCGGCATCGGTGGCATGCGGCTCGGTTTTACCCAAGCAGGCGGTTGTTGTGTTTTTAGCTCAGAGTGGAACAAGTTTGCTCGGATAAGCTATGCAGCGAATTTTGTGAAGTACCAGCAGGAGATATTACCCAAATCGCCTCGACGGAAATTCCCGACCATGACATCTTATTAGCAGGGTTTCCCTGTCAACCCTTTAGCATTGCGGGTGTGAGCAAGCACAACGCCCTAGGATTTCATCGTCGGCTTTAGGGAACCTCTGGAATTTACGTTCCCTCATCTACCCATTCAAAAACATCGAGTGAGAGATATTCTAGAACCCTCTGTGGATGCTAAGTATACGTTGAGCGATCGCCTGTGGCAGTATTTGCAGAATTATGCTAAATTGCATCGTGCTCGCGGGAATGGATTTGGCGATGGCCTCGTAGATTTGGAGGGAGTAACCCGAACATTAAGTGCAAGATATTACAAAGATGGTTCAGAAATTCTAATTCCCCAAGAGAATAACAATCCACGCCGCCTAACGCCACGGGAGTGTGCTCGCTTGATGGGGTTTCCAGACTCCTTCAAGATTGTAGTGAGTGATACAAGAGTCTATCAGCAGTTTGGTAATTCAGTCGTGGTACCACTGGTGAAAGTCATTGCTGATCAGATATTAAAATCCTTAATACCAGTTCTTTGTAAGGTTGAGACTAATAAGCAGGTCTCAAAGGACGGAAAGCAGAGTGCTCAATTTTCAGAGGAGGTAGTCATTCATCACCCACCCTTTATTAGCACCATCTTCAAATTGAATTGGTACTACACTTCAAAACTTGCCTATGACGGTTCTGGAGTGGTGAATCGGGATTCCAAAAACGATCCTCTGGCAAACGCTATAACTGCGATCTGAATGGCAGTCAAAACATCGCTGCCAGAGGGATTCTTCAGCTCACTTGCCAAAAGGACAGTGAGGAGTATGTGGGCAAACGTTCCCGATACTCGCCTAGAGGGTCGGCTTGTTTGTGTGATCTGTGGACTCTCAAGTCTCAGGTTAGCATTGACACCACCACCTCGCCTCAGCAGGGGGTGTGAGCTTCATTCTCTAGGAAAACATGGGTAAGTGAGAATAGATGGCTGCCCACAGGGGACTCCAAGGCCCAAGGTTGAGTACTAGAGCCGCGATCGCCACGGTGCTGCTGAGCCATGTCAGCCATTGGGCGTAGATATTCCCCCCTCGCTTCTGGGTTTGTAGGTGTTCAACGGTTTGCTGAAGCTGCTCGACTTCTTGGTTAAGATTTGCAATCTCATGGTGCAGACCTTCAATTTCGCGCTCGCGATCGCTCACCGTGGCATGGCAGGCGGCTAGCTCTGCCTCTTTTTCGCGACAGATGTCTTCCATTGTAGTTAAAGAAGCAGTCAATGTCGCCGTTTGACTAGCATATTCCTCTTCAAGGTGAGTACTGCGCTGGTAGGCAACTTCCAACTCTTGGCGATAGCGATCGCAATTGTCCCGTAACGCTTCATTTTCCGCTTGGCTGGTGTTGAGGGCACTGGTTAATTCTGCCACCTGCTGGCGATAGTCCCTCACTTGAGTTTGCAGTTTCTCCTGCTGCTCTTCTAGCTCTTGACAGCGGTTTTGCAGCCGTTCCACCTCAGAGCGCAATTGTTCAATTTCTTGCTGCTGGCGATCGCGCTCCTGTTCGCTACGGCTGACCAGTTCCTTTAACCCTTCGATACGCTGGGCTTGCTCGCTAACAATTCGGTGCAGGCGATCGCACTGTTCCTTCAAACGTTGGACAGACCCCTTGTACTGCCGCTGTACCCAAGCCCGCAAAAACGATAAACCAGAGATAGTAAATCCAATTAGGGCATAGGTGCCCACCAGTGTATGACCCGTGGCCGACATCTGTAACATATTGAACCCCTGAACGTCAGTTGAATGTCAATGAAAACGCCGCAATCCAGAATATAGCCCTTTTCCCAAGGATGGAACCCGCCCAAAACAGTCAAAGTCGCTGTCGGACAGGCCTCTATCTCTTTATCCTTTGGCGATCGCTCCCCTCTGCAGGGGCAGAGCGATAACCTTATGGGAATGAATGCAGAAACTTCTATTGCCTAGTCTAGCGAGGGAAAATGACTGCTGGGGCTAGCTTCTTGCCAGCATTGGTACAATAAGGGATGCACTTGAATTTGCAAGGGGAAGACCAATGACCGAGGCACCTGTGTTGCCCATCCTGTTGATGGGGATTGCGAACTTTTTGCAGATCTACTTAATTGTGCTGCTGATTCGCGTTCTGCTGTCGTGGTTTCCCAATATCAACTGGTACAATCCCCCTTTTTCGATTCTCAGTCAGTTAACGGATCCCTACCTGAATCTCTTTCGGGGTCTGATTCCCCCCATCGGTGGCCTTGACTTTTCACCGATTATTGCCTTCTTCCTCTTGCAATTTATTGTCCAACTCTTATCGGGGTTCTCCAGTAGCGCCACGTTCTTCTAAATCATTGCTAGCCTAGGGTGCAATCGCCATGTCAACGCTGCCTGCGTTTCAGGATGAATTTGAGGTCATTGTTGTGGGTGCCGGTCACGCCGGCTGTGAAGCGGCCTTAGCAACGGCACGGTTGGGCTGTCGTACCCTCTTGCTGACCCTCAACTTGGATAAAATTGCTTGGCAGCCCTGTAATCCTGCGGTGGGTGGTCCGGCAAAATCGCAACTGGTACACGAAGTGGATGCCCTAGGGGGCGAAATTGGGCGTGTGACCGATCGCACCTATCTGCAAAAGCGGCTCCTAAATGCCTCACGGGGACCAGCCGTCTGGGCATTGCGGGCGCAAACCGATAAGCGCGAATACAGCGCAGTCATGAAGCAGGTGGTGGAAAATCAGCCCAACTTGCTTGTGCGCGAAGGCATGGTCACGGATTTAGTCCTCGATGCCAATGACACAGTGATTGGAGTGGAAACCTATTTTGGTGTCGCCTTTCGCTGCCACGCGGTGATTTTGACGACGGGAACCTTCCTGGGGGGTCGTATCTGGGTGGGGAACAAATCCATGCCTGCGGGTCGTGCTGGCGAATTTGCTGCCGAAGGACTCTCCCAAACCTTAGCGCGGCTCGGCTTTGAGGTGGATCGCCTAAAAACAGGAACGCCCGCACGGGTGGATCGGCGATCGGTGGACTACAGCAAGATGGAACCGCAACCCCCCGATGAGCAGGTACGCTGGTTTAGCTTTGACCCCACAGCATGGGTAGAGCGCCCACAAATGAATTGCTACTTGACCCGCACAACCCCGGCCACCCACCAGCTCATTCGTGAGAATCTCCACTTGACGCCGGTCTATGGCGGTTGGGTAGAGGCCAAAGGCCCCCGCTACTGCCCCAGCATTGAGGATAAGATCGTCCGCTTTGCTGATAAGGAAAGCCATCAAATTTTCATTGAACCCGAAGGCCGTGATACACCAGAACTCTATATCCAAGGCTTTTCCACGGGACTACCGGAACCGCTGCAACTGCAACTGTTGCGCACGCTGCCGGGTCTAGAAAACTGCATCATGCTGCGTCCGGCCTATGCGGTGGAATACGACTACTTGCCGGCAACCCAGTGCTTTCCCACCCTGATGACGAAAAAGATTCAGGGGCTGTTTTGTGCCGGGCAAATCAATGGCACCACCGGCTATGAGGAAGCAGCCGCCCAAGGGATTGTGGCCGGGATCAATGCGGCTCGCTTTGTGCAGGGCAAGCCGATGATCACCTTTCCACGTCAAGAGAGCTACATCGGCACCCTCATTGATGATCTGTGCACGAAGGAACTGCGGGAACCCTACCGCATGCTCACTAGCCGCTCGGAATATCGCTTGGTCTTGCGATCGGACAATGCCGATCAGCGGCTTACGCCCTTGGGGTATGAGATTGGCTTGGTGAGTGAAGCCCAGTGGCAGGTGTTTCAAGCCAAGCAGCAGCGCCTAGCGGCTGAGACCCAGCGCCTCCAGACTACGCGCATTAAAGCCCATGAACCTGTGGGCGAAGCAATTGTGGCCGCGACGGGGCAAACAATTAAGAGTGCCATTGCCCTTGATGAGTTGCTGCGGCGATCGGGGGTACACTACGACCTACTGGATCGCCATGGCCTTGGGAATCCCGACTTGACCCCCCAAGAGAAAGAGACGGTGGAAATTGCCATTAAATACGCCGGCTACATTGAACGGCAGCAACGGGAAGTTGAGCAGATCGCCCGCCAAGAACAGCGTCCACTGCCTGCGGATTTGGATTACTTTGCTATTCCCACCCTTTCAATGGAGGCACGGGAAAAACTCAGTGCCATCCGCCCCCTCACCATTGGTCAAGCCAGCCGTATTGGGGGGGTCAATCCGGCGGACATCAATGCCCTTTTGGTCTATCTCCAAGTACAACAGCAGCGACAATCCCTAGCGACAGTGGGGGGCTGAGACGGCGTGCCCGGCTGGTTAGGCGAATTGGAGTTGGCCTACGTTTGGCGGCAAGGACAAACGATTCCTGTGCGGGCTTATGCCTCAGCACCTCTAAAGTTGCAACGGTCGTTTTATCCGGAGGGCAAGCCAATTTGCCATAGTGTAATCCTGCATACGGCCGGGGGCTATGTGGGGGGCGATCGCCTGCGCCAAAAGATTACCCTTGAAGCCCAGTGCCGTGCCCTGTTGACGACCGCTGCCGCTGCCAAAGTCTATGGCCGTGCTCAAATCCCTGTGCAGCAAACGATTCACTGCCATGTTGCCGATAACGCTGTTTTAGAATGGCTGCCCCAAGAAACAATTGTCTTTGAGGGTGCCCAATTTCACCAACGCTTGCGCATTGATCTTGCCCCTCAAGGACAGGTGGGTCTCTGGGAGATGACCCGCTTTGGCCGTACAGCTCGCGGTGAAGTCTTTAATCGTGGCTATTGGCGTTCCCATACAGAAGTGTGGCAGGGGGGTGTGCCTCTGTGGATTGATCGCCAGCGGATTGAGGGTACAACAACGATGCTGACAGCAATGAACGCCTTGCAGGGATGTCCCCTCATGGGAACATTGGCTTGGGTAGGTAGGGAAGTGAGTACGCAGCAGATGCAGCGACTGCGGGACTTGGCCAGCGAGATACAGGGCGAGATGGGTGTCACTGCCTTGGTGCGGGGGGTGGTTTGTCGCTATCGGGGTCACTCCATGGCGGAACTACGGCGGTGGTTCGTGGCGGCTTGGCAATTGCTGCGGCAGGGGCAAGATGGCCGTCTTACGGTTTGTTGTCCACGGGTGTGGCCACGATGACCCGCAATATTGCTCTGACAGATGCGGCAACAAATTAGAAAAATCAGTGCTTAGCTGCGGGAGGAAACGAATCCTTTACAACAGGCGGTGCAATCAGTCAATGCCAAAGTCGAGCGTAATGTCAGAGCGAACAATTTGCTCAAGAAGTGGCAACAACCGCGCGATATGTTTATCAGTTGCGCTGGTTACTGCGCGCTCACGGTGGCAGGGGAGTGGATCTTGCTTGCAGTTGATCGCCAATGCACTGGAGAGCGTCCACAGGGCCAGTGAGGAGGAGGCGATCGCCCGCCATTAAAGGACAGTCCTCCTTGGGTTCCAAGAGCAGCGTTCCTTCCCGCCGCAGAGCACGGATGGTTACGGTCTCAGGCAAATACAGATCAGCAATGGTGCGATGTTGTTCGCCAATCTCTTTGGGCAACATGATCCAAAGAAACAAGGTTTCCCCTTGGGGCACACTGACACGGCCATTGATCAGGGCTTCACAAGCCTCAAACTCTGCTGGCTGACCAACAATCAGCAGGCGATCGCCCCCCTGAAGACGGGTTTCGCCACTGGGATAATCCACCTCCGTTCCATCAGCACGGACAATTGCTAACAGAGTCACCCCCGTCAACTGGCGCAGTTGAATTTCCGCAAGACTCATGCCCCGAATGGGAGAATCCTCAGGGACGGTCACCCAGCGACTATTCATATCCTGAGCCGCTTGCCGCAGAAGACGGGCAGTTCCCTCCGGCGGCGTGTCGCCCCGCAAATTGGCGTAGTGGCTGTCGCGCACCTGTTGTACCTGCTGCTGAATGTGACGCTCACCCATGCCTAGTGTAAAGAACAGATGCGCAGCCAACTCCAGACTGGCTTCAAATTCAGGCTGCACCACTTCCCGTGCCCCCAATTGATAGAGCAACTCAATGTCGCGATCGCTATTGGCACGGACAATGACATCCAGTTCGGGGGCAAACTCAAGGGCACGCTTGAGGCAGAGGCGGGTACTCATACTATCCGAGAGGGCGATCGCCATCCCCAACGCTTGATCTACCCCCGCTTTAGCAAGAATCGTGGCACTGGCAGCATTGCCGTAAATGTAGGGGAGGCGCGCCTCTCGCACTTCGTTAATAACCGTTTCACTTTGCTCAATGACCAAAACAGGATAATTTTGTTTTTGCAGCAGTTTCACCACACTCTTGCCGACGCGCCCATAGCCACAGACAATGACATGATTCCGCTGGGGCAACCCCGTTAAGTCCATGTCCAGAATTTCATCCTCCTTGAAGAGACGGCGCAGTAGGGGCAGTTCCAACACCACGGGTACCCATCTCAGCAAAAAGGGGGTCACTAGCAAAGTCACCGCTGTGGTGCCGAGAGTTAGTAAGTAAACCTGGGGGGAGACTAAGCCTAAGCCTCGCCCTGCTGTCAACAGCACAAAGGAAAATTCCCCAATCTGGGCAAGACCAATCCCGGCTAGCAGGGAGGTTTTCCAAGAGTAGCCAAAGATTCTGACAATCGGCGTCGTGATCAGAAATTTGCCGAGGATCACCAAGCTGACCAGTTCAATAATGCGATCCCAGTGCTGCCAGAGAAATACCGGATCAATAAGCATGCCAATAGAGGCGAAAAAGAGGGTGGTAAAGACATCGCGGATAGATTCCACATAGTCAAGGGTCTGATCGGCGTATTCCACCTCAGAAATCATCAGACCCGCAATAAAGGCACCAATCTCAATCGAAAGTCCCAAATACTGCGTCAGCAGGGCAATCCCCAAACAGAGGGCAACAACTCCTAACAGGAACAGCTCACGACTTTCTGTTTTGGCCAAGAGCCGCAGCAGAGGGGGCAGCAACCAGATACCCGCAGCGATCGCCCCCACGGCAATGAAAGCAATGGTTAGTACGGCTTGTCCAAGGGCAAGTCCTAACTCCTCTGCGGGTTTATTCAGGGCTGGGAGAACCGCAATCATCAAACCCACTGCTAGGTCCTGGACGACCAAAATGCCCAGCATAATTTGCCCTTGGATCGACTCCAGCTCATTGCGATCCATCAGGCTGCGCAGTACCACAGCGGTGGAAGAAAGGGAGAGAACAGCACCGAGGAAAATGCCCTGATTGGGGGAACTCACCCAGCCCATCCCCACGGAAATGAGCGTTGTGACGGCAATGGTCAGGAGAATTTGCAGGGCACTGCCCCCCAAGCTCACCCCTTGGACTTTCCGAATCTCACCGAGGGAAAAGCTCACCCCGAGGGCAAAGAGCAAAAAGGCCACCCCCAATTGTGCCAAACCTTCCACTTGGGGCACTTCCTTGAGGAGTCCCAAGCCTGTGGGTCCCACCACCATACCCGCCAAAAGGTAGCCCAGCAGGATTGGTTGTCGCAGCAAAGCTGCGAATAGCCCCCCCACTGCCGCTGCCCCCAGCACCACACTGAGGTCAATGACAAGGCGAAAATCTTCGGTCATGGGATCTAATGCTAGGGCATCAAGGCTAGCATCTGAGAGACAACGCCAAAACTCTCGCTGTAGAGGAGATCCTGTCCCCAGCGCTGCAGCTCCTGACTCAAAAGCACCTCAGCCGTGAGATCACTCAGGGGAGACACGTGGTAGGTACGGCACATTTGGGCACTGCCCCCAGCCTCCATGCGCATACAGCCACGGGTTTCTGAACAAATGATTGTACAGCAATCAGCTTGGGGATTGGAGGAGGTGAGCTTGAGGTCAATCAAATCCCCCAACACAAGGCCAGGGTCACCCGTGGGAATCCCTGCCAATTCAGCTTTGATGAGCCGTTCATCGGCAGCCACAAGTTCCACATGATACACATCATAATCATCGCTCTCGTAGCGGATCTGGCGCGGCTGCCACTGTAGCCGGGAGGCTAACCAGCCAAGGTACATTAAGGCTTGGGCAGGATTGCCCTTTTCGTAGTCAATGACCACCTCGTCAATTTCCTTGATGACCAAACGGCGTTCCGGCGGATCAAAGGCTTCGGCGGCCAGTTCTTGCCATGCCCCCAGACGGCGCCAGTTCAAATCTGCGAGAGGAAGGTTCTGTTCAAGCAAAGGAGCGATCGCCCGCAGGCCGCGCAGCGGATCGAGAAACTCACTGGAATCGACAATCACCCGGCTAAATTGGGGAGCAAGGGTTTGAAACAACTCAAAGTTGTTGAACAAGTCCCCCTTCCACCACAAAAAGCGGGGTAGCTCACGAATGATTAAAGACTGCAACAGGGGTTCCACCCGCTGGAAGGCGTGATGGGTGCCCTTGAGGGTAATGTATTCACAGCAGACGAGGGAACTGCGCACCTTTTTGTTGATTGGGCAGTAGGCAGCCACTTGGGCGGTAATTCCGGTATCTTCGCCAAGGGTCGGACACAGGGCAATCACCCGACAGGGATTTTGGCTGGCGATCGCGTCAGCGATGCCACTACCGCGCATATCCACCGCATAGCGATCGCTACGGCGCGTGCCTTGGGCATATTCCTGTTGCAGTGCCTGCCGTAGTTGCGGCGTGATGCGACCCGTCAAGGGCAAATTGTGATGCTTCTCAGCCGCCCGAATCGCCGACTGCATGCGTGGGCCAAGGATACCATCAATGGGGCCTGTGTAGTACCCCAAGGCCGCCAGCAGTTGCTGGGTGTCATCCGCCTCATAGACCACGAGCGTAAAGGTCGTTGCCCGCACTGCTGCTGGCGTGGTGCCATCGCCGCCGTGGCTGAGCCAAATTTGCCGCAAACTTTGCTCAATATCCTCCAAGGAGACATCCACAGGATCTTGGAGCGCTACGAGGGGAGTGGATTCAGTTGCCATACCTAGGTACCCAGTTCTGTCGTGTTTTTGTCGTGTTTTTTTCGTAAAGGGGCGAAGAAGTTCGACATTGATTTCTATGATGGGCAAACCTCAGAGTCGCCGCCACCGCCGGCCATCGGCATTAATTAGGGCTTCTGCCGCATCTGGCCCCCATGTCCCCGCTTCATAGGTGGAAATTGTGTGGGGATCCGTGGGGGTATCCCAAGCAGTGAGGAGCGGCATCACCACCCGCCAAGCAGCTTCCACTTCATCCGCCCGCGTAAAGAGGGTTTGATCGCCGAGCATGCAGTCTAGCAAGAGCCGCGCATAGGCATCCGCCGTTGCCATGCCAAAGGAGGAGCCGTAGCTAAAGTCCATTTCCACCGTGCGTGTGCGCAAATCGGAACCGGGCATCTTAGCTTCAAAGCGCAGGGCAATGCCCTCATTGGGTTGGATGCGCATTGTTAGAATGTTCGGATTGGTTTGGCGGGCTGCCGACTGGAAAATCAGCAGGGGCACCTCACGGAACTGGATTGAAATTTCGGTAACTTTTTTCGCCAAGCGTTTGCCGGTGCGCAAATAAAAAGGCACGCCCTGCCAGCGCCAGTTATCAATGACTAGTTTTAGTGCCGCATAGGTGGGGGTAGTAGAGGTGGGACTCACCCTCGGTTCTTCGCGGTAGCCCACCACAGCTTTGCCCTTTATCCAGCCGCTTCGGTATTGGCCGCGCACGGCACAGGCATCGAGGTTATCCAGATCCGCTAAACGGGTAGCTTGCAGAACCTTCACCTTTTCATTGCGCAGACTATCGGCATCGAGGGCATTGGGGGGTTCCATGGCGGTCAGAGCCAATAGCTGGAGCATGTGGTTTTGCACCATGTCCCGCAGGGCACCGGCGGTTTCATAGTAGCCCGCGCGGTCTTCAACCCCCACCGTTTCAGCAACGGTAATCTGCACATGATCCACGTACTGACGGTTCCAGAGGGGTTCAAAGATGGCATTGGCAAAACGAAACACCATCAGGTTTTGAACCGTTTCTTTGCCGAGGTAATGGTCAATACGGTAAACCTGCTCTTCTTTACACACCGACTGCACCACTTCATTAAGGGCTTGGGCAGAGGTGAGATCACGGCCAAAGGGCTTTTCAATCACCAAACGATGTTTTTGGGGATCGCTCAACAGCCCTGCTGCTCCCAGTTGTTGAATCGCTTCAACGAAAAAGTTCGGTGAGACCGCAAGGTAAAAGACACGATTGCCGCGAGTGTGACGTTTTTCATCCAATTCGGCCAGCAGGGTTTTCAGCTTCGTGTAAGCAGCAGGATCGTCCATGTTGCCAGAGCAGTAAAACAGGCCTTGGGCAAATTCCTGCCACAGCGGTTCTGCCTGAATGCCACCGCCAAATTCCTCGACCCCTTGACGCAGATGCTCGCGAAAATAGTCATCACTCCAATCTCGCCGCGCCACACCCACAATGGTGAGTTCCGGAGGCAAACGGCGTTCCAGTTTTAGTTGATAAATGGAGGGGATGAGCTTGCGCTGGGTGAGATCACCGCTAGCCCCAAAGATCACCAAAATCAGTGGTTCTGGGGTGCGCTCTTGGCGTAATCCGACCCGCAGGGGATTTTCAAAGAGGGTTACCATGGCTTACACCTGTGTCACGGTTGCGTTGGCCGGGGTTGGCTGAATAAAGGATTCCACAAGGGCAACGTTCTCAGGGCTGCCAATAATCAGCGGTGTGCGCATGTGCAGATGATCAGGCACGACATCGAGGAGGGGTTGGGTTCCCGTACTGGCTTTGCCACCGGCTTGTTCCACCAAGAAAGCGATGGGTGCTGCTTCGTAGAGCAGCCGTAGCTTCCCCGCCGGATTTTTCTGCGTTCCGGGGTAGAGAAAGACACCCCCCTGCATGAGGATGCGGTGAATATCCCCCACTAGGGCACCACTGTAGCGGGCGCTGTAGCCGGGCTGGCGATGGACATGGCGGACGTAGTTGCGAATCGGTTCTTCCCATGCCCAGAAGTTGCCTTCGTTGACACTATAGATGGAACCACTAGCGGGAATTTGCAGGTTTTCGATCGCTAGAATAAACTCGCCGAGGCTGGGGTCAAGGACAAAGACATGGGTACCCTTGCCCATGGAATAAACCAGCATCGTACTAGGGCCATAGAGAATGTAGCCGGCGGCAATTTGCCTGTGGCCATTTTGCAGCAGGTCAGCAGCGGTGCCGTCTAAATCCGTACCCTCTTGGCGACGAATCGCAAAAATTGACCCCACATTCAGGTTAATGTCCACATTGGAGGAACCATCAAGGGGGTCGTAGAGGAGGGTGTAGCGGCCAATGGGGCAATTTTCTGGAATGTAGTAGGGCTTCTCCATTTCCTCGGAGGCAAGGCGACAGACGAGACCACTCTGCTTGAAGGCGGCAATAAAGACTTCGTTGGCATAGACATCCATTTTTTTCACATCTTCGCCCTGAATATTCACCCCTCCCGTAAAGCCCAGTACCCCCTCCATCAGACCTGCGCGACTCAAACGACGGGCAATGAGCTTACCCGCAAGGGCAATCCGATTCATGAGGGCACTGAGGTCTTGGGCATCGGCGTCAAAGCTTTGCAGTTGCTGGAGCACGTGGCGAGATAGGGTCAAACAGTCGCGATCAAGGGCTTGTTCGTGGGCGGTGTAGTCAGTCATTGCCCCTCCTTAGTGAGGATGCGTCTAGCCCCGATCCTAAACCGTCTCTTTTCAGAAGTGGTGAGTCTTTAGATCAACTAAAGATTCCAAGGAGCAGTGGTCGTGGTGATGCGGTGCATGCCGGCAGCGGCAAACTCGGCAAAGGTGGCATTGGCAGCTTCGCTAAAGTCCACGATCCCCGGCACGACGACGGGGGACATACAATCCTCAAGGAGATAAACCCGCTGCGCCAGCCGAGGATCGCGCCGTTGAATTTCAGCGAGCAGGTCGGCCACCGTCCAAGCAACACAGTGACTTTTGGCTTGACCGGCAATAATTAGGCGATCGCCCGCCAGTAGATGCTCAATCAACGCTGTATTCACCGGCCCTAGGGGATGTCCTTGGGGGTCATGGGTCACCTCTGGCCGCAGCGCTGAGTAATTTTCGGTCAGCGGATGGTTCCCCTTGAGTTCGATACGGGTTTGCTGCTGGCGCGCCACCGTGTGAAAGAAACAGGCCTCCTCCACAGCAGACACCAAGGCATGACCAATCCCCCCCAGCATCGCGTGGTAGGGCCAAATCGTCAGGGGAAATTTGCCTTTGGCGGCTAACTGCGTCACGTAGTGCCGGGCATAGGCCTGTAAACTCTCTTGATTAGTCATGCCGAGGGAGGCCAGCAGATGGGGATTGGGTTGCCAGCGGCCGCGCTCAACATCCTCAACGGTAATCGTGGTTAGGGGTGGCGGTGGTTCTCCGGCAGCATCTATCCAAAAGAGGGGATGGAAAATTTGACTAGCGGTGTGGGTATCGAGGGTAACGATAATCTCGCTAATGCGGGCAAGGTGGGTATAGATGAAGCGGCAGAGGCGTTGATTGTCCGCAACTGCACCTTGGACAAATAACTCAAACTCCGGCAAGCAAAACGTATTCTGGACATCAATGAGCAAGAGAATTGTGCGCTGCTGATCTTCCCTCGCCGGCGGAATTCGGTACTGCTGTGCCCATTGGCGAGCCTGCGCTGCTCGTTCTTGGTAGGGAACGCGCCACACCTGAGCCACTTTCGCAGGGTCAAAGAACTCGGGAATGGGCAGTTCTGTTGCCGTAGTCATGGCTGACTCCTAGGGGGAATAGTCTGGAAAATCCCTTTACACGAAAGAGGTATCCATTTTTGTTAAATGGGCAACAATATCCGAAATTCTACGGATGGAGAACTATGGATGACCCTTGTACTATCCATAGTTAATCACAGCTTAACTTTTCTCAGGAGGAGGTAAGTTTTAATGCGCACCCTCAAGAGTGTTTTAGAGCAGCATATTGCCGGCCTACCGGGTGTGTTAGCTGTTCTAATTGGCCGCATGACCGATGGGGCAACCATTGCCGGAATTAGCTACAGCGGCAATCACCTTGAAAATGACTCTCTTAACTCCCTTGGAGCCTATGCCAGCGATCTGCTGCAAGCCAATAATCGCGTGTGCCAAGTGGTGGATTCTGCCTCTGAGGCAGACTATTTGTTAGCTGGTTCGGCAGAGGTACGCCTAGTGATCAGGGCCTTTAGCAAAGCTCCTTACTTTGTCCTGTTTCTCACCAAGGGTAGCACAAACTTGAAGCTAGTCTCGGAGCGCATTAACGCGATCTTGGCCGATGGCAAACCCCTCCTGCCCCCTGTGCAGGACAACACCACCTCTATTGTCCGACTGCTGCTCAGCTATGCCCGCCGCTATGCGCCGGATCCCCACTTTGTGACACTGCGGCTGTCGTTGAAAACGGGTCTGAACCGTGGACGACTGGAGAAAGGTCAGCTGGATGAACGGGAAGTGCGCATTCTCTATAAAGGTGTGGCTGATCTTTTGGGCGTGGAACGTCTCCCCATTACACTTCCCTAGTGCTGTTGAATTATTCTTAACTAGAAACTCAAGAAAAAATTCGCACCTATGTTTGAGCATCTGTACATTGATCGCCCTCGGAAGCTGGTCGCTTTTTTTAGTGAGCCGGTGATTTTCCACTGCCACCACTACAATCTATTTCTCCAGCAGACGATTGAAGACCCCGACTGGATTGATGGGGTCAGTATTTTGCAAACCTCAGCCCAAGAAATTTTCTATAGTCTGCTTGCCAATGCCTTTAATACTTTGGGAGTGCAAACGCCAGCGGAACGCCTTACCACGGCAGCACGCATTTTTAGCTTTTTGGGCTTTGGGCGTCTCAACTTTGAGGTAACAGAACAAGGGGGCGAGGTAAAATTAACCCACTCCCACTACGCAGAGGGCTGGCTAGGGAAATACGGTGAGCAGGTCAACCGTACAAAACCTATTGATCATCTAGCGGTGGGTTATGTGGCGGCAGCCCTAGATGCGACGTTTGCGGCGCTGGGTACCTACGTGGCCGAAGAAACCAGTTGTATGGCGGTAACACGGCAGGATCACTGCATTATTCAGGTGACAAAGGCAGCAGTGCCTCGCTCCCTGACGCCGAGTCCACAGATGGGCAAGCTGATTGATCAACCCGTCCCTTTTCCTAAAGGAGACACCAGTGTGGACTATGAAGCGGTCAATGAAGCGCTGTGGGGACTGCCCCTTGAAGGGGATACCAATGGCCAAATCCGCGCCTTTAACGTGCTGCTAACGCGAATGCCCGCCAACTACTACAACCGCATTCAGTACCGCTTCCTCGATGAGCTACAAAAGGTGGATCCGCAGCTTCTAGAAGTGGGACAGGCCTTGATTCGGGAGTCAGGTCATGTTTGTGTCTTTTACACCTTTGGCAATATTATGGAATCTTTGGAGTGGGAAACGGTGGTTGGCCCCATGTTGAACACCGATACCGATTGGATTCATGGAGCCTATGCCGTTGCCAGTAGTTTGGGGTGGGGGCGTTGGCAAGCCCTAGAGGTGGTCAGGAATGAATCCTGCCGCGTGGCGATTGATGGCAACTATGAAACGAACTACTTTTTGGCCTCCTATCCCCACGCTGCCCAACCGGCCTGCTATTTTGCCCAAGGGGCGGTGCCTGCCATGATGAACATTGTCTATAACGGACGCATTCAACAGAAACCTGTTTTGGATGAGGCCTTTTACAATCGTCTTTTTCAGCGGGGCGGTGTGTTTCAAGGGGTAGAGGTGAAGGCACGGGAGAAGGGGGATCCTTGGTGCGAATTCTATGCCCAACGCCGATAGGTCAGTTCTAAGCAATGCCAATTCAACTTTCTAAACGGCGGGAATGTGGGGGTACATGGGTGGTGGATGTGGATTTGGGGCGATCGCCCACCAGCGAGGAACTCACCACTCTTGCCCAACGCTATGGCGGTCGCTGTCGCCAATTTCAGCAGCTGGTATGGTTAGATCTCCCCAGTGGTCGGATAACGGCTTCATTGCGGCTATCGCGGCTGACAATTCGGCTGGAGGATAAAACTCTCGAAGCAGCGATTATTGCCGAGTTGCAGCAGCTTGTAGCGGCCACTGGGCCGGCCTGTGCGGTGGATCTGTAGCACTGGTTATGGGGGGTTGGCTGGGCACCTACGATTTCTTGATGGTTTCGATGACTTTAGGGGCGATGTTGGCACTATCCCTCTATTTGCCCCTAATGAGTGGCCAGCTCTCCCTTGCTACTCCGGCCTTTTATGCCATTGGCGGCTATATTGCAGCCTTGGTTTCAACCCATGTTTTTGCAGGGCTTAACCCCTATCCAGTGCCCTTGGTGCTAGGGGAAATGGTGTTGGCGGCTCTTGTCTGTGGTTTGGTGGGATGGGGGTTAGGGGTGCCCGTGTTGCGCTTGCGGGGCATTTATTTTGCGATCGCCACCATTGCCTTCTCGGAGGTGCTGCGGGTGCTGGCACTCAATCTGGAGGTCACTGGCGGGGCGATCGGTATCTTTGGCATTCCCCAACCCTTTAGTACGCCCTTGGGTTACTTGTGGCTGACGCTGCCCTTGTTAATTGGGGTGGCGATCGCCATCGGTCGCTTGGAACAGAGCCGCGCAGGCAAAGCAATGCAAGCCATTCGTGCCGATGAGTTGGTGGCGCAGACCCTTGGCATTGATACCCCTCGCTACAAAGTCTTGGGGTTTGTTTTGGGGGCGATGCTAGCGGGGGTGGCGGGGGTCTTGGCTGCTCATCTTTTGAATACGTGGAATCCACGTCAGGGCACGTTTGATACGGGGGTGCTGGCCCTGACGGCGGTGCTGGTGGGAGGCAATCGAACCTTTGTGGGGGCGATCGCTGGCGGGATGCTCTTTACAGCCTTACCGGAACTGCTGCGGGGACTCGCCGATCAACCCTATTGGCCAACGGCAGTGGCTGCCTTTTTCCGCGATGGGCGTCTGATGCTCTATGGGTTGCTGATTATCCTCGGTACGCGGTTCTTTCCCAAGGGTCTTTGTCATCCCCCCAACTGGCGATCGCTCTGGGGGGCTATATCTAGAAACAAAACAAGAACAACCTAGCCTATGACGCCTCCTTTCACCACGGTTTCCCTAACCCTGACCAGTGACCTGACCCAACTGGAGGCTCTCTTGGCGTGGTTCAATCAGTACCGCCCAACGACGCTGCCCATTGAAGAGTGGTTGAAATTGGAACTCGCTCTTGCCGAGGGGTTCACTAATGCTGTTCGCCATGCCCATCGCGATCGCCCCACGGATACCCCGATTCGCATTGATCTTTCCCTTGGGGAGACTCAAATTGAATTGCGCATTTGGGATCAGGGCGACCCCTTTGATCTGATGGCCAAACTGCAAACGCTGCCCGCCCAAATTCCTCTCGATGCCGAAGGGGGACGGGGACTGCGCCTCTTAGCAACAATCACCGATGAACTGGCCTATCAGCGCGTGGGGAATAGGGGCAACTGCTTGATTCTGCGCAAACTTCTCAAGCCTACTCCTCAATAACGCTACTTGTGGGGAAACAAACGGGCTTCCAATTCCTCATAGGTGGCATCAAAGGGACAGCGAGTGGCCATTCCACACTGGCGGCAGTATTTGCCCTCGCTATAGCGTTCGAGGTTTTGGCGGTTAAAAAAGTAGGGCTTGTGGCTAAAGGTGCTGGCCACCCACTGCCATGAGAGGTTGTTACTTGCCGGATCGCCATCGAGGAGATGCTGCAAAAACCAAGCGGCTCCCGCTTGCCAGCGCACCCGACACCAATGCACCACATAGGCCGCCAGCCACAGGCGGGCATGGTTATGTAAGTACCCCGTTTCTTGCAAGTCACGACTAAAGGCATCCATACAGGCAAGGCCGGTTTCCGCCGCAACTAACGCCGGGGGTAAGTCGGTTGCATAATCGGTTGCTTGCCAGCCCGTTTTATAGGGTTCAATGTCCTGCCACAGGCGATCGCCCCAACGGGCATAGAGGCGCTGCCAATAGTCTCGCCATGCCAATTGTTGTAGTAAGGCTTCTGCCTCATGGGGATGAGCTACGACTTCGCGCAGGCGATCGCGCACTGCCGCCACACTAATCACCCCATGGCGCAAATAGGGCGACAGTCCCGTCACCGCCCCCGACAAGAAATTGCGAGTTTTGCTATAGCGCCGCGGCTGAATTTGAGCCAAACGCGCTTGAGCTGCCCCTAAGCCACCACGGGTCTCACTGACCGCTTCATCCTCCCCCACCACATCAGCAAAAACTTGGCGCAGGTAGGGCACATAGGTGTCACGGGTTCCCTCGATTTGCTCCACCGCAGCGGCAGCCAAAAGATCTTTTGCAGAACTGGTCATGAGTTTAGGGGCTGAGCAAACGTTCGAGGCGATCGCGATGATCCAAGTATCCCACAATGCGGCGCACCGGTGGCGGATACACCCGCACTAATGTGGGGGTGGCTTGCACTTGATCTTCTTCGGCTAGTTCTGGCTGCTTGGTGACATCCACCACCTTGAGCGTATAGGGCACCTTCAGAGATCGACTCAGCAAATCATGGAGGTTTTTCAGCGCCACTTCTGCTGCATGGGTTTCCCCGCGCACATACAGGCGAAAGACATAGCGATCGGGTTCGGAAGGACGCGGCACGAAACTACTCAGGGGCGTCGCTTCCTGCAAATCATAGATCAGTTGGTGATGTTCCCACAGTTGGGGAAAACGACTGCGGTAGGCCTCTAGGGCTTGGGCGTTGCAGGGATGGTGTGGATCTTGAACCAACTGCCACGGCAAGGCCGGCTGATGCGGCGGCGCAAACAGGGCATTCAACAGGGGGCGATAGGGCCATGCTAAGGGATAGACCTCCGCCGCCACCCGCAGGCATTGCTGCTCCTCATCAAACCAGTAATCCACCGCCGCTGTATAGCAGGGGGAGAGGAAAAGGGGCAGCTCCTCCAAATCTAAGAGTTGTTGCAGGGCTTGGCAAAGCGATCGATGCCACTGCCCCTGCTTGGAGGGATCACGGCAAAAGACCACATCCTCCCCCGGTGTAAAGAGGGCCAACCCCTTGTACAAGATAGGCCTGAGGCCAACCATTTCCCTAGACCCGACCCCGCAGAATTTGCGCCATTTCGTTGGGTTTGGGGGAGTTTTCGATGGCGGTTTCTTCGTCAATCCGCCCCGCCTCATAGAGTTCGTAGAGGCACTGGTTCATGGTGCACATGCCGTCATAGCGACATTGGGGAATGATCGCCTCGATTTCCTCTACCTCACCCCGCAGGATGTAGTCCTTGATGGCATCGGTGTTGATCATGATCTCATGAATGGCGGCTCGCTTACCATCCGTCGTGCGCACAAGGGCTTGGGCAATGACCGCCACCAGCGATTCTGCCACCTGCATCCGCATGGGGCCTTGTTCATCGGGGTTGTAGAGGTTGAGAATCCGCTCAATTGTTTTCACTGCACTGTTGGTGTGCAAGGTGCCAAAGACCAAGTGACCCGTTTGCGCCGCTTTAAGAGCCGTATTCACCGTCTCGCGATCGCGCATCTCCCCAATCAGAATGATGTCGGGGTCTTCCCGCAGCGACGCCTTCAGGGCATTGTCAAACTTCAGCGTATGAATGCCCACCTCCCGCTGACGAATCAGCGAACGGCGACTTTGGTGGACAAATTCAATGGGGTCTTCAATCGAGATAATGTGCTTCTGCATCTCAGTATTGATATAATCCACCATCGCCGCAAGGGTGGTGGATTTGCCGGAACCCGTTGGCCCGGTCACCAGAATCAGACCCTTGTGGTAGTGACACAGGTCTTTGAAGACCGGCGGCAAATTCAACTGCTCCAGCGTCAGGATTTTCACAGGAATTAACCGCAGCACCATGGCGGGGCCTTTGAGGGCGACAAAGATATTGATCCGCACGCGACACAGCCCCTCATACTGGTAGGCACCGTCGTATTCAAGGTGGGTGCGAAACTGCTCAATTTGCTGGGGCGTGAGCATTTCATTGAGCCAATAGTTAAAGGTTTCCTCGTCGGTCACGGGATGGTTGCTCATCTCAATGCGCCCGCGATCGCGAAAACGAGGTCTTTCCCCTACCCCAACGTGAATATCCGAATACCCGTTCTCAAAGGCTTCCCGCACCAGTTGTTCCATCGTGGGGCCAGAAATACGCGCGGCGGGTGTCGGCATCGGCTGGGTCACTACCGCCTGTTGGGGCATTCCTGGCTGCGGTGGCATCGGTCGGGGGGGCATGCCTCGTTGGGGGGGCGGTGGGGGGGGTGCAGGACGGGGAGGTGCCATTTCAGGTTTGGGGGGCATCGGCGGTACACCCGCGCCCATCGGCGGACGGGGCGGCGGCATCGGAGGTGAACTGGGCACACGGGGAGGAGGACTTTGGGGATTGGTCATAGGAAAACTCGTGAGAGGGTGAGACATGAATTGGTTAATTTTAAGTGTGCCACCGTTCTTGGCAAACGATAGCCATCCTTCGCGTTATGTTAAAACCTGGCGGCACAGGGTAACCCACAGGGGCAGCACCACAACAAAACTTAAGGTACTGAGCACAATGGCTGCTGGCGGGATCTCAGTGTTCAGTTCGTATTCCTCCGCCAAAATCAAAGCTGCAAAGGCCGTCGGCGTGCCACTCATGAGGGCGATCGCCAGCAACGCATCCCCCCGCAAGCCTAAACCATAGGCGATCGCCAGCATCGTCAGCGGCAGTAACAGCGTCTTCACTAGCATAGGCAACAACGCCATGCGAAAGCTCTGCCAGCCGGGGAGCCGACTGAGGCGAATTCCTGTGAGAACAAAGGCAAAGGGAATCACCCAGTGTATATCCATCTCACACAATCTCTCGATCGCCTCGGGAAAGGAAAGATCATGGGTGGCAAAGCCCGCCATTGATGCCCAAAGGGTCGGCACCGTTGGAATCACCGCCAAGGCTCGCCACCAAGGTTGATCATTGCCCTTACCGTAGTACTGACCAAGGAATGAACCTAAGCCGTATGTACCGAGGGCATTTTGGGTAATGGCATAGAAGGCTGCCCAGGGCAACGCCGTGGCACTTAGAAGAGGAATCGCAACCCCCAAGCCCACAAAGCCGGTGTTGCCGAGAATGCTGGCAATCAGATAGCTCCCCTGAAAGCGGCGACTTTCTCCTTCGGGAACTGTACTTGTTATGAAGGGGGGGGTGTATTGCAGCCATTGCGGTTGAAAGTAACGTTTCTGCCAATGGTAGAGGCCTTGGGCAAGGGTATAGCCGACAATCAGCGCCACAAAGGCCAGCACCGGTGCCAACCAAATAAGTCCTGCGAAGTTGGTCTGTCGCACCAAGGCAAAAATTTGAATGGGCACCCCGACCCAATAGAGACCGCGTCCTAACCATTGGGGAATCACTGCCGGCAACCAGCGGCCACAGATGAACCCCAGACTGGTCCAAATGACTAAGGGGCTAGCTGCGCTGAGTGCATCTGCCATCGCGATCGCCCGTTACCAATTCCTCACCACTATACTGTGAACATTCTGACAAGGAGAAGTGAAGCGTGTTGGGCAAAAAAGGATCCGCTCTCAGTTTTGTCATCCTCTTGGGACTGGTCTCCCTTTGTGCCGATGCTACCTATGAAGGGGCACGCAGTCTGACGGGAGCCTATCTAGGGGTCTTGGGCGCAAGTGGTACTATCGTGGGCTTGGTGGCGGGGTTGGGGGAGTTCATTGGTTATAGCCTGCGCCTTGTGATTGGCTATGTGAGCGATCGCACCCGTGCCTATTGGCGCATTACCAGCTTGGGTTACGCCATCAATACCTTGGCTGTGCCCCTCATGGCCTTGGCCAATCGTTGGGAAGTCCTAGCGGGATTCATGATTGCCGAGCGCACTGGCAAAGCGATTCGTACACCGCCCCGCGATGTTTTGCTCTCCTATGGTGCCAGTCAAGTGGGTCGCGGCTTTGGCTTTGGTCTCCATGAGGCGATGGATCAAGTGGGTGCTGTCGTCGGGCCGTTGCTGGTGGCCGGCGTCTTTGCCCTCACCCAGCACTATCAATGGAGTTTTGCTGTTCTTGCCATCCCTGCCCTGATGGGGTTGGTCGTTTTATTGGTAACGCAGCAGTGGTACCCAGCGCCACGGGACTTTGAAACCGTGGTTCAAGATCTGGATACCAAAAGACTGCCAACGCTGTTTTGGATTTACCTCTTAGCTGTGGCCTTTCTGGGGGCCGGTTATGTGGATTTTCCTTTGATTGCCTTTCATTTACAGCAGGCAGACAGTCTGCAAACCGGTCAAATTCCGCTTCTCTATGCCTTGGCGATGGGGGTTGACGCCGTTGCTGCCCTGCTCTTTGGTTACCTCCTAGATCGTATGGGCATCCTAGCCTTGATCCTTGCGGTCGTGTTTTCGGTGGGCTTTGCTCCCTTGGTTTTCCTGAGTTCTGCCGTAATTTGGGGCATGGTGCTGTGGGGCATTGGCATGGGTGCCCAAGAATCCATCGTGCGGGCGATCGTTGCTAACCTCGTCCCCCCAGAACGGCGGGGGGCGGCCTATGGGATTTTCAGCACTGGCTATGGCCTCGCTTGGTTTCTAGGCAGCTTACTCATGGGCGTCCTCTACGATCGCTCCTTGGGGCTATTGGTGTTGGCATCGGTGGTGCTGCAACTGCTGGGGCTGCCGCTGTTGTTGTGGATTCGGCAAGGGACTAGGCATCCTGCCTAGGAGCTTTCTCCTCCGTTAATGCCTGCAACCGGTAGAGATGGGCATATACCCCATTGCGAGCCAACAGTTCACTGTGGGTGCCCTGCTCCACTAGTTGTCCCCGTTTGAGCACAAAAATGCGATCCACATGGCGAATCGTGGCAAGGCGGTGGGCAATAATAATGGCGGTTCGATTCACCAACAGGCGGTTCAAGGCCTCCTGAATCATCACCTCTGTGCTCACATCCAAATTGGCGGTTGCCTCGTCAAGGACAAGGATTTGTGGATTGCGAATGGCTACCCGCGCAAAGGCCAACAGTTGCCGCTGTCCTGCCGACAGATTCGTGCCCCGCTGCCGCAGGGGGGTATCATAGCCTTGGGGCAACTGCTCAATAAAGTCGGCAATGTTCATTTCGGCGGCTACTCGTTGAATGTCGCCAAGGGTGTAGTCATCACCAAGGGCAATGTTGCTTTTGACATCCCCAGAGAAAAGAAAGCTGTCCTGCAAGATCACGCCAATGTGCTGTCGCAATTCTGCTTGGGTGAATTCGCGAACATTGCGACCACCAACGAGGACTTCACCTCGCGTAGGATCATAGAGGCGACAGAGCAATCGAATAATCGAACTTTTGCCCGCGCCCGTGGGACCTACAATCGCCACCTTCTCACCAGCATGGATTTGAAAGGAAAGTTGCTTGAGGACATAGTCGTCGTCTTTGTAGGCCAGCCAGACATCGCGAAACTCAACGGCAACGGCTGTATTTTCTGCCTTGGGCAAAGGCAAAAAGGTGCGATCGGGATCCTGAATTTCAATGGGTTCTGAGAGTAAATCGTGAATGCGCTCAATCGCGGTTAAGCCTGCTTGCACCGTGGTAAATTTCTCCGCCAACTGCCGCAATGGATCAAACACCCGCTGGGAAAAGAGGATAAACGTGGCTAAGGTACCAAAGTCAATCGTGCGCTGCTCCACCAAGGCGCCCCCCAGCCAGAGAACCCCAGCGATCGCCACAAAGGCAATCCACTCCAACGTCGCTGATACCGCCGCATCATAGAAAATCGTCCGATCCACCTCTTTGATGTAGCGTTGATTGCGCCGCCGAAACAGTTGGCTATTAAAGGCCTCACGGCGAAACAGTTGCACCACCGTAATCCCAACGATGTTTTCCTGAAGATCGGCATTCAGGAGCGACAGTTCCTCGCGGGATTTATAGTTGGCCACGCGATAGCGATGTTGAAAATAGATAATCAGGGCGGTGATCGGCAGCACCAGAGCCAGCAGCAGCGTTGCCAGCAGGTGGTCAATGAAAAACATCGTCAGGATGACCACCAGCATCGAGAAGACATCGCTAAGAACCCCCACCGCTCCGGTGGCAAATACATCCCCTAGAGCATCCACATCACTGGTCAAACGGGTAATGAGCTTGCCGACGGGGGTGCGGTCAAAAAAGCGCGAGGACAATCGCAGGACGTGGTCAAATAAGTCATGGCGAATATCGGCCGTAATGTTTTGGCCAATTTTTTGAATCCAGTACCCTTGCACTGCCTGCATCCCAAAGCGCAGCACCACCGTCAGCAGCAGAGCGATGCTCAGTAGATCAATCCCTTGGGTCAAGGGCAAAGTTTTCAAAAAGTGGTACGTACTCTCTTCCCCCTTGAGGAAGGCGATCGCCTGACCAATGATGATGGGTTGTAATGCCGCTGCTGCCGCCAAGGGAATCAAGAGCAAACCACTGCCCAGCAGTCCCCAGCGATAGGGCTTGAGGTAAGGAATTAGGCGTTGTAAAAGTTGCCAATCCGTGGAGCGTATTGCCGCTGTCATGCCCTGCTGAAACTTCTGAACATCTTTTTCCCAGTCTAGTGGGTGCTTGTAATTGTGTGTAATAATTTGCCCGCTTGTAGGAGTTGTCATCTGGCTATCCCTTAGCTAAACTAAGCGTAGTTCGGGCTATTCAATCCCCCGTATAGCCCTACCAAAATCCCCGAAAAGGTAAGTTACGCCGAAAGGGTAACGCACAAAGCAAGGATCCTGTAGCCGCCGCTTCAGAAAATGGTATGGATGTCCTTGATGCCGAAGGGATTTTTTCCAATTTTTTTCAACAGCTAAGCCTATAAATGGCGTTTGATAGATAGGCTAGTCGAGCGATCGCTGGGAGTCCCCGCCTCACCCTCTCGAAATCGCAGTAGGCTAGAACTAGCAGTACCCTAATTTCATTGACATTGCGGATATGAGTGACTCCCGTTTGCTCGACATTGCGCGACAGGGCGACCCCCGTGCGATTGGTACGCTGCTAAATGCGGTTCTGCTGCCCAAGCGGGTAAAGGCCAGCGTGGTACGTCAGGCCGAGGAGTTAATGATTACCCTGCATTCAGAAAAAATGCTCAATCAAGGGGCAGCCGTAACCCTAATCCACACTGCCTTGGAAAGATTGCACTTGCCGAAGATTCAACGGGTTTTTATTGAGTCACGGGTGTTGGGCGTTCCCCTCTGGGAAAGTCATTTTTCATTACAACTCATACCCGCAGTTCAACCCCCGCCGCCAGCGATCGCAGAGTCACAAACCGCTGAGCCATCTCCCCCTGAACCGACGCTGCTGGATTTGATGTCCGCTTTTACGACCTCACAGGAGTCTGCCACCCCTGAAAGTCAGGATACGATGGCGCGATCGCCCCAAGAAAAGGAACAGCCCACTCCAGCAGAGAGTACACCTGAACATAGCGATACTGTTGCCCCCAAAGTAGCCGCTCTCCCAGAGCCAGTTGCTACCAATGGGGGGGATGGGACAGTGGCAAAATCCATCAATGAGCTGCAAGAAAGTTTCGCAGAGGAGCCTCCAGAAATTGCCACGGAAGAAGACAGGAGCGCAGCCAATTTGGCAACTGCCTCTGACTCCAACACCCCCTCTGAATTGCCAGATGTCAACCGTGGGGAACCCACCTCTGATCTGTCCACCCTTCAGGGCAACCCCCTTGAATCTGACCCCCTTGGTGAATTCTCAGGGGCATTGCCCGCCCCAACAGTTGCCGTTGAACCATTGTCTAGCCCAGTGGAAGAACCGCTTGAAGCCCAAGAAGAGAGCATTACAACACCAGAAGCCCAAGCAAGTGTTCCTGGGATTCCTGAACTCTCTAAAGCTACTCCAGCGCAAGTCAGCATTGAAGAGTACAACTTCCCAGAACCGACCCCTGAAGACCTTGCCGCCCTAGACACCTTAGAAATTGAGAGCAGTGCACCAGTTGAGACGCCCTTTGAAGCTGAATCCTCGCCTGGGAGGGCGATCGCCTCTGCTCCCACCGCCGACGCTCCGCCCCAAGCTCAAGAACCTGTTGACTATCCCCCCCTCGTTGATCCTTGGTTAGAGGCTGAGCCTGCGCCGCAAGTTCAGGCAGACAGGACACAAGAAACCCCACCATCTGAAACAGCCAGAGCATCGCCGCCGCCCCCCTCCGAGTCAGAAATTTACACCACACCAACGCTGGAAAGGGTGCCCCGCAACGGCCTAACAAGGGCAACGGCAATAGTGGGCATCCTCATGGGGTTGGGCTTTTGTGCCACGCTTTTAGGAGTGATTATTGGCCTACCCCTGCTGGTGGGCAGCCTGTGCATGCTCGCTGAGGAGGAGGTATGGCAAGGAGAGTGTCCCCATTGTCATCAGCCGCTGAAAATTCCTCGACGGAAGCAATGGCGTTTTAGTTGTGAGAAGTGTCAGGGGTTGATTGAAGTAAAACATGGCCGCTTCTATGCCCGGCAAGCCCCCCTGCCTCCTACCCCAAATCTAAATTAATCTGACTCCGCTGGCGACGAGCCTCAAGGGCATGAGCAATGAGATCCAGTAGCCCCGGTGCCTCTTCCTGAATCGTCAGTAGGAGACGTTCCCCCATAGCCAGATCCGCATCTGGAGGGGGAGGTTCGGCCTGCACCAACTGCCGTAGCCGAGGCACCGTATTGTCAACAATTTCTACCAGTGCCCCCAAGCAGCGAAAAAACTGTCGTTCGGTAAGGGTACTGTCCTCAATCGGGAATTCAATCATTGCCCGCACTTCACCCGCCTCGGGGTCATACTCCCACTGCAACATCTTGGTTTGCCACGAAATGCACAGCAGGGTTTGCAAAATGGCATCCCGAAAGCGGTGGGTTTTAATCCCCGGCAAAAGGTTGGGGGCATAGAGCTTAAAAAACTCACCTCCCTCCTCTAGCTCAATAATGACGATAAATCGTTCAAGGTGATCGCCATTGACGCCCGTGATAATTTGGTGGTTGGCCAGATTTAACCGATAATTCAGTTGGTGCCGTTGCAGATATTGGGCAATTTGGCTGAGGGCGATCGCCATGCCACTGCATCCTAAACAGTTTCCTAGTGACCCTAATGACTAATTTTGGTTCCCAAAAGCTCTAAAAATGCCGCCAACCACCGCGGATGGGCAGGCCAAGCTGGCGCCGTTACAAGATTTCCATCTACCACCACCGCATCTACGGCCACACTGGTAAAGTTTCCCCCGGCACTCACCACCTCAGGACCACAGGCCGGATAGGCGGTACAGGTTTTACCCACAAGCACCCCCGCTGCGGCCAAAAGTTGCAGACCGTGGCAAATTGCGGCAATGGGTTTTTGGGTCTTGCCAAAGTGCTTGGTGATTTCTAGTACCCGTGGGTTGAGGCGCAGATACTCTGGCGCTCGCCCGCCCGGCACGACTAAGGCATCATAGGTACTGGCGTCAATTTCGGCAAAGGTAGCA
>NZ_JBKBHZ010000002.1:0-263961 GCF_046299655.1 Thermosynechococcus sp.
CACTTGTCTAGAAACTTCCAGCTCGCAAACCCTCTATTCATTGTCGCTACGGCACTATCGCGAATCCCTTCTATCACTTCATCTTATAAACTTAGGTCATGCTTCACCTTTTTTCGATCCTCTCAAACTGTCGTTCAACGGTTTTGAGTGTGACTGAAGCAATGTAAAGAGTTCTCTATCTAGCTCGTAGCCAAACATCGCCGCCATTCCCTTAATCTTTTCAGCCGCAGGATACCCCTGTGCCTGCAGCCACTGCCAAAGGACAAATACTTTGGACATCACAAAAATATCAAGGGCTTGAGGATTGAAGATAATGCCCTGCTGGGGATGAAATTCGTGGGGCACCAGCATTGCCCCATAACGCACCAGCTCGCCTGCTGACCAATCCAGTAAGTAGGGTAGCCACGGATAGCAGACATCGGCACGAATAAACCAAAGGCGAACCGACGGTAATTCCGAAAGCTCTAGGTTAGGCTCATCCGCCGGCCGAGGATAGTCAATTGTAAAACGCAGCGCTTGATGGTAATCCAACAGTCGCCGCTCAGTAATCAGGGGTTCTAGGAACTGTTGCAGGGGAGAGAGGTCTAAACGATCGATCTCCTCCGGGGTTAACTTGATCGCGATCGCCACTTTCTGTCTCTCCCCAGCAGACAGCTAGGTTAAAGAACCTGCTGGACTTCAGCAATCTCTGGAATGGCTTCCTTCAACTTGCGCTCAATACCCATGCGCAGCGTCATCGTCGAACTAGGGCAGGAACCACAGGCGCCCTGTAGGCGCAGTCGTACCACAGGTCCTTCAATTTCCACGAGTTCGACATTACCACCATCGGCCATCAAATAGGGGCGGAGTTCATCAAGGACTTTTTCGACGTTTTCTTGACTCAATTCAAGGGTTGCAGCCATGGTTACTGTCCTTGGCGTATCGTTCACACTTCCTTAGTCTAGCATTTACAGGGGCGATCGCCCTTTGGGAATTCCAAGGGGTGCCAATGGATCTGGCTCTAGGGAAATCTGCTCAACAGTGTTAGGAACGGCAACGCTCAAGGCTACAATAATAGCTTGGTGAACTGCACGGTAGGACATGATTTCCAGTAATGATTTTCGCCCCGGTGTAAGTATTGAGCTGGATGGTGCCGTCTGGCGAGTCGTCGAATTCTTGCACGTCAAACCCGGTAAAGGCTCGGCCTTTGTGCGCACCAAACTTAAAAATGTGCAAACGGGCAACGTGATTGAGCGCACCTTCCGCGCTGGCGAGACCGTCCCCCAAGCTACCCTTGAAAAACGCACCATGCAGCATACCTACAAAGATGGCGAAGACTATGTCTTTATGGACATGGAAAGCTATGAGGAGGCTCGCCTCACGCCTGCCCAGATTGGCGATCGCGCCAAGTATCTCAAGGAAGGTATGGAAGTGAATATCGTCAAATGGGGTGAGCAAGTCCTTGAGGTGGAGCTACCCAACTCCGTTGTTTTAGAAGTGGTGCAAACCGATCCCGGTGTCAAAGGGGATACGGCCACCGGTGGATCAAAGCCTGCTATTGTCGAAACCGGTGCCCAAGTCATGGTACCGTTATTTATCTCCGTAGGCGAGCGGATTCGCATTGATACTCGCTCAGATACGTATCTTGGCCGCGAATAGGAGTAACGGGTGTGGAGCTTGACCTCAACCAAGTACGCGAACTGCTACTAATGTTTGACCAGACCAGCGTCACCGAACTCAACCTCAAGAGTGGCGAACTGGAACTTCAACTCCGCAAGCGTGAACAGATCAGTGGCAGCGCCCCTGTGGTTGTGGCTCCAGCTCCTGCATCAACCATCACGCCCACCCCTGCGCCTTCGCCAGCTATGCCAGCTGATCCTGAGCCGCCACCCCCCCCTGGGAATCGCAAAACCGTGGACATTGTGGCGCCGATGGTTGGCACCTTTTATCGCGCCCCCGCTCCCGACGAACCCCCCTTTGTGGAAGTGGGGGACACAGTCAGAAAAGGCCAAGTAGTCTGCATTATTGAGGCTATGAAGCTAATGAACGAGATTGAATCTGAAGTCAATGGGCAAGTGGTGGAAATTTTGGTGCAAAACGCTGAACCCATTGAGTATGGCCAAGTCTTGATGCGGATTTTGCCGAACTAGAATTTTTGACAAGTTTTAATCATTTGGAGGTCCATTTAGGCAACTCACCGCTTGCGCTTCCGAAAGATAAAGCTTTAATTGCAAAGATATGTTAAGCATTGAGGAGTTCAAGGCCAACGATTCAATGCTTTCAAGCCTTTGCGCCCTTGCCGAGACCCTAATTGAAAAATTAGAATTTAGAAACATCTACCACCACTGCCTGACGAGGTTGGCCTGTGCAAGCAACTGGAGCATACATTCTTATTGATACCCTATGCCGTCACGGCGTTAAGCATATTTTTGGCTATCCTGGTGGAGCAATTTTACCGATTTACGATGAACTGTACCGGGCTGAGTCCAAGGGAATTATTCAGCACATTCTGGTGCGTCACGAACAGGGGGCAGCCCATGCCGCTGACGGCTACGCTCGTGCTACAGGTCAAGTGGGGGTGTGTTTTGGCACATCAGGGCCGGGGGCGACGAACTTAGTGACAGGCATTGCCACAGCCCACATGGATTCCATTCCACTGCTGGTGATCACAGGTCAGGTGCCTCGCTCTGCCATTGGTACCGATGCCTTTCAGGAAACGGATATCTTTGGCATTACGCTGCCGATTGTCAAGCACTCCTACGTCGTGCGTGCAGCCAAGGACATGGCACGGATTGTTGCTGAAGCGATTTACATTGCCACCACCGGTCGGCCAGGGCCTGTGCTTGTGGATATTCCCAAAGATGTGGGGCTAGAAGTCTGTGAGTATGAACCGATTGAGCCGGGTCAAGTCAAGCTGCGGGGCTATCGTCCCACGATTCGCGGTAATGCCCGTCAAATTGCCCAAGCCGTTCAACTGATCCGTGAGGCCAAGCGACCCTTGCTCTATGTGGGAGGTGGTGCGATTACCGCGGGTGCCCACGAGGAAGTGCTCAGGTTAGCAGAGCTATTCCAGATTCCGGTGACCACAACCCTCATGGGTAAGGGGGCGTTTCCTGAGTCCCATCCCCTCTCTGTGGGAATGTTGGGGATGCACGGCACCGCCTATGCCAACTTTGCCGTCAGTGAATGTGATTTACTGATTGCTGTGGGAGCGCGGTTTGACGATCGCGTAACCGGTAAGCTGGATGAATTTGCCTCCCGCGCCAAGGTGATTCACATTGACATTGATCCTGCCGAGGTAGGCAAAAACCGTGTGCCCGATGTGCCGATTGTGGGCAGTGTTAAACCCGTGCTTCAGCAAATCCTCAAACACATTGAAGACAGCGGGGAACCTGTGGAACCTGCCACCCAAGCATGGCTAGAGCGGATCAGAGTCTGGAAAGAGGACTATCCCCTTGTCGTGCCACAGCCTAGCGGTGAACTCTCCCCTCAAGAGGTGATTGTTGCCTTTGGTCGCCATGCGCCTGATGCCTACTACACCACGGATGTGGGTCAGCACCAGATGTGGGCGGCGCAATTTCTGAAAAATGGCCCTCGGCGGTGGATTTCCAGTGCGGGCTTAGGTACGATGGGCTTTGGCATGCCCGCAGCAATGGGGGTGAAGGTGGCATTACCAGATCAGCAGGTCATCTGTATTAGTGGCGATGCCAGTTTCCAGATGAATTCCCAAGAGTTGGCTACATTGGCGCAGTACGGCATTGCCGTCAAGACGGTGATTATTAACAATTTCTGGCAGGGAATGGTGCGGCAGTGGCAGCAGGCCTTCTATGGGGAGCGTTATTCCCATTCCAATATGGCCAAGGGGATGCCCGATTTTGTGAAACTAGCGGAGGCCTACGGCGTCAAGGGGCTACGGGTCACAGATCGCCACAATTTGGATGCGATTGTCCAAGAGGTTTTGGCTTACGATGGCCCTGTGCTCCTCGATGCCCATGTCACCCGCGATGAAAACTGCTATCCAATGGTCGCCCCCGGTAAGCCCAACTCCCAAATGCTCGGTTTGCCGGAACGCAAGGTACTTGAGAAAGCAGCCGAGTTGATTTATTGTGCCAACTGTGGGGCAAAAACCATCTCTACTCATCGCTTTTGTCCAGAGTGCGGCAGTAAGCTCTAGGCCTTTGGACACGCTTGAGCAAACAATCGCCTTGGTAGGGGCTGGCGAAAGTGAAAAAGAATCGTGTTTTGACGGCGATCGCGGGGTTCCGGTCCTCGCCCCCACAGGGTCTCAAAGGAGAAAAAGGACACCCCGAACCCTGATCGCAGGGCAACTTCCACCTTGGCATCCACCAGTTCAATGGGCACAGGGTTAGTACGCAGTCCCGTGAGGACACCAACGGCAGTGGGAATTTTGGTTTGCGCATGCAGAATTTCCGGTTGCGTTAACTGCTGCACAAAGCTGGGAAGATTGTAGCGATAGACCTGCATAATCACTTCATCAAGGAGTCCAAGGGCGACCCACTGTGGCCAATCTTGGAGAAATGTTTGGTAGGCGGTGGGCAATGTGGTCGGTGCAACGGAAAAAATGGCATTGGGAAATTCCTGCTTTACCCGCTGCCGCAACCTTTGCACAAAGGCGGTGAGTTTGTCTGCGCGCCAACGCATCCAGTCCGGATCGCGGGGATTGTCGGGAACGGGCTTTTGGGTTTCCTGCTGATAGAGGGCACGGGTATAGGTATCGTAGCCAAACTCCACGGGCAGGCTGAGGTGGTCATCAAACTGCACACCATCCACTGGGTATTGTCGCAATACCTCAAGAACAATATTGGTGAGAAATTCTTGGACTTGCGGATGAAAGGGATTGAGCCACGCCACTTCCCCGGCCGCCGTCAAGCGAGTCGTTTGACCATTGACCCCTTGGGTGAGCCAGTTGGGATGGACAAGGGCGAGTTCTGAGGTTTCCGGCACCATGAAGCCAAATTCAAACCAAGGAATGACTAAGAGATTACGACAATGCGCCTGCTGGGTGAGTTCGGCGAGAATGTCATAGCCCTGAATTCCCCGCAGTACAAAGGGCTGAATGCCTAGATTTCTCGCTGTGGCACTGGGGAAACCCACATAGCCAGCATTCCAGACAACAGGATAGAGGGTGTTGAAGTTCAGCCGCTGTAATTCATTGAGGGTTGCCACCAAGCGAGGGCGATCGCGCAGGATCGGTAAATCATTGGTTGTCAGCCAAACGCCGCGAATCAGCGTTGAGTTTTGCGCCTGTACGGGCCAAATCGTCCAACACAAACTCCAACAGAAGAGAAAGAACAACAGCCAAATGCGACGATGCAGCATAAATTACAACGCCAGTGGATGGAGATATCCTGACTCTCACGGTCGCGCCAATTAATTGATCCGCCGGCTGCTGCAACACAACGCCCACCGCTGGTTGAAACTGTCCAGCCACCACTGACTGTCCCAAGCAGGTAATCGTTCCCCGCTGTGGCTTGAGAACAGCAGCACAGAGAAGCAGGAGTGTGGTTTTGCCAGAGCCATTGTCACCAATAATGCCAAGGCGATCGCCCGCCTTTACGGTCAGATCAATCCCTTGCAGTAGCGAGGGCGTTGCTCCATAGCCAAAATGCAGATCTCTAATTTCCAACAGGGCAGTCACAGCCTAGAGCGTCAGTGCTTGGGGATTGGTTTCAATCAGTTTCGCCAAGTCCTGAAGGAAAGCGGCGGCATCGGCACCATAGATCACGCGGTGATCGCAGGTAAGATTCACCTTCATTTGCCGTTTTACCCCCAGCAGGCCATCCTCTGTGGCAACGACCGTCGGCCGCGATGCCCCCACCGCCATAATCGCCCCTTGACCGGGCGTGAGAATGGCATCAAAGGAGTCAACGCCAAACATGCCGAGGTTCGAGAGGCTAAAGGTGCCCGTGCTGTACTCCTCGGGTTGCAGTTGCTTGGCGCGTGCCCGCTCCACCAAGTCTTTCCAAGTACGAGAGAGGCTGTAGATGTCAATTTGATCCGCGTTCTTCAGCACCGGTGTAATCAGACCCCCCCCCGGCATCGCCACAGCCACAGCAATGTTAATGTCGCGGCGGTATTGAATCCCTTGCTCCGTGTAATAGGCATTCATAATGGGGTGTTTTTGCAGCGTCAGGGCGATCGCCTTCGCCAGCAGAGCTGTCATCGTCACCCCTTTGGCTTTAATTTGCTGGTACAGCCGATCCAGTGCATCCGTGGTAATTGTGTAGGCCACATGGAAGTCAGGAATGCTAAGGCTGGCTACCATATTCCGCACAACGGCATTTTGTAGCGTTGTCAGGGGCACCAAATCCTCTTTCGCCACAACTGGAGCCGTGGCAGTGGATGCTGTGGGGACAGGGGCAGGGGGCGTCGCCACTGGTGTAACAGGAGTTGCGGGCGCACCAATCAAGGCTTCCACATCGGCAGCGGTAATCCGACCATTGGGACCCGTTCCCTTAAGCGTCTTCAAATCAATTTTGTGTTCCTTGGCCAATTTGCGGGCACGCGGCGAAGCAATCACCCGTCCAGTCGGCGCAGTGGGAGCACTAGGGGGAGAAGCTACTGCGACAGAGGTTGTTCCTGAGCCATTACTTGTAGCCGCAGAAGGAGCAGCCGTAGAACCTGTCGCCGCCCCAAGGGATTTGGCCTTTGCCTGTGCTTCAGCAATTTCTGCTTCTGTTTCTGCCACCAGACCAATGGTGGCGCCGACGGGTGCCACTTCGCCAGCCGGTACGGTAATCACTGCCAAATAACCGTCGTAGAAGGACTCCACATCCATATCGGCCTTGTCAGATTCCACAATCAGCACGGTTTCCCCTTTGGCCACCTTATCGCCAGGAGATTTCAGCCAAGAGACAATTTTCCCTTCGGTCATGGTGGAGCTAAGGGCGGGCATGAACAGTTCACGAATCATAGAGGCTGCTATCCTTCGTTGGCAATCGAGAGGGAGTCAAACTTACTAGAAATGAAAGGTAAAAGTTAGAGCGTGCCGCGAATTTCTTCGATGACGCCGTTGCGCAGGAGAATTTCCACCTGCATTTTTTGGATCAGGTTGTCCCCTTTCGTGACATAGAAGAAATTATCTACCTGACCTTGATCTACCTCCTGACCCATTTCTAAGCGCTGCACCTGATCCAGTTGCTGCAGAATTACATTTTTTTGCTGCAAAAGTTGCGCTTTTTGGTCGTTGGCTTGCGCCTTAATGTCCTGAATACGGGGGTTGATTGCCTCTGGTGCTTCACTACTTTTGCGCAGCTCCTCAATCACCTTCTGCAATTGAAAATCCAACTGCTGAATTTGGCCATCCACCTGATTCAGTTGGGCTTGAAGCTGCCTTTGGGCATCCTCTTTCCACTCAGGTGTCACGATGGCTTTGACTGTAATCTGGCGCCGCAGGAGCAGTTTTGTGTCCATAGGGTCTGTCATGGAGATTACTCAAACATGGCGTTAATCATATCGCGGTAGCGATCGCTCACGACATGACGGCGAATTTTTAGGGTTTGGGTCAAAAGACCATTCTCTATCGTAAAGGGTTCGAGGACAAAGCGAAATGTAGCAATGCGATCATCTGGGCGATAGCCAGGGCGATTTTGCACTTCCCGCAACAGTTCTTGACGGTAGAGATCAATAATCACTTTACTCTCCAGCGTCACCAGTTCACCACTGCCCGTCGGTGCCGGTCGGTTAGGCAAGGCCAGTCGGTACCCCTTGGCAGCCACCCACTGCTCTAGCGCCTCCAAATTGGGCACAATCAGCGCACCTAGCGCCTTTTGATCTTGTCCCACGAGCATGATTTGATCAATGTAGGGGCTGCGCACACAGGCATCCTCAATGGGCTGTGGTTCAATATTTTCACCGTTGCTCAGCACAATAGTGTCCTTTTGCCGCCCCGTTAGTACCAGATCGCCGTTGGGGGTGAGGTAGCCCAAGTCCCCCGTGTCCAACCAACCCTCCGCATCCAGTACTTTAGCAGTGGCCTCCGGCTTGTTGTAGTAGCCGCGCATCACCTGCGGCCCTTTAGCCATCACCAGTCCCTTTTGACCAAACTCAACCGTAGCTTTGGTTTCTGGATCTACAATCTTGATGGCGGTATCAGGAATGGGACGACCCGCGGATCCGCGCAGGTTTGCCCAAGAGCGGCGAGCAGTCAGCACCACCGCCGTTTCCGTGAGGCCATAGCCCACCAGCACTTCTAGGTTGATGGCTTCATAGAAGGTATCCAGATGGGGAGCGAGGGCACCGCCACCACTGATCACCTGTTTAATTTCACCGCCCGTGGCTTCGCGAATTTTGCTATAGACCCGCTTCTCCCCCACTGCGTAGAGGGGCTTCAGGAAGAAGGTTTGCAGGCGGGCAAGAAATTTCTGCCAACGGCTGGGATGGGGGTTGTTTAGGCTCAGCCCTGTAAGCAGTCGCCGTTGCAGGACATATTGCTGGCCGACACTGAGGAAAAACTGGGCAAGGTATCGTTTGAGGGGCGGGGCATCCCGCAGTTGCCTTTGCAGCCCTTCATAAAAGCCTTCCCAGATGCGCGGTACCGCAACCATGTAGTGGGGTTTGCAACGTTTTAAGTCATTCTTGAAGTGGCGCAGGTTGGTGTAGGTTTGGCTACAGCCACAGGCAAAGAGAAAGTACTCAACCACCCGTTCGTAGGCGTGCCAAATAGGTAAGATACTGAGGACGCGATCGCCCACCTGCGGTTGCACAATGGCCCAAAGATTGACGATTTGACTCAGTAACCCCCCATGGGTGACCATTACGCCCTTGGGTTGCCCCGTGGTACCAGAGGTGTACATCAGCGTTGCTAAGTCATCGCGGGTAATGGCTACCGCCCGCACGGTGCCATATTGTCCTTCGGTAAAGACTTGGCCAAAGTTCAAAAGCCGCAGGGGAAAATGCTCAAGTTCTGGGGGTTCGGCACTCAAGAGAACAACCGTTGCCACCTGTGTATCTGCTAAACCCTCTTGGAGCTTGCGCAGGGTAGCCAAGTTTTCAATCAGTAGGAGGGTTGAACCACTGTCACGCAAAATGTAGAGAAGCTCTGGGGCGTCAGCAGTCCCACTGCGCACGACATTAATGGCACCGGCCATCATGCTGCCTTGATCGGCAATCAGCCAGCGGGGACTATTGTCCGCAAATAAGGCCACGCGATCGCCCGCAGCAACACCCAGGGCTTGGAGACCAGCGGCAAAGCGTTGGATGCGTTGATAAAGCTCACTGTAGGTAATGCGAGTTGGCGGGTTTTCGTAGGGAGCATCAAGCGCCACCACATCGCCATGGCGGTGCGCCAAAAGAGGCCATATTTCCGGTAAGGACTGAAGCGTTTTATAGGGCAAAAAGTGATCGGGTAACGGCGCATCCTGGGGCAATCCGCCGGGGGGCGTGTAGGTGTAGGCCGCACTGGTCATTTGTTTGGCTCCAGACGCAACACCTAGATAATAAGTCCTCAATGGCTTAGTGCATGCAGTTTTAATAATTTCAATATGAGATCATGAAGATTTGGTGACTTTGCAAACAGTGCTATGGTGCCCTTTATCCTTGCTTCTGCCTCCCCTGCCCGCCGCCAATTACTGCAACAAATCGGTATTGAGCCAATCATTCAACCCAGTCACTTTGATGAATCAGTGATTCAGGCAACAACACCGACAGAACTGGTGCGCTTACTGGCACGGTGTAAAGCAGAGACGGTAGCTCGAAGCTGCTCTCCCCCTGCCTTAATTTTGGGCTGTGATTCTGTCTTAGTTCTTGGCAGCGAAATTCACGGTAAGCCGGCCTCGCCAGAGGTGGCGATCGCCCGCTGGCAACAAATGCGCGGCCAAACAGGAGAGCTGCTCACTGGTCATGCCTTGATTGATCTGGGGCAGGGCCGCACCTGTGTTGAGGTGGAGTCTACCCAAGTCGTTTTTGCAGATATTAGCGATGCGGAGATTGCGGCCTATGTCGCTTCGGGTGAACCCCTTGCCTGTGCGGGTTGCTTTGCCCTTGATGGCCAAGGTGGCGCCTTTGTCGAGAAAATTGTTGGTACTCCCAGCAATGTCATTGGCTTGAGCTTACCCCTGCTACGGCGGATGCTGCTGAGCTTGGGATACACCCTTGGCGATGTGCAAACCCAAAAATTGGCCTAGACAAGTCTAAATGCTTAGGGTATGCTAAGAGATTGCGAGTTAAGGAACTGTCATGAACGCCCAAGACATTATTCGCTCGATTGAAGCGGAGCAAATGAAGACTGACTTGCCCGTGATTCATGTGGGCGATCGCGTTCGGGTTGGAGTCAAAATTCAAGAAGGGGGTAAAGAGCGCGTCCAACCCTATGAAGGGGACGTGATTGCCATGCGCGGTACGGGGATTAATCGCACAATCACGGTGCGCCGGGTCTTTCAAGGTGTGGGCGTTGAGCGTGTCTTTTTGCTACATTCGCCGCGAATTGATAGTATAAAAGTAATTCAGCGGGGTAAAGTCCGCCGTGCCAAACTCTACTACCTGCGCAACCTCGTGGGTAAAGCCTCGCGCATTAAGGCACGGTTTGATCGCCCTCTGTAAATAGCCTTGCGTCCTTAGTTCAGTTGGTAGAACGTCGGTCTCCAAAACCGGATGTCGGGGGTTCGAGTCCTCCAGGGCGCGTCAGTTCATCGCTGTTTTTGCCAGTTCCAACAATTGCAGTTCAGGGGGATAATGCTTTTCTCGCTTGAGGCGTTGAATATCCTGTTTCCCCAGTTGCCAGTGCAATTGCTTGGCCAGAGCCAGCAGAATATCGCCGCGATCAATGACGCCAGCCACCGCACCCGCAGGGGTTAAAACCGTAACAAAACGCTGCTGCTGCTCCTCTAGGGTGCAAACTGTCTTGGCGAGGGAATCGGTTTCTTTGACGGTGGCGATCGCCCGCAGAGGAACAGCTAACTCTTCGACTGGCGTCACTTCCCAGCGGCTGCGCTCCACATGGTTCAGGGCTTGGGAATCTAAATAGCCCCGGTAGCGGCCATCGGTGGCAACAAAGTAGGCTGTGGGCTGGCGATCGGCCAGCAGGAGATAGCGATCGGCAAACTCCCGCAGCGATAGCGTTCCCTCAATCACGCGAAAATCCCGTGTCATGGCATCCGCCGCCGTCAGGGTAACCAATGCTTCTTGGAGTTGACTGAGGCGATGGTAGAGTGTGGCGTTTTGTAGGGCAAACCACCCCAATAGACCCAACCACAGCCCATTGCCACTCCCAAGGAGGGTCACAAACAGTCCAAAACTAATCGCCAACCAGCCCAATACTTGTCCCAATCGCGCCGCCCAGCGCATCCCTTGAAAGCGATTGCCGGTCAATTTCCAAACGGCTGCCTTGAGCACTTGGCCACCATCGAGGGGAAGTCCCGGCAAGAGGTTAAAAACCCCCAAGACAAAGTTGATATTGGCCAGATAGAGCACCAGTTCATGGAGGGGATGATCTGCCGGCAGTACCACGGCTGCCCCTTGCAACAGGGCAAAAAGGGCAAAACTCACCAAAGGCCCCGCGATCGCCACTTGAAAAGCTTGACCGGGGGTATTGGATTCCCGTTCAATGGCCGCCATGCCGCCAAAGAGAAAGAGGGTAATTGAGCGCACGGTAATCCCTTGGGAGCGCGCCACCAAGCTGTGCCCCAATTCATGGAGCAATACTGAGGCAAACAACAGCAGGGAAACCACAAATCCCATTAGCCATACCAGTACTCCCCACTGCGGGTACGTGGCCTGCCAGTCACTGCCATTGAGAAAAGCAAACAGCAGAATCACCAGAAACCACGACCGATCAATATAGAGGGGAATGCCAAAGACACGCCCCACTTGCCAACCTTGTCCCATGCTGACCTCAGTGCATCGCGCTCTATCTCCATTATCGCCCCAGATTCTAACGGCACATAGCTTAACAAGAATTTATGTCTCAAAACGTTACCTTCTCGCCTCTGTCCTAAAATAAAGGCAGCGCTGCTAAAGGATGGTGCGATGTCTCAAGCCCCTGTACTGGTGTCTGGCAATGGCCATGTGCTAGATGTACCTTTTGATTCCTTATGGCAAAGGGTGCAGGAGCTTACCTCCCATTTGCTGTGGTCGCTGTCTCTCTCGCTACTACTGAGTCTTTTCCTGAGCCTGATTAGCTACTGGTTTAGCGTAGCCTTTGGGGTACCAGTATTCCCCTTCTTCTTGATCATTGTCTAATGTTGTGAGGAGTTGCATATGTGGGGTTTACTTATTACTTGGATTGTCACCAGCATTAGTTTGTTTATTGTGTCGCGCCTCTCATTTTTGGGCGTGGAAATTGATAATTTCACCACAGCGTTGTGGTCGGCGATTGTTTTTGGTTTGCTGAATGCCACGTTGGGAGCTATCCTAAAATTCTTTGCCTTCCCCTTTATTTTTCTGACATTTGGCTTGGTTGCGCTGATTATCAATGCCGCCATTTTTGCCCTTGCGGCAGCCCTTGTGGATGGCTTTAGACTACGCAATGGCTTTTGGAGTGCCCTGTTGGGCTCGATCGCCCTCAGTATTGTCAACTGGGCTTGCTTTAGCTTACTCGCTCGGGCAGGCTTGCTCTAGAGTTGCCAAATAGCCGCGAGGGGTAATGAGCCAATCGTGGAAGCGGCGAGTGCTGGCATTGCCGATCAGTACTAAGCTGAACATATCCACTGCTTCTGGTTGAAATGCGCCAAGCGTCGTTAAGGTAATCTGCTCTTCAGGTCGGTAGGCGGCACGGACGATCGCCACGGGGGTGTGGGGTGAACGATATGCTAAAAAAATTGCCTTGGCTTCCACTAATTGCTTCTGGCGATCGCGCGAACGGGGGTTATAAAGAGCCGTCACAAAATCCGCTTCTGCCGCCGCCCGCAGGCGCTTCTGAATGACTGGCCAAGGGGTCAGGCGATCGCTCAGGCTAATCGTACAAAAATCGTGCATCAGGGGCGCCCCTACCCGAGCGGCAGCGGCATTCACAGCACTCACTCCCGGAAACACCTCCACTGGGAGATCGCTAATCCCTGCCTCTGCCAGTAGCTCCAGTACAAGACCCGCCATGCCATAGATGCCACAGTCCCCCGAAGAGACCACAGCGACATTGAGTCCCCACTGGGCGAGAGTAATTGCCTCTTGGGCACGCTGTCGCTCTTGGGTAATGGCATAGGCGGCAACCATCTGTCCCGGTCGCCGCAGCGGAGCCAGCAAGTTCAAGTACAGCTCATAGCCAATGAGAATGTCAGCAGCCAATAGGGCAGAGCGGGCTGCTAACGTGAGTTGATCCAATGCCCCCGGCCCAGTGCCAATGAGGCTAAGGGCGCCTAGGCGGGGAATGAATTCCCGCTCCGATTGGGCAATGGCGATCGTCACCGCACCGGGTTCACCCCCTTGCCGCAAGATCTGCTTGGGAACGATTAAATTGCCCCCATTGCTTGCTAACATGGCTGCGGCTTCAGCCACACTGGGGGTGCCCATTTCTGCCGCCACAATTGCTGAGGGGGTAGGTACAGCAATGCGGGCTAATTCTTGAGCAGTAAACCAACGGGTTGGCCAATGGTGCTGCCTAGCGACTTCACATAAACCTGCCTCATCGGATTTGCGATCAATACTGGCAAGGCCGGCGATCGCCAGCGGGCTTAAGCCGGCTTGGGCAAGGGTCTGATCAATCGCCTGCTGGATCAGGGCTGCCGAGGTTCCCCGTTCACAGCCAATGCCCAGCCACAGTACCCGTGGATGCCAAGCCACACCTGAGGTCAGAGAGGGAGGCAACGCTTTTTCCGTAATCCAAACGGCATTTTCTAGGGGTGGGGTGCTGACAAACTCAAGGGAGTGGTCTGAGCTGAGACCCGTACGCCAGCAAGAACTCCCACAGGTTTGATAGACGTGCAGCGGTTTTCCTTGAGCCTGTTGGCTGGCGATCGCATTCCAGTCTCCCGCTCCCCGTTGCCACCCCAAGGCTATCCCCCAGGTATCCACAGCAAAGTAACCCTGGGCATGACTTGCCCCCGTGAGAATTGGTGTTGCACCAATTGCCGCTGCCAGAACTTGACACAGGCGATCGCCCCCAGCGCCATGACTGCCTAACAAACTCACGATCCATTGGCCATCCTCAGAAAGGACACAGACTGCTGGATCCTGTCTTTTGTGGGTCAACAGGGGGGAGATTAACCGCACCACCGCACCGCAGGCTAGGGTAAAAATCCAAGCCCGATAGTGACTCCAGTGCTCTTGCAAATGGCTTGCCAAGGGGCGATGGTAGGTTTGCACGCTACAAGGAGCAGATTCTAAGTGGGGGGGAATCCAAATCGTGAGAGGAATGCCGCTCTCCACAAGGCGTTGCAGTTGGGTCAGCCCTTGGGCAGTGGTGGCGATCGCCCCCATGGGTTGAAAATCGTCTAACCGTGGCATGAACTAGACATCAAAGCGATAGCGCACTGCGCCCGTTTCTGGATCATTAAACACATAGGCGTAGCCCAGCCGCTGAGCCTCAAACAGTAGCTCCTCAATTTGCTTAGCATCAAAACCGGTATGAAGGGCCGCTTGAGCCGCAGAGAGCACTCCACCCTGTTCCTTAGCCACTTGGAGTAAACGCTGCATGGGGGTGATGGAGGTTGAATTGGGTTCGGTTTCCTGCGCTCTTGCTAGATAACTTACCTCTAGGGCCATCAGATAACGTCCCCGCAAGTAGGTGTTGCGCTGCTCTACCATGCTCGGAATCAAAAAGAGGTCAATGAATTGACCTACACCACAAAAGCCAAAGGTAATCAGGTAGAACAGACCCATCATTGGCTGGCCCACATAGAAGCGCTGCAGGCCGCAGAGTCCCATTAGGCTGGCACACCAGAGGAGATAGGCCATCCCCACGCTTAAGAAACTTGGCCGGGGCTGCACTTGCGGGTCGTTGATTCCACGGTAGCGGGATTGTCCCATAGTCTCAGGGGGATTCTACTATTCCCTATCCTAGCCTAAGGGGCCTAGAACCTAGGGCGACAAGCGATCGCCCCCACCAGATACGGCCTAGAAATTCGGCTGATGGCGAATTAGATTGAGAAACTCCTCACGGGTCTTTTGATCCTCACGGAAGACTCCCAGCATTGAACTGGTGACTGTCCAAGAGCCGGGTTTTTGGACACCGCGCATCACCATGCACATGTGGCTGGCCTCCATGACCACCGCCACGCCTTTTGGATCAAGCACCGTTTCAATGGCTTCGGCCACCTGCCGGGTCAGGCGCTCCTGCACCTGTAGCCGCCGTGCGTACATTTCCACAATGCGTGCCAATTTGCTGAGGCCAATCACCCGCTGGTTAGGAATATAGGCCACATGGGCTTTGCCAATGAAAGGCAACATGTGATGCTCACAAAGGCTAAAGAAGTTGATGTCGCGCACCAAAACCATTTCGTCGTGGCCTTCATCAAAAATCGCCCCGTTGACAAGGGTTTCCAGGGATTGACTGTAGCCACTGGTGAGAAATTGCATCGCTTCGGCGACCCGCTTGGGGGTTTTGAGCAATCCCTCGCGATCGGGATCCTCACCCACATTGAGCAAAATCGTGCGCACTGCCGCCATGATTTCTTCCTTGGCGACATCTGGAGGGGGTGGGTGGGGAATCGCTTCTTTGCCTTGGTGCGTGTTGCGATCGGGCAGAATTGCCGAAGGGGTCGCTTTACCGTTAATGATTGAATCGGGCATGTTGAACGTTGTCATAGAAAGCGTGACAAGTGAAGGACAAAGGGAGCCTAGACGGTTCCGCTAAGGGGCATCACCACTAGCTCTTCAACAAAGGCCGTTTGCGGCAGTTGAGTCGTGTACAAAATTGTGTTAGCAACGTGTTCGGGGGTGAGCATCCCCGTGCGGTCAAAGTCGCCAGCGACATCGTCCCAAATGGGGGTATCAACGGCGCCAGGACAGATGGCGATCACGCGGATACCGTGGGCGCGTTCTTCAGCCGCCATTGTTTTGGTCAAGGCCATGAGGGCAAACTTCGAGACACAGTAGGCGCCCCAGTCGGGAAAAACTTGGCGGCCAGCAATTGAAACAACATTTACTATCGTACCGCACTGGCGAGATCGCAGTTGCGGCAGTACTGCTTGGGAACAAATCAAGGCACTGGTGAGGTTGACGTTAAGAATTTGCTGCCAGTCCGCCAAGGGTTGATCAATGAGGGGCGCGGTTCTTGCGATGCCGGCATTATTCACCAGCACATGCACCTCCCCCACCCTCGCCAGAATCTCGTCAAGGCGCGATCGCAGGGGTGCAGGATCGCTAAAGTCGACGCTAAAGGTATGGGCTTCAACCCCACAGGCCACCACTTGGGCATGCACAGCCGCCAGTTTAGCTGGCGATCGCCCCAACAGCACCACATTAAACCCCGCTTGGGCAAAGGCAATGGCTGTGGCTGCCCCAATACCACTACTGGCTCCCGTGATTAAGACTTGTTGGGTCATACCGTTTCACTAAAGACTCCCATGCGCCGGAACTTCTGGTAACGCAACTCGCGCCGCTCACTACTACTGAGGGCTTGGACTTCGGCTAAGTTGCGCACTAGCGCCGCTTTCAGGTTTTCTGCTGCTTCCACGGGATTATTGTGAGCTGCCCCTAAGGGTTCTGGCACAATTTCGTCAATAATCCCTAGCTTCAGGAGATCGCGAGCGGTAATTTTCAGGGCTTCTGCCGCTTGGGGCGCCTTTTGGGCATCGCGCCAGAGAATCGCGGCACAGGCTTCCGGAGGTGCCACACTATAGACGGCATGTTCAAACATCAGCAGGCGATCGCCCACCCCAATGGCCAAGGCACCGCCAGACCCGCCTTCGCCAATCACGGTGCAGATGATCGGTACTTCAAAGCGAAACATCTCCCGCAGATTGTAGGCAATGGCTTCCCCTTGGCCAAACTTTTCGGCATCCACCCCTGCCCAAGCTGCTGGTGTATCAATAAACGTCAGGATAGGCATTTGAAAGCGGTTGGCGTGCTCCATCAGACGCAGCGCCTTGCGATAGCCCCCCGGCGAGGCCATACCAAAATTGCGAGCCACATTATCCTTGGTGTCGCGACCCTTTTGCTGCCCCAGCATCACGACCGGTTGACCATTGAGGCGACCAATACCCCCGACAATGGCCGGATCATCACTGCCTCGGCGATCGCCGTGGAGTTCAATCCACTCTTCGCTAATGGCTTGGATGTAATCCAATGTACTGGGGCGGCGCGGATGGCGAGCCACCTGCAGAGTTTGCCCCGGCGTCAGCTTACTGAAAATTTCATAGCGCAGTTGCTTGGCGCGCTCCTCCAACTCACGGAGTTGCTCTGAGACATCAACACCAAACTCTGAGGACTTATCTCGCACCTGCTGAATTTGAGCTTCTAGCTCCACAAGGGGCTTTTCAAACTCCAACAGAAGCGTGCGACGTTCGTTTGCCATAGGCGATTGGGTTCCTTTTGGTTTTACTGAGGGTTTAACAGTAGGGGCTTAAATCCGTGTTTGCGGGAGACTTCACCAATCTGCTGCATCTTTTCTACCGTGATTTGATTGCGCCCCCACGAAAAGTTCGTGTGCCAGCCCTCAAAATCTAACAGCATGGCCTCGGCAAAACAGGCAAACATCTGCCGCGAGGGCACATCCATATTCACAATTTCCATAATTTTCCAGTCAATATCGAGGGCGTGCTCGACAATGCCCCCATTGAGGACATGAATCTCCGGATGCTGAATTTTAGTGCCCATATTTTTGGGGTAGCCGCCATCAATCATTAGCGAGGGACGTTTTAACTGCTCAACGCTCAGCTCAACTCCCTTGGGCATACTGGCCACCCAAACCACAATATCGGCAAGGGGCAAGGCATCCATTAGGTCTAGAATTTTTCCGCGTCCCAATTCCGCCTGAAGCGCCAGCAGGCGATCGCGATTTCGAGCCACCAATAAGAGATCTTGCACATCCAAACAGGTGTTCAGCCAGCGACACACCGCACTTCCAATATCCCCTGTAGCCCCACAAACGGCAACAGTGGCCTGACGCAAATCAATTCCCACCTGCGGTGCTGCCTGCTCAATTTGTTGGCAGATGATATAGGCAGTGTGGGTATTACCCGTAGTAAAGCGGCGAAAATCCAGCTCGATATTGCGAACATGGGAGATTTTCTGCAGATCAAAGTTCTCAAAGATAATCGAGGAGAAGCCGCCCAACGCCGTAATGTCAATACCGTGCTTTTGGGCATGAGCCATGGCATTAATGATCTTGCGAGTTGCCGCCTTCACCCGCTGGTTAGCTAGCATTTCCGGCAAGAAGCAGGACTCGACGTACTTGCCATAGATAGTTTTGCCCGTTACGCTCGTCACCGTAATTTCATCAACGATCTGTGGCGGTGCCATACACCAAAAATCCAAGCCCTGATCGGCATATTCGGGATAACCTAACTGATGGGCAACAGTTTGGGCGTGCTGCAGATTCGTCAGATGACCAATTAATCCAAACATACAAAGGGTGTGGTGACTGAAATGTAACGATAGATTAAGCCACCATTATGCCGCAGTTAGGCCATAAACTGACATCTTCATAATTTCACGGGTGGTAAAGCCGATATTTTCTAGGGCACCACTGTACTGAATCATGAAGTCTTCCACGAGGGCGTCTTTTTCCATGCCCAGCACTTTGGCATCGGCTTCCACTTGGTTGAGCATTTTCCAGACCAAGGGCAGGTTGGCACGATTGGCTTCTTCAAGTTCTCCTTTGACGTTCTCAAAGTTTTCCTTTAGCCAGACTTCGCCAAAGTTGAGGTGGGTGTACTCATCCTTGACCACGCCCTCAGTAATTTTGCGGGCAAAGGGATCTGCCATGGGGATGTAGATGTTGTAGGCCGCGATCGCGAAGCACTCGATGATCAAAGCTTGAATCAGCAGACAAGTCGCAATTTTCCCCTCTGCCAGTGCCGCTTGAAAGTTGCCGCGCAGTTTTTCAAAGAAGGCTTTGGCAAATTCCATATCTGGGGTCACGCTCAGGTTGCGACCACAGGCCTCAAACCCTTTTTTGTGGCGGGCTTCCATCTTGGCAAGACGGGTGAGTTCCTCTTGATGCTGCGGCAGCAGCTTGGCTAAATCAATGTAGTTGTCGTGGGCTTCCTGCTCACCTTCAATGACAATGGCGTTGATGCGGCTGTAGGCATCCTTGTAGCGATCGCTGCGGTAGTCCAGCGCTGGTGTAGCGGTAGCCGTTGTCATTGCAAGCTCTCCTAAAGACAGAAAATTTATCAGAAGTTGTGAGGTAGCAGGGCTTCTGTTATCATATCGCAGCAGCGATCCCCTGACCAAGGGCAGCGTGCCAGAGATTTTCGAGTTCCTCAATAGGCGAATCTCTATGCACCAATAGCTCTAAAGGACATGAAGACCCACCTTTGACCTTGTTTTAGGAAAATTTTCCATCGTTAATGGCTAGGACCCATGAGCTGAGTTTCAGACATTCTCAGAGTAGTATCTCTAGAGCAGAGAGTAGTATTTATTGTTTCCCTTCAGGCATAATCCTGCAATAGGTGTAGAGAAGTCCGTAATCGACGGATGCCTCGCCCCTATTGATACAATGGGGGAAGTGATAGGCTAAAACCATTGAACGCACAGCAGTGCGCAATCTACAGTCTAAAGGGCATAACCTGAGTCAACCTATGAGTGATGAAACCTTAACCAATCCTGCTGCTGAAGCCCAAGAAGGCGAAATGACCCCCAATGTCCTTGAGAATCATGCAGAGGCCACTACAAGCGAAGAGGGTCAAGCGCCTGAAGCCACCTCTACGACAGAAACTCCTGCGGATGCAGCGGATTTGCTAGAGAAAGTTGCTGCCCTTGAAGCTGCTAACGCCAGACTTTCGCAGGTCGTAGAGGAGCGCAATAACCAATACATGCGCCTTGCCGCTGACTTTGAAAACTTCCGCAAACGCACCCAGCGGGAAAAAGAGGAACTAGAGCTACAGATTAAGTGCAGTGTCATTGCTGATTTGCTGCCTGTGGTGGATAGCTTTGAGCTAGCCCGCACCCACATTCAAACGGAAACAGAGGCGGAAGAAAAAATCCACCGCAGCTATCAGGGGGTTTACAAGCAACTAGTGGAGTGCCTCAAGCGTATTGGCGTTTCGGCGATGCAAGCCAAAGGCAAGCCCTTTGATCCCAATCTCCACGAGGCGGTGCTGCGGGAAGCTACGAATGAACACCCCGAAGGCACAGTGCTTGAAGAACTCAAGCGGGGGTACATGCTGGGCGATCGCGTGTTGCGCCATGCCATGGTCAAAGTTGCCGCGCCTGCGGAAGAAAGCAGCGCCAATGACACCAACCCCACCAACAATGCCACCAACGATGTGACGGACGTATAGGGGCACTTCACGGGAATGCCACGCCGCTACTACATCACCACCTTTGGCTGTCAAATGAACAAAGCCGACTCTGAGCGCATGGCCGGAGTCTTGGAGGCAATGGGCTTAGAACCGGTTCCTGAACCGGATGAGGCCGATGTGCTGCTCTACAACACCTGTACGATTCGCGAAAACGCGGAGCAAAAGCTCTATTCTTATTTAGGGCGGCAGGCTAAGCGCAAGCATCAAGACCCCAATCTAACGCTGATTGTGGCTGGTTGTGTGGCTCAACAGGAGGGGGAGCGACTGCTGCGGCGAGTCCCCGAAGTCGATCTGGTCATGGGGCCACAGTATGCCAATCGTCTTGGCGAGCTGCTGGAGCAAGTGTGGCAAGGGCAGCAAGTGGTGGCAACAGAACCACTGCACATTGTTGAGGACATTACCAAACCCCGCCGTGATAGCACGGTCACCGCTTGGGTGAATGTCATTTATGGCTGTAATGAACGCTGCACCTACTGTGTGGTGCCGGGGGTACGGGGACAGGAGCAATCTCGCCGCCCCGAAGCAATCCGCGCTGAAATTGAGGAGCTAGCGGCCCAAGGCTACAAGGAAGTGACGCTCCTCGGCCAAAACATTGATGCTTATGGTCGCGATTTGCCGGGAATTACCCCAGAGGGGCGACGCCAGCACACGTTTACCGATTTGCTTTATTACATCCATGATGTGGCAGGGATTGAGCGGATTCGCTTTGCCACCAGCCATCCCCGCTACTTTACAGAGCGCTTGATCCGCGCCTGTGCCGAACTTCCCAAGGTGTGTAAGCATTTCCACATTCCCTTTCAGTCGGGGGATAATGAGATTCTCAAGGCAATGGCACGGGGCTATACGCGCGAGCGCTATCTGCAAATCATTGAAACCATTCGCCGCTATATGCCCGATGCTTCTATTAGTGCCGATGCCATTGTGGGTTTCCCCGGCGAAACGGAAGAACAATTCCAGCGCACGCTGGATCTGGTGGCGGAGGTGGGATTTGATCAACTGAACACGGCAGCCTATTCTCCCCGACCCAATACGCCAGCGGCCACGTGGGAGAATCAAGTACCGGAAGAGATTAAAGAAGATCGCCTCCAACGGCTGAATCATTTAGTGGCGACGATCGCTAGCGATCGCTCCCAACGCTACTTGGGGAGAGAAGAGGTAGTGCTGGTGGAGGGAGTCAATCCCAAGAATCCGAAACAAGTCTATGGTCGTACCGATGGCAACCGCCTCACCTACCTGCCCGGCGATATTGAGACCTTGCGGGGACAACTGGTGCGTGTCCGTATTACGGACGCACGAGCCTTTAGCCTTAGTGGGGTGCCCCTTGCGGATCATGCGTTAGCTGGCGCTTAGATCGCACAAATCACCTCATTGCGGCAGAGGATAGGATCCACGTAGGGCAACATCGGCTTATCGCCAACATAAATGCCCAAGCCTTGGGCAGTGCGAATCAAAAAGCTATCGGGATCCACGTGGCGCGGGCATTTAGCAACCACCTCGGCAATGGGAACGGTGACAACTTGCCCTGCCTGCCATGCCACCATCCGACCAAATGTCCCTTGGGCGGCGAGATCCACGGCAGTATTACCCATCCCTGCTGCCAGTAGCCGATCCATGGCCATCGGGGCACCCCCGCGTTGAATATGACCCAACACTGAGACCCTTAGCTCAATGGGGATAGGACTGTGCTGGACGATTTTATCGGCAATATAGTGGGCGATACTGGCATGATGGCAATGGTTGGCGTCCTGCTCTAGGGGTTTGGCGCCCTCGGCAACGACAATGAGGGCAAATTTGCGTCCCCAGCGATCGCGCAACTTCTGGAGGTGCTGGCAAATGCCTTCAATGGAGTAGGGAATTTCTGGAATCAGGATAATATCAGCGCCCCCCGCAATCCCCGAATACAGCGCCAAGTGACCAGCGGTACGCCCCATCACTTCCACCACAAACACCCGATCATGGCTAGCGGCGGTGGAGGTAATCCGACTCAGGGCTTCGACAACAGTGTTAACAGCCGTATCAAAGCCAATGGCGCGATCGGTCAAGGCGACATCGTTATCTATGGTTTTTGGAATGGCTAGGAAGTTCCAGTTTCCCTTTTGTGCCAGTTGATGCAAAATTTTCAGGCTGCCATCGCCACAAATGGCAATGAGGGCATCTAAGCCCAATTCATGGTACCCTGCAATGACTTCATCGGCATGACCAAGGGTATCGCCCTTATTGATCGCTCCGAGAATGGTTCCCCCCATGTTGAGCAGCACGTCCATCCCCCCCAGTCCTTCTGCATTTAGGGGGATTGCTTTGCGCTCCATTAGCCCTTGGGTAGCGTGGAGAATGCCAAGCACTTCCCAACCGTAACTTAAGGTGGCATGGGCAACAATAGCACGGATGGCCGTATTCAGACCTGGGCAATCTCCGCCACTGGTGAACACACCCAGTCGTTTGCGGCTGGTACTCATGAACGTTTGCTCCCTAATATGAACAGTTGTGGCGTCAAGGACTGCCTCTGCGCCTAACAAAGGCACCGTCAACATCCTAGCGAAGCTCAATCGCCCTTGGCTGCTTGAGTTAAGAGCTTGCAACATCCTTAGGAATCGTTGAATTCTCAAGAGGGAAACATCTGATTGAGAGGATCGATTAGACTGGTAATCTATGGAAATTCCTCGCCTACACCCCGATACGATTGAGGCTGTGCGCCAAACGGTCAACATTGTGGATGTGGTGGCCGAGCACGTTGTCCTACGCAAGCGTGGGCAAGAATATGTGGGCTGTTGTCCGTTTCACGAGGAAAAAACCCCCAGTTTTACCGTCAGCCCCCTGAAGGGGTTTTACTACTGTTTTGGTTGCGGTGCCGGGGGCAATGCCATTAAGTTCCTGATGGAACTGCAAAAGCGCTCCTTTGCCGAGGTAGTGCTCGACCTTGCCCAACGCCATCAGATTCCAGTGCGCACCCTTGATAATGCGCAAAAACAAGCACTACAGGCACGGCTATCCCTGCAAGAGCAACTGTACGAAATTCTGGCGATCGCCACCAGTTTCTATGAACACGCCCTGCGGCAGCCCATTGGCCAAGCGGCTCAAGCCTATTTACAGCAACGCCGCCTACAAGAGGAGACTATCCAACAATTTCGTTTGGGCTATGCCCCTGCGGGTTGGCAAGGGCTCTACAGCTATCTTGTGGAGCAAAAGGGATACCCTGCTGCTTTAGTTGAACAGGCGGGCTTGATTATGCCTCGGCGGACAGGGGATGGCTACTATGACCGCTTTCGCGATCGCCTGATGATCCCGATCATGGATGCCCAAGGACGGGTGGTGGGGTTTGGCGGTCGTACCCTGAGCAACGAAGAGCCGAAGTATCTCAACTCGCCAGAAACTCCCATTTTTAACAAGGGACAGTTGCTCTTTGGCCTTGATAAGGCACGGCAAGCCATTGTCCAAAAGGATCAAGCCATTGTGGTTGAGGGTTACTTTGATGTGATGGCATTGCACCAAGCGGGGTTTCCCCAAGCGGTGGCCAGTTTAGGCACTGCCCTCACTCAAGCCCAAATTAGACTGCTGCTGCGCTATACCGAGTCGAAACAAATTATTCTCAACTTTGATGCGGATCAAGCGGGACAGCGGGCTGCCGATCGCGCCATTGGCGAGGCTGCGGATTTGGCCTATCGGGGAGATCTGCGACTGCGCATTCTCACGTTACCAGCAGGTAAAGATGCGGCTGACTTTTTCACGGATGCGGCGGAGTCCTTAGAGGCACGGCGCAATCGCTACCAAACCCTCTTAGATCAAGCGCCCCTCTGGCTCGATTGGCAAATCCAAAACATCTTGCAGCAGTACGATCTCGACCAAAGCGATCAATTTCAGCAGGCGAGCCAAGCCTTGAGTGAACTCTTGGGCAAACTCCCCAATGCCACACTGCGCAGTCACTACATTCACCACTGTGCTGAGCTACTGGGACGCCACGACAGTCGCTTTATCCTCCGCATCGAAGAATCGCTGCGGCAACAGGTGCGAGGTCAGCGCTGGCAGGGGCGATCGCAAAAATGGCAACGTCCAGCGGACTATAATTTGCGTCAAGCGGCTGAAGAACAGCTACTGCGCCTCTATCTGCACTGTGGGGAATATCGCCCCCTGATTCGGCAAACGCTGCAAGCACGGGAGATTGAATTTAGCCTCTCCCACCATCGCTGGCTGTGGCGGCAAATCTTGGCCATTGAAGAAGAACACTGTGCCGGTCTGCCTGCACCGGATGATCCCTATACCGCTGAGTGGCCCTTGCCTTCACCCACCGAGACGGGAACACCACTGACGGACCTGGATTTGGTCACCCATCTTTTTGATCGCCTCGCCGAAGCGGGAGAAGCTTCCCTGATGACTCCGCTCCTACATTTAGATGAGACCACTGCCGTCAGTCTCGATCGCCCCGAACTTGTCATCCAAGCCGCTACCGCCGCCCTTGAGCGCATTGCCGTTGAAAAGCGGTGTCGCTACATCCTCCAGTCTTGGCAGGAGACGGTTGCCCTGATTTTAAGTGAATCTCCCACCAGTGAAGCCCTACGCCACTATCTGAATCGCTTGCTGACCGACAGCAACAGTGAGATTGACGATATTCCCGGAGTGGCACCAGAGCGGCTACAACAGCTTGAAAAACTTCGCCATGACTACTACCAACATCGCCAATACCTTCAGCAATTGGATCAGCAGCGCTGCCCTTCCTTGGCAATGATCCGTGGCCATTCCAAGGACTCATTGTCCTAGGTAAGCTCTCAAGACCTCAGGATTGGTTTGAATCTCACTGGGAGGGCCATCCACAAGATTTCTCCCCTCGGCCAAGACCCAGATGTGCTGACACAGGGACATCACGACGTCCATATTATGTTCAATAATCAAAAACGTCACGCCCTCCTGATTCCAGCGCAGGATGTGCTCGCAAATTTGGTTGATCAAGGTCGGGTTGACGCCGGCGGCTGGCTCATCGAGGAGTACCATGCGGGGGCGGTGCATCATAACCCGTGCCATTTCAAGGAGTTTGCGCTGCCCTCCCGACAGGGCACCGGCATAGTCATTGGCCTTGGCTGCTAGCCCTACAGATTCCAAAATTGCCCACGCCCGTTGCCGCAGTTCCTGTTCCTCTTGGCGGATGCGCAGGGGTTGCAGCCAGCTATTCCAAAACTTCTCCCCCGTTTGCAGTGGCGCGGCTAGGAGCATATTCTCGAGAACCGATAGGCGCGAGAGTACACGGGGCACTTGGAAGGTGCGCAGGAGTCCCTGCAGGGCAACTTGGTGGGGGGGCAAATGGCTAATGGGGGTACCATCAAAAATCACACGGCCTTGGTCGGGGGTGAGGAAGTTGCACAACAGGTTGAATAGGGTGGTTTTGCCGGCACCATTAGGGCCAATGAGACCGGTGATACTGCCGCGGGCAACCCGAATGTCGGCATGATCCACGGCGCGAATGCCGCCAAAACTTTTGCATAGCCCCGTAGCCACTAGCAGGTCTGAGGGCAAGACTGGACTGACACCGCTAGAGACGGGGGCGAGAGAAGGTTCATCGACCAAGGCTGAGTTCCTCCTTTTTGCCCAAAATACCTTGGGGTCGCCACATCATCAAGAGAATGAGGACAAGGCCAATGAGCATCATCCGCAAGGCCTCTAGGCGACCGCCATCAAGGGGAATAAAGCGGGTCAGGGCCGTGTAGGCCCAAAAGAGAGCAGCGCCGAGAAGGGTACCCATGTTGTTGCCTGCGCCCCCTAAAACGACAATTGTCCACGCCTGAAATGTAATCAGGGATACAAAGCCATCGGGGTTAATAAATGTGAGCTGCCACGCATAAAAAGACCCTGCTACCGCCGCGATCGCCCCTCCCAACAGCAGTGACTGCATTTTGTAGGCAAAGACATTCTTGCCTAGAGCTTTGGCCACCTCTTCATCTTCGCGGATGGCTTTGAGCACCCGTCCCCAAGGGGAATGAATCCACCGCTCTAACTGCCACACCACCAAGGCCAACACCAACACCAACAGCCACAACAGCCCAGCCCGGTAACTAAAATCCCACAGGCCAAGAGTAAGGGCTTTGGCCACCAAACCCACCAGAGCAGCAGCCAGCGTATTCAAAGCGATGGGAACCACTGCTGGTTTTTCTGAACGGCAATAATAGCTCACGAGGGCGATCGCCCCACCCAGTGTCACCAGCGTCAACCCCAAGGGAAAAAGGGCTATTCCTCGTCCTAAGCTCAAGGGGAGCAATGTTGCCCACAGGCTGAGGGTACCGGCAATCAATAAAGCTGCGTAGCTAGGGAGTAACCAGCGGGGGTGTGATCCCCCATACTGCCGCTCTAGCCATTGCCACCACTGCCATGCCGCCGCCCCCACCACCGCCCAAAAAAGGGCAATCATCCCCAGCTTGGTTGGCAGATTGGGGTTGAACTGCGCAAGGGGCAAGGGAAAGCCATACACGCCGCGCCCCCCACGGGTGAGCCAGTCCTCATTGAGGGCAATCAGGCGGACAATTTCCGCCATGCCAATCGTCACAATCGCAAGGTAATCTTCCCGCAGTCGCAGCGTAGCAATCCCCATTAAAAAGCCCAGTCCCATGGCTAGCACCACCCCAGCAAGAACGGCAAAGACCATGGGCACGCCAGCAATCCCCAACAAAATCGTGGTGTAGGAACCAATGGCCAGAAAGCCGACATGGCCAAAGTTAATTAGCCCCGTGTAGCCCCAGTGCAAATTCAGCCCCAGGCTAAAAAGGGCAAAGGTGGCAGTGAAGATACCAAGGGAAATGAGATAGCCAACCATTGAGATTGTCGAAGTAAAAGGTGATACAGTTCCGCTGCACTGTTGCGATCGCGCCAGTGGATGAAGGAATCAAAATGAGTCTATTTTATACATCAATGCTTGCGCCTAGAGCTACAGAGCAAACCCATATTAGAAAAGTCAGCCAATCATTTCTGGGAATGCCACCCTGCTCTCCTCACCGACGTAGAGATTAGCGATAACCATAGAATCGGGTGGCAAAGTTTTGCGATCGCGTCGGAGACAGTTGACGCGCTTTCAAAATCGCGGCGGTAAGAAACACATAGGCCAAAATCCCCACCACGGCCAAACCCATCGGACCAAAACGGGCGGCAGCCGTATTCCAAAGGGCATGGAGAAAGGCGGCTAGACTTAGGCCAACGATTAAAATCAAGGGTGCGCGATGGGGGCGCAATACACTCAAGCCCACACAATAGCCCAAGTAGCCCGTGTAGGCCATGTGCCCCGTTAGGGATCCCAATACCCGCGGAATCAGCACTTGCAGACCAGCTAAATGACCAAACTGACCTGCAATACTAGGGACATACTGCCCAAGGGTCTCTGTCCACGTAAAACCGAGGCCGGCGGCGGCCCCCAAAAGAATGCCATCGAGGGGTTCCCATACGCCCACCTTTTGTTTCCATGGACTCGGCAGCCATCGCCCTAACCCATAGGCCACGACAATTGGTAAGGCCTTGAGTAGCTCTTCCATTAGCCCAGCACCAATGAAGTTGCGGCCGAATAGCACCCAAAATGAAGAATGGGGCGGATGCAGTTGACCCGGTAAGATTGTGCGAAAGAGATAGATCATTGCTGGCAAAATCGGGCTTTGCAGAATCAAAATTTCCAGCGTCAACGTGCCCAGTAAAACCCATACAGGTTTGCGTTTGCCACAGAGTTGATAAATGAAGTAATAGGCAGCACTGCCCAAATAGAGCGCCAAGATGACCTTGAACGCGTCGGGGGAGCCAGCCGTGGCAAAAAGTAGGATGACCGCAACAACGGTAACAATCCCCGGTACCAGATAGGCTTTGCGTACCCAGTCGGGATGAATGGCCAAAATAGGCAGCAGTTGCGTGAGGGTGAGGGGCGAATCGGACTGGGTACTCACAACTTCGGTAAGGGGCAAGTATTCTAGGACAAATTCAGGCCCTTGGCGCCCCAATTGAATGCGATCGCCCGCATTGAGCACCGTTAATGTCTCCACGCGCTGTTGATTGACATAGGTGCCATTGACACTCCCGAGGTCAGCGATCGCCCACACGGGAATGCTACCCCGCTTTTGACAGGTAAGTTGCGCATGGTGGCGGGAAACAGAGGTATAAATGTGAGCGTCAAGGACGATGTGGCAAGTAGTGGGGTCACGGCCAATAATGGTTACCTCCTCTTGGGACAGCCAAAACTGCCCCATTTCAGGGGAGACTTGCCGCAGTACACCCGCATACTTCAGCGTTGGATTGAGGGGGGAGCGATCGCGATTCATTAGCACCCGGATCAACTGCAAGGGGGACGATGACAATCCCAACGTCCTAACCTGCTCAGCACTCACCCCCACTATACACTGGCCGCTTAGGACTTCCTTATAATCAGGAGAGTAAGTAGAACTCCCAAGTGTCCCTTCTTCGCTTTAGGCAACGGAGGCAACAGAGGCAACAGAGTTGACAAAAGGCAGCACTTTGTGTGAGAATAAAAATCTGCTGATTCGGGGCTATAGCTCAGTTGGTAGAGCACTTCAATGGCATTGAAGGGGTCAGCGGTTCGAGTCCGCTTAGCTCCATTAAACTAGAAACTCCCCTCTAGTCAATGAGTGAGTCCGCAACCCAGTCTGAATTGAGTCAAGTCTTGGAGTCCATCCAAGGCATTCAGAATGCCATTCAGCAAATTGATAAAAAGCTAGACATCCATATCGCTACGACAAATGAGCGTTTTCAACGCCTTGAAGAGAAAATAGATGCCGTTGAAGCTAAACTAGAGCAGCGGATTAATGCTGTTGAAGCCAAGCTAGAGCAACGAATCAGTGCTGTAGAATCAAGATTAGAACAACGGATTAGTACCGTTGAATCAAAGCTAGAGCAGCAAATCAAGGCCGTTGAGTCTAGGTTAGAACAGCAAATTAGCGCCGTTGAATCAAAGCTAGAGCAGCAAATTAAGAGCGTGGAAGCACAATTGGGACAACGAATCTCCACCATTGAGGTGACGTTGCAGGACATCTCCAAACGCCAAGCGGGAACAGATGCACGCCTATGGGGATTTCTGGTGGCACTCTTGATCGCTACCGTGGGTTTGCTGGCCAAACTATTGATGTTTGATCTGCCGCAGCCCTAGGGGAGAGTCTGCTGCCGCAGGAGACGCAGCAGCTTTTCTAAATGCTCTGGCAGGGGAGCGATCGCCACCACTGCTTGACCTGTACGTGGATGCTGCAACTGTAAGCGATAGGCATGAAGCGCTTGGCCGGGAAGCTTCACTTTTAGCGGCGTGCCTCGGCCATAGAGGGGATCCCCCAACAGTGGCCAACCCAAGTGGGCGGCATGAACCCGAATTTGATGGGTACGACCGGTTTCAAGGTGGAACTCGACAAGGGCACAGTGGCGAAAGCGCTCTTTTACATACCAGTGGGTAATGGCGATGCGGCCTTTTTCAGGGGGCACCACCGCCATTTTTTTGCGATCCACCGGGTGACGGCCAATAGGTGTAATTACCGTTCCCGTATCTTCAGGGGGTTGACCATAGACGACACCAAGGTAGTGGCGCTGCATTTGTCGTGCTTTCAGTTGTTGTTGCAGATGGTGTAGGGCAGACTCCGTTTTAGCGACAACCATGACGCCAGAGGTGTCTTTGTCTAGACGATGCACAATCCCCGGCCGCTGCACACCGCCAATGCCCGTCAAGTTAGGACAGTGGGCTAATAGACCATGAACGAGCGTACCGCGACTATGACCGGGGGCGGGATGCACCACTAAATTCACCGGTTTATTGAGAATGAGTAACTCCTCATCCTCGTAGAGAATACTCAGGGGCAGGGGTTCAGGGATTAAATCCAATGGCTCTGGCCCAGGGAGCGCCACCTCCAGCACTTCACCCCCACTGAGGAGCTGATTTTTGCGATCGCACACTTGGCCATTGAGGCGTACGTGCCCCTGTTGGATCAATTGCTGCCAGCGCGATCGCGAGAGTTCAGGATGCTGTTGGGCAAGGAAGGTATCGAGGCGATCGCCCCCCTTTTCTACCCTGAAGGTCAGCGATGCTATCATGCCCCCCAACTACACCAGCGTATGGCCAAGGGCTAACCCCACCACCAGCATCCCTAACACTAGAAAGGGTTGGGCACTGGCTTGGTACTTCACGTCATTTTTCAAAGGATCCCGCAGGAAGTACATATCCTGAAACACAATTTGGGGAATAATTAGCAAAATCAACAGCACGGCGTAAAGATTGGCATGAATCGCCATCAAGTAACCTGCAATTCCCAACTGGAAAATGTCAATCATCAGGACACAGATCCAAGCAGCCGTGGTGACACCAAACATCACTGGTAAGGAGGCCAAGCCCAGCTGGCGATCGCCCTCAACGCTTTTGAAGTCATTGACAATGGCAATGCCCAAGCCTGCCAGACTGTAAATCAACGTCAAAATCACAATTGTCGGCGTCAATTCACCAAAAAGCGCATGGCCTGCCCACCATGGCAGCGCAATATAGCTTGCCCCCAAGGCGTAATTACCGAGCCAACCATTCTTTTTCAATTTCAGAGGCGGTGCAGAGTAAATATAGGCCAAAAAGCCCCCAAGCAAAGCAATTTTGGTCACGGGGAAGGTGGGATGATTAGCCCACAGATCTAATAACAGGGCTAAGGCCAGACCCGCCACAAGCAGCAAGATAATCTGTGCTCGCACTTGATTGAGGGAAATCGCCCCCGCGGGAATCGGGCGGTAAGGCTCATTGATCGCATCAATCTCGCGATCGTAGTAATCGTTAAGGGTTTGCGTGTAGCCAGCCATCAAGGGGCCTGAGAGCAGCATACAAGTCGCTGCCTTGAGCACGTCCTCCACACTCCACGTAAATTGCCCCGAAGAGGCAGCGCCACAGACCACCCCCCACATCAGAGGAATCCAGGTGATGGGCTTCATCAATTGCAGGCGAATTTTCCAAAGATTGGTCTCGCCGCTTTTGGCACCTTTCATGCCCAGCAGTTGGCGCGCTGCTGCTGTGGTGCTTTCCGCAGGGGTCGAACTCGTCGTTGAATCGGGCATTTCCGTCATAGCGCTTGTTGTGCTCAGCAGTCACCTCACTGATTATAGTCGTTTCCCCTTCCACCACCTATGGGGATAATACTGTTCTCTAGCGCAGGGAGGATGTTAAGGGTTATCCTCCTCAATTTGCCGATCGCCAGTGCCGTAGGTCAGGATAGAAGCAAAACTGCTTTTAGAATCTTTCAGCGTCAGCAGAACAGCCCCAGAGTGTGCCATGACCTCTGTATCTAGCCCTGAGCATCTTAAACGCGCTTTACCGGCGGCGGTCATTGCGACGGCGATCGCCACAGTGGGCGTCCTTGCCCTGCGGCTGGGCGGCCTGCTGGAACCCTTGGAACTGAGAGTCTATGACCAATGGCTGCGCTGGCGATCAACAGCGGCTACCTCCCAGCGGTTACTGATTGTTCAAATTACCGAGGCTGACATTCAAACCCTCAAGCAGTACCCGATTCCGGACGAATTGCTCATTCAGGCCGTCAATGAATTGCAAAAGTATCAACCCAAGGTCATTGGCATTGATATTTTTCGCGATTTTCCCGTGCCCGATCGCTTCAAACCGCCGACCGATGTGCTGCCCTCCCTCGGACGGGTGATGATGACCCAACCCAACACCGTCATTGTCTGTAAAGTGCGGAGTGAAGAGGATCCCGGCATTGCCCCTCCCGCTGGACTGCCGAATGAGCAGGTGGGGTTTGCGGACATTCCCATTGATAATGATGGCGTGGTGCGTCGCGCTATTCTTGCCAGCCAACCCGAAGGGGGCGATCGCTGCTCCACGCCTCAATCCTTTGCCCTGGCCTTGGCGCGTATTTTTCTGGGGATGAATCCCCAAGCTGTGGCTCAGAACCGCCTTGAATTAGGAACGGCTCATTTTCAGGCCTTAACCAGTAACTGGGGGGGCTACAACAACCTCGATGCTGCCGGGTTTCAAATCCTAATCAACTATGCCCACCCCATCCAGCCCTATGAAACAGTCACCCTAAAGGAGGTGCTGACAGGTCAAGTGCTGCCCTCGAAGGTACGCGATCGCGCCGTACTCATTGGCCTTACCGGCAGCAGCAGTAACGACAAGTTTTTGATTCCGATTACCCTGCCGGGGCAAACCAACCGCCTTACCCCCGGTGTTGTCGTGCAAGCAGCGATCCTTGAAGATCTGCTAGCAGCGGCTCTGGATAACCGTTCTCCCATGGGTACATGGCCACAGGAGGCGATCGTCCTTTGGATACTTGTTTGGTCTGGGCTTGGTGCCCTGATTATCGCCAAGGGACACCGTTGGGTAATTGTGCCATTGTTGGTGGTTGGGGGACTGGGCTTAAGTGGCCTCACCTTTCTCCTCTTTTTACAGGGGAGTTGGATTCCACTGATGGCACCTCTGGTTGGCTTTGGCAGTGCGGCGGTTTTGATGCTGGGCTACCGTGCCTTGAGTCCTGCTGAATCCACCTCTACCCCCTCTGCACCGACGGCTGTTCCCAGTAATCTCTCGGCGACTCCCTTAGAGTTGATCACTGAAGGTATCAGTCAATCACCCCCACCTGAATCAGCCCCCATTTTGGAAATCCCTGAAACCGCGCCAACGGAAGTCTCTTGCCTAGAGAGGGATGCCAATGCAACGGTGCTACAACCGGAAACAGAAATTTCCTTTACTCCCATCGAACCCACACCAGCCCCTGCCACTGGAGATAAACCCCACACAGCCCCTACTCTCCTCACCTCCGTGGTCGATCAGATTCCCTCCACAGAGATCCGCGAGACACGACACCCTGATTTCCCAGAAACCCAACTGACGGCTCCCGAAGCCTTAACAGCGATGCCGGAGACCCCTAGCATCCCTACTGTTGATTTACCTGAAACACAACTCACCCTACCTGAACCACTGACCACCCCAGACCTGACCTCGACCCCCTCAGCCCAATTCGCAACTAGTGTGGACTTGCCTGAAACCGAACTGTCTATTCCTGAAACGCGACCGGACATTACCTCAACTCCACCCACTCAATTCGCAACTAGCGCAGACTTACCGGAAACACAACCATCCAGCCCTGACCCCTTGACCTCGCTGTCTGCGGATTCGACCCAGCTTCCAGAGGTGATTCCCGCCACGACAGTCCCCTCGCCACCACCCCCAACCACAGAGACGCAAACACCGAGCGGCACCCAACCCAAAACCACCGTCATTTCTGACATCAGCGAAGAACCCAAGGAACCGCTGCCCCAAACTGTGGGGGGACGCTACCGTGTCCTGAGTCAACTCGGGGAAGGGGGATTTGGGCGCACGTTCTTGGCGGCGGATTTGCACCTGCCGAATCATCCGATTTGTGTGGTCAAGCAGTTGGTGCCCTCCCGTAAGGATGAACGTTTTTTGGCCATTGCTCGTCGCCTCTTTCAGCGGGAAGCGGAAACCTTAGCCCAATTGGGTCAACACGAGCGTATCCCCCGATTACTGGCCTACTTTGAGGAGGGGGGATATTTCTATCTCACCCAAGAGTATGTGGATGGCGAATCCCTCAAAGAAGAGTTTGAAAAGAAAATTACCCTCTCCCAACCCGAAGCCCTCGCCATCCTCAAGAGTATTCTGGAGATTTTGCAGTATGTGCATCAGTTTGGGGTGGTGCATCGGGATATTAAACCCGCTAATATCATGCGCCGCCGCAGTGATCAACAACTGTTTTTGATTGACTTTGGGGCGGTACGCCATGTCCAGCCCGAGGATTTGCTCCAGCACGGCAAATATACGATCTCAATTGGTACCCGTGGCTACGCCCCTAGTGAGCAAATGGCAGGACGACCCGTGATTGCCAGTGATATTTACTCTTTGGGCATGGTGATTGTGGAAGGTCTGACGGGACTTGCCCCGATGGATTTGCCCTCTGACCCGTACACGGGGGATATTGTCTGGCAGCCGGGACGGCATCTCTCGCCGCAGTTTGTTGCCATTATCAATAAAATGATTAGGTACAACTTTCGCGATCGCTACCAGAGTGCAGAGGAAGTGCTTAATGATTTAGCCAAAGCAGGATTTTAGGCTGAAGGTTGAGAATTTTAAGGCTGTAGAGGGAACTGGCGGTTCTGATTGATTGGGCTAAATCGTTGTGAAAAAAGGCTGTATGATGGATAGTACCGTTTCCTTTTTTTAACATTAGACACTTTGGAGGCATCGCAACGTGGCTGGAACGACAGGAGAACGACCATTTTCCGACATTATTACCAGTGTCCGTTACTGGGTGATTCACAGCATCACCATTCCGGCGTTGTTCATTGCTGGCTGGCTCTTTGTCAGCACCGGTTTGGCCTATGATGTGTTTGGCACACCACGCCCCGATAGCTACTATGCCCAGGACCAGCGATCAATCCCGCTGGTGACCGATCGCTTTGAAGCCAAACAACAAGTCGAAACCTTCTTGGAACAGTTGAAGTAGGATTGCCATGACCAGTAACACACCCAATCAAGAACCCGTCTCCTACCCGATTTTTACGGTCCGCTGGGTGGCCGTTCACACGCTTGCTGTGCCCACGATTTTCTTCTTGGGGGCGATCGCGGCAATGCAGTTTATCCAACGTTAGGAAGGTGCAGCCATGGAACCGAATCCCAATCGTCAGCCGGTCGAACTGAATCGCACATCCCTGTACCTAGGGTTGTTGCTGATCTTCGTCCTTGCGTTGCTCTTTTCCAGCTACTTCTTTAACTAAATCCCTTCGCTATAACTGAATCTGCTTAGGAGGAATTGATCATGTTATCTGAAGGTGGACGGATTCCCCTGTGGATTGTGGCAACGGTGGCCGGTATGGGAGTGATTGTGATTGTGGGGCTGTTCTTCTACGGTGCCTACGCTGGCCTTGGCTCCTCCCTCTAGAGATTGGGGTCTTGGCGCGTACGCAATTGTAGCCAGATAAGTCCAAGGGTGACTCCCAAAAGAACCGCTGCTGCCGCAGCGGCATAACCAAAGTCAAATAGTGCGAAGGCCTGTTGGTAAATATAAAATACCAGCAGGTTTGTTGTATCTAAGGGGCCGCCACCGGTGACCACATAAACCTGTTCAAAACTGCGCAACGTGAAAATCGTTGTTGTGACAAACACTAGAATTAAAGTGGGTCGCAGCCCCGGCAGCGTAATGTAGCGAAACCGTTGCCAAGCGTTGGCACCATCGAGGAGGGCAGCCTCGTAGCGATCGCGGGGAATCGTTTGCAATCCGGCTAAAAAGACGACGAGATTAAACCCCAATTGCTTCCAACTACTGAGCAAAATCAGCACTGGCATTGCCCAATTGGGGTCACTCAGCCAAGCAATGGGTTCACCTCCTAAACTTTGCACGAGTTGATTCACTGGGCCATCCCTTTGAAACAACCAACGAAAGCCTAAACCGGCGGCGACAATTGAGGTCATGGTTGGCAAAAAGTAGGCCGTACGCAGGAGATCCCGTCCCACAATGGCTTGATTGAGACCTACCGCCAGCAGGAGGGGCAGCCCAATCGTGGGTAGCACCGTTGCCGCTGTGAAATAAAGGGTATTACCAATGACTTGCCAAAAGTCGGGACTGAGGAACAACTGTTGATAGTTCTGGAGGCCAACCCAACGCACCCCTTCTTGACTAAAACTACCGGTCGTAAAGCTAAGATAGACAAGGTACAAAATCGGCAAAAAAACAAAAATTGTCAGAAACAAAAGTGCAGGTAAAAGGAATAACCAAGCTACTACTGTTGGTGACAAAAAAACATCCCCCAATCGTCGGAATCGCGATCGCGCCATTGGCAAAGATGATGACCTCAAAACTTGTCTTGCTATAAATTCAATCCTAGGGTAGTGGCTGCCGAAATTGGAAGTGATAAGATTGAATCAAAACGCACGCCATCTTGGGGAGATGCTGTGATTCACACTGCGCCATTGCCCACGACGACCCCCTCTCACATTTCTGATCATAGTCGTCTAAAGCTGTTTTCGGGTTCTGCCAATATTGCCCTTGCTCAGGAAATTGCTCGCTACCTCGGTATTGATCTTGGCCCCATGGTGCGCAAACGATTTGCCGATGGGGAGCTATATGTGCAGATTCAGGAATCCATTCGCGGTTGTGATGTTTACTTGATTCAACCCTGCTGCCGGCCAGTCAACGACCACCTGATGGAACTGTTGATTATGGTGGATGCCTGTCGCCGCGCCTCCGCCCGTCAAGTCACTGCCGTCATTCCCTACTATGGCTATGCCCGTGCCGATCGCAAGACCGCTGGCCGTGAATCCATTACCGCTAAATTAGTGGCCAATCTGATCACTCAAGCAGGGGCAAGTCGCGTCTTGGCCATGGATCTGCACTCCGCACAAATTCAAGGCTACTTTGACATTCCTGTAGATCATGTCTATGGCTCGCCCGTACTCCTTGACTACCTGCGCAGCAAAAATCTAGAGGATATTGTGGTTGTCTCCCCCGACGTGGGTGGGGTAGCCCGCGCCCGTGCCTTTGCCAACAAGTTGAATGATGCGCCCCTTGCCATCATTGATAAACGTCGCCAAGCCCACAATGTGGCTGAAGTAATGAATGTGGTCGGCGATGTTAAGGGCAAAATAGCCGTGCTTGTGGATGACATGATTGATACCGCTGGCACGATTTTAGAAGGGGCACGGTTACTGCGGCGGGAAGGGGCTAAGGAAGTCTATGCCTGTGCCACCCATGCGGTCTTTTCTCCGCCGGCGATCGAGCGCCTGCAAGGGGGTGACTTTGAAGAGGTCATTGTGACCAACACCATTCCAGTGCCAGAAAACCAACGCTTCCCTCAACTGACAGTGCTTTCGGTGGCGAGTATTCTCGGAGAAACTATCTGGCGCATCCATGAAGATAGCTCGGTGAGCAGCATGTTCCGCTAAAATAGGCTTTCTTAGTCACCGAGGAGGATTATAGGCATGGGGCGAATTGCCTTACTCAGCACCAGCAATAAGCAAGGACTGGTGGAGTTGGCTACGGCCTTGGTGCAGGAGTTTGGCTTTACGCTCCTGAGTAGCGGTGGCACCGCAAAGACCTTGCAGGCGGCGGGGATTGCCGTGACACCGGTTTCGGAGTACACAGGGGCACCGGAAATTCTTGGGGGGCGGGTCAAGACTCTGCATCCAAAAATTCATGGCGGCATTTTGGCACGGCGCGATCGCCCCGAAGACGAGGCTGATCTGCAAGCCCAAGGCATTCATCCCATTGAGCTAGTGGTGGTCAACCTCTATCCCTTTGCCGAAACAATTGCTCAGCCCAACGTTACCCTTGCTGAGGCGATCGAGCAAATTGATATTGGTGGGCCGACGCTGATTCGCGCTGCTGCCAAAAACCATGCCCATGTGACGGTGCTGGTAGATCCCAGCCAGTATGAGACCTATCTTCAGGAACTGCGGCTGCACGGAGAAGCCCAACCTACTTTTCGCCTTGCCTGTGCCCAGCGGGCCTTTGCGCTGACGGCCAGTTACGATCAGGCGATCGCTGAGTATCTACAACAACTCACCTCTCCCAACACGACCCCAGAAATACTGCCCCCTGTCTTTCACCTCACGGGACAGCAAAAACAACTCCTGCGCTACGGCGAAAACCCCCATCAACGGGCTGCTTGGTACATCAGTGGGTCACACCCTAGGGGTTGGGCTGCTGCCGACCTGCTTCAGGGCAAAGAACTCAGTTACAACAATCTGCTCGATTTAGAAGCTGCACGGGCAGTAATCAGCGAATTCCTCGGGGAGAGTGCCCCTGCCGCCGTCATTATTAAACACACCAATCCCTGTGGCGTCGCTGAGGGCAAAACCCTTGTGGAGGCCTACGAACGTGCCTTTGCAGCCGATAGTGTCTCTGCCTTTGGCGGCATTGTTGCCCTGAATCGCCCCTTGGATGTGGCCACTGCTGAAGCCTTGACCCGTACCTTTTTAGAGTGTGTGGTGGCTCCGGCCTGTGAGGCAGCGGCACTGCCGATCCTGAAAACCAAGCCCAAAATGCGGGTTCTCACCCTACCTGAGTTGCAGACGGCTCCCACCACGGCCATTCAAACCATTGCTGGCGGCTTTCTTGTCCAAGATATTCACCCCACTCCCATTGAACCAGAGGCATGGCAAGTGGTCACAGCCACCGAACCCAGTCCAGCGTTGATGGCGGAGCTAATCTTTGCGTGGAAAGTGGTGAAGCACGTAAAGTCCAATGCTATTGTTGTCAGTCGCGATCGCCAGACCCAAGGGATTGGTGCCGGTCAAATGAATCGTGTCGGCGCGGTGAAAATTGCTTTAGATCAAGCCGGTGAAGCGGCCCATGGTGGTGTGCTGGCCAGTGATGGCTTTTTCCCCTTTGCCGATTCGGTGCAGGCCGCTGCCCATGCTGGTATTGCGGCGATTATTCAACCGGGGGGCAGTTTGCGGGATAATGAGTCCATCCAAGCAGCCAATGAAGCGGGAATTGCCATGGTCTTTACCAACCGGCGACACTTCCGCCACTAAGAAATAGCGATGGCGGTGCGACTCGGTATTATCAGTGATCCCCACATCGCCCTGCCGGAGACAATTCCGACAGATTATTCCCCCATTTTTCTCTACGAAGTCAGTATTCCTGCCTTTGAAGCCGCTGTCAGCCATCTCCTCGAGTTAGGAATTGATGCCCTACTGCTGCCGGGGGACTTAACGCGGGATGGGGAAGTGCTCAACCATCGCTGGCTCAGCACCTATTTGCAAAGCCTGCCCGTTCCCTGCTACGTGATCCCAGGGAACCACGATGTGCCTCTGCCGCTAGGGGATAACAACCGTATTGGTTGGGCTGACTTTCCGCAGTGGTATGCCCACGCTGGCTACGGCAAGGGTGCCAAGCATTACTATCACACCCTGCTTGCAGATAACCTGCAACTGATTGCTCTGAATTCCAACCAATTTAGTGCGACAGGTCAGCAGGTGGGGGCAGTGGATCAAGAACAACTGGCATGGTTGGCGGCTCTATTGGCAGAACCCTTTGCTGGACTGCGCCTTGTGATGATTCACCACAATCTCCTTGAGCATTGGCCACAGCAAAGCCAAAGTCCGATGGGGCAGCGCTACCTCTTGGAGAATCGAGCGGAGTTATTGAACCTGTTGCGATCGGCGGGGGTGGCTTTGGTCTTAACTGGACATCTCCATGTCCAAGATATTGCCTATGAGCAGGGGCTATTTGACCTAACCACCGGTTCCCTAGTGAGCTATCCCCATCCCTATCGGCGGCTCATTCTGCAGGAACGCTCCTCAGGGGGCTGGCGGGTGGATGTGGAATCCTATCGCATTGAATCCCTCAAGGCCTATCCCACCCTAAGCGACCTCTCACGGTCATGGATGGTGCAGCGGGGAGCAGGATTTATGGTGCGCTTTCTCACCCTGCCGCCCTTTAATTTACCAGAAACTGAGGCCAAGCCCCTTGCCCAAGCTCTCTCGTTCCTCTGGCCGGAAATTGCTAAGGGAGATACGCAAGTCACGCTCCCGACTTTACCGGAACCCTTGGCCGCCTACTTTGCTCAGTTCAATCACAGGCCCCCAGTGGAGTATCCCCAGCTCCGCGACAACAATACCGTCTTTGTCCTCTAGCCGAGTCGGTGGTTGGACGGGGAGGATTTCAAAACCTGCTCTAATCCTGTTCTAATAAGGAGTTGAGGTCGGGATTGGATAGAAAACGGTGACGTTTGGGCAGTGGATTGGGCTATTGGTTTTGGGGGTGTGTCTCTACATCCTCTGGGAGATTCGCCAAGTGTTGCTTTTAGTCTTCTTGGCGGTGGTCTTGGCCACGGCGCTCAACTGGCTGCAACTGCGGCTCCAGCACTGGGGACTGCAACGGGGGCGGGCGATCGCCATCAGTATTAGCTTGACTTTCCTGATCATCTTTGGCTTCTTTTGGATGATTATTCCCCCGTTTTTGCAGGAAGCGCAGCAACTGGGGGTTTTAATTCCCAAGGGTCTAGGACGGGTGGAAGCATGGCTTGATGACATTGCCCATCTTTTGCCGAGTAGTGGCTTTGATGACACTCCTGTAATCAATCGGCTGATTATGCAGTTAGAGCCATTCCTCGAACAAATCTTTAATAACTTCTTTGCCCTCTTTTCCAATACATTGGCGGTCTTGCTGAATACGCTGTTGGTGTTAGTGCTAACAGTGATGCTGGTGCTGAATCCCCAGCCCTACCGCCGAGGGTTTATTCGCCTGTTTCCAGCCTTCTACCGCTCCCGCATTGACACCATTCTCACCGAGAGTGAACAGGCACTCTTGGCGTGGCTGGCGGGGACAGGTCTGAATATGCTTGTGATTGGTGTGGTCAGTGGTATTGTTCTTGCTTTGCTGGGAGTGCGCTTGGTTCTAGCCAATGCCTTCTTGGCCGGTCTCCTTGAGGCAATTCCCAACATTGGCCCTGCCCTGAGTGTGATTCCACCAATGATCATTGCTTTTATTGACAATCCGTGGCGGGCGGTGGCCGTTCTCATTGCCTACATTGTGATTCAACAGTTGGAGCAATACCTGCTAGTGCCAGTGGTTATGGCCAAACAGGTAGAGCTACTGCCAGCGGTCACCCTCGTTTCACAAATTGTTTTTGCGATTTTCTTTGGTTTTTTGGGCTTACTGTTAGCACTGCCCCTCGTGATTGTGGGTCAGATTTGGTTTACGGAAATTGTGCTCAAGGACATTCTCGATCGCTGGCAGCCCAGCCCGCCACCTGAAGCGTCAATTGCACCAATTTTGCCGCTGCCCCCGCCGCCCCCACCTGCTGCCGCAAGTCCTGGCGCATCTGATGCAATTTCTGAGGATGGCTCAATAGAGACTTAATCTGATCGGCAACAATCGCTGGCTCAATGGGACCCACCAGCTCCGGTACAATTTCTCTGCCCGCCCAGATATTGGGCCACGCTTTGTAGCCGAGACCCTGTTTCACTAAGTCCCAATCCATCTCTGGCGATCGCCACAACTGCCAAAAGCGTCGCCAGCCCAATCCTTTGGCAACAAGTGCCCAAAACACCAGCGCCGTCCACTGTCGCCCGATCCCCGGCAGGCCCATCAGCAACCCGGCCAAACCATCCCAAGGGTGCGCCCGCTGTACCCGCAGTTGTTGGGCGGGCAATAGGACAATCATCGGCACATTCAAGGCAGCCAGTTCAGCGGTATTGGCGCCAACGGTGGTCACACAGAGGGTAACCTGCCGCAGCAGAGGATAGTTGGGTAACTGCTGCCAGAGATAGATTTTCGTGCCCCTCGGCGTCTGAAGATAGGGTAGCCCTTCCCTCGGCTGGATGAGTGTCGCAGTCGTACCCTCCACGTGCTTGAGTTCGGGGTTAAAGCGGGGATCGGCGTAGCGGCTAAGGGTATTGACAGTGAGAGTAGGGGCCACGGGAATCACACACTGAATCGGGGGATGAGCGGCAGCTAAATGGTCGGCGATCGCCAGCGAAAGGGGCACCCCCAGCTTGAGCTTATTGGGCTTGGAACCTACCATCAGACCCACAAGGGGAGCCTCTGGGGCAAGGCCTAACTGCTGGCGTACATCAGGCAAAGAATCGAGGGCAAGGGCTTGCACATCGGTCATCAGATCCCCCACCACTGCCACCTTGGCTTTTGTTTTGCCCACGGGTAGAGGACGCCGCAGCCCAATGCCATCCACCCACCCTTGCCAGCGTGCCTGCCACTCACAGTAGAGCACACAGCAATAGCCTAACCGCTTGGCCAGCAGCACCGCAAAGAGCTGATCGCCTCCCAAGAAGACCACAACCCCCTGGGGAAACCAATCCCAATGGCTGCGGGTGGTTTTTGTGCGTACAAGGTGCCAAAACTCTGTTGCCGGCAGCACCCGATCCACCCCCCGATAGCGGCGCGCAATCTCCGCCTCCTGACCACTGGCATGGGGACAGGGAACCATCACCACTGAAACTCGAATTCCCTCTTTGACCTCTTGCCGTAGCGCTGTCACAAAAGGATAGACCCAAGTGGCCAGTTCACCGGGGCCATTGCTAACAACAACAACTTCAAGGGGAGATGTCATGGATGGTGTTCCCCTTGAATGCTAAATTGGCTGCCGTCCGTCTCCCTAGGACATTTCTTGAATAATGTAGTCAAAGTAGGGTGCCGCTACTTCAGCATCTTCGGTGCTTAGCAGTGCCAAGGAGGCGTCCTTGAGGCAACGAATGGCTTCTGCCATCCCCGCCATTGGCACACCAAGGGAGTTGTACATTTCTCGTACCCCAATAATCCCCGTGCGCTCAATGGGATCCTTGTCACCCGCGAGGATGCCATAGGTAATCAGGCGCATATACCAGCCATAGTCGCGCAGACAGAGAGCACGCTGTTTCTGGCCGTAGGCGTTGCCCCCCGGTGAGATGAAGTCAGGCCGCTTCTGCCACAGTTTTTTGCTGGCTTGCTCAACAATGCGTTTCTCATTTTCGGCCAGTGTCGTGGCGATGCGGAGGCGTTGTTCACCCGTTTGGAAAAAGTCAGTAATCGTCTGGAGTTCGCCCGTGGTGGGGTAGCGCAATTCATCGTCCGCTTTAAGAAGAACCTGACTAATGACACTCATATTGCTAACACCGCTTAATACATCCCTCATTTTAGAGGACGGCGACCCCTTGTTGACGCTACTGAGGATCAAAATCTCGACGGTTGATAGACAATATAGATGTCTTGAGTTAGATGGCTTGAGGGCAAACTATTCCCTTAAAACAGCAACACTATCCCCTAGAGTCAATCTTCCCCCTTGGTGTTAGGATCAATTGCGGTTTGCACTGGTTTTCGTCCACCTGTGATTGATCTCAAACAACTGCGAGAAAATCCCCAAGCCTTTGGCGATCGCCTGCGGCGGCGCGGCGGTGACTTTGATCTCGAGCGGATTTTAGAGTTGGATGCGCAGCAGCGACAGCTTGAACAACGGCGATCGCACCTCCAAGCCCGCAGTAACGAAATTGGTGCCCTCGTCGGCAAAAAGATCAAGGCTGGCGTTGCCGCCACTGACCCCGAAATTCAAGCCCTCAAGGCTGAAGCCAATGATCTCAAGCAGCAACTTAGTGATCTTGAACCCCAAGAACGGCAACTCAAAGAGGAATTGGAGCGCCTGCTGCTGACCATTCCTAACCCTCCCAGTGAGACCACCCCCATTGGCCGTGATGAAACTGAAAACGTTGAGGTACGCCGCTGGGGTGAGGAATATAAACCGAGCCAGCCTTGCCAGCCCCACTGGGACATTGCCACTCAATTGGGACTCTGGGATGTGGAGCGATCGGTGAAAGTGGCGCAGAGTCGTTTTGTGACCCTCTTGGGCATGGGGGCGGCCCTTGAGCGAGCCTTGATCCAATTCATGCTTGATACCCACCGCGATCGCGGCTATGTGGAAGTCTTGCCCCCCTTGCTGGTCAATAGTGCCTCGCTGACGGGAACGGGGCAGTTACCCAAATTTGCCGAGGAAAGTTTTCGCTGCGCCGATGATGATCTTTGGCTAATTCCGACAGCGGAAGTGCCAGTGACGAATCTCTATCGCGATGAAATTTTAGCCGCCGATCAACTGCCCATTTACCACTGTGCCTACACCCCCTGTTTTCGTCGCGAAGCGGGAAGTTATGGCAAAGACACACGTGGTCTGATTCGCCTACACCAATTCAACAAGGTGGAGCTGGTCAAGTTTGTCCACCCAGAGACTTCTGCTGCTGAACATGAAGCCCTTGTGGCCGATGCTGAGTTTATTCTCCAAGCCCTGAAGCTACCCTACCGCGTGGTTGAACTCTGTACGGGGGATTTGGGATTTGCCGCGATGAAGTGCTACGACCTAGAGGTGTGGCTGCCGGCTGCGGGTTGCTACCGCGAAATTTCCAGTTGCTCCAACTTTGGGGATTTTCAGGCGCGGCGTGCCAAGATTCGCTTCAAAGGCGCTAAGCAAAAGGGAACACAGTTTGTGCATACCCTCAATGGCTCTGGCCTAGCCGTCGGACGGACGATGGCGGCTATTCTGGAAAACTACCAACAACCCGATGGAACGGTGCGGGTACCGGAGGTGCTGCAACCTTATCTAAAATGCAGCCAGATTGGTGGGGCGACAGCGTGAAGACCACCCTAGGGGCGATCGCCCAAGCGTTGGGGTTAGCCACAACTCATCCAAACTTACCCATCACAGGCATTTGTACTGACTCCCGCCAAATTGCAGCCGGCAACCTGTTTGTTGCCCTGCGGGGGGAAACCTTTGATGGCCATCAATTTGCGGAACAGGCAGCCGCCGCCGGAGCGATCGCCCTAATTGTCGAGACCCCCCTTGCTTCGCCGCTTCCCCAGCTTCGGGTGCCAGATACCCTGAGGGCCTATCAACGCTTGGGACAGTGGTGGCGGCAGCAGTGCGCAGCCAAAGTCATTGCCGTCACTGGCTCTGTGGGCAAAACCACCACCAAGGAAATGATTGCTGCCGTTTTAAGTCATTATGGGACCGTTCTCAAAACTGAAGCCAACTTCAACAATGAGATTGGCGTGCCTAAAACCCTGTTGCAACTGGAACCCCATCACCAATTTGCCGTGATTGAGATGGGGATGCGCGCTCGCGGTGAAATTGCCCTGTTGAGCCAGATTGCCCAACCGGACGTTGCTGTGATTACCAATGTCGGCACCGCCCATATTGGCCGCCTCGGTTCCCGTGAAGCCATTGCCGAAGCCAAATGCGAACTGCTTGCGGAAATGCCCCCAGGGGGAATAGCCGTGCTCAATGCCGATAGCCCCCTCCTTTTGCCGACAGCGGCGCAGGTCTGGTCAGGGCGCACCATTACCTATGGTCTTGAGGGGGGCACCCTGCGGGGACGCTACCAACCCCCCCAAACCCTGCATGTGAATGGACGCACCTACACCGTTCCCCTTGCAGGAGCACACCATGCCCTTAACTTTTTGGCCGCCCTTGGTGTCTTGCAGGCCTTGGACTTAAAGAGCGATTGCCTGCCGCCGCAGTTGAGCTTGGAACTGCCCAAGGGTCGCGGAGGCCGCTATCTTCTTGAGCCAGACATTCTGCTCTTGGATGAAACCTATAACGCCGGTCTAGAATCCATGGTGGCAGCCTTGCACCTGTTGCGATCGCTCCCCGGTCAGCGGCATCTGGCGGTTCTTGGCCCCATGCGTGAATTAGGAGCGTTTTCTCTCTCCTTCCATGAGCAGGTAGGGGCCACTGTTGCTCAATTAAACCTCGACGGCCTCTTTATTCTCGATAAAGGTGATGAAGGAGCAGCCCTTGCAAGGGGAGCAGGGCGCGTTCCCACTCAGCAATTTGCTTCCCATGAAGAACTGGTGGCGTACCTCTTGAGGGAGTTACAGGCGGGCGATCGCCTTCTCTTTAAGGCCTCCCACGCTGTTGACCTTGAGCGGGTGGTGACTGAGCTGCGGCAGCGCTGGCCAAAACGACAGGCCTGTTGAGACTTGCCAAGAACGGTGAACTACGCTATATTAAAAAATCGTCAATATTCCTCAGTAGCTCAGCGGTAGAGCGGTCGGCTGTTAACCGATTGGTCGCTGGTTCGAATCCAGCCTGGGGAGTTTAATAACTTGAGCCACGGTAGCGACGGCGACGTTCTCCCTCCTCCTCTCCCTTTACCATTGGCGCTGTATCCGCAAGGGTGCGAATCCCCCGATATTGGATATTGGAGGGGGCAGCCAGAGGGGAAGGCAGGGGTGCTGTAGGCAGCGGGGCAGGAGTCGGCGTCATTAAACGGTTAAGGCTTTCCATGAGAGGCTCCTGCTGAATGGGTAGGGCATCAAGGATCTCCAACACGCGTGTTAGATGGGAAACAGCCGTGGCCATGAGACTAGATTCTTGAATCCCCGGCAGGAGATCCACAGCCCCCATGCGCAAGGCCCAGCGCCGCTCTGCCGCGGTAATCTGGTGATCGCTACCCGCTGTAATCACTACCGCTATTCCCGGAAAGCGAGACTGAGCCACCTGACAAAAACGGTAGGGATTGGTAACCGTCATTCCCATATCCAGCAGAAGCAGTTGGGGCAACGCTAAGCCGGCCGTTTCCATGCCCTCTAGCACTGCAAAGAGGTCAGCATCTAGGTTTTCCCAGAGGACGGTGAGGTTTTGACTGCTGAGGATGCTGTGCCAAATTTCTCCCTGCCGTTGGAGGGCTTGGGTCATGAGTACTGTGGTCATAGAGGCCTAAATCCTTCGAGGGGAGTGAGGGCGATCGCGCTGTGTTAAAAACACTTAACACTACAATGACAGGTTGGCGATCGCAGAGATGTTCACAGCGAACAGTCGTCTCAGTTGACCTAGGGAACGGGCACCGTTTCCAGCAATTCTGCCACACAGGCTCGCCCCGACCGCCCTGCCGTGGTAATCAAACGATGGGCTAGGACATGGGGGGCTAAGTGCTTCACATCATCGGGGAGGACATAATCGCGACCATGGAGAAAGGCCATGGCCTGAGCTGTGCGCTGTAGCATGACCGTACCGCGAGGACTCACCCCCAAGGTAATGCGATCGCTCTCGCGGCTCGCCCGCACAAGGGCAAGAATGTACTTTTGCAACACTGACTCTACCCGCACCTGTAGCACCTGCTGCCGCAACTGTTGAATCTCCGCCAAGCTGAGGCACGGTTGCAGCTGATTGACATCCAAGCCCCCCTGCACCCGTTGCAGCATTTGTAGCTCCTCTTCCTCCGTGGGGTAGCCCAAACTAAAACAGAGGGCAAAGCGATCCAACTGGGCTTCGGGCAGCGGAAATGTACCTTGGTACTCCACGGGGTTCTGGGTGGCAATGACAAAAAAGGGCTGGGGCAAGGGATAGGTGACGCCATCAATGGTGACTTGGTACTCCTCCATCACCTCTAGGAGAGCCGATTGGGTGCGGGGTGTGGCACGGTTAATCTCATCCGCCAATAGGATATTGCAAAAGACAGGGCCGGGGCGAAACTCAAACTCTGCGGTTTTGGGATTCCAGATATTGGTGCCCGATAAGTCGGTGGGCAGTAAATCAGGTGTGGCTTGGATGCGCTGAAAGGTACCCGCCAGCGATCGCGCCAAGGCCTTGGCCAAGAGGGTTTTTCCTACGCCCGGTACATCCTCCAGCAAAACGTGTCCCCCCGCCAGCAACCCCACTAGCATGAGTTCAATGGCGGCTTCTTTGCCCACCATGACCTGTCCAAGGTTATTCACCAGTCGCTGTAGGAGTTCACGCATAGGAAACCACTCGTTCAAGAAGATTAGCCGCTACTTGGCAATCGGCAGCAATTTGCGCTTGGAGGGCAGCCAAACTAGGAAACCGTACCTCTGGGCGAATAAAGGCCTCTAGGTGGAGTGTAATCTCTTGGTTGTACAGGTTCCCTTGCCAGTTTAGTAAATGCACTTCTGTCGTCACCTGCCGGCCTGTCACCGTCGGTCGCATCCCAATATTCACCACCCCCAACTGCTCATTGGCAAACGCTGCCCCTGTAACGCGGCAGGCATAGACGCCGTAGCGAGGCAATAATTTGTCTGGGGGGAGGGCTAAATTAGCGGTGGGAAATCCCAACTGCCGTCCCAACTGTTCCCCTTGGATCACCGTCCCTGTCAAGCTGTAGGCGCGTCCCAACAGTTCCCGTGCCAAAGCGACATCTCCCTCAGCAAGGGCAGCTCGTACGGCTGAGCTGCTGACGCGATCGCTCCCCCGACAATAGGGAGGCACAATATGCACTGGAATGCCAAAGGCAGCACAGAGGGTGCGCAAATCTTCCGCTGTCCCCGATCGCCCACGGCCAAAGCCAAAATTAAAGCCAACACTCAATACCTTGGCCTGCAATTGCTGTACCAAAATCTGCTCCACAAACTCCAAGGGCGAAAGTTGGGCAAGGGCATGGGTAAAGGGCAGAACAATCACCTGCTCAATGCCATACTGGCTCAAAAGGGCACGTTTTTCCGCCTCTGGGGTCAGCAGCAGACGCGCTTCTCCCGTAAAAAATGCCTGCGGATGGGGCGAAAACGTAATCACTGACCGGTAACAATCGGGAGGCGCTGCTGCAACCAGCGTACGGATAACCTGTTGATGCCCTCGATGGACACCGTCAAAATTGCCAAGGGCGATTGCCGTAGGAGTTTGCAAGGGTAGGCCACTGTTAAATTGATACAGGAAATATTTTGACACATTCAACCAAGGAGCAACAGTCTGGGAAAGCGCTCATTAAGATTTTCTATTTACGTCATAGAAGAATTTCTCTTGAAGGATTCAAGAGGCCTATGCTACGTTGAGTAGCAATTTATCTTCTTGTGCCTAATCTGAGCCTTGGCAGCTTAGAGCGGAGGAACCAACGAAGCAGGGGCACATTCTCCACCGAGAAAGGATACCACTGAATCCTAGCCTGTCAGCTAACTTCGTCGGCATTCAGTTGGAGACTGGTTGTTTTTCGCAACTGCTCAGTCTTCCAGCGTTTCGGTTTCGTGGCGTTGACCGAATTTGTTACCTTAGCAATTTTTAGGAAGCCCAATGCTGATTGAACACTGGCATGCATTCGCTGCTGGCACAATCTTCCTAGGCCTGCTCCTTCTGATCATGACCGAGTGGATCAACATTACGATTGCGGCCTTTTTGGGAGCAATTCTCCTTGTCTTTCTCAATATCATGACCCTTGGGGAGGCCATTAGCTACATTGGCCGCAGTCATGGTACCCTCGCCCTCTTTTTTGGGGTCATGGTTCTGGTGCGCGCCTTTGAACCCACCAAGGTATTTGAGTATCTGGCAACCCAAATGGTGATCCTTGCCCGAGGTCAGGGAAAACGCCTGCTGTTGGAGATCGTGGCTCTAACAACCCCCATCTGTGCTGTGCTGCCCAATGCCACAACAGTGATGCTTCTTGCTCCCTTGTTGCCCCCCATGGCGGCTGAAGTGGGGGTGGACTTTGTGCCCCTGATTATCCTGATGGTGATTGTCTCTAATAGTGCCGGGTTGCTGACCCTTGTCGGAGATCCAGCGACTTATATTGTCGGGGATGCCATCAATCTTAAGTTTTGCCGATTTGTAGATGTGGGGCTAGCGGGTGCAGAAATTCTTCATGTCGGCTATGGTGGTGATTGACCAGCACAGGTACTGCCCCTGTTCTATGCCATGATGCTAGGAGCAACCTTGGGGGGCAATGCCACCCTTGTCGGTGCCTCTGCTAACATTGTCGGTGCGGGGATTGCCGAACTCCACGGCCGCCGCATTAGCTTCAAAACTTTCCTGCGCTATGGGATACCGATTACGGCGTTGCAGTTGGGGGTTTCGGCACTCTTTTTGACGGTGCGCTTTCTCATTTGGCAGTGACAGCCACCCAATTTTACTTTGAGTTACCAAGTCGGATCACGAAAAACGTAGGCAGTAATGTGGGTGCCATCGTCGCGATCGCCCGCAATGGTGGAAATACAGGCACGAATTTCTTCGCCATCTTCTAGTTCCACGGTACAAGCCCCACAACTCCCCATGCGACAACCCGTGGGAATGTCCACCCCAGCTCGCGCAGCCACACTCAGCCAACTTTCACCCGCTTCCGCTTCCACGGACACCTGATCCGGCAGAAACGTCACCCTAATCATGGCTTGACCTCGTGGTATGTTCCCATTAAGTACAGTAATGCCATTCGCACCGCCACCCCACTCGTAACCTGTTGAGTCACCAAGCTAAATTCTGGATCATCCAGTAGCGCTGAACTCAGTTCTACACCACGATTCACCGGTCCCGGGTGCAAAACCCGCACCGCTGGTCGGCACAGGCGTAGCCGCTCATGGGTGATGCCAAACTGCTGATGGTATTCGCGCAAACTGGGAATTAAGTACTGATCCATGCGTTCCCGTTGCAGGCGCAGCGTCATGACTATATCGGCGTCCACAAGGGCGGGTTCCACTGTCCAGTGGAGGGTTGCGCCATACTCTGCAAATTCCAGCGGTAGAAGGGTGGGTGGCCCTGCCAAATGCACATCGGCACCAGCGGTCTTCAGGCTATAGAGGTTTGATCGCGCCACGCGGGAATGACGAATATCGCCGACAATGGCAATTTTCTTTCCCTGCAACAGGGCACAGCGGGGCTGATGCGGATCGTAAAGCTGGCAGAGGGTAAACAGATCTAGCAGTGCTTGGGAGGGATGCTCGTGCAAGCCATCACCGGCATTGAGCACTGCCACCTGCGCACCAAGGCGATCCATCTCCGCTGCAATCGTCTGGGGCACCCCCGACTGCTGATGGCGAATCACCATGAACTCCGCTCCCATTGCCCACAGGGTCTTGGCGGTGTCGAGGATGGTTTCCCCTTTATTCAGCGCCGAGGTGCCAGGGGAAAAGTTGAGAATGTCGGCAGAGAGACGTTTAGCTGCTAGCTCAAAGCTATTGCGGGTGCGCGTCGAGTTTTCAAAAAAGAGATTGGCCACCACCCGTGCTTGGAGGGTGGGGACTTTTTTAGTGCGACGATTCAGGACTTCCTGAAAACTTAGTGCCGTCTGCAACACGATATCCAGCTCCGCCACTGTAAAGTCTTGCAGGGAGAGCACGTGGCGACGCTGCCATTTTTGGGGGGGAGTGAGGGTCGGGGTCATGGACAAGGACTGAGGGTTTGCGCTAGATCAGCCGCTGTGAGTTGTTCGTAGCGTTCAAAGGGTTGATGAATCCACGGATTTTCGGGCAGGTAATGAACGTAGTAATCGGGACGAATACAGGAGGCGGCTTTGTACCAGAGCACTGCCGTGCGCACTTCCTCAACGGCGAAGCCATATTTCAGCTCTAGCCACCGCAGCGTTTTTTTTAGGGAAAGGCCAGAATCCACCAAGTCATCCACCAACAGGACATGGCTGCCAAGGCTAGCGGTGGTCATGGTCAGGTCCCGCGCAAAGGTGATGCGCCCTCGCTCCTGGTTATTCACACCACCATAGGAGGACACCGCCAAAATTGCCAGGGGTTGATTGAACAGGCGGCTGAGAATATCCCCCACCCGCAGTCCCCCCTTGGCTAGGCAGAGGATTTGATTAAACTGCCATCCCGATTCATAGATGGCGATCGCCAACTGTTCAATCGTGCGATGATACTCGTCCCAATCCACGTAGAGATCTGCCATGGTGCCTAGAAGCTGGCCTTGAACCAAGCGACGGGAAGCAAAAGTAGTTTGCGCCAGTCGGAGACAAAGGCGCGGCGATTAAAGACATCGTAATCGTTGGCTTCGATGACATCAAGAATCTGGCGGTAGAGCATCAGTGCCGACCACACTGGCCAACGGGCATCCCGCTCTAGGTAGGCAACACCAACTTCCGCCTCACGATAAAATTGCCGTGCCCGCTGAATTTGAAAGCGCATCAGTGCTCGCCAGCGATCGTCAATCACCCCCCGCTGCAGATCTTCTTCCGTGTAGTTAAAGGCAGCCAAGTCTTCCAAGGGCAGATAGATCCGCCCCCGCCGCATATCTTCGCCCACATCCCGCAGGATATTGGTGAGTTGATTGGCAATGCCAAGGGCAATGGCTTGATCTTTGAGGGTGCCTTTGGCCTGATAGGGATCCACCCAAGGGGAACACAGGCGATCGCTATAGGGGTCTCCCCCCATCACCTGCAGGGACATTAACCCCACTGTACCGGCCACCCGATAGCAATAGAGTTCCAACTCAGCAAAGGTTGCATAGCGACTGCGGCGCAAGTCCATCCGCTGCCCAGCAATCATGTCCCGAAAAGGCTGGATGTCAAGGGGATACTGTTCCAGCGTTGCCATCAGGGCCAAATCCATGGCATCGTGGGGGCGGCCGGCAAAAATGTCCTCAAGGCGAGCTTCCCACTCATCGAGGGTGGCCATGGTGGTTGTGGTTGCCTGCGGCCCGTCCACTAGCTCATCGGTGCGCCGACACCAGACGTAAATCGCCCAAATGGCGCGGCGCTTGGCAGGAGGCATCAACAGCGTGCCTAGGTAAAAGGTCTTGGCATAGGCCGCCGTTACCTGACGACACAACTCGTAGGCTTCGTCAAGGGAAATCAAGGGAGGAATGTACTCGGCTCTAGGGAGTTGCAGCATTGGCGACAGTCTGAGTAGAGGGTTTGGGGGGCTGTGGGGCGTTATTCTCTGCAAGCCGCTTCGCGATCGCCTGCGCTGCCAGCTTACCAGAAAGTACCGCCCCTTCCATACTCCCCAAGTAGGGCTGCATCGTGTAGCTCCCCGCCAAGAAGAAGTTGGGAATGGGCGTGGCCTGATCCGGACGAAAGGCTTGGCGACCGGGGGTGGCTTTATAGACTGAGCGGGGGGTTTTCACCACCGCCGTTTTCAGCACTTTAGCAGGTTGCGGTAGGTGATTGGGGAAGAGCTTGGCCAGTTCCGCAAGGGTCGCCTCAACAATCTCCTCATCGCTGCGGCCAATCCACTCAGCGGCGGGCGCCAATACCAGCTCCAGCATGGATTTGTCGGGATCGGCATAGCCCTTGCAGGTTTCGCTCATGTCGGCATAGACACTCAAGAGGGGCGATCGCGAGAACAGGAGATGATCTACTGTGGGCAACTTGCGATCAAACCAAATTTGCACGTTAATCACAGGGACGCCTTCCAGGCCATTGAGTTTCTGGAAAAAGGGCAGGTCTTGCCACGGCTTGGGCAGTAGCAACTTAATGGCATCCACCGACATCGCTGAAACATAGGCATCGGCGGTGACTTCAAAGCGCTGCTGCCCCTCGCGATCAGCCATGACAAAGGAGCGCACAGAGAGGTCCTCATTGAGCACAATCTCCCGCAGGGCCACATTGGTGTGCACTTCACCACCCCGCGCTGTTACGTAATCCACAATGGGCTGACACAAGCGCTCGGGAGGCGCCCCATCCAAGAAGGCAATTTTTGAGCCATAGCGTTCCCGCAGGAAGCGGTTCATGGCCGTCAGGGGAATTGTTGCCGAGACCTCGTCCGGGTTGAGGAAGGTGAGAGCCTTGGAGGCGGCAATAAAAATGTCGGAGTTTACCCGCTCATCAATGCCTTGACGCCGTAGCCATTCAAGCAGGGTGTACTTGTCCATGGCTTCGACGTATTTTTGACCCCGCACGATCGCGGGCCACAGCCCCACAGCAAAACGGAATTTCTGCTCCCATGTCAGCATATCGTTGTTGCGCAAAATCGAGAGCAGCACATTAAAAGGCGCAGGAATATCGGGGACATCAAACCAGGAGAGCACGCCCGGCTTTTCCGGTTGGTTAAAAATCAGGGCATGGCGTTTCCATTGCAGGCGATCGCTAATCCCCAATTCCTCGAGGAGTTGCAGCATATTGGGATAGGCGCCAAAGAAGGCGTGCAAGCCCGTTTCCACCCAATCTCCATCGGCATCCTGCCATGCCGCCACCAAGCCACCAAGGACATTGGCACGCTCAAACACCAAGGGGGTATGTCCTGCATCCACTAGATACTTGGCACAGGCTAAGCCCGCTAAGCCACCACCGGCAATTGCAACTCGCATGAATGACGCTACCCTAACTGACGAAAATGAACTTGGCTCCCTGAAGGGACAAAAAGCTGTTCATATTATATTTACAAAACGTTACAGAGACACCCGCTCTAGGCTAATGTTGGGGCTGAATTTGCCAAGTAGGCCGTACTTCCCATCGGACCAAGGTAACGGCAAAGGTAGGGAGAAAAGACTTCGTAAATCAGCGTAATGGGACGGCGATCGTGCCAAAAGAGATAGTGCCGCCCCCAAAACGGCCCTGCTTCGCCAAAGGCCGCCGCCAAGGTTTCAGAGTGCCCCAGATACACGGCTTGAATATCCCGATAAAGCTCCACCTTGCGCTGGGCGAGGTTTGTCCAAATGGGCATGGCACGGTTTTGCAAATACTCATCCACATGGGCGGCTTCCCACCAAGAGGTGGCATAGGCCAAACGTTGACCTGAGGCGGTACGTAGCCACACTTGACGCCGCAGCCGCGGCCCCGGAATCAGTTGTAGTTGCGCTGGGGCGCGATCGCTGGCATGGCCAATGGCCGACATATCAATCACATCCACTTCCGTAGTTTCACCGGTCAGCAGTTGTAAGTGGCGAGTGGGGGAGCCATCCCCCAGAATCAGGATTTGCCACGCGGGCGCCAACAGATCATGGGGCAAGCCTTGGGCGATCGCTGCCGCATCCCCCTGCCAAATGGGATCAAGGGCATACCAAGGGCTAGCGCAGGTGGAGGTCAACAGCGAAACAGTCAAGGATGTGACACACTGCTTAACAAAACGTTGTTAATTGTAGCAAGGATTTTCCCCCTACCTTTAAGAGGCCATCAAGGGCTAAGACCTAAAATACACTCGTAGGGAACAATCACTTTAGTTGTAGTCTGTATGACAACCCCAGCTACCTCTACCCTTGAACTCACCCCCGAACAAACAGCCCTTTGGATAAAGGGACTCCTGAACATTGCCTGTGCCGATGGCCACTTTGACCCCGAAGAGAAACAACTGATTGCCAGCCTAATTCGCGAAGAAATGGTTCCAGAACTTGATCTTGAGAGTTGCGCTACTGTTACAGAGGAGGAACTGACGGCAGCCTTTGGGGGCGATCGCCCCCTTGCGGAAAATTTCCTGCGCACCGCCGTGATGGTGGCCTTGGCCAATGGCATCTACTCCCAATCGGAGGATGCCGAACTGCAACGCTTCTGCCGTGCCCTAGGACTGGAAATTGATGCCTTGGACTCCCTAAAACATACCCTTGATGGCCAGCACGAGAGCAATGAGCAAACCCTGCGCCTGTTGGATCCGGTGCGCCGCTGGCTGGATGGGTTAGAGATCAAGGATGCGAGAGTCGCCCGCTTTCTCTGCCGCCTGATTCCTCCCCAGTGCCCCTTTGAGCGCGACATTACCCTCTTTGGTCGCAAGATTGTCCATATTCCCCCCTTGTGCAAACTCAATCCCCTTTATGATCAATTAGTGGGGTTGCGCTTCCGCTCGCTCACCTACTTAGCCGAGGAGTGTGGCGAAGATATTACCCCCTACTGTTAGAGGGCACCGAGTCGCTTAGATGTCAAAACCCAGCAAACCCAAAATTGCCTTTGCCCACCTAGGCTGTGACAAGAACCGCGTGGACACAGAGCACATGATTGGTCTGTTGGCGGCAGCGGGCTATGGGGTAGGAACCGATGAAACTGAAGCCGACTACGTGGTGGTTAACACCTGTAGCTTTATCCAAGCTGCCCGCGAAGAGTCGGTGCGCACCCTCGTCGAACTGGCGGAGGCCAATAAGAAAATTGTGATCACCGGCTGCTTGGCCCAGCACTTTCAAGGGGAACTGTTGGCGGAGATTCCCGAAGCCGTGGCCGTTGTTGGCAGTGGCGACTATCACCACATTGTCGAGGTCATTGAGCGGGTGGAACGGGGCGAGCGGGTGCAGCAAATTAGTGCCGTCCCCACCTACATTGCCGATGAAACGGTTCCCCGCTATCGTACTACCCCGGCACCTGTGGCCTATCTGCGCATTGCCGAAGGCTGTGACTATCGTTGTGCCTTTTGTATTATTCCCCAGCTGCGGGGCAACCAGCGATCGCGCCCCATTGAATCCATTGTGCGGGAAGCCCATCAACTGGCCGATGAGGGCGTGCAAGAACTCATCCTTGTTTCCCAAATTACAACCAACTACGGCATTGATCTATATGGCCAACCCCAACTAGCGACCCTCATTCGTGCCCTTGGGGAAGTGGAGGTGCCCTGGATTCGCCTGCACTATGCCTATCCGACGGGACTGACGCCGGAGGTGATTGCGGCGATGCGGGAGACGCCCAACATCCTGCCCTATCTCGATTTGCCGCTACAGCATTCCCACCCAGAGGTGCTACGGGCAATGAATCGTCCCTGGCAGGCGGGGGTCAACGATCGCCTGATTGAACGGCTGCGGCAGGACTTACCCGAAGCAGTAATGCGCACGACCTTTATTGTGGGGTTTCCCGGTGAAACGGAGCGCCACTTTGAACACCTCTGCCAGTTTGTGCAGCGCCATGAGTTTGACCATGTGGGGGTCTTTACCTACTCCCCTGAGGAAGGCACTGCCGCCTATGAGCTGCCGGATCAGATCCCCGAGGAAATCAAAATAGCGCGGCGCGATCGCCTGATGCAACTGCAACAACCCATTGCCCAGCGCAAAAATGCTGCCGAAGTGGGCAAAACCGTGCCTGTGCTCATTGAACAGGAAAATCCGCAAACCGGCGAATTCATTGGCCGATCGCCCCGATTTGCCCCGGATGTGGATGGCGTTGTCTATGTCAAGGGAGTGGCCACCTTAGGCACGATTGTCCCCGTAGAAATCACCGCTGCTGATATTTACGATCTGTACGGCAGCATCCCCGCCTAAGTTCGGTTTTACCCCTAGGCAAGTGGGCAACGTTGGGGCTATGGTCAAGGCAGTGGGGGACGTTGTATCGGCTGCGATGGGACGCACGCATTTCACTCTTGATCGTGAGGATAGCCGTGCCGGCGATCGCTTTTGGCAGTGGCAAGCGGGGGTTGCCGCCTTAGAAAAGTTATTGGTAGTGACACATCCCATTGAGGGCTTTTTAGTCTCCTTCCCCAGCCTGATTCTTCAAGATTGTCCCCTAAAAACCTATGTCCTGCTGCCCCAAGGGCGATCGCTCCGCTACCTGCCCCCCACAAACGCCAACCCTGCTTTGCCGGCAATGACCCTTTTGCCCGCAGTGTGGGAAGGCATGAATCCCTTTTGCCTACTTCTGAGTCCAGAGGTCAATCTTTTGCTGGTCTATCGAGGGGAGCGCGGACTGCACTTTTCCTTTGCTCCTGAGGAAATTCGTGCTTTTTGGCAGCAGTTGCGGCAGCAACTTCCTTTGACTGATCTCCACCCGATTGATCAGTGGCTGGCCAGTGTGGAGATGGTGCCCCCCAGCTATCGTTTGGTGAGTCAATTTGGTCAATGGCTGCTGGACTATAGTCAACCGCCGGCCACACCCCTGACAGTGACTGCCAACCCAATAGCTGCTGACATTAGTCTTCTTCAAGCCCTCTCCCATGAGGTGCGCACTCCCCTCACCACCATCAATACCTTTATCCAATTGCTACAACGGCAAGAGGATCTACCCCAGCGCACGTACCAGTATCTACAAAAGATTGGTCAGGAGATTCAAGACCAAATCACCCGCTTCAATCTCCTGAGTGATGCCGCTGAAATCTTCACCCGTCCTAGCTCCAAACCCCCCCTTGCTTTTGGCCAGACCCACTTGCCGGAACTCTTCACGACAAACTTGGCTCGCTGGCAAAAACAGGCGGCGCGTCGTCAAGTCAAATTGGTTCTTGAGTATCCGCCCAATTTACCCCTTGTTCTCAGTGATCCAACGTCTTTAGATCAGGTCTTGACCGGGTTAGTGGAATACTATAGCCAAACCCTTGCCCCGGAGAGTGAACTGCAATTGGTGGTACAGCGGGCAGGACAGCACGTGAAGTTAGAATTGCGATCCCCCCAGTACAAACACCGTAGCGATCTAGCCGCCTTGGGGCGCCTGCTCCTGTGGCATCCGGCGACCGGCCAACTGAGTCTCAATTTTGAAGCTGCCAAACTCTTGATTGAGGCAGTCGGGGCTAAGGTCATTCAACGGCGCGATCGCCAAGCGGGAGAAATTCTCACCCTTTATTTGCCCATTGCCAAAGACAGTGGCTGACATCGAGGGCAATAGTGACTGGAGCGTCCTGCCAAGCGCAGCCGTTCAATCCTTGTGCCGCAGACGCGGCAGGCTTCCCCCTTGCGACCATAAACCCATGCCTGACCCCCATAGCGACCATTTACCCCCTCTAGGGTCACAAAGCTACAAATTGTCGTGCCACCCGCTGCAATCGCTTCCCTTAGCACTCGGCGAATGACTTGGTGCAGGTGAGCGATCTGCTCAATCGTTAGGGTGCAAGTGGGGAGGGCGGGGTGCAGACCACTCAAGAAAAGACTTTCATCGGCATAGATATTCCCCATGCCCGCAACAACGGCCTGATCCAAGAGTGCCGTTTTCAGGGCGCGACGATAATGCACCAAGCGCTCCGCCAAGAACCGAGCTGTAAAGGCTTCACTTAGGGGTTCCGGTGCCAATCTGGCCAGTGTGGGAATCGCCTCTTCTGGGCGGCAATGGGCAGGAATCCACCAACAGCGACCAAACGTCCGTTGATCGACAAAGCGAAGTTCCGCGCCCGTTGCAAAAAACCAGCGCACACGAGTATGGGGACAGGGGGGCTGGGGGGTTGTCAGCCACAACAACTGGCCACTCATGCGCAGATGAATCACGAGGCGACTTCCATCATCTAAGGTGGCCAAAAGGTACTTGCCCCGCCGGTGCCACTGTTGAATGGAGCGATCGCGTAGGTGATCAATAAACCCTTGAGGCTCTTCAGGAAGCGCAATAGAACGGGCTAGAAGCACCTCGACCCCAAGAATAGGTTGCCCTAGGGTGACGACCTCTAGCCCACGACGTACCGTTTCAACTTCTGGTAATTCCGGCACGGTCTCAGAAACTATTTACCTTTTTTGGGAGGAGCCACTTCTTGCACTTCGTGAAGCGCAAAGTTATTGGTGTTCACACCGCTGGCACTGCCGCTGTAGCCGGTGTAATTGACTTTGTCGAAGCGCACAATCACCGGATATTTGACGCCGGGGGTTTGATCCACAGAGGCGACGGTGCCCACTTCGTTGTACCAGTAGGATTCAGGGCGGAGAATCTTGACTTTAGAACCACGTTGCACCATGAGTTATCGTCCTAAAAATTTCTCAACGGCTAGAGTTAAGCCTACTATGACTACTACGGCTTGTTACGCTCGCTCCACAAAATTTCACAGAGGAACAGCCTCGAGAACTCAGAAAAGGGCGGTTATGGGTTTGTCCCGTTACGAATCTCTGTAAAGAAAGGCTGTATACTAGCGGGGAAGGCTTTTCCATCATCCTGTTATGGCCAACACTGTCGAAGTGATGAAGCTCTCTGGGGTCTTTGGTGGCCCCCAAGCTCAGGAATTTCGTCAAACCATTAGTGAGCTGGTTCAAGAAGGGACTCAAGCCCTCTTGCTGGATTGTGCTGATGTCACCTTCATTGACAGTTCTGGCTTAGGCGCTCTTGTTGTTGCTCTGAAAACAGTGCGGGCAGGAGGAGGACAACTTTACCTCTGCAATATTCCTAAACAAATGATGATGCTCTTTGAACTCACGAGCATGGACAAGGTCTTTCAAATCCTCAAAGATGAGGAAGAATTCTTTTCGTTGAATCCCCCTCCCCAAGAGGCAAGGGACTAGTTTTTGCAATCCAGTTATCTGGCCACTAGTTGTGACCCCACAGCACTCGCCAACTGTTCAAGCATTGTTACTGTTGTTGCAAAGTCCACGCAGGGATCGGTAATACTCTGGCCGTAGACCAACTGTGAGAGATCCTTGGGAATCGGTTGATTACCCGCCTTGAGATGGCTCTCGATCATGACACCCGCCAAATAACGGGAGCCTTGCTGTACCTGCTGGGCGAGGTTTTCACACACTAGCACTTGGCGTTGGGCATCTTTGGCAGCGTTGGCGTGGCTACAATCCACCATCAGGCGGGGGGTGAGTCCCTTACGCTCAAGGAGCGCAGCCGCCATTTCAATGTGGGCAGCAGAGTAGTTGGGGCCGTCTTTGCCGCCGCGCAGTACAAGATGGGTATCGGGATTCCCCGTGGTGGCCACAATACTGGCACGACCTTCAGCGTTAATGCCCAGAAAGTGGTGGGATTGACGGGCAGCAATCATGGCATTAATGGCCGAGTCTAGGTGACCATCGGTGCCATTTTTGAAGCCTACGGGCATCGAGAGACCTGAGGCCATTTGGCGGTGGGTTTGGCTTTCAGTGGTGCGTGCCCCAATGGCGGTCCAACTCACAACGTCAGCAATGTACTGGGGAATAATCGGGTCGAGCAATTCTGTGGCAGCGGGTATCCCCAAGTTGGCCAAATCCAGTAGCAGCTTGCGGGCAAGGCGTAGCCCGGTGTTGATGTCATAGCTACCATCGAGGTGCGGATCGTTGATCAGCCCTTTCCAGCCTACCGAGGTTCGTGGTTTTTCAAAATAAACCCGCATGACGATTTCAAGACTATCCCGCAGGCGATCGCGCACCCGAGCCAACTTTTCGCCATATTCCAAAGCCGCCTTAACATCGTGAATGGAACAAGGGCCTACAATGACTAGCAGTCGGCGATCGCGCCCCTTGAAAATGTCACGAATGCGATCGCGGGTTGTCGCCACAAGGGTGGCTTGGGCTTCCGTCAGCGGCAGATCCGCCAGCAGCGCAGCAGGCGTCAACAAGGGTCGTGTCTCAACAACGTGCAGATCAAACGTTTGCGGCATGGATGAGCAATCAGCACTGTTTCCATCATAACTCCCTAGCGGTGATCCGCACGCCACAGTAGGGCGATCGCCACTGCCAAACCAATACCATGGGGCAACCACGCCGCCGCAAGGGGAGAGAGCGTACCTATCTTGCCCAAGGCGCCGAGAAAAAACGTGAGCACGTACTGCGCAAAAACTATCGCCACACTAATGCCAAATCCCTGTCGTCCCCGTCGTTGGGAAGGACTGAGACCAAACCCCACCCCCAACAGAGCAAAAACCACAGCTAAGAAAGGCTGGGCATAGGCCTGAGCCAAATGAACCTCTAGGGCACGCACGAGTTCCGGATCTTGATCGGGATCGAGACGTTGCAGGGCACGGCGTGCTTGGGTAATTGACAGATCATCCACATCCCTTGGCTGCAGTTGCTGAGATTGAGCAGGCCGAGGCAAGCGGATCTCCTCCTGTTCAAATTGCAGCAAATTGCGGCTCACGCCTGTGTGGCTGATCAAATAGGCTACCCCCTGCGAGAGTAACCAGCGACTCGCACGCACATTCCACGCCGCGGATTCAGCACTAATGACCTGAGTGACCTCGGGTTGGGAGAAGTCCAAAACTGTGATTCCCTGAATGCGGCTGCCATCAAAGCGATGCCCATAATAGAGCCGCCGCACATCGCCGTCGCGATCGTACTCCGGGTAGAAAATATCGGTGCCTGAGCCGAGGGTGCGCTCCTGTTGCAGCAACTCCCGCATGAGTTTTTGCGATTCATACTTGGCGATTGGGACAGCAATTTCATTGAGGGCAAGGGTCAACCCACTGACAAACAGAGCAAAAACCATCACGGGGACAAGGACACGGCGCAGACAAATGCCCACACTGCGCAGGGCAATCCACTCCCCCTCCTCCGAGAGCCGACTCATCGCCCCCACCACCGCTAGCAGCACGGCCATCGGAAAGACCAAGACCAAGACGGTCGGCAGTTGATAGCCAATCAATTGCAGCAAAATCGTTAGGGGCAGTTGAGCATCGGCAATTTGCCGCACCAGATCAAAAATCGTGCCGACCGTCAGCGCCAAAGTGGTAAAGATTGTAACGCCAAAAACAAACCCCGGCAGCAGCAGCGAGAGCAGATACTGATCTAACTTGGAGAGGGTCGGCAGCCAGATCGGCCGCAGTGCTCTGATCATGCCTAGAAACGAAAATCCTCACCGAGGTAGTATTGCCGCACTTTGGCATCCTGTGCCAATTCCCAGCTATTCCCTGCGGCCAAAATCTTCCCTTCCCGTAAAATGTAGGCGCGGTCAATAATTTCCAGTGTTTCCCGCACATTGTGATCCGTGATCAGAATGCCCATCTGGCGATCGCGCAGCTTGGTAATTATGTCCTGTAGGTCATGTACGGCAATGGGATCTACCCCTGCAAAGGGTTCATCCAATAGCAGGAAACTGGGACCTTGGACACCTGCCGCTAAAGCACGAGCCAATTCGGTGCGCCGCCGTTCTCCCCCTGAGACTCGCCGACCGAGGGTGTGGGCAATTTGGGTCAAGCGAAATTCCGTCAGGAGTTGATCCAAGCGATCGCGCCACTGTCGCCGAGGCACTCCCGTTTCTTCTAAAACTAAGAGGATATTTTCAGCCACGGTTAACTGGCGAAAGATACTCGGTTCTTGGGGCAAGTAGCCAATCCCGCGCCGCGCCCGCTCATGTAACGGCGCATGGGTAATCTCCTCATCATCCAGCCAGACTCGACCATAATCCGGTCGTTCAATCCCTGTCGCAATGTAAAAGGTGGTTGTTTTCCCTGCCCCATTGGGACCTAAAAGACCCACCACCTCTCCCCGTACCACCGAGAGACTGACGTGATCCACTACCCAGCGACTGCCATAGCGTTTACACACTCCCTCTAAGCGCAGCGTGGTTGGTAACGCACCCCCCCTACTCGGGCTGCACAGGTGTAAAAACTTGTTGGTTTGGGTCATCACGGATCATCAGGATAGATTCAACTTGGCGACTAGGGGCAGGTAAGGCCACAAACTTTCCTTCCCTAATTAGATAAGTGACGGTGTCGGCCCGCAGGCTATTCCCCTGCTGCAATACATAGACGTTGCCACTCAGAACAATGCGTTCCTCGCGACTAAAGTATTGTGCCTGTGCCGCTGTGGCCTGAATTTGGCGAGCAGGATAGCGCAACTGCACATTGCCCCGCGCCGTGATCACTCCTGTAACTGCATTGGCCTGCTGCACGTCAGCGAGAATGGTCAGGGCTTGGGAGGGGGGTTCTTGGGAGTCTGCGGCCTGCCCAAAAAGGGGAGCGATCGCTAGCCCTACCCCCAATGTAGTGAGCGCCAAAAGATGGCTGGGCCATCGAGAACAAGATTCCCACATGTTCTTATTCTCCGCCACAATGTCTTTATCCTAGTGGATGAGGGAAAGGTTCTGCATCGTGCCCGTTTACTTCTACTGGGGGGAAGATCAATTTCGCCTTGAGCAAGCCGTGAAAGACCTACGGCAACAGGTGGTGGATCCCCTGTGGGAGAGTTTCAACTTCGAGAAACTGGCCGGCGAGGATCCCCAAGCTGTGCAAGCCGCGTTGGCGCAGGTGATGACGCCACCCTTTGGCGGCGGCGATCGCTTAGTGTGGTTGGTGAATACGACACTGGGTCAACGCTGTAATGCCGAACTACTCGCAGATTTAGAACTGACCCTACCTCAAATTCCCCCGAACTGTCATTTGCTCCTCACGAGTACTCAAAAACCCGATAGCCGCAGCAAAGCTGTCAAACTGCTGCAACAGCATGGCAACATTCAGGAATTTAGTCCGATTGCTGCTTGGAAAACGGCTGAGATTGAACAGCAAATCCGCCAGGCGGCTCAGCGCTATCAACTGCACCTGCCCCCAGAAGCGATACAACTTCTTGCGGAAGCTGTGGGTAATGACAGCCGCCAACTCCACAACGAATTAGAGAAATTGGCTCTGTTTGCGGGCGATCGCCCCCTTACCCCTGAGGACATGACCGCCCTTGTACATGCCACCCAACAAAGTAGCCTCACCCTTGCCAGCACCCTCTTGCGGGGAGACACAGCCACTGCCCTGAGCCAACTAGAGGACTTGCTGCTACAAAATGAACCGCCCTTGCGCCTCCTAGCGACTCTGACGAAACAATTTCGCACGTGGTTGTGGGTCAAATTGCTTAGCCATGAGCGCGACAATCAACGCATTGCCAAGCTCGCCGAAGTGGGAAATCCGAAACGGGTCTATTTCCTGCAAAAAGAAGTGAACGCTGTTGCTTTGCCGTCCCTTCAAGCCTGCTTGCAGATTCTCTTAGCCACGGAGTATCAACTCAAGCTAGGGGCTGAGCCAGTGGCCACCCTACGCCAAGGGATGATTCAGCTTTCCTTGGCCTGTTCACGGCGTTCTTGGGGCGATCGCTCTGGTGGTCGCGAGAGCTGACTGGGGGGAAGCCGCGAAGGTTTGCGACTGGGACGGTTCCATGTTTGCCATGCGGCTTTTATTCCGGCAAAGACGCTACGGGTGGTTATTTTTGCCTCTTGCACCTGTCGTTTTGCTACCGCAATGCCTTGATCCACCTGCTTCACCACATTCCCCGCACTTGCTACCCCCTGGCTAATGTCATCGGTAAGATCGCTAATCTCCAAGCCCGTCAAGCGAATTGCTTCTAGGGTGGGGGGAAGTTCACGGCTCAACGTATCAAAGAGCTTTTCAGCACTGCGCGCCGCCCGTGCCAACTCCATAAATGCCGGGATAGCGGCAACCAAAACGGCTGCCAAGCATACGGCCACTAATACCAGTGACACCGCCAACCAAAAAATTGGTTCTGTCACGTCGGTTCGTCCACTGAGTCCTGCGGGGGATGTGTCCCGATACTATCACGACTTCCCTAGGGGCAACAGTTACGGGAGTGACGCCCAAAGCAAACGCCCACTTAAAAACTGAGAAACAAGCGCTAACATTCATGACCAAAACTAAGCGCAGCTAGCAAGTTTGCTACAATTGCTGTGCAACTATTAGTTGCTGTTCCGTTAGTCAATCTACGGAATTACCTGCAACAGGGGGCAACAACGCCTTAATTTGTCGCGTTCTTGAGTGGTCTGCGAATCGTTGTACTGATTGTTTAGGACTGTTTGCCGTGGGCACTGAATCCCATTCCCATTCCTCCCCTTCTCTGCATTCCCATCCCCATTACCACAGTGAGGAGTCGCTGCGGGCGATCGTCAATCGGCTGTCGCGCATTGAAGGGCACGTGCGGGGGATCAAAACGATGGTACAAGACAGTCGCCCTTGCCCAGAGGTACTGATTCAAATTGCCGCAGTGCGGGGAGCGTTGGATCGGGTGGCACGGCTGATTCTCGATGAACATTTGAATGAATGTGTGACTCGTGCTGCTCAAGAGGGACGTATTGATCAGGAACTCGCAGAACTCAAGGCTGCCCTTGATCATTTTTTGGGATAATCGTTTGGGGTAGCGTAAGCAATGCCAATGTCTGCTGTTGTTGTCATCAATTGGGTGCTAGGCATTATCCTTGCCATTTTTACCCTCATCTTTCTGGTGCGGATTGTCCTCACATGGTACCCCCAGATCAACCTCACCCAAGGGCCATTGAAAGTGATTTACTGGCTCTCAGAGCCGGTGCTAGCACCAACTCGCCGCGTCGTGCCACCCCTAGGGGGAGTGGACATTAGTCCTGTGATTTGGGTGGGCATTGTCACCCTGCTGCGGGAATTGCTTGTGGGGCAGCAGGGACTGTTGTTCATCTTGTTTCCACCAGCCTAGGGGGGACAGCAGCGATCCTCAACCCGAAGCCATTTCTGAAGTGGGCGGGGGGTAAGTCCCAATTGCTGAGCCAAATGGCTCCCTATTTACCCCATCAATGTCGCTGTTATGCCGAGCCGTTTTGTGGCAGTGCGGCACTCTACTGGTATCTCTTTGGTCAAGCACAGCAGGGAAAATTCCACTTTCAGCAGGCGCGGTTGAGCGATCGCAACCCTGAATTAATTAACTGTTACCAAATCGTGCGCGATCGCGTTGAGGACTTAATTCAACAACTCACGGAGTATCGCCGACAGCACAGTGAAACCTTTTACTACCACATTCGTAGCTTAGATCAGCAGCAACTCGATCCCCTGACGCGAGCGGCTCGCTTGATTTATCTGAACAAAACCTGTTTTAACGGCCTCTATCGTGTTAATCGTGCCGGGCAGTTCAACGTTCCCATGGGTCGTTATCGCAATCCCCAGATTTTTGATCCAGAGGCTCTGCGCCAAGCGAGCATTGCTCTGCAAAACGTGACATTGAGTGTGGCGGATTTTCAAGAGGTCTTAACTTGGGCAACGGCGGGGGATTTTATCTACTTTGATCCGCCTTACTATCCTCTTTCCAAAACAGCCAGTTTCACCAGTTACACCGATCAGCCCTTTGGCGAGGCAGAACAGATTGCCCTAGCCAACGTTGTGGGTGAGTTAGCTCAACGGGGATGCTACGTCATGCTCAGCAATGCTTGGGTTGAACCGATGCTACAACTGTATCGATCTTGGCGCTGCATTGAACTCAAGGCCAGCCGTGTCATCAACTCTAATCGCCATAAACGCGGTAAGATTAGTGAGCTGCTGGTTGTCACCTATTGTTGTTAAATGTAGCAATTTTAACAAGACTCATCCGGGGAAGTATTTATAGCCCTTTCGAAAGAGAGTGGCATACTACAAAGAGAGATAGAGCTATTCCAATAAAGAGTGAGACATTATCCAGCACAATAGTTGAATCAGGCAAGGGCAACTTATCCATCAAGGCCGTCCAATCTCGCAGTAGCCGCAGACTCACTAAGGCCACATCTCGCGGCGGTGCGCTCAACCCTGTCATTTCTTCCAACAGCAGCGGGTGATTGGCATCAAACTTGAACCATCCTTCAGTAAGACTAGACAACTCTGGGATCGGCGTGGGAACCTGCTGCTTAAATAGCAACTGCAACTGTTGACTATCTAAAGCCCCTTGGCTTTTCGACAGCAGACCCAAGGGCTGGTTGAGAGGATATAGTTTGTATCGAAAAGCTCTAAGTGTAGTTTCTTCAGCAATTGATGATAAATTAACAGAACTCATAAAATCTTAATAGTTGTTGGTTACCTTAAGCTATAGCTATTTCCAATTAGCTATTTCAAAAAGGAGTGATATATTTTTAAGAGAGATAGGCTATACTTAAAGAGTCATAAACGTTGTCAAAGAATATGAGCTACAGCTTGGACTGACGAGAGCGGGTTGGCAAGGGTGCAAAATCAGTGAGGCCACTCAACTCTTTCAAGTAAGTTGTGCCACCATCCATCGCTGGCTGAAGCGAGAAAATCTTGCTTCTACGGTTGTTCCGCGCCGTCCTTGGAAACTGGATTGGGCGGCCTTAGCAGCGGATGTTGCGGCTCATCCCGATGACCAGTTAGAGGAAACGGAGGTGTATATCGATGAGAGGGGGGTTGACTCGCGGTTGGCGTGTGAGTATGGATAGTCAGCGCGAGGTCAACGGATTAACGGCGAGCAAGTTGGAGAGCGTAAGAGAAGGGAGAGTTGAGTGGCGGGACGGTATAGACACCAAAAAGACTTCATTGGGGAAAGAGCTGTTTGAGGGCTTCTTCGAGGGTAGGTGCCATCACAATCCGCTGGTTATCCATGACGATAACCCGTGCCAAGGTGGGCAGTTGATTTTGATCGGCTTCGAGGTAAATGGGTTCGACGTAGAGGAGCGATCGCTCGATGGGGATAATGAGGAGGTTGCCCTGCACGGATCTTGACCCTTGGCGATTCCAGAGGGAAATTTGCTGCGAAATGACGGGGTCTTGATTGATGCGTGCCTCCATTTGTTCCGGGCCAAAGACCAGTTCCTGCTTGGGAAAGACGTACAGCAGGAGCTTGCCATAGTTTTGACCATCGGAGCGAGCCGCCAGCCAACCAATGAGGTTCGGGCGATTCACAGGCGTAAAGGGGACAAGGAGAATAAACTCCTCCGTATAGCCAATGGGCAACTTGGTAATCAAGTAGTAAGGGGCAACGGCTTGGGGTTTTTCGCGGTAAATCTCCTTGGGAATTTGCCAGAGGTCTTCGCGGTTGTAAAACACCACGGGATCTGTCATGTGGTATTTCAGGAGCTGTTCTGACTGGACCTGCATCAAATCAATGGGATAGCGAATGTGGCGATAGAGACGATGGGGCATGGCACTCAAGGGATGAAAGAGGGTTGGGAAGATCCGCTGCCACGTGCGAATCATGACATCGTCGGGTTCCACCACATAGAAGGTGACATCGCCGTTATAGGCGTCCACCACCACTTTGACGGAGTTGCGAATGTAGTTAAACGAGTGCTCTCCCGGATCACCGTAGGGATAATAGCGACTGACGGTATAGGCATCAATAATCCAGTAGAGATAGCTGACCCCCGCCGTGCTTGGGCTAGCTGCAATGTCCTGTTCAGAGCGTGGATCGGCGACGACAAGGTAAGGTTCACTGTCAAGGCGCAGGAAGGGAGCGATCGCCCGCACCCGATCCTGAATCAAGCGCCGAAAGAGCACCCGTGAATCTGGCCGCAAGTTGGGGGTCAACAGCAGTTGCCAATCCCGAAAATAGACGCTATAGACCAAGCGTCGCCACCAACTGGCAATGGGCACGCCGCCCGTGCCGTCGTAGTGGTTATAGACATTCTCGGCACCCCGGGGAAAATCCAGTTCTGGGACATCAGAAGGGGCAAAGATATAGGTATTGGTGAGTTCACCGTAGTAAATTCGGGGGTAGAAAAAGGGGATACTCTCGCGAATCTCGGGGGGATTGACCAGTAGCTCACCCGTATCGCCAATATCGCGCACAAAGTACTTGGGCAGACCATTGGCTTCGGCGGTATTCACGGGACTCATGGTGAAGCCATAGCCGTGGGTAAACACGAGGTGCTCATTAATCCAAGTACGGGCAAACCGCTGCACGGCACTGTAGTCCACTTCGCGAGCGGCAATGAGGACTTGGCGAATTTCTGATTGGTCTTGCTCAGGATCTAGTTTCAGATAGTAGCGATCCAAAAAGGCTGCTGGAAAGCGATAATAGGAGCGCAATTGTTGCAGTTGGCGGTTAGTTTCAAGGAGAGGGCGGGTATCCCAAAGGCGAATGTTACGGGTCGTGGCCGCATTGGCAGTAATGATCTCGGCGTTGAGGTTATTTTCCGGCTGAAAGGGTTCGACCCGCATTTTTTCAAGGTTAAAGCCTTCGCGGGTGTGGGTAATCGTACGTTGAATGTAGGGCAGTTCCCGTTGCAGTTGGTTGGGTTGAACCATTACTGCTTCAATGGCGGTGGGTAGGAGCCAATCGGCAATCAAGATAACCACCAGATAACCCAATGTAAAACCAAACAGGCCCGGGGCAATGGGACCCAACCGCCGCTGCCCTTCGCCGCCTCGACGAATCGCAGACCAAGTCAACAAACAGGCGACGCCAAAGGCTGAAGCCGAGAGCCAACCGTAGAGGGGCAAGCGCACGGTGACATCGGTATAGCCTGCGCCAAAGGCCGCTCCATTGGTCGAGTAAAGAAGTTTATAGCGCTCTAGCCAGAAGCTAAAGGCCACTGTGGCAAAGACAAAGGCACTTAAGCCCTGTAAATGCCGCCGTTGCGATCGCACGAAACCGAGGAACTTGCCATGACTGAGACTTTCATTGGCAAGGAGATAACCCAAAGCCGTTCCCCCTAAGCCTACAACGCTGAGGTTCACCAACCAAAGGCGCAACAACTCCCACAGGGGGATTTGAAACAGATAAAAGCTAATGGAATGGTGAAATAGCGGTTCGCTATGGGAATCACTGGCGGCAAACAGTCCTTTGAGGACAACTGGCCAACTAAGGCTGGCGATCGCCCCCATGGCGAGGCTTAAGAGAATGCCTATCCCCTGAAAGAGGCGCACCGGCAACCACAGCCCCAGTACCAACGCCGCCAAACTCGGCACGAATAGCCAAGGATTCTGCACGATTTGCAGCGATAGCTCCGTCACCCGCCAAACACTCAATTGCGGTAAAAGAGGACTGTTAAACGTAATCTCTGAGCGCTGTTGCCAAAGTTGCAGGGCGATCGCCCCAATGTGATAGGTAGCCACAATTAGCAGCCAAGTTAAACCGCTGACACACAACAAAAGCCGCCATAGTCCGAGTCCCCGATAGGTGCTCTGTGCCGTCAGGGTGGGATCGACAGTCACGGTGCGTTGCCGCAGGAGCCAGTGTTGCTGCCAGCCATAGAACAGCGCCGATCCCCCTGCAACGGTGAGAAACAGTAAGGCTTGGACACTCCAGCGCTGCCAGACCACCGCCAAATAGCCCAGTTGATGAAACCAGAGGCTTTCGGCAATCAAGCAACACAGTCCCACCCCAAGGGCGATCGCCAGCACCAACGCACAAAGCCAGCGCGACCAACGGGGCATGGACTGTACAACGGAGAGGGACGGCATTAACCTCGAAAAATCGTGAAAACTAGGGTACAGTTCAGCTAGATGCTTTCCTAAGGCCAGTTTAGCGATTCAACCATGTTTCTGCGCTCATTACTTGTTGCCCTTTTGAGTTTGATTCTGTTTCTCAGCCCCTCAGCCCCCAGTTGGGCGCTTGGTGGTGAACTGCCGCCCCTCAATGCCCCCGCACCGGACTTTTCCCTTCCCAGCAGTTTGGATGGCCAGCCCATTTCCCTCAAGGATTATCGCGGTAAGTGGGTGGTGTTGTACTTTTACCCCAAGGACTTTACCTCTGGCTGCACCCTTGAAGCCCAACGCTTCCAACGAGACATTGAGCAATTTCATGCCCACAATGCGGAAGTCATTGGTGTCAGTGCCGACTCGGTAGATTCCCACGAAGACTTTTGTGACAGTGAAGGCTTGACCTTTCCCCTCCTCTCTGACCCTGATGGCCAAGTCAGCAAGGCCTATGGCTCGTGGTTGGGGTTTGTCTCACTACGCCACAGCTTCATCATTGATCCTGAAGGCATCCTACGGGAGCGTTATGTGAAAGTGAATCCAGCAACCCACAGTCAGGAGGTACTGGCTCGCCTTAAGGAACTGCAACAGCAAGTCTAGGTTCTATTTATTTCTGGGGTGAGGGTTCGGGCGTTTTTGCAGATTCCTCTTGCACCTGCTGCGCCGCCTGCTGAATGGCGTCTTTATACTTGGCGGGGGCTAATTCCACCGCTTTGGCATAGAGGGGAGCCGCTTCGGTCTTTTTCCCCTGTTCCGTCAGTGCCATCGCTTGGGCAAGAACGGGGCGAAAATCATTAGGGTTTTCTTTGCTCAGATTTTGGAAGAGGGTCAGTGCCTCATCGTAGCGTTTTTGAGCCATATAAACATCCCCAAGCAGGAGTTGTACCGCCGTGACATCCACACTCCCCGGTTGGACTTTGTTAGCTTGCTCTGCCCCTTGCAGCGTCTCTTCAATCAAGCCAATAGCCGCTTGGGGACGATTTTCCTTGAGGTAGAGATCCACCAGCCCCCGCAGGGCATTGAGGTTCCCCGGCGATTTGGCAAGAACCCCTTGAAAGGTTTGGGCAGCCCCCTCGCGATCGCCCGTTTGTTGTTGGGCTTGCGCCAAGAGAATGGCATAGTCTGTCTGTTCGGGGCGCTGCGCTGCCAACCGCCGCAGGGGATCAATTACGCTGGTCATCTCTCCTTTGCCCCGTTGAATCAGTTGCAGCCGCGTCAGCACCAAGCCTTCCAGTGCCGTGGCATTGTTGGGTTCACGCTCCAGCACCAGTTGATACCCCTTTTCTTGGGCTTGGAGTTCTGCGACTTTATCCCCAGCGGAGGGACTGGCCACAGGGCTAGGGGTGGCTTGGGGAGCCGTGAAGGCACTGGTGAGCAGGGGCATTAAGGAAATGGCGATGAAGGGAATCATCCCCAACACCAACACTAAAAGGGTGACCCATTTCTTGCGCATTCTGCCTCCTACTCAACGTTTCCCTTGCCAGTACGATTCTAGCCTAGGGGGTAGGGCAATCATTGCCAATTTTCTAGGGTCTTCCCCTTGCTAAAATTTGAAGGATTCCTCGGAGAGCTGCCATGAGCGAACTGACGCCAGAAACCATTAATTGTGCAGAGGCCTGTGTCAATGGCTGTGTCCTTGGCGATCGCTGTCCCAACCGCGAATACAGGGCTGCGGCCGTTAAGTTTATGAATGACACGCCCCTCGATCAAATTCTGCAAATTGCGGCAGACAGCTATCCCAAACGTCTCCTTGCCTCGATTGAGCGCGATCGCCAGCGAGCGGCCAACCCACCCCAAGAATAACTCGAGCGATTCATGTCTCGTCTGCGTGCATTGCAGGGGTACTTGCTCCTGCGGCTTTTACTGGCGCCGCTGATGCTGTGGACGATCGTCACTGTTGTCTTTTTGCTGCTGCGAGCCACGCCGGGGGATGCCGTGGATGCGATTTTAGGCCCCCGTGCCCCGGCGGCTGTCAAAGAGGCCTTGCGAGAACAATTGGGCTTGGCGCAACCCCTGTGGCAGCAATACTTGCATTATTTAGGGCAACTCCTGCGCTTTGATCTCGGAACCTCTCTCACCAGTCAAGGGGAAGCCGTCACCAGTATCATTGCCAAGCATTTTCCCGCGACAGCAGAGTTAGGCCTTGCGAGTCTGGCGATCGCCTTTGGTTTAGGTGTGCTCATTGGCAGTATGGCTGCGGTTAAGTCTGGCACGGTTTGGGATTTGGGGGGGCGTCTCTTTGGCATTATTACCTATGCTTTGCCCCTCTTTTGGTTGGGGATGCTCCTGCAACTGCTCTTTGCGGTGAATTTGCGTTGGCTTCCCTTGGGCAGCCGCTATCCGATTACCGAAACACCCCCCCTAGGCCCCACAGGGCTGTATGTGCTGGATGCACTTCTCAATGGCAATCTCCACCAACTGAAAACCGCATTGACCTACTTGCTCTTACCGTCGCTCACCCTAGCGATCGTCCTCAGTGGTATCTTTGAACGCATGGTGCGGGTGAATCTCAAGCAAACCCTGAGGGCAGATTATGTAGAAGCCGCCCGTGCCCGTGGGATTCCTGAGCATCGGATTCTGATTCACTATGCCCTCAAGAACGCTTTAATTCCAGTGATTACAGTTTTGGGTCTCACCCTTGCCAGCCTCTTGGGGGGAGCCGTTTTGACGGAGGTGACGTTTTCCTGGCCAGGACTGGGGCAGCGACTCTACGAAGCGATCGCGCTGCGGGACTATCCCACCGTCCAAGGGATTGTCGTTTTCTTTGCCGTGATTGTGGTTGCCGCCAGTATTCTCATTGATCTGCTGAATGCTTGGATTGACCCTCGCATCCACTACTGACTTTTTGGCACCTGCCGATAGAATAAAGAACGACGTAACAAATCTTAACGTTAGGAGGTTATCCGTCATGGCTCTCGCCGTTGGTACACCTGCACCCGCCTTTACGGCCAAAGACACCCACGGTAATACCGTCTCCCTGAGTGACTTCAAGGGCAAAACGGTAGTGCTTTACTTCTACCCCAAGGATGACACTCCCGGCTGCACCAAGGAGGCCTGTAGCTTTCGGGACAACTACGCTGCCTATCAGGACAAAAACATTGTGGTTTTGGGGGTGAGCGCCGACGACGAAACGTCGCACCAGAAATTCACCGAGAAATTCAATCTCCCCTTCCCCTTGCTTGCAGACGTGGATCGTTCCATTATCAAAGCCTACGATGTGGATGGCGGCGGCTATGCCAAGCGCGTCACCTATGTGATTGACGGCAACGGCATTATTTCCCATGTCTATACCAGCGTAAAAACCGATACCCACGCCACCGACATCTTGGCGGATCTCGGCTTATAGGTCTTGTAGCTCACGCTAAAAATCCTGATTTAGTTAAGGCGGCTAGAGACGTTCTGGCTGCCTTTTTCTTGATTGATACGGAGAGAGAGGGATTCGAACCCTCGGTGGCATCACTGCCACACTCGATTTCAAGTCGAGCGCATTCGACCACTCTGCCATCTCTCCATGGTTTATTTTACCCTTTCACGCCGTAAAGCCCCGCCATGAATGGCGGAAATATAAGGCCCATCTTGCATGCATGCGCAAGATGACATGTACTGGCTTATATGGCAATACTCACCAAGTCGTTCAAGCTGCCGTTTCTTCGGTTGAGCCGGTCGAAGGCGGAGATGTTCAAGCGGCTTCAGAACAGCGAAAGGCAAACGAATCCGACGCAGGAACAAACCGCGACTACTGGCCCTTCCACCAGCTTGAGACGTTCATTCGGTACAAGGCGATCGCAGCGGGTGTCAAAGTGGATGTCGTGCGTCTGCACTATACATCCAAAGCCTGCCAGCGCTGTGCGCACTGAACGAGAGAAAGAAATATGCCTTAAATATGCCTTAGAATCTAAGTTTTAGCTTTGAGAGGAATATTCGTTGGGACTAGTTTCATTGCTGACATTGTTAGTTTCATTATTGGTATTATTAATTTAATTATTGGCATCCCTAATTTCACCGGAAACATGAGTGTCAGCAGTTTCTTCGTCGGGATAGAACGCAATTTCTAGTCGAACGGTGCCCCTATGCCAACCTGTTTTATCAAGCATCATTACTCTTGCTGCAGCGCCTTCCACCAGTGGTGAAATCACATCAGGATTGCGAGAAATAAACCATAGAAATTCTGCTGGATAGACAGCACTACCAGTAAGCCTTTTACAAATAGCTTTTGAATTTCCGCATTCGTCGAGAAGAAAACGAATGACTGCTTCGCGGTCAAGAACACGGCCTTTTGTATTCATAAGTATTGGTACAGTTTCTACTAAATTCATGCTTATTATAGCCCATGGCCTACTGCCTGCAAATCCTACTCAAAATTAGCTCTCCGATTTCACTAGTGGTGACAATTTGACGATCGCGCCCAAACAAGGCACAACCTACTTGTAATGACCGTCCCAGGGGAGCGGCACAGTGGGCATGGATATAGGCAATGGCTCGTTGATCAATGCGGTTGGCAATTTGGCTAAGAATCTCAGGCAAGCTTTGGGGAGCCATTGTTTCTAAAAATTTGAGGGCAGCCTCAACCGTTGGTGCTTGCCACACCTGATGCAGAATCTCTGGGTCTAAGCCTGCAAGGGCACAAAAGGCGGTGAGAATTTCTTGGCGAGCGTCAGCAAGGTGGTGATGTGTGTGAAAAATGCCCCCTGCCAATTTAATAAGTTTGCCGTGGTAGCCCAACAGGAGTAGCTGTTGAACCTCGTGCTGTGCGGCTGCCACAAGCATTGGGCCTAGCCAATTGGCGGTTTTCACACAGAGGGAAGGGGGGATGTGGAGCTGTTGTGCCACCTGGAGGCCGTTCTCGCCAATGCAAAAGACAAGGGTTGGGGATTGCGCTGCCTTCTCGGCTAACTCTTGACGATAGCGCTCCAGTTGCTCAGGAGCGGTTAGGGGCTGGGCTAGGGCAGTGGTTCCCAGTAGGGAGAGGCCTTCCACAATACCAAAGGCAGCGTTTGAGGTGCGCTCTGCTAAGTCTGGCCCTTGAGGCAGGATAATTGTGACGGCGATCGCCCGCTCCTTGGGACAGTAGAACAACAAGTTGGTGGTTAACAACAAGCGGGCATAGCGATAGATAGCCGCCTCGCCTGTGGTGCGATCGCGCCCCACCCCAAAGCCCCCCTCAAGGTGAATTTTGGGAGACGTCGCCGCCTCTTGCCAGCGTACCCAAGCCCAGATTGGAGTATGGCGAGTGAGATCAAGGGGATCGCTGGGTTCGCTGTAGGTAATTGCCAAAGCCTGTTGGGAATCTAAGGGCGCCCCTTGGGCAATGGTAAAAGTTTCACAGCGATTGGGGCGTAGTAGGGCAAGGGTGACTTCCTGAGGACAGGTGCCTTCTGTGAGGCAACGCAATGCCGCCACCGCCGCCGCTGCTGCAAAAACCGGTAGCGTGTAACCCACAGATGCTAAGTAGTTAACTGAGCCAAACTGGTGCGAGCGGCTTCAGCAACCGCTGCGGCCGAATCCGTGGCCAATTGTTCAAGCAAAGGGCGAGCTTCAGGGGTGCCAATTTGGCCCAGGGCGATCGCCAGCCGATGGCGGACTTGCCAATCGGGATACTCGACAAACTGCCGCAGGTGAGCAATGCTTTCTGGCTGTTTCAGTTCACCCAAGGAACCAATGGCTGCCAGTTTCACCAATTCTTGGGGACTATTGAGGGCTTCCGTGAGCAGGTCAACAGCAGCAGGATTGCCTAGGGCACCCAAGGCCGCAATGATACTAAATTGCAATAGCCAGTCATTGGTACTGTGGTAGGCCGTTTCTAAATCTTCGAGGGCAAAGGGCACTTGCAAGGCAGCCATGGCATCCGCTGCGGCAGCACGGACATCCGTTTCGCTGTCATGGAGTAGGCGATCGCGCAACAGATCATGGGCTTGATTGAGGTTGACGTGCCCAAGGCTAGCAATTTGACTCACCGCAGCATAGCGGACGCGAGCATTTTCATCTTGGCTGAGGGGTTGAATCAGTGTAAAGGCGTCGTTGGGGTCAAGGCTGCGCAGTTGATTGATGCCCCGCAGGCGATCGCCCACATCCGCTGAGGTAATGAGTTCCTGAATTGCCGCTGTGTCCACGCCAATATTCTCCACCTGATTCCTTTGATCCTACTCGCTGGCGTTACCCACAGAAAAGGGCAGAGCGATCGCGGCTTCGATTCCCTGCCCTCAACTTAGGAGTTGTTACTGAGTTGTGCATTCTAGGCTTGTTTTTCAGCCTCCGCAACTTGCAGCATGGTCTTCAGGACGGAGTCAGGGTTGAGGCTAATGGAGTCAATCCCTTGCGCCACCAAGAACTGGGCAAACTCAGGATAGTCACTGGGGGCTTGACCACAGATGCCAATTTTACGCCCCTTGGCCTTCGCCGTTTGAATCGCTTGCGCCACCATACGTTTGACCGCTTCGTTGCGTTCATCAAACAAGTGCGCCACCAAGGCCGAATCCCGATCCAACCCCAACGTCAGTTGCGTCAAGTCATTGGAGCCAATAGAGAAGCCATCAAAGACTTCGGCAAAGGCATCCGCCAACACCACGTTACTCGGCAATTCGCACATCACATAGACTTGGAGACCATTTTCCCCCTGCTTCAGCCCATGTTTGGCCATTTCTGCCAGCACGCGCCGCCCTTCCTCTGGGGTGCGACAGAAGGGAATCATCAGGATCACGTTCATTAGACCCATCTCATCGCGGACTTTCTTCATGGCGCGGCATTCCAAGGCAAAGCCTTCGGCATAGTTGGGATCATAGTACCGAGACGCCCCCCGCCAGCCAATCATGGGGTTTTCTTCATGGGGTTCAAACTGGCGACCGCCTAAGAGGTTGGCGTACTCATTGCTCTTGAAGTCAGACATACGCACGACCACCGGCTTGGGATAAAAGGCGGCAGCGATCGCCCCAATACCCTGAGCCAACTTATCGACAAAGTATTCCGCCTTGTCGGTGTAGTTTTGGGTTAGCTCAGCAATTTTCAGCTTCGCTGCTTCATCAGTTAGCTCATCGTAGTGGAGCAGCGCCAAGGGGTGCGCCTGAATGTGGTTGGCAATAATAAATTCCATCCGTGCCAACCCGACCCCATCATTGGGAATTGCCGCCAAGCTAAAGGCCTCCTCGGGGTTACCCACATTCATCAGGATTTGGGTGCGGGTACGCGGCAGATTTTCGAGAGCTACTTCCTCCACATGGAAGGGCAGCAATCCTTGATAGACGTGCCCCTCTTCCCCTTCGGCACAAGAAACCGTGACCTCAACCCCATTGGGGATCGTTTCGGTGGCATCGCCACAACCGACAATGGCAGGAATACCCAACTCACGGGCAATAATCGCCGCATGGCAGGTACGTCCCCCCTGATCAGTGACAATGGCACTGGCTTTTTTCATGATTGGCTCCCAGTCGGGATCCGTGCGGTGGGTAACCAAGACTTCACCCGCTTGGAACTGATCGATATTGCTGACATGGAGGATGACGCGGGCACGGCCTTGGCCAATCATTTCGCCCACTGCCCGACCGCTGGCAAGGAGCGTCCCTTTTTCTTCAAGATGGTAGCTGCGCAGGACGTTCGTCGCCTTTTGGGATTGGACGGTTTCGGGGCGTGCTTGGACAATAAAGAGTTCACCCGTGACGCCATCTTTTGCCCACTCAATGTCCATGGGGGTATAGGTACCCCGCAGAGCCGAGTAGTGCTCCTCAATAAGACAAGCCCAGCGCGCGAGGGTGAGAATTTCCTCATCAGTAAGGGCAAATTGTTTCCGCAGTGTCTCAGGCACGGGTTCATTGCGGGTAAGCTTCGTCCCCCCGAGGTCATAGACCATGCGGATTTCTTTGGTGCCGAGGGCTTTTTTCAGGATGGGTTTATAGCCCGCCTTTAATGTTGGCTTAAAGACCAGGTATTCATCGGGGTTGACGGCCCCTTGGACAACGTTTTCACCCAAACCATAAGCAGCAGTAATCAGCGCCGTGTCCTTAAAGCCCGTTTCCGTGTCAATGGAGAACATCACACCAGAGCAGGCCAAGTCGGAGCGCACCATTTTTTGCACCCCCACTGACAGGGCCACATTGAAGTGGTCAAAGCCCTTGATCTGGCGGTAGGAAATGGCCCGGTCTGTAAAGAGCGACGCAAAGCAACGATGACAGGCATCAAGCACGCCCTTGAGGCTATGGACATTCAGGTAGGTTTCCTGCTGGCCGGCAAAGCTAGCATCGGGCAAATCTTCAGCAGTGGCACTGGAGCGAACCGCTACGTCTGTATTCGGGCCATAGCGATCGCACATTTTTTGGTAGGCAGCAGCGATGGCATCAGTCAATTCTGGGGGAAAGGGGGTATGCAAAATCAGGGAGCGGACTGCCTGACCCACACGGTGCAGTTCTGTGACATCCTCCACATTCAAGCCTTCGAGTAGTTGCCGCAGTTGTGTCTCAAGATTCCCTGATTGAATGAAGTAACGATAGGCATAGGCGGTGGTGGCAAAACCATCAGGGACATTAATGCCTTTGGGCGTGAGTTGTTGGAGCATTTCCCCCAACGAAGAGTTTTTTCCCCCCACGAGGGGCAGGTCTTTGCAGCTTAAGGAATTGAGTTCTAGAACAAACGCTGTTTCTCGATTGGTCATTTCACTGGTTGGTTTAGGGATTGCTTGAGTCATTGTTATGCTCCCAAACATTGAGTTTCATTGATGAAATTGCGGTTTGCTGTCTCTTTAGAGTTACAACAGCAATACTTGAGCCGTTAAAGTTTTGAGTGTCTTTGGCTCCCTTTGCTATCGTGAATAACTGCACGCAATTCCCAAGTCATAATTGTCCGTTGACAAACGCAGGCTGCTCCTTTGCTAGGAGACTGGGTAAAGCACACAATACATTTCCAACGGAGACTTGATAGGCAAGGTTGGTGGTTAAATCACTATTGCCCTATATCTCCATTCTGAAACAGAAAAATTGGCTTTGTTTGTTGCTTAACAATCCCTTAAATTCGTTAGGATTCCAAATCACGATGGGTAAAGGGTTTGGCACTAGCGCCGCTATAGGTTGCCACAATGTGGCCATTCCCCACCAGTTGGTATTTGTAGGTCACTAATCCCTCTAGCCCCACAGGACCTCGCGGCGGTAATTTGTGGGTACTGATGCCGACTTCAGCGCCAAAGCCATAGCGAAAGCCATCGGCAAAGCGAGTGGAGCAATTGTGAAAAACGCCAGCGGCATCTACCTCTTGGAGAAAACGGGCGGCGGCGGCAGCATCCTCGGTAACAATGGCTTCGGTGTGTCGCGATCCATAGGTGGCAATGTGATCCAGGGCGGCATCGAGATCGGGAACGACTTTGATGGAGAGGATCAAATCGCAGTATTCTGTCGCCCAGTCGGCTTCAGTGGCAGGGGTCATGGGCACGAGGTGGCAGGCGATCGCGTCCCCCCGCAATTCCACCCCTGCTTTCTCAAGGGCGGCAGCCACTTTTGGTAAAAAAGTCTCGGCAATCTGCCGATGGACAAGGAGCGTCTCAATGGCATTACAGGCGGCAGGGTATTGGGTCTTGGCGTCCAGAGTAATCGCGATCGCCTTCTCCAAATCCGCAGCCGCATCCACATAGAGGTGACACAGGCCGTCAGCATGTCCGAGGACGGGAATCCGCGTGTTGTTTTGGATATACCGCACAAATTCACTAGATCCCCGCGGAATGATGAGATCAACCCATTGATCAAGGCTCAACAGTTCGACCACCTCGGCGCGTTCCGTCAGAAGCGCGATCGCCCCAGCGGGCACTGCTGATTTTTCTAACCCCCTATGAATGGCCTGCACAATTGCTTGGCAGGAGCGACTGGCCTCCTGTCCTCCTTTAAGAACGGCGCCATTCCCCGACTTAATTGCCAAGGACGCAATCTGCACGACGGCATCGGGCCGCGCCTCAAAAATTACCCCCAGCACCCCGAGGGGACAGGTAACGCGACTGAGAATTAACCCCGTATCCAATTCCCGATGGAGTTGGCGCTGACCGAGAGGATCAGGGAGGACTGCCACTTGACGCACCCCGGCGATCGCCGCCGCCAGTTTACTGGGACTCAGTTCTAACCGCGCATAGAGAGAGGGATTGAGCTGATTGGCTTTGGCCTGCTCACAATCGGCAGCATTGGCCGCCAGAATCTCCTCGGTGGCGTCCTCAAGGGCACAGGCCACCTGTTCTAGGGCATCATTGCGGGCAGCGGCATCTAGGGTCGCCAACAGACGCGCCTGCTCATGAACGTCCTTGACCCGTTGTACAAGGGGAGACTCTGCCATAGGGATGCTGATTTTAAAGACCTCTCAAGGGCGATCGTACGCCAAATTGTGCCGCACTTGTGGTAGGTTAACGGCAATTGCGTTGCCCGCAGAATTGGCCAAAGACAGGTTCAGGAGGATCATGCGAATTCTATTTGTGGCTGCTGAGGCAGCACCACTTGCGAAAGTGGGGGGCATGGGAGATGTGGTTGGCTCCCTGCCCAAGGTGTTACGCCGCATGGGGCATGATGTGCGCATTTTTTTGCCCTACTATGGCTTTTTACCCGATAAGGTGGAGATTCCCAAGGATCCCATCTGGATTGGCCATGCCATGTTTCAGACGTTCCATGTCTATGAAACCGTGTTGCCAGGGTCGGATGTTCCCCTTTACCTTTTTGGCCATCCCTGCTTTAATCCCCGCCGCATCTACTACGGTGAGGATGAGGACTGGCGGTTCACCTTCTTTGCCAATGGGGCAGCAGAATTTGCTTGGAACTACTGGAAGCCCCAGATTATCCATTGCCACGATTGGCACACGGGGATGATCCCAGTGTGGATGCACCAAGATCCCGACATTACCACTGTGTTCACAATCCATAACTTGGCCTACCAAGGGCCTTGGCGGTGGCGTCTTGAGCAAATCACTTGGTGTCCGTGGTACATGCAGGGGCACAACACAATGGCGGCAGCCGTGCAGTATGCTGATCGCGTCAATACCGTTTCGCCCACCTACGCCGAACAGATTAAAACCCCCGAATATGGCGAGAAACTGGAGGGACTGCTGTCGTTTATTAGCGGCAAGCTCTCCGGGATTCTCAATGGCATTGATACAGAAAGCTTTGATCCCAGTACCGATCGCGCCCTTGCGCAAAACTACACCGTGGATACCCTCGAGCGCCGTAAGGCCAACAAAATTGCCCTCCAGGAGGAACTGGGACTAGAGGTGAACTCCGGCGCTTTCTTGGTGGGGATGGTTACCCGCTTGGTGGAACAAAAGGGGTTGGATCTCTTGATTCAGGTGCTGGATCGCTTTTTGGCCTACACTGATAGCCAGTTTGTTCTCCTAGGAACGGGCGATCGCTACTACGAAACCCAAATGTGGCAAATTGCCTCACGGTTTCCGGGGCGCTGTAGTGTCCAGTTGCTCTACAGTGATGTCTTATCACGACGCATCTATGGCGGAGCAGATGCCTTCATTATGCCGAGCCGCTTTGAACCCTGTGGCATTTCCCAAATGATTGCCCTGCGCTATGGCTGTGTGCCAATTGTGCGCCGCACGGGGGGTCTTGTGGATACGGTCTCTCACCATGACCCAGAGCAGCAAACGGGAACGGGCTACTGCTTTGACCGCTATGAACCCCTTGACTTCTACACCTGTTTAGTGCGGGCTTGGGAAGGGTACCGCTACAAACGGGAGTGGCACACCCTCCAGCAGCGGGGTATGCGTGAGGACTTTAGCTGGACAAAATCAGCACGAGCCTACAATGCCCTCTATAACTCCATTTATGGGTTGCCGCCGGACGCGATGCCCAATCCTAGTCCAACGCTGGTACCGGCAACGACCTGATCATTGGGACTATCTAATGCGTGGTCATTATTGCCTACGAGTACATTGATCCCCTCTGGCAGCCGCTACCCGATCCTCAAGCATGGGGGCCGGAGATTGATCACTGGGTGCTGGATGTACAGGCCAGCCGGCCGCAGTTGCGGTACTGGTTGCAGCGATTAGCGCCCGGGTATTGGCTGTTGCACCAGTTGAGTGCCCTAGGTCAAACGGTGGTGGAAGTGAGCGATCGCCTGCGGCAACTGGAGGCAGCGAATATCACTGTGATTGCCTTGGCCGAAGGCTATGTCAGCGATCGCCCCCCCAGTGGAGATCAAGTCCTATTCCTTTGGGATCAGGTAAAGCAACAACTCCACCAGCAAACCCTCTGCCACAGCCATGCCCGCAATCGTCTCAAGCGCCGTCCGCCGCCGGGGCGTGCCCCCTATGGCTATCGCCGGGGTAAAGAGCACTATGTGATTGATCGAGCGGCAGCCGTTGTTGTCAAGGATTTTGTTGAGCATTTTCTCCTCTACGGTTCCCTCAGTGCAGCAGTGCGCTTTATTGCCGACACCTACCACAAGCGGATTAGCGTGGCGACGGGTCGCCGCTGGTTGACCCACCCCGTCTATCGCGGCCATCTCTACTACCAAGGGAAGACGGTGATTCCCCATACCCATGCCCCCTTGATTGCGCCCGATGAAGCAGCTCAGGTGGATCGGCTGTTGCGGCGCCAACGCTCTCTACCCCGTCGCAGTGCCAGTGCGCCCCATCCTCTGGCGGGATTGGTCATTTGTGGCGAATGTCAGCAACGCTTTGGCCGGACTCAGGTGCAACCCTACCGCCAACCCAGCCAATATGCCTATTTGCGTCCCCTCCACTGTCCCTTTTCCCCCAAGTGTCGCAGCATTCCCTACGACGCAGCCCTAGCTGCTGTCATTGATCAAATTGCCAAACGCCTACCGCCTGCGATCGCCCAACTTTGCCTACCGTTGCCAACCCTCACCACCCAAATGGAAGCGATTGACAGGCAACTGCAACAACTCACTGAACTAGAACGCCAAGGCCTCTTAGACGGGGAAACGGCTGAGCTGCGCCGCTATAAACTGGCTGGAGAACGGGCACGACTGGAGGCGCAACAATCCCAATTGCCCCCTAGTAATCTTTTGCAACTGGCGGTTACCCTTGGTCAGCCGCAATTTTGGTACCAACTCTCAGCAGCAGAGCAACGGTTCTATCTACGGGAGTTTTTACGTGCCATAGAGGTCACCAGCCGCCCCCCACAGCCCTGGTCTATTCATCTGCGATTTATTTGGGAATCCCCTATTGGCGGTGTTTCTTAGGCATTTCTAGTACTCTTGAGGTAAGGTTCCCCCGCCATAACCCATAACCATGGCAGGGCATCATTGCTGAAATAGAAACGTTAGTTTATAGATAGATAAAAAACATCAATAAGAAATCGCAGGTGTAAGGGGTTATGACGATTGAACTCAGCGATCGCCAAAAGCAAATTCTTGGCGCCACAATTAACCATTACATTGCCACGGCAGAACCCGTCGGCTCAAAGGCGATCGCCACGGAGTACAACCTCAACGTTAGTCCGGCCACGGTGCGCAATACCATGTTACTCCTTGAAAAAAGCGGCCTACTTTACCAACCCCACACCTCCGCAGGGCGGGTGCCTTCTGATTCTGGCTATCGCGTTTATGTAGATGAACTGGTCCAACCTATTCCCGATGTCGCTCGCAAAGCCGAGACTCTCTTGAGTGAGCGGTTTATTTGGGGACAGCAGCGCCTTGAGGTGATCTTGCGGCAAGCGGCGCAGTTGCTCTCGGATCTTAGCGGTTACATTACGCTGATTACGCTGCCCAATCGCTTGGAGCGGCAGATTCGGGTGATTCAACTGGTTGCTTTGGATCCGCAGCAGGTGATGGTGATCCTTGTTCTCGATACCTATGAAACCCAGTCGGCGCTAATTCAGTTGGGTCAAGAAGAAGACCCTGAGCTGCGGGAACGCACATTGCAGGTACTGACCAATTTCCTCAATCATCAGTTGCAGGGGCGATCGCTGGTGGAACTCAGTGCCATTGACTGGCAAAAACTGGATTTGGAATTTCAGGCCTACAGTCAGCAGCTTCAAAGCCTACTGCAACAATTGAGCGATCGCTACAGTCACCAGGGCACTTCTTTTGTCATCAGTGGCCTTGCCGATGTCCTCCAGCAGCCGGAGTTTTCGCAAGTGGAACAGGTGCAAATGCTCCTGCATCTTCTCGAAGATCAACAGGATCAACTGGCTCCCCTGATCAGCGCTGATAGCCAAGCCCCCTCCCAAGTGCAAATCCGCATTGGTAAGGAAAATACCCTGGCGCCGATGCAGTCCTGTACATTAGTCTATTCCTGTTATTGCTATGGAGATTCTCCCGTAGGCAGTATTGGCATTCTCGGACCGACGCGGATGCCCTATGCACGGATTATTCCCCTAGTGGCCACAGCGGCAGATTATTTGACCGAGCAGGTGAGTCGCCGCAAGTAAGAAAATCAAAACATTAAACAATTCCTGCACAGTCAACGGCTGACTTTATCATGCACAATAAACTATTGGGCTTTCCCAGTTGGAGAGATTGAAATGCCTACACCCGCCTTGCTGGTTCTCGCCGATGGTTCAGTCTTTCGCGGTTTTTCCTTTGGGGCACCGGGAACGGCCATTGGCGAGGTGGTCTTTAATACGGGCATGACGGGTTATCAAGAGGTGCTCACTGACCCCAGTTATTGTGGTCAAATTGTGACATTTACCTACCCTGAGTTAGGCAATACGGGAACCACCCCCGAAGATGATGAGTCCGATCGCCCCCAAGTGCGCGGTGCGGTTGCTCGCAATATTTGTGACATTCCCAGTAACTGGCGATCGCAACAATCCTTACCTGATTACCTCAAAGCCCATCGCATTCCCGCAATTTATGGCATTGACACCCGTGCCCTCACCCGCAAAATTCGCACCGTCGGTGCCATGAATGGCGGCATCTCCACGGAAATTCTTGACCCCGTTGAACTGCTGCAACAAGTCCTTGCCGCCCCCAGTATGCAGGGACAAAATCTAGCTAAAGTGGTCACCACCCGCACCCCCTATGAATGGACAGAGCCAACGCCCCCCGCTTGGGAATTCCGTCCCCAAACCACCACTGAAGAGCCACCCTTGACGGTTGTGGCCATTGACTTTGGCGTCAAGCGCAATATCCTCCGTCGGTTGGCCAGCTATGGCTGCCGTGTGATTGTCGTGCCGGCAGATACATCAGCGGAAACGATTCTCAGCTATGACCCCGATGGCATTTTCCTCTCCAATGGCCCCGGTGACCCTGCGGCAGTTCAGGAGGGCATTGAGACAGTGCGCAAATTACTGGCGGCGCAGCGTCCCATGTTTGGCATTTGTCTGGGGCATCAGTTGTTGGGACTTTCCTTGGGAGCGGAAACCTTCAAGCTCAAGTTTGGTCACCGAGGGTTGAACCAGCCCGCTGGCCTGACGCGGGAAGTAGAAATTACCAGCCAAAACCACGGCTTTGCCATTACCGAAGAATCCCTTGCCCAAGCCCCCGTTGAAATTACCCACTTTAACCTCAATGACCACACCGTTGCCGGTCTGAAGCACCAAACCTTGCCCGTTTTCTCAGTGCAGTATCACCCTGAGGCCAGCCCTGGCCCCCACGATGCCGATTACCTCTTTGGCGAGTTTGTGGCGCAAATGCGTACCTATCGCCAGCAACATCCCCGCAACCCATGAAAGGGCGATCGCTCACCCCTTACCTCTTTCTTGCCCCTGCCGTGGGGTTGCTGACCTTAACCGTGTTCTGGCCAGCGCTACAGGCCTTTTTCCTCAGTTTCAGCCGCTATGAAACCGATCTCCTGAGTCCCCCTGTGTGGGTGGGGTGGGCCAATTTTGCACAGTTGTGGCGTGATGGTGTCTTCTGGAAAACCTTGGGCAATACTTTCCTCTATCTAGTGGTGGTGGTGCCGATTCTGGCGATCGCTCCCCTGCTATTGGCGATTTTGGTCAATCAACCCCTGCGGGGCATCCACTGGTTTCGGGCGGCTTACTATAGTCCGGTGATTGTCTCCATGGTGGTGGCGGGGATTGCTTGGCGCTGGCTCTACGCTCCCAATGGCCTCTTGAATCAACTGGTACAGGGTCTCCATCTACGGGACACCCCAATCCCTTGGCTGACGAGTCCCCACCTCGCCCTCTTTAGTGTCATGGCCGTCACCGTCTGGAAAGGCTTGGGCTACTACATGGTGATTTATTTGGCAGGATTGCAGGGGATTAGTAGTGAACTCTACGAAGCGGCAGCGCTCGATGGCAGTGAGGGATGGCAGCAGCATTGGGATATCACGTTGCCGCTGATGCGCCCCTATATTTTTTTGGTGAGCATTCTCTCGGCGATTTCTGCCACTAAGGTCTTTGAAGAGGTCTATGTGATGACCCAAGGAGGCCCCCTCAATAGCTCCAAGACTATTGTTTATTACATTTACGAGAATGCCTTTCAGCGTTTGGAAATTAACTACGCTTGCACGATGGGACTGGTTTTATTCCTATTTATCCTGTCATTGTCCCTTCTGAATCTTAAGTTTGGCCGCCAAGTGGAAATGCCCCTTAATTGAGCACCTGCATGCGTTGAATCAGCCACTGATCTCCGCGCCGAATCAAGGTGTAAATAACGCGGTAGGGATCGCTGTAGGAAATGTCATTGCGCAGTGTCCCCTGTTCATAAAAACGGGCATCCTCATGGACTTCCGTCAACACCTCCACGCGATCGCTCCCTTGGGGACGCACTTCCTTTACCTCTAGGTTCTTTAGGGTATAAACCCAATGGCTGCCCTCGGACTTTAAGCCCTGTGCCCGCGATCGCCAGCGGCTGAGTTCTGGCTCCGCCAAAATTGTTGCTAGTTTGTCTATTGCAAATGCCGTGCCAAGGGCTTGGGCCTTAATTTGCTGCCACGTGCGGAGGCGATCGCGCACCGTCTCCGGTGTCACGGATGTGGCTAAGGTCGTTGGTTGTGGAGTCGGGGTCGGCGTTGCTACAGGAGTCGGCATTGGTGTCACTGGCGGTGGCGGGGTGGGGGCTTCAGCCGTTTTGGCTGGCCAATAGAGTTTTGCCAAGGCCCCTAAACCAACCAAGACAACCCCTGCACCCATCCAAAACCAGGCCTGACGTTTTTTGTGATAACTAGCTGCGCTGCGCCGTTTGCGGGTGGAGATTTGGGGTGTGGCTGTCTCCGTTCTAGTCGCAGAAGCAGTGGAAGGCGGCACAGACAAGCCTTGACCGCAGCCAGTATGATACTCCAAAGGTAGCGTTTCCGCTGTGAAGGAGACAGGAGGCGGCACGGCCACCGTTGGTCTAATGACTTCAGGAAGTGGCGAGGCAGTGGTCGCCGCTGGTTCAGGGGTCATGGCGTTGTCACTGAGAGCCTCTAGGTAGGTTTGGATATTGGGATCGGCAAAGTAGGCATCCAAGGCTACTGGTGCTTCGCCTAGATCTCGAAAGGCAGGATAAATTTCCTCCCGTAGCCATTGCTCTGTGTAGTAGTACAGCCCCGGTAGCAGATCGCTAGAGTCATTGGAGTGACGGCGGATAAAGGCAAGACTCTGCTGATCTTGGGATTGATCAAGAGCGGCCAATGCCTCCGCCGGTTGTCCCAAAAGCAGTAAACAACTGGCCAGTTCAAGGTAGATGTCTTGATTGGGCAAGAGCCGCTCTAGTAAATCCTTGGCGTGGCGAATATAGGCGGGCTGAAGCTCTTGGACGCCCCGTGCCACCAGCGCATGAACTGCCAGATAAGTCGCAACTGCCGAGGGACGCCGCGATTCCCGTTCAAAGAGTTCCTGTTGCTCTGCGACGGTGAGATGGTTGCGCAGTTGCAAAATAAATTTCAGAAAATCCTCAACCCCTAGGCCAGAGTAATCGTCATGGCGACCTTCAATGCCCCCGCGATCCTTGAGCATCTCCCGCAGCAATAAAATACCCCGCTGCCGATTGACACTATCGGACAGAGGCCGTGCCAGTAACTCCAGAATGCGGTAGGGACGCAGGCGATTCAGTTCCGTCTGAAACTGCTCTTGAAGGTCGGGAAACAGGTTCCCCCGCTGAAGTACCCCTAGTCCGGCTTCTAGGCGAGAGGCGGCTGCTTGGTAGGACTGCCGTTGCCATTCCTCGCGTCCCAATTCCAGATAGGCCAAAGCCACAGTGAGCGTAATGTCAGCAACAGCGGCAGAGGAGGTATAGGGGCGGTTGAGATCAAAGGCATCCCCCTTTAGGAATTGTTCTCCCAGTTTGACCACTTGGGTATAGTTCCCCAGTTCATAGAGGAGAAGGAGCGCCCCCGAAAATTGCTGATCACTAATTTCAAGGTGGGGAGCGGTGGCATCGGAATCCAACTGGGCAATTAGATCATCGGGATCAGCGGTACGGCAGTGGCGATCGTAGGCCTGGCGCTGCTCCGGTTCTCGCAGTACCGCATAGGCTTGTTCAATCAGTTCACGACGGGTGGCAACGGTGACGGGAGAGTGTTGGTGGGTGGGCAGTTGCAACAAGCGGTCTTGAAACGCTTGCTCAATTTGCTCTGGCGTTGCCTGAATGGGCACACCGAGCACTTGGTAATAGTCGAGGGGAATGCGCACCTGAACCCAAACCTCTATAGATCAACCCGTCCATCAACAACAATGCTTTGTTTTTACAGCAAGAACAGGGAACCACTGCTAACCCTTGCTCTGTCTTAAGCAGAACACTGCAGAGTGTGAGTGTTCCCCAAACAAGGAAGCATCAGGCGTTCTAGGGTATCACAGTTTTTGCCCATTAGTCGGAGTGTGAGGCGCTCTGCAATGGGTGCTTAGCCCCGCACCTTTGACGTAAAGCCAGAGGCCTTAAATTGCTCTAAGTGCAAGGGCGTTGGTTGGTTGTAGGGCACGCTAATGCGGATTTCAAAATCACTGATGCCCGGTGGAATGACATCGATCGCGCCAACCCGTGTGCGGTTTTGCAACACTGGATTGCCATTGGCATCGTAGATACGACCAAAGACATCGGCATCCACCACCGTTTTGCCGGATTTATTCTCTGCTTTGCCAGTAATTAGGTAGCAGTTGGCCTTGAGGGTCGTGCCGCCGGAGGTCACTGAACCTTCGCCAATTTCTGGCGGACATTCGTGGTAACTCAAGTCAAAGAGCCGCACTGGAATGGTGGCGATCGCCGGCAGCGTGGCAACACTTGACCAGCACAGGACACTCAGGAGCAAGCACACCACTCCTCGACGCAGATAGCCCACAAACCGATTCGCACTCATGGTTATCGCTCAACACCTCGACACGCCCCCATTATCCCACAGTCGTTAGAATCCATAGATCCATGGCCAGTAGGAGCAGCGTAAAGACGGCCAAAATACCGTACATCCAAGGCTGCGCAAGGGGCTTAATCACCGCTGTGGGCAATCCCGTATGGGCTTCAATGGCACGCATCATTTGGGCAAACCCCGCTACTCGCATCGGCAGCAGATACCCTTGGCCGCTGGCAGTCACCAGATAATAGACCAAGCCCCCTTGGCTGGTGCTGCGGGGCTGCAGCCCTTGAATCTCTGACCAAGTCAGTTGCCACTGCCGCCGCAGGAAGGGGGGAACCCAACCGGGATAGGTGAGGCGAATCCCTTGCGCATCCAGTTCTACCCGCTGACTCAGCGCCCCCCAGAGCAACACGCCCCCGAGGGCGATCGCCCCCCAAAGGAGCAGGGGTGAAATGGGAGCCGCCGTCTGTACCGCCAAAAAGGGTAGAGGAAGGGTGAGGGCGCCATAGAGGGCAATGAGGGTTCCAGAAATCAGGGGCGAGGTTTTGAAGCGCAGGGGTTCACTCATGGTCGTTTGGTCGTTGCCTAGTTACTGCCTAAAGGATTCATCATCGTCCATCAATAGAATAACCAAGTGGCAAAGGCATATTTCGTACCCTGCACCACGGGCAAGGCAGCATGGGGATGGGTGTAGTAGGCAGGAAAGACGACAACATCCCCCGTGCGGGGGGTGATCTTTACCCCTTGGCGATCAAAATAGGTTTCTCCCCCCTGAAAATCCTCATTGAGATAGCCCACCAGACTCACATCCCGCGTTGGGATACCTTGCGCCAGTTCCATTTGCCGACTGGCTAGCAATAGGTTGTCCACATGGCGGCGATAGCCCTCACCCACGCGATAGCGCAGGATTGAGAAGTTCTCAATTTCAGGAAAGCGAATCCCATAGTGCTGGTAGAGGACGATTTGAATTATTTGCGTGGCTTGCAGAAGAATCTGCCGCATCATGTCCTGTTGGGGGTCTTGGGGATCAAAGCGCAGGAGACCGCCGCCGCGTACCGAACGATCCACTGTCCCCATGAGAATTTGCGCATCTTCAAACCCCACCTTCTCAGCCGTAGCAATCACCTGCTGACACTGCTGTGCCGGAATCAGACGCTGGAAGAGGAGAATCTCACCCCCCAAGTCAAGAATTTGCAGCGGTGCAGCACTCATAGGGCAAAGATTGTCGCTATCTCTACCATAGGCTTAGGGGAGGCGTAGTTGCACCGCCACTTTACTTTGAACCCTGCCATTGACAATCACCTCTTGGCGATCCAGCCACCCTTTTGCCCGCTCTCCCTGCACTTGCAGGCGGGGATTGCTCTGGCGGTAGAAGACGCCGCCCTGGGCTTCCACCTCCTGTTGGGGAATCCGCCAAATCAGTTGAGCGGTGCGCAGGTGGGCATTAGGTCGCTGAATTTCCACTTGACCGCTAGCTTCTACCCGCGCTTGGGAAATCCACCAATTGAGGCGTTGGGCACGCAGGTGTGCCTGTTGGGGTTGACTCTTGATCTGGGCATTGTCAAAGACGGCACGGTTTTCAGCAATCAGGAAGACACCGCGGTTGGCCTGCCCTTGAATGCCTTGGCTGGGGTATTGTACCCGCAGGGGGCGATCGCTCATCAATTGCTGCTGCGGCATCAACCAGCGCACCGTTTCGCCCTCAATCCGTAGGGCGGGGTTGGGAAGCTGCACCTGAACGCCCCCCTCAAGGATAACTACCTGATCCCGAATTGACCAGATGGCCCTTTGGGCTTGCAGCCGCTGTCCCTGGCGATCGCCCGCCACGCCGACAACTGTGACCCCCCCTTGACCCCTGACTCCTGCTAAGAGCCGATTGGGCTGCTGCTGCCACACCAGACTCTCCGTATTGAGTCGCAAATCCTTGGCATCCCTAGCGGGTGAAGTCACCTGAACGGCATTGAGGGCACGCAGTTCTTGACGTTGATTATCCGCTTCAAGGCGCTGGGCAGTAATGGTGACTTGGGGATAGCGGGCTTGCAGGTTCTTCTGGGCAATGAGAACGCGGCGATCGCCCTGCCAGACCAATTGCTCGGCAACAATGGTTCCCTTTTGCTGGAGATCTGTGACGGTGGTGCGACCCTCAATCCAGAGTTGCCCATCCCGCTGCCGCACATTGACCGCCTTGGCGTGCACCTTGTAGGCAGTTTTGCCCTCTGCTTTTAGCTCACCTGTCAGGTTTTGAATTTCCAATTGCTGGCGATCGTCATCGCGATAACGTGCTCCCGCCGCCTGCAGGAACCAGAGGAGTTCCCCCTTCTCATTGGTTTGCCGCAGTGTAAGGTTTTGCAGCTTCACCTCACCTGTAATTTCGGGTTCTGGCGATGGTTCCTCACCCACCCATTGATCCACCCAGCCACAGCCTGTTAAGGCCAGTACAAGGCAAAGGGGCAGGAAGGGTCTAGGCAGAGGCATTGTTATCTAGGTTCTCTAGGGTCTCGGGTGACTCATTGCCCGCAGCTTCGTTTTTGCTTTCGGCGGTATCTTGCTGCCAATGGGGGGTAACAATCGGGGGTGGCGTCAGGCTACCCGTGACGGGGCGGTAGGTATAGGTTGGACGGGGCGCCTTTTGGATTTCTTCGCGAATGCTTTCGAGATCAATGTAGCGATCGGCAACGTTAATCAGACTATCGCTGGTCATTGATCGCAGGCTTACCACCTCAACCCGTGCCCCTCGGTAACTCACCGCATCCACTGCATAGGCCAAATCCCCATCCCCACTGACCAAGATGGCAGTGTCATAGCAACCTACCAGTGCCATCATATCCACGGCAATTTCCACGTCAAGATTTGCCTTTTTAGAGCCGTCGGGGAGCTGAACAAGTTCCTTGGCTACAACACGATAGCCATTGCGGCGCATCCACAGCAGAAATCCCTGCTGTTTTTCATTGGTGGGGTCAACCCCCGTGTAAAAAAAAGAGCGAAAGAGACGGGAACCCTGGGTCAAGTGGCAGAGGAGTTTTGAATAGTCAATTTCAATGCCCAGTTGCAGGGCTGCATAAAATAGGTTGGAGCCATCAATAAAGATGGCAACGCGCCCGCGATTTTGTAACACCTGTTCTGGCGTGTAAATAACTGAAGACGACGATGTAACCATGTAGAAATCATCTCAAAAAAAGTGTGTTATCGAAATATGAAGTCATACCTCTAGGGTATCGCGGCTTAGGCAGAAGTGGCGACGCCTGAGGGAAGCGACAGTTTTTGGAAAATCGGCTCTGGAGTTGCCAGAGGTTGTGATGCCGGTAGAATACCCCATTGGGCTTGGCGATCGCCCAAAAGGTCTGGGGCAACTGGTTGGTTAAATTTTACACTGTAGCCCAGCTGCCCATAAATTGCTTCACTCAGTTGGGGGATAATCGGCGCCAATACATAGGCCACAAGACGCACTGACTCCAACACGCAGTAGAGAATCTCCGCCACTGCTTCAGTTTCCCCCGCCTTGTAGCGTTTCCACGGCGCCTCCTCATCGAGGAACTTATTCCCGGCCCGTGCCAGTGTGAGTGCCTGTTGACACACCTCATGGAAGGCCAGTTGGCGGTACCCTTGGCCATAGGTTTGGCAGAGCTGCTCTGCCAGTTGCCGCAGGGGGTGCTCTCGTGCAATCCCTGACCCTTCAACATTGGGCACTTTGCCATTGGTATATTTCCATGCCATTTTCAGGGTGCGATTGAGTAAGTTACCTAAATCATTGGCAAGATCCGCATTGAGGATATTCACAAAACGGGTCTCACTAAAGTCCCCATCACGGCCAAACTCCACCTCCTTCATGAAGTAGTAGCGCACCGCATCGGCACCGTATTGCGCCACCAAGGCAAAGGGATCAAGGGTATTCCCCAAACTTTTGCCCATTTTTTGGCCATCCTTGGTGAGAAAGCCATGGACAAAGATCTGCTCTGGTAGCGGCAATCCCGCCGACATCAACATGGCTGGCCAAGAGATGGCATGGAAGCGCAGAATATCCTTGCCGATAATGTGCAGGTTAATTGGCCACCACGTTTTGAGGGCATTGGCCAAGGTTGGCTCATCTTCAGGTTCTAGAAGCGCCGTGACATAGCCCAAGAGGGCATCAAACCAGACATAGAGGGTCTGCTCTGCATCCGTGGGCACGGGAAACCCCCACGCCAGATTCACCCGTGAAATGGAAAAGTCCTGAAGCCCCCGCTCAATAAAACTCAGCACCTCATTGCGACGGCTGGGGGGCTGCACAAAGTCAGGATGTTCAGCGTAGTAGTCCAAGAGCGGCTGCTGATACTTCGAGAGGCGGAAAAAATAGTTGTGCTCATCTCGCCATTCCACCGTCCGATTCACATGGATCGGGCAGCGCCGACCCTCAAGCAGTTCGCGTTCTTCCTTGAATTCCTCGCACTCGACACAGTACCAGCCCTGTTGTTGACCGAGATAAATGTCGCCGTTGTCCCATACCCGCTGAAAAAACTCGTTGACAATGGCGTGGTGGCGAGGACTAGTGGTGCGGCTAAAGCGATCGTAGTGGATATTCAGTTGTTGCCACAGGGCTTGAAACCCAGCGGCAATCTCATCGCAGTGGGCTTGGGGACTGAGGCCCCGCTGTTGAGCCGTGCGCTCAATTTTCTGGCCATGCTCATCCGTCCCCGTAATAAACCGCACCTGATAGCCCTGCAAACGATAAAAGCGAGCGAGCACATCGGCAGCAATGGTCGTGTAGGCACTGCCAATATGGGGAAGGGCATTGACGTAGTAGAGGGGGGTCGTCAGCGAAAAGTGCGGTGACAAGCAGTGTTTCTCCCTAGGAGGTCGAGCAAATCGCGTTATTTATCATAGTGCCATTGGTCACAGCTTGCGGGCGATCGCCCACCGCCAAATCTACCCAAGGACTCAGGGGACCTTCTTGCTCACTGCCATTGGCAGCCAAGTCACTGTGGCAAAGGAATAGGCGATCGCTCACCCGTGAGCACAAATCCACTAGCAAATGCTCTAGCCGTTCTGATGTCGACTGCCACAGCCGTGCACTGGGACTTGCCGCCCCCTGCCGCAAAAAAATGGGTGCCTGCCAGAGGCATTGCAAGCCACCATCCTGCCACCGCGGGCTTCCCACGTCTAGCCAAAAATGCCAAGGATGAGCCAATTGGGCACTGCGGTATTGAAAGGTGGTTGCCAGTAAGACCCCCTGAGGTTGTAGCAGGGTGGGGACGGGATCGGCGGTTACGGTTCCCCGTCGCAATAGAGCAATCCATTCCCGTAGTCGCTCAGCCGTTGGCGTGGTTCGGTATTCTGGGAGATGATCATAAGTTTGCCAGTAGGCGGCGGTGCCCTCAAGGAGCGATCGCAGGGGAGCCAATTCACTGGCCGTCAGGTTTTGGGGCCAGAGATAGCGTTGAATCGCCGCCTCTAGGATATGCACGGGGGGTTTCTCAGGATCAAGCCCCCTGAGCCACTCGCGCAGCTCCCCATAGGCCTGGGTGGCCCGATAGCCAAAGCGATCCCAATGGCTGTACTGGGTTGTGCTCAGCAGTTCAGCTTTTTCCAAGCCCGGCTGAAAACAATAGCAAGAGAACAGGCCTGACCGCACGGGATCAATTTCTCGCGGTAGCAAAACCGTCAACATCTCCGCAACCGCTGTTGCCTCTGGGATCATTCCCGTTCGCGGATAAACAAACAGCAACAGCGTCAAGAGGGCACGTACCAAGGGGGAGTGGATCAAGGGGCGCTGCTCATTCCAGATTACAAAGGGAATGCCGCGTTTCTTTAACTCGCTGCTGAGGACATAGCGGGCAATACTGTCTAGACCGGGGGCAAGGATAGCAATCTCGTTGGGCTGCACCCTCCCTTGATGAATGGCGGTGGCGATCGCCCCCACCACTTCCTGGAGCAGTTGCATTCGCGAGGTGGTTTGAATGGCCGCTATGCTTTCAGGCAGCGTGGATTGGGGGGTAGTGAGCAGCTCTTGAATTTGCCTTCTAAGACCTGTGAGATCAATCTCACCGAAAATGGTTCTTGCAAGGCGGCACTGCTCAATCACCGTGGCTTTGCTTTTCAGGCTGAGAAAGGCATCAGGATCGGCGCCGAGACCCAGACGCACAGCACCGATGGGTTGGTGGGTCAGGACAATCTCAATCCCCTGTTGGTTGCAGCGTTCGATTAAATCTGCCATCACCGCTGGATAGTTGTGGGTATTGTCAGCCAACAGACACTGAAACCGCTGCTTCAAGGAGGCTTGGTAGCGGGGATGATCAAGCAGAACGCGGCCAAATAGATACGTGGTGAGGCCGTAGGTGAGGAGGCTGTGGGCAGTACACCAACGTTGCCACTGTTTCAGGGCAGCCACGATCGCCTCCACGGTTTCTGAAGGCATCTCAAGCTGATGGTCACGAATCAGTTGGGGCAGGTCATCAAGGCTCAAGCGGGCAAAGGCCGCCAGTTGAAAAAGATCAAGGAGGTGGCGAGTGGCGCGATCGCCGACGGCGCAGCGGAGCTGTTCGCTATTTTCACTAAGGGCGGCAAAAGTATGGTTTGCTAGCCAACGCTGCCACAGGCGTTGTGCCCACACCAACTCCGTTTCCGGTTTCAGACGCAAAGGGGGATGGGGATCAACAGCCTTCGCCTCCACCAGCAGCGGCCAAAAAAGCTCGACCTCGTCCTGCATAAAGCCTATTGGCGTAGCGATATAGGGCACGTAGCCATGACCCAACTGTGCCTCAATTTCCCTTTGGATGGCTTGGCGGCCTTCGACAGTATCCGTCAAAAAGAGGAGCGATCGCTCTTTAGGAATCACTGAAGTCTCCTGCTCCCCTTTGACCCACTGAGCAAATGCCCTCACCAGTGCATAGGTTTTGCCACTGCGACTACCGCCACTAATCCACTGCAACACCGCCAACAAAGCCCACAAAGTCAATTTGCTACGATGCTATCTATCCTATCGATTTATTGCTTTTGCGGTAGCCGTCGAGAACAACAGCAATGTCCAGCAATCCCTTTATTCGCCTCAGAGACTGGATCAAGCGTGCACAACAGTGGTACCTCACAACCCCCAACCGCGCCCTCCAGGAAGCCTATGAAGCTGCTTTGAAAATTCGTGCCATTGAACTGGAACACTTTGACGGCCAACCCATTAGCCCCCTCAATTTGCCCGTGGGAGAAGTTTCCAGTTATTTCGAGATAGAGCTAAAACAACTGCTGAAAACCATTCGCATGCGGATGACAGAGTTCCGCGCCAGCCGCCAAATCTTACCCCTTGCGCCCCTCCAAAGCCCCCCCACTCCTGTCAATGGCAGTGTCAATAGCCCAACCGAGACCTATACAGTGAGGGCTACCGTCAGCAGCACGACGGAGGAACCCAGCGTCTATGAAAAGCTGCGGGTCATTGACGCCACCCTCAACCGCTATAAACGACAGCGGGAAAAGGAACTGAATGCCCTTGCCCGTCCCAGCCTCAGTCGCCAAGACCCTCAACAGCGCCAGCAGGCAGCAGCCCTCGAAAAACTCGACCAAATTGAGGATGATTCCCTTTACTTGTCGGAGTATATCAATGACGACCTCACCGACGATTCCAAACTTGACAGCAGCAGCTTTATTCCCCGCTCCATTTTGCGTACCGCCGATCGCTTTCGCCGTGAACTTAATTCCGATGAAACCACTGAAGCTGAGGTCGTTCGCGATTTTCGCACCTCAAAGCTGCGTACCCGTCTAGCAGTTCGCTTTATGCTACTGCTGGTGATTTTGCCCCTGTTGACCCAGCAAATTTCTAAAGCGCTGATTGTTAGCCCCCTTGTTAACCACTTTAAGGCCGTGGGTCAGATTGAACGCATCATTAACTCCCAACTGGAAGATAACATTCTCGATGAACTAGCCCGCTTTGAGAACAAAATTCGTTTTGAAAGCCTTGTCAGTAATGTGCCAGTGTCCCCAGAGGAGATTCAAGCCCGCATTCGCGAAAAGGCGATCGAGCTATCCACAGAATACCAAAAGGAACTCATTGAACCGCTGAAAAATATTCTCTCCGATGCTTTGGGCTTTACTGTCTTTCTGGTGTTGGTGTTTACGGGTCAACGGCAACTAGCGATTGTTAAAGCTTTTCTGGATGAAGTCGTCTATGGCCTCAGTGACAGTGCTAAGGCCTTTATCATTATTCTATTTACGGATGTCTTTGTTGGCTTCCACTCCCCCCACGGCTGGGAGGTGCTCGTTAATAATACTTTGGAGCACTTTGGCCTTCCTCGTAATGAGGACTTTATCAATATGTTTATTGCTACATTTCCGGTCATGTTGGATACGGTGTTTAAGTATTGGATTTTCCGTTATCTCAACCAGATTTCCCCTTCGGCAGTGGCCACCTACAAGAATATGAACGAGTAGTTAGGAGCGCGCCACAGGCTGAAGGATGGGACAGATGGTGCCCTCAAGGGGTTGTGCGGGCGATCGCCAGCCGGATAGGAGGCCTTGCAATTCCTGTTTAAGAATGTGCAACTGCTGAATTTGGGCTTCAATGGCGGCCAATTTCTCCTCTAACTTTTCCTTGATGTGGTCACAGGGAACTTCCCCGCGATCGTACACCTCAAGAAAAGCTTTGATGTCGCTCAGGGTGAGGCCAAGGGACTGGGCACGTTTAATGAAACTCAGGCGGGCAAAGACATCCTCAGCAAAGAGGCGATAACCCCCACTGGTTCTGCCGACGGTTCGCAACAGTCCCAATTCCTCGTAGTAGCGAATGGTTTTGACGGGCAGACCACTGCGGTGGGCAACGGTACCAATCAAATAGGCGGCTGCATGCATGGGCCTTCTTCCAAGGGTAGGACAAAGCGGTGGTGAGAGAGGGGCGCCCCCTCATCTCAATTTTCTGCCCCCGCGAACCCGATCGCCCCTTTCGGAAATTCAACCCTTTGCGTTATGATAAGAAACTACGCGGATGTGGCGGAATTGGTATACGCGCACGTTTGAGGGGCGTGTGGCTTTGCCTTGCGAGTTCGAGTCTCGCCATCCGCATTGCTTTTATAGGCTTTTATAGGTGAATGGCGATCGCCCCCTAAGAAGCGGGAAATACAAAGGGCAAAGAGAATAGCTAAGCCACTCAGACTCAAGCTCACCCTTGGCGGCATTTTGAGGATAAAGTTAAAGAGGTCAAAGGTCACAAACAGCAAGCAGCCCGCTAAAAATTTTTCTGTGTTGTTATGGATGCATGTCCTTGAGCGAATCAGCACTTGACTGTCTCCACCTCTCGGGAATTCGCTACTACGGCTATACGGGTGCCCTCCCAGAGGAACAAGTTCTTGGCCAGTGGTTTGAGATTGATATTCAGCTCTGGTTTGATATGGCACAAGCGGCGGCCAGCGATCGCCTTGAGGATACCCTTGACTATCGCCCTCTTTTGCAGGCCATTGAGCAGTTAATGCAGCAGCAGCGCTTTCAGCTCCTTGAGACCCTCGCAGCAGCGATTATGAACCTCTGCCTAGCTCCCCCCCAAGTGCAGCGAGCCGCTGTGCGAGTTACAAAGCTTGCTCCGCCGGTGCCCAACTTTACGGGTCAAATTAGTGTCGAAATGGTACGCTCCCATGCCAAATCGCCTTAGCCAGTGTCACAGCCTCTATCTGCGCAAGCACGCCGAAAACCCCATTGACTGGTGGCCGTGGTGCGAGGAAGCCCTCGCCAAGGCGGCAGCAGAGGATCGAGTGATTTTCCTTTCAATTGGCTATTCCAGTTGCCACTGGTGCACCGTGATGGAGGGGGAAGCCTTCTCAGATCCGCAGATTGCCGCCTATCTCAATGCCTATTTCCTGCCGATTAAGGTGGATCGCGAGGAGCGACCCGATATTGACAGCATCTATATGCAGGCCTTGCAACTGATGACGGGTCAAGGGGGCTGGCCGCTAAATATCTTTCTCACCCCTCAGGATCGCCGTCCCTTTTATGGCGGTACCTACTTCCCCGTGCAACCGCGCTATGGTCGTCCGGGGTTTTTGCAGGTGTTGCAGGCGGTGCGTCGCTTCTATGACCAAGAAAAGGAAAAGCTCGCTGCCCAACAGGCTACCCTCTGGCAATATCTCGCCCCCCCCGCTGAAATGGGAGAGGCCATCCCCCTGACAGAAGACCTCCTAAGGGCAGGGATTCGCCACGTCACCCCCCTGTTGCGGGATCGCTCCCACGGCACCTGCTTCCCCATGATGCCCTATGCCCAAATGTTGCTCCAGGGACTAGCTTTCAGTCCCAATCCCCCAGAACTGTTGCACCTGTGCTGCCTGCGGGGACACAACCTCTTGCAGGGGGGTATCTATGACCATGTGGGTGGGGGTTGGCATCGCTACACTGTGGATGCGCAGTGGACAGTGCCCCACTTTGAAAAAATGCTCTATGACAATGGCCAAATTGTGACCTATTTGGCGCGGCTGTGGCAACAGGGCGATCGCTCCCCCCAGATTCCCGCGGCCATTGCCCAAACCATTCAATGGCTAGATCGCGAAATGACCGCCCCGGAGGGTTACTTCTATGCGGCGCAGGATGCCGATAGCTTTGTCAATGCCAATGATTCTGAACCCGAAGAGGGCGCTTTTTATTGCTGGCAATATGCAGAGCTAGAGCAGACCCTAACCCCAACGGAATTGGCACAACTGCAAGCCCACTTTGACATCTCTGCCAATGGCAACTTTGAGGGCAAAATCGTCCTCAAGCAGATCCGTCCCCCTGCAGACCCTGCCGCGTTAAAACCAATTCTGCGCAAACTCTTTGCCCGCCGCTATGGTGCTGATACGCCCATGGATCAGCCCTTTCCTGTGGCCACTGATAATGCAACTGCAAAAGGGCGGTCTTGGCCGGCACGGATTCCCCCCGTCACCGATACAAAAATGATTTTGGCTTGGAATAGCCTGATGATTACTGGCTTAGCCACGGCAGCCCAAGTCTGGCGAGAGCACACCTACTGGCAGCGAGCAGCTAAAGCGGCGCAATGGCTTCATGCGCATCAATATCAACAGGGCAAACTCTACCGCCTCAACTATGGGGGCACCGTGGCCGAAGTGGCCCAGGCTGAGGATTATGCCTACTGGATTCAAGCCCTGCTTGCCCTGCATCAAGCTAGTTTAGCGGTGGGAGAGGCGGCGCAGCCATGGTTAGAGTTGGCCTGTGAGTATCAAGCCCTTTTTGATCAGGAATTGGCGGCAACAGGAGGCGGCTATTACAATGCACCCGAGCGACCCGACTTGATTGTGCGCCAGCGGGAAGGGCTGGATAATGCGACACCTTCGGCCAATGGGGTGGCGATCGCCAACTTGGTGCAACTCTTTTTGCTTACGGAGAATCCCGCCTACCTCGAACAGGCGGAAAAGGGACTGCGTTTCTTTAGCCAGTTGATGCAGGAGTCTCCCCAAAGTTGTCCCAGCCTTTTGGCGGCGTTGCAGTGGTATTTGCGTCCAGTGGGTGTCCAAGTGCGCCCTGCTCAGGTGGCAACCCTCTGGGATCGCTCCTTGCCAACGGCTGTCCTCAAGGTTCGCCATGACCTCGAACCGGTCGCCCTTGTCTGTGAAGGCTTGCGCTGCCGTGAACCGGCACTGACCCCTGCCCAACTGCAACAACAACTAGATGAGCTGTTTCCATCGGTGACCTATGGCTGAAGCGTTGCGTCGTACCCCCCTCTATCCCCTGCATCAAGGGGCACGGTTTACCCCCTTTGGCGAGTGGGAGATGCCCCTCCAGTACAGCAGCATTTTGCAAGAACACCAAGCGGTGCGGCAGCGGGTGGGGATGTTTGATATTTCCCACATGGGCAAGTTTCTGCTGCGCGGCTCTGCGGCGATCGCGGCACTACAAGAGCGAGTGCCCACCAATCTCAGTCGTCTCCAACCCGGCCAAGCAAAATACACTGTTCTCCTCAATGAGTCTGGGGGTATTGTGGATGATGTCATTCTCTACATTGGTGATGACCAAGTCCGCTGTATTGGGAATGCAGCCACCACTGCCAAGGACTGGGCATGGTTTCAGAAGTATTTACCCAGCGGTGTTGAGTTTATTGATGAGTCAGCGACACAGGTGCTGATTGCCCTCCAAGGCCCTGCCGCGACAGCGACCTTAACTTCCCTGTGCGATCGCCCCTTGGGGGAAATCAAGGCCTATCGCCACGCTCAGGTGAACCTACTCGGCCAGCCCGCTTGGATTGCCCGCACTGGCTACACAGGCGAAGATGGTTGGGAAATTCTTCTTCCCCCAGAATTGGGACAGCAGTTGTGGCAAACCCTGCTGGCATGCGGTGTCACTCCCTGTGGGCTAGGGGCGCGCGATACTTTGCGATTGGAGGCGGCCATGCTCCTCTACGGCCAAGACATGGATGAACAAACCACCCCCCTAGAGGCGGGACTTGATTGGCTGATTGATTGGCAGAAGCCCGATTTTGTGGGTCGTGCTGCCCTCTTGGCACAAAAGCAGCAGGGGATTGCGCGGCAGTTGGTGGGCTTAGAACTTCTGGGCAAAGGCATTGCTCGCCATGGCTACCCAATCTATGCGGGAGCACAGGTCGTGGGGGAAGTTACTAGTGGCACCTTATCTCCCACCTTAGGAAAGGCGATCGCTCTTGGCTATGTCTTTCCAGAGTTTGCCCATATGGGTCGTGAACTGGCGGTACAGGTGCGCGATCGCCAAGTCGCAGCAGTGGTGATTCCTCGCCCCTTCTATCGCCGCTCTCGGTAGCCGCTGCCATTCCGCTAAAATTTGATTCATCAGTGGTGACGCGCAACGAATGCTGGAAACTTGCCCTCGCTGTTCTGCCCGTTTAGGAAAGCCGCTGTCTTCTGGCCGTCAAGTGTGTAGTGCCTGTGGTTGGAGTACGGTGGTCATTGAGCGATCGCCCCCACCGCCCCCCACGGGATTGCCCCTGCTTTTAAGTCAGATCGGGCGGCTGATCAAGCGTTTTTGCCAGTATTTGGGGATGCAACTGCAACTACTGTGGCAATCGCTAAGCGCTCGTTCTCAGCAGCAACAACCGCGGCGCAACCTCTGGGAAAGCCTCGTCACCAAGCTCAAACACCTTGAGGAAAAAATTCCCACCGCTGATCCCAGCAAGGAGTGGCTCACTCCGGAAGAGGCCTTTCGACTCTTGGGCGGAAATCCAGACAACCCCAGCTCCAAGGTGAGTACCCTCGATGGCAGACGGCGGATTGGTTTCTCAGCCTTTCGGCGACTGGTGAATACCGCAGAATATGCAGATTTTGGCTTTCAATACTCTAGCGATCGCCACCTGAAAAATTTACCCTATTTGCGCCGTCTGCCTCGCCAACCCTAGGGCGATCGCAAGCCGAGAATAATCTGCCACTCCAACTCAGTAACGGGTTGGACTGAAAGACGGCAGCCCTTTTGCAGCAGCAGCATCGTCTCTAGGCCGGGCGTTTGCCGCAGTTCTGGTAGCGTAATTGGCGGTGAAAAATCGCGGCGGTACTGAATATCCACCATAAACCAGCGGGGATTCTCAGGAGTGCTTTTGGGATCAAAGTAGCGACTCTCGGGGTTCCAAGCAAAGTGGTCGGGATAGGCAGGCTTGACGACCTCGGCAATGCCCATGATTGCCGGTGGGTTGGCATTGCTGTGATAAAAGAGCACGCGATCGCCCACCTGCATGTGATCGCGGATAAAATTGCGGGCTTGGTAGTTGCGCACCCCTTCCCAACAGGTGGTTTGTTGTGGAGCTGCCTTCAAATCCTGCCAAGAAAAGACGCTTGGCTCCGACTTCAGTAACCAAATACCTGCCATCAAAGATTCCGCAATGGTTAAGTTGAGAGGTCTGCCGTGCCTAAACTACAGCGTAGCAAATCCGCCACCGTCGCACAGTAGGGGGTTAGCCCTAGAGCTTGAGGATTGAGCACCGTTTCATAGGTGAAGTTGCGATAGTTCAAGCAAAAGTAATCCCATGGCGACATTTGCACTCGAAATACTCGCACAAAGAAGTTAATCACCGGCAGTGTCAAGGGGATTTGCCCATAAATGGGCAGCTTGGCAGCGGCACACAACTGCGCCAACATCTCATTGACAGTAATAGGGGGATTGCCTAGAGCCACACGACGCGGTACCGGATACTCAGGATGCTGCAACAGGTAAAGAACGACTTGGGCAATATCGCGAGCATGCACAAAATGAAAACTAGCATCCGCACGGAAAAAGCGAGCCAACCACAGCCACTTGAGAACTTCGCGCAGGCTCTCCGTGATGAAAGAGGGACGCTTCCCATCGGCTCCGCCCCCAAACACCATTGTTGGAAACAGTTCAATCACGCGATCGCCCACCGGTAATTGCTCAATAGCATGGAGACACTGATACTTCGAGCGAATATAATCCGTTCCCAAGGTGCCTGCTTCCGGCAGCGGTTCCATCTGATGATTGAGGATACTTGCCGTTGAAAAATAAAAGACCCGCTGGCAGCGTTGGGGATCCAGTTGTTTGAGCAGGGCGCAGGTTTGCTCATAGTTGATGGCAAAGACATTGCTCCCTCCCCAAGCAGTTGCCGTTAGGATGGCAACATCGAGAGTGGGCAGTAGCGGTTCCAAGGGCGTCAAATCGATCAAATCCCCCTGAATCAGGTTCACCCCGGCTCTTTGATGGGGATTAATCTGCAACCGTGCTGGGTTCCGCACCAGCAAAAAGAGTTCGTGATCCGTCTCTTGGATCAGCGCCTCAGCGATGTACTGGCCAATGCAACCACTGGCACCCGTGATTAAGATGCGCATTAGCCCAAGGACTTCACCAGATCAAAGAGAAAACCCACATTCTCTTCAGGGGTTCCTTGGAGAACACCATGACCCAAGTTAAAGATATATTTGCCCTTGCGACCCGCCTCGATAATTGCTAGCGCCCGTTCCTTGAGCACCGGTTGGGGGGCAAAGAGCATGACCGGGTCTAAATTCCCCTGCAGACCGACACTGGCAGGAAACTGTTGGCGAATCGTGCCGATGTCCACTGTCCAATCAAGGCTGACAATATCTGCCCCGGTTGCTGCCATGCGATCTACTACTGCGGCACTGCCATTGATATAGAGGATGATTGGCACATCGGGATAGACAGCTTTGACCTGCTGAACTACCTGCTTTTGGTAAGGGAAGGCAAAGGTATCGTAGTCCTGACGACTCAGTTGACCCGCCCACGAATCAAACAGTTGCACCACCTGAGCACCACAGTCAATTTGATAGCACAGGTAGTCGGCAATGGCAGTGGCTAAATGGTTTAAGAACTTGTGGAGTAACTCTGGCTCACGGTAGGCCATCGTTTTGATTTCAATGTAGTCCTTGGAGCTTTTGCCCTCAATGGCATAGGCGGCAAGGGTCCAAGGGGCACCAGCAAATCCTAGCACTGTGGCGCGATCGCCCACCTCTTGGCGCAGGGTCGAAAGAATCGGACGAATAAAAGGACAGGCCGCCTCTGGTTCCAAGGAATGGAGTTGTTGCACCTGCTCAAGGGTGCGGATGGGCGGATCAATGATCGGCCCTTTACTCTCAACAATGTCAAAGGGAATCCCAATTCCCGGCAGGGGCGTGAGAATATCCGAAAAGAGAATCACACCGTCTGGGGCAAAGGCACGAAAGGGTTGGAGTGAAATTTCAATAGCCAGCTCAGGGATTTCCGATCGCTGGCGAAACGAGGGATAGCGATCGCGCAGGTCACGATAGACCTTCATGTAGCGTCCCGCTTGCCGCATCAACCAAATGGGGGGACGCTCAACACTTTCACCACGGGCAGCACGTAGGAGTAAAGGGGTGGTCATCCTAAAATGTGTAATTCCGATCGTTTTCAATGGCTCTGGAAGCGTCGCTCAGCAAGCCCTATTGAAGTCAGGCGTTGCCTGCGATTCACAGAGTTTAACCCTACAATCATACCCTAGGGGGCGATCGCTCTCACACCTCAGATGAGAATTCCCTTGCTTTACCACGCGCGGGGCTGAAACTGCGGGTCATTGAGAATCGCCACGCCATTCCCCGATTGTGCCAACACAAATAGACCCTGCCGATAGGCATAGCGAGCCACCTCAGGCGGCACAATTATCCCCGCCACTGCTCCTAAGAGTTTTGTGCCCCGATACTGATGAGCCAAACGGCGAAATTTGGCAATCCGCTCTAGGTGTTCATCGACATCACTTTGGCTAAGTTTGGTTTTCACCTCAACGAGAACCGCTTCATCGGTGTTAACGACCAATAGATCAATCTCTAGGCTTTCGTTCCCATCTTGGAGAATCACATCGCTGTAGAGTTGAGAAACGGCAATGCCCCGACTCTGAAATAAGCGCAGCACGGCTGGACGGACCTGCCATTCCACAAATTCCCCAAGACGATTGTCCAGCTTGCCAATTTGTTGGTTAAGTTGACGAGCTTCTTCTTGCAGTAAACGCTCCGTTTCTTGAAAGCGGCGTTCTGTTTCCTTTTGAGCTTCCAGTAGCTCCCCCAATAACCGCCAAACATCTTCAGCGGTGTATGCTTGTGTCATTTACGTATCATTTACGTAATTGATGATTGCCGACAGGCTGGGGTATTTCCCATACCATCATACCCTAGGGGGTCAGATACCTTTGCCCTACCGCGCGCGAAGCCAAAATTCCGCATCGTTGAAAAGTGCTACCCATTGACCGCATGGGACACTTTTTGCAGGAATTAGTGACCCCCTCTGCCTGATCAGCGCGAGAGATTGGGGTAGATCCGCAGCCGCCGATTCGGCTCTTCGCCAAAGCTACAGGAGGTCAACTGGTAGTGCTCAATGAGTTCATGTTGCATCCGCCGAATGTTGGCCGATCGCGGGAGTAGCTCCACTGCTTGCCCCTTGGGAATCACAATTTCCTCAACCGCTAGGCGCGCCTCCTCAAGGGCTTCCAACTCATCATCGCTGCCTGTCGGACTAAAGAGGGAGAGATCCGCTGATTCTGCTGGACTGGGGTCTTCAATGCCCAGCAAATGCCGTAGTCCCCGCACAATTTGCGCCATACTGTTAGTTTTAATGGCATGGACGGGTAGGTGGTGAACATGGGCAAGGTGCCGCAGCTTGCTTTCCCCCTTGAGATGGGAGCGGAGCGTCAAAATCACATCCGCTTGATCAATGTCCTTCGTGACAATAATGGGTAGGTTCAGGGTGCGAATGGCCTGTTCTAAGTGATGACGGCTGACAGCGTAAGGAAAGACATGGAGGGGCAGCTCTTCACCATTCGGCCCAACCGTGGGGGCATCTAATGTGGCTTCGAGCAGTTGGGCAAAATTTGCCCGCAGGGGTTCTTTATTGGCGTCAACAACGGGTAGCATCTGGCCGCTCTCGCGCCAGGAGGGACGCTGCGGCACAGATTTGACCTGCGATCGCTGGGGGGCAGCTTCAGGACGACTAATCACCACTGAGCCATCGGCAGCAACACTGCGAATTTCAGGGGCTGGTTGGCGACCTCGCAGCAGCAGATCCACACTAGCGGCTACATCGAGATGGACAACCCAGCGATCGCGCTCCAGCATTTCCACGGCGATTTGAAAGGTGGGAGGAGCTTTGCGTTCCAGAACACTCTTTTGGGTGCCCCGCCGCCGTGCTTCTTCATCCCCAAGGGTGACCGATTGAATGCCCCCCACCAAGTCCGCAAGGGTCGGGTTTTTTATCAAGTTCTCAATTTGATTGCCGTGGGCCGTGCCAATGAGTTGGACACCTCGCTCTGCAATGGTGCGTGCCGCTAGGGCTTCCAGTTCTGTGCCAATCTCATCAATGACAATCACTTGGGGCATGTGGTTTTCCACCGCCTCAATCATCACTTGGTGCTGAAGTTCTGGGCGTGCCACCTGCATGCGGCGTGCCTTGCCAATGGCGGGGTGGGGAATATCACCGTCGCCCGCAATTTCATTGGAGGTGTCAATAATCACTACCCGTTTGTGCAACTCATCCGCTAAGACGCGGGCAATTTCCCGTAGTGCCGTTGTTTTACCGACCCCCGGGCGCCCCAAGAGCAAAATGGACTGGCCACTTTCGACCAAGTCGCGAATCATGCCAATCGTGCCAAAGACGGCTCGCCCCACCCGGCAGGTCAAACCAATAATCGTCCCTTGGCGATTGCGCAGGGCACTAATGCGGTGCAGCGTACGCTCAATGCCGGCGCGATTGTCACCACTAAACTCGCCCACCCGATTCACGGCATATTGCAACATCTCACGGCTGACGGGAGTCTCGGCAAGGTATTGGGTGCTGTGGATAAACCGCGCTTCTGGCAATCGCCCTAAGTCCAGAACAATTTCTAAGAGTTCGTCTCGCTGCGGGTGATCGATAAGAGACTGCCCAAGGGGCGGCGGTAGGATGGCCAGTAGTTGATCGAGATCGTCAGTGACTTGGCGTTGTCCAGCAGTCAATTCAACCATAGGGTCCAGAGGGTGACGGGACAGATTTCAAAGGAGACACAAGGGTAGCTGCTTCGGCAACAGCCGCTGCAAGGACGTCAGGAACAGTTTGCCATGGTTGGTCGGCGATCGCGTGGAAAGGGGCAAGGCGTTTGCGAGCATAACTTCCATAGGCAACACCAGCAATTCCCTGTGGATTTAGCAATCCCATTGCCCTGAGTTTAGCAACCGTATGGCCATTTGTGCCGCCCGCTAACTGCACAAAGCCAGGTAAATTTGCGCCTAAAATGGCTTGGCCAAATTGGATTGTGGCTCGGGTTGCGCCATCGCCAATATCGCCACTCATGGGACGACCATCCGCCTGCCAAATGAGGGCGCATTCCAAAGGTTGAATCTGCCCATTGATCCAGCGCAAATAGTCAATCACTCCCTCCCCTTGGGGACAACTAATGGCCAGCACCTGCAAATAGCGCACCCAAGGACGGACTCGCTGCCAAAGCTCTTCAAAGGCACTGTAGCGCTGTGGTTGGGTATGAATTTCGAGGGCTTGAATTGTACCAGCGCTAATCAGGGGCGTGATCTGCTCAAACACTGCCGGTTGCTCATCGGCAATAATCAGTCCCCAAGGGCAGAGGGGTAAACAGCGGCCACAACCATAACAGCGATCGCGCACCACCCCCTGCACTGGTTCATCAAAGCGAATGGCGTCAACAGGGCAAATGCGTTCACAGGGGCGATCGCACGCTGGTGGACAGCAATTCGGATCAAACGTCGCCTTGCGAAAATGGGGATCCGCCCCATCGTTAATGCTCACCATGAGCAGGGGGCGAGTTGCACCGAGGCTCTCGGCAACCGTCAAAGCATCATTGGCGGCGTAAATCACAGCGGGGTCGGCGGCCACATCAATACAATCAGCCCCTGCCAACGCATAGGCCAATGTCAAGTTATAAATTTGGGCAACATCTTGGAAACTGGCACCGTTAATGAGTTTGAACCAACGATGTGCCGCTAAAGCCGCGAGGGGAGCAGCAAAATCAGCCATAGATATATTTTATGCGTTGTCAGGATTCACCGTCGTCGTGACTCATCATCCGTTGCAGGGCTTGGAGGCCTTTTTTAATTTGTCGAGAGACCGTGACCGCACTTAGACCCAAAAGTTCAGCGGTTTCTTTTTGACTGAGATCATGCAAAAAGACGAATTCCAGAATTTGACAGGTGCGGGCTTCCAGTTTTTGCAGACATTGCTGCAAACGAATGCGATCTTCTTCAGCCAGTTGAAAACTTTGGTACCGCTGATCGGGGACAATCTCCCCAAGAGAAACAGCCTCTTCTTCGCCCTCAAAGGTGGGGGCATCTAAGCTGACAGGGGTGGTGTGGTAGTTAGCAAATTTGGCTGCTTGCCATTCTTCAAGGGGGACATCGAGGGCTTGGGCAATTTCACTATCGGTGGGGGGGCGATGCAGTTGTTGGCGTAGCTCCTGAATCACTCGTTTTGCTTGGCTTTGCAGCATTTGCCAACGGCGGGGGACGCGAATTTGGGGACTTTTATCCCGCAGGTAGTGTTGAATCTCGCCGCGAATATAGGGAACGGCAAAGGAACTAAAGGCCACTCCTTTACTGGGGTCAAAGCGTTCAATGGCGTGAATGAGGCCAAGGGTGCCCACTTGCATGAGGTCGTCAAAGCTTTCTTGGCTGCACTGTACCCAGCGATGGGCTTCTTTGCGTACCAGTCCCATGTTCAACTCGACAAGGCGATTCCGCAATTCCGGTGCAGGGTTGTCTTGGTATGCCTGCAACAGCGAGAGGGTGGAATGTTTTAGGTCTGTATTGGCTGTCGTGCTAAACATAGGACACACAGTACCTTTAACCCCCCACGGCTTCAAAAGGAGCACATTAACGAACACACATAAAACGAACACACATAATCAATGAACACACACATATATGTGCTTTAGCTACTGAGTAATGGCTTAAATAGACAACTGCATGACTGGACTAAATATAAACTTCGGCTGTGGAAGCCTCTATTCTTACGATTCCACATTTAGTATGGCAAGGCATCCGCCGTTTCCCTGTGATCTCAACCACAAACTAGGTTAAATTTTACTAAATGCTGTTTCTTAAGTGTGCAGGCTACCAAGGCCGATCGCGCCCCAGAGGGTGGCTCCTAAGCCAATCCGATACCAGATAAAGACCCAAGTGGAATGGCGTTGCAGAAATCGCAGCAGCCAAGCGATCGCCAGATAGGAAAAGACCATACTCGAGAGTGTAGCAATTACAAGGGGAATAAACAGCGTCCCCTCATCAAAGACATCTTTGGCTTGCACAAGGGTGGCGATCGTCAGGGTGGGAATGCCCAACAGAAAGGAAAAGCGCGCTGCTGTTTGCCGCTCCAATCCCAAAAACAAAGCTGTGGTTAGGGTTGATCCTGACCGCGAAGCCCCCGGTAGCAGGGCAATCATCTGGCCACACCCCACCCAAAATCCATCGAGAACAGTAATGTCTTGGTACGTGCGCTTGCGTGAACCCCATTTTTCTGCAAGTCCCAAAAGAATGGCCATGGCGATCGCCATCGTGGCAATAATCTGAGGGCGATCCAGCTCTACTTTGGCGAATTTCAGAATCAGTCCAGCCGCTAGGGCAGGAATCGTGCCCACTGTGATACCCACCAACAGTTTCCATTCTTCCCGCTGCCAGTCCCGCTCTTGCCACGCTTGGGCAGCCCCTTGGAGAATTTGGCGAATGTCTTGCCAAAAGTAGCGAAAAACGGCAATCACACTCCCAAACTGCATCGCATCTAGGGCAGTTTTGTGCCAAACGCTTTTCCACCCCAAGAGGTCACTAAAGAGAATCAGGTGAGCCGTGCTGCTAATGGGTAAAAACTCAGTAATGCCTTGCACCAAGCCAAGGATGACTGCCTGTAGCCAAAGAACAATATCCACGTTTCTGCCTCACCTTTGCCACCTCACCATCTTGCCATGGGTCGGTGAACAGTCTATCCTCGCCAAGATTTTGTAATAGATTGTAGAAACATGCGCCTTACAAGGGCGCAGTCCTCTAAACACAGCAGCACTGTTTTGCCGTTTTGCCAATTTAGGCGTGTATGTCGGGTCACTTAGAAGCCGTTGAGCGGGAAATTTTAGGGTTACAGGGAATGCTATTGGCCGCGTTGGCGCAAATGCGTCAGCTTTATGATGTCTATCTGGAGATGCTCGCCCCCATTGCCCGTCAGCAGTTGATCACCGTCAGCTATCAGGTGTGTACCCAAGTCTTTCCAGAGCAATTTTTGACCCTAGAGGAGCCAGAGCGGCAGGAATTGCAGCGTCAGATTGTCGAACTGGCAACTGTCTTGGAAACCACTATTTTAGGCCTACAGCCCCGTCGCCAAGAAGACTCGACGGCAAAGCAAGGGGCGATGAATGGGGAGGAACCGTCAGAGGCAGACTCAGGCAAGGAACAGGAAACTCCCTCCCTAGCGGAGCAATTGAGCCAAGTCCTCTATCAGAGTTCACTCAAGATTAATCATTTGTTACAACGGGCAGCGATCTTACCCCCTGCTCCGATTGCGGTTATTTTAGAGATTGCCAGTAAGGCCGAAAATCGTCCCTTGGGCCGGATTCCCCATTTATTGACAATCATGCTGGATGAGCAGAAACTGCAAGGGGAGGGCGAAGAGGAGCAAAACACAACTGAGTCTCAACAGGAATCCTCTAGTCACCAGCCCATGGCCGCCATTTACCTGCAACTTGAGGAACTGGAGTTTCAACACCCCCCCCTTGCCAATCAGCGCAGTCAAATTCGCCAACTGGAAGCGCGTCTGGCCACTCTCCAGCAGCAACTGCACAAAAAACAGCGGCAATATCTGGTTCTCAAGGCCAGTCGGGCCTGGTGGCAAACTTGGAAAGCCAATGAGACTGCAGAGGCAACAGCGCCTATCCCCGAAGTTATGGATGGCGAGCAATAGGGAAGGAGGTTTGCAGTGTCCCTCGACTGGCCACGCCTGCAACGCGCCCTTGCCCTCGAAATGGAGCGGGGATTTTGCAACCTGCAGGGGAATACTTATCGGTTCAATGAGTATTTACACGAAGCGCTTACCCAAGCCCCCCTCCACCAACTGCCCCTTCAGGTGCGCGATCGCTGGCAGGAAACGGCAGCCGCCTATGCTCACTACAACGAGCTGTCCCCCCCTCAACGCCAGCATCTGGTCGTGAAAACACGTCAACTATTACAGGAGATCCACAAGCAACTCACCAGTCCACCCTCCTGCCCCCGTCCCCTTGATCCAGCGCTCAAAACAGTGCATGGGATTGGCGATCGCACAGCAGCTAAGCTGGAAAAATTAGGGCTTTATACGGTTGCGGATCTCATTTACTACTTCCCCCGCGATCACATTGACTATGCCCGCCAAGTCCCCATTGGACAACTCCAAGCCGGGGAGACAGTTACAATTGTAGGTAAGGTGCGCCGTTGCAACTGTTTTACCAGTCCGCGCAATGGCAAGCTGACCATCCTCGAAATTGTGCTGCAGGATGCCACGGGGCAAATTCGCCTCAGTCGCTTTTATGCCGGTGCCCACTATGCCCAACGCGGGTGGCAAGAGCAGCAAAAACGCCTCTATGCCCCCCAGACAGTGGTGGCCGCCTCTGGGCTTGTAAAACTGACAAAGTATGGCCTTACCCTTGAGGATCCGCAGTTAGAAGTCCTCGATCATGCGGGGGCAGAGATTGACTCTCTGACCATTGGCCGCATTGTGCCCGTCTATCCACTCACAGAGGGCGTTTCCCCCGATGTCATCCGCCGCGCGGTGAATCGCATTCTGCCTTTGGTGCAGGGCTATCCCGATCCCCTACCGCTGCCTCTGCGCCAACGTCACCGCCTCATTCCCCTAGACAGGGCGCTACAGTACATCCACTTTCCGCCCGATCAGACGCAACTGAGTCTAGCGCGGCGGCGACTGGTTTTTGATGAATTTTTCTATCTGCAATTGGGGTTACTCCAGCGCCGCCACCAGCAGCAGCAGCAAGCCAGTGTCCCCCTCAATCCCCAAGGCCAGCTCATCGCCCAATTTTACCAACGGTTGCCCTTTCAACTGACAGGGGCACAGCAGCGGGTAGTGGCGGAAATTTTGGCAGACTTGGAGCGCCCAATTCCCATGAACCGCCTTCTGCAAGGGGATGTGGGGTCAGGGAAAACCGTTGTGGCAGTGATTGCTCTCTTGGCAGCAGTGCAGTCTGGGTATCAAGGGGCACTGATGGCCCCCACGGAGGTTTTAGCAGAGCAACACTATCGCAAGCTTCTGGAATGGCTAACCCCCCTGCATGTGCCACTGGAATTGCTCACTGGATCCACACGCACAGCTAAGCGGCGCCAGATTCTGGAGCAGTTGGCCACGGGGGAGTTGCCAGTGCTGGTGGGTACCCATGCCCTAATCCAAGAGGGGGTGACGTTTCAGCGACTTGGCCTAGTGGTCATTGATGAGCAGCATCGCTTTGGGGTGATGCAACGGGCAAAGCTGCAAGCCAAGGGACTCCTACCCCACGTGCTGACCATGACGGCAACCCCCATTCCCCGCACGCTGGCGCTGACGCTGCATGGCGACCTAGATGTCAGTCAAATTGATGAGCTGCCCCCCGGTCGGCAGCCGATTCAAACCACTGTTTTGGGACGGGGCGATCGCCCCCATGCCTATGAGTTAATCCGCCGTGAAGTGGCGCAGGGGCGCCAAGCTTACATTGTCCTGCCCTTGGTGGAGGAATCGGAAAAACTCGATCTCAAATCTGCCATTGCCGAGCACCAGCGATTAAAAACGGAGATTTTTCCCAATTTTCGGGTGGGGCTGCTCCACGGCCGCATGGTCTCCCGCGACAAGGAAGCCACGATTCAGGCCTTTGCTAAGGGGGAGCTGGATATTCTTGTTACAACAACGGTCGTGGAGGTGGGAGTGGATGTGCCCAATGCCACGGTGATGCTTATTGAACATGCCGAACGCTTTGGCCTCTCCCAACTGCATCAACTGCGGGGGCGAGTGGGGCGGGGTGCCCAGCAGTCCTATTGTCTGCTCCTGAATAGTTCTCGCAATGATGCCGCTAAGCAACGGTTGAATGTGTTGGCGCAGTCTCAGGATGGCTTCTTTATTGCCGAGATGGATCTGCGGCTGCGCGGGCCGGGGGAGGTCTTGGGCACACGGCAATCGGGATTACCGGACTTTGCCTTGGCTAGCCTTGTAGAGGATCAGGATTGCCTAGAGGCGGCGCGATCGGCAGCAAGTGAACTCATCGCAAAAGATCCGGCCCTACGGGGCTATCCTCTGCTACAGGCAGTGCTCCAACAGCGGCGCGATCGCCTGCTAGAGGGCAGCATGAACTAGTCCGTCGCCTTTGGAGGAGATATGTTAAATTTAGTTAAGAACCTGATAAAAAGCGCCGCCAATGAAAGTCTCTTGGAAAACTCTTCTCCTATGGTCTATTCCCCTACTGCTCATGGGCGTTCTCCTCTGGCAGGGGGCAAGTAACTTTGTGCTCAATCAAAGTCAGCCTCCCCTCAATGCCGCCAGTACGCGCATGAGTTATGGGCGATTCCTCAACTATCTAGAGGCGGGTCGCATTAGTAGGGTGGACATTTTTGATAATGGTCGCACCGCCATTGTGGATCTCGCAGATCCTGAATTCATTAACGGCCGTCCCCTGCGGGTACGCGTAGATATGCCGGGTATGGCGCCGGAAGTCATTAGTAAACTGCGCGAGCAGCACGTAGAAATTGATGTGCATCCGGCGCGCAATGATGGTGCCCTGTGGGGACTGTTGGGGAACCTGCTCTTTCCTGTTCTTCTGTTGGGGGGACTCTTTTTCCTCTTTCGCCGCTCTAGCAATGTGCCGGGCGGCCCTGGGCAAGCAATGAACTTTGGCAAATCCCGCGCCCGCTTCCAAATGGAGGCTAAAACAGGGGTCACCTTTGACGATGTGGCCGGCGTAGATGAGGCCAAGGAAGAACTGCAAGAGGTGGTCACCTTCCTGAAAAAGCCGGAGAAATTCACAGCCGTGGGTGCCCGTATTCCCAAAGGGGTGCTCTTGGTCGGGCCTCCTGGTACGGGTAAAACAATGCTAGCCAAGGCGATCGCGGGCGAAGCGGGGGTACCCTTCTTCTCCATTTCAGGCTCAGAATTTGTGGAAATGTTTGTGGGGGTGGGTGCCTCTCGCGTGCGGGATCTCTTCCGCAAAGCCAAGGAAAATGCTCCCTGTTTAATTTTTATTGATGAAATTGATGCCGTGGGTCGCCAACGCGGTGCCGGCATCGGCGGCGGCAATGATGAGCGGGAGCAAACCCTCAACCAGCTCCTCACGGAAATGGATGGCTTTGAGGGCAACACAGGCATTATCGTGATTGCGGCAACCAACCGCCCTGACGTGCTGGATGCGGCGCTGTTGCGTCCCGGTCGCTTTGACCGTCAGGTGATTGTGGATGCTCCCGATATCAAAGGGCGCTTGGCTATTCTCAAGGTGCATGCCCGCAACAAAAAATTAGCGCCGGAGGTGTCCCTAGAGGCGATCGCGCGCCGTACCCCTGGTTTTACGGGGGCGGATTTGGCCAACCTCCTCAATGAAGCGGCCATTCTCACCGCCCGTCGCCGCAAGCCAGCCATCACCATGCTGGAAATAGACGATGCCGTGGATCGGGTGGTTGCCGGTATGGAAGGCACGCCGCTCATTGATGGCAAGAGCAAGCGGCTGATTGCCTACCATGAAGTGGGGCATGCCATTGTCGGTACGTTGCTGAAGGATCACGATCCGGTGCAAAAGGTGACCTTGGTGCCTCGCGGCCAAGCGCGTGGTCTCACTTGGTTTATGCCCTCCGAGGATTCTGGACTCATCTCGCGATCGCAACTGATGGCCCGCATGGCCGGTGCCCTAGGGGGTCGTGCGGCAGAATACGTCGTCTTTGGGGAGGCTGAAATTACAACTGGCGCCGGCAATGATCTGCAACAGGTCACGGCCATGGCAAGGCAAATGGTCACCCGCTTTGGGATGTCTGACCTTGGGCCTTTGTCATTGGAAACCCAAAATGGCGAAGTCTTCCTAGGCCGAGATCTGGTTTCGCGCACAGAGTACTCTGAGGAAATTGCTGCACGCATTGATGCCCAAGTGCGAGAATTGGTGCAGCACAGCTACGAAGTAGCCATCAAAATTATCCGCGAGAACCGCGTGGTCATTGACCGCTTAGTGGATCTACTGGTGGAAAAAGAAACGATTGATGGCGAAGAGTTCCGCCAAATTGTTGCTGAGTACACTGCTGTTCCTGATAAAGAGCAGTTTGTGCCGCAACTTTAAGGGGAACCTATAGCTCTTTTTCAATTGATTTCATGTGTTTAGGTGTGGGGTTTGCCCTGCACCTTTTCTTTACATTTTGAAGCGACCGAAATAGAATGATAATTGTTATCAAATTGTTAGAAACTCCAAGCCATGACCCAATTTTCCCTTCCTGAACTAACCACGGCAGATGCCACTATTGCTGCCCTCCCAATGGCTCCCTCTCCGCGCGTTTCCGATGCTGAGATGGAGCAGGCTGTGCGCGTATTACTGATGGGGTTGGGTGAAAATCCAGATCGCGAGGGACTGCGGGACACCCCCAAGCGAGTGGTCAAGGCCTTGAAATTTTTAACCTCTGGCTATTATCAATCCCTTGATGAGATTCTCAATGGGGCGGTTTTTCACGAAGACACCAACGAAATGGTGTTAGTGCGCGACATTGATCTATTTAGTTCCTGTGAGCACCATATTTTGCCGATTATTGGTCGCGCCCACGTCGCCTATATTCCCAATGGCAAAGTGATTGGATTGTCGAAAATTGCTCGCATTTGTGAAATGTATGCGCGGCGGCTGCAAGTACAGGAGCGATTGACGCAGCAAATTGCCGATGCCCTGCAAGGACTGCTTCAGCCCCAAGGGGTGGCGGTGGTGATTGAAGCCACCCACATGTGTATGGTCATGCGCGGCGTGCAAAAGCCGGGGTCTTGGACAGTGACCAGTTCAATGCAGGGGGTTTTTGCGGAGGACGCGCGGACTCGCCAAGAATTTCTTGACCTGATTCGCCATCAACCCTCCTTCCACTAAACAACGCCATGGATACCTGCCAAGTCATTGTTGTCGCTGGTCGTTGGGGTGCCGGCAAGACCCACTGGATTCGGCAGCAATTAGCAGCCCAGAGTTGGCAGGAAGCCCTTTTTTACGCCTGTCCGGGGTATGGGGCAATGGGGGTAGATTTGGTACGCATGGGGTATCTCTATCCACGATTGCAAGTACTGCCCACTGCAAGTCTGGAAGAGTGCTGGGAAAGGTTGCCAAACCAAGGGCAATTTTTTCTAGAGGTGGGCTATCACCTAGACATCCAGCAGTTGCAGATTCCCCTCTCCACGGTGAAGCGGGTGGCGATCGCCACCCCCCAGGAGACAGAATTCTGCCACTGGGCCGATGAGGTGATTGAACCCGCCGTGCCCTTGCCAGCGATCGCCCCCACTTTGCCCGAGCTGTGGCAAGTAGAACTCACCGGTCAAGTCTTTGATCCCCCCAGTTTGGATGCGGTGCTCCTTGAGCTGACAGAGGGCGCCTATGGTCAAGTGCAGCGGCTAAAGGGAATTTTTGAACTGCCGGATGGTCAAGCCTTTGCCGTTGATTTTTGTCTGGGTCTTGAGGAGATCGAGTACACCAATCTCAATGTCCCACCATGGTTAGAAGGGCGCCCCCAACGCTGGAGCGGTTTAGAACTGATTGGCTATCACCTAGACAAAGCCGCCGTCCGCGAACTCATTGCCGATGCCGTCCTCAGTGACACTGTTTTAGCGCAATACCAAGTTCACTACCGAACACAGGTGGAGGCTGAAGGATGAAGTACGCCGTCATTTCTTGTATTCACGGCAATTACGAAGCCCTGAATGCGGTTCTGTTAGATATTGATCGCCAGCGAGTAGATCAAATTTACTGTCTGGGTGATCTTGTGGGCTATGGTCCCTATCCCAATGAAGTGGTGGAGATGATTCGCTCCCTCGACATTCCCACCTGTCAGGGGTGCTGGGATGAAGATATTGTTATGGGCTTGAATGCCTGTGAATGTAGTTACCCTTCCCAATTGGCCGAAAAACGGGGGCGACGCGCCCATGAGTGGACTCAGCGCAAGCTGCACCCTGAGGTTCGCGAATACCTTGCCCAATTACCGATGACCCTACGCCAGGGAAACCTGTGCTTTGTCCACGGCAGTCCTAACAGCCAACATGAATATCTCCTTCCCAGCATGCATGGATTTGCGGCCCTTGAGCGCGTCCTAGGCGCTCAAGCAGATGTGCTCTTCTGTGGCCACACTCACATCCCCTATGTGCGTTACCTACGGGACGGAAAGATTCGAGTCCACCACAGGGGAGACACCCCCCAAGAATTTCAAGCAAGCGTCAAGATGATTGTCAATGCCGGCTCAGTAGGAGAGCCACGCCATGGCCGTCCCAATGCCACCTACGTTATCTACGACACTGATACCCAAGAAGTCATCCTACGGGAAGTTCCCTACGATTACCAGAAAACCTGCGCCGCCATTCTTGAGCAGGGGTTGCCGCCAATTTTTGCCTGGCGATTGGCGCGGGGCATGGAGTTTGCAGAACGAGCGGATGATCCTCATCACGTTTGCCAGCGATGATTGCTCACTGGGCTATCCTCAGCGGTATTGAGGGGAATCTGAGGGCACTGGAGGCAGTGCTTAGGGATTTACAGCGACAACGTCCCCCTGTGACAACGCTTTACGTCCTAGGAGACATCATTGGTCTTAAGGGGCAAAATGACGCTGTGGTGCAACGTTTGCAAATGCCTGACCTAGAGCCTTTAGACCCCCAGATTTGTACAGGCTGGTGGGAGGAGCAATGCTTTAATCTATTCGGTGTCGGCCTGTCGGGGGAAGTTCCTGAGTTGATTGCCCAGCAAGGAGAGGCAGCAGTGGGCCAGCTGTGGGAGTCCATCTCGCGCTCTTCAGTGCAGTGGTTGCGATCGCTCCCCTTTGGTTTCCATGAGTTAGATTGTCTCTTAGTTCATGGCAGTCCGGTCAGTGCCTCAGAGGTCTTAACGCCAACTACTTCTCCGGCGGTGTTGTGCGATCGCCTGATTCGAGCGGAGGCTAACCAATTATTTTGTGGGCGCTCTGGTCAACTCTTTGACTGCTGGGTGAGTGCAGAGGCATTAACCAGTGAGGTAATAACCCTAGAGACAAGTGAGCAGCAGACCTTTGACTTGCCAAAGCGCCGTCTTATTGGTGTGGGATCTGTGGGGCGAGAGCCGGGCAGAGCCAGCTATGTCCTCTACCAGCCGGGGAGTAATCATCTTCAGCAGTGTTTTGTCCGCTATGAGCAACGACAGCCCTTTTCAGGGGGATAGAGTATGATTCAAAGACTGTAGAAAAGAGCTATCGGTGTCTTGTTTTACTGGGGATCAGTATTTTTACCTTTGAGCAAGCCAATCCACTCTTTCACTTGGTCGGCTGCGATCGCTTGACATCCCAAGCCAAAGGCGAGGGCGATCGCCACTGCAATTGAACCAAAGAGCAGACCAAAGGCTAGATTCACAATGCTGGCCGCAATGCCCATCTGCTGCAACGCCATTGCGCCCACAAAAGCAAGGATGGCCATCCGAGCAGCTTGAGCCAAAAATCGCGCTTGGGATCCCCCCATAGCCGCCACCAGCCGAAACGCCCAATTGGCCAAGTATAGACCCACAGCAAAGATGACAATTCCCACCAGCACTTGGCCGAGAATCACTAGGAGGGCAGTGACAAAAGCAGTCAGCGCCGAAATTTCCAGCACTTCCACCGCAGCGATCGCCCCTACCAAGACAATGCCCACCAATACAACAATGCCGACAATTTCTGAAGGCTGACGCCACTGGCGCTGCGTTTCCGTTGCCTGTTCTGCGGCAGCGGGCGGTAGCGGCAGGCCTAGCCAAACAAAGACTTGGTCAAAGCCCAAGCTACCCAGAAAGCCCTGGAGGGTCTCAGCCACAAATCGGCCAATCACATAGCTTAAGACAAGAATCACACCAGCAGTGAAAATTCGCGGTAGGGCCAGCAAGACTTGATTGAGCATTGCTGTTGCCGGTTCGCTAATGGCAGCAATTTGCAGCGCCTCCAAGGCGGCGATCGCCGTCGGAATCAGAATGAGCACATAAACCAGTGTCCCAGCGCCGGTTGCCAATGACTCACCGAGGCTCACTTGCCCCAACCCAAGGCGCTGTCCCAGTCGCTGTACCCCAAAAGCCGTCATTAAATTGACAACCAGTCTGCGCACAATCTGGGCAATGAGCCAGCCGACTATACCGATAATGACCGCCTTCAGAACAAAGGGAAGTGCCGCCAAAATGTCGTTGAGCAGGTTTTGGACAGGCTGCAGCGCTCCCTGCAGCTCCAGAACTCCCAAAATTAAGGGCAGGAAAAACAGGAGGATAAACCAATAAAGGGTATTCCCCAGCATGTCACTAAAGAGAATCGGAGGAGGTGCTGCCTCTTCCGCAGTCAACTGCTGCAAAGGACGATCCAAATTCAGCGTCTGGGCAGAGCGAATGGCCACCAACTTGGCAAAGGTCGCCACCAGCCAAGCAACAGCTCCCAAGATAATTGCTGCTCCCAGTTTAGGGAGGAAACTAAAAACCTGATTGAGGAATGTATTCAGGGGTTGAGAGGCTGTGGTTAGGCGCAGCGCATCTAGAAACATGACCACGGCCACCAAAAAAATAACCCAAAAAACGAGACCACTGACGATGCCAGTAATTGAAATTCTGCGCACCGCTTCATTGTCGCTGCCCAAAAACTGGGCTAAGCGCGTATCAAATTGCAGCCGCTTGAGCAGGGTTTGGGTGACTTTTGCCAAGATCAGGGCCACAATCCAACCCAAGATCAGCAGCGCCACCGCAGTAACAACTTGAACCAGTAGCCCCCTTAAATTATTCAAATCAAGACCAATGCCCTCCCGGATTTGCTCACCCATGGGCAGAGAGTCTGGCGTGAGTTGAGCAAGGAAGCCCTGCGGTTGAGGTAGCAACCGAGCCAACATTTCTTTTTCCTCAGTCACAACTAACGAACGCGACACTAAAGGCCAACCCTATCCTATCAAGAGGGAAAAAAACACCTAGCAAGTTTACGAATTCTTAAGACAAAAAAATCCCCCGCCGTAGGCAGGGGAGCTAGAAAAAAACGATCTCAGAAGAAGGCTACCCTCAACCGAATTTGGCTGCTGTCGAGGCAATGAGGAAGGCAGCGTAGGTCAGCACATAGCCCACACTAAAGTGCGCCAGACCCACGAGGCGAGCCTGCACAATCGAGAGCGCAACGGGCTTATCTTTCCAACGCACCAAGTTAGCCAAGGGCGTGCGCTCATGGGCCCAAACCAAGGTTTCAATCAACTCTTGCCAATAACCGCGCCAGCTAATCAGGAACATGAAGCCTGTCGCCCACACCAGGTGACCGAACAGGAACATCCAGGCCCAGACCGACAGGTTATTGGTGCCAAAGGGATTGTAACCATTGATGAGCTGTGAGGAGTTCAACCAAAGGTAATCCCGCAGCCAGCCCATGAGATAGGTGGAGTTCTCGTTAAACTGAGCCACATTGCCTTCCCAGACACCAAGATGCTTCCAGTGCCAGTAGAAGGTCACCCAGCCAATCGTGTTCAGCATCCAGAACATGGCCAGATAGAAGGCGTCCCATGCGGAGATGTCGCAGGTACCGCCACGGCCAGGGCCATCGCAGGGGAAAGCATAGCCGAAGTCTTTCTTGTCTGGCATCAGTTTCGAGCCACGGGCATCCAATGCCCCTTTGACCAAGATTAAGGTGGTGGTGTGCAGCCCCAAGGCAATGGCGTGGTGCACCAAGAAGTCCCCAGGGCCAATCGTCAAGAAGAGAGAGTTGGTACCACTGTTGATGGCATCGAGCCAGCCGGGTAGCCAGACGTTGCCATAGTTAGGCCAAGCAGTGCTTGCAATGCTATCGGGATTTGACAGCAGCGTATCAAAGCCATAGAGCAGTTTGCCGTGAGCTGCTTGAATGAACTGCGCAAACACTGGCTCAATCAGGATTTGCTTTTCAGGGGTACCAAAGGCCACCACAACATCGTTGTGGACATAGAGACCCAACGTGTGGAAGCCCAAGAAGAGGGACACCCAGCTCAGGTGGGAAATGATCGCCTCCTTGTGTTGCAGCACCCGATCCAACACGTTGCCTTTGTTTTGGGCTGGATCATAGTCGCGCACCAAGAAGATGGCACCATGGGCAAAGGCACCCACCATCAAGAAGCCAGCAATGTACTGGTGATGGGTATAGAGGGCAGCCATCGTGGTGTGGTCTTGGGCAATGAAGGCATAGGGCGGCAGTGAGTACATGTGCTGAGCCACCAAGGAGGTAATCACGCCCAAGCAGGCCAAGTGCCAACCCAACTGGAAGTGCAGCGAGTTGTTGTAGGTTTCATAGATGCCTTGGTGAGGCATATTGAAGGGACCTTCCACCTTCGTGCCAAAGAAATCCTTGGCATCCATCATCTCTTTAATGCTGTGGCCAATCCCAAACTGGGTGCGGTACATGTGACCCGCCACAATAAAGAGCACGGCGATCGCAAGGTGGTGGTGCGCCATATCCGTGAGCCACAGGGACTCCGTTTGGGGATGGAACCCACCCAAGAAGGTGAGAATCGCGGTTCCAGCACCCTCTGCTGTGCCAAAGACATGGCTAGCCGTATCAGGATTTTGGGCATAGACCCCCCAGTTGCCCGTAAAGAAGGGCGCCAGACCAGCGGGGTGAGGCATGGTGCTCAGGAAGTTATCCCAGCCCACGTGCTGACCACGGGACTCTGGAATGGCCACGTGAATCAAGTGACCCGCCCAGGCCAAGGAGCTAACCCCAAATAGCCCCGCCAAGTGGTGGTTCAACCGCGATTCGGCATTTTTGAACCAAGAAAGGCTCGGACGGAATTTGGGTTGCAGGTGCAGCCAGCCGGCAAAGAGAGCCAGCGAAGCCAGAATCAGCAGGAAGATGGCACCTTGGTAAAGGTCACCATTGGTGCGCATACCGATGGTGTACCACCAGTGATAGACACCGGAGTAAGCAATGTCCACAGGATTAGACGCCCCCGCTTGGGTGAAGGCATCCACTGCGGCTTTGCCAAATTGAGGATCCCAGATCGCATGGGCGATGGGACGGGTGTGGACAGGGTCTTGAATCCATTGCTCAAAGTTCCCCTGCCACGCAACGTGGAATAGGCTACCAGACACCCACAGGAAGATAATGGCCAGATGTCCAAAGTGGGAGGCAAAAATCTTCTGGTAAAGATTTTCCTCGGTCATGCCATCGTGGCTTTCAAAGTCGTGAGCCATAGCGATGGCGTACCAAATCCGGCGTGTGGTCGGATCCTGTGCGAGGTCTTGGCTAAACTTCGGAAATTTAGTTGCCATAGTTGGTTATCTCCTCCTCGCCCCTATCCTACAGAAATAATCCGAGCTAGGAAGAATGCCCAAGTAGTGGCAATCCCCCCTAGGAGGTAATGGGCTACACCGACAGCACGGCCTTGAATAATGCTCAGGGCACGGGGTTGAATGGCCGGTGCAACTTTCAGCTTGTTGTGGGCCCAAACAATGGACTCAATCAGCTCTTGCCAGTAGCCACGACCACTGAAGAGGAACATGAGGCTGAAGGCCCAAATGAAGTGAGCACCCAAGAACAACAAACCATAGGCGGATAGGGCTGAACCATAGGAGCCAATCACCTGAGAAGCTTGTGCCCACAGGAAGTCCCGTAGCCAGCCATTGATGGTGATGGCACTCTGGGCAAAGTTACCGCCCGTGATGTGAGATACCGTGCCATCGGGAGCAACAGTACCCCAGACATCGGACTGCATCTTCCAACTGAAGTGGAAAATCACAACAGAGATGCAGTTGTACATCCAGAACAGACCCAAGAAGACGTGATCCCAACCGGAGACTTGGCAGGTACCGCCACGACCGGGACCATCGCAGGGGAAGCGGAAGCCCAAGTTGGCTTTATCGGGAATGAGGCGAGAGCTGCGGGCAAAGAGTACGCCCTTCAGCAGAATCAGCACTGTCACGTGGATCGTGAAAGCGTGGATATGGTGCACCATGAAGTCGGCAGTTCCCAGAACAATGGGCATCATGGCGACTTTGCCACCGACAGCAACGACATCACCACCAAAGGCAACACTAGCGGTCGCTGCTGCATTGGGCGCAGTGCCACCGGGGGCTAGGGTGTGCAGGTGTTGTACCCATTGGGCAAACACGGGCTGAAGCTGAATCCCCGTATCCGAGAACATATCTTGGGGACGACCAAAGGCGCGCATCGTGTCGTTGTGGACGTACAGGCCGAAGCTGTGGAAGCCCAAGAAGATGCACACCCAGTTGAGGTGAGAAATGATGGCATCGCGATGGCGCAGTACCCGATCCAGAACGTTGTTTTGGTTCATTGCTGGATCATAGTCACGCACCATGAAGATGGCACCGTGGGCCGCACCTCCCACAATCAGGAAGCCGCCAATCCACATGTGGTGGGTAAACAGCGACAGTTGGGTGGGATAGTCGGTGGCCAAGTAGGGATAGGGGGGCATGGCATACATGTGCTGCGCCACAATAATGCTCAGCGAACCCATCATGGCTAGGTTGATGGCCAGTTGGGCATGCCAAGAGGTGGTCAGCACTTCGTAGAGACCTTTATGGCCAGCGCCGGTGAAGGGACCTTTGTGGGCTTCAAGAATCTCTTTAAGGCTGTGGCCGATCCCCCAGTTGGTGCGGTACATGTGACCGGCAATGATGAAGAGGACGGCGATCGCCACGTGATGGTGGGCGGTATCCGACAGCCACAGGCCACCTGTAACAGGATTCAAGCCACCATTAAAGGTCAGGAAATCCGAGTAGGCAGCCCAGTTAAAGGTGAAGAAGGGAATGACGCCGCTGAAAAAGCCCCAATCTACTTTGGGATACAGCTCGGCCATCAAGCTGGGGTTGAGGATAAATTCGTGGGGCAAGGGAATATCCTTGGCAGCGACCCCTGCATCCAAGAGTTTGTTGATGGGTAGGGACACGTGGATCTGGTGACCTGCCCAAGCCAAAGACCCTAAGCCAAGTAACCCGGCAAGGTGGTGGTTGAGCATGGATTCCACGTTTTGGAACCATTCCAGCTTAGGAGCGCGCTTGTGATAGTGGAACCAGCCTGCAAAGAGCATTAAGCCAGCCATGACCAAGCCACCGATGGCGGTGCAGTAAAGCTGGAACTCATTGGTGATCCCAGAGGCACGCCACAGTTGGAATAGCCCCGAAGTGATTTGGATGCCGTGGAAACCACCGCCAACATCCCCATTGAGAATGCCTTGACCCACAATGGGCCAGACCACTTGAGCACTGGGCTTGATACCGGTGGGATCGGCCAGCCAAGCCTCATAGTTTGAGAATTTTGCACCGTGGAAGTACATCCCACTCAGCCAGATGAACACCACAGCCAGATGGCCGAAGTGTGCACTGAAAATTTTGCGGGAAATATCTTCAAGGTCGCTCGTGTGTGTATCAAAATCGTGGGCAAGAGCGTGGAGGTTCCAAATCCATGTGGTGGTTTGGGGTCCTCTGGCCAAGGTGCGGTCAAAATGCCCGGGTTTTGCCCATTTTTCAAACGATGTGGGCACCGGGTCATTGTCAACCACGACTCTGACCTTTGGCTCTCGCTCCGGTGGACTGATGGTCATCGAGTCTCTCCTCTCTCTTAGGCAAGGAAGGAACGAGGGCATTCACCTCAGCAATATAGAAAGATCTTTAGATCAATGATTGTGAAGAATCGTGAACCTAAAGACCCAGAATGGAACGATAAAGCCCGTTCAGGAGGCGAATGCTCAATTCAGCATTATAGAAGGGCAGTACAGACTTTGCCGATAATTAACATTATTTAAGATGCTTGAATTCTTGACATGATTGTGGGGGTATAAATGCATAATATATGGGCTATCATATCCATTGATTTGACACAGGTAGATGTGGCTCAATCCCCTGTAGGATAAGCGTTTGGGGCGATCGCGCCCTCATTGGTAATTGTTTTAAGTTTTATGACAAAAGTGATTATTTATACCCCTGATGCGCCTATGCCTGTTGGCCCCTATAGCCAAGCCGTGCGGCAAGGGGAATGGGTCTTTCTCGCAGGGCAAATTGCCCTCGATCCCAAAACGGGTGAGATTGTCGGTAGGGAGGATATCAAGGCGCAGACCCGCCAAGTGATGGACAACCTCAGTGCTGTCCTCAAGGCCGCCGGCAGCGATTGGTCACAGGTGGTCAAGACAACCGTTTATCTCGCAGACCTCAATGACTTCGCTGCCATGAATGAAATCTATGCTCAGTACATGGATGCCGAGACAGCGCCTGCTCGTGCCTGTGTGGAGGTCTCGCGACTGCCGAAGGGAGTCAAGGTTGAAATTGACTGCATTGCCTACTGTCCTATTCAACTAACGGCCTAACGGCAATCACTGAGGCACGAAAATTATACTCTTTGCCCTCTAACTCTACGGGCGTCCCCACTTTGATGCCAGTATTCCCTAGGACTGGTCCATTCTTAGTGATCTGACCTCGCCCCTCTAGCGTAAGGAGCAAGTTGCTACTAAAGGCCATCTCTGGGCGGGGATCTGGCAGGGCTTTAACCGAGCCATCGGGCTGGGACACAGTAACCGTGCGTGGCAGTACTTGGACATTTTTTACAGTCACTTGGCCATAGGGCTGGTTGCGAATAATAAAGTTGGCAGTGCTGCCCTCAGGAATCAGATCTTGGGGACTAGGGGTACTCAAACCAAGAACCAAAATATCCACTTCAATGGGTTGGGCAGCGGTCATTTGTGCCAACGAAGTGCCCGATCGCCCCGGTAGGAGAAATAATCCCGCCAAGACGCACAGGAGAACAACCCCTGCCCCAAGGTCTAAAAGACTCAGCTTGCCAAAAAGACGGCCATAGCGATCAATGAGTTTCATTGGCACTCTAGCTTAAACCTGCAGCAACATCCTACCATGCACATACTCTTTAACTGGTTTGCCAAACCCAGAGTTCCCCGTGGGTGCCTCCTGCTGCCAATATTGCCACCGGAAACGAATCCTTGACCTTACGGATAAAGAGAGCACACACCGTGCCACAGTGCAGATCAAGCAGTTGGGGTTGCCAGCTGCTTTCATCCTCACTGAGGTGCCAGAGGGTAATCCCCTCTTGGAAACCACTAAAGAACCAATCAGGATGTGCCCTGACTCTTCGGCGGCCCACCACTGGCGATCGCTAGACACGATGAGGATCATTAAGCTTTTTAACTTTTGAGGGGTTCGATGCCCTGAAGATCGACATGCTATCTGTTAGAAGAGATGTACCATGCTGAACTTGACTAGGAAGCTCAAATGCTTGACTGGTTGGAGCAATGCCGTTGCGTTTATAACCACGCTTTAGCAGAGCGCAAAGACTGGATCAAATCAATTTGCGTAAGTGTGCAGTCAACGCTTGCAGCATGAGGCAGGAATACATCATTCCTGCTGACACAGCTTATCCCGACTACGCCAAACAGCAGAAAGCGCTGACCAAAGCGAAAGAGGAGAATCCAAAACTCAGAGCCGTTCACTCTCAAGTCTTGCAAGATGCCTTGAGACGAGTGGATAAAGCGTTCAAACGTTCAAATTGATGCCGAAAGAGGTTTTGGTTTTCCTCGATTCAAGAAGCTTGGTGAGTATTGCTCATTATTTCTAGATAATCCTTGTAGTTGATCATCTCCTCACGGTTTCTCCCTTAATACAGTAGGCATCGGCACCACTAGGAAGGGCAGCAACGGCCTCGAGGGCAGATTGGTGGGAAGTGAGGATCACCCCATGAATGTGGGGAAACTCCTGCTTAAGCCGTTGGGTGGCGGCAATTCCATCTAGCCTTGGGAGGCCAATGTCCATAATCACCACTTAAGGCTGCAATTGCCGTGTCAAGTCAATGGTGCCATACCCGTCTTCGGCATAACCCACCACAGCAAATGGCTCCCCTAGCCCCAGTTGCATCATTAGACATCTTCAACAATCAGGAGCCACAGCTTGGGTGCCATGGTGGGCGCAGAAGTGCATTAACTAAGACCTGGAACGTTCAAGCTTCCCGTGAGTTCTTCCATCCGTTCCCGCATCGTAGCAGTGGATTTTTGATAGGCATCGCGCATAGCAGCGGTCACTAGATCCGAGAGCACCTCAGCCCCTTCACTAAGGAGGTCTGGGCTAATCTCAACCCGACGCGGTTCTTGGGTACCACTCATAATCACTCTAACGGCTCCCCCTGCCGCCTGTCCCTCAATGTCCATTTTTTCAAGGTCTTCTTGCAGCTTCTTGGCGCCCTCTTGAACCTGCTGCGCTTTTTGGATGGCGGCGGCCAGCTCTTTCATTTTGCCAAGCCCGAAGCCAAAACCCTTTCCCTGTGTCATAGTGTCCCTTCTGTTTCTCTGGAGTGCAAACTATTGACTGCTATCTTACCACTGTCGTGGCGGGGAGATTAGCGAGCTGCCCGGGCAAGGGCATTGTAAAGGCCGTTGAGAACCGGAGGCGAAGGCAGGGGCGGTGAATTCTCAAAAATTTGGCTGGGGGTAAGGTTGCGGCGACCATAGAACTGGGTATTGGCAGTTTGGTCAAAGCCAATTTTGGCTCCCTCAAGAGCCACCCCTGCAAATAGCCCAGCACTGCGGGTGTAGGAAAAGACTTGGGGACTCGGGTCGGTGGGACTGACCACCTCTCCACCCACTGGACCTGCGGCAACCGAGACATTGCCCCCCAAGCGAAATGACTGTCTCAAGCTGCGCCTGACTACCGATTTGTCCATGAAGGCCAGCACCACATCTGTGGATTGGGCACCAATTTGCAGGCCAAAGCTTCCGCCGGTCATGGTGATAAAGGCGGGCTTACTCCATTCGTTATTTTCATTGCGCACAAGAAGGATGCCAGCACCCCGGCGGCCACCAAAAATAAAGCCGGCTTGAACCACATTGGGAATAATGGCAATGCCTTGGGCACGCTGGATAATCTTCGGTGGGATGCGATTGTTGCTGTTAAAGGTAAACTCGCCAAGGACAAATGTGGCATTTTCGACCCGCTGCACCATGCGAGAGTCAGGGGTATTTTGGGCAAGGGTAGTGTGGGGGATGAAAACCAAGGCGATCGCCCCACCCATGACAGACCCCACTCGGCATAAGCGTCCCATCACAAAACCCAATTCCATCGCGATCTCCCTCATCAAGGCATCAATATATCGCTAGACGGGCGAACCTTTCTGGCTTGTTCCATCACCCATCATGACTTCTTAGGAACGGCAAAGCTAAAGAAAATCCGTTTTTTAATTTTCTGTAACTGGTAGCCCTCGTCGCTTGCTAAAAGGGATATGGCAGAATGTAGAGGGTTTTGCCTACACTAGCGATTCATACCTATTGGGTTTTCTAGGCAGGCAGCTCTCATGGAAAGTTAGGTGGCACGCATGGAACCCCTGTATCAATACGCTTGGCTAATTCCTGTTTTACCCCTGTTGGGGGCGCTGATTGTTGGCTTTGGCTTGATTACCTTTTCAGAGACCACCTCGAAGCTGCGGCGACCTAGTGCCATTTTCATCATGACCTTGATGGCGATCGCCATGGTGCATTCTCTGGGCCTGTTCTGGAGCCAAGTCCAAGGCCACGCTCCCTACACGCAAATGATTGAATGGGCAGCAGCGGGCAATCTCCACATTGCCATGGGATACGTGATTGACCCCTTAGCGGCATTGATGTTGGTCATCGTCACAACGGTGGCCTTTTTAGTCATGCTCTACAGCGATGGCTACATGGCTCATGATGCGGGCTATGTTCGCTTTTTTGCCTATCTGAGCCTATTTGGCTCCTCGATGCTGGGGTTGGTTGTCAGTCCCAACTTGGTGCAGGTCTATATCTTTTGGGAACTGGTGGGGATGTGCTCCTACCTGCTGATTGGCTTCTGGTATGACCGCAAAAGTGCCGCAGAAGCAGCACAGAAGGCATTTGTCACCAACCGCGTCGGTGATTTTGGTCTTTTGTTGGGCATGGTGGGGCTATTTTGGGCGACGGGTACCTTTGACTTTGGCGGCATGGGCGATCGCCTGACGGAGCTAGTGAATAGTGGGCTACTTTCCCCCAGTCTGGCTGCGATTCTTGCCATCTTGGTTTTTCTCGGTCCTGTGGCCAAATCTGCCCAGTTTCCCCTGCATGTGTGGCTGCCCGATGCCATGGAAGGTCCCACCCCTATTTCTGCTCTCATTCACGCGGCAACGATGGTGGCTGCTGGGGTTTTCCTGATTGCGCGGATGTTCCCTGTGTTTGAGCAATTGCCCCAAGTCATGACGATCATTGCTTGGACAGGAGCCTTTACGGCGTTTATGGGGGCAACCATTGCCATCACCCAAAACGACATCAAAAAGAGCTTGGCCTATTCAACCATTTCTCAACTGGGCTATATGGTTATGGGAATGGGGGTAGGTGCCTATAGCGCTGGCCTTTTTCACCTGATGACCCATGCCTACTTCAAAGCCATGCTCTTTCTCGGCTCCGGTTCGGTCATCCATGGCATGGAAGCTGTCGTTGGCCATAACCCCGACTTGGCTCAAGATATGCGCTACATGGGCGGTCTGCGCAAGTATATGCCCATTACGGGGGCAACGTTTCTAGTGGGGTGCTTAGCCATTTCTGGGGTGCCTCCCTTTGCGGGCTTTTGGTCAAAGGATGAAATTTTAGGTGCGGTCTTTCATGTCAATCCAGCTATGTGGCTGCTGACGTGGCTGACGGCTGGCCTAACCGCCTTTTATATGTTCCGCATGTACTTCCTGACCTTTGAGGGCAAGTTTCGTAATGTGCCCCCAGAGTTACAGGAGCACCCTGATCACGATGCCCACCCCGATCACCACGCTGCTGAACCCCATGAATCTCCTTGGACAATGACCCTGCCCTTGGTGGTGCTAGCGATTCCCTCGACGTTGATTGGCTTTGTCGGCACCCCCTTCAACAATCTCTTTGAGGGCTTTATCCATGCTCCTGGTGAGGGGATGGTGGCGGAGCACGCGGTGGATTTGACGGAGTTTCTCATCCTTGGCGGTAGCTCTGTGAGCATTGGCCTGATGGGCATCACTGTGGCCTCCCTGATGTATCTCAAGGGCACTCCTAGTCCGCAGGCGATCGCCAAAGCCATTCAACCGCTGTACCAGTTCTCACTGCATAAGTGGTACTTCGATGAACTCTATGAAGCCGTCTTCATCAAAGGCTGTCGTCGCTTGGCGCGTCAGGTCTTGGAAGTGGACTACAACGTGGTGGATGGTGTGGTCAACCTGACGGGCTTTGTGACGATGGTCACGGGTGAAGGGCTGAAATACTTCCAGAATGGCCGTGCCCAATTCTACGCCCTGATTGTGCTGCTGGCGGTGTTGGGATTTGTCATCTTCTCGGTGCAAGCCTAACCCCGGTCATGGTTCTTTCCCAACTGCTGGAGGAGTAAACACGATTGCCATGAGTACGTTTCCTTGGCTGACAACAATTATCCTGTTCCCAATTGTGGCCGCCTTGGCGATTCCCTTCATCCCTGATTCCACGGGCAAAGGGCGCCCCATCCGCTGGTATGCTCTGACGGTGGGGTTGATTGACTTTGCCTTGATGGTCTATGCCTTCACAAATTTTTATGACCTGAATACCCCCGGCATGCAACTGTGGGAAAGCTATGACTGGATTCCCGAAATTGGCCTGCGCTGGTCAGTGGGGGCAGATGGCCTCGCAATGCCGCTGATTTTACTCACCGGCTTTATTACCACCTTGGCAATTTTGGCGGCTTGGCCAGTGACCCTGAAGCCGCGACTATTTTATTTCCTAATGCTGGCAATGTACGGTGGTCAGATTGCTGTTTTTGCCGTGCAGGATATGCTGGTCTTTTTCCTTGCGTGGGAACTGGAACTGATTCCGGTATACCTGCTTTTGGCAATTTGGGGCGGCCACAAGCGTCAATACGCGGCCACAAAGTTCATTCTCTACACAGCGGGTAGCTCCCTCTTTATTTTGGTGGCGGGCTTGGCCATGGCCTTCTATGGCGACACGATTAGCTTTGACATGCAGACCTTGGCGGCCAAAGACTATGCCATTGGTTTTCAACTCTTGGTGTATGCGGGCTTTTTGGTGGCCTATGGCGTCAAGCTGCCGATTGTCCCCCTGCACACTTGGCTGCCCGATGCCCACGGTGAAGCAACAGCCCCAGTACACATGCTCCTGGCGGGGATTCTCCTCAAAATGGGCGGCTACGCCCTGATTCGTATGAATGTGGATATGCTGCCGGCAGCCCATGCCAAGTTTGCCCCCGTTTTGGTGATTTTGGGGGTGGTTAATATCATCTATGCGGCGCTGACCTCCTATGCGCAGCGCAATCTCAAGCGCAAAATTGCCTACTCCTCCATTTCCCACATGGGCTTTGTGCTAATTGGTATTGCTTCGTTTACCAATTTGGGTATGAGTGGGGCAGTGCTGCAAATGGTTTCCCACGGCTTAATTGGGGCAAGCCTCTTCTTCTTGGTGGGGGCCACCTATGACCGTACCCACACGCTGATTCTAGAGGAAATGGGCGGTGTCGGCCAGAAAATGAAGAAGATCTTTGCCATGTTTACGGCCTGTTCCTTGGCCTCCTTGGCCTTGCCGGGGATGAGTGGCTTTGTGGCTGAACTGATGGTCTTTGTTGGCTTTGCCACCAGCGATGCCTATTCTTTGCCCTTCCGCGTGATTGTCGTCTTTTTGGCGGCAGTGGGGGTGATTCTGACGCCGATTTACCTACTTTCAATGCTGCGGGAGATTTTCTACGGCCCTGAAAACAAAGAACTCGTTGAGCACGAAGCCCTTGTGGATGCCGAACCCCGTGAGGTGTTTATCATTGCCTGCCTGTTGGTGCCGATTATTGGTATTGGCTTCTATCCCAAGCTATTGACGCAAATTTACGATGCCACCACAGGGCAGGTGATTGCCCGCGTGCGGGAAGTAGTCCCCCCACTGGCTCAGCAGGTGGATCAACCCCTAGGAATGTTAGTGGCACCGAGCCTGAATTCTACCTCTAAATGAGTTGGCTGCAAGATTGGGTACTGGAGGAGGGGAGTTGGCTGCGCTTGGGGCGATCGCTCCTGCTGATTTACCTGATTGTTGCGGTCTATCTCTACTTTGGCGCCGATGCCCTCATTTTCCATCCCCCCCGTCCTACCTATTCCCTTTCTGAGGAGATCAGGCTGATTCCAGTGGGTCAGAGCGATCGCCTTGCGGCGCGGTATGTCGCCAACCCAGACGCTCACTTTACGCTGCTGTTTAGTCACGGCAACGGTGAAGACCTTGGCATGGTGGAACCTTTTCTCCAGACGTTGCGGCAGTGGGGGTTTTCCGTCCTTGCCTACGACTATCGTGGCTATGGCTTAAGTTCGGGTCGCCCCAGTGAGCGTCATGCCTACGCAGATGCTTTGGCGGCCTATACCTATCTCACAGAGGAACTGCGAGTCCCCCCAGAGCGGGTGATTCTCTATGGCCGTTCCCTTGGCGGTGGGGTAGCGACGGAACTGGCGACACAGGTTGCAATTGCGGGGTTGGTTTTAGAAAGTACGTTTACTTCTATCTTTCGGGTGGTGGTGCCTTTTCCACTGTTTCCCTTCGATCGCTTTATCAACCGAGATAAACTGCCGCAAGTAAAGGTGCCGCTGTTGATTCTCCACGGTACTGCCGATAGCATCGTGCCCTTTCGTCATAGCCAACACCTTTTTGCCATTGCCCGTGAGCCAAAATTTTCCCTCTGGGTGGAAGGTGCCGATCACAATGATTTTGTTCAGGTAGCGGGCGATCGCCTGCGGACAGCCTTGCAGGAATTTGCCACTTTTCTGAAGGCGCAATCTGCCTAGGGTGTTTATTAAGGGAAAGCTGATGTTGCCAGTAACGAACAGTTGTTGAGGTACGCTGAGATCGTAGCGCGAGAGTATTTTTTATGGATGCTTTGGCTCTTTGGCAGCATTACCAAGACTGGTTGTACTACCACCCTGAATTGGAGTTCTATGTGGATGTCAGTCGGATGGGGTTGACCCCAGACGTTGTGCACCGCCTAGAGCCAGCCTTTGAGCGCGCTTTTCAGCAAATGCAGGAATTGGAAGCCGGGGCGATCGCCAACCCCGATGAAGGCCGTATGGTGGGGCACTACTGGCTGCGGGATGCCGATTTGGCACCGACTCCGGAATTGCGTGCCGAAATTCGCGATGCCATTGCCCAAGTCAAGCAGTTTAGTCAGCAAGTTCATCGTGGGGCGATCGCTCCACCCCAAGGGGGGCGCTTTACAGATATTCTCTCCATTGGCATTGGGGGGTCTGCCCTTGGCCCGCAGTTTGTGGCGGCTGCCCTTGCCCCTGTCAATCCGCCCCTGAACATTCATTTTTTGGACAATACTGACCCTGCGGGATTTGAGCGCCTCTTTGCTGAGCTGGGCGATCGCCTGCGGACGACCTTGGTGATTGTCATTTCCAAATCGGGGGGGACGCCGGAAACCCGCAATGGCATGCTAGAGACCCAAGCCCGCTTCCAACGCGCTGGTCTAGTCTTTGCTGATCACGCTGTAGCCGTCACCATGACCGGTAGTGGCCTTGCCCAAGTGGCAGAGTCCAACGGTTGGCTCGCCATTTTCCCGATGTTTGACTGGGTGGGGGGACGCACCTCCGAATTCTCAACGGTGGGTCTATTGCCCGCTGCCCTGCAAGGGATTGACATTGATGCCCTGCTCGCGGGAGCAAAGCTCATGGATCAGGCGACCCGTGTGCCGAAGATCCGCCAAAATCCCGCTGCCCTCCTCGCCTTGGCTTGGCACCATGCGGGCAATGGTCGGGGGGAAAAAGATATGGTTGTCCTCCCCTACAAAGACAGTCTGCTACTGTTTAGCCGTTACTTGCAGCAGCTGGTGATGGAGTCCCTCGGCAAAGAAAAAGACCTCGACGGCAACATTGTCCACCAAGGCATTGCCGTCTATGGCAACAAGGGGACAACGGATCAGCATGCCTATGTGCAGCAGTTGCGGGATGGCCTACCCAACTTTTTTGTCACGTTTATTGAAGTGTTGCGGGATGGCCAAGAACCTAGTATTGAGGTGGAACCGGGCATTACCTCCGGAGATTACCTGAGTGGCCTGCTCCTCGGTACGCGCCAAGCCCTCTATGAAAAGGGGCGCCCCTCCCTGACGGTAACCATTCCAGAGGTGACGCCCAAAACCGTGGGTGCTTTGATTGCTCTCTACGAGCGAGCAGTGGGCCTCTATGGCTTCTTGGTGAATATCAATGCCTACCATCAACCGGGGGTGGAGGCTGGCAAGAAAGCAGCGGCGGCGAATTTGGCGCTGCAACGGCAGATTGTCAAAGTCCTAGAGCAAAGTGATGAACCCCTTGACTTGGGGGCGATCGCTAAGGCCGTGAATGCGCCGGATCAACTGGAGCGGATTTACCTGATCCTGCGGCACCTTGTGGCCAACGATCGCGGCATTGAGCAACTGGGGGACCCGGCGCAGCCGAGTCAATTGCAGTTTCGGTGGCAACGCTGATGCAGCGGCGGCAATTTTGTCAGGGTTTGTTTGCCCTAGGGGCGATCGCCCTTAGTGGTTGTCAAGCCAGTGCCGATACAGGGCTAACGGTTCATCTGCTACGTAAATCCCTTCCCCCCCAACTCATCCAGCGATTTCGTCAACAGGCAGGCGTGGCAGTTCGTTTGCGTCTTCAGGACACCCCCCAAGCGTTAGCCCACCTCCTCGCAGTAGGCAACTTGCGAACAGGGGTATTAAGTCTGGGGGATGCTTGGTTGGCAGAGGCGATTCGCCAGCGGCAGATTGCTCCCATTCCGAAAAGACTGATTCAAACCAAGGTTGACTGGGCAGAACCTTGGCAATCTTTTCTGCAATTCATCAGCAAAGAGGATGTCCTCTGGGGGCTTCCCTATCGCTGGGGCGCCACCGCCCTGATTTATCGCCGCGATTTCTTTGCCGAGTTGGGTTGGGAACCCAAAGATTGGGATGTCCTCTGGCACCCCGCAGTGCAGGGTCACTACAGCCTCCTCAATAACCCGCGGGAAGTGATTGGTCTGACCCTGAAGTCCCTAGGACAGTCCTACAATGCCCCACCCACCCACCCGCAATTACGGGAACGCTTGTCTCGCCTGCGTCAAGGCTGCCGTTTCTTTAGTTCCGATGCCTACCTACAACCATTAATGTTGGGGAGTACGCAATTGGCAGTGGGTTGGTCAACGGATCTACTGCCCCTCCTGAAGCGGGATCCGCAGACCTATGGCGCAGTCTTTCCCGCCAGTGGCACGGCGCTTTGGCTGGATTTGTGGGTCTGTGGCCAAGAACCGGATCGCGCAGCTTTGGCATGGTTAAACTACTGGTGGCAGCCAGAGGTGGCTGAGCAAATCAGTCGGTTTAGTCATGCTCCCTCCCCCTTGGTGGCGGATCTTAGTGCTACTCTATTCCAGCGCTATATTTCCTTGGCTAGCCCCACTGCCTTTGCCCAGAGTGAGGTGCTGCTGCCCCTTGATGCGGCAAGCCAAAAGCGCTACGACATCCTTTGGCAAGAGATTTTCCTCACGAGTTCCTAATGGTGCCTTGATTCGGCTGAACTGTTAAGAAGTTGTGCCACATAGGCGAGGGCTTGGGGGCGATCGCTAATTTCGCCCCGCGCTTGGGCGGCTTCCACGGCTTGCAACAATTCACCCACACGCGGCCCCGGCGGGAGATGAAACGCTTCCACTAGATCCGCACCCCGCACCAATTGGGGGGGATGGGCTAGGGGATCGCTGGGGTCTAACCAGGCATTGACCAACGGCACAAGATGATCCTTGGGGATGCCACGGCTGAGAGCAAGGGCAACAAAAGCTGGAAAATAGCTCCCTGCTGCGCGGAAGAGATAGAAGGCTTGCTCACGGTTCAGGGGCTGTTGAAGGGGAACTAGCCAGTGGCTGAGCAGTCGGCACAGGACTTGGACAATGCGAATTTCAGCGGTGGTGTAGGTGAGGGCAGTCATTTCCTCAGCCGCTTGGCGATCGCTAGCATTCACGAGGCAGGTGAGCTTGGCCAAAGCCGCTAGGGTTCGCCGTTGGGGTTCGCCGGGGGCAGTCGTTGCCGCAATAGAGGTCGTTAGCGCCGGCCAAAGGGCAGGGAAGGGAAAATTCGCTAGGGTGGATTCAAGGGCATGGTAGTGGGTAATCCGCTCCTCGGTGACCGAAGGTAGCCACACCCCCAACACCCCATCCCGAAAGGCGAGGGTTACTTGAGCTGCACCCTCAACAGCACTGAGGAGATAGCTGAGTTCCACCCGTACCCGTTCTGCTGCCACTCGCCGCAGTTGGGGGGCAAGGGTTTGGATCACCTGCCGCGTTTCGGGGGTAATTGTAAATTGTAGTTGGGCGGCTTGGCGATAGGCACGTAGGAGTCGCAGCGGATCAGCAGCAAGATTTTCGGGGGCTACATAGTGAATTTGGCGGCGTTGCAAATCCAAAAGGCCACCGAGGGGATCGACAATGTGGTGGTGGTGAATGTCGTAGGCAATGGCATTGAGGCGAAAATCGCGATCGCTCAAATCCGTCAAGAGCGTCTCACCATGGCGCTGCGCAATATCCACAGTGGTATTGGCAAAGACCAAGCGGGCAATCTGCCGCTCTCGATCCAACACCACTAAGCCAGCCCTGTACTTATCCGCCAGTTTTTTGGTCAGGGCAATGGCATCCGCCGGCACAATAAAATCCAAGTCGGGGTATAACGTTGTCCGACTGAGGAGGGCATCCCGCACCGCTCCCCCCACAAGGTAGGTATCGGCAGGTAAATCACTGACGGCGATCGGCCAGCGACTAAAATCAAAGGGCTGAATGACAACCATTAGAGCTGGTTCAGATCGATCGCCTGACCACCAAGGGTGACCGTCAAATTTTCGCCCCGCACATGGACGGGTCCTGCCGCCGTTTGGATCGTCAAGCAGTTATTTGCAAACTTCAGCACGCCGTTCCAGAGAGGGGTTGGCGGGGTGGGCGCTGGGGTAATGGTTGGAGGTGATCCAGACGGGACACTTTCGAGCCAAATCAGCGACGCATCCGCAGGATAGTGGCGATCGCCCGCAGCGGTTTTGATAATCACGCCACCACTGGCCGAGGGGGAAAAGGCAATATCGCGAATGGGCTGCCAACTCTTGCCCACCAACAGTTGTAACTGTGCTGGCTCCTGCCCTGTGGCGGTGGACTTCAAGAGTAACCACCAGGTTTTCCATAGTTGCCGCGCTGTGCCCAGACGGACTTCACTGCCGGCAGGAATAGGTACCTGCTCGTACTGCCATGCAGGCACAGGGTCACTGAGGTATTGCGTAGGCAAAAAGGAATGGGCTTGGAGCACACTGGCCACCAAATCTGCCAAGGGAGCCTCCACAAAAAGGGTCACTCTTTCCTCAGCCACACTTGCCCCCTCAACCACCGCCACCACCGTTTCGGTCACTGTTCGCAATTGATAGCAGTGATTGCCCAGATCCACCACCTTCAAGTCAGCACTTTGATAAGTACTAGGCAACAGATGCTGTTGCAGGATCAGCCTTTGAATCACCTGCTCGTTGGTGCACTCAATTACAGTGGTTTCGTTAGCCGTTGCCATTGGCTCAGCAATTGGTGGCGTAGTGGGCAACGGTACCTTTTCAATGTCCCCTTCCTCAAAGACCACTTCCCCATTGGGGAGTGTGGCACCAGAGAGCTTTGCTTCCTCCAAGTCTTGGCGGCGGGCGATCGCTCCCGTCAGATCTGCCTCTGATAAATCTGCTCCCACCACATTGGTTTCCTTGAGGTTACTGTCGTGGAGAACCGCCCCCTTGAGGATTGCCCCACTCAGCACCGCCCGCTGCAAATTGGCTCGCGATAGATAGGCACCCACCAAAATTGCGCCACTGAGCATCGCCTCCTGCAAATCCGCATCAGTGAGGTTTGCACCACTCAGATCCGCACCAATCAGATTAGCTCCCCGCAGATTGGCATTGGCAAGGTTAGCCTTGATCAGATCTGCCCCACTCCAATTGATGCCCTGCAGGTTGGCCCCCGCCAGATCAATGTGGCTGAGTTGCACCAAGGGAAACACACTGCCCGCCAAATTGACGCCACGGAAATTCCGCACGCCACGGGCAAATTCACTTAACAAGGTTTCAAGGGTAATGGCTTTGTTCATAGCTGCTCGCATTCAGGGCACAAGAGAAGAGTGACTAGGGCACACTGCTATAGCTATTCTAGGTGTTGATTTAAATCCGCAGGAGCTAAGCACCGATGCCATGGTTTGTCAAAATTGAACGCGGCATTGTGGATAAAGGGACATTTGATCAACACGTTCCTGCTCATCGCGCCTATGTCCGCTCCCTCATTGCCGCAGGGCATCAAGCCCGCACGGGATACTGGGCTGAGCGCGGGGGTGGCATGTTGTTGTTTCAGGCGGATTCCCGCAAGGCGGCTGAGGAAATCGTTGCCCGTGACCCCCTTGTCCAACACCAGTGTGTCCAGTACGAACTTCACGAGTGGTGTATTGTCGAAGCACCCGATTAGCCTTGGCGCAGTTTCTCTGCCCAGACACGGGTGGGTAGCCCCCAGACATAGATAAAGCCCTCAGCCGCTTTGTGGTCAAACTGATCCTCAGCGCCATAGGTGGCCAAGTCTGGCGTATAGAGGGAGTAGGGAGATTGCCGCCCCACCACCCGTGCGGTTCCCTTAAAGAGCTTGACGCGCACGGTACCCGTCACCCGTTTTTGGGTCTGTTGAATAAAGGCATCAAGGGCTTCCTTGAGGGGGCTGTACCAGAGGCCGTTATAGACAAGGCGGCTGTAGGTCTCTTCAATTCCCCGCTTGTACTGCGTCACATCAGCAGTCAGAGTTAAACTTTCCAAATCGCGGTGGGCGTCAATCAGTACCAAAAGAGCAGGCGCTTCATAAATTTCGCGGGATTTGATTCCAACTAGCCGATTTTCCATCATGTCAATGCGGCCAACGCCATGGCGACCTACCCGCTCATTCAGTTCGCTGACTAAAGTCACAGGATCGAGGGAGCGACCATCGAGGCTGACGGGAATCCCTGCCTCAAAACCAATCTCCACATACTCCGGGGAGTTGGGGGTATTTTCAATGGCTTGGGTCAGCAAATAGATCTCCTCAGGGGGTTCAATCCAAGGATCTTCAAGGGGACCTGCCTCAATACTGCGCCCCAAAAGATTGCGGTCAATACTGTAAGGCGAGGATTTTTTCACGGGAGCGGGAATGCCAAAGCGTTCGCCGTAGGCAATGGTTTCTTCGCGGCTCATGCCCCATTCGCGAGCGGGTGCCAAGACCTTGAGGTGGGGATTCAGAGCAGCGATCGCCACATCGAAGCGGACTTGATCATTCCCTTTTCCTGTACAGCCATGGGCAACAGCATCAGCACCGTACTCGGTAGCCGCATCCACCAAGAGCTTGGCAATCAAGGGGCGAGCAAGGGCCGTCGAGAGGGGATAGCGACTTTCGTAGAGGGCGTTGGCCTGAATCGCTGGAAAAGCGTAGTTGCGGATAAAGTCTTCCTTGGCATCCACGACCAACGAGGCACTGGCACCAGAATCAAGGGCTTTTTGGCGAATCAGCTCTAGTTCATCCCCCTGTCCTAAATCAGCCGCAAGGGTAATGACTTCCTTCACTCCCCACTCGTGCTTGAGATAGGGAATACACACAGAGGTATCCACCCCACCCGAATAGGCCAAAATCACTTTTTCTGCACGCCCCATGATTATTTCCTGAAATAAACGCGATCGCTACTATAGCGGATCTGTTTGCCAGAAACGTTATAGCAATAACCGTTTCGTCGAAGCCTCACATCTGTTTCACTTCGTTCGCTAGGGGCAGGCCTTGCTCAAAACAGGTCAAATTTTCAATCGTGGTACGGGCAATATCCGTGAGGGCATTGCGGGTAAAGAAGGCTTGGTGAGCCGTAATCACCACATTGGGGAAAGATTGCAGGAGTTGGAAGGTATCGTCTTGGATGATGGTATCCGAGAGGTCTTGGAAAAAGAGGGAGTCCTCCTCTTCATAGACATCAATGCCCAGATAACCAATTTGGCCGCTTTTAATGCCCTCAATCACTGCTTTAGTGTCCACCAGTTTGCCACGACTCGTATTGATTAACATCACGCCTCGCTTCATTTGGGCAATGGTAGTGGCATTAATCAGGTGTTCATTTTCCGGAACTAGGGGGCAATGGAGCGTGACAATATCAGACTCCGCCAGCAGAGTCTCTAGGGTGGTATAAGTCCCTATCTGACTAAAGGCCTCGTGGGGGTAGGGGTCATAGCCGTAGAGGTGACAGCCAAAACCATGCATAATTTGCGCCACAATGCGGCCAATTTTACCCGTGCCAATAATCCCAACTGTACAGCCATGAAGGTCAAAACCCATCAGCCCCTCGAGGGAAAAGTTATCATCGCGCACGCGGTTGTAGGCACGGTGGAGTTTGCGGTTGAGCATCAGGATCAGTCCCACCGTATGCTCTGCAACTGCGTAGGGGGAATACACACTCACGCGGGTAACCGTTATCCCTATGCTGGCCGCCGTCGCCAAATCCACATTGTTAAAGCCCGTACAGCGCAGCGTCACCAGACGCACTCCCAACTCTGCCAGCCGTTTTAGGGTCTCTGCCCCCAGCTCATCATTGACAAATACACAGACGGCATCATGCCCCTTGGCAAGGGAGGCAGTTTTAGAGCGCAAGCGCACGTCGTAGTAGCTCAGGTAGTGGGGGTAGCCTTGGGCAGCATTGGCAGCATTCAAAAACTCGCGATCGTAGGATTTGGCACTGAAAACAGCAACCTTCATGGCATTGCACTCCTGACCTAGCGACAGTACCGGTTTGAGAAAAGAGCTGTTGCTAGCTTAGCGAGTGAGATACTAAGGATGTGTTAAGTGAGGACAAATAGTTAGGCGGTGTCCCTAGAGCGTCTGAAAAAACTGGCGAATGGTTGCGGCAATATACTCAATGGTGGCATCGCTCAATTCAGGCCAAATGGGTAAGCTCAGTACCTCGCAGGCAAGGCGATCGCTCACAGGATTAGGGAGAGACTGTCCCTTGTACATCGGACAATGATCTTGGGGAATCGGGTAGTAAATCATTGAACTAATGCCAGCCGCCTTCAGGTAAGCCGCAAGCGCATCCCGCTGGCCATCGAGCACCCGAATGGTATACTGATGAAACACATGCCCCGCAGACACTGCCGGGGTCACTACTGCCTCAAGACCCGCTAAGGCTTGATTATAGGTTTGGGCGACGCGCCGTCGCTCTTGATTCCAGCGATCAATATGGGGCAGCTTCACCCGCAGAATCGCCGCCTGTAGGCTGTCCAAGCGAGAATTGTAGCCAATCATTTCGTGGTGGTAGCGTTGACGGGAGCCGTGCACCCGCAGCATGCGCGATCGCTCCGCAAGGTCATCATCATTAGTCGTAATCAGCCCCCCATCTCCATAGGCACCCAAATTTTTTGTCGGAAAGAAGGAAAAAGCACCCATGTGGCCGATCGCCCCTGTGAATTGATGGGCTAAGGTCTTTTGAGTCACCGCTGTACATTGACAATTTTCACAGGGTGGGCAATAGCGGGCGCCAAAGGACTGGGCACAATCCTCAAGAATCGCTAACCCATGAGCTTGAGCCAGTTCCACAATCGCTCCCATTGCTGCTGGCCGCCCAAATAAATGCACCGGTAAAATCGCCTTGGTGCGGGGGGTAATGGCTGCCGCAACTTTACTGGGATCAAGGTTAAAAGAGTCCAGTTCCACATCCACAAAGACCGGGCGGGCACCGACCAAACTAATCGCCTCTGCCGTCGCAAAAAACGAAAAGGGGGTGGTAATCACCTCATCTCCCGCTCCCACCCCCAAACTGCGCAGGGAAATCACCAAGGCATCTGTCCCTGAATTCACCGCCACCGCATGGCGCACCCCCAAATAGGCGGCCACCTCTGCCTCGAAGGCCTGCACCTCTGGCCCTAGAATGAACTGACCGGATGCCAGTACGCGGGCAACTGCGCGATCGATGTCTGCTTGCAGCGATTGATATTGGGCTTTGAGATCAAGAATAGGGATGGTATCCATGAGAGCATCGAGCGCAAGTCTTTATTATCATCCTCTCACGAGCGTAGTGTGGTTTTAGCAAATTAGGCTAGGCTTAGAGTGTAGAGCCGCTCTCAAGGGCGGGGTTCCAGACCCGTTTTTTTTGATGAATCCCCAAGAGTTGTTAAAACGCTATGCCAGCGGTGAACGGGACTTTAATCGTGCCAGTTTAACCAATGGCGAGTTTATCAACGCTGATCTGCGCGGGATTATTCTCTCCCGTGCCGACATGGAGTGGGTCAACCTGAGCGGAGCCAATCTCAGTGGAGCCGTACTCTGTGGGGCCGAAATTGTCAATGCCGTACTTATCAAAGCAGAACTGGTGGATGCTAACCTTGCTGGTGCCAACCTCAGCCGCAGTGATCTCAGTTGGGCCAACCTAACCCGCGCCAACCTCAGCCGCGCTGAACTGAGTGAAACCACACTGCGGGGAACGGTGCTGCAGGGAGCAAATCTCTCCCGTGTAGATTTAGCCAATGCGGATCTACGGGGATTGATGCTCGACGGCATTAACCTTTCGGGAGCAAATTTACAGGGCGCGAATTTGCATGGCACGGATCTAAAGCAGGCGAACCTGACCCGTGTGGACTTAATTCAGGCGGATGTCAGTAATGCCGATCTCAGTGGTGCGAACCTCAGCGGTGCCAACCTGAGTGGCGCGAACTTAACGGCGGCGAACCTCACGGGTGCCAACCTCAGCCGCGTTGATCTTACGGAAGTCAAGCTCAGTGAAGCCAACCTTGCCAAAGCCAACCTTGTCGGTGCTGAACTGGCAAAGGCAGATCTGTCTTCCCTAGAACTATCAGATGTCAACCTCAGTGGTGCCAATCTCAGTGGCGCGAACTTGAGTCATACCAACCTTAGCCGTGCAGATCTCAGTGGGGCGAATTTACGGGGTGCCAATCTCAGCCATGCCAAACTGGTGGGCGCCAATCTGCGGGGGGCGAATCTCCAAGGGGCAAACTTGCAGGGGGCATTGCTGGACAATGCGGATTTGAGTCAAACGGATCTGCGCAGTGCCAATCTCAGTGGCCTCGTCTTTAATGGTGTGAAGCTGCGGGGTGCCAATCTCAGTGGTGCCAATCTCCGCGAAGTGGAGTTAACGGAAGCCAACTTTAGCCGTGCCGACTTGGTAGAAGCGAATCTCAGCCGTGCCCGTTTGGTGGGCGCTAACTTGAGTCGCGCCATCCTCTCAGAAGCGAATCTGAGCCGCGCCACCCTCAGTGGAGCCACCCTGAGCCGCGCCACCTTTAGCAGCAGCTTACTAGCAACGGTGGATCTCAGTGGCGTCAACTTGAGTGGGGCAGACTTAGGGGATGCCAACCTCTCAGGCTCTAACCTGTCGCGGGCAGATTTGACGCGGGTCAATTTAACCGCTGCGGATATGAGCGGTGCCAACCTCAGTGAAGTGGATTTGCGGGGCACGATTATGCCCGATGGTCAGCGGCGAGCTTAAGCGGGGTCTTTTTCGGGGACGGCTTCTTCAGCAGCTTCAACGGGCTGGGGTCGCGGTGGCGCTTGACGGCCAAAGAGATGGACTAAGTGCTTCAAATGGGCCGCAAGTTCAGGCGTGAGTTGCCCCGCAGTCAGTCGCCACGCCCAATTACCCTCGCCAGTACCGGGAAAATTCATACGGGCATGGCTATCAAGGCCGAGCAAATCTTGAACGGGAATAATGGCTTGGTTGGCAACAGTACCCAAGGCCATGCGAATCAAAGCCCAGTGGGGTTCGCTGGGGGTATAGCCCAAATAGTCAATGAAGCGCTGCCGTTCCCAGTCACTCAGGGTGCGGTACCAACCCACAGTTGTATCATTGTCGTGGGTACCGGTGTACACCACACAGTTGCGCTCCTGATTAAAGGGCAAGAAGGGATTATCCGAGCCGCCACCAAAGGCAAACTGGAGAATTTTCATCCCCGGAAACTGAAACTGATCCCGCAGGGCAATGACATCGGGGGTAATATCCCCTAGATCCTCAGCGAGAATGGGCAGTCGTCCCAAGGCAGCTTGCAAAGCTTCAAAGAAAGCAGCACCGGGACCCGCTTGCCACTTGCCGTTGACCGCCGTTTCCTCCCCTTCAGGCACTTGCCAGTAGCCCTGAAAGCCGCGAAAGTGATCAAGGCGGATGATATCTACATAGGAAAGCAGCACTCGGAAGCGTTCAATCCACCAAGAGTAGCCATCGGCAGCAAGGGCTTTCCAGTTGTAAATGGGGTTGCCCCACAGTTGCCCTGTAGCACTGAAGTAGTCGGGGGGCACACCGGCCATGAGGGCAACAGCTCCCGTTTCTGGATTGAGTTCAAAAAATTGCGGAAAGGCCCAGACATCGGCACTGTCGTGAGCTACATAGATGGGAATATCCCCAATAATTTGAATCCCCTGTTGATTGGCGGCTTCCTTGAGGGCGTGCCACTGCTGGTAAAAGAGAAATTGCTGAAACTCGTACTCAAAAATGCGCTCTTTGAGAAGGACTTGGATCGCGGCAAGGGCAGTCGGCTCGCGATCGCGCAAAGGAGCAGGCCATTCATACCACGGCTGTCCCCCGTGGTGATCCTTAAGCGCCATAAAGAGGGCATAGGTGGGCAGCCAGTAGTGGGCAAGGGATTGAAAGTCACAGAAGGCCTGCCAGTCTTCTGGGGTGGCTTGACGCTGGAAGCGTTGAGCGGCAAGGCGCAGCAGGGGCAATTTTTGGCGAATGACGGCCTCGAAATCAACGCGATCGCCATTCTCAAACCTAAGTCCTGCTAAATCTGCTGCTGTTAACCAGCCCTCCTTCACCAGTTCATCAAGGCTAATCAGCAGTGGGTTGCCGGCCATGGCGGAGTAGCACATATAGGGCGAGTTGCCAAAGCCCGTCGGTCCTAGGGGCAACACTTGCCAGTACTGCTGATCACTGGCAACCAAAAATTCAAGGAACTCACGAGCCGCCGTACCCAAGTCACCAATGCCGTGACCACCGGGCAGGGACGTGGGATGAAGTAGCAAACCACAAGAGCGAGGAAAGTGCATGCTCAAGCCATGGGAAACTTGAGCTAATTATCGCCCAATTCTGGATTGGCAATTTCATTTGATTCCGCAAAAATTTCTGCTTCAAGGGCGGCTAGCTCCTCTGGCGACATCCGTGCAAGGCGATCGCTAATCACCGCTTCTTCATAGTCCTTGAGCTGCTGATGGTAGGTCATCCGTCCCGTAAAAACCCGCAGTAGATACGTCGAGACCCAACCCAGAACCCCTAGGACAAAAATGGCTTGGCTCCAGATGCCCGCTTGCAGCGGCTCAATTCCCACGGCTCGCAACAGGCCATAAACCAAGCCACCTGCAAAAAAAACACCAATCCCAATCCCAAGAACATCAATGCGGCGCATAGTCCCTAGGAATCAAGGGAGCGGGGTTGCGGACGAAGGTTAATAAACGGCGCCAACAGCAACATTCCCGGAAAGAAGAAGGTAACGAGGAAATACATAAATGCCCGCTCAAAGGAACTGGCTACATACCAGCGAGCATTCAGATAGGCATAGACGATCGCCGGCATTGCCAGCAGATACAGCCCTGCCAAGGCGCCATAGGCCGCCAGTACCAGAAGTTCCATTGAAACTGCCATGATTCCTACCTCTTACCAACAATGACCCAACTACTCTGCGACGGTGCTGGTTTCGCTCACGGGTTCCCCAAGGGCAGGAACTGCCATCCCCATTGCTTGGGCAAGGGCTGGGGGCGGGGCTTGGCGACTGGGGGCATTGAGATATTGCCCTGTCAAAATGGGGGGCACCGGCTTCATCTTGTGCTTAATGCTAAAGAGGCGGTGGGTTTGGGCAAGGTTGCCGCGCTCACTAAGATGCTCGTTGGCAATTTTCTTGCGCAGCTTGACAATCGCATCCATGATTGCTTCTGGCCGGGGCGGACAGCCGGGCAAATAGACATCCACGGGAATCAGCTTGTCCACACCGCGCACCGCAGAATAGGAGTCAGAGCTAAACATTCCCCCTGTAATCGTGCAGGCACCCATGGCAATCACGTATTTGGGATTGGGCATTTGATCGTAGAGGCGCACTAAGGCGGGTGCCATTTTCATCGTGATGGTGCCAGAGGTGATGATCAAATCTGCCTGACGGGGGCTGTTGCGGGGCACCAAGCCAAAACGGTCGAAATCGAAACGCGAGCCAATCATGGCGGCAAACTCAATGAAGCAGCAGGCAGTGCCATACATGAGCGGCCAGAGGCTCGATAGCCGCGCCCAGTCATAGACATCATTGAGGGAAGTGAGGATGATATTTTCAGCCAGTTCTGGGGGAACTTGAGGACGAGCGATCGGATTGAGAATGGCAGGCGAGGTCGTATTGGTCATAGGGTTCCCTCAAGGGACATCGGCCAAATGTAAAAACACCTAAAATTATAGGGGTTTGTCCCCCTAGATGCACCCAATTCCATTGCCCAAGCAATAAAAAAAATTGACATCTAAGATAGAGGATTCCGACTGCCCACCTGTAGCCCCGGTGGTAATTCCAAGGTATCGCCAATGGTTGTGCCATCCCAGTAGGCCGCCAAGAGGACATCACAGGTTTTGCCCCAGGCGATCGCCCCTCGGTGATCGAGGCCAATGGCACCAAAATCCCGCTGCCGACTCGTAGCTTCGCGGAAGGACTTTTCAAAGGCCGCTTCAAGGGACAAGCCATCGGTAACCCGCACCACAATCCGCGCCGCCAGCGCCTCATCGAGAATATCCTCGCCAATGCCTGTACAACTGACCGCTGCTAAGCTGTTGGCATAGTTACCGGCTGGGGTTGCGGAATCACTCACTCGCCCAATGCGCTCAAAGCCTTTACCGCCGGTGGAGGTGCCCACGGCCAAGTGCCCCTGCTGATCTAAAACCACCACGCCAATTGTGCCCCGCCTTGCCTCTTCGGCCACAACCGCGGCCATGGATTTTTGGAAATTGCCCTTGCGTTCCTCGAGCCACTCGTAGAGTCGCTGATCCGTGAGGGGTTGATAGACAGGAAGCTGCAATTCACGAGCGAGTTCTGCTGCCCCGACATCGGAGAGGATGCGATCGGGGCACTGTTGCAACCAATGGGCAAGGTCAATGGGATTTTTTACCCGTGAGACGTTAATCACGCCGCTAAGGCTCTGGCGCTGCCCATCCATGAGCGAGGCACTCATACGAATTTGACCGTCGGATTGCAGCACAGACCCCGTGCCTGCATTAAAGCGCGGTTCATCCTCTAGGAGCCGACAGCCCAAAACCACTGCTTCAATGGCCGTTGCCCCTTCTTTTAGGGCCTGAACCACTTGGCTAACAATGGTATGCAGGGATTGGCGCACGGGGAGGAGACCACCTTTGTCTTGGAGCGAACTGCCGGCGCCGCCATGGAGAATAACAGTGGGTTGAGGCATCCTCGGTAAGCAAAAGAGCAGTGTTCAATCTCCACCATACCCTGTGGCAGTAGGTTATCTCTAGTGCCTAGGCAACCGCAGCAACGGCCATGGCATTGGACTCATTAGCCTCGTTGGACGCCGTGGTTTCTTCCTCAGCATTCAAGAGCGCTTGCAGTTCTTGGATAGCTTGCTGTGTCTGTTCCACTTGAGTGAGGAGCGATCGCGCGATTTTTTCCCCAGAGGCGGTGGACTGCACTACTTCGCGGATGTGATGGCGAAAATGATTGGCCATTTCCTCCACCTGTTGGTTGGCCAAAACCACTTGGTTGGCCAGTTTGTTAATAGCTTCACTGATAAAGTCAAAATTAGCCATCTGCTGACCACTGCGACTGGCAATTAGCCCTGCTTGTACCGCAAGGTGCTTCACCTGACGGGTAATCTGGGCAATTTGATAGGTGGCTTGGTCAATAATTTCCACGTCCTGTTTCAGGCGTTCACTGAGGCGATAGACCTCTGCCGTGTGGCAGGTGATTTGGTTAACGCCCATAAAGGTTTCCTGAAAGGCTTTTTGTCCCCGCTGGGAGAGCACTTGGCTGATGGAGATGAACCGCTGGTTGAGTTGGGCAATCCGTTCTGCTTGCTCGCGGACAGAACGCTCCTGCTGCTCTAGGGCTTCGTTCATCTGTTGGGTGCGGGCTAGCTCGCTTTCAAGGCGCTTGGCGTAGTCTTGGTTGCGCTCTTTTTCCACCTTTAACTTCTCAAGGAGTTGTTGGGTATGGAGGTGCTGCTGCTGAATGAAGAGATTTTTCTTGCTCAGCACTTGCGCTTGGGCAATCAGGATCACCCGCATATCCACCAACACCAGTTGCTTGCCCTTACGTACAACCACCGGCTCATACACATAGTTGGGAGGACGCTCTAGGGCGCACTCAACAGCTTCTTCAACGGAGGTTTGCGCCATGAGGACAAGGGGAAGCACCTGAGGGTGGGCAATTTCTGGAATGAGTTTAATTGGACGCGGCAAGTAGAGATCGCGGCCAAACTGCTGGCTCATCCGTTCAAAAAATTTGACCTTGGAGATCATGCCAATCACGCGATCGCCCGCCACGACCAACACCCCCGGTAGTTCAGGGTGACGTTGGAATTCATCAGCTACTTCTTCAGAGATGGTTTCAGGGGAAACCTGATAGGAAAAATAGGGTAAGTCATCCAACGTAGCGGCTGCAGACAGTTGACTATTGACTGTCTCATTCATTTTGATTATCCCTCGGAATGAGTATTGAATTTTTTAGGGTGGAAAGTGTACTTTTGCTCTACCTCAGTCAAATTATCTCGACTTGAGAGTAGGAGGAATTTATTTTTTGGTTATCCTTTAGTTAAGCTTTATTGGCAATTGGGGGCAAAAGAAAGGATTTAAGGAATCAGGATAACCTAGGATACATTGTTCAGTCATGAGGCTTATGAGTTTTGAGCATACCACTGGGCGACTTGCTGTTGAATGGCTGCTGTTTCGGCAGCCCTAAATTTATCAAGATTTTTGAGAATCATACTCATCCGTCCTTGGTGGCGGAGAATGTCGCGGTGGCGGGCGAGAAAATGCCAATAGAAAAAGTTAAAGGGACAGGCGCGATCGCCCACACGCTGCTTAGGATCATAGGCACACCCTTGGCAATAGTTACTCATGCGCTGAATGTAATTGGCAGAAGCAGCATAGGGCTTAGAGGCAAGCAGTCCGCCATCGGCAAATAAACCCATGCCCAAGACATTCGTTTGCATCACCCAGTCGTAGGCATCAATAAAGACGCTGTGGAACCAGTTTTCCACCGCTTGAGGAGAAAGGCCGGCAATGAGGGCAAAGTTGGCGAGAATCATTAGCCGTTGAATGTGGTGGGCGTAGCCTGTGCGCTCAATTTGTTGCAGAACCTGACGCAGACAGTTCATCGAGGTGCGATCGCTCTGCCAAAAGAACGCAGGCAGGGGTTGCCGATGCTGAAAGAAGTTATGCTGAACGTACTCGGCACCAAAGTAGTGGTAGAGGCCATACATATACTCGCGCCAGCCAAGGATTTGGCGAATAAACCCCTCAACGCTATTTAGGGGCAGTTGCCGCTCGTGGTAGTCCACCAACGCCCTATGGATCACCTCTTGGGGGTGCAGTAATCCTAAGTTCAAATAGGGAGAGAGCAAACTGTGCCAGAGGGTCTCTTCTCCTGCCACCATGGCATCTTGGTAGGGGCCAAAGTGGGGCAAGCGGTATTCCACAAAGTTTTCCAAGACTTGCAGGGCTTGGGCGTGGGTGACCCCCCACTCAAAGGGTTCAATGTGGCCGTAGGTGTCAAAGTTTCCGCGGCGCACTGTCTCAATGACTTCTTGGGTGATCTGATCGGGAGAAAAGCGCAGTGGTGGTGGCGGTTTAAGGTGCGTTGGCGGTGGTTGGCGGTTTGCGGCATCGTAGTTCCATTTGCCCCCGACAGGCATTTTGCCGTCCATGAGAATTTGAAAGCGTTGGCGCCCCGCGCGGTAGAAGTACTCCAAAAGCAGGGTTTTGCGCCCCCTCGCCCACTGCTGAAACTCGGCTTCTGACCAGAGAAAGTGATTGTTGGGCAGCACTTTGATGGCACAAGGGAGATCAAGGGTGGCAATCAGCTCCCGAAAGGGGCGATCGCTGGGTTCCATGATCCGCAGTTCGTGGATATGGTGGGCTGCAATCCACTGTCGCAGGGGAGTGGCAAAGTCGGGGGCGATCGCATAGGTGACTGGCCAACCGGCTGCTTCGAGTTCTTGAGCAAAATGCCGCATTGCCGACCAGACCAGTACTAATTTTTGGGCATGGTAGCGGCGTTGTTTGACCCATTGGTGGGACTCAATGAGGATGACAGGCACAGGGGTTGGACAGCTTTGCAGGGCTGCTTGCTCTTGCCACAGTTGATCGCCTAAAACCCAAACGCCAATGGTCATGTTGATTCACATGCTGAGAAGAATACGGGGGAGGATAGTTTGAAATGGTCGTTGTGGTTTATCTTAATGGTCAACTGTTGCAACTCCTACGAAACTCATCATGCAAATTCGCCGGCGTCCCCCGAATCCTCCTGTAACCGTTCGCAATCTCCACTACCAAGTCCCAGTAGCCGATGCGGCTCCCCGCAACATCCTTGAGAAAATTGTCTGGCACAAGGAACAGGAGGTGGAGCAACTGCGGGAAGCTCTCCCTTTGTCCGATTTACAACGTCAGGTGCTCGATGCGCCACCCGTGCGCCCCTTTCTGGAGGCACTGCAAACCCCTGTCACCCAGCCGGCACTGATTGCTGAGGTGAAAAAGGCCTCTCCCAGTAAAGGGATTATTCGCCCCAACTTTGAGCCGGTGGCGATCGCCCAAGCCTATGTTGCCGCTGGTGCGACCTGTCTTTCTGTGCTGACGGACAGTGAGTTTTTTCAAGGGAGTTTTGAGTACCTGGCTCAAATTCGCCAAGTGGTGGAAGTGCCCCTGCTGTGTAAGGACTTTATCATTTACCCCTACCAGATGTTTCTGGCTAGGCTGCGGGGGGCAGATGCAGTGTTGCTGATTGCTGCGATTCTCTCGGACAAGGATCTGCGCTATTTCCTGCGCATTGCCCAAGGATTGGGACTGACGGCTCTGGTGGAAGTACACACTGCCGAGGAGATGGAGCGGGTTTTAGGCCTTGAGGAGGTGCGCCTTGTGGGCATTAATAATCGCAATTTGACGGACTTTAGTGTTGATCTGGCCACTACGGAAACACTTTTGGCTACCTATGGGGCGCAATTGCGCGATCGCGACATCCTTGTGGTCAGTGAATCCGGCATTCATCAGCGTGCCGATGTGGAACGGGTGACCCAAGCCGGTGCCCAAGCGATTTTAGTGGGAGAATCTCTAATGCGACCCCCAGCAGAGATGGCGCACTTGAGCGAGGCGGAGCAACTCCAAGCACGGATTCAGCAGTTATTCCCAGAGTTAGCGCGCTAGGTATGCCCCTGAAGGCAGTTTTGTTTGATTTCAATGGTGTCATCCTCGACGATGAGGCGATCCATGCTGCCCTCATTGATGAAATCCTGCTGCAAGAAAATCTGCGACCGCAGCGGGGCGAGTATGACCTTTTTTGCTTAGGACGGAGCGATCGCGCCTGTTTAGATAATCTCCTCAGCCGCCGCGGACGGGCAGTCACTCCAGCCTATTTGGATAAACTGGTGGCTCAAAAGGCCGCCACCTACCGCGCACGCTTGGCCAGTCTCGAAGCGTTTCCCTTCTTTGGGGGGGCGATCGCCCTCCTTGAGAAACTGCATGCAGCGCAATTAAAAATTGCCATTGTTACCGGTGCCCTGCGATCGGATGTGGATTTGGCCTTGGAGCGGGGCACCCTCACGCATGTTGTGGACTGTATTATCAGTGCCGAAAGTGTGGAACGGGGCAAGCCCCACCCTGACCCCTATCTACAGGCTGTTCAACAGTTGCAAACCCTAGAGGCTGACCTGACAGCCGCCGATTGTCTGGCGATCGAGGACACGTTGGTGGGGATTCAATCTGCCCGCGAAGCTGGGGTTAAAGTGTTGGGGGTAGCCCACACCTATCCCTTGCACATGCTGCAGCGTCGCTGCCATTGGGTACTGGATCGCCTTGATCAGTTTGACCTTGGGGAAATTGCCCCTCTGTTCAATCGCCGTGTGGCCACTGCCACCCCTTAGAGCTGCTTGACCTCAGCAATGAGTTGATTGAGCACTTCCTTGGCATTCCCAAAGAGCATCAGCGTTTTGTCTTTGTAAAACAGCTCGTTGTCAATGCCGGCAAAGCCCGGATTGAGACTGCGCTTGATCACAATCGTGTGCCGTGCCCGATCCACATCGAGAATGGGCATACCATAGACAGGGCTACCGGGGTTGGTGCGGGCGGCGGGATTCACAACATCATTGGCACCAATCACAAGGGCGACATCCACATGCTCAAACTCTGGATTGATGTCCTCCATGTCCTTGAGTTGAGAGTAGGGGACATTGGCTTCCGCCAGCAGCACGTTCATATGCCCTGGCATGCGCCCAGCCACGGGATGAATGGCGTATTTAACCTCCACACCAAGCCGCTCCAGTTGATCCGCTAGTTCTTTGACGCTGTGCTGCGCTTGCGCCACTGCCATCCCATAGCCGGGAACAATGACCACCGACTTGGCATAGCCGAGCATCATGGCACTTCCTTCAGGATCAATTGTGCGTACTGACTTCGCCGTGGCGTGAGCCGTCCCCTCCGCGTTGCCAGTGGTCGCACTGCCAAAACCACTAAAGAGGACATTGGCCAAGGAGCGATTCATTGCTTTGCACATGATCTGCGTCAGAATCAGCCCCGAAGCTCCCACTAGGGCACCTGCGATAATCAGCATACTGTTGCCAACAATAAAGCCAGCCGCACTGGCAGCCAACCCTGAGAGGGAGTTCAAGAGGGAAATCACCACCGGCATATCGGCACCGCCGATGGGCAGGACAAAGAGCACTCCCAAAATGCTGGCGATCGCCACCAAGCCCCAGAACATCGGCAACTGACTTGGATCCAACCACACCAAACCACTGGCCACTAAGAAAGCCACCAGTAAGCCGAGGTTAATCACCTGCTGCATTGGGAAAATGATTGGAGTTCCCGAAATCAGTCCCTGAAGTTTACCAAAGGCAACAAGGCTACCAGTGAGGGTGACGCCACCAATGAGCACCCCCAAAATAATCGTGATCAGTGTACTGGCGGTCAGCGGTTCATCCATGGCCACGAGGCGGCAAAATTCACCAATGCCCACCAAGGCAGAGGCTGCCCCCCCTAAGCCATTGAGCAACCCCACCATCTGGGGCATAGCCGTCATTTCCACTTTGTAGGCAGCGATTGCGCCAATAACGCTGCCGAGGCCAATGGCCGCTAGGATGCCCGTGTAGCTTATAATCTGGCGATCAAGGAGCGTGACCACAATCGCAATCAACATCCCCAAGGCGGCAAGGCGATTTCCTTGACGGGCCGTGGCCGGTGACCCTAGTTTTTTCAGACCGAGGATAAAGAGCGCCGCAGCGCCTAGATAGCTCAATTCTTGAATGCGTGTTAGCCAATCCATGGTTCCTACCGCTTAAACATCTGCAACATGCGATCTGTGACCAAAAAGCCGCCCACTACGTTAATTGTGGCCAGCACCGTCGCAATAAATCCCAAGACCACCGTTAAGGTTGTGTGTCCACTCCCCGCCATCAGCAGTGCCCCAATCACGGCAATCCCAGAAATTGCATTGGAGCCAGACATGAGGGGCGTATGCAGGGTGGGCGGAACCTTATTAATCACCTCAAAGCCAATGAAACTGGCCAGCACAAAAATAATCAGACCGACAAGAATAGGATCTGTCATCGAACCAACCCTCTAGGGAAATGTCTAAACCGTTGTGGCCAAGGTTTGGGCAGGATGCAGCAGTTCCAGTACCCGTGGGTTGCGTACCTGCCCCTCATGGGTGATACAGGCAGCATCAATAATGTCATCGCCAAAGTTCAACACCAATTCCCCCTTGGGAGCAAGGTACTTCAGAAGCGTTGAAATGTTTTTGGCATACATCTGACTGGCATGCACCGCCAGCGTCGAGGGTAGATTAATTGGGCCAATAATCGTAACCCGCTGATGACAAATGGCGCGCCCTGGTTCGGTGCAGGCACAGTTGCCCCCCTGCTCAGCGGCTAAATCCACAATCACTGAACCTGGTTTCATGCTGGCCACCATGCGTTCTGTGACCAAAAGCGGGGCAGGCTTACCGGGAATTTGGGCCGTGGTAATGACCACATCGGCATTGTGGACATGGGCAGCGATCGCCTCTTGGGTTTTGTGCTTCGCCGCTTCCGAGACCTCTTTGGCATAGCCGCCAGGGGCAACCGTCTCTTCCTCCAAGGGGACTTCGACAAATTTGGCACCGAGGCTTTGGACTTCTTCCTTGACTGCGGGGCGAATGTCAAAGGCTTCAACCACAGCTCCCAAACGCCGCGCCGTGGCGATCGCCTGCAAGCCAGCCACCCCTGCCCCAATCACAAACACCTTGGCGGGGGGAATTGTACCCGCTGCCGTCGTCAACATTGGAAAAAAGCGCGGCAAATTGGAAGCGGCCAATAATACTGCTGCATAGCCCGCCACGGCTGCTTGGGAGGAGAGGGCATCCATACTCTGGGCGCGACTGGTGCGGGGAATACACTCGAGGGCAAAGGCCGTAATATACCGCTCCGCTAGGTGTTGCATCTGCCATGGATTGCCCAAGGGATTGAGAAAACTAATTAAGGTGGTGCCAGGGCGAATCCACTCCACCTCGCGATCGCGCAGCGGGGCGACCTTGAGCAGCACATCCACACTGCCCCAGACCTCTTCAATGGAGTAACCAATTTCCGCACCTGCGGCACGGTAGTCCTCATCGCTGAAGTGCGCCATATCCCCTGCCCCGGACTCCACACAGAGGTGATACCCCTGCTGCACTAGCTTGGCAACGACTTCGGGAATGAGGGCAACCCGTTGTTCACCCACTTCGCGTTCCTTAACGACCCCAACTTTCATAGGCACTCTTGGATAGGGTTTGCAGTCTTTACAGAACAATTCCTTGGTGTACTCATCAGGGCATCTTTATCACTGCCCGACACCGTCACAACACATTCACCTGCTGTCCTGTACTAATCCTCAAGCTACTGCGATCCCCTTGGGAATGGGAGAAAATGTCAGCATTTCGTGGGGGTTCTCCACAAGTCTTATGATCCCCAGCAACGTTTGTAACAAATGTTGACAATGTCACTGAGTACTTTTACTTACTGAATCTAGAAAATATCAATCTCAGCGCCCTTGTGGCAGACTAGGAGATTGCAAGTACAGAATCACAGGCATGTTCAAAACAATTTTAGTGGCACTCGATACCAGTGAGTTATCGGCACGGGTGATGGCAGCGGTGACCCAGTTAAATCTTGACCCGGATGCCCAAGTGATTCTCAGTCATGTGATCTCACCCGCAGAGTCGGGGTTTGGGGTCAGTGCCGATCGCCCCTCGTTGCATCCGCAAATGGGCACCTACCGTAGTATTGAACAGCATTTACAACAGTTCCAAGACCTCCTCCCCTGCGATTCGGAAATTGAAATTGTCACCGGTGATCCGGTGGATGAAATTTTGCGCTTGGCCAATATCTATGGGGCCGATCTAATTGTACTGGGGAGTCGCGGTCTCACAGGGGTTGAGCGAGTTGTGCAAGGCTCGGTGAGTGGCGCTGTGGTGGCTGATGCGCCTTGTTCAGTGTTTGTGGTGAAGTCAGCGGAAACCTAAGGCATGACAGCACCATTGACGGGTTTAACAGCGGCGGAAGTGGCGGAGCGGCAAGCCAGAGGTCGCATTAACCGTCAAGTGAGTGAAAGCAATCGCACCTATGGCGACTCGCTGCGGCTTTTTGGGCAGTGCCGGGACCGCGTCCGCATCGCTTTCTGATTTGTTCATCTTTGCTGGCTGTCTTCTTGATGATTAGCGTCTCGCCCACCCTGCAGGCAGTGGTGGAGTTGGAACCCCTTTCGGGGTGGCTGTGGGGATTGATTGTTCTAATTGTGTTCCTCTGGGTAATCTTGCTACGCACGTTCTGGGGCTATCGGCTCTTGGATCGCTTCCTTGGTGTTGATCTCAGTTAGGCATGGGGGGCGCGATCGCGCTGAATGGAATAAAGATGGGCATACAAGCCTCCTTGGGCGAGGAGCGTCTCGTGGTCTCCCTGCTCACGAATTGTGCCTTGGTCCAACACCACAATTTGATGGGCATCCCGTACTGTGCTGAGGCGGTGGGCAATCACAATCATTGTGCGAGTACCCGTAATGGAGCGCAGGGCAAGTTGAATTTCGCGCTCTGATTCATAGTCGAGACTTGAGGTAGCTTCATCAAAAATCAGTACATCGGGATCCGCCAAGAGGGCACGGGCAATCCCTAACCGCTGCCGTTGTCCCCCGGAAAGCCGCAACCCCCGTTCACCCACAATCGTGCGATAGCCCAAGGGCAATTGATGTACAAATTCATCCACCCGCGCAATGGCACAGGCCTCATAGACCGCCTCAGGGCTGACATCGGGGTTGGCATAGGTGAGGTTCTCCCAGAGGGTGCCGTTAAAAACATCCACCTCTTGGTGCACAATAGCTAGCCGGCGGCGATAGGCACGCACATCAAGGGTTTGAATATCTTGGCCGTCAATGAGAATTTGCCCCTGATCTGGCTGGAAGTAGCGAAAGAGAAGCTTGATCAGGGTGGATTTTCCCGACCCGGAACGCCCCACCAAGGCCACCGTTTGGCAGGGTTCAATGAGTAGATTAATATCCCGCAGAATAGGATGCCCCGGCGTGTAGCTAAACCAGACGTGCTGAAAATCCACTTTGCCGGAAAACTTCAGGCTAGGAATCTCCTGTTGCTCAAGATCAATGGCATCGCGGCCGGGGGGCAATTCCATAAATTCATGGAAGCGCAAAATGGAGGCATAGCGGCGCGCAAAGACCTCCGACACCTGCGAGAGGGGTGTAATTTCGGCATAGGCCATACTGGCAAGGGTGTAAATCGTAATAAAGTGGCCAATGGAGACCCGTCCGGCAATCGTGGCAGCTAGGGAGAAACCCAACAAGGTGAATAAACAGAATTGCACCCAGCCTGCTTGCCAAGTAATTAGATACATGTAGCCGCGATGGATGCGATCAATAACCATCTTGAACTCGCGATCGAGGCGCTGGGTTTGACGAGCCAATTCGCGAGCTTCGGTAGCAAAGGCTTTGACGGTTTTGATATTGGTAATGATTTCTGAGGTGCGGCTTTCGGTACTCTCAATATGGCTGTCGAGAATTTCTTCCTTTTGAATGAGGCGGCGTAGGGTGCGCAGTGTCATCGCAAAAATCAATGTAAATGAGGTGATTAACCCTAGGGCGATCGGCCAGTCTAGCCACCATAGAATGACCCCAATGCCAAGAACACGCACAGTTTTAGGGATCAGTTGGCCAGCGATTTCTGGATAGCTCCAGGTGTGGTTAGAAATTCCCTTGTTGACGCGGTTGGCAATTCGGCCGGGGTTGTTTTCCTCAAAAAACTCCAAGGGCAACGTTAGAATTTTCTCCACCGCTTTGCGGGTGTGATCGCGCCGAGCGGCCAAGGCAATCCACCAGTGGAACCAGACCCCCAGCCACGGTTGAATGGGGGCGCGCACCACGGTGGCCAAAAAGACAATACTGCCGAGAACGGTGAGATTCACCCCAAAGGTATTGTTCCAGCCCGTCCATGTTTGGAGCGTATGGGCGATCGCCACCACTGGCGGATCAAGGGGTTGTTGCGAGAGCAGGTTGAGAATTTGGCCAATGGCATAGGGTACGAGCAAATCCACCAGTTCGCAGAGACTGGCTGCGGTAATACTGGCGATCGCTGTCCACCGATAGGCGCGATAGTAACCCAGAATGGAGCGAAACGTGGCCATAAAAACAGGACAAGCACTGTTCCTATTTTAAGAAATCTTAAAATTTTCTGCCGTCGCTCTTGGGTAGAGAACGCTTTAGACCTTCACAGAGACGGGGGTGCGATTCAGACGGGTTTCATAGGGGGCACTGACAATCAGCGATCGCCCGGTCATCTCAGGGGGTTGCGGCAGCCCCAAAATTTCCAGAATGGTCGGTGCAATATCCGCAAGGCAGCCGTCTTGGCGCAGGGTGACATCTCCACCATGGCCGGGGATTTTGCGTTTCTCCCCTTCCACCAAGATAAAGGGAACGGGGTTGGTGGTGTGAGCCGTCCAAGGGTTACCGTCCTCATCAATCATGTACTCAGCGTTGCCGTGATCAGCGGTAATCAGCAGCGTGCCCCCCACTTTTGTTGTCGCTTCCACCAAGACGCCGACACAGCGATCCACAGTTTCAATGGCTTGAATGGTCGCGGCCAATTGCCCCGTGTGCCCCACCATATCGGGGTTAGCAAAGTTCACCACAACTAGAGCATATTCCTGTTTCTCAATGGCTTCTTTGACTGCTTCTGTTACGGCGAGGGCAGACATAGCTGGTGCTTGATCGTAGGTGGCCACCATTGGACTGGGGATGAGGATGCGATCTTCACCGCGGAAAGGTTCCTCGAGACCACCATTGAAAAAATAAGTGACGTGGGCATATTTTTCCGTTTCCGCTGCCCGCAGTTGCTTCAGACCATGTTCGGCAATCACTTCCCCAAGGATATGATTGAGGTTTTGGGGGGGGAAGGCGACACCACAGTTAAAGTTGGCATCGTACTGGGTAAAGGTCACATACTCCAGCGGTGTAATCAATGTCCGTTCAAAGCCGCTAAAGTCCGGGTCAATAAAAGCTTGGGTGAGTTGGCGGGCGCGATCGGGTCGGAAATTAAAGAACACCACACCATCGCCGGGTTCAATGGCTCCTTCCGCAATGCGTGTGGGGACAATGAATTCATCGCCAATATCCTGAGCATAGGACTTACTAGCCACATCCACCGCCCGTAGGGGTTGTATATTCTCATTGCTGGTCATGACGCGGTAGGCCGCCTCAGTGCGATCCCAACGGCGATCGCGATCCATGGCATAGTAGCGACCACTCACCGTCACAATTCGTCCGCAGCCGATGGTTTGCAGGCGTTGTTCCAATTCCTCAAGGACACCTGCTGCATCGCGGGGGGGCGTATCGCGACCATCAGTAATGGCATGAATACAGGCGGGCAATTCATGGCGCTTCGCCAGTTCCACCAAGCCGTAGAGATGATCAATGTGGGAATGCACCCCGCCAGCAGAACACAGGCCGATAAAATGCAGCTTGCCCTGACGCTCCTTCACAGTTTGACAGAGCTTTACGAGGACAGGGTTGGTAAAGAAGCTGCCATCCTCAACAGCATCGGAAATGCGCACCAATTCTTGGGGGACAATGCGCCCCGCGCCGATGTTGAGGTGCCCCACCTCAGAGTTACCCATTTGTCCTTTGGGGAGTCCCACCGCCTTCCCAGAGGTGTTGATTAACGTGTGGGGATAGGCTTGCCACAAACTGTCCATGACAGGCGTCTTGGCACTGGCGATCGCATTACCGTAGGTCTCTTCGCGATAGCCCCAGCCATCTAAAATCATCAAAACAACGGGCGCAACAGGAGACGATGCCATGTGAATGCCCTACCTTAAACTTCTCTGGGAAATTGCGTAAATTTTACAATCTCGCAAATAATACCATTCTCAACCGCGAGAGACAAATTGGGTAACTTGGGCTACAGTTCACAAATTCGATCAATTCTGAGTCAATAGACGGATCTATCCTAGCGGATCAGAGAGGGCCAAATGTTGAAAACTGTTACAGATGCGGCTTTTCGGGATTAAATCCTTGAAGACAAAAAATTGCCGTGATAGTATCCAAACTGTTGTTTGTTAGCCAAAATTGGGAGTCGTCCGTTGTCACTTCGGGTAGCCGTGGTCGGTGGTGGTCCAGCGGGTTCCTCAGCCGCCGAAACCTTAGCCAAAGCTGGAATCGAGACTTATCTTTTTGAGCGCAAATTAGACAATGCCAAGCCCTGTGGCGGTGCGATCCCCCTGTGCATGGTCAGCGAATTTGACTTGCCGCCGCAAATTATTGACCGCCGCGTGCGCAAAATGAAAATGATTTCCCCCTCTAATATCGAGGTCAATATTGGCCATACCCTCAAAGACCACGAGTATATCGGTATGTGCCGCCGCGAAGTCCTCGATAGCTTTCTGCGCAATCGGGCGGCAGATTTAGGCGCCAATTTGATCAATGGCACTGTCTTTAAGCTGGAACAGCCCACCACCAGTGATCAGCCCTACACCCTCCACTATGTGCAAGAGGATGGTACTGCCCATAGCCTTGAAGTGGATGTGGTGATTGGGGCCGATGGGGCAAATTCCCGCATTGCCAAGGAAATTGATGCCGGCGACTACAACTACGCCATTGCCTATCAGGAGCGCATCCGTCTGCCTGAAGACAAAATGGCTTACTACAACGAGTTGGCAGAAATGTACGTCGGGGATGATGTGTCCCCCGACTTTTATGCGTGGGTTTTCCCCAAATATGACCATGTCGCCGTGGGCACCGGCACCATGAAAGTCAACAAAGACCGGATTCGGGAGTTGCAAGCGGGAATCCGTGCCCGCGCTGCTGCCAAACTGGAAGGGGGGCAAATCATCAAAGTCGAAGCCCACCCCATTCCTGAACATCCTCGGCCTCGGCGGGTCGTTGGTCGTGTCGCCCTTGTAGGGGATGCTGCGGGTACCGTCACCAAATCCTCTGGCGAAGGTATTTACTTTGCCGCCAAGTCAGCCCGCATGTGCGCGGAAACCATTGTCGAGACCTCCAACGGTGGTCGTCGTATCCCCACGGAAGCCGATCTCAAGCTGTACCTGAAGCGCTGGGATAAAGCCTACGGCATGACCTACCTAGTTTTGGATCTGCTGCAACGGGTCTTCTATCGCTCCGATGCCACCCGTGAAGCTTTTGTGGAGATGTGTAGCGATATTGATGTGCAAAAGCTCACCTTCGATAGCTACCTCTACAAGACTGTTGTGCCGGCCAATCCCCTCGTGCAGTTGAAGATTACAGTGAAAACCATTGGGAGCTTGATGCGGGGCAATGCTCTTGCTCCCTAGGTAAGTTGCAGATCCGCCCTCGCCCTTAGAGGGCTTGGATCCATTCATAGATCTTGTATTCTGTCCAAATTTGATGCTGCCAGTAGGGATCGTTTTCGATCAGTTGGCGCACGGTCTCTTCGCTGTCTGCCTCGTAGAGGGCAAAAAAGTAACGCAGGTCTTTGGTGGGGCCAATGGTCACAAGCACTCCTTGGGCTTTTTGAGCCGCTAGGCCATCGAGGTGGGCTTGGCGGTGAGGGGCACGCCGTTCGAGGACATCTTCACAGTAGCGCCCCCAAGCCACAAATTTTGTCATTTCATCCTCCTAGGCTTGTTCAGCAGCCAGTTGGGCCAGTTGTTCCTGCTGATCGCGGGCAATACAGGCTTGGATAATGGGTTCGAGATCCCCTTCTAGGACACTACTGAGGCTAAAGTTTTGTCCTAGGCGGTGATCGGTAACGCGGTCGTCTTTGTAGTTGTAGGTGCGAATTTTTTCGGAGCGATCGCCTGTTCCCACTTGGGAGCGGCGCATTGAGGTAATGGCCTCCTGCTGCTCCCGCAGCTTCATTTCGTAGAGCTTCGCCCGCAGGATTTGGAAGGCTCGCTCTTTATTTTTCAGTTGGCTGCGCTCTTCGGTGCAGAAGATGCGAATACCTGTCGGCTTGTGGAAGAGGTCAACGGCTGTTTCCACCTTGTTGACATTTTGGCCGCCGGCACCCCCGGATCGCGCCGTGGTAATTTCAATATCTTTTGGATCGATTTCGACTTCCACTTCATCCACTTCAGGCATCACCGCCACCGTGGCCGTAGAAGTGTGGATGCGTCCCCCTGCTTCAGTGACGGGCACCCGCTGCACGCGATGTACACCGGATTCAAACTTCAGCTTGCTATAGACGCGATCGCCCTTGATTTCGAGGATGGCTTCCTTGAAGCCCCCCATTTCTGCAAGGGATTCGCTCACTAGGCTCACTTGCCAGCCTTGACTTTTGGCATAGCGAGAGTACATTCGCACCAAATCCCCTGCCCAAATTCCCGCTTCATCACCGCCGGCGCCCGCCCGAATTTCTAGCATGATGTTTTTATCATCATTGGGATCACGGGGGAGCAGCAGAATTTTTAGGCGTTCCTCGAGTTCGGCAATGCGGCAGCTGAGATCAGCGACTTCTTCTTCAGCCATTTGCCGTAGTTCGGGTTCATTGACCGCTTCTTTAAGCAGTTGGCGGGCATCCACCAGTTGCTGGTTAAGGGATTGCCATTCGTGGTAAGCATTCACCGTTTCCTCTAAAGCCGCGCGAGAGCGAGCCACCTTTTGAAATTCTGCTGGGTTGACCGCCACATCGGGGTCTGCCAAGCGACGGGTGAGTTCCGTAAAGGTTTGCTCGACAGTGCGCAGTTTTTCTAGAAGATAGGCCTCTGCCATAGGAAAGGTAGGAATTTTCTAAACTTTCCGTGAATAGTACTCAACCACGAGAAGTTCGTTCACTTGGAGAGCAACCCACTGCCGCTCCACAATGCCCGTGACTCTGCCAGTGAGGGTACTTTTATCTAGCTCCAGATGACTGGGAATATTGGCAAGGCCAGGGTTTTGAAGATTGGTTTCCACTAGGCGGCGCGATCGCTCGTTATCGCGGACGGTAATCACATCCCCCGGACGGCACTGATAGCTAGGAATGGAAACGCAGCGGCCATTGACCAAAATATGGCCATGATTCACCAGTTGGCGAGCTGCTGGAATCGTTGGTGCCATACCAAGGCGGAAAACGGTATTATCTAGCCGCATTTCCAACAACTGTAGGAGGGTCTGGCCCGTGGAACCACTCACGCGACGGGCTTTGCGCACATAGCGCACAAGTTGCCGCTCCGAGATCCCGTAGTTGAAGCGCAGTTTTTGCTTCTCGTCAAGGCGCAGGGCATATTCCGAACGCTTTTTGCGAGTTTGCCCATGCTGGCCGGGAGGGTAGCTTCGCTTAGGGTCTTTGCGGGTTAGACCAGGTAGCTCACCTAGACGACGGACAATTCTCAAACGAGGGCCACGATATCGAGCCATGCAACTATACCCAACCTACAGTGATGATGGTGTCCAACCAAAAATGTGCAAAAAATAGACTAATTTGCCGAGGGCAACTTAATCAGCTTGCCTAGTATATCAAGGGGATGGGGGCGATCGCAACCCTAGGACGAGGATTTCGGGACAGCCTCACTGCTGGCCTGCAAGGCTTTGAGATCTAGCAAACTGACAATCGTCCCCGTAATGGGAATAGCAAGGAAAATGCCGACAATGCCTGCCACCGTTGCTCCCACCAAGAGGGAAAAAAATAAAACCACCGGATTGAGGTTGACGGAGTTGCGCATCACACGCGGCATGAGGATATTTTCCTCCACCTGTTGTAGCAGAATACAGCTAATTAGCACTTGTACACTCAGGGCAATACCCTTGGGCAGTAGGATCAAGCACACTAGGGCAATGCCCATCGTTGAGCCAATTCCTGGAATGAGATCCAAACCGCCGGCGATCGCCCCAAGGGCAAGGGCGTAGGGGGCACGTAACACCAGCAGGACAATGAATGTGGCGGTACCAAAGAAGAGAGACAGAAGCAAACGGCCACTAAAGAAGCCCAAAAAGTTCCGCTCCAAGGCTTGAGGCACGCGATCGCGCCATGGGTCGGGCAAAAAACTCAGCAGGTACTGCCATAGCCGTTCCCCCTCTAGCAGCATAAAGAAGGTAATCACAGCAACAATAATGCCGCTTAGGAAGAGGGCAAAGATGGACTGTAGCTTCCCAAAGCCAAACTGAATCCCCGCAAGGGCAAAGGCGCGCAATTCTGACTCCAGTTGCTGAAAATTGATGTCTAAATTCCATCGCGCCAGAAAGTGCTGCATCCCCTCAAGGGAATCAATCCACAGATCAATTTGGCTGGGCAAATTGCTCACCAAGTCCTGCAACTGGCCAATGATCGCCAAGCCAAGGGTAATCCCCAGGCCGATCACCAATGCCAATGCCCCTACAAAGACAACAATTACCGCAAAACTATGGGGCAAGTAACGCTTCAGCCAGCGCACAGGGTAGTTAAGCAAAAACGCGAGAATCGCCGAAAAGAGAAACACCAGTAGGACGTAGGCAAAGTAGTGCAAAAGCTGCACACCAATCCAGCCAAGGGCAAAGAGCAGAAGCAGGCGCAGTAGGCGACGGTTTTCGAGGCGATCAAGCCAATTGAACATAGATTGATTCGGATGCCCTCAACGCCTTGACTATAGCCTATAGGCTGCATTTTTCGGCTCAGTTACATTGCTTTACAAACCGTCTGACCCTTTGGGATCATGGGAAGGGGTTTCCATTGTAGGGAGTAGATAGACGTGGATCACCACAGTTGGCAAACCAGTTCCCAGTGGATCATGGTAGGGCTATTGCTCTTGTTTGCGATCGCCCACAGTGGATTGGCCAGCTTACGTCCTTGGGCAGAAAAGCACGTGGGTGCCCGCCTCTATCGCATTTTTTTCGCCCTAGTGAGTCTGCCCCTAGCGACAATCTTGATTCTCTACTTTTTGGCCCACCGCTACGACGGCGTGCAACTGTGGCAACTGCAGGGGGTACCGGGGATGGGTGCGCTCGTGTGGGGGCTATCGGCGATCTCGTTTCTCTTTCTTTATCCGGCCACATTTAACCTGCTAGAAATTGCCGCTGTGCAAAAGCCAGAAGTACACCTCTACGAAACGGGCATTATTCGCATTACCCGCCACCCGCAGTTATGGGGACAGGTGATCTGGTGTGTAGCGCATACGCTGTGGTTGGGCACGTCCTTTACACTGCTAACCTCCCTTGGTCTGATTGCCCATCACTGCTTTGGGGTTTGGCATGGCGATCGCCGCTGGTACGCCCGGCACGGTGAGGCATTTACTGCCCTGAAGGCTCGCACCTCAATCATTCCCTTCAAAGCCATTTGGGAGGGCAAGCAACAACTGGTGTGGCAGGAATTTTTGCGCCCTGCCTATGGGGGAGTGGTGATCTTTGTCGCTTTGCTGTGGTGGCTGCACCCTTACTTTTACCGTGTCACCCCTGAAATCTTGCCCTTTTAGCCTCTCCTAGGGAAATTGCGCATAATTAGGTTAGAGCTATCCCGTTTCAGGCAAGTTTTTCCACCCGTGTCCTCCCTTTCCCCCCTTTTTGCTGCTGAATCTCGCCTCACTCGTCTTTTCAATCAATTGCAACCGCCCCCGGAAACCGTCGTACTAGTCTTGGCAGTACTCATTGGCGGCAGTGCGGGGTTAAGTGTGCTGCTGTTCCGTTATCTGATTGAGACAATTCATCACATTGCCCTTGAAGACTTAATGGGGCTGATTGGTCGATGGGGCGCTTGGACACTGGCCTGTGTGCCGATGCTTGGAGGGCTATGGGTAGGGTTAATTCGTTGGGGCGTACAGGAGTTCAGCCCAAATCTTACCGCTCTCATGGGAGTGGTAGAAGCCGGCAAGGAAATTCCTTGGCTTCGCCCTATTGCTAAAACCCTTGCAGCAGCGATTTCCCTTGGTACAGGTGCCTCCCTTGGTCCAGAGGGCCCCAGTGTGGAAGTGGGCGCTAACATCGGCATTCTCCTTGGTCAAGCACTGAAGGTCTCCCGAGAACGGCAAAAGTTGCTCCTTGGTGCAGGGGCAGCAGCCGGTTTGGCAGCAGGTTTCAATGCCCCGATCGCCGGCGTGTTCTTTGCCCTTGAGGTGGTACTGGGCACCACCTTTGAAACCACGGCTGTGAGTGTCGTACTTTTAGCGGCAGTGATTTCTGCCCTGATTACCCAAATTGGCTTGGGGTCACAACCTGCCTTTGATCTGCCAGCCTATGAGGTGCGCAGTTCCCTTGAGTTGCCCTTGTATTTGGGCTTGGGACTGTTGGCCTACGGCGTTGCCATTGCCTATACTCAGTTACTCCAGTGGCTCCCCCAAGCCTTTCAGGGGAAGATTCCACCCATGCAGTTTTTAGATCGCATTCCCCTACCGCTGCGTCCCCTTGTGGGTGGGTTATGTGTTGGCCTTGTCGCCTTGTATTTGCCACAAGTGCTGGGCATTGGCTATGAAACGGTGGAGGCGATTCTCAGGGATGTGAACTTTTCCCTCGGCTTGCTGTTGATATTGCTCGTCGCCAAGATGGTGTTGACGGCAGTGAGTCTAGGCAGTGGTCTAGTGGGGGGCATCTTTGCACCGGCGCTCTTTTTGGGTGCTTCCCTTGGTGCCGCCTATGGTAAGGTATTACCCATCTTACTACCCATGTTTGCCAACAGTATTGCTGCTCCTGCCGCCTACGCAACCGTGGGAATGGCCGCCGTTCTTGCCGCCAGTGTCAATGCCCCCTTAACCGCCATTTTGCTGCTCTTTGAAATGACGCGGGACTATCGCATTATTTTGCCCCTTATGGCAGCAGTGGGGTTGAGTGTCTGGCTGGTGAACAGCTTTAGTTTGCCAAAACGGCGTGAAGTGCCTGCATTATCCCCTAGTATTCAACCGCAACAAGAGGAACAGGAAGAGAGTCTTCCCAATCTTTCGGTTGCTGAAGCCATGCAGTCTGATGTGCTGTTGCTCAATGAAACCATTCCTCTTGTGGTGGCAGGGCTGCAACTCATTGAAAGAAAAGCCTACTGCGCCTTTGTCATAGATGGTCAGCAGCAATTGATTGGCCTTGTGACTTTGGGAGATATTAACCGAGTAATCACTCGCTGGGAGGCTGACCAAGAAACAACCGCCGATCAAGGGCAAACGGTGGGGAGTGTCTGTACGCGCGACTTGTTACTGGCCTATGGGGATGAACCCTTGAGGGATGCCCTTGATCGCATGGCAGCACGGGATTTAAGGCAGTTGCCTGTGGTGGATCGCAGCAACCCGCAACGGGTCCTAGGGTTACTCACCAGAGAGAATATCCGCCTTGCCTATTCTCTCGATCAAACGCGACGTAAGCTACTGCCCTATTTGGAGCAGGCGATGCTGTCGCTGCCCCTAGAACCTGAACCTATTTCTTCAGACCTAGTGGAGACTTCCCCCTAACTGGGAGCGCAGGTGAATGACCTCACCAATGACAATCAAGGCGGGGGTTTGAATCTTTGCTTCATCATAAGTGGCGATCGCTCGCTCTAGGGTTGTCACCACTACCCGTTGTTGCGGTGTTGTTCCCGATTCAATAAAGGCCAAGGGGGTCTGGGGCGATCGCCCCCCTGCCAGCAGTTGCAGCACGATTTCCCCCAGATGGTGAAGTCCCATGTAAATCACAATCGTATCCACCGCCGTAGCCAGAGCCGACCAATTCACACGTGGTTGATAGCGACCAGCGGCCTCATGACCAGTGACAAAAACCACCGAAGAACTAAAATCCCGATGGGTGAGGGGAATGTGCGCATAGGCAGGTGCAGCCACCCCACTGGTGACCCCCGGCACCACTTCGACAGTAATGCCAGCCTCGACAAGGGCAAGACACTCCTCACCCCCTCGGCCAAAGACAAAGGGATCACCCCCCTTAAGGCGCACGATCACAGCATGGCGCTGTGCCAAGTCAATCAACAGGCGGCAAATCTCCGCTTGGGAGAGGGTATGGTTGCCCCGCCGCTTGCCCACATAAATTTTTTCCGCTTGGGGGTTGATCAAGCTAAGAATTTCGGGGCTAATCAGTGCATCGTAGAGCACCACATCCGCCCACTCCAGCAGCGTCTTGGCACGCACCGTCAGTAACCCCACATCTCCAGGGCCTGCGCCCACTAGATATACTTTGCCAATTAATTGCGGTGAACTCATGCCTTAATCCTTTGCGGGGAATTTCTTATCTACCAATGGGATCCGAAACGTTCAATCAACAGTCACCAGTTCTGCTGGTAGCGCTTCCCACCCTTGTCCCTTGCGGACTAATAGCGGGGGTTCAACGGTGAGATCAAGGATACTCGACATTTGCTGTCCAAGGGGTTCCCCGGTATCAATAATTAAATCCACCCGTTTGTCAAACGCATCGAAGAGATCTGCGGTATTCACATAATAGGTCTCGTCGTCGGGCAGTCGTGCTGAGGTGGAAATAATCGGATTACCTAAGGCGGTCAACAGCGCTTGGCTCACAACGTGGTTAGGTACGCGAATCCCTGTAGTTTTGCGTTTGGGATTTTGGACAAGGCGGGGCACCAGTTTTGTTGCCGGCAGCAAAAAGGTGTAAGGTCCCGGAATCAGGCGACGCATGAGGCGATAAGCGGAATCGCTGACATAGGCATACTGGGCAATATTGGAGAGGGAAGAGCACAAGAAGGTGACAGGTTTATCGTTGGAGAGCCGCTTGAGTTGGCGTACCCGTTGTACCGCCCCTTTGTGGTTCATGTCGCAGCCAATGGCATAGACTGTATCCGTGGGGTAGAGCATGATTGCCCCTTCTTTGAGAGCCTCCACAATTTGGGCGATCGTGGGGGGTGGGGGGTTAACAGGATGAAGTTCAAAAATCGCTGCCATTAAAAAATCCGCGAGGGCACTGCTGCCATAACGTAGTTTTAGTTTAACGGGAATAACATGGGCGAATGCACTTTATCTAATGTGTATCTAATATCTAATGTGTATCTAATGTGTGGAGCTAAGTGTCGGTTGCAGGGAGCCAATTCTGAGTCAAAACCATCTCTGGGGAATAAGGACAGGTTTCAGGAAAGGTGCTCAGTGGTAAACCCGTTTGCTCTGCTGCTTGGCGGCGAGCGCGTTCATAGCTTGTGGAAAGTTGGCTGGCTGGATAATCCCGCAAGCTAGGACTATCAGCTATGGTTAACTCAATTTGAGTGCGGGCATCCGTGATCGAATCCAACCAACTATCGGAGCGGCGTTGGGGTTGATATTGCCACTTTAAGAGGTGTAGCAGCAGACGAGTTAACTGGCTATTGATGGCACGCCGTTCACTTTTGCCCAAGTCCTCTACCTCAGCAATGAGATGGGGCAGATCCAACTCTTGCCATCGTCCTTCTCGCAATAATGCCACTGTTTCTGCAATCCACGCACTGTAATCTTGGTCGTACTGCTGCTTCATTGGTGCTAGATAAGGCGTGCCAACATTCACTCATTTTAGATTCAATTTTCAGAATAACGGAACTACAAGACGTTTCTCAGGGTCTTTAGCTCTGGTACTGTGTGGAATGCAGTACACTATACTGGGTTAAATTGGGTTGGTGGATGGTTCTCGATGAAAAACTCCTTGCGCTATCTCCTGTTTAGCTTGGGTGTGGGGCTGGCGATCGCCCTTGTGCCGCGTTTGTCCATCTTTCAATCTCCCGATATGGTCATGGCGCAGGGAACCAGTCAGACCATTTCCCCGCAACGGTTGGCAAACCACCTGAAGAAAATCAATGCCAAGATGTACGGTGCCTACTGGTGTCCCGCTTGTATGAAGCAAAAAGAACTCTTTGGCAGTGCGTTTAAGACCATCAACTATATTGAGTGCGATGCGCGTGGTACCAATGGCCAGCCAGAACTGTGCAAACAGGCCAATATCCGTGCCTACCCTACATGGGAAATCAAGGGTAAACGCTATGAGGGGGTCTATCCCCTAGAGGGCTTAGCTCAGCTTGCGGGGTATCAGGGGCGCTAATGCTCGCGAACCCTAAAGACCCTTTTGAGGAGAGAACTGAGCACCAATTTTTATCGTCGGTTCCCAATTGATTGTTCTGTTGTTTATCATCAGAAAGTAGTAGGGCGTTTGCGCTAGTCAGCGATCAAAGGTAGGGAAGTTCTTTTTGTGATTAGGATCACGCAAAAAACGTGGTTTCGATCACAAGTTGGCGATATGTGGCCTTTTATGATGTAGGTATGTTAGAAGCTCTCAGTTCAGTTGTGCCCCTGAATTCCAGCACGGTCGGTAGCAGCGTGGCTCAAGAGCGCCTCACCCCCTATGAAAACTTGGATCACAGCAAACGACTACCAGCTCATTTACGACCACTTGCTGGAATGTGTGCAGCAGGAGAGTCCGCAGCAAGTCATTGAGCGGTTTCGTGCCCTTTTTCTCATGGGCTATACCTATCCCGATCGCCAGATTCAGGAGGCCATGGATCGCATTGTGACGGGGGCACGGGCAGCAGATCATTTTCGTCCTTTCATGAACCGCTGCTGTCACATTTTGATTAACCGCTGGCAGTCACGTCCCTTGCTCCAAGGCGCTGTTTCTGAATTTTTGGCCATGCTGCAAACGCCGGTGGCGATGCCGGCGGGGGGGCTAAGCCGGGCACCGATTGTGCGCAAGCTGCGGCTGCTTGTCAAGGACTACTTAGAAAGTGAGGCTTTTCAAAAGCTCCAGCGGCTCGTTCAGTTCTTTCAAGAGGACGCTCAAGATCCTGTACAAATTCAGCAAAATGGCGATCGCCCCCTTGCAACCCTGATTCGCCGCTATCCCTACCTGTACAACCACTGCCTTGTGGGAGAGGATACGGCACCTGAAGAACTGCGCTATATTCAAGAGTTTCAGCAAAAAGCAACGCAACAATTTGAAATGAATCTGAGTCAATACCTCACCAGTGAGTTTCGCCGTGCTCAGGGGCATCACAACATCTCAGCGGTGAAAAATCCCACCTTGCTCTCTGACGAAGAAGTGAAAACCTCGATTCAACATTTTGTCGGTAAAGTGGATGGCCGCCACACCTATCGCGACTTGGCCAGTCAATTTCAGCAGCGGCTGCAACGCCTGAAATCCACCCGCGACTTTCGGGATGCCTTCTTCCACTACTTGACGGACACCACAGCGGACGTGGGGCGGGGTCGGTTTCGCCAGCGCTTTTATCAGTATTTGGAGACGCTACCCCTCTTCCAGCAGCCACAACCTCTGAATGAGTTTACCATTGTGCGCACCTGTAGCCAGACCCTCAATTACTTAGTGGTGGAGAGTGCCCAAAATCCTAATCATCTGGTTTTTGTTGACTTACTCAACAATATCGGTACGGTGGCAACAATTGGTCTATTGCTCAAGATTATTCTCCTGAGCAAGAAAGTGAAGCCCTATCTTGAAAAACGCTTTGCCATCTTGTTTAACCACTATCAATCCTTTAGTCGGGGCAAGGTGCGCTGGCTGGTAAATTGCCTAGAGCATTTCAATATCGCCCATGTCACCCACTTTGGCAAGTTGGACTTCTCCTTTTTTGCCCGCTGCTAAAGCAGTCTATTCCAAGTCTTCAGCCAAGACTTTGGCGATCGCCACCTGAGATTGCTGCCGAAATTGACTCACATCCACTTGTTTCAACAGGAAGACGGCCGCCAGCATTCCCAGGATTGGCAGACAAAAGACAAAGCCATAGGCAAGGAGCGGCACACCAAACAGTTGGCGACCAATATCGAGGGCCGTGCCGCCGACAACGGTAGCTGATCCCCGCGCAATGGCCTGCGCTAAGCCCCAAGCGCCAATAAATGTCCCTGCCGTTTCTGCCGCCGTTAAGTCCAGCATGAGACTCAGGGCACCCGTCGTCGTTACTCCAGCGGCAATACCAAAGAGAAAGAGTTGCAACTGAAAGAGCCACACCTGCTGCGTGACACCTGAAATGATCAGCAGCAAGAACATCCAGGCCACCCCCCAACAGCCGTAGATAGTGGTGCGAATCTTGCCGAGGCGCGGCACAATTAAAAATCCTGTGAAACTGAGACCCACAAGCGTACCCATGCCCCAGTAGGCATTCAAGCGCGTGGTTTCGGCGATCGTCATGCCAAACACTTCCCCACCAAAGGGTTCGAGAATGGGTTCCTGAATAAATAAACTCAAGGTCATCAGGACTAGGAAGAGAAAAAAGCGCCACGTTTGGGAGTTGGCCGTGAGAATCTTCAGGGCGCGACCAAGGGTAATGTTTTCAGGGTTGTCGCAGGCACGACTGCGCACATGGTAGCGGGAATACTTGGCCTCAACCCCCCAAGTGCTAGCGATCGCGAGGGCCAAGACCACCGTCAAAACCACTAAAAAGAGACGATTGACACTTTGTTGTAGGAGTTCAATCGGGGTGTCTAGCTCCAACTGCCGCAGCAGCACACTGCTAAGAATGGCACCGACCACAATGCCCACGGTCAACATAGACCAGACAATCCCCACCAATTTGCCTCGATCTTCCTCTTCGGAGACATCCACCAGCAGAGCCGCAAAGGGGGTGGAGCTACTACTGACACAAATGCCGTAGGCGGCAAAGAGCAATCCCAATAGGCCAATCCAGCCTTGGGTAACCAAACTCCAGCCCGCTTGATCTAAACTTTGCCCCACCTGCCAGATCACCTGCACAATGGCGTAGGTAACCAAGGTAAAGGCCAGCGCCCCACCCCAGATATAGCCTGTGCGATGATAGCCCCCAAGGGGATGGGCATCGGAGAGCTGACCAAACCACACCCGCACCGGTGAGACAAACTGATGCATGGCGATCGTCAGGGTGACCAGCGTGGCCGGTACTGCCAATTCTTTGATCAAAATACGGTTGAGCACCCCCAACACCAGAATTGACATCATCCCCAGCCCCATCTGAAAGAGACCCAAGCGAAACATGACCCACAGGGGCAGCGGCGGGGGTGCAGCGGCAGAATGACTAGCCATACCTCAGTAACTCACATCACTGATAGAGGATAATAAATGAATTTCAGGACAAATTTAGATTGCCATCAAGAAGGAAATCGTCAAGGATACAACTAGGGCAATGAATGTCAAAAAGAGCGATCGCTTCAACGATTCCATATAAGCAGACATGGGTTGCATCACCTCATCCGTAGGGTGTTTTGTGTTGTGTTCCATCAATGGAAAAAGGACTGTATTGTGTTAAATTGTAGTCTTTTATTGTACTGCCTTTTTCCGGGGGTCAAAACCCGATAGGTCAGGCATCCATTACATGGGGACGTATCAGATCAATGGGGATAAACTTGCGCTCACCATTATTCATTGTTCTGCTCACAATTGTCATCGACCGCTTGGGTGAGAGTCTCATTTTCCCCATTTTGCCCTTCTTTGTGGAGCGATTTAACTTTGATGCGTTGAGCTTAACCCTGCTATTTTCTGCCTTTGCCGCTGCCCAATTCATGGCTGCTCCCCTCCTGGGTGCCCTTTCCGATTGCTGGGGACGTCGCCCGGTGTTGCTGATTTGTATTGCCGGCACTGCGCTCTCCTACATCCTTTTTGCTGTGGCGACGGTACCTTGGCTGCTTTTTGTTTCGCGAATTATTGATGGCCTCACGGGGGGCGTGGTTTCAACGGCTCAGGCCTATATTGCCGACACCTCTGCCCCAGCTGATCGGGCCAAGAACTTTGGTTTAACGGGAGCAGCGTTTGGCATTGGCTTCATCTTTGGGCCGGCGATTGGGGGCAGCTTAGCAGCGATTGACCTCAAGTTACCAATTTGGTTTGCCGCCGCCTTGGCCCTAGCCAATGTAGTTTTGGCTTATTTCATCTTGCCGGAGTCATTGCCCGCCACCCAGCGATCGCCCCTGACCCCCAAGAGCTTTGCTTTGCAACAGCAGTGGTTGGCGCTATTCAATCAACGTACACTTCAAGCCTTGCTGATGGCCTTTTTTATCTTTAACTTTGCCTTTGCGGGGTTTACTAGTATTTTTGTCCTCTTTTTGAAGCGGCAATTGAGCTGGGGACCTGCCCAAGCGGGAATCATTTTTGTGATAATTGGCGTGGTGAGTACGATTGTGCAGGCAGGCTTGATTCGCTCGTTGATCCCTCGGTTTGGCGAGCAGCGCTTGAGCTGGGGGGGACTTCTCCTCGTGGCCTTGGCCTTGTTGGGCATTGCCGCCGTTCCCAGTGTGGGTAGCTTCAGTGTGCCGCTGCTGTATGGTTGTGTCGTCGGCTTGGCCTTTGGCGTAGGGATCATGTTGCCCTCCCTGCGGGGGGTGATCTCCAATCGCGTGCGGGATCAGGATCAGGGGAAAATTATTGGCGCTAGCCAATCGCTGCAAAGTGTGGCCGGCATTGCTGGCCCGGCATGGGCAGGATGGGTCTTTGATCGCTGGGGTGGGGTGGCGCCTGCTTGGCAAAGCAGTGTGATGATGGCGATCGCCCTTGGCTTTTTGGCGCTGGGATTGGGCAAGCCCAAGGATGCGACCCCTAGCACTCTCTAAGCAAAATATGTCAAACTGCTAAGCAAAGACCTTCATTCGCCCATTTTTCCAACCTTTGGACACTCTCGAAGCTCACCTATGATGCGGTTGTCTTTCCCTCAGCCCTCTCGACAGCCCCGTTGGCTCCATGCTTGGCGACGATCGCTCCGCTATCACTATTTGCGCCTAATGCGCTCCCACAGTAGTACCGAGAGTATTGCCCGTGGTCTCGGGGCAGGGGTCTTTGCGGGGATGCTTCCCCTCTTTGGGGGTCAGATGCTCATTGCCGTCACGGTAGCGCTCCTCGTGCGCGGAAATAAACCCTTGGCTGCCCTTGCCACTTGGGTGAGCAATCCCTTTACCTATGTGCCCCTCTATTGGTTTAACTTTCAGGTGGGCTGGTGGCTGATGGGGCAGCCGTCTCTGTCCTTTGGTGAGTGGCAATCTTGGGAAAAGCTTCTCGAACAGGGGGGGCAAATGGCCATGATTCTCATTTTTGGCAGTGTTTGGGTGGGCGTGATTGCCGGACTCCTCACTTACGCTCTGTGCTTGCGGCTGCTACCCACCCTGCGGCAACGCTTTCGGCGGCGTTCTGCTATGGCTGCTGTAAGTTTTCTAAACCGGCCACAACCTTAGCGGATTGCAGGCGATCGCCCTGCTGGATTGTGTCCACCACATCCATGCCATCGGTGACATAGCCAAAGACAGCATAATTGCCATCGAGGAAATCCAGTTGATCAAGGGCAATGTAAAACTGGGCGGAGGCCGAATCGGGGAGTTGCGATCGCGCCATGGCCACTGCACCGCGCGTATGAGTCAAGACGGGTAAGACTTTGCCTGCCTGGCTATAGGTGGGAGTATCACTACCCTGCCCCAAAATTTCTAGGGGAATGTAGCGGGGGCGATTCGTTGCTGGATCAATAAATGAACCGGTGCCGTAGCGTTGCGGTGGCACGCTGGGGTCTTTGGTTTGGGGATCCCCCCCTTGAACCACAAAGGGTCGCGGTTCACGCACCACGCGGTGAAAAATGGTGCCATCATAGACGCCGCGATTGACTAAATCCACAAAATTGCCGGCAGTAATCGGTGCTGCGTTTCCTTTTACTTGGATTGTAATGGGGCGATCGTTGACCGTCAGCACGACCGTTGCATCGCCATTCAGTCGAGGTAAATTGGCCATAGGGGTTGGGCTTTGTGCTCCTGGAATTGAACTAGTGTCAGCCACCGACGAGAGTGACGCGCAACTCACCAGCAGAAGGACACTGAGCACCATCACCAACCGTGGCAGAAACTGGGGCAATCTCGTGCCGAACTTCAGGGATTTCATTGACTAGCCACTCCAAGCTAACCTCTCTATTATGCTGTGCCCTTGCCCCTTAATTGCCGCGCGGAAGGAGTTGCTGTGTCGGTTGCTGCCGCAGTTGCACTAAGGGTTCATCGGGGTTCACCAGATCAATGAAGACGATTTGCCGAGGATCCAAGTACTGAGGCAACTGCTTGAGACTGGCCAAGGCACTAAGTTGTTTCTTGAAGGTGGCACTATTCCACTGCACTAGCCCAAAGTGAACGGGCGCAAGAGGGGTTTGGACAATTAGATTCTCTTTGTTGCGCCAATCTAAGCCCGTAATGGGTAAATCCTGCTGCTGGAGAATTTGGTGAATCTGCTGCCACTGCTGCTGGCGATCGCCATCCACGGCCAATGTCTGTGGACGCGGCGGATCCTTGACGGGGACAAAATACCCCTGTAACTGGAGGGTGGGCAGCGATTTCAGGGCACTGGCCCGATAGCTACCCAAGGGGGCAACAAAGCCGAGACTATCCACCAACCAGCGACTGGCAGGCCCTTGAAGCTGCCCCGTTGCACTCATGACCCAGCATTGATTGCAGGTGGCAACTGCCACTGGTTTGCGCTCTTGGACTTCAACAATCAGGGTCGGCGGAAAGAGTTGGCGGGCGATTGTTACCCGTTGTAGCGGCAGCGTGGTTTCTAGGGCATGAATGATCTCCTGTGGCCGCAAACGCAGCAGCGACTCCGGATACTCAAGGGGCAGTTGTGCCTGCAACGCTTCCGTCTTCAGCAGTTGATTGCCACGAATCACCACTTGATCAGGGTGGCGGATGATCCAGTCCGGCAGCGTTAGTCCCCAGACCAGCCCCCCTGTTAAAGCCAAAAGAACACTGGTACGCCAAAGCCCTGCCAGTTGCCGCCAGCGGCGCTTACTTTGCAATTGGCGGCGCCGTTCCCGAATGGCATCATGGGCAGTTGTCCCCTGAGGGGTGGGATTTACCATAGCCACAACCTCAGTGGGGAGGAAAATTGGAACTTATGATCCTGCACGGGCTGTCATTACTTGGTGGTACTTGGTGGTAAGATACGCCATGTTATTTGTCCGCTTGACTGCCTCTATCTTAGTAAAGGCTTCGCACCATGCCCCTGAATACATTTGCTCACTGGTCAAGATCATCCCTGATCCTTGGGGTATTCCTGCTGGGGGTACTCCCGCGGGCAGTGTTTGCTCAAAATCAGTCTGCTAGCCCCAATGTCCAGATTGTCAATCCCACCCCTCCACCCAGCTCTTCCATTTATACCCTTGAAGGGGGCAAGCGCTTGATGGATGAGGCTGCTGCTGCAGTTAATAGCCAAAATTATGCTGTCGCCGCTCGCAAGCTATTGGAAGCTCGTACGGTGATGAACCAACTCTCGAACTTTTACCAGTCCCTGAACTCTAGTTTTTTGGGCATTGATACTGCGGCTGCCGATAGCCACCGTCGCCGCGCCCTAGAGGCAGCACAACTGCGAGATCAAGCGACTTTTCAACTGGCCTTGGTCTATCGCGCCAATAATCAACCCGAACTGGCAGTGCCCCTTTTGGTGGAAATTATCCGCAGCCAAAACCCCACCCGTGAACTGGGGCAAAAGGCCTATCAGCAATTGCTAGAATTAGGTTTTGTGGATGTGCCCTTTCCGCGTACGGGGGCAATTCCTTCCGCAACGCCTGCACCGAGTCCACCGCCAGCCACCTCTGCCAATCCCCAACCTCGTCAGTAACTTTGTATGAATGACTCTCTCCTCAGTAATGGCCATGCGCCTCTATTGCGCCAAGCTACCGTTGATCGCCAGACCAAAGAAACCCAAGTTCACGTTGCCCTCACCCTTGACGGTTGTGGCCTAGCCGACAATCACACGGGGATTCCCTTTCTCGATCACATGCTGGATCAGCTTTGTGCCCACGGTCTTGTGGATTTGCGAGTGCAGGCCAGCGGCGATACCCATATTGACGACCACCACACCAATGAGGATGTGGGCATTACCTTGGGGATGGCCTTGGACCAGGCTTTGGGCGATCGCCGTGGGATTCATCGTTTTGGTCACTGCGTTGCACCCCTCGATGAAAGCCTTGTGGAAGTGGCCCTAGACATTTCGGGACGCTCCCACCTCAGCTATGGATTACAGATTCCCACGCAACGGGTGGGTACCTATGATACGCAACTAGTGCGGGAGTTTTTTGTTGCCCTAGTGAACCATAGCCGCATGACACTACACATTCGCCAATTGGACGGCCTTAACTCCCACCACATTATTGAGGCCACCTTCAAAGCCTTTGCCCGTGCCCTCCGCATGGCGATCACCCTTGACCCGCGCCGCAGTCAGCAGGTGCCCAGCTCCAAGGGAGTAATTCAAGCCTAGACATGGACATGGCCATCCGGCATAATGGCGCCCGTGAGGCGGGCTCCCGTCAATTTAACCAGTAGGCGATTCCCTTGGCTCATCTTGGCTCCGCGGAGATCGGCACCCCGCAGATCCGCACCACTCAAGTCAGCCCCAATCAAATTGGCCTCCTGCAGGTCAGCATAACTGAGATCTGCTTGCAGCAAATTGGCACGAAAGAGATTGGCATGGCGTAGGTTGGCACGGTGGAGAATCACCCGATGCAAAAAGGCATCACTGAGATCGGCATAGCTGAGATTGGCATGGCTGAGGTTGCGCCCTTCAAAGTCCTTTTCGCTCAGGTTGGCCCCCTGTAAATTGACCCCTGACATATCCTTATGGGGCGGCGTCGTGCGCGGTGGCTCTGGGGGCGGTGGGGCAGCCGTACGTTGGCGTTGATAGCTGCCGTAGGCGGGGTTGTGATGTTGGCCATAGGTATGCCCGCTGGTTTGCTGCTGCTCACGGGGCGCATGATAGCTGCGATAGGTATAGGAATTGGATTGATAGCGTGGGGGCGGGGGTGAGGAACGATAGGTTTGCTGCTGGCTCGTTGCCCGCTGGGAGGTTTGGCTGCCGTGTCGGGTAATATGCTGCCGCAGTTGATCCCGCGCTTCATTAAATTGCTTAATTTTCTCTTGGGCCTTCTCGATCAGCCTTGTGTTGTCTTTGGGAATGCGATCGGGATGCCAAATAAACACCAAATCCCGATAAGCGCGGTTCACTTCCTCTAGGGTGGCTCCCGGCTCCAACTCTAGTATCCGGTAGCAGGTGTCCAAATCGAGCATTTTCTGATGGCTTATCATGGATATTGACGATCTTAACCACGGGACTGCGCCCCTAGGGTTGCGAAAGAATGCGTTAGTATGAACTTATGTAAAGACTTTTCACGTTTCCTAGCGGAGGATGGCGATCGGTGAATAAACAATGGCGAAATGCAGGCTTATACGTTCTTCTAGCAATTGTGGTGCTGGCCTTGGCCACGGCCTTCTTTGATCGCCAACCCACGACGAAGCAAACCTGGCCCTACAGTGAGTTCATCCAACAGGTCGAAAGTAAGCAAATCACCAAAGTCAGTCTCACCCCAGACCGCTCGCAAGCTCAAGCCATTACCCAAGATGGCACGCGGGTACTGGTCAACCTGCCCAATGACCCTGAACTCCTCGACATTCTCATCAACAATAACGTTGACATCGCTGTTTTGCCCCAAAGCAATGATGGCTTCTGGTTCCGTGCCCTGAGCAGCCTAGTGGTTCCCATTGGTCTGTTAGTCCTACTCTTTTTCCTACTGCGGCGTGCGCAAGCGGGTCCCGGCAACCAAGCCATGAATTTCGGCAAGTCACGGGCACGGGTACAGATGGAACCCCAAACCCAAGTGACCTTTAATGATGTGGCGGGAATTGATCAGGCCAAGCTAGAGCTGGGGGAAGTGGTGGAATTCCTTAAGTATGCCGATCGCTTTACCGAAGTGGGCGCCAAAATTCCCAAGGGGGTTCTCCTTGTGGGGCCTCCCGGCACGGGTAAAACCTTGCTTGCGCGGGCCGTAGCGGGGGAAGCCGGCGTTCCCTTCTTTTCCATTTCCGGTTCCGAGTTTGTGGAGATGTTTGTGGGGGTCGGCGCTTCACGGGTGCGGGATCTCTTTGAGCAAGCCAAAGCCAATGCCCCCTGTATTGTTTTCATTGATGAGATTGACGCCGTCGGTCGCCAGCGTGGTGCCGGTCTGGGGGGTGGCAACGATGAACGGGAGCAAACCCTCAACCAACTCTTGACGGAAATGGATGGCTTTGAGGGCAATACCGGCATCATTATTATTGCCGCGACGAACCGTCCAGATGTGTTGGATGCGGCCCTGTTGCGTCCTGGCCGTTTTGACCGTCAAGTGGTGGTGGATCGCCCAGACTATAAGGGTCGCCTCGACATTCTCAAAGTCCATGCACGTGGCAAAACCCTTGCTAAGGATGTAGATCTCGATAAAATTGCACGCCGTACCCCCGGCTTTACGGGTGCGGATCTCGCGAACCTGCTCAATGAAGCGGCCATTCTCGCAGCTCGCCGCAATCTCACCGAAATCTCCATGGATGAGATTAACGATGCGATTGATCGCGTCCTCGCTGGCCCTGAGAAAAAAGACCGTGTCATGAGCGATCGCCGCAAGAAATTGGTGGCCTACCATGAGGCGGGTCATGCCCTTGTGGGTGCCCTGATGCCCGACTATGATCCCGTCCAAAAAGTGAGCATCATTCCCCGTGGACGGGCGGGTGGTCTCACGTGGTTTACCCCCAATGAAGATCAGATGGATTCGGGTCTTTATAGCCGGGCCTATCTGCAGAACCAAATGGCGGTTGCCCTTGGTGGTCGCATTGCTGAGGAACTTGTCTTTGGCGAAGATGAGGTGACCACAGGGGCTTCAAATGATCTGCAACAGGTGGCACGGGTGGCACGGCAAATGGTTACTCGCTTTGGCATGAGCGATCGCTTGGGGCCTGTGGCCTTGGGGCGGCAGACGGGCAATATCTTCCTTGGCCGCGACATTATGGCGGAGCGGGACTTTTCTGAGGAAACGGCAGCCACCATTGATGACGAAGTGCGCAATCTTGTCGAGCAAGCCTATCGCCGCGCCAAAGAGGTACTGGTGAACAACCGCCATGTCCTTGACCAAATTGCCCAAGTGCTGATTGAAAAAGAAACGATTGATGCTGAGGAACTCCAAAGCATCCTAGATCGCAATGATGTGAAGATGGCAACTCTTCCCTAAGCTTGTCCTTTGCGATCGCCCCAAGGTCGTGCTAATCTAGTAATCCTTGGGAATGCGGGCATAGTTTAATGGTAAAACCTTAGCCTTCCAAGCTAAAGTTGTCGGTTCGATTCCGACTGCCCGCTTCAAACCTAAGCCTGTTCAGGTTGCCTGTAAAGTTTCCCTGCGGCAGGTGTGTCATACTGGTTAGTCCCCCCTAGGCTGACTCTAATTTTCAAGATTGGCGCATTGATGGATGATTCTCACTAAAAATCTGAATGTCCTCTGGGCCAGTGTGCTGTTTGAAACCCTCTACCGCCTTGGGCTACGGACGGTGGTTGTCTGTCCAGGATCGCGTTCTGGACCGCTGGCGATCGCAGCGGCTGCCCATCCCCATCTTGAAGCTGTGCCGATTCTTGACGAGCGCTCGGCAGCCTTCTTTGCCCTTGGCCTTGTCCAACAACAGGGACGACCCGTTGCCCTTGTCTGTACTTCCGGCACTGCGGCTGCCAATTTCCACCCTGCCATTATTGAGGCCAGCCTCAGTCATTTGCCGTTAATTGTGCTGACTGCCGATCGCCCGCCGGAACTGCGCTTTTGCCAAGCGGGGCAGGCCATTGATCAGGTGCATCTCTATGGTCATGCGGTGCGCCAGTATCGCGAGTTAAGCCTGCCGCAACTTGCTTTGCTTCCCTACCTGCGGCAAACCCTCTGCCATAGTTGGCAAGCTTCCCTCTGGCCGGATCCGGGACCGGTGCATTTGAATCTTCCCCTGCGAGATCCCCTCGACCTGCGTTCTGAGGCAAATTTTCATGGGACACTTCCTGAAAACTTCTTTGAGCAGGTGCAGCCCTTTGTGCCGCCTCGTGGGGTTCTGCCTCTTCCTTGGCAGCAATGGCAACAAATCCAACGGGGGCTGATTATTGCAGGGCCTAGTCATGGGGTAGATGCACAGGCGGAAGCTGCTGCAATTGATCGCCTGAGTCACTTTCTGCAGTGGCCGGTGCTTGCCGATGCCCTTTCCGCGGCGCGGGGGCTGCCCAACAGTATTGCCCACTACGATCTGCTGCTGCGAGATGCCCCCCTGCAGAAATACCTGCGCCCTCAAGCCGTGATTCAACTTGGCCCCTTGCCCACAAGTAAAGCCCTGCGGGAGTGGCTAAGTGCCTGCAATCCCCTGATTTGGTGCCTTGAGCCTACGGGTGATAACAACAATCCCCTCCATGGCCGCTGTCAGACGCTGGCGATCGCCCCCCAAGCAATAGACTGCCCCGCCGACCCCCTGCCCCCCAACCCCTACCTCAAGGACTGGCAAAACTATGATCAACGGCTCCATGCGCAACTGAAGCAGACCTTTGAGACGATTGACTGGTTCTGCGAGGCGAAACTGATTTACCATCTGCCGCAGTGGCTGCCGCCGCAAACCGCGATTTTCGTGGCCAGTAGTCTGCCCGTGCGGGATGTCGAGAGTGTGTGGCACCCTAGCGATCGCCCCCATCGCTTTTACTTTAATCGCGGTGCCAACGGCATTGATGGAACCCTCTCCAGCGCCCTAGGGGTGGCGCATCGCGGTCAACCAACCCTTTTGATTACTGGCGATCTCGCCTGCTTGCACGATACCAATGGCTGGCTGATTACGCCCCAGTTCCAAGGCTGTCTTACCGTCCTGCTAATCAATAACCAGGGGGGCGGTATTTTTGAGCATTTACCGATTCGCCAGTTTGATCCTCCCTTTGAGGCCTTCTTTGCCACGCCGCAGCAGGTGGAGTTTCGTTATCTTGCCGCGGCCTACGGCATTCCCTATCACTGTTTTAAGGACTGGGCTGATGTCGAGGCACAGCTTCGCCAGACCCCTTGGCCCAAGATACGCCTTTTAGAATTTAGGAGCGATCGCCACCAAAATGCCCAATGGCGACAGCAGGTTCTTGCTCGTCTGGGAGCTAAGCTTTAGGCCTTCAGTGGCTATGGCTATGGTGGGAAAGCAACCGCTCCTCAAGGGCCGCAATCTGGTTATAGGCGGCGGTGAGCTGAGCTGTCAGCCGTTGAATTTGAATCTCTGGACTCAGGGGGCGATCGCCACTGAGGTTGCGCACCTGACTATAATCATCATCCAAAAGAATATCCTTGTGCTCTGGGGCACTCACCAAAGGACGAGGTGTTGGCAGAGGATTTTGTTCGGCAGGGGTTGCCGGCAGAGGCTTGAGCCGCCCTTCCTCCAAGGCCTTAGAAACCTTTTGGTTGAGTTGTTCAACGATCTGGTATAGGGCATCAATTTTGTTACTCAGAACCAGAATCTGCTTGTGTAATAAGTCCACGGGTTTAATCCTCTCGCGGTGAAATGCTGTAGTTGTCGACTCAACTGCCTTTGGGCAAGATAATAGTGTCAGACATTATCAACCCTCGGCACCAAAGGTACGCTTGAATAAAGTACGCACTTCCCCCAACCTTAAGCTACCCAGTTTCAAGAGCCTACACTAATGAATTCAGCTTGGCTAATTGGTTGATACCGACTCAGGAAACAGGGAGATGGCTATAACTCCAGACTAAAAAAAGTCATTGGTCAATGGCCACTTTTTCAACAAGACTTAAGCCCGAGTAAATTTTTGTAAAAGCAGAAGGCATTCTTGGAGAGAGGGCGTGGAAATTCAGCGACTGACTCTAAAAAACTTTAAGATTCATCGGGAGCGTACCTTTGAGTTTCTGCCCGGGGTCAACGTCATCTGCGGTGAAAATGGTGCTGGCAAAACTAGTATTTTTGAGGCCATTGCTTGGGTGCTTTTCGATGCCACATCGGGCTATGGCAGCGGGTTTAATAGAGCCATTATTCGCAAGGGAAGTCAGTATGCCGAAGCGAGTGTCCAGTTTATTTCGGCAATGGATGGTCGCTCCTATATAGTGCGGCGCAATACCCAAAGCGGTTACTCAATCTATGATCCCCAACTGGGTAATCTCGGTCTTTCCTTGCGGGAAGATGTTCAAGCTTGGTTACGCGAGCATCTGGGTCTGCGCAGTGCTTTGCCCCTCAAGGAGGTTTTTGAGCAAATTATCGGCATTCCCCAAGGAATGATCACGGCAGATTTTCTCAGGCCACCCGCGCAGCGGCGCCAAATCTTCGAACCAATTTTGCAGGTAAGCGATTACCGTCAAGCCTTTGACAATGCCCTGAGCTTGCTAAATTTTAGCTACGAGCAGGTGACGGCACTGGAGCAGCGGTTGGCGCTGCAAGAACAGGAACTGGCAACGCGAGTTCAGTACGCGGAACAGGCGACAGCCCTAGCAGCAGAACTAGAGCGCGATCGCCAGCAGTGTGAGGCATTACAACAACAATGTCAGGCCTTGGCCGCTGAAAAACAGCAATACGAAGCTGCCGTTGAAACACTAAACTATCTTGCGCAAACCTGCCAACGGCTTGCAGCCCAACTGCGGCAGCAGGAGGAATTGTGTCGCGATCGCCAACGCCAGTTGAGCGCTGCCCGCCAAAGTCAAGCCCAGTGTCAGCGACTACAAGCGGATTATGATGCCTACCGCCAACAGGAGGCTCGCTATCAAGACCTAGAGCAGCAACTGCGGCGCTGCAGTGCCCTTGAACAAGAAATTCAAAGACTAGAGCAGCAGCAACAGCAAATCGCCACCCAACTGGCCAGGATTGAAAGCCAACGCCAAGCGATCGCCACCATTGCCAGCCAACTCGCAGCCCTTGAACCCCAAATTGCCGCCGCTGATGCCCTCGATGCCCAAATTGCCCCCCTTGAGGCGCGCTACCAGCAAGCCCAGCAGGCGGATCAAGAACTGCGCCACCTCAAGGAACAGGCAGCAGCCCTGCAAGCCCGCTTAGAGGAAATTGCTCAACAGGTGCAAGCCCTAGAGCAACAGCGTCCCTTGGCTGCCACCTTGAGTGCCAAACAGGCAGAACGCGAGCGCCTGCAAGCCCAACTCAGCCACGCCACCGCCGCCCATGCCTTTGCCGCCACCCTTGATCCCATTCTCCACACGGCGCAAACTCAAGCGGCGGAAACCGATGCCCTCGTCACAGTGGCTCTAGCGGATCTGAGGGCTGCTCAGCAATTTTCCTTGGTGGCCATGGCGATTGAACGGGGGCTAGGGGCACTTCAGCAGTTGCAGGACAACTACCACTGGCTTTTGGACCAACTCATGGCGCTGCGCCAAACCCTTAGCGATCCTGCAGCCATTCCTGCCCTTAGTCGCACCTTGGAACAGTTAGAAGCCGATATTGCCTTAGCTGCCGCCGCAGAGCGATCCCTCTTGCAAGCTCACGCCCTTGAGAAGGAACGCGACCGTCTAGAAGTAGAGCTGAGGCAGTTGGGCGATCGCCAGCAAGCCTTAGAACCCCTCAGCCAAGAACTGACGACTCTCGAACGCCGCCTGCAAAAATTACGTCAAGAACGAGCCGACCTTGGTCAACCCCATGCCCAACGGCAACTGTTACTGGAACAGCAGGCGGCAGCCCCCCAATTGGAAGCGGACTACGCGCGCTTGTCTAGCGAACAGGCCAGCCTAGAAGCTCGCCTTACCCCTCTGTATGAACAGCGCCAACACTACACCACCCTCGAAGAACAGCGGCAACAGCTTAGCGATGAACTCGCTCGCCTACGCCCCAGCTATGACACCTATCTCCAACACCAACAGCAGGCCGCCCAAGTAGAGAGCTACGAAGCTGCCCTGCGAACGGCGACCCAAGACGCCCAAAAGTTGCAAGCTGACCTGGCCAAAGCCCAAGCAGAGTACAAAGCCCAAGAGCAGGGGGTGGATTTAGCTGCTCTGAAAGCCCTGCGCGATCGCTACGAAAGCCTAGACCGCGAGTATCAGCGACTGCTGGGGGCAATTCCCGAAAAGGAAAGGCAGTATCAACACTGCCTTGCCACCCTTCAGCGCCTTGATGAAGTGGCTGTTGAAAAGGACAAGACCCTGCAGCAGCTCAAAGCAGCTCGAAAACGCGCTTCTCTGATTGAGACTGCCCGCAACATTTTCAGAAACAGTGGTCCGCGCGTCAGTGAAGTCTATCTACACACTATTTCCGCTGAAGCCGATTGCCTGCTGCGGGAACTCCTCAACCGACCCGATGTTGCCCTGCAATGGACATCCGATTACGAGATCAAGGTGAATGAAGGCGGCTACTGGCGGCCCTTCAAAAGCCTTTCTGGCGGGGAGCAAATGTGTGCTGCCCTTGCGGTGCGCCTTGCCCTACTGCGGGTCCTCGTGAACACCGACATTGCCTTTTTTGATGAGCCGACCACCAATATGGATCAGATGCGCCGCCAACAACTGGCTGAGAGCCTGAGCAACCTCAGAAGTTTTCATCAACTCTTTGTCATTAGCCACGATGAAACCTTTGAAGCCCTCACCGAGCACACGATCCATCTGGAGCGATCGCGCCCTTAGGCGTAGGCCGTGTGAAGTGCCCACCAAATCAACGCTGCAATGAAGCCAAGAATCAAAACGGCAGAAATCGCGATCATTGCGGGGCTATCAGCATCATCAAACTTCATAATGCCGCGATTAAACTCCGTGGCCATAGGAATCAACTCCAAGCACCATTGAATCCACAGTAACCAAATTAATTTTAGGCTGCTTTTCTGGCGGCAGGGTTAAGGATAACGACTTGTTACGATTTGTAGCAGCTCCTAAAAACTAAAAAGCCCCTTAAATGTGATCAATATCACAGCAACCTCAAAGAAAACAGGCAAAGGTAGAAGTAAGCACACAACCTAGACCACTTGTTGAAGTGTCACGTTTTGTAACGTTGCTCCTGCCCTAACTCAAGATGAAGGCAGGCAGCATTCAGATTGGCAGAGGGGATGATTTCGTGAGGGCTGTTGAAACACGGGGGATAGACATAATGAATAGCCTGCAACAGGAACGTCACGTCTTGATTTTGAATACCGTTGGTGGACGGCGGGCGATCGCCCTTGAGGCAGCGGCCTATTCCCTTGGGCGCGATGAGAGTAATGCCATTGTTATTGATTTTGAAACGGTTTCCCGCCAGCACGCCATTCTCCTGCGGGTACCTGTCCCCGGCACCACCAGCTACCGCTACCGCCTTGTGGATGGCAATGCCAATGGTAAGCCCAGCACCAACGGCACCTTTGTCAATGGCAAGCGCATCAGTAGCCATGAACTGCAGCACGGCGATGTGATTCTCTTTGGTCGTAAAGCCAAGGCTTCCTACCTCATGCTCTCAATGGCGGATACCGAGTTTAGCCAATATTTACAATCCATTGCTTTCCAAAGCATCAAATCCGATCTGCGGGGTGCCAAGGAAACCCTTGTGGGCATGGAGATGAGCGGTGAACTGCGGCGAACCCCTGAGCGTGAATTGGTGGTAGCGGGCGTCACCCAGTTACACCCTGAATCCGAACCAGCAAAAGATACCTTGGCTGGTGAGCGCGACAGCAAGCCGCAGGGGAACAACAAAGAAACAGTTCATGAAAAAGAGAGCCAAGGCTCAAAACCTAGTCTCGTGGGTCTAGGGGCGATCGCCCTTGTGGTTGTTGCCATTATCGCAGGAGCCGTCTGGCGATCGGGTTTCTCCCCCAGTCAACCCCGGGGTACGCCACCTGCCACCCAAACCCGCAACTAGCTCAACCGAGATCCTTCATCGCTTTAATAAATAGTTTCAAAGTATAAACAATCCCGTATAACAGTTGCTCCCCTGCGTCCCTTTGCTAAAATAAAATCAACGATGGAATGCGTTCTACAACTGCCTGTGGCGTTGCGATCGCTCTAAAGTGATCAGTTAAGCAGACAAACATACAAGCATTTCAAAAGCAAGTTTTAGGAGAACTTGAATGACAAAGCGGGATCATAGCAAAGTTTATAATGTAACACTCGTTAACGAAGCAAAAGGGCTGAATAAAACCATTCGCGTTCATGCCGACGAGTACATTCTTGATGCTGCCGAAGCCCAAGGCATCGCTCTGCCCTATTCCTGCCGAGCGGGTGCCTGCGTCAACTGTGCCGGTCGGATCATCAAAGGCACGGTGGATCAGTCGGATCACTCCTTTTTGAAACCCAAGGAGTTGGAAGCTGGATTTGTGCTGCTGTGTGCGGCCTATCCCACATCCGATTGTGTGATCTCAACCCACGAAGAAGATAACCTACTAAATTTGACTTAATCTTTTAGTTATAGCTATTCCAATAAAGAATGAGACATTATCCAGCACAACAGTTGCGAATCACCTCATCAATCGAACTGGTTGACCCTGCATACATCCGCGCTTGCTTCAGCGCACTAAAGTCGTGCTCAATCAGATTCAAATCAGGAGAGTAACACCTCGTAACCCGCTGCTTTGACCACTGCCTGAATCGCTCCTTTCGGATGAATTGGTGCATTATCTATAATCAACAATGCACGTTTCTCTAACCCCGGCAAACAGTATTGACTCAGCCAGCGATGGATAGTGGCGCGACTGACGTGAAAGAGTTGAGTCGCTTCACTGATTTTGCCCCCTTGCCAACCCGCTCTCGTCAGTCCAATAAGAGTAAGAACATCAGGAAAAAGATGCAGAGAAACTCTGCTATCGCTGACGAATAAAAATGTCAGCTTACAGGTTTATGAGTCGCAAATCAATGAAGATGGTTCTGGGGGTTGTGGGGTTTGGCCTCCTTAGTGTCCTGCCTTTTGTGGTGCTGCCACAAGCAACTGCCGAAACTATACAGATTGCCCAGATCCAACCCCAGACTAAAAAACGAATTGCGGTGTTGGATTTTGAGTTCGCCAGTACAGGGCTGACAGGTTTGTGGCTCTATGGTGAGGCTGGCCCCGCCAAGGGAGTGAGTGAGTTGCTGACGAATCGCCTTGCTCAAACAGGAAGATTGACATTGGTCGAGCATTGGTCGAGCGCAGTCGAATCAACCAAATTCTCGCTGAGCAAAACCTTGGAGCTTCGGGACGGATTGATCCTTCAACGGCAGCACAAATTGGCCGACTGCTGGGAGCGGATGCGGTGATTATTGGCTCAATTACTCAGTTCAATTTGGAGCGATCAGGATCGGACGTCAACGTTGGCTTTTTGGCATTAGTGTTGACAATCGCCGCCAGAAAGCCAATGTACAGTTGACCGCTCGGATTGTGAACACTACCACTGGCGAAATTTTAGCGGCTACTGAAGGACGAGGAAGCGCGGAGAAGAAGATCGGTGGTGCGAGTGTTTTGGGAACGGGGGCAAGCAGTTTTGGTGAGGCGGCTGATCCACTCCTATCAGCAGCGGCTGAGCAAGCGGTGAACGAACTGGTTGAGGGAATTGTTCGGCTAGAACCTACCTTGGCTGCCCTTGCACCGGTGCTTCCCAATGTTGTGGCTGTGGTGGCCGATGTCTCCGCAGGACGAGTGATCCTGAATAAAGGGAGTAGAGATGGCTTGCGGCCGGGGATGTTCTTCTCGATTGAACGGGTGCTCAAGGAGATCAAAGCTCCAACGACTGGTAGGACGTTGCGCTTGGATACTCAGCCCATCGGTCGAGTTCAAATCACAGAAGTGGATGATGTTTCTGCGGTTGGTCGGGTCTTGAGTGGTCAAGGTCTCAAGGTGGGCGATCGCGCAAAACCTGTATCAAACTAGCTACAAACCCCGAATTAGCCCCGAGAACAGTGGGTTGCAATCCACTCAGAGAGAAACTATATGGATACTCCTCTTGCTTTAAGGAAGTAGAATTAAACAATATACAATCAAGCGAAGCGCAATCTGAGGCAGTCGGTCATGAGTCTAAACGTGGTTCATCTAGTGGGTCGTGTCGGCAGTGATCCCGAGGTGCGTTATTTTGAGTCGGGGAGTGTAAAGTGTCGGCTGACGTTGGCAGTGAATCGTCCGACTAAGGATGATCAACCCGATTGGTTTAACTTGGAAATTTGGGGCAAAACGGCTCAGGTGGCTGCTGATTATGTGCGCAAAGGGGCGCTGTTGGGTATCAAGGGCAGTCTGAAGTTTGATCGCTGGCAAGACCGCAACACGGGCGTCGATCGCTCCTCACCAGTCATTTTGGTTGAGCGCATGGATATCCTTAGTTCCAAGCGGGATACGGATCCGAGTGCCGTGCCAGCGGGCTATGTGCCAGAAATGTAGGGATACAATCTGGTTACCAGTGCGTCCAATACCATTGTCCCTATCGCTGCTGCCATGCCCAATCCTGCCCGAGATTTTTGGCAGTCTATGACTCAGACCGTCACCCAAGCGGTGCAAACGGTCCACTCCCGTTTTGATTGGCAGCAGGTTTCCCTCAAGGAAAATGCTCGCACGCCCGAACTATGGGTGGAGATCAAAGGCCAACGTCAAGTCTTTCCCTTGGTTGGCGATCGCTATATTCTTGGTCGTAGTCAGAGTCGCGCCGATATTCTTATTGACACAGAGATTGTCAGTGGCACCCACGCCCGCCTAAAACGGCTCACCCCCACAGGCGTCTTTCAAATCCAAGACTTAGACTCCACCAATGGTATCTATCGCAAGCGGCGGCGCCTCCAGACCAGTGAACTGCACCACGGCGATGTGATTACCCTTGGTCCGCCAGAGGTCAAAGGCGCCGTTACCCTCCGCTTCCACAATCCACCCCCCCCTTGGGTTCAGGCTCTCACCTACGTCCTTTGGGGGGCGATCGGCCTCAGTGGCCTTGTCATAGGATTAATTACTGCCGAAGCTAGCAAAGTGGCGGTGCGTCCCCTGCCGCCGATTGAGCAAGGGCCGATTATTCTCCTCGATCGCCAAGGGGAATTGATCAATCCAGTGGAAGATCGCCCCCACCAAGAACTGCAAAGTCTCAAGGACTTTTCCCCTTACCTAGTGCATGGGGTGGTGGCCTCTGAGGATGCGCGCTACTACTGGCACTTCGGGGTTGATCCTCTGGGCATGGTGCGAGCGGTAGTGACCAACTTACTAACCCGCCAAACACGCGAAGGGGCGAGTACCCTCTCCCAACAACTCGCACGTACCCTCTTTCGTTCCCATGTGGGGATGGATGAGAGCCTAGGCCGCAAGTGGCGCGAAATGGCGGTTGCCCTTAAGTTGGAATTTTTCTACAGCAAAGATGAGTTGCTCTTGGCCTACCTCAACCGTGTCTATTTGGGCATGGGGAATCGCGGTTTTGAGGACGCGGCTCAGTTCTACTTTGATAAACCTGCCAAAGACCTAACCCTCAATGAGGCGGCGACACTGGTGGGGATTCTGCCTGCGCCCAACCGTTTTAATCCGGTGCGCGACTACGATGCGGCGGTGGATTATCGCAATCGGGTCATTTTGCGCATGGTGCAGCAGGGCTACATCAGCAAAGAAGAGGGCGATCGCGCCCGCCGCTCCCGCATTGAAATTAGTCCCAAGGCGCGGGAATTGCTCACTTCGCAGCGCTTTTCCTACTACACAGATCATGTCTATCAAGAATTGGCTCAACTTCTCGGTGAGGGTCTTGCTCAAGAGGGCAACCTGATTGTGGAAACAGGCCTAGACCCCCGTTGGCAAGAACTGGCGGAAGCAAGCCTACGCAATTTCATCAGCAGCACCGGCAGCAGCTATGGGGTTAGTCAAGGGGCATTGATTACCCTCCAGCCCAGTAGTGGTTTGATTCTGGCCCTCGTGGGGGGGGTGGACTACCAAAAAAGCCAGTTTAATCGTGCTACCCTTGCACTCCGCCAACCGGGGTCTACCTTTAAGGTGTTTGTCTATACTGAAGCCCTCTTGAAAGGCCACACAGCCGGTGAAACCTTCTCCTGTGAACCAGTTTTCTGGCAAGGGCAACAATTCGCGGGCTGTCGTGGGGGGAGTGGTGCCATGGATTTGGCCACAGCGTTAGCCCTTTCTGAAAACCCCATTGCTTTGCGCCTCGCCCAAACCGTTGGTTTAGAAGCCACGATTCAATTGGCAAGAGCGATGGGAATTACTACCCCTCTACAAGCGGTACCCGGCCTTGTTCTCGGTCAGAGTGAGGTCACGCTCCTTGAGATGAGTGGCGCCTTTGCTGTGCTCGCCAATGAGGGGAAGCGCCTTCCTCCCCATGCCATTCTCTCTGTGCGCGATGGCGGTGATTGTAAAAGTGCAAACGACTGGCAGACCTGTCGCCTTATCTATGCAGCAAGTGAGGAAAGGCCGCAACAGGTTCTCGACCCTGCGATCGCCAATGAAATGACCCATCTCCTCACCGCTGTTGTCAGCCGGGGAACGGGTCGTGCCGCGGCTATTGGCCGTGCAGTCGCGGGTAAGACCGGCACTACAAATGATGGTCGCGATCTTTGGTTTATTGGCTATGTGCCCACTGCCGATGTCCTGACCGGTATTTGGCTTGGTAATGACGACAATAGCCCTACCCAAGGCAGTAGTGGTCTGGCTGCTGCCCTTTGGGGTGAGTATATGGGGCGTGCCCTAGATTAGTTTTCTTTTGGGAAAAAGCGCACCGCTTCAGCCGCCACCTTCACAGCAGTACCAATGGGGATATCCACCGCGAGGGGCTGACGGGCATGGAGTTCCTTGCCACAGGGCAATTGAATACAGTAGCGATACTCCCGACCGAGAAACTGGCGATCGCGAATCACAAAGCAACTGGTGGCTTCTGTGTCTGGCTGCAACTGGAGATCCTCTTCGCGGATCATTACTTCCCCTTCCCCTCTAGCTGAAGCTTCCAACAGGGGAAACGTGCCAACATCCGTGCGCACCTGAGCCCCTTCCGCACAGGCCGGCAAAAAGTTGGCTTGGGTAATAAACTCCGCCACAAATCGCGAGGCTGGCTGGCAATAAATTTCTTGGGGGGTACCCACCTGCTCAATTTTGCCTTGGCGCATGACTGCTAGGCGATCCGACAGACTTAGGGCTTCCTCCTGATCATGAGTGACAAAAATTGCTGTTGTCTGTGTACCCTTAAGAATCGTGCGTAATTCCTCCCGCAGTTGTAAGCGCACTTGGGCATCGAGATTACTCAGGGGTTCATCAAGGAGAATTACGGCGGGTTGAGGGGCGATCGCCCGTGCTAGGGCTACCCGCTGCTGCTGCCCTCCCGACAACTCATGGGGATAACGCTTTTGCATTCCCTCTAGGTGCACCAAGGCCAAAACTGCTGCCACTCGCTCCTGAATTTGCTGCTTGCTGAGGCGTTGTTGTTGCAAGCCAAAGGCAATATTCTCGGCCACTGTCAAATGGGGAAACAAAGCAAAGTCCTGAAAGACCATGCCCAAAGACCGCTGCTCAGGGGGCACAAAAACATTTGCTGCTGCCACACAGCGATCGCCGACCCTAATTTCGCCAGCATCTGGCGTGTCTAGACCCGCAATTAAGCGCAGTAATGTTGTCTTACCGCAACCCGAAGGCCCCAACAGCCCCAGAATTTCCCCCTCATGGACACAGAGGCTAACATCACGAATCGCAGCAAAGCGACCAAAGAATTTACGTAAGTGCTCAACCCGAACGGCTGTTTTGAGCGTTGGCATCAGGGAAAGTGTGGTCATGATCACCCAGAAAGCGAATCGTCTGCAATCAATAAAGCAGAGGAGCACTCACTGCATTGGGAATTATTTGCAGTAATTAGTGCTCCTCATATTCTGGCACAAAAGTTCTCGCTTGTTGCAGAGATTTTGCAATTGCTACAATCGCTTCCTAGGTTGCCCTCCTCACTTAGCTGGCATTGAGAATTCGCTGCACAATTTGCAGACCCGTCACTGCTTGCCAGCCAAAAAGGATCACCAAAAACAGATTCAGGGTCATGTGCAGGGCACGGGCGGCCTCGCTTCCCTTTTGCATAAAGGGGGTCAAGCTGGCAGAAATCGCAATTAAGGCCGTCATCGTTAGCCCAACAATCAAGTGCGGCCCGACAAAGAGCTTGCCATTATTGATGTAGGTGACCGCCATCCCGCCAATCGTACCCATGACCATCAAAGCCAATAGGATGGCGCCAACTTGGTGGTGTTTGATATTGACCTTGGATTGGATCAGTGCCTTTTTTTCCTCGCCGCTGAGGGAGCGTAGGCGACGGGTTTGAATCCCTAAATACATGGCATAGAGCGTGAGCGCAAAAAGAATCCACATCAGCACCGGGTGGGCAAAGGTGATCACCGGCTTAAGAGGCTCAGGAATTTCAATCATTGTTTTCGTGAACAGAACTCGGCAGGCAAAGCATTGATCGAAAGTTTGCTTTTCATATCGTAATACAGCCGTTTTCTAAAATATGGCCTACACCAAGGGGGCGGGAGCCTCTCGCATTTGACAGTTGCCAGCGTGTTCCATCCCTGCGAAAAGGGCTGTAGGGTTTCCCCATCTGTTCTAAAAATGACAAAACGTTAGACTGAGAGCAGGACATTTCCTTCGGTGTGTCAATCCTTGGGAACACAATTTATGATGAAAACGTTTTGGCAACGTCTCAAATCTGTTACAGCAATTGTAGCCGTGGGGGTATTGATGGCCCATCTTGTCCTTGACAGTGGCGCTGCATGGGCAGCCCGCAGTGGTGGACGTATTGGAGGTGGCTCCTTTAGTCGTCCGGCGCCCACCCGTGCCTACCCTGCCCCCCGCAGTAATTACGGCGGCTATGCTCAGCCGGTTCCCGTCTATGGGGGTGGCTTTGGCTTTCCCTTCCTCATTCCCTTCTTTGGTTTTGGCGGTGGCTTTGGTGGTCTCTTCACGATCCTGATGATCGGTGTGCTGGCCAACATTTTAATCTCCACCTTCCGCAACTTCCGCAATAGCGGCGATGACTCAGAACTTTATGACGATAACCCTGTGGTCTCGCTGCATACGCTGCAGGTGGGGCTGCTAGCTCAGGCGCGGGAACTTCAAGAGGCACTGAATCAACTGGCGCTCACCGCCGATACCCAAAGTCCCGAAGGCCTGAGTAAAGTGCTGCAAGAGGCAACCCTTGCCCTGCTGCGCCATCCCCAATACTGGGTCTATGCCCACGCCAGCAGCCAAGAAACCAAACTGCTGCAAGCGGAAACTGCCTTTAATCAACTGGCTCTTGCGGAGCGCAGCAAACTCAGCGCGGAAACCCTCTCTAACTACCGTCGTGAGATTAAACAGACGGCGATCGCCCCCCTAGTGAGCAATGAAGTGGGTGAGTACATTGTGGTCACCTTTGTGGTAGCGGCCACGGGACGCTTAAAACTGCCAGCGGTGAATAATGATTTAGAGCTGCGCCAAGCGCTACAACAGTTGGGGAGTCTTGGGAGCGATCGCCTGCTGGCGGTTGAAGTGCTCTGGCAACCTCAGGAAATTGGTGACACCCTCACTGCCGATGAGTTGCTAATGGCCTATCCCCAACTGAAGCATCTCTAACCCCCTAGACCCCCTGAGCGGCCAAATGGACGGCACCCCGCAATCCCACTTCAGGATTGGTAATCACCGCAACGTACAACTGCGCCATCAGGGGGCGAAAGCGTCCTTTATTCAAAAAGGCCTGAAGAAAGGTGCCGTCGGTCATTTTGGGTAGGATTTTGGGGGCAATCCCTCCCGCAATCAGTACCCCCCCCAAGGGCAAGCTTTTTAGAGCAAGGTTACCCGCCTCTGCCCCATAGGCCTCCACAAACATCCGCAAGGCTTCTGCACAAAGAGGATCTCCCGCCAAGCCATACTGGCTGATCACAGCGGCGCGATCCTCCTCCTTTACCATTGCTGCTGCCACGACGGCTGATTCGGGAGCAAAGTGAACACTCTTAAGATAGTCGTAAATCGCCACCAGCCCTGCACCAGAGACCACCCGCTCCACAGAGACGTGTTCGTAGGTTTGCCACAGATAGCGCAATAGACCCACTTCCTGTTCATTGCGCGCTGGAAAGTCAGTGTGGCCGCCCTCTAGGGGCATTACTTGGTAGCGATCGCCCTGCCAAATCATCAGCGCTTCTCCTAATCCAGTACCCGCTCCCAAAAGGGCAATAGGGGCTTGGGGACGCCGCGGCCGCTCCTGAAGAATCACAAAATCCGTCGGCGCTAACACCAACGCACCATAGGCCACGGCGGCAAAATCATTCAGCAGCGTCACGCAAGGGATCTGCAATGCTACCTCTAATTCGGCACCACTGACCCGCCAGCCTAAATTGGTGACCTGAGCCACCTGGTCAATCACAGGTCCTGGAATCCCCAAACAAGCCCGCTGGGGATGGGCAGAACTCTCCTTGAGGAAGGTTTGCAAAAGAGCTGTCAAGTCAGGGAAATCGCGGCTGGCGTATTTAGCCCTGTGGAGCAAATGCCAATCACTGCCCACCACATCCCACAACTCGACGAGCGTTTTTGTGCCACCCACATCGGCGCCGAGAATCACAGTCATTGCCTGCCTCTTGCTAACACTCGCTGCATCACGAGGGCATAGGCATCTTCGATGCCTCCCAAATCTTGGCGAAAACGATCTTTATCGAGAATGCGCTTCTCAGGATCACTTTCATCTTGATTCCAGAGGCGGCAACTGTCGGGGCTAATTTCATCTGCCAAGAGAATCTCCCCACTGCGACTGCGGCCAAACTCCAGCTTAAAGTCCACAAGGGTAATGCCACACTCGGCAAAAAAACGACTGAGATGGGTATTGACAGCCAAGGCCATTTCCCTGATCTTTGTGACTTCCTCATCCGTGGCAATTTGCAATAGGCGCAGGCGATCCCCTGTGAGCAGCGGATCACTAAGATCATCATTCTTGAGGTAAAACTCCACTAGGGGGGGATTAAGTTCTAATCCCAAAGGCAAGCCCGTCTGCCGACAGAGGCTTCCCGCCGCCCGATTACGCACCACCACCTCAAGGGGAATAATCTCTACTCGTCGAATGTGCATCGTGTTTGGCGCCACTTGGGCAATAAAATGGTTGGGGATGCCCTGAGCTGCCAGATACTGAAACAAATGGCTGGCGATCGCACAGTTCATCACTCCCTTGTTTTGGATCGAGCCGCGCTTTTGAGCATTAAAGGCGGTGGCATCATCCTTGAACTCCGCCAGCAAGATGTCTGGATCCGCTGTGGCATAAATAATCTTTGCCTTGCCTTCGTACAAGGGAGAAAACTGAGTCATAAAGAAAAGGTATGTCTAAAAACCAAATCTAGCCTAGCAAAGGCAGTCCCCCAATCCACAGCAGCTTGCTATAGGATAATCCCAATGGCTAAACCCTTCTTCGGCAAATTGGCACAGACGGACGGCAGGAGATAGATAGTGATGCCTCACCTCAGTGATCAACAGGCAGAAAAACTAGCAGAGATTGGTGCCTTCCTGCGCGACAAGCGACTCGAACTCGGTCTGAGTCTTGAAGAGTTAGCCGCCAAAACGTTCGTGCGCCAGTCCATCCTTGCAGCCATTGAGAACGCCAGCCTAGAGGAGTTGCCCGAACCGGTCTATACCCAAGGATTTATTCGCCGTTTTGCCGATGCCCTTGGTCTTGATGGCAAAAGTATTGCTGCCAATTTTCCCACGGTGGTTGAGCCTGCGGAGCGCCCCGATAAACCTAGTGTCTCTAGGGGCGGTATGGGTTGGCAGTTGCGTCCGGTTCACCTGTACTTGATGTACTTTGCCCTTGTCGCAGCAGCAGTGGCTGCGTTGGCCTATCTCTTTCGGCCCCAACCCCAAAGCATTACTGATTTACCCCCCGCACCTACCCCTACAGCATCCCCCAGCCCGACACCCACCCCTACCGTAGCGGCAACACCGACACCCAGTCCCACTATCCCTGAAACGGTTGAGGTCAAATTGTCCCTCTCCGATGCTGTGTGGCTAGAGGTGGAGGCCGATGGTCGAGTTGTCTATGCCGGCATTCTGGAGTCAGGGACAGAGCGCCGTTGGCAAGCTAAGGAACGCTTGATTGTCCGCACGGGCAATGCGGGCGCTGTCAAAGTGAGTGTCAATAATGGCCCGTCCCAACCCATGGGGCAACCCGGCGAAGTCACAGAAAAAGAATTTCTTGCCAGTCAGGCCACTTCCGAGACCACAAGCACGTTAACAGTCCCTGAGCGTACCGTCTCCAACTAGGTTGTCCTCAATGGATGAAGCAATCATCTATCAAGTGGGGGGCAGTTTACCCACCACATCGGCAGTCTATGTCCGACGGCAAGCGGATGCCGATCTCTTGGCTGCCCTCACTGCTGGCGAGTTTTGCTATATTCTCAATTCGCGGCAAATGGGCAAATCTAGCTTGCGGGTGCAGGTGACGCAGCAATTGATGACCATGGGGTATCGCTGTGCTGCCCTCGACATTACCAAAATTGGCAGCCAAAATATTCACCCCGAGCAGTGGTATGCCAGCTTTGTTGGTGCCCTCATTCAGGGATTTCAGTTAACTGATGTGGTCTCGTTGCGCTCTTGGTGGCGCGATCGCCAGCTGGTGTCACCCATTCAACGCCTCAGTGAATTTGTAGAAACGGTGCTCCTTGCCTACACCCGTGAACCCCTTGTGATTTTCATTGATGAAATTGATAGTTTGTTGAGTTTGCCCTTTTCCACCGACGATTTTTTTGCTTGGATCCGCGCTTGTTACAACCAACGGGCAGATCGTCCGGAATATCAGCGCTTAACCTTTGCCCTCTTTGGCGTGGCCACCCCCGATCAACTGATTCAAGATAAGCAGCGCACTCCCTTTAACATTGGTCGTGCCATTGACCTACAGGGATTTACCCTGGCGGAAGCCACCCCCCTCCTCAAGGGCATTGCCCATCTCAGCGACAACCCTAATCAACTCTTGGCGGAAATTCTCCACTGGACAGGCGGCCAACCCTTCTTGACCCAGAAACTCTGTCGCCTGCTGCAACAGCATGGGTCATTCATGCCAGCCTCAATGCTCTCCCAGCAGTTATCCCAGTTTGTCCAAGCGCATATCCTTCAAGATTGGGAACGCCAAGATGAACCCGAACACTTGAAAACCATCCGCAATCGCTTGCTGGCGGATGAACAGCGCATTGGTCGTCTCTTGGGTCTCTATCAGCGCGTTTTAGAAACGGGGGGTATTCCCCTTGATGGCAGTAGTGAGCAGCGTGCCCTCGCTTTGACGGGATTGGTGTGCCAGCGTCAAGGGAAGTTACAGGTCTTTAACCCCATCTATGCCCAAGTTTTTAATCCCCAGTGGGTTGAGCAACAGTTGGCACAACTGCGCCCTTACAGTGAAGAATTCCAAGCATGGTTACGCTCTGGGGGGAGTGATAGCTCCCGGCTCCTGCGGGGACAGGCGCTTGAGGAAGCGCTACTCTGGGCGAGTGGCAAAAGTCTCAGTGATCTGGACTACCAGTACCTCTCTGCGAGTCAAGAGGCAAACCAAAAGGCAATTCAAGATACTCTCCTCTTAGAACGCCAAGAAAAAGAAGCCATCAGCGCGGCCAATCGAATTCTGGAGGCAGCTCGTCGCAAAGCCAGTCGTCTAACTCAGCGGGCACTGATGGCACTGGGTGTTGTTTCTGTAATTTCCTTGGGGGTAGCTGCGATTTTGGCAAAGACCTATGCTGATTTGCAGGCCAGCCAAGCCAGTTTAGCCCTTGAGCAAACCAGTAATGATCTCCTAGAGCAGTTTCAAAGCCAAGAGTTGCCTGCTCTTTTGGCAGGTATTCAGGCAGGACGTGACTTAAAACGCTTGGTGGGCGATCGCCCCTTGAGTCAATACCCCACCACCCGCCCTCTCTTCGTGCTCAATTTCTTCCTCGATCACATCCAAGCCCGCAACCAATGGCAGAGTGAAAATACTCCCCTGATGGCGGCCTTTTTGAGTGCCGACGGTCAGCAACTCAGCATTAGTGAAAGCGGCCTTGTGGAGTTTTGGCAAGTGAACGGCGAGCGACTGAGTGCCCAGTCTTTGGGGATTGGCAAGGTTACGCTGGCGCGGCTCAGCCCTGCTGGCGATCGCGTGGGTTTGCTCAATGACAGAGGTGAAATTTCCCTGTGGCGTGTCGAGTCACAAAAACTTGTCCTTGAGCGGCGCTTGCCTCCCCTACCCATCAACAACTTTCGCTTTAGTCCAGAGGGGCAGGAGTTGACGGCCACCACAACGACGGGGGATATGCTGCGTTGGAGCCTTGAGGGGGAATTACTGGCCACTATTCGCACCCCCAGCCAGAGTATCAATAGCTTGAGCTATGCCATCAGGGGCGATCGCTTAGCCACTGCCGATGAAGAAGGCTGGATTCGAGTTTGGTCGCGTCAGGGGGAACTGCTCCAAGCATGGCAAGTTCAAGCCGATCTTCCCGTTCCTCAAACCAGTTTGACCTATCTCAGTAATGGCCAACTGGCCACGGTAGGCAAAGATGGTACTCTTCGCCTTTGGAACGCTAAGGGGCAGCAAATCAATCAATGGCGTGTCAGTGCTGCTCCCGTTTATTTTGTGGGTACGTCTCCTGTGGGCTATCGGCTATTGACCCTGAGCACCGATAACACTATGCGTCTGTGGCAACCAACGGGTGAGCTGATTGCTGAGTTAAGGGGTCATGAACGCCTGATCAATACAGTGAGTTTTAATGCAACGGGATCAGTGCTTCTCAGTAGCGATCGCGGGGGGCAGATGACGTTGTGGTACCTCGATCATCACCGCACAGAACACTGGCTTGCCAATCAGGAAAGTGTTTGGACAGTAGCCCTCGATCCCCAAGCTGCCACATTGGTAACAGGGGGCAAAGATGGTCGCGTCAAGCACTGGCGACGGGATGGTACGCTCTTGGCCACAACCCCAGTGCTCGATCCCCAAGGCATCAACCAAGTACTCTTTAGTCCAAGGGCTGACAGGGTGGCGATCGCCACCAAAGGGGGCAAACTCGTCCTCTGGAATCTTTGGGATCAGTCCCAACAAACATGGCAACTCCCCATTGAAGCGCCTCTATACGCCGTGGCCATGGATCCACAACAGCGGTACCTGGCCGCCGGGGATGAAAAAGGCACGATTTATCTCGTTGATCTTCAGCGACCAGAGAAAATTCAAAAACGCAAAACGGAAGGGGAAATTTGGAGCCTCAGCTTCCATCCGAAACTCCCCCTCCTCGCGAGTACGGGGTCTGCGGGCACAATTGAGGTCTGGAATTTTGAGGGCGATCGCCCTGCCTACCGCTTAAATCCAGATGCAGGATGGCTGACCAGTCTTGAATTTAGTGCCAATGGCCAATTCTTAGCGGCGGCTGGCGAAAGTGGTTCCGTCTATTTGTGGTCAATTCACAGCAAAAATGCCCCCAGTAATCCCCGTCTGTTTCGTGCTCACCAGCGGAGTATTGTCAGTCTGGGTCTTAGCCCGAATGGTGAAATGATTGCCACCGCCTCTCCCGATCGCAGTGTGCGGGTTTGGAACCAAAAAGGCCAGCTCATTACACTCATTGATCGCATTTCTGCCATTCCCTACAGCGTTGACGTGAGTGGCCAAGAGGAACTTTATGTGGCGATCGGTACCGAGGATGACGAAGTCTTGATTAGCCCGCTGGCTACCCTAGCACAGTTACTAACCAGCGCCTGTGACTGGCTCAAAGACTACCGTCAACAAAATCCCGCTGTTGCTCAAGCCTGTCCCTAAACGCTCGCAAGGGAAGCAAGCGGATTGGGAACCTCCTCGCTGGTGAATTGCCCCATTAGCACATACTCCAAGCGCAGCTTCAGCCACTGGATAAATTGCGGGTTGGTGGAGATAATGGCTGCGGCAGGCTGTGGACAACGCGCCTTCTGTTCAGCAAACTGGGGCTGCTCTAAAAAGGCAGGTTCTGGCACCAGCCAAAAATCAATCTCTTTACCTTGCTCTCGATAATGACGCTGTCGCTCGCGAAACACTTCTTCAAGGGGTTCTTCCTCAGTCAAAAACTTTTTGCTTGCGAGAATGTAATAGTACGTCGCCATAGGGATCTATGCAAAACCACAACATATTCTATACAGTCCTCAGCTTACCATAGGGGGACCCCCTGCCTCCATAACGCTCTAGTTGTAAACTACCCGACGCTGAGCTAAGCTACAGCGCGGGCTTTCAGTAGCCCTGCAGTTATCTGGCAAGACAACCAGGGACCTCTAGGACGGTTTACGCTCGCCCCCATAGCTGCAATATTTTTTGCACCGTTGAAATCCGCATCCCCCTGCCAACCCCAATGCCCGCACTTAAACTGCTTGCCGCTCCGATAGGACTGATCCGGGTCGGGGTGGATGTGCAGGCATGGGTGACAGGTCTGGCTCGTATAGGCCGGGTTCACCAAAATCACCTTCACCCTAGCCCTCAAGGCTTTGTAGCCGATAAACAGTCTCAGTTGGTAAAACGCCCAACTGTTGCTGCGTCTGCGTTCCGTTAATGACATTGAAGAACGGATTCGTCAGCTCTCTGCTGATCAAATCGAAGCGTTGGCAGAAGCACGCCTAGACTTCACTGATCTAGAGGAAGTGTCTGCGTGGCTCGATCGCTCCACCTAAGAATACTGCCTTGATCGTTGATCTATTCGGATGACATGCCCTAGCACCAAGAGGGGTAACATCCACTGTTAAAATTTGTGATGGATTATCCATACGCGCAGCATTTTTGCCCTTAGGAGAGAACTAATTTGAGCGAAGCAGCCGTTGCCATTGTCACTGGTGCCTCACGCGGGATTGGTCGGGCGATCGCCCTCGAACTGGCCAAAAAAGGAGCCACTGTGGTTGTCAACTACGCCCGTTCTGCTGAGGCTGCCCTTGAAGTGGTACAGATGATTGAACAGCAAGGGGGAACAGCGATCGCGATCGCTGCCGATGTGTCTATCCCTGAGCAGGTGGAGACCCTCGTGGCCAAAACCGTGGAAACCTATGGCCGTGTGGATGTCTTGGTCAACAATGCCGGTATTACCCGCGACACGCTGCTGCTGCGTATGAGCCTCGAGGACTGGCAAGCAGTGATTAACCTGAACCTTACCGGGGTTTTCCTGTGTACTCGGGCTGTGAGTAAACTGATGCTCAAGCAAAAACGGGGGCGGATTATTAACATTGCCTCGGTGGCCGGACAAATGGGCAACCCCGGCCAAGCCAACTATAGTGCCGCCAAAGCAGGGGTGATTGGCTTTACCAAAACGGTGGCCAAGGAACTGGCCAGTCGAGGCATTACCGTGAATGCCGTGGCTCCCGGCTTTATTGCCACTGAGATGACCGCTGGACTCAAGGCAGAGGACATTCTTAAATTCATTCCCCTAGGGCGGTATGGCGACCCCACAGAAGTGGCAGGAATGGTGCGCTTTTTGGCCTTGGATCCGGCAGCCGCCTACATTACGGGGCAAGTCTTCAATGTGGATGGTGGTATGGTGATGGCCTAGGCGCCTTGGAGTAGTACAGCAACCCATGACCGACGCGATTACGCTCCCTAGTCAATACGATCCCAAGCAAACGGAGGCCAAGTGGCAACAGCTTTGGGAAAGCAGTGGTGTCTTTCACGCTGACCCCAACCACCCCGGCAAACCCTATTGCATTGTCATTCCGCCGCCGAATGTCACCGGCAGTTTGCACATGGGGCACGCCTTTGAGCACGCCCTGATTGATGTGCTGATTCGCTATCACCGCATGATTGGCCGCAACGTTCTCTGGCTGCCGGGCACAGACCATGCCAGTATTGCCGTTAGCACGATTTTGGATCAACAGTTGCAGGCAGAGGGCACCAACCGCTTTGCCTTGGGACGAGACGCCTATCTCCAGCGGGCTTGGGCGTGGAAAGAGTCCTCGGGCAATACGATTGTTAGCCAAATTCGTCGCTTGGGACTGTCGGTGGATTGGTCGCGGGAACGCTTCACAATGGACGAGGGGCTGTCGCGGGCGGTGCTGACCGCTTTTAATCGCCTCTATGAAGCAGGGCTAATCTATCGCGGCAAGTATTTGGTGAACTGGTGCCCCGCCAGTCAATCGGCAGTCTCAGATTTGGAGGTAGAAAATCGCGAAGTGCAGGGGCATCTCTGGTATTTTCGCTATCCCCTCACGGATGGTTCAGGATATTTAGAGGTGGCCACAACTCGTCCGGAAACCATGCTGGGGGATACGGCGGTGGCAGTTCACCCTGAGGACGATCGCTATCGCCATTTCATTGGTAAAACCCTGCGCCTGCCGCTTGTGAATCGAGACATTCCAATCATCGGCGATCCACTGGTGGATCCCACCTTTGGCACTGGCTGTGTGAAAGTGACACCAGCCCACGATCCCAATGATTTTGTCATGGGGCAACGCCATCACCTGCCGATGATTAACCTGATGAATAAGGATGGCACCCTCAACGAGAATGCTGGCGAGTTTGCCGGTCTGGATCGCTTTGTGGCGCGTAAACAGGTGGTGGCTCGCCTAGAGGCAGAGGGCTTTTTGGTGCGGGTGGAGGACTATAAACACACCGTTCCCTACAGCGATCGCGGCAAAGTACCCATTGAACCCCTCCTCTCTACTCAATGGTTTGTGAAAATTCGTCCCCTCGCGGATGCCACCCTCAAGGCGCTGGATAAAAAGCATTCCCCCCGCTTTATCCCCGATCGCTGGACAAAGGTCTATCGCGATTGGCTGGTGAACTTACGGGATTGGTGTATTTCACGGCAACTGTGGTGGGGGCATCAAATTCCCGCTTGGTATGTAGTCAGTGAAACCGATGGCGAAGTGCGCGATGAAACCCCCTTTGTGGTGGCAATGAATGAAACGGAGGCGCGTGCCAAGGCGATTGCCCAATTTGGCGAGGAGATTCAACTCCAGCAGGATCAGGACGTCCTAGATACGTGGTTTTCCTCCGGCCTATGGCCTTTTTCCACACTGGGCTGGCCTGATGATACGCCAGACTATCGCCGCTATTACCCCACCACCACCCTTGTGACCGGGTTTGACATTATCTTTTTCTGGGTGGCGCGGATGACCATGCTGGGGCAGTACTTCACGGGTAAAATCCCCTTCCGCGATGTCTATATCCACGGTTTGGTGCGGGATGAAAACAACAAGAAAATGTCCAAATCCGCCAACAATGGCATTGACCCGCTGATTCTCATTGATAAATATGGCACCGATGCCCTGCGCTATAGCTTAGTCAAAGAAGTGGTGGGTGCTGGTCAGGATATTCGCTTGGCCTACAACCGCAAAACCGATGAATCAGCCACCGTCGAGGCGGCACGCAACTTTGCCAACAAGCTTTGGAATGCCTCTCGCTTTGTGCTGTTGAATCTAGAGGGACAAACCCCCGCCCAGTTGGGGGTACCGCAGCGGCGGGACTTAGCGGCCAGCGATCGCTGGATTCTCAGTCGCTACCACACTGCTGTCCAAACCACCCGCGAACGCATTGAAAGCTACGGCCTTGGGGAGGCAGCCAAGGGACTCTATGAATTTATCTGGGGGGATTTTTGCGACTGGTACATTGAACTGGTGAAGCCCCGCTTGCAAGGGGACAACGCTAAAGCTAAGCGCGTTGCGCAACAGGTGCTGGCCACGGTTCTCGATGGCATCCTGAAGCTACTTCATCCTTTCATGCCCCACATCACAGAGGAAATTTGGCACACGCTGCATCAGGTGGGAGAAAGCGAACTTTTGGCAGTGCAACCCTACCCGAAAGTCAATCGCCGTGCCATTGACCCCAACCTTGAAGCCCAATTTAGCCTTTTGATTGAAACCATCCGCACGATTCGCAATCTGCGGGCAGAGGCGGGGATTAAACCGGGGCTGTATATTACCGCCCTGATTGAGGCCAGTGCTGAGGAAGCACCGATCTTTGAAGCTGGGGCGGCGGATATTCAACACTTGGCGCGTCTTGAGTCGCTCACCATTGGCACCGGACTGCAAATTCCCCAGCAGGTCTTTAGCGGTGTGGTAGGCAAAAGTGAGGTGCTGATTCCCCTCGCGGGGGTCGTGGATGTGGCAGCCTTGGTGACGAAGCTCCAGAAGGAGGGCGATCGCCTGACCAAAGACATTCAATCTTTAACAGCTCGCCTCAGTAACCCGAACTTTGTCAACAAAGCCCAACCAGAGGTGGTGGCTACGGCTCAAGCCCAACTCACTGCTGCCCAACAGCAACTGACGATTATTGAGCGCCGACTCCAATCCCTGAGTGCCCATGCCTAAACCCAATCCTGACGAGCAGCCCAAAATCAAATAATACCCAGACAAAAAATAGGGGGGTCGTTTCCCCCCCCCTAAACTGCAATTCAACTGCAATGAACTAAGAAAATCTCAGCCCTAGTAGCGATAGCCGCTGTAGCCACTGTTGGCCTGATTGGGCTTATAGACAATAAAGCTCATCACTTGGCACTGCTTGATATTGTCAAAGGCCACCACGCGGATGAAGCAGTTGGGATATTCCGAGCGGCACTGCTGCACCTCGTTGAGCACCTCTTGGGCGTTGGTGCAATTAAACAGCGGCAGCTTCCACATGGTCCAGTAACGGACTTCCGCATCAGAGCTTTCGTTGAACTCCACGCAGGGGTGGTAGCCCTGATCAATGGCGTACTGAATCTGGCGAGCAATTTGGGCGTCACTAAGGGGAGGCAGGTAGGAGAAGGTTTCGTAACGACGCTCTTTGGGCAGTGTTTTCATAGGTTCCTCAATTGGTTCACAGTCAATAAATTAAATTATTCAGGGGTTTCGGGGTTGCTGCTCTCAACATTGGCTTCCGACACTTGGGTCATCCGCTCCAGTTGTTGACAGCGGTGGTGCAAATTGGCCTGCTGGATGCCAGCGCGGAGCATTTCCGGTAGGTAGTCCGCCACCATTTCTGCGAGATGTTCGCGTACGGTGAGAATGCGAAAACCGAGATCGGGCTGTTCGCGAAAGAGGGCTTCCAAGTACCGTTCACCATCTTGAATACTTTCTTGACTCGTGAACTGGTGTAGCCAGAGCGATCGCGGTGGATCGGTTTCAGCCAGTTGTCCAATCACGGTTCGCACCGCCTGATAGGTGAGATAACTCATCAGGGTTTTGGTGGTTTGCTTCGCAATGTGCTTGACATCCATAGACCTACGGGGAAATCGTTGCCATCGCTCCGATTGAACCCCAACTGCACCACCTAGATCGTGTCCTGCGCTTCAAACTCAAACTTGATTTCTTTCCAGAGTTCGCAGGCAGCGGCCAGTTCTGGACTCCAACGAGCCGCTTCACGGATGATGTCACCGCCTTCGCGCATGAGGTCACGACCTTCGTTGCGAGCTTGGATACAGGCTTCAAGGGCAACGCGGTTGGCCGTTGCACCCGGTGCATTCCCCCAAGGGTGACCCAAAGTACCACCACCGAATTGCAGCACGGCGTCATCCCCAAAGATGTCCACAAGGGCAGGCATGTGCCAGACGTGAATTCCACCGGAGGCCACGGCCATCACACCCGGCATCGAGGCCCAGTCTTGGGTGAAGTAAATGCCACGGGAGCGATCCTGCTCAATGTAATTTTCCCGCAGTAGATCCACAAAGCCTAGGGTAACCGCTTTATCCCCTTCGAGCTTACCGACCACGGTACCGGTGTGGATATGGTCACCACCGGACATCCGCAAGCACTTGGCTAGGACTCGGAAGTGAATCCCATGGTTCTTCTGGCGGTCAATCACTGCGTGCATGGCGCGGTGAATGTGCAGGAGCATGCCATTGTCACGGCACCATTTAGCAAGGGTGGTGTTGGCAGTGAAGCCAGCGGTGAGGAAGTCGTGCATGATGATGGGCATTTCCAGTTCTTTGGCGAACTCTGCCCGTTTCAGCATTTCTTCGCAGGTCGCAGCGGTCACGTTCAAGTAGTGGCCTTTAATTTCGCCGGTTTCTGCTTGGGCTTTGTGAACAGCATCAGCCACAAACAGGAAGCGATCGCGCCAGCGTTGGAAAGGCTGGGAGTTGATGTTTTCGTCATCCTTGGTGAAGTCCAGACCACCGCGCAAGCATTCGTAAACGGCACGGCCATAGTTTTTCGCCGACAACCCCAGTTTCGGCTTAATCGTGCAGCCCAAGAGGGGACGACCGTATTTATTCAATTTGTCGCGTTCTACTTGGATACCGTGGGGTGGCCCTTGGAAAGTTTTCAGGTAAGCCACAGGAATCCGCAGGTCTTCAAGGCGCAAAGCTTTGAGGGCTTTGAAACCAAACACGTTCCCCACAATGGAGGTGAGCATGTTAGTGACAGAGCCTTCTTCAAAGAGATCCAGCGGATAGGCAATGTAGGCAATGAACTGGTTGTCTTCACCGGGCAGCGGTTCGATATCGTAGCAGCGACCTTTGTAGCGATCCAAGTCGGTCAGCAGGTCGGTCCACACGGTGGTCCATGTCCCAGTGGAGGATTCAGCGGCAACGGCGGCAGCGGCTTCCTCAAAGGGCACCCCCGGCTGTGGCGTGACACGAAAGGCCGCTAGAATATCGGTATCTTTGGGGGTGTAATCAGGGGTGTAGTAAGTCAGGCGGTAGTCCTTTACCCCTGCCTGATACCCAACTTTCTGGGATTTTGATTGTGTATAGGCCATAGACGTTTTTCCTCTTTAACAGTTACTGTGCCGAATAGAGCAATCTCTATGGGCAACTTTTGCAATGGGTAGTGTGAACGCTACGATTCCCCAAAATGGGGCAACATTGAGCAGTGCAAAACTCAGCGAGATGATGCAACCATCCGCAAGCCTGTGATATCGTCGTAGGTCTTATGCTTAAGCATCAGCTTAGTTGATACCCAATGCAATAACTTTTGCTTTGAAGATTCTTAATTATTCTATAGGTTTGGGTTATCAATCTTTAGAGTTGTTTATAGGTTGCTAATCGGAAGTACATAACTATAGCCTTCTGTCTATTCAAATAGACTCGATGATTATCTGTAATCAATTTAACGACCCTTACGGGGGGGAGATCGCTCTATTGTTTTTGAAGAAAAGGGGGTGGAATTTCTATGAGTCCGATTATTCAATGGTATCCCGGCCACATTGCCAAGGCAGAACGCGCCCTGAAGGAACAACTGAAACAGGTGGATGTGATTTTTGAAGTGCGGGATGCGCGGATTCCCCTTGCCAGTTGCCATCCCCAAATTCGGCAGTGGGCGAGCGGCAAGCACCGCCTTTTGGTGCTCAATGGTATGGACAGAATTAGCGATCGCGATCGCCAGCAATGGCAGAGTTGGTTTGAGACCCAAGGAGAAACTGTCTTTTTCACCAATGCACAGCGGGGGGAAGGCATTCGCCGACTCCAACAGGCAGCAGTGCGGGCAGGGGCTGCCATGAATCAACGCCGTCAACAGCGGGGTATGCAAATGCGAGCCGTGCGGGCTGTGGTTCTGGGGTTTCCCAATGTGGGCAAGTCAGCACTGATTAATCGCTTGTTGCAGCAACGGGTGGTCGAGAGTGCCGCTCGGCCGGGGGTGACGCGGCAGCTGCGTTGGGTGCGTTTGTCTCCCACCTTGGAACTTTTGGATGCCCCCGGTGTCTTACCGATGAATTTCAAGAATCAAGAGGCGGCAGTAAAACTGGCCATTTGTGATGACATTGGCCAAGCGGCCTACGATCCTTGCCGGGTGGCACCGATTCTTGTTGAGCTACTGCATCAGTTAGGACACGCCGATCGCCTGAGCGATCGCTATGGTTTAGCCGTCACCGACACGGGTGAAACCTATCTTCATGATCTCGCCACTAACCGCTACCACGGCGACTTGGAACGGGCGGCACGACACCTGTTGCAGGACTACCGCCGCGGTTACTTGGGGGCGATCGCCCTTGAGCATCCTCCTCAGTAATATCCATGCACCCAACGCAAATGGAGACAACTGTGAAAACACTGATAATTACTGTACAGGTAGGCTGGCGGTGCAATGATGGTATAGTGCGCAGTTTTGGAGCAGATGGCAGTCGCAAGGAGCCACGCCCTCTGGATGAACTGGATGAGCAATTGGGCATCGAACGGGGTTTCCATGATCCTGAGGGCAAGTACCGCCACCGGGTCCGCCTACGCGTGGGGATGAGAGCGGTTGCAATCCTCAGCCTAAGCGGCAATCTCTACACCAAAGACCTCTTGGAAGACCTTGCGTACCTTGTAGCCGGAGTCAATGGACTCGAGGGGATCCTTGCGCAGTCGGTGGCGCAAACAGAGAACAATTACCCGCGCAATATCTTCAACAGTGACCTCTGTGCGTCCCTCAAAGGCAGCTAGGGCCTTGGCCGCGCGATTGGTGACAATGTCTCCCCGCAGGCCATCCACATCTAGCTCAGCACACACTTGGGAAATTTTCACCCGCAGTTCGTGGTCAATGGTGACGCTGGGCAATAGGGCTTGAGCAGCCACTAGCTTGGCTTGAAGGGCTTCCTGTTGGGCTTGGTATTTGGCCAAGAAGGCTTCGGGATTTTGATCAAATTGCGATCGCTGCTCCACAATTTCCACCCGCAGGGTTGGATCTTTGACCGTGCGAATCTCAGCGTGCATGCCAAAGCGATCCAACAGTTGCGGTCGCAGTTCGCCTTCCTCCGGATTGCCAGACCCAACCAAGACAAAGCGTGCCGGGTGCCGAATGGAAATGCCCTCGCGCTCAACGGTATTCCAGCCGGAGGCAGCGGCATCGAGGAGAACATCCACTAAGTGATCGTCGAGGAGGTTGACTTCATCCACATAGAGAATGCCGCGATTTGCCTTAGCCAAGAGTCCCGGTTCAAAGGCTTTCACTCCCTCAGCAAGGGCTTTTTCAATGTCAATCGTGCCGCACACCCGATCCTCCGTTGCCCCTAGGGGCAGATCCACCATGGGCACTTTTTTCTTGATGGTGTGAATCGGTTCACCCGCTGCTACGGCCACCTTCACAGCATCGCTCATGAGATCGGGGTCGCTGGGGTGACTATTAAAAGGATCATCGGCCACCACTTCAATTTCGGGAAGCAGATCCGCCAGGGCACGAATCGTGGTGGATTTGCCTGTGCCGCGATCGCCCATGATCATGACGCCACCAATTTTGGGGTCAATGACATTGAGCAGCAGCGACAGTTTCATTTCATCTTGACCGACAATTGCCGCAAAGGGGAAAACAGGCCGACGAGGGACAGCAGTCGCAGTCACAGGCATCCGATCGCAAACACAGCATTGATTATTGTGCCACATTGCGTTTGTGCTGCCACAGCAAAATTTTGCCGCAAAATCCTAGCCCTAGGTGGAAAAACCATGGTAACCTATGTAGAGACAATAAAGAGCATAAGTGCTCTCATTGCCTTTGCTCTGCCACATCCATTAAGGCTCTCAATTAGCAACAATCGCTGTGAACCAGCCCAATCATTTCTCATCACCAAGAACGGCAGGGGCTTTACGTGCCAGTGAGGGATGTAGGCCTCAGTTGCGAGCAGTTTTTCACGCCCGACTGTCCATTTTTGAATTGTGTTGTTTTTAAGCTGTTTAAGGGAGGTTTCCTGATGTCCGTGCGTTTATATGTGGGCAATCTGCCGCGTGAACTGAGCCGCGAGGAACTAGAAGCCCTCTTTCATCAAGAGATAGGTGAAGTAGGGACCACTAAGCTGATCACCGATCGCAAAACTGGCAAGTGCCGCGGGTTCGGCTTTGTCACTGTCGAATCTGAGGAGATAGCCGATCAGGTGATTGAGAAACTCAACGGCTACACCTTTAAGGACAATCCCCTCAAGATTGAGAAGGCCAACGACAAGCCCAAGTCTGAAGCCAAAGAAAAAGAAGCAGCAGCGGCAGAAAAACCCAATTCCAGTAACCGCAGTAACAATCGCAAAAATAACAAAAATAATAAAAACAATGGGCGGCGTACCCAAGGGAATTCTACGCCCGCCGAAGATATCTCCACGGAGATGGAAGCGGTTGAACCGGATCCCCGCTGGGCAGATGCCTTAGCACAGCTCAAGGAACGGCTCCTCGCCCAAAGCAGCAACGCTTAACGCTTTTAGGCAGTTCTATGACGGCGGATCCCTGGCCATTTGTTACTCCGGGTATCCCCGATGGTCTCTTTGAGCGATTGCCGGGAATTCCCCTGACCCAACGGGAAACGCGGTTACTGATGCTTTCATATTTGCGGCTTGAGCCAGACTCTTGCCTTTGGGATGTGGGAGCGGGCACGGGTACAATCGCGGTTGAGGCAGCGCGCTTGGCAAAGCGAGGACAGGTGATTGCCATTGAACGGGATGAGGAAGTGGTTGATCTCATCCAGCGCAACTGCGATCGCTTTGGGGTTAAGAATGTGCAGATTGTTGCCGGTTCGGCGCCAGATTGCTTTCCTCAGTTACGCGGTACACCACAGCGGATTTGCCTCGAGGGGGGGCGCCCGATTAAAGAAGTTTTACTCCGAGCTTGGGAGTATCTTGCCCCCGGTGGCCGTTTGGTGGCGATCGCCAGCAGTTTAGAAAATCTCTATGCCCTCTCTGAAGGTTTCGCAACAGTGCAAGCCCGCAGCTTAGAGGTGGTGCAATCGGTAATCAATCGTCTGGAGACACGGGGGGGACACCAAATTTTTGCAGCGGTGGAACCGATCTTTATTCTCAGTGGTGAAAAAGTTTCCTAATGGGCATCGGACAATTGTGGGTGGTGGGTACCCCCATTGGCAACCTCGAGGACATAACTGCTCGTGCCCTGCGTATTCTTAAGGAGGTCGATCTGATTGCTGCGGAGGATACGCGCCACACTGGCCGCCTATTACAGCACTTCGGCATTGTCACGCCACAGATTAGCCTCCATGAGCACAATATTCGGCAGCGCGTACCCCAACTGCTTCAGCGCCTAGAAGCAGGTCAGCAGATTGCTCTAGTCAGTGATGCAGGCTTACCGGGGGTGTCCGATCCCGGCTATGAATTAATTACCGCCTGTATTGCCGCAGCTATTCCGGTGACCCCGATTCCTGGCGCCAATGCTGCCTTAACGGCCTTGATGGCCTCCGGCTTACCCATGGATCGCTTTTGCTTTGAAGGCTTTTTGCCTCCCAAGGGGCGCGATCGCCAGCAGCGACTGGCGGCATTACAGCAGGAAACCCGCACGATTCTTCTCTACGAAGCCCCCCATCGCTTGGTACAAACGGTAACAGAGCTATGTCAGACCTTGGGGAGCGATCGCCCCCTCGTACTTGCCCGCGAACTGACAAAGCGCCATGAAGAATTTTGGCGGGGAACCCTTGGCACTGCCTGCACTTATTTACAGGAGCATCCCCCCCGTGGCGAATACACACTGGTTTTAGGCGGTGCTCCTGAACACTCGGTAGCTGTGAATCCCGATCATCTAGCTGACGAATTAGTCGTGCTCCTCAGCCAAGGCCTCTCCCTCACCCAAGCCAGCCGTCAACTAGCAGAACTTACAGGGCTTTCACGGCGCGACATCTATCAACTGGGACTCCAACTTAAACAGGCATCCCCTTAAGGGTGGTGGCAGCCAATCCACAAACTGGGGATAGACCGGCAGGCGTGGCACTAACTCCCACCCCCAAGCGCGTAATTGTTCTCTTAGGACGGCAACATCGGTATGGGGATAGTCTGGATTGACATGATCCAAGGGGACGATGCCCCCCAAGTCACGAGCACCGGCTTCTAGGCATGCCCGAAAGACCTCGGGATTTGTTACTAAGTTTGGCGGAATTTGGATCGTGATGTCTGAAGGCAGGAGCGATCGCGCTAACCGTACCACGTTCGGTAATTGCCTCAGATCAAAGGGAGGCAACGCTGCGTCCTGTTGGTGGCCGGGACTGTGGGGCTGCAGAATTACCTCCTGAATGTGTCCCCACCGCCGATGACACTCAGCAATGGCCGTGAGAGTTTCTGCCCAATCCTGCGGCTCCTCCCCAATCCCCAAGAGCAACCCCGTGGTGAAGGGAATGCCCAGTTCTCCTGCCTGTTCCAGTTGACGTAAACGCAATCGCGGATCCTTGCTGGGGGCATGGCGATGGACACTTTGCAACAACTTCGGTGTTAATTGCTCGAGCATTAGTCCCATCGAGACATTTACTTGCTTAAGGTAGGCCATTTCTGCTCCACTGAGGGGACCGGCATTAGTGTGGGGCAAAAATCCATAGTCCAACGCTAAGGCGGCTAGATTGTAGAGACGCTCTAACCATTGGGAACGCTGGGGACTGTTGGGGGCAACTTCACCACTGAGAATGAGAATTTCTCGTACCTGTTGCGGATCAAGCTCTGCCAACTGTTGAGCCGCCGCCTCTAAACTCAGCCAACCACTCGTGCCAATATCCTGACGGAAGTTGCAGTAGGTACAGCGATTAAAGCACTCGTACGTGGGCACAAGGGTAAAAGCAGAACTATAAGTGATGGTGCGATCGCTCATAGGAGACTAGCGAAAGAGTGCCCTGACCTCAGCGCCAGTGCATTCATAAAAAATAAAATGGTTAATAAATAATTTAATCGCGTATTTGATGATTACCTTCAGTTATTACAGCGATGGCCGGGGTAGCACAAGACCTTGGTTTCAGTCGGCATAACGAGCAATCGCGAACACATAAAGAGCATGGCCTGCCAACAATGTCAACCACACGAGGGTGACTGTCGGTATAAAGGGCACCGCTGTGGGTTGTACCTGATGCCAAAACCAGCCAGCGGAATTAAAAGCAGCAAAGAGGGCAACATGGACAGCAAAATTCATGCGATCGTCCAAGCGGCGGTAGTCGGGATCGCGGCGATCCGGCTTACGGGGCCAGCGGGGAGGCATACCTTAGCGTACCTAAATCACTTCCAGTTCGTCGGGGTGAAAATGGGCAATAAATTTGGGACTAAAGCGCACTTGAATTGGGTAGTTGGGACTAATGGGACGACCTTGCCAGTCGCTGAGGATGCCACAAACTTCTCCTTCCATTCCCTGAAGGTCAAAGGGTTCGTTGCGGTGATCGGGATGGTGATAGACGATGGTAGGGGTTTTGACGCGCACCCGCACACCGATACTTAAGGCTTGTTGTTCCATGACGCTCATTCGTTTCTTGTTCTCCTCGACTAGCAGGGGCTTTATTTTTATCGTCGCACACGGATCGGCAAGGGCGATCGCCCTAGGACAATTGAAAAACATTTGTTACCATTGCTAGCGCATGCCGTCAGTTGGAAGAGCCAATGATCTGATGACCGAGGGAGTTGCCATTGCCGCTTATAGTCATTACTGGCATCAGGAGTAGAGAGCGCACTTGATGGCGTTTTTCGGGGCTGAGGTATTCCTGCTGCACGCAGCGCCAAACCTGCCATTGCCGCGTCTGCTCCAGAGCAATCATTTCTGCAAGACAAGGAGAAGCTTGGCGGAGGTTAAGTCCGAGTTGGGTACGGAAAAAATCATGGAGGACAACGCCATCGTGAAGTGTTCCTAGGAGTTCTTGCAACTGAGCAAAGGCGTTGACTTGTTCGGCAAAAGCCTCCCCATAAACACTGCTAAAGAGTTCCATCTGATAGCGGACTCGCTTAGTTTGCTTGCGGAGATCGTGGAGTTCTTCACCTGCTGTTTGCAGCCACTGGGGCGGGTTACTAACCGCAAGGAAAACGGGGCGATCGCCCTGCCATTCAATGGCCACTTGCCACCCCGGATGCAGCAGCAGTTGGCACACCAGAGGCAATAAAATATCTGGGGCAATCAGTTCCGTTGGTAAGTTGGCAATCTCACGATATTGAGGCGCCGCTAGCCATTCTTCAAGCCCCTGTTGGAATTTGCGATAGCGATCGCTGCGCAGCAATTGAAGAGCTTTTTGTAGCAGTTCCGTCCGTTGTTTTTCCAGTTTCTTGATGAGTTTTGCCAGTTGGTGTTGCTCAGGGCGAGGCAGATGGGGGTAATACTGCTCCTTGAGCGCCAGCATCATGACATCTAAATCCCGCACGGGACTGAGACTGCCCGCGATCAAGCGCACCCGCTGAATTGAAACCCCCTTGGGCAAACGCACTGTGTTGCAAAACACCTCCAGAGCCGTTCGCAGGCGACGCAGACCCACCCGCATCTGGTGAATTGCCTCAACATCGCGATCGCGAATCACCCCCGGCTCATGCTTGCTAATTTTGCGGTAGTACTTTTCAAAAGCAGCGTACGCGATATGCCCTAGGGTTTCCATCAAACCCCCTCCCTGCTCAACGCCCAAGGAAAAAAGAAATACCGCTATCAAACTAACGCTTATTAACCAAGCTTACTTTCTGTCTTAATTTTAACTTAACCATATTCTACACTAGCGGCTGAATCACTGCGCAGCGACAAAAAGCCCCGCTCGCGCAGAACGGAGAGCAGGGAAATTAGTGAAGTAATTCAGCAAGAGCGGAATAAAAATTGGGAATCTTAGGCAGCCGCTAGATTTTTGGCAACAAAGTCCCAATTCACCAGTTGGTTGAGGAAGTTATCAATAAAGTCGGGACGCCGATTTTGGTAGTCGAGATAATAGGCGTGCTCCCACACATCAAGGGTCAGCAGAGGCACTTGCCCGTGAACCAGTGGATTTTCGGCATTGGGGGTTTTAGTCACTTTCAGCGTACCCGCCTCAAGCACTAGCCAAGCCCAACCACTGCCAAATTGGGTTGCTGCCGCATTTTTGAACTGGGACTTAAACTCCTCATAGCTGCCAAAGGCACTGTTAATGCGAGCCGCCACATCACCTGTCGGAGCGCCACCGCCGCCGGGCTTGAGGCTATTCCAGAAGAAGGTGTGGTTCCACACTTGCGCGGCATTGTTGAAAATACCCACCTTGGCAGCATCGCCATAGGTTATGCGAATCACATCTTCTAGGGATTTGTCAGCGAGTTCGGTATCTTGGGTTAGTTTATTGAGGTTGTCCACGTAGGCTTTGTGGTGTTTGCCGTAGTGAAATTCAAAGGTTTTCGCAGACATCCCATAGGGTTCAAGGGCACCCGGATCAAAGGGAAGGGGTTCTTGTACAAATGCCATAGTGTTCAATACCTCTCTAAAGGTGATGCAGGTCTAGGCTACTAGAGGTCAATCATTTCCGAAAGGCACTCAGCAGCAGTGCCCATCGCCTAATTAACAATTCGCAATAATTATATCATCCTCATTTCCACTTCGGAAAAGGGCTGCACAACTGCATGATATGTTCAGAGGGGTTCTTGGGTCTTGCGCTCTATGGCTGATTCTGTCCTTCGCCTAGATCAGGTTTTGATTCCTGAGGATGCCCCCATTCGTTTTGGTACGGATGGCTGGCGCGGCATCATTGGGGCTGAGTTTACCTTTAACCGTCTGTTGCGAGCCGCGAAGGCAGCGGCGGCAGTTCTCTATCAAACCTATGGCAAGGACAGAGAGCCGCGAATCATTGTGGGCTACGATCGGCGGTTTTTGGCCGAAGAATTTGCCACAGCCGTTGCCCAATTGCTCACGGGCCAAGGCTACCAGGTGTGGCTTTCAAGTTGTGCGGCACCGACCCCCGCCTTTAGTTGGGCGGTTAAGGCAGAGGCAGCCATTGGTGGGTTGGTGATCACGGCAAGTCACAATCCCAGTATCTATGCCGGGCTGAAGGTAAAAGGCGCCTTTGGCGGCTCAGTACCAACGGCGATCACCCAAGCCATTGAAGCGCAGCTCACTCAGGGAGACCCACCAGCCGTGGGGCAAGCAAAACCAGCCTATGCAACCTTTGATCCGTGGCCCAGCTATTGTGCAGCTTTGCGCACCTATGTGGATGCAGCGCCGATTCGGGAGGCGATCGCCACGGGTAAACTGCACGTCTGTGCCGATGTCATGCATGGGGTGGCCGCCGGTGGCTTAGAGCGATTGTTAGAGATTCCCATCGTGGAGTTTCGGCGCGATCGCGACCCCCTCTTTGGCGGTGGTGCCCCTGAACCCATTGGCCGTTATTTAACCGCAACCCAAGAGCAACTGCGGCAGCAACATAGTGCTACCCCAACGGTCTGCTTAGTCTTTGATGGCGATGCGGATCGCTTAGCGGTCATTGATGGCGAGGGGGTGCTGTACACTGCCCAAGAAATCATTCCCATTTTGATTGATCATCTGGCACAGCACAGTCCCTACCGCGGCGCCGTGATTAAATCCCTGAGCAGTTCGGATCTGGTGGCGCGGGTGGCCACTCACCACGGGTTGGCGGTCATTGAAACACCCATTGGCTTCAAGTACATTGGCGATCGCATGCTTGCTGGAGAAACCATCCTCTTAGGGGGGGAAGAATCCGGTGGGATTGGCTATGGCCACCATATTCCTGAACGCGATGCATTCCTTTCAGCTCTGTACCTCCTGCAAGCCTTGGTAACCTCTGGATTGAGCGTAGGGGAATACTATCAGCACTTGCAGAAAATGACGAACTTTTACAGTACCTACGATCGCGTTGATCTCACTCTCGCTTCCTCAGGCCAGCGGCAGAAACTGGAGACAACTTTAGCAGCGCACCCCTTTACCCAGATTTTGGATTTCCCCGTCAGCAATTGGCAGACCGTTGACGGCTATAAGTTTCATCTGGCCGATGACCGTTGGTTATTGATTCGCTTCAGTGGTACCGAACCTCTACTGCGCCTTTACTGCCAAGGGAAAACACCTGAAGAGGTACAGCGTATCTTAGAATGGGCAAGTCAATGGGCAGTGACAGTTGCTAGCTAATCCTTAGAAAACAATCACAATGGACAAATCATAATGCCGCCAGATTCATCCAGCCGGAATTCCAAACCGCCCCTTTCCCTATGGACAAAACTGGCCTTTGGCGCCGGTGATCTCGGAACCGCTATTACCGCCAACTTGCAGGTATTTTTCCTGATGGTGTTTCTGACCAATGTGGCCGGACTCAGTGCTGGCATGGCGGGCAGTGTGCTGATGATTAGCAAAATTTGGGATGCCATCAATGATCCGATCATCGGCTACCTCAGCGATCGCACCCCCGTGGGCAAGTGGGGACGCCGCCACATTTGGATGATCTCAGCCGCCATTCCTTTTGGCCTCTGTTTCTTTTTGCTCTGGTGGGTGCCGACCACAGATCCGTTGCTTCTCTTTGGCTACTACGTTCTCATGGGTCTTCTCTTCAACACCTTTTATACGGCCGTGAACCTGCCCTACAGTGCCCTGACACCAGAGCTGACGGAGGACTACAACGAACGCACCAGTCTCAATAGTTTTCGCTTTGCTTTTTCCATTGGCGGCAGTATTGGCTCCCTGCTGTTGGCGCAAATTCTCTTCCAAGTCATTAAGGAACCCAAAACTCAGTACATTGTTCTGGGGGGCATTGCTGCTGTATTATCTGTGCTGCCCATCTATGGTTGTGTCTGGGGCACACGGCAACGGGTACGGGAATTTGAACGGCATACCCCCAGCAGTGGCCAAAGCCATTTACCTCTGAAAACACAACTGCGCTTGGTCTTTAGCAATCGTCCCTTCCTGTTTGTCATGGGGATTTACCTTTGCTCTTGGCTAGCAGTGCAAATTACGGCCGCGCTAATTCCCTTTTTTATTGGCGATTGGTTGCAAATGTCTCCGGCTGAATATACGCAAGTGGCGCTAGCAGTTCAATCAACCGCGATGATCATGCTCTTTGTCTGGAGTGCTGTGAGTCGGCGTATTGGTAAAAAAGCGGTGTATTACATGGGCATGGCACTGTGGATGATTGCCCAAGCTGGCTTGTTTTTGTTGCAGCCAGGACAAACAACGCTGGTCTATGTCTGCGCAATTGTAGCGGGGTTTGGGGTTTCCACGGCCTACCTTGTCCCTTGGTCAATGATTCCCGATGTGATTGATCTTGACGAACTCAATAGTGGCCAGCGGCGGGAGGGGGTCTTTTATGCCTTTATGGTGCTACTGCAAAAAATTGGCCTTGCCTTGGGGCTTTTTCTAGTGGGTCAGGCCTTGCAGTGGGCAGGCTACCTCTCCAGCGTTGCCAGTGAACCACAGCCTGTTCAGCCCCCCTCAGCACTGTTGGCAATCCGCATTGCCATTGGACCGCTACCGACTTTGTTTCTCATCATTGGCATTGTTTTGGCCTATCTCTATCCGATTACGCAAGCGGTACACCAAGAGATTCTCTTAAAGCTGCACGCTAAACGGCAAGGAGAGGCTGCGGCATGAAGGGCTGGCATGTGGGCGATCGCGCCTTTGTCTGGGGAGAGCGCACCTATATCATGGGGATATTGAATATCACTCCCGATAGTTTTAGCGATGGTGGGGATTTTTTTGATCCCGCCAGTGCCATTGCCCATGCCTTAGAAATGGTGGCCGCCGGCGCTGATGTCATTGATGTGGGCGGTGAATCCACCCGTCCGGGAGCCAGTGAGGTGCCCGTTAGTGCGGAGTTGGCGCGGGTGTTGCCTGTCATTGAGGGCATTCGCCAGCAGTCGCAGATTCCCATTTCCATTGATACGACCCATGCCGTGGTTGCTCGGGCAGCAGTGGCAGCGGGAGCCAATATCGTTAACGACGTGTCAGGAGGGCAAGCGGATCCCGAAATGTTTGCCACAGTGGCCGCACTGGGGGTGCCCTATATCCTGATGCATCGGCGGGGAACGCCAGCCACCATGCAGCAGTTGACGGATTACGACGATTTGATTGGGGATTTAATTCACTATTTTCAGGAGCAGACCCAGCGGGCGATCGCCAGCGGCATTCCCCCCGAACACCTGATGATTGATCCCGGTATTGGCTTTGCCAAAACCACCCCCCAGAACCTCACACTGCTGAGGGAGCTACAGCGGTTTCGCGATCTTGGCTATCCCCTTTTAATCGGCCCGTCACGCAAACGCTTTATTGGTGACGTCCTGAACCTGCCCAATCCTAAAGACCGGGTTTGGGGTACCGCAGCGGTTTGCTGCCATGCCATTGCCCAAGGGGTCGAGATGGTGCGCGTCCATGATGTGGCCGCAATGGTGCAAGTGTGTTGCATGGCCGATGTGCTCTGGCGATCGCCCTAGGGGGACTCCAACCACTTAGGGAAGGGGCACTCGCTATTTGGGACTGGCACTGTTTGATTTCCTGGCCACCTTTGGCAAACTGTTCCCGAAATTCAGCCGCTGCTGCGGTCTTGAAGCCCTCCCCTTCTTGCCGCTCAGAAGTTACAAGCGCAGGCTTTTCTGGAGACAGTGGTGGCTGCAACCGTGGAAACCTTTAACGCTCTCGACGAAGACACCGATGTGTGGCTCAGTCACCCTAAGTTCATTGGTAGTGCCCTTGTCGCTAGGGAGCAGGTGGTGCATTTGAGCGCTTTTCCTGCTGAAATTGCTCAGTCTCAGCCCCGCCCGCGCTTTCGGGCTTAGCAGTTATCGTTTTGCGATGAAGCGCTATTGTCTTGGGAGGAGGGACTGTAGTCCTAGGAGCAATTGCTGCGCCCCGGCGCAGGCACACACAACTCCCACTCCGCATCGAAGGGTTCATAGCCGAGGGCGACACCTGCTTGTTCTGCTTGGTAGCGCACCTCCTCAAAGCAGTCAAAGCCATCGGGGCGCACAGCAATAATAATGTACTCGCGATCGCCCTGACGACGGAGGTTGGCTAGTAAAATGGCCAGTGTTGAGGTCGGCTTGTCGAGGTCTGCTTCGCGGACTAACACCTTTTGGGGATGGATGATGACCCCCTCGCGACGACACTCTAGATAGCGGGGGGTGCGCCCCTCATTTTGGGCATTTTCCCGTGCCAAAATTTGCACATTGGTGCGTTCTCGCCCAAGGCTACTGGCACTAATCACCACAACCAGCAGGATCAGCGTGCCAATGGTGCAGGCCAAGATCGAGAGAAAGGGAAAGAGATCGAGTTGCGGAGGGTGGGATTGACGCCGTCGCACAGCCTGCTGCCTTACATGATTTTGGGTACACGGAAAAAGTCATCCTCGCGATCCGGGGCGATCGCCAGTAGGTCCTCCCGATTTGGCCAAGGTTCCAACACGTCGGGACGGGTGACATTACTGACTTCAATTGCGCGCGTCGTCGGCGGAATATCGGTCACATCCAGTTCGCTCAGTTGATTTACATAGTCAAGGATACTATCTAGTTGCTGTGTCAGGGCTTCAATCTCGCTTTCATCAATAGCTAAGCGCGCTAAATGGGCGACTTTACGTACATCCTCTGCCGTAATCACTTTTGTTGCCATGCGTAATCCTTTAGAAGTACACATCCATACTGGAGCGGCCTGTGGTCTTCAGCCAGTTTTGCGCCTCGATATAGTTATTGGGCGCCAGTTGAATCGCCCGTTTCCAGTAGTCTGCGGCGCGATCAAAGAGTTCTTCAGCCTCCTCTGGGCGCTGCTGCTCCTCCGCCTGTGTCCCCAAGTAGTGGTAGATCACGGCGATATTGTTAAGGGCTTGGGGCATGCGGGGGTTGAGTTCAAGGGCTTGGTGATAGTATTCCAGCGCCTTCTGATGATCGCCATTGCTAGCGTGGATCAGGCCAATGTTGTAGAGAATGTAGCTGCGATCGGTGGGATCCTCCTCCAGTTCTAGGGCGGCTTGGTAGTTCTCCAACGCCTCAGCATATTCGCCGTCTGCTTGGGCAGACATACCATCGCGATAATAGGCAAAGGCGGTTTTTGACTGGGAACTGGTAGGCAAGACCTTGAGAATGAGGTCAGCCATGACCGTAAAGGTTTTGTCAATAAAATTGTCGTTCCGTTGCGATCGCGGCATAGAGCTTCCTTGAACGGTCTCCTGCTTAGTGTATCAAAAGCACCACCAGCGATCGCACTTCTCGTCAATGCCTAAGATTTGTAGCATCCCGCCAAGAAGCCCCTAACCCAGACCTAAGATGATCGTAGTGGCCATCCGTGCCGTGATGCTCAGCAGAACTTGGGAGTTTAAGATTTATGATTGAAAATATTCTATTGGCAGACTCTGGAACTGGACAATCCGAACAAATGCTCAAGTCGCTGATGGAGCTGCCAGCGATTCAACGGGCTGCTGTCACCGTTTTGCACGTGATTCCACCGAAAATTACTGCCGAGGAGATGGCCGAGCAACGTCAAGCGGGTGCCAAACTCCTAGCGGAAGCGGTTGCCCGATTGCACCTTGATCCTGTCATTAGCGTCAATACTATGCTGCGGGAGGGGGATCCCAAAGATACGGTGTTGCATGTGGCCGATGAAATCAATGCCGACTTGATCATTATGGGATCGCGGGGTCTGAAGCGCCTGCAATCCATTCTCGAAAACTCCGTCAGCCAGTACGTGTTTCAACTGTCGTCCCGACCCATGTTGCTGGTGCGCGATGACCTCTTTGTCAAGAAAATCAACCGCATTATGGTGGCGCTCAATCATTCGGCGGCAGCCAAAGCCTCCTTGGATTTAGCGGTGCGCCTCATCGAGGGGGTCAAAGGTGGCAAACTTATTCTTGCCCATGTCAATCCAGACCTCAAGGGACATGCCGATACCCCCAGCGCTGCTGTCGAAAAGGATCCAATTCTTGCCGAAGCCGCAACGCTGGCCAAACAGCGGGGTGTGGAGTACCAATGTGTGCTGACCACTGGCAAGCCTGGTGAAGAAATCTGCCGCATTGCTGCCGACACCAATGCCGATCTCCTTGTTCTGGGTTCTCCAGATCGGCGTCCCTCGATCGCCCGCAGTTTACCCGACTTGGATCGCCTTTTGGGTACTTCCCTTTCTGACTATGTGCGGGTTTATGCCGAGTGCCCTGTGCTCTTTGTGCGACAATTGGAGGGGTAGTCGGGTCTGGCGGCAGTGACCTTTTTCGATCATTTGCGCTGGCAGGGCGATCGCCAGTGGCGGCAATGGAGCGAAGCTGTTGAGTACACTTTTCTTCAACTCTTTCACCAGCAAACGGCGCCATTTTGGCAGGATTCTCCCCCCTTAGAGGCATGGCTACGCTGGTTCTTTCAGGGGGTCTTGCTCCTTGGCCTTGGATTCGTTCTGTATTTCCTAGGGCGGAGCCTGTGGCAATGGTGGCAACGGCGATCGCGCGCTTTCTCCCCCACAGCTATTTCTACCCTTGAGGAGCGCCCCAGACCCGTGCGGGAATGGTTGGAACTTGCCCAAAATCTACAATTGGCGGGGGACTATCGGGGAGCCTGCCGTGCCCTTTACATGGCTTTGCTCTATCGGTTGCAGGAGGCGGGCTGGCTGCGGCTTCAGCCCCATTGCACCAATGGCGACTACCTGCGGGAATTGGAGCGGCTCTTTCAACTGGGGGAGCGATCGCCCGCCGTGCGGCGGAGTATTCAGCATCTCTTTCAAGTTCACAGTCGCAGTTACTATGGTGCCGAGGCAGTAGATGCTCAAACTCTAGCCACCTGTCACGCCGCCTATTTTGAGGTGGAACCCTTCCTGCGGGAGTCCCAGCCATGATTGCGAGCAATCGCCGCCAGTGGGTTTTTCTTAGCTTTGCTGTCTTGGTGCTATTGGTAGTCGGCCTCCTGATTCTAGTGGTGGCTCCCAGTAGTCGCGCTGGTTCTTCCTTTGATTCCTCCCCTTGGGGCACGCAACAGTTTTATACCTACCTAGAGCAGCAGGGGTTTCGAGTGGAGCGCTGGCAGCGGAACTATAACAACCTCAGGGGCCGAGGACACATCTTTATTCAGATCAGTGGCGGTCCGATCGGTTGGCCACCCCCCCTTGTGGAGTGGCTAGATCAGGGCAATACGCTGGTGCGCTTCTACTGGCATGGGGAATCCACCGCAGCCCCCTTTGAGACACGGCTCTCCATGCCTCAAGGCAATGTGTTAGTTGAAACGCGCCGCCGCGTTCCCGTCCAGCAGGGCGATCGCCCCCTTCTCAAGGATAATCACGGTTTGATTGTCTATCTCAGACGCTCTAATAGTCCCCATAACCATGAGCAGCGCATCCTTGGCGTCTATCCTTGGTTAGTGGCCAATGTCTATGGCGGCGAAACCGGTCTTGCCAACTTTGCGGTTGTGACTCAGCTCTTGCAGGAGGTCATTGAACCGGAGGCAACCATTTACTTTGATGAATGGCTCCACGGCTATCGCCAACCCACCCCAGAGGATTTGGAGAGCGGCACCGTACCCCAGAGCCTCCTTGACTACTTCAGCCGCACCCCTTGGTTGGCGATAGGGTTGCAATTTGCCCTGTTGCTTCTCTTTTTGCTATGGCAGCAAAGTCAACGTTTTGGCCCCCCTGTGCTAGAAAAAGAACCCGTCTCTAGTAATAGTGCCGCCTACATTGAAGCCCTCGCAGGTGTTCTTGAGCGAGCACAGCAGCGACTGTTTGTTCTACAACAGCTTCAAGATCGCTTGCGCCGTAACTTAGCCCATCAACTCGGCCTTGCCGCCAATCCTCACCATCTGCCTAGGGATTCAGAACTCATGCAAGCATGGCAGACCGCAACGGGGCGATCGCTCAACTCCCTGCAAGACCTCCTCAGTAATCCCCACAGCATTGATGATTCTCAGTTGCTCAAATGGCTAGAGCAGGCCGCTAGGGTCCTAGAGGCGCTGAAAACGCCTAGCCCTTAGGCTTTGTCTTCACACACACTGGTCCATTGACAAGGGTTTGGCAAGCCAAGCGATAGTTTTCTGGCTTACGGCGGAGCTTGCGCTCCTCCACTGGCGTGCGGGGGGAGAGATTTTCCATGCCCTCGACAATCTCAACAATACAGGTGCCACACTGGCCATAGCCCCCACAATTAAAGAACTTGCCCTTGAGGGTATAGAGGTCAACTCCCGCTTCCATTGCTTTTAAGCGCAGATTCGCGCCGTTGGCAGCAATTATTTCTTTGTTTTCGTTAACAAACTTAATATTTGTGGCCACAAATTCAGCTTTGCTTGCCATAGGAACCGACGCTAGTTACCATTCTTAATACATTCTCATTTTGGCAGAAAAACTGCCCAACCGTAGCTGAAGTTACGGGTAAACTGGCTGTTAAACTCTTAGTAGGGAAGCGGTTGTTACCGTGATGCGGCTGCTTAATAAAATTTGTTCATGCAAACGCTAAATTTTTGTATAGGAGGAGCGTAGTCAATGGGACTACCTTGGTACCGAGTCCACACCGTCCTGATCAACGATCCAGGGCGGTTGATTGCGGCCCACCTGATGCACACGGCATTGGTCGCCGGTTGGGCAGGGTCGATGGCTCTTTATGAGCTAGCTATTTTTGATCCCAGTGATCCCGTTCTCAACCCCATGTGGCGGCAGGGAATGTTTGTGTTGCCCTTCATGGCACGGTTGGGGGTCACGGGGTCTTGGAGCGGTTGGAGTATTACCGGCGAAACGGGAATTGACCCCGGTTTTTGGAGCTTTGAGGGAGTTGCCCTCGCCCACATTGTGCTTTCGGGTTTGTTGTTCTTGGCGGCCTGCTGGCACTGGGTCTATTGGGATCTCGAACTCTTCCGCGATCCTCGCACCGGTGAGCCAGCACTCGACTTACCGAAAATGTTTGGCATTCACCTATTTCTTGCTGGTTTGCTCTGCTTTGGCTTTGGGGCTTTTCACCTGACGGGTCTCTTCGGTCCTGGGATGTGGGTCTCTGACCCCTATGGCTTGACGGGCAGTGTTCAACCGGTGGCTCCTGAGTGGGGCCCCGATGGCTTCAACCCCTACAATCCCGGCGGCGTCGTGGCTCACCATATTGCAGCAGGCATTGTTGGGATTATTGCTGGCATATTCCACCTGCTGGTGCGCCCACCCCAACGCCTTTACAAAGCGCTGCGTATGGGGAATATTGAAACGGTGCTCTCCAGCAGTATTGCGGCTGTCTTCTTTGCTGCCTTTGTGGTTGCCGGCACCATGTGGTATGGCAGTGCCACTACGCCCATTGAACTCTTTGGGCCGACTCGCTATCAGTGGGACAGTGGCTACTTCCAGCAGGAAATTAACCGCCGCGTACAGGCCTCCCTTGCCAATGGTGCCACTCTTGAAGAGGCTTGGTCAGCGATTCCAGAGAAACTGGCCTTCTACGATTACATTGGCAACAACCCCGCTAAGGGTGGCCTGTTCCGTACTGGCCCGATGAACAAAGGGGATGGGATTGCCCAAGCTTGGAAAGGCCATGCCGTCTTCCGCAACAAAGAGGGTGAAGAACTCTTTGTCCGTCGCATGCCCGCCTTCTTTGAGAGCTTCCCCGTGATCCTCACCGACAAGAATGGCGTTGTCAAAGCCGACATTCCCTTCCGTCGTGCGGAGTCGAAGTATAGTTTTGAGCAACAAGGGGTTACCGTCAGCTTCTACGGTGGTGAATTGAACGGCCAAACCTTCACCGATCCACCCACCGTTAAGAGCTATGCCCGTAAGGCCATCTTTGGTGAGATCTTTGAATTCGACAAGGAAACCCTCAACTCCGACGGGATTTTCCGCACCAGTCCCCGTGGCTGGTTTACCTTTGCCCATGCAGTCTTTGCCTTGCTCTTCTTCTTTGGGCACATTTGGCACGGTGCCCGCACCCTATTCCGCGATGTCTTCTCTGGGATTGACCCAGAACTCTCTCCAGAACAAGTGGAATGGGGCTACTACCAAAAGGTGGGCGATGTCACCACCCGTCGCAAAGAGGCTGTCTAATCATTCCTAGGGGACGACTATGGAAACCATCACCTACGTTTTCATCTTTGCCTGTATCATCGCGCTGTTCTTCTTTGCCATCTTCTTCCGTGAGCCTCCTCGGATCACCAAGAAGTAGCCTCTGACCCATCACCAAATCGGTCTTTCATACGTGCCGATCGCCCCTGCGGTCGGTTTTTTTGATTTTTCTCTGATGTTCAGGGGGATAATGGCTGCTGATTCCTAAATCTTTCGCTCCCGCAGTCACGGTTTCTGGTAGAGTCTTTATGGTACGGTGGGACGGCTAAGCTTGTTGTCTGTCAATCGCTAAGGAGAAACCTCTGAGTACCCGAGTCATTATTGTCCGCCACGGTGAAAGCACGTTTAATGTCCAAGAGCGGGTGCAAGGTCATAGTGATGCCTCTTCCCTGACGGAGCGCGGTCGTTGGATGGCTGCCCAAGTGGGTCTCGCTCTAAGGGACATTCCCATCCGCAAAATTTACACCAGCCCCCTGAAACGGGCAAAGGAAACCGCAGAGGGGATCTATGCCCAACTGCAAGCCCCTGAACTCCAGCCTCCCCAAGCCCTAGATTTGCTCAAGGAGATTGCCCTGCCGGCGTGGGAAGATCTGCCCTTTGCCGAAGTGAAGGCCCGCTTCCCAGAAGACTATCGCCGCTGGCAGGAAGCCCCAGAAACCTTGATGATGACAATCACCACGGAAAGTGGCCAAACCAAGGAGTTTTTCCCGCTATTGGATCTCTACGATCGCGCGGGTATGGTTTTGGAAGCGCTGCTGACGGCTCACGAAAATGAAACGATTGTCATTGTTGGCCACAGCGGCATGAACCGTGCCCTCATCTGCACGGGTCTCGGCTTGGGGGTCAAGGGCTATTTGCGGCTCCAGCAGGCGAACGGCGGCATCAGTGTCTTAAATTTCAGCAACGGCTTGCGGCAACCAGCACAACTGGAAGCTCTTAATCTCACTAGCCATCTCAATGATCCCTTTCCCCAGCCCCGCTTTAAGGAGCAAACGCTGCGCATCTTTCTGGTTCGCCACGGTGAAACGGACTGGAATCGCGAGGGACGCTTCCAAGGGCAAATTGATGTGCCCCTCAATGAAAATGGCCGTGCCCAAGCGGCGGCGGTCGCTGAGTTCCTCAAGGAGGTGCCTTTCCACCATGCCTTGAGTAGTCCCCTCCTGCGTCCCAAGGATACGGCTTTGGCGATTTTGCAGTACCACCCTGATGTAGCGCTAGAGCTAGAACCAGCCCTTACAGAGATTAGCCACGGTGATTGGGAGGGCAAGTTTGAACCGGAGGTGGAGGCGGCCTATCCGGGGGAACTGGAACGCTGGCGGACTACCCCTGCCCTTGTGCAAATGCCCAACGGGGAAAACCTCGAACAGGTGCGCGATCGCGTGGTCAGGGCATGGGAAAAATGGATTAGGCGCTGGCAAATCAATGCCCCCACCCCCCACAATGTCTTGGTCGTGGCTCACGATGCCACCAATAAGGTCCTGCTCTGCCACATCCTTGGCCTTGGCATTGAAAACTTCTGGCTCTTTAAGCAGGGGAATGGCAGTGTTACGGTGATTGACTATCCCCTCAAGGGTGGTCTGCCGCGATTGCAGGCAGTGAATATCACCACCCATCTGGGGGGCGTGCTGGATCGGACAGCGGCGGGAGCCTTGTAGGCCATGCTGTGGCGACTGTTGCAACAGGTGCGGCTGCTGGATCCGGTCAACCGCCAAGATCAACACGCAGATGTGCTGCTAGCAGAGGATCAACTGGTGGCGATCGCCCCGGCGGATGTGCCCGCTGCCGCGGAAATCATTCCAGCAGCCGATTGGGTTTTGGCGCCGCCCTTGGTGGATCTCTACAGCCACAGTGGTCAACCGGGCTATGAAGCGCGAGAAACCCTAGACAGCCTTTTGGCCGCTGCTGCTGCTGGAGGGGTGCAGCATTTAACCCTCTTGCCCACCACCGAACCCGTGATTGATGATCCTGCCCTTTGGCAAGCATTACAACGGCAGATACCGCCCACCGCTTGGTCACAGGTGCGGGTTTGGGGTGCACTCACCCAAGGATGCAAGGGAACGGCGCTCACGGATTTAGCGGAACTGGCAGCCAGTGGCGTGGTCGGCTTTTGTGATGACTGCGGATTGACCCACTGGCCCTTGCTACAGCGGGCACTCACTTATCTCCAGCCCCTGGGGAAACCCGTGGCCCTTTGGCCTTTTGATTCGGCCTTGGCGGCGAAGGGGGTGGCGCGGCAAAGTGGAGTCGCCACTCGTTTGGGCTTGGTGGAGCAACTGGTCTGCTGCGAAACCATTCCCCTATTGGCGATTTTGGAATTGGCACGCACCGTCTCAACGCCGATTCACCTCATGCGTCTGTCAACGGCTCGCAGTGTGGAGATTCTGGCCAAGGAGAAGCCCGATCACGTGAGTGCCAGTGTCTCATGGCTGCACCTGCTCTTTAGCGTGGAGGATCTAGTCAATTACGATCCAAATCTGCGCCTAGACCCGCCGCTGGGAACGACGAGCGATCGCCAAGCCCTGATTGAGGGAGTGAAAACAGGGGTGATTGAGGCGATCGCCATTGACCATACCCCTCTACTCTACGAGGAAAAAATGGTGTCCTTCGCGGAGGCCCTCCCCGGCGCCATTGGCCTTGAATTAGCCCTCCCCGCCCTCTGGCAGGAACTGGTTGTCAAGGAATACTTGAGTGCTGTTGATCTGTGGCATGCCCTCAGTACAGCACCCGCTCGCATTCTAGGCATTGAGCCACCCCGCCTTGAACTGAACAGTCGCAACTTTGTTCTTTTTGATCCGACGGCGACTTGGCAAGTCACACACCAAAGCCTGCGATCGCGCGCACGCAATACCCCCTTTTGGCAGCAATCCCTGCGGGGTCAACTGGTGCCCTTTTCACCCAGCATCAACTCTGGCCGCACCCACTGATCAAATTCCTCCGCCGTGAGGTACCCCAATTCCACCGCCGCTTCCTTGAGGGTTTTACCTTCGCTATAGGCCTTTTTCGCGACGGCTGCCGCCTTGTCGTAGCCAATGTAGGGGTTCAAGGCCGTCACCAGCATGAGGGAGCGCTCTAAGTAGCTCTGAATTTGCTGCCGATTTGGTTCGATGCCTGCAAGACAAAACTGGGTAAAGGTCTGCCCCGCGTCACTCAGGAGTTCAATCGAGCGCAGCACATTGTGAATGATCAGGGGCTTAAAGACATTCAGTTCAAAATTGCCCTGGCTGCCGGCTATCCCCACTGCTGCGTCATTGCCCATCACCTGCACACACACCATTGTCAGGGCTTCACATTGGGTAGGGTTCACCTTGCCGGGCATAATGGATGACCCCGGTTCATTGGCGGGTAGAATGAGTTCCGCCAATCCACAGCGAGGGCCTGAGGCCAACCAGCGAATATCATTGGCCATTTTCATCATCGCTGCAGCTAAGGTTTTCAGGGCACCACTGAGCATCACTAGGGGATCATGGGCTGCCAGAGCGGCAAAGGGATTTTCAGCTTTGCGGAAGGGATACCCCGTCATTCGCGTCAACTCCGCTGCCACGCGATCGCCAAAGCCCGGCGGCGCATTCAGACCCGTCCCGACGGCGGTACCACCGATGGCAAGAGGATAGAGATGCTCTAATACGTACTCAATATGGGCTTGACAGGCGGCAATTTGACTGGCGTAACCTGAGAATTCCTGACCCAGGGTGAGAGGTACTGCATCCATAAGGTGGGTGCGCCCGATCTTAATAATGTCCGCAAAGGCCGTTACTTTGTCCTGCAATACCGCCAGTAGCCGCCGCAGCATCGGCAGCAGTCGCTCCTGAAGCTCAATCACCGTGGCAATATGCATTGCTGTTGGAAAGGTGTCATTAGAGGACTGGCTACAGTTCACATGATCATTGGGGTGAATTGGCGTTTTGCTCCCCTTAACGCCCCCCGCCAGTTCAATGGCACGGTTAGCAATCACCTCATTCACATTCATATTGGTTTGGGTACCGCTGCCCGTCTGCCAGATGGAGAGGGGAAACTGATCATCCCAGCGTCCCTCTATCACCTCAGTGGCGGCTTGAATAATCCATGCCGCTTTGTCGGCAGCTAAAACCCCTAAATCGCGGTTGGCGATCGCTGCCGCCTTTTTTAGCCGTGCCATGGCATGGATCACCTCTAGGGGCATCCGCAGGCCACCAATGGGAAAATACTTGAGGGAACGCGCTGTCTGGGCACCCCAGTAGCAGTCCGCTGGGACCTCAATGGCACCTAGGGAATCGTATTCTATGCGTGTTGCAGTAGTCATTCAGATTGAGCAAAGCAAGGAGTAAAAATCAACGCGTGTTGCTCTGCGAGCCGCGATCTTCCGAATAATCCGAATAATATCGTGACATACTCCCGACCCTCCTTCGCGTAGAGGGCGGGCTTCTCCACTCTTTCGACCTTCGCGTTTTATAGTGAGCCGATGCCCTAGGCCCACTGTTTTGATGAGTTTCGCCGAGTTGATGTCTCGCGACATGGATGCGCCACAATGAGAGCATTCATGCCAGCGGTCAGACCACTCCTTGGGGACTCGGTTCAGGCAATTTGCACAATACTGAGATGTGCCAGCGGGGTTAACCTTCCCGACCCACCGCCCAGCGTTTGCAGCTTTGTACGGCAGGATGTTGTTTAGGAACCCTGCTCTCCCCGCATCGGCAAAACTTTTATTCAGGCTGGATTTAGCCGCCTGACGATTGGGCGATGACTATAGCACAATTATGGTTATAGCACACACTTATTGCACAGCAAGACCCCCCTCGCTCGGGCACTTCGGGGGCAGCGAACCCCCTCAGCGCCCCTAGCTCTCATCCTGACGCTCCCCTTCGGAAGAGCGCGGGGCTTCCCGCCGATTATCTAAAAGTATTTGGGGAAAGCAAATGTCCGATTGCGGTTGCCATATTGAAGCGAAAAATGCAGCGGAGCGCAAAACCCTGCGCATCGTACTTCTTGTGAATTTAGGGATGTTTCTAGTGGAGTTGGGTAGCGGCATTCTTGCCCATTCCACAGCGTTGATTGCTGATTCTCTGGATATGCTTGCCGATGCTCTCGTTTATAGCCTTTCCCTTTATGCCGTGGGGCGTTCTCCAAAGCAGAAAACCCGTGCAGCAGCTCTGAGTGGTCTTTTTCAGATGACCCTTGCAGTTTTAATTTTGGGGGACGTGATTCGTCGCCTTTTAGCAGGTAATGCACCAGAGGCTGATTGGATGATGGCGATCGCTTTTCTAGGACTGGTGGCCAATGGCTACTGCCTTTACCGGATTGCTAAACATCGGCGAGGGGAAGTGCATATGCGCGCCAGTTGGATTTTTACCCAAAATGACGTGATTGCCAATGTCAGTGTGATGATTGCTGGGGGGCTAGTCGCCCTCTTGCAGTCCCCTTATCCTGACTTGATTGTGGGGTTTGGCATTGCTAGCCTTGTGTTCTGGGGAGGGATTCGCATTGTGCGGGATGCAAGGCAAGCGGTGATGAACACCCCTGTAGAATGAGTAGGGTTACTTTTGGGGAAGTCTGCTGTGAGCGCACTAGCGATCGCCATCATTGACTACGATATGGGCAACCTACATTCCGTTAGTAAAGCCCTTGATGTGGTAGGGGCAAGACCCTTAGTCAGCGATCGCCCCAGTGAGATTGTTGCCGCCGATGCTGTGGTACTCCCCGGCGTGGGTGCCTTCGACCCAGCCATGACCCATCTGCGCGAGCGGGAGCTGGTGCCGGTTCTTCACCAAGTAATTCAGCAAGGAATGCCCTTTCTGGGGATTTGCCTTGGCCTTCAAGTCCTCTTTGAATGCAGCGAAGAGGGAACAGAACCCGGCCTTGGTATTTTTGCGGGCAAAGTGCAGCGCTTTCAGTCAGCACCCGGCCTCACAATCCCCCACATGGGTTGGAACCAACTGACCTTGACCCAATCCGCCTGTGCCCTCTGGCAGAATTTACCCCCCGCCCCTTGGGTCTATTTTGTCCACTCCTACTTTGTTGTCCCCGCTGATCCAAGGTTAGTGGCGGCAACGGTAACTCATGGTCAGCAAACCGTAACAGCCGCGATCGCCCACAAGAATGTCTTTGCTTGTCAATTTCACCCGGAAAAGTCGGGCAAGATCGGCCTGCAACTACTGCGCAACTTTGTCACTCTGGTCACGCATCAGTATCGCTATTCTGATAAAGAATTAAGACATTATCCAAGACAATAGCTGCGAATCACTTCATCAATCCCACTGTTTGACCCTGCATACATCCGCGCTCGCTTCAGCCCACAAAAGTTGTGCTCAATCACGTCTAAATTAGGAGAGTATTTCGGTAGAAATCACACCTCGGAACCTGCCGCTTGCCGCCCCTTTCGGGTGAGTCGGTGCATGATCCGTAATCAACAACGAAGCTCTCTCTAACTCCGGCAAAATACACCACCGTTGCCTCGCCGTGACTCTTGGATTAGAGCAAGCCACGATAGCGAATAAACGTCAGCACTGCTGCCCACGACCCCAAGGCCACTTTCAGGGCAATGAGGATATTCAACCAAGGAATCCAGCCGCCACTAAGGAGCGTACCAAATCGTCCCGCAGGCAGTGCCGCTCCCATCAACAGGCTGGCACCGCAGAGAATAAAAACAATCACGGAGATTTTTTCCCATGTGGCGGCATGGAAGCGACGATAAATGCTCTCTAGCCACTCTGGCGCTGAGGTAATAGCCACAAGACCGATCGCCGTCCCACCAGCAACGCCAGCCGCAAATCCGCCCCCCGGACTCAGGTGCCCCCGCAAGGCCAACTCAATACACACAAGGGAGCAAATGGTGGCACCAAATCTTGCCAAAACAATCGAGGGCTGATCATTAAAGCGGCTAACGTGGCCAAGGGGTTTTTCATTGCTGAGTAGATACTGCGCCCCCATGATGGCAAGGGTGAATACCACCACCTCAAAAATGGTGTCGTACAGGCGATTGCACAAAATCACGGCGGTCACGGCATTGGGAATCGCACTCTGGTTAACAAGGGTTTCGACAATGGGAATCGTTGGTACCGCAGGCAGGGTGGGGATCATCAGCATTTTCACCAGCAGTAGCACTGCCGCAATGCCATAGAGCCAAATCATGCCGCTGACTCCTCTTCACTGGGCAAGGGGTAATACACGAGTTCTGTGAGACTGGTGAGGTGGGGCTTGAGGATGGTGTAGAGGCGTGCCACACGGGTCATTGTTAATAATTGAGTGGTTTCTTCAGCGCATAGGGCGTGGATCTCGCGATCGCGGAGCGCTATTTTGAGTTGCTCAAACGTGGGATAGATGATTAATTCAACGCGCAAATGATAGGGGGCAACGGCTTCACGAATGGCTGCCAGCAAGTGATCCAAGCTATCGGTGGAGAGTGCCGAAGCTAAGATGCCCAATCGCAGCACCAAGGAAGAGCGTACTGCAACGGCGTAGAGCATAATTGAGAGCATCGTTCCCACAAGGGCTTCGGTCAATGCCACATCGGCAGCACCGAGAATGGCATAGAGAAGGGCCGCCACGGCACCAATAATGCCGCGAATTACAAGGGCGTGGTAGGGATTGTCCTGAAACACCAGCATGAGAGCCGTTAGGGGCAAGAGTGCAGTGACAGCGATGAGCCAGCTATCCATCGGTGTCCTCCCCTTGGGAGCAGTAGGCCAAAACGTAGCCTAGAATGGTGTTCCAGAGGGCGAGGGAGATCAATGCCAAGACCAGAAGCGGCCATTCGCGGGGAATGCGGAGTAATACCCCGATCATGATCGCCATCGAACCCAAGGTATCGGAGACTGACAAAAAATGCAGTTTATAGAGGGGCGATCGCCGACCTACCAGCGGCCACGTTCCCCACAGCCAAAGAAAGAGACCAAAACTAATACAGGCATAACTGATCCACTGTAAAATCACTGACCCCCTCCCTAGAGATTGGCGACATCCCGTAGTCGCCGCAAAATCTGCGCCAGTAGCATCAGGGCACCATTGCCCACACTAAGAATAATCACCCCCACAATGCCAATCATCCAATCATCCCGCTGCACCGACACCAGCAAGATCATAATTGCTGCTTTTGTGGCAATACTGGCAAAGGCCAACATCTTCGACCAGATGTGCTCCCCCTTCCAAGCAGCATAGAGGGGAATACCCAGAATCAGCAGCATGATGACTAAAAAGGCCGTCATTTTTCGGGTCTGCGCTCCACTAGTTGGTGCACTTCAAACCAGCCCTCCTCGTCGTAGTGCAGCACGATCGTCTTGGGGGTGAAGGTAATCGTAAAAATGTCCAGAAAAATCAGAGCGGGGGCACGAGTCGGATCAACGGGTTCACAGACGATCGCTTCATGCCGATGGGGACGCACCATCATTTCAATAGCTTCAATATAAGCTCGGGGAACAGCCACCGCCACTTTCCTGAGGGTACTCAGCCACTGCCGTAGGGTTGCTACCCCCCCCTGCCCTTGGGGCAGCAGGAGCGAAACCAGAATTCCAATCGCCAGATTGACCAAACCAAAGTCCGCCGTCAGCAGCAGCCAAATCGTCAGGCGCAGGGCAAAGTTCAAGTAATTCATAGGGCTAACCCCACCAAGCCAAGTAAGAGCAATAACATCACTCCTAGAAGATGCTCTAGGCGTTCCCAAGCCCCTCGCCAAGCAGACTCCCAGCGGGAGACCCCCAAGGCCACTAAGCCACAGCCCACCAAGGGGGGCAAAACAGCGCGGAACAAACCCATGCCACTCCTGTAGGCTTCCATGTAGCCCGCATTGGCCAGCGCTAGCCCACCCAAGAGCACCATTGTGGCGGCACTGTAGCCCACAGGCATGGGGGTCTTGCTCGGATAGCGGGGCAAAAAGAGAAATTTGCTGTAAATTGTGGCGGTCAAAAAGCCAGCACCGTAGAGGAGTCCCTGCTGCCAAGGCTCAAGGTAACTTAGGGTCAAGGCCTTAGCGGGGAATCCCCCAAGGAGGGGGACACCAACAATGCCATAACCAGCCATCATCAGGGCGATCGCCACTGGGCGCGGCAGACCCTCTTGGCGCAATTCACTCAGACGATAGTGGCGCAGTTCCCCCACACTCAAAAAAAGACTGGCCTTGGCTAAGCCGTGCATGAGGGCATACAAACCCGCCGCCGGGGGAGCAATAATCACCCATCCCAGTTGGCCAAGGGTACTAAAACTGAGCAGCCGGCGTATATCCTCGGCGACTAAGGCCAACACCGCTCCCAAAAAGATCGAGGCGAGGGCAAACAACCCCACAATATCCGCAATGTCACTATGGAGCAGACTGACGCGAGCAAGGCTAAACACCCCAGCATTTTCGACAATGCCGGCTAGGAGAGCAGCAACTACAGGAGCAGCAACGACGTTAGTTTGGGGCAACCAAAGCCCACTAATGAAAATGGCGCCCTTGGCTAACAATGCCATCAGGATCAGGGCGACTGCCTCCGGCGGCGCTTGCCTCAAAGCACTAAAAGCGAACGTATGACTTGCCTGATAAACCAAGGCTACTCCCATGAGATAAAACAGCATGGCCACATTGCTGACCATGAGATAGCGCAGCCCAATCCAAAGGGGGCGATCGCTCCGAGGGTAGGCAATGAGAAGAAAAACAACAATCCCCAGCACCTCAATGTTGACGTAGAGACTGAGGAAATCCGCTGAAGTAAAGACGGTATTGGCACAACCGTGGAGCAGACACAGCAAAACATAAAAGAACGCCTTGTAACCTGCCTGCCACGTATGGAACAGCGCCGCTAAAATCACAAGGGCATTGGTGACAATAAAGTAGCCGCTGAGGGGGTCAATGCGTAGGGAAATGCCAAAGCTATCGAGAAGGACAAACGCAGTGTTGACTTGGTTGATGGTGATGCCTAAGCCGACACAGAGGGAAACAACGGCGATCGCCAGCGTCAGACCCCGCGCCAAGAGGGGCAATAAGTAAAGCGTTAAGCCTGCCACAAAAGGCAACAAAATCCAAGCGATCGCCAGCTCCGTCATTGCTACTTCCTACAGATACTTTTGATCAATTTCTGGTGTTTCTAAAGTTGGGTTATCCCGCGCTAGCTTCATTGCCGCCACCAGCATCAGCGTTTGAATCGAAAGGCCAATCACGATCGCGGTTAAAATCACGGCTTGGGGCACCGGGTCGGCGTAGGCAACATCAAAGGCACCCCCACGGGCAATAGGCGTGACCAAACCACTGTGGGTGGCAATCACCACAAACAAAGCCACCACCCCAGTACTCATGACATCCATTGTCACAATCTTCATCAGCAGATTTTTTTTGACAATCGTGGCTAAAAAACCAACGAGGATAGTGACAAAAACACAGGCTTCCAAGAAAATCATCAGACCCAACCCACAGATACCTTGGTATTTAGAACAAACTGTAACATTCTGTTTTGCTGTTACGCCTCGCCTTTTGCCATAAAACTGCACCGCCGCAACCAACGGTGAGGAACCTTCGGCACGTCAACCTCCATCTTAACTTTATTCAGATCAATATCAATTCCCTATAGAATAGATTTTTGTCAATATCAGTGCTATAAACCCTATAACTTAGAAAAATGCTTAACAATTTGCAACATTCAGCAAATAGGTATATATTCTTATTCAAATACTTGAACAGATTACTGGACTCGTCCCTTGGGGGGTTGTCTGATGAATGTCCAATTTCCTTGGCTGACTGTACTCACACTGCTGCCTTTGGTGGCAGCCCTTTTCATTCCCGTGTTGCCCGACCGTGAGGGGAAAACAGTCCGCTGGTACGCCCTAGCGATCGCACTCCTCGAATTTGGCCTTTCGGCCATGGTTTTCTGGCAGCACTACAATGCTCAATCCGCCCAGATCCAAATGGTGGAAACCGTGCCTTGGCTGCCGCAAATCGGCCTGAACTGGTCCCTAGCGGTTGATGGCCTTGCCGTCCCCCTGATTTTGCTGACGGGTCTGGTAAACACAGTGGCAATCTTTGCGGCTTGGCAAGTGAAGCAAAAGCCGCGTTTATTTTATTTCCTGATGTTGGCGCTCTACAGTGCCCAAATTGGTGTCTTTGCCGCCCAAGACCTGATCCTCTTCTTCCTGATTTGGGAATTGGAACTGGTACCCGTCTATCTGTTGATCTCCATCTGGGGGGGTGCCAAACGCCAATACGCCGCTACCAAATTCATCCTCTACACTGCCGTTGGTTCCCTCTTTATCCTCCTTGCTGGCTTGGGGATGGCCTTCTATGGCGGTGACTTTACGCTTAACATGGCGGTCTTGGGTCTCAAGAACTATCCCTTGGCACTCGAACTGCTTGCCTATGGTGGCTTCCTGATTGCCTTTGGTGTCAAACTGCCCATTTTCCCACTGCACACTTGGTTACCCGATGCCCACGGTGAAGCTTCTGCCCCGGTCTCCATGGTGCTGGCGGGCGTGCTCTTGAAAATGGGGGGCTATGGCCTGATTCGCTTTAACCTGCAAATGCTTCCCGATGCCCATATCTACTTTGCGCCGGTTCTCATTGCCCTTGGGGTTGTGAATATTGTCTATGGCGCTCTGACTGCCTTTGGCCAAGAGAATCTAAAGCGGCGGCTGGCCTACTCTTCAATTTCCCATATGGGCTTTGTGCTGCTGGGCATTGGTGCCCTCAATGGCATTGGTCTCAATGGGGCGATGCTACAAATGCTCTCCCACGGTTTGATTGCGGCTGTGCTCTTCTTCCTAGCGGGGGTGACCTACGATCGCACCCACACTTTGGCCATGGAAAAAATGAGCGGCATTGCCCAATCCATGCCGAAAACCTTTGCCCTCTTTACCGCTGGCTCTATGGCCTCGCTGGCGCTGCCTGGCATGAGTGGCTTTGTCAGTGAACTCACTGTCTTTTTGGGCTTGACCAACAGTGATGCCTACTCCACCACCTTCAAAGTGGGGGTGATTTTCCTCGCTGCCGTGGGGGTGATTATCACGCCCGTCTATCTGCTCTCGATGGTGCGCCGTGTCTTTACGGGCAAACAAGCGGGCGAGATGTTTGACAAACTGCTGTTGGACATCAATCCCCGCGAAACCTTCATTGCCCTGTCCCTCTTGGTGCCGATTATTGCTGTGGGAATGTATCCTAAGCTGGCCACCCAAACCTACGATGTGACCACGACAGCGATCGCTAGCCATGTCCATGCCGCCCTACCCGCTGTGGCGCAGCACCATCTGCCCCTCTATGCTCAACTGACCCAATCCGCCCCCAGCCTAGTCAGTGAAGCAACCGTTGCCGGCAGTACTCTTTAGGGATTGGAGGGGGGAAGCCCCTTCTCCAACTGGCAGTTCAGGGCATTCATTGCTAGAGTGGAGTAACGGCATTCCTGCCCTTGGGCAGATTGCATACAGCCCTTTTCACAAAGACAATATGTGCTTAGCACTGTAAAAGCTGAGCTAGGGGAGCACTCCATCTCTTCTCTCCACCCCATACCCCAGAAAAGGGCTGTAAACTGAATACGGTGATTCAATAAAGGCTCTATGAGTAATCTTGAGAAACAAATTGAACAAGCCCGCGAGGAAGCCCACAAAATCTGTGACACCGAAGGGGCAACCTCTGGACAGTGTGCCGCCGCTTGGGATGCCCTTGAGGAACTGCAAGCGGAAGCTGCCCACCAACGCGCTGAGCAGCAGGATCACAAAACCTCCTTCCAGCAGTACTGTGATGACAACCCTGATGCTGCTGAGTGCCGCATTTACGACGATTAAGGGTTGAGGGTGTGGGTCGCTGGCAACAGTTGTGGGATCAATTTGCCGCAGCAACAGGTCAGCGGCTCCATGACGGCAAAGCCCTGTCAGTAGGGGGTGGCAGTATCAACACCGCCTATGTGTGGCAACATCCAGAGCAAACCCTCTTTATTAAGTTCAATCGCCCCGAGCGGCAGGCCATGTTTGCTGCTGAAGCCCATGCCCTGGGGGCGATCGCCAACGTGCAAGCGATCCGCGTTCCCCTTCCCCTGCTATGGGGGGTGGTGGAGGACGCGAGTTTTCTAGTCTTGGAATACTTACCCCTCACTAGTGCTGGCGATTGGTGGCAGATGGGGGTAGCACTGGCGCAGTTGCACCTCAAGGGGACGAGCGATCGCTACGGCTGGCCAGAAAATAACACCATTGGTGCCACCCCCCAAATCAACCCCTGGTCAGACAACTGGGGGGAGTTTTTCCGTGAAGCTCGCCTGCGTTACCAGTTTGATCTTGCCCGTCGGCGCGGCGGACACTTTCCCAAGGCGGAGAAGCTCCTAGAAGCCATTCCAGAACTCCTGAACCATGAGCCAACCCCTACCTTGGTTCACGGCGACCTCTGGTCGGGAAATGCTGCTTTTTGTCGCACAGGGGAACCGGTGATTTTTGACCCTGCCAGTTACTATGGCGATCGCGAAGTGGACTTAGCGATGAGCGAACTTTTTGGCGGCTTTCCTGCGGCCTTTTATGAGGGCTACAATGCCACCTATCCCCTCCCTGCTGGCTATGGGCAACGGAAAATAATCTACAACTTGTACCACATCCTCAATCACTTCAATCTTTTTGGCGGTAGTTATGCTGCCCAAGCCCAGTACATGATTGAGCAGATCCTGCGATTCCTCTAACTCATGCCCTAGCTCATCCTGAAGATCAAACAGTAACCGCTAGCCTGATATCGCTGTAGTATCGTGGAGTGCATGGCTTCTTTTGAGTGTTTGCGAGATTCCTTCCTATGTCCGATGGCAAAGTGCCACCCACAAATGCTTCTACCCCTGAATCAGTGACAGCCAAGACCAAAAAGGCCACAGAACCTTGGTGGTTGGAAATGGCCAAAACGTTGGGACTAGCGGCTGTCCTAGCCTTTGGTATTCGAACCTTTGTGGCCGAGGCACGCTATATCCCCACTGGCTCCATGGAAGAAACCCTGCTGATTAACGATCGCCTGATTATTGAAAAAATCAGCTATTACTTCCATCCGCCCCATCGCGGCGACATCATTGTGTTTAATCCAACCCCCACGCTTCAGCAGGCGGGCTTTCGCGATGCCTTTATCAAACGGGTGGTGGGCCTGCCGGGCGATCGCGTCGAACTGCGGGCAGGGCGGGTCTATGTCAACAATCAACCCCTGCCCGAACCCTATCTTGCGCCTGCAACATTTACCTCCGTGGATACCTGTGCGGGCATGCAGCCCTATTTGGCACAGCCGCAGGTGATTCCTGCCAATAGCTACTTGGTTTTAGGAGATAACCGCAATAACAGCTTTGATGGCCGCTGCTGGGGAGTGGTACCGCGCAATTACATTATTGGTCGTGCCGCCATTCGCTTTTGGCCCCCCGATCGCTGGGGATTGATTACTGATCCCAAGGAACCGCAACAGTGAGGCAAACCCTGCGCACTGAGGTACTTGTTGTTGGCGGTGGGACAGGGGGGGTAGCTGCTGCCCTAACGGCGGCGCGAATGGGCGCCCAAACGGTACTTGTCAGTGAAACCCCTTGGCTTGGCGGCATGCTCACGAGTGCGGGGGTAGCTGCCCCTGATGGCAATGAACTGATGGCATGGCAAACCGGCCTGTGGGGCAAGTTTCTGCGGGCGATCGCCCGCAGACAGCCGGGGGGGCTAGATCATGCTTGGGTGAGTTTCTTCACCTTTGAGCCAAAGGCCGCCGCTGATCTGTTTGCCGAGTGGGTCAAGGCAACCCCGAACTTGACGTGGATGGTTGGTGATCTTCCCCAAGCGGTTTTGCGCCAAGGCGATCGCATCCTCGGCGTGGAATTTACCAGCCTCACCATCCATGCCCAAATCACCATTGACGCTACAGAACTCGGCGATCTTCTTGCTCTAGGAGAGATTCCCCATCGCTGGGGGTGGGAGTGGCACGCGGAAACCCAAGAACCCTCCGCCCCCTTAGCCCCCACACCCCTGACGCAGACCTATCCCGTTCAAGCCCCCACATGGATTGTCGTGTTGCAGGACTACGGTGAAGGTGCAACCGCCCCAGAGATTCCCCCCTCCCCCCTGTGGGATGAGCGCAAGTTTAGGGGGGCTTGGGCAGGCTATGACCTGCAGCACTTTCTCAACTATGGCCGCCTACCGGGAAATCGCTTTATGCTCAACTGGCCGCAGCAGGGAAACGACTATGGGGTGGGTCTGGAACGGCTGGTTGGCTCTCCTCAAGAGCGACAGGCCTTTTGTCAAGAAGCCCGCTGGCACGCGCAGGATTTTGCCTGCTACATCCAACGCCACTTTGGTCGCCGCTATGGTCTCGCGGAGGATACTTTTCCAAGATTCCCTGACCAACTGGGGGGCGGTGCCTATGCACTCCATCCCTACTACCGCGAAAGTCGTCGCCTGATTGGTGTCACGACCATTCAAGAGCAGGATATTCTCCCCAGTGCTCTACCGCCCGTTGATGCCCAAGGTCACTACACAGGCATCGCCATCGGCAACTATCTCAACGATCACCACTATCCGGGGATGGAACTTCCTCTGATGCCTAAGTCCATCCGTTGGGGCGGTCGTTGGACAGGGACACCCTTTGTGATTCCCTATACGACCTTGATTCCCCAGCGGGTAGAGGGCTTTTTAGTGGCAGAGAAAAATATCTCCGTGACCCATATCGCCAATGGAGCCACCCGCTTACAGCCTGTGGTGATGGGCATTGGCCAAGGGGCAGGGTGGTTGGCGGCGACAGCCATTCGCCAAAGGAAATCTCCCCAGGAGCTGGTGGGTGCCCTTGACCTCAGGTCTCTTATTCAGGAGTGCCGACAGGCAATTTTTCCCTTCTTTAATCTGCCGCTGCTGCATCCAGAGTGGGAAGCTTGGCAACTCCGAGCGTTAGAGACCTTTGATCCTGCCCTTCCCCTGCCTTGGACGGTGGCGATCGCCCAGCCAACACCAATGACCGTGAGCGCAGGAATGCAAACGCTGACTGGCGAATTCGTCCAACTGGGAGAGCAGGCCTATCAACTGCGCACCGATCAAGAGTCTTGGCCTTTGGTAACACTCCACCCCACTGTGAACGATCGCCTGCAAACTGCCAAACACGGCCAGCGGCTTAGCGTAATGGGATTTCTCAATCCCTATGCCCCTTGGATGCGGGTAGAGCATGTGGCCTAGGTCTCGCAGCTCAGTTCCCCAAGGCGTTGATTGAAGCGCAGATTCTCAGTGTAGTCCACCGGAACATCAATAATACTGGGGACAGACTGCCCTAGGGCGGCTTTCAGAGTTGGAATAAAGTCAGCAGTCGCTTCAATGCGATAGCCTTTGAGTCCCATGCTTTCGGCCAACTTCACAAAATCCGGGTTGCCAAAGTGGACATAGGCCGACTCACCAAAGTAGCGTTGCTGTTTCCACTCAATGAGACCATAGCCGCCATCATTAAAGATGATGGTTGTAAAGTTAGTGCCCAACCGCAGCGCTGTTTCCAGTTCTTGGAAATTCATCATGAAGCCCCCATCGCCGGTGACTGCCACCACATGCCGCTGCGGATAGACTAATTTGGCCGCTACTGCCCCCGGCACGGCAATGCCCATGGCGGCAAAGCCATTGGAAATTAAGCAGGTGTTGGGGCGATCGCAATGGTAGTGGCGAGCAATCCACATCTTGTGGGCACCGACATCCGAAATCACAATGTCCTCTGGTCCCATCACTTGGCGCAGGTCATAGATGAGCTTTTGCGGCTTGACGGGAAAACTCTCATCTTGGGCATATTGGCAATAGTCGGCAACAATGTCCTGACGCAGTTGGACTGCATAGGGAGTGGGCTTATCTTGGCGATCGGCACGCTTGAGAATTTCATAGAGCGAATCAGAAATATCGCCCACCACCTCCACCTCAGGAATGTAGCTGCTGTCAATTTCCGCATGGGTGGCCGCAATATGGATAATGGGCAAGCGGCCATCGGGGTTCCAGCTTTTGGGGGAGTACTCAATCAAGTCATAGCCAACGGCAATAATCAAATCAGCGTGATCAAAACCGCAGCTAATGTAGTCCCGTTGCTGGAGTCCCACCGTCCACAGGGCAAGGGAGTGCTGATAGGGAATGACCCCTTTGCCCATGAATGTATTGGCTACAGGGATATTGAGCTTTTCGGCAAAATGGGTGAGAGCAGCGGCAGCGTGGGCACGAATGGCGCCGTTTCCCACCAAGATCAGGGGGTTCTCGGCAGCATTAATCAGTTCAGCGGCCTTGAGAATACTCTGGAAGGAGGCATAGGTTTTTTCCGGCGGGCTGGGCTTGAGGGGATAGCCCTCGGCTTCCATAGCAGCAATGTTTTCGGGCACATCAATGTGAACCGCCCCCGGCTTTTCATTCTGGGCAATCTTAAAGGCCTTGCGAACAATTTCCGGTGTAATGCTAGGGCGGACAATCTGGGCATTCCATTTGGTGACCGGGCTAAACATGGCCACCAAGTCCAGATATTGGTGGGACTCGATGTGCATGCGATCTGTCCCCACTTGTCCTGTAATGGCCACAAGGGGAGCGCCATCGAGGTTCGCATCCGCAACACCCGTCATTAAGTTGGTGGCACCGGGGCCAAGGGTCGAGAGACACACCCCCGCTCTGCCCGTGAGGCGACCATAGACATCGGCCATAAAAGCGGCGCCTTGTTCGTGGCGGGTAGTGATAAATTGAATCCGGGAGCGACGCAGGGCATGGAGGACATCGAGGTTTTCTTCCCCCGGCAGACCAAAAATATATTCCACGCCTTCATTTTCAAGGCATTTCACGAGTAATTCAGCAGTATTCATAGGATGGGCGATCGCGGGCACTACTTTCTATCGTAGTTCTGCTTCTTTCTATCGTAGTTCTGCTTCCCTTGCCCAATCCTTAAATGTTGGCAAATGCTGACGAAAGTTATACCACTGCCAGATCGGAGATCACCTTGGCCAAATCAATATCCTTTTGGGTAATGCCGCCAGCATCATGGGTGGTGAGGCAGACTGTCACTCGATTCCAAGAGATAGAGAGATCGGGGTGATGTGCGGCCTGCTCAGCGGGATCCACAAGGCGATTGACAAAGGCAATGGAGCCTAGGAAGTCTTTGAAGGTAAAGGTTTGCTCAAGGCGATCGCCCACCAATTTCCAGCCGGGCAGATTAACAAGCTGTGCCTCAATATCCGCTGGGGATAATCGCTCTGCCATAGTTTTGCCTCAACCGTATTAGCTCTAGGGTAGCAGAGCCAATTTACCAACTTGCCTTAACAACTCCCGGCAGTAGCCCTTGGTGTGCCATTTCCCGCAGGGCATTGCGGCAGAGGCCAAAATCACGATAGTACCCCCGCGGACGACCTGTCAACCAGCAGCGATTCCGCAGCCGCGAAGGGGCACTGTTACGGGGCAACCGTTGCAGTTGACGATGGATGCTCATGATCTCTTCTTGGGTTGCGGCACTGGCCAGTTTTGCTTTGAGTTCTTGGCGTTTGCTAGCGTATTTCGCAACGAGCCGTTGCCGCTTTTTTTCCCGTTCAATCATGCTTTTTTTGGCCATGGGGGTGTGCTTGTCCTCAATAATGATGAATTTGCTATCCTATATCCTATCAAAGAGCGATTTGCTGCTGCAACTGTTGATCCTTGTGGGGTATTGCCGTGCCCTTACATCTGTACAACACTCTGTCTCGCCGCCTTGAAGCCTTTACTCCCCTGCACCCAGAGCGGGTGACGATCTACGCCTGTGGTGTTACGGTGTATGACTACTGCCACTTGGGGCATGCCCGTTCCTATGTGGCTTGGGATGTGCTGCGCCGCTATCTCACCTTCTTGGGCTACACGGTGCATTATGTGCAGAATTTTACGGATATTGATGACAAAATTCTGCGCCGTGCCCATGAAAACGGTGAAACCATGGTAACAGTGAGCGATCGCTACATTGCCGCCTACCACGAAGACATGGCGGCCTTGAATATCCTACCTGCCAGTGCCTATCCCCGCGCGACAGAGGTGATTCCAGAAATTATTGATCTGATTCAAGGCTTGCTAGATCGCGGCTATGCCTATGTGGCCGGCGGGGATGTTTACTATGCGGTGGCGCAGTTTCCCAGCTATGGCAAGCTCTCTGGGCGACAGCTTGAGCAACTGATGGCCGGTGCCAGTGGCCGCATTGAGGAAGAAGAGCAGCGCAAACGCCATCCCCTTGATTTCGCTCTCTGGAAAGCCGCAAAACCCGAGGAAATGGGTGTCTATGATCCGTGGGAAGCCCCTTGGGGCAAAGGGCGTCCTGGCTGGCACATTGAATGCTCGGCAATGGTGCGACAGGCCTTTGGGGCAACGGTGGATATCCACTGCGGCGGTATGGATTTAATTTTCCCCCACCACGAAAATGAAATTGCCCAGTCGGAGGCGGTGACCCAGCAGCCCCTTGCACGGTTTTGGCTGCACAACGGCTTTGTGACCGTTAACGCCGAGAAAATGTCAAAGTCATTGGGAAACTTCACCACTATTCGCGATTTGCTGGCTCAAGGGGTAGATCCGATGGCCTTACGCCTGTTGGTGTTGCAGGCGCAGTACCGCAAACCCCTCGACTTTACACCGGAGGCACTTACCGCCGCTGCCAAGGGCTGGCAAACCCTAGCGGAAGCCCTGCGCTTGAATCAGCAGGTTCCCCTCCCCCCCACGCCGCCGCAAGACGTGAAAAGCCACCCCAGTTGCCAAGCCTTTTGTCAGGCCATGGATGACGACTTGAACACTGCCGCTGCCCTCGCGGTGATCTTTGAGTTGGCGAAAACCCTCAATCGGGAGCAACATCGCTATCTGCATGGCGGAGGGTTGGGGCGATCGCCCGCTGCGGTGAGTCGCGATTGGCATACCTTGGTTGCCCTTGCTCAGGTCTTGGGTCTAGAGGCCAAGGAGGCGCCAAAAACTTCGCCAACGATGGGACTCAGCGATGAGGAGATTCAAAACCTGATTGCTGCTCGTACCGCTGCCCGCCAAGCCAAGAACTATGCCGAGAGCGATCGCCTGCGGGATCTCCTTTTGGCGCAAGGGGTCAAACTTGTGGATCAAAAGGACGGCACCACCCATTGGTTTCGCGTGCCCGCTGGCTCAACCCCCTAACAGTGGAGACCACTATGCACGATTCCCTTGCTGACCTGCATCAGGAACTCTTGGCGCTTCTGTGCCGTGATGCCTACCGTGCCGGCGAGTTTATCCTTTCCTCTGGCCAAAAAAGCCACTACTACATCAACTGCAAACCCGTGACCCTATCGGCGCGGGGCGCTTACCTAGTGGGGCGGCTCTTCTTGGCGCAGTTAGCCCCTGAAGCAGTGGCAGTGGCGGGTCTCACCCTCGGGGCGGATCCCTTGGTGGTGGCAGTGAGTGTCCTCTCCAACTTGCAGGGGCAGGATCGGGCGGCACTGATTGTGCGCAAGGAAGCTAAAGGCCACGGCACAATGAGCTTTATCGAAGGTCCCCCCTTGCCCCAAGGGGCGGTGGTGACGGTGCTAGAGGATGTGATCACAACGGGGGGGTCTGCCCTCAAAGCGGTCCTGCGGCTCCAAGAGGCCGGCTATGTGGTGAATGAGGTTCTTGCCATTGTGGATCGCCAAGCGGGCGGGGAAGCCGCCTTTGCTGCTCAAGGGGTACCCCTGCGATCGCTCTTTCGGATGAGTGACCTCGAAGCCTACCTGAAGTCGGCCTAGATGCCCAACCGCTGGTAAATTTCCTCGAGGTGCCTGAGGTGGTGTTCAGGGTTAAAGCAGGCCTCGAGTTCCGCTGGCGTGAGGTAGCGCTGAATTTCTGGATCCCCTTTGAGGTTGGCGGCAAAATCGCCGTCGGGTTGATTCCAAGCGGCATGGGCGTGTTTTTGCACCAAGGCATAGGCAGCCTCGCGACTCAGCCCCTTCTCCACCAGGGCCAAGAGTACTCGCTGACTAAAGATGACACCGCCATAGCAGTTCATATTGCGGCGCATATTCTCCGGATAGACCTGTAGGGTTTGCACCAAGTCCGTCATCTCCACCAGCATAAAGTGGCTGAGAATCGAGCTATCGGGCAGAATTACCCGTTCCACCGCACTGTGGGAAATATCCCGCTCATGCCAGAGGGCAACATTTTCCAGAGCCGCCAAGGCATTGCCCCGCAGCACCCGCGCTAGACCCGTCAGCCGTTCAGACCGAATGGGATTGCGTTTGTGGGGCATGGCAGAGGAGCCTTTTTGGCCCTTGGCGAAGAATTCCTCGACTTCTAGAACATCGGTGCGCTGCAGGTTGCGAATTTCAACGGCAAAACGCTCGAGGCTTGCCCCCAAGAGGGCAAGGGTTTGGGCATACTCGGCATGGCGATCGCGGGAAATCACCTGCGTTGAAGCGGTATCCGGTTGCAGTCCCAGTTTTTGACAGGCGATCGCCTCTACGCGCGGATCCACATTGGCATAGGTACCCACTGCCCCAGAAATTTTGCCCACGGCCACGGTGCGCTGTAATTGACACAGGCGATCGCGGTGGCGCAGCAGCTCCGCCAACCAACCAGCGAGCTTGAAACCAAAGGTAATTGGCTCGGCATGAATCCCATGACTGCGTCCCACCATCACCGTATAGCGATGTTCTTGGGCGCGGTGGCGCACCGCCTGAATGAGATGCTCCAACTGCTCTTGGATCAGCCTCAGACTGGCCACCAATTGCAAGGCTAAACCGGTGTCAAGGACATCGGAACTGGTCAAGCCAAGGTGAATATAGCGCCCGGCATCGCCAACATGCTCATTGACATTGGTGAGGAAGGCAATAACGTCGTGCTTTACCTCCGCCTCAATTTCCAGCACCCGTTGGGGGTCAAACTTGGCCTTGGCTTTGATTTCAGCGACGGCGTCAGCAGGAATATGACCTAGTTCCGCTTGGGCTTCGCAAACCGCAATCTCGACATCCAGCCATGTTTTGAATTTGTAGGCATCGGTCCAGAGATTCCCCATCGGGGCAAGGGTATAGCGTTCGATCATGGGCGTGTATCTTTCTAAGGGTGGTGAAAAACTAATAATCTAATGGCGATCGCCTATTTGAGTTCGGGATGGTACACAGCCTCCGCCGTGGCAAAGCCATTGAGGCGGTAGATGAGTTGGTAAAGACGGCTGTAGTCCCGCTGATTAAAGTGCAAAATCAATCGCGGCAGATGGAGGGTGTGGGTCAAGGCGGGGCGGTTAATGGGTTGCTCGTCTTCCACTTCCCGCGGCAACGGTTCAGTGCGTTCAATCTGCCCCGACACGAGAATGTCCTGAAAATCGCGATTGAGTTCCGCTAGAGCAGCATCACTAATGTCTTGATTCAACCGCAGCACCAAGCGATCGCCCACATAGCGGCTAGAGTGATAGACACGATAAAAGCCACTTAGATAAGCCAAGCCTTCCTCAACACTGGTACAGATGCGGTAAAGTTCCTGATCTTCGCCGTTAATCAGTCCCTTGGCCACTAGCTCTTGGCGAATAAACTGATCCCAATGTTGCCAGTAGGTACCACCAGGAACATCCATCAAGACCAAGGGTTTAGGGGGAGCTTTGCCCGTTTGGCAGAGGGTCAGGCATTCAAAGGCTTCATCTTGGGTGCCAAAGCCACCGGGAAAAACGGCAATGGCATCGGTTTCCTTAAGTAAAAAGAGCTTACGCGTAAAGAAGTACTTAAAGTGAATCAAGCGCGGATCCCCTTCAATGTAGGGATTGGCTCCCTGCTCAAAGGGCAGTTCAATGTTGAGGCCAAAGGACTTATTGGGGCCTGCTCCTTTGTTGCCCGCCTCCATGATGCCACCCCCGGCACCCGTGATAATCATAAACCCGGCGGTGCTTGCCACTTGGGCAAAGCGCACCGCCATCTCATAGACTGGTGCTGTGGAGGGGATGCGCGCAGAGCCAAAGATGGAAATTTTGCGGGTATGGCGGTAAGGGGCAAAGACCCGCAGCGCTTGGTGCATATCCCGCAGGCAGGAACGTAGAATCTTCCAATCTAGTCGTTCCAGTTCCTCGTCAGCAATATCCAGAAAAAGTTGCAGAGCTTGGTAAATCACGTCGCCATGGGGCACACTATCCAAGCGACGAATTAACTGATCGAGGTCTTGCTGTAGGCTACTTAAAGCGACTCGCGAAAGGGTCATGGCACCCTAAAAACGTTATCACCCTATTTTATCAGGCAGTGGGATCACCTGATGCAGTGGGTAGGCTGAGGGTAAAGGTGGTGATGCCCCCTTCGCTGTGAACGTTAATTTCCCCCTGCAATTGCTCTACCAGCTTTTGGGTGAGGGCGAGGCCTAAGCCCGTTCCCCCCTGTTGCCACGGATCGGCATTGGGAATGCGATAAAACTTTTCAAAGATGCGCGGCAGCTCCTCACTGGGAATCTCGGAGGGATTACTCACTTGAATTTGCAGGCGATCGCCCCCGATGGGATCAAAACGGATAACAATCTGTGCGCCAGCGGGGCTGTACTTACAGGCATTGTTGAGTAACTCAGCTAAGATGCGGGCTAGGGCATGACGGTTGGAAAGCAGGGGCGGCAAAGTGGGAGGGCGGACAATCTCAAGGGATTGCTGCCGCTGTTGCATGCGATTGCGGAAGGGCTCGAGCACTGAAGGCAGCCAACTGTGGAGATCAATCACCTCCTGTTGAATCTGACTGCGCCCTGCCTCTAGGCGTTGCAGATCGAGTAAATCATTGATCAATTCCGTTTCGCGGTTGCACTCATTGGTGAGAATCTCAAGGTAGCGTTTCTGGCGATCGTCGGTGGCAAATTGCTTCAGCATATAGATGGCCATTTTCATGTTGGCCATGGGGGTACGTAACTCGTGGGAAACGGTGCTCAAGAAATCGTCCTTAATGGCATTGAGGCTCTCTAGCTCCTGCATTTTCTGTTCCAGTTCGGCAGTCCGTGCGCGCACCTGTCGCTCCAAATCCGCATTGAGTTCTTGCACCTGTTGGTAAAGCTGCGCTTGGTGAATCGCGAGGGCACACTGATCGGCAATGGTTTTGACGAGGCTTAAATCTTCTGGCGTCCAAGATTTAGGTAGGGTTTGTTGCCAAAGCGGGCGATCGCTCACTAAAACGGACGTTGCCTCACTGGGTTCCCACTCACAATCTAGGAGCGTAATTTGCCCAAGGAGTTGGCCAAGGTAAACCAAGGGGGTCATCACCACAGCGTTGACGTTGAAAGTTCTCAAATCCGTTTGCAGCGGCTGCGGTAAATCGGTACAACTAGCCGCCAAGACCACCTGTTCACCGTTGCGCAGGGCGGGTTCAAACAGGGCGATCGCTCGCTGGTTCAGAGCAATCAAGTGGTTGGGTAAGCTGACCAATTGAGGACGGCTGGCATAGGTAGGGGTATTGGGAGCATGGGTTTGCGTAATCAGACAAAGCGTGGATCCCAACGCTTCAAGGAGTAAGTCAGCGGTAATTTGCAGAACCTCCGCTGCCACCATGGTGGTGCGCATGGCTTGAATGATGCGGTTAATGATGGCCTCACGGCGGGCTTGGTTGCGCAGTTGTTCCTCGGCTCGTTTGCGATCGGTAACATCCATGACATAGCTGCGGATGAGTTTACTCTCGTAGATGTAGTGAATGGATTGCTCGTAGATACGCCCTTGGTACTCCACCTCCCGCACATGGACTTTTTCTTGGGTTTGCTTCATGTAGCGGGCGAGTTCCGGCAATCCCACTAGCAGAGGATGAGTCAACTTTTGTTGCTGCAAGTCCCGAAACTGCATCACTGCCGCTGGATTGAGATACGTCACCCTCCCTTCTAAATCCACTTCCAAAATCGGGTTGGGTGTTAGCTCCGGATAGGAGGCCAAACGCACTAAGGCCGCTTCACTAAAATTCTCGATATTCCCTTCACCGAGGGGGAAAAGCGTTGCAAAGGGATTGGTGCTTTTGGAGAGAAATCCTAAGACATCGGTGCTGCGGCAAAAATCCTCAAACTCCTCATCGGTCATATTGGTCAGGGTTAAGTAACGGGCGCGCACCTCGCCCCCAAAGACAATCATGTCGCCACTGCGCAAATCATGGGCAACAATCCGTTGACCGTTGACGAGAATGCCATTGGTACTCCGCCGACCCTGCAAATCACCATCAATCAGGCGAAAAAGATAGCTATTGGTCTCTGGACTGGTCACGCGCAATAGGATGGCGTGCTGCCGTGAGACCATCTTGGAGTGCAGCACAATGGAATTTGTGGGGTCACGACCGATGGAATAGGTGGCTGCCTCCAGTAAAATGGGTCGCCGTCCCTCACTGTCTTCGAGGACCAAGAGGTGACGAACGGCCTGCCGCTCATGGCTCACCCTTGCCTCCTTGCCTAGGCTGACGGTGTATCCTGACAAAAGGAAACAGGCGTGGCACTGGCCTTCCAAGAGGGTTCTTTGACGGGCAGGGTGGTATATTGGCGCACCAAGGCACGGAACTCATCGCCGTCAATGGTTTCTTTTTCTAGGATGAGTTCCACCAACTTATCAATGGCTGCCCGATGCTCGCGGATGAGTTTGCGAGCGGTTTCATAGCAGTGCATCACAATCTCGCGAACCTGGCGGTCAATTTGTACGGCCACCGCTTCAGAATATTCTGCACGGGGCAGCAAATCTCGACCGAGAAAGACCTCGTTACTTGGCGTTTCAAGGGCGAGGTGTCCCAAATCCGACATGCCGTAACGGGTCACCATTTCCCGCGCCAGATTGGCTACCGCTTGTAGGTCACTACTGGCACCCACGGTGACTTCAGCATCGCCAAAAATTTCCACTTCGGCAGCGCGCCCCCCCAAGAGAATGGTGATCTCATCGAGGAGCCATGCGCGGGTATAGAGGCCACTATCCACCCGCTCTTCATCAAAGATTTGCTGGGCAAAGCCACCGACCCCCCCCGAACGGGGAATAATGGTCACCTTGTTGAGGGGATCCGCGTGTTTCAAAAGCGTCATCAGCAGGGCGTGACCCACTTCGTGGTAGGCAATGAGCCACTTTTTCTTACTATCGAGGAGGGGGGTGAGGGTCATGCCAATCGTCACTCGATCAATGGCATCGTCAATTTCGGCATTGGTAATGGCGGGTTTGCGGCGGCGAGCCGTGAGAATCGCAGCTTCATTGAGGAGGTTGGCCAGTTCGGCACCGGAAAAACCGGGAGTACGGCGGGCGATCGCCTCTAGGGACACCTCTGGGGCAATTTTTTTGTCCCGCGCATGGACTTGGAGAATTTGTAAGCGCCCCTTGTAGCCGGGCAAATCAACGGTAATTTGGCGGTCAAAGCGGCCCGGACGCAGTAGGGCAGCATCCAAGACATCGGGGCGGTTCGTTGCCGCAATTACAATAATCCCCGTATTGCCCTCAAAGCCATCCATCTCCGTCAGCAGTTGGTTGAGGGTTTGCTCGCGCTCATCATTGCCGCCGCCAATGCCGGCACCCCGCTGACGACCCACGGCATCAATTTCATCAATAAAGACTAAACAGGGGGCGTTTTCTTTTGCCTTTTTGAAGAGATCCCGCACGCGGGAGGCACCCACGCCCACAAACATTTCCACAAATTCTGAGCCTGAAATGGAAAAGAAAGGAACCCCGGCTTCACCGGCGATCGCCTTGGCTAGGAGCGTTTTGCCCGTCCCTGGGGGGCCAATCAGCAGCACCCCTTTGGGAATACGCGCCCCAATGGCGGTAAATTTCTCTGAGTTTTTCAGGAAGGTGACCACCTCTTGCAGCTCTTCCTTGGCCTCTTCAATCCCTGCCACATCATCGAATGTCACTCCTGTTTGGGCCTCCATCTGGAAGCGGGCGCGGGATTTACCAAAGTTGAGAATTTGCCCTGGCCCCCCTAGTCCATTACTCGCGCGGCGAAGAATCATCAGGAATAAAATCAACAGGAAAAACCCCAACATCAAGTTGGAAATGACACCGATAACGGCACCATCACTGCCCGAAGGAACTACCCGCACCGTTGTGCCATAACGGGTACTCACTTGGCGCAGCAGTTCTATGAGTTCAGGATTGCGATCAAAAAGCCGTACCTCTTGGAGGGGAGATTGTTCGGGTTGATCTTTGCGGCGAAACTTGGCTAGCCCCTGTTCCTGATAGAGTTCGACGGAGCGGACTTCATCAGCCTTGAGGGCCTTGAGGAATTGACTGTAGGAAACGGTGTTGTTATTGCTCGACTGCGCTAAGCCAATGTTAGTGGGAGCTAACGAGAGACCCACGACCAAGGCCAGTTGACTCAGCCGTTGGGAAAAGCGTTGAGCGTGTTTCATGGAAACCCGTTTCCGAAATTCAGTTCTGATTTCCAGTGTAACAGCGATTTTTTAGTCCGCTAACGCCACAGAGGAGCCACAGCCAAGAACCATCGCCCTGAATATAAAATAGGACAGCATTCTCTTTAGAGCGCCCATGGGACTGATTGTACAAAAGTATGGCGGCACGTCCGTCGGTAGTGTCGAGCGTATTCAAGCGGTAGCCCGCAGGGTCAAGGCGACTGTGGCAGCGGGACATCAGGTAGTAGTGGTGGTCTCGGCCATGGGCAAAACCACAGATAGCTTAGTGCAACTGGCCTATGCCATTAGCGATCGCCCCAGTCAGCGGGAAATGGACATGCTGCTTTCGACGGGAGAGCAGGTCTCGATTGCCCTGTTGACCATGGCACTGCATGCCTTGGGAGAACCCGCCATCTCCCTTACCGGCGCTCAAGTGGGGATTGTCACTGAACCTGCCCACACTCGTGCCCGCATTCTCCACATTGAGACCCAGCGCCTCGAACGGCACCTCAAAGAAGGACAAGTGGTGGTTGTGGCCGGCTTTCAGGGGATTACCGCTGCTGCTGATTTTGAAGTCACCACCCTTGGGCGCGGTGGCTCAGATACCTCGGCGGTGGCCATAGCGGCTGCGCTGCGGGCAGATTGCTGTGAGATCTACACCGATGTCCCCGGCATTTTGACTGCCGATCCACGCCTAGTGCCCCATGCCCAACTCATGAGCGAAATTACCTGCGATGAAATGCTGGAGTTGGCCAGCCTAGGGGCAAAGGTTTTGCATCCCCGCGCGGTGGAAATTGCCCGCAACTATGGGGTGGATTTGGTGGTGCGCTCCAGTTGGACCGATGATCCCGGTACGCGCGTCATTGCCCCACGCCGCCCGCCGCGTCCTGTGGAAAATCTTGAACTGGGTAAGCCTGTGGATGGTGTGGCGCTGGACACCGATCAGGCGAAGGTGGCACTGCTGCGGGTGGCCGATCGCCCCGGCATTGCTGCACAGCTTTTTGGCGAACTGGCACGGCAAAACCTTGATGTGGATTTAATTATCCAATCCATTCACGAAGGGCAGACGAACGATATTGCCTTCACAGTGCAAAAGAGTGTTCTCAAACAGGCAGAAGCGGTTGCCGTGGCCTTTTATCCCCGTTTGAATCCACGGGTGGAAGAGACGGATGTGCTTGTGGATGCCGATATTGCCAAGGTGAGTATCACAGGGGCAGGCATGATTGGCCGACCGGGGGTGGCGGCTCAAATGTTCTCGGCCTTGGCGGCGGCGGGCATCAACCTACAGATGATCTCCACCTCTGAGATTAACGTCAGTTGTACAGTGGCCGCAGCGGATGCCGGGCGAGCGATCGCCGTGCTCTCCCAAACCTTTGATGTGGAACCTACCACCACCGTCTCCCAAGCGGTCCCCGATGCACCAGCGGTGCGGGGCGTGGCTCTTGATCCTAAACAGGCGCGGATTGCGATTCGCGATGTACCCGATCGCCCCGGCATGGCGGCAGCAATTTTCCAGACCCTTGCGGATGCGGCCATCAGCGTGGATATGATTATCCAGTCCCAGCGATCGCGCCCCTTGGGGGGTGTGATGACCCGCGATATTGCCTTTACGGTAGCCTCTGCCGATGCCGAGCAAGCGGTGGAGCTGCTCAAGAGGGTTCAGACCCAATTGGGTTACGGCGACATCCTTGTGGATACAGCGATCGCCAAAGTGAGCATTGTCGGGGTAGGGATGATCCAGCGGCCAGGGATTGCCGCTCGCATGTTTGCCGCCCTTGCCCGTGAGAATATCAACATTCAAATGATTGCCACCTCAGAAATTCGCGTCAGTTGTGTGGTAGCAGAATCGGAGGGGGTACGGGCACTGCGGGCAGTGCATACGGCCTTTGGTCTCGATGGGGAGGCACCCGTCGTCATTCCCGATGTCGCCAAATAGGCCGCCCCCTTGGCAAATTGGCCTTGTGCTCAGCGTGGGCGTGGTGGCAGTTTCGACGGCGGCTGTGCTGGTGCGCTGGGGCGTTGGGGACTTACCCACCCAGTCCTTGAGAAAAACAGTGGGGTTGAGCATGCTCTTGGCCACTGGCCGTTTAGGTTTGGCCGCTCTTTTTCTGATACCGCAACTGTACCCTTGGCCGTGGCTCGACCTGAGTCAGCAAAATCTACGTTGGGCAGTGGCGGCTGGGGTTGCCCTTGCGGCGCACTTTAGTCTCTGGTTCACCTCACTGAACTACACCTCGGTGGCGGCCTCAACAACGCTGGTGACCACAACCCCCATTTGGTCAGCTCTTGTGGGCTACCTTTGGCAGGGACAAACTCTCAAACCGCGGGCTTGGGTGGGCATGGCGATCGCCCTTGGTGGCAGTGCCCTGATTGGCAGCGGCGAACCGACAAGTGCTGTGGCAAGAAACCCCCTGCTGGGAAATGCACTGGCGATCGCTGCCGCTTGGGCGGTTAATGCCTACTTTATTTGTGGTCAAGCTGCCCAAAAGGCGGGCCTTGCAATTCATCACTACGCCCTTGTGGCCTATGCCACTGCTGCTCTGGTGCTTCTACCTTTGCCGCCCCTCCTTGGCTTTGCCTACACGGGTTGGCCGCTAAAGCTCTATGGCGCTATTCTCCTGCTAGCGCTGATTCCGCAGTTGGTGGGGCACACCAGTCTCAATTGGGGCGTGCGTTGGCTCTCCCCCACAGGGGTTACCCTTCTGGTGTTGGCTGAACCCATTGCGGCCAGTCTCTTTGCTTTCCTGCTCTTTGGGGAGGTGCCGACAACGGCAGTGATCACGGGGGGCAGTCTCGTGCTGGTGGGGTTAAGTGTAGCACTGTGGCCTAGTCCCTAGGGGGGTTTCGGCGATCGCCGCCGCTGTTTGAGCGTCTCCAAAGCGTCCCCCAAGGCGGTAATGAGTCCCTCCCGGGTACGGGCATGATGTTGCCGCTCCGCCTCTAGGGCACGCCGCAGCCGTTCATTTTCCAAGAGGGCTGCAATCAGTTGTGCCTGAAGTTCGGCAACCGAAGTTTCACTGCGCACGCGGGCTTCAATCCGTGCCTGTTCATCTGCCCATTCCGGGGCTTCGGCATCCACAGGCGGCGGGGGCGGTTCAGGAATCAGTTGCGGTAGTTCATTGGCTCGCGCCTGCGCCCGTTGCAGTTGCTCTTGCAGACGTTGAAGCTGTTCCTGAAAATCTGCCACAGTGGATAAGGCACAGTTAGGAATTCTAGGGCTATTGTGATACGAGTATCCTCAGAAAACAAGGGTCAAGATATATTCGTGGGTGGCGAGGTACTCCAAGCATGGTGGCATTGGGCACAGGCCATCATTCCAGAGCCTGAGCGCGAGAGTGGTCTACAGGAGTTAAAACAATTTCTCAGTGCCTTTACAGAGTTGAGTCCCCTTGACATCACGCTGCGCCGCTTCCCACCCCAGATTCGTCTCAAGCTGCCCCTTGCAGATCTCCAAGAGCGCTGGCAACGCCGCTGGCAACAGCGTGTCCCCCTGCAATACCTCATTGGCACGGTGCACTGGCACAGGCTGGAATTGGTCGTCACCCCCAGTGTGCTGATTCCACGGCCAGAAACGGAGGAGTTACTAGAAGTGGTGGCGGCCACAGTGCCCCCTTGGCAACAACAGGGACATTGGCTGGATTTGGGTACGGGTAGCGGGGCGATTGCCATTGGGTTGGCGCAGCTATTTCCGGCGGCCTTTGTGCATGCGGTGGATTGTAGCCCTGAGGCCCTTGGGGTTGCCCAAATCAACATTGAAAGATACGCCTTGGGCGATCGCCTGAAGTGCTACCTAGGAAGTTGGTTTGACCCCCTTGCTTCTCTCCAAGGGCAGGTACAGGGCATTGTCAGTAATCCCCCCTATATTCCCACCCGCCTAGTGGCTACCCTCCAACCGGAGGTACAGTACCACGAACCTCCCCTTGCCCTCGATGGGGGTGCGGATGGTTTGCAGGCGATTCGCCAGATTGTTGAGACAGCGCCAGAGTATCTTCAGCCCCAAGGCTGGCTCTTTATGGAATTGATGGCGACCCAAGGGAAAGCGGTGGCGGCACTGGCAATGGCCACCCAAGCCTATGAACGGGTGGAAATTCTCCACGATCTCAGTGGCCACGATCGCTTTCTCGTTGCCCAAAGCCGTTAGCCGCGATCCCAGCGCCAAAGGGCAACCATGAGGGCAACCACTCCGATTTGTAATGCCAGATTCCACGCCAAATCGTCACCTGCGGTGCCCGCCAATCCCTTGAGGCCAAGGATAAAGGCACCCATGAGGCCGGAGGCGGCAAAAACCGCGTAGAATACGCGCCGTAGTCCCCGATAGGGCGCTGCTGCCTCGGCTCGCAGGCGATCGCGCAGGGTGGCTTGAGTCACTTTAGCGGGTTGTTGGGGTTCGTTAGCAGCCATCTTGATTTTGCCGTCACCTGAAAATATCCTACGTCCCTACAATAGGGAACGGTGTGCATCAATGACGGTCTAAGGCCGTAGGCCAAAAGAAATGTGAGGAGTTTGATATGCATTGGCAGCGAATTAGTCTGGCACTAGCGATCGCCTGCGGTAGCACGGTTGCCATTCCCCAACTCAGTCAACCCTCCCAAAATACGGGTGCAGGGACACTCCGCTGGAGCGATGCTTCCTTTCCTGTGGAAAATTTTCAAGGCTATACTTCTCCCTTTGGCTACCGCCGATCGCCCACGGGGAAACCCACGACTGAATTTCACAATGGCCTTGATTTTGCGGCTCCCCAAGGAAGCTATATCCGCAATTGGTGGGTGGGGAAAGTCATTGAAGTTTCCGATCACACCGCCTGTGGCACCTTGGTACGGATTCAATCGGGGGCTTGGGAACACGTTTACTGCCACATGATGGGGCGCGTTGAGCAGACCCCCCAAGGACGAGCCATGGTTGATCGCAGCGGTGGCATTGTGATTCTAGAGGGGCAGCGGGTACCGACAGGCGCGCGGATTGGTCGTGTGGGCATGACGGGGCGCACCACCGGACCTCATCTCCACTGGACGCTCCGCCACCGAGGGGAATTGGTCAACCCGGCTGTGGTTCTACAGGCCATGTATAGTAGCCAAGCCCAACGATAACTCTCTGATTAAATAACGGGACTGACGGGGCTCGAACCCGCAACTTCCGCCGTGACAGGGCGGTGCTCTAACCGATTGAACTACAGTCCCAATTTTTGAGCGATTTTTAGACTATCAGGAAAATCATGGCCTTGTCAACGGGTTAAATTTGCCTTGCAGGGCGATCGCTGACTATCCTTTCTCGTCGCCCTTGGAGCGAACCTTGCCAGTGGACTGATAAACTTGATAATCTCGTCAAGATTGATTTCAGAAATCATCGCCTAGCGTTTTGGAGTGCATCTGTGAAGGTCGTTGTCGTTGGCAGTGGTGGTCGAGAGCACGCGATCGCTTGGAAGTTACTCGATTCTCCTCGCGTGACGCAGGTCTATTGTCTGCCCGGTAATGGCGGGACGGCCTGCCTAGAGGGGTGCGAGAATGTAGCCATTGCAGCCACCGACCTCACGGGCATTGGGGACTTTGCCAAAGAGAATCACGTTGATTTAGTGGTTGTGGGGCCAGAAGCACCCCTTGCTGCGGGTTTGGCTGATTACCTCCAAACGCTAGACATTCCCGTCTTTGGCCCTAGTCAAGCTGGAGCAAAAATTGAAGCCAGTAAAGCTTGGGCAAAGGCCCTCATGGAGGCGGCGCAGATCCCGACGGCCAAGGCAGCGGTGTTTGACACTTACGAGGCGGCCGCTTGCTATGTCCAGACCCAAGGGGCACCCATTGTTGTTAAGGCGGATGGCCTAGCCGCGGGTAAAGGAGTAACAGTGGCAACCACGGAAGCGGAGGCGATCGCGGCCCTCGAGCGGATTTTTGGCGGTGAATTTGGCACGGCGGGTCAACAGGTGGTCATTGAATCAGTCCTAGAGGGGCAAGAGGTCTCGGTACTTGCCGTTACCGATGGCAAAACCATTGTGCCGCTCTTGCCTGCCCAAGACCATAAGCGCGTTGGCGAAGGGGATACTGGTCCGAATACGGGAGGCATGGGAGTCTATGCTCCAGTGCCTTGGGTGACACCAGAGTTAATGCAACGGATTCAACAGACGATTCTTGAACCTGCCCTTGGGGCGTTACAGGATCGAGGAATTCAGTACTGTGGGGTGCTTTATGCCGGTCTGATGGTGACGCCCGCAGGGGATCCCTACGTGGTGGAATTTAACTGTCGCTTTGGTGATCCCGAAACCCAAGTGGTACTTCCCCTCTTGGAAACCCCTCTGATTGAGGTACTCTCGGCTTGTGTCGAGGGACGCTTAGCCAGTTTGGGAGCATTACAATGGCGCAATGCGGTGGCGCTATCGGTTGTACTGGCCGCAGGGGGCTATCCGGGGAGTTATCGTAAAGGGGATTTGATTCAGGGCATTCCCGACGCTATGGCACAGGGGGTACTCGTTTTCCATGCGGGAACGCGCTGGCAAGACGGGCAGTGGTACACCCATGGGGGGCGGGTCTTGAATGTCACCGCTTTGGCTCCTGATTTTGCCACAGCTCAAGCCAAGGCCTATGCCGGTGTGCAGGCGATTCAATTTGCCGATTGCTACTATCGTCGTGACATTGGCTACCGTATTCTGAAATCATCGGCTCATAAAGGGGAATACAATTCATGACCGTTCTCCCTCCAAAAACTAGCCCCTTGCGCTGTTTAAGCGGCGCACTCATTGCGGGTACACTTGGGATGCTCCTCTATCAGCTCACAGGGGCGATCGCCTCCATCTTTGCTACTCAGGCAGTGAGCTACCACAATCAACTGGTCTATGGCGTGGCCGTGGCCGTGCGCACCCTCGTGGTGGGCTTGTGTACCCTTGCAACTGGTGTCTTTAGTATTATTGCCGTGGGTCTCGTGGCTCTAACGCTGCAACTCCTTTGGGAACGCTGGCTACAACGGGAGCAGGCTTAGTCCTTGCTGAGTTTGCCATCCTCAATCTTCGTGATGCGATCAGCAATGGCTGTAATACGGAGATTATGGGTGACAATCAACACTGTGCAGCTGTTTTGCTTGGCTAGGTTGTAGAGAATTTTGATCACCTGTTGGCCATTTTGGGAATTAAGGGAAGCCGTCGGTTCATCCGCAAAAATGATCTTCGGCTCACCCGCTAGGGCACGGGCAATGGCAACCCGTTGTTTCTGCTCCCCGGAGAGGTTCGCGGGCACAAGGTCGAGGCGATCGCCAGTTCAGTCCTCGTCACGGCAGCAAATCTCATCAGTTATTAATTGCCGAATTAGCTACTGGTGGCGCTGGCAAAGCGAATTTTCAGGTAGTCTGCCTCCATTTTCGCGCCCACGGGTTGCAGTGCCGCCAATCCTTGGGGCAGCACCATATTGCGACGATGGTTGCCAATGCGAATGTTCAACTCATCAGCAGTTTTATTGAGTTCAATTTTTTCCTTGGGCACTCCCGGTAAATAGAGTTCAAGGCTGTACTGGCCATCACTGGGCACCACCCGAATTGTTTGCTCTTGGTAATAAACCTGCGTCGGATCCTCATTGGCATAGAGGGTTTCCTTGAGGCGATGCAGTGCCGCTAAGCCACAGAGTTCCTCGGCAAAGAGAGGCACTTCCTTAACGGGGAGGGGGCGAAAATTGTCGTGAATCTCTTGGCGATACCGTTGCTGGGTCTCTTTCCAGCGAGCAAAGAAGGGATCATGAACAGTCTCGGGCAGAATGCGGTTGGCCACGACTAAATCCGTGGCCACATTGTAAAGACTGAGATAGGCATGGGCGCGCAGGGATTCCTTGATCACCATCTTTTCAGGATTGGTTACCAAGCGCACTGAGGTTTGCGTGTTGTCGGTGAGGACTTTTTCAAGGGCCTCAATCTGCTCATAAAATTCATAGGGGGCATCCATCACCTCTTGATCGGGCAAGGAGAACCCCGCCAAGGGTTTGAAAATTGGCTCCACAATGGGGCGCAGGGCCATGGACATCCGCTGCAACGGCTTATAGAAGCGGCGCATATACCAACCGCTCACCTCGGGCAGGCTCAACAGCCGCAGTGCCGTGCCGGTGGGGGCAGAGTCAATAATCAGGACATCGTATTGGCCTTCGTCATAGTGGCGTTTCATGCGCACCAAGGCAAAAATTTCATCCATCCCCGGCAGAATCGCCAGCTCCTCTGCTTGCACCCCTTCTAGGCCGCGCGCCTGGAGGACTTGGGTAATGTAGCGCTTGACGGCACCCCAGTTGTCCTCCAGTTCCATCAGAGCATCCAGTTCTGCTCCCCAGAGATTTTCAGCAATAGGCACAGGGACATGCCCCAATTCGAGGTCAAAACTATCGGCAAGGGAGTGGGCGGGATCCGTGCTCAGCACCAGCGTTTTATACCCCAACTCGGCACAGCGTAACCCCGTCGCTGCCGCTACTGAGGTTTTACCAACGCCACCTTTGCCAGTCATTAAAATTACGCGCATGGGAAGGCTCTGCCCTAAACACGGTTGCTTAAAATATCTTAACCCTTGAGTTTATCCTCAGGGGGGCGATCGCCCCCAATCAACGAAAATAAAATCATTAAGAAAAATAAACAAATACAACTACTTATTTAGCTTTACTAAGAATAATTTAGGCCTCTCCCCAATCTCTAAGGGCAAATATTAACTTAGTGCTTAAGCCCTTGCAGTTTGTAACTGTTTCCAAGGGTTTCTAAGTTAAAGAAAATAAATGCAAACTAACTGGACTTATCACGCCTATGACTACGACTCTCCAACGTCGCGAAAGCGCGAATTTGTGGGAGCGGTTTTGTAACTGGGTGACCAGCACCGATAACCGCCTCTATGTGGGCTGGTTTGGTGTGATCATGATCCCCACCCTGTTAGCCGCAACCATCTGTTTTGTGATTGCCTTCATCGCTGCTCCCCCGGTGGACATCGATGGCATCCGTGAGCCGGTTTCTGGCTCCTTGCTCTATGGCAACAACATCATCACCGGTGCGGTTGTCCCCTCCAGCAACGCCATTGGCTTGCACTTCTACCCTATTTGGGAAGCTGCTTCCCTTGATGAGTGGCTCTACAATGGTGGCCCTTACCAACTAATCATCTTTCACTTCCTGTTGGGTGCCTCCTGCTACATGGGGCGCCAGTGGGAACTTAGCTACCGCCTGGGGATGCGGCCTTGGATTTGCGTGGCCTACTCTGCCCCCTTGGCCTCTGCCTTTGCGGTCTTCTTGATCTACCCCATTGGTCAAGGCAGCTTCTCTGACGGGATGCCCCTTGGTATCTCTGGTACCTTCAACTTCATGATTGTGTTCCAAGCGGAGCACAACATCCTCATGCACCCCTTCCACCAATTGGGTGTGGCAGGTGTCTTTGGTGGCGCTCTGTTCTGCGCCATGCACGGTTCGCTGGTGACCTCCAGCTTGATCCGGGAAACCACCGAAACCGAATC
>NZ_JBKBHZ010000003.1:0-171926 GCF_046299655.1 Thermosynechococcus sp.
AAGGGCTACCCTAGAGCTACAGGTCAAAGCACTGCAAGCAGGTCAAAGTCAGCAAAGCCCCAATGCCGGTAATGACAAGTGGTACATTTACAAAAACGGCACGCTCTTAGCTGGTGGCCACATTTGGAGTAACTTTCCCGTTACGGCGGGTCAGACTCAGACTTTAACAATCCCAATCCAGCCCGCTTGGTTGAACGGTTGCCGCTTATCTTTTATGACGCAGGACGACACTAGTGTGATGGCAGCGAAGTTAACGGTGATTGGCTGCTGTGTTCGTCCAAACATGAGCACGACGGCTCCCTAAAGAGTGGGGCTTTTTTCAAGACCTTGAGGCTCTAAAAGAGTGCCAGTGTTTCCAGCCAGTTGAGATCGGGATAGGTCTGCGCTATAATTCATAGATGCCTAGACCATCTAGGGGAAGAAGGACGCATAGCTCAGTTGGTTAGAGCACCACGTTGACATCGTGGGGGTCACTGGTTCGAGTCCAGTTGTGTCCACTTCTTTTTTATTTTTATGAGTATTTGAGATGCGGACGGAGGGACTTGAACCCACACACCTTGCGGTACTAGAACCTAAATCTAGCGCGTCTGCCAATTCCGCCACGTCCGCAGTAAACCTAGTCTAGCGCACTTTGGCTAGGGAGCGATCGCCCTCCTACCCCGTTTTATTAGTTTAGTAGTGATTCCCCACCTTGCGATGGTGAACGGCAGTCATGCCATCGGGCTTCGAGACACGGCCACTGTCAACGGTGCTATAGACAATCCAGTGATCGTGGGCATCTAGGCGGCTCACCACAGTGCATTCCATGTAGGCAAGGGCATCGGCCAAAATTGGACTGCCATTGCTAGCAGGATAGGTTTTCACGTGGGCAAAGCGATCGGCCCCCGGCGGGAAGCGTTTTAGGAAGTGGCGCATGAGGGGCTGGTAATTGCCTTCCTCTAAAACATTCAGAACAAAGGTATCCCCCACGCGCAGAAAGGACTCAATGGCTCGATCCTTGGCCACAGCAATAGAAATCCCTAGGGGTTCGGTACTGGCTTGGGCCACCCAAGAGGCCAACATGGCACTGTTAATCGCACCCTTTTGGGCAGTGATAATATAGAGTCCACCGCTGAGGCGACCGAGGGCTTTATCCAAGTCGGCGTCCAAGGACTTCATCTGCTTGACGGTGCGATCGCGCAACAGCCATTGCCCCATGTCGGTACCCGCCTCTTCGGCCTCTTGCAAGAGAGCATCGGTGGGAGCTGAAGTGACGCGAATTACTGGAAAGGCAGGTGTCAGGCCAGCATCCCGAAACTGGTTAAGGAGAGGATAGCTAGGCTCAGCATCGCCCACGCCGCTTTCAAAGACACCAATGGCCTGTTTGGCATGGGCAGCCGCAAGAATTGTACTTAGGGCAGTTTTGGCAACAGCCGTGGTGGGCGGTGTACCGATAATGATCCCCCTCGCCAGCTCCGTAAGTTCGCGAATCTCTTGGGGTTCAGCAGTGAGCAGATCCATTTTTTCAACCACCACCCCAGTTTTAGCTGCCCCCCGTTCGATCGCCGCTGCCAGAGCGTCGGCATAACCGTAGTTAGCGGCATAGAAAATGGCCACCGTCGTTGCCGCTTTGGCCTGTTCTTGACTCCAGTTGCGGTAGGACTCTAGCCACTGAGAGAGATGGTGGCGCAGCAGCGGACCATGCCCTGTGGCAACCAGTTGCGCTGGCGGCAGCGCTTCTAAGCGTTTGAAGGCGGAAAGAACTGAGCGGGCATTGGGACCCATGAGACAGTCATAGTAAAACTTGAAATCCGGAGCTAGGAGATCAGGCTCGGTGTCAAAGGGATCGTCGTTGCAGAAGTGGGCGCCAAAGACATCGCAGGTAAAGAGGGTTTGGGTGCCGTGATCAAATGTCAGGATCGTGTCGGGCCAGTGGAGATTGGGCGCCATGACAAATTCAAGAACGTGCCCTTTGCCCAGATCAAGGCGATCGCCATTTTTTACCTGCCGCTGCCGAAAGGGCTGATGGATGAGATCCCCAAGAAACTGGAGCGCCACCTTGGAGGCCACCACAGTCACGTGGGGGGCTTTTGCCAATACCTCCTTGACAAGGCCACTGTGATCGGGTTCCGTGTGGCTAACGATGAGGTAGTCCAAGTTACTCGGGGTCACCAGCTCCCAGAGCTGCTCTAGGTAGCGATCGCCAAACTTGGCATGGGCAGTATCCACAAGGGCAATCTGTTCCCCCTTGATCAGAAACGAGTTGTAGGTGGTGCCGTTTTCAAGGGCAAACTCAATATCAAAGCGATCGCGATCCCAATCGAGGCAACGAATTGCCGTTGTCTCAGGGGCAATGTCCAACACCTGAAGTGTTAGGTGCGGCGGACGCTTGCGCATACTGACAGCCATAGGCAGTTCCTCAATCTTACGAAACTACCCCTTATCCTGACACATCAAGAAAGATAACAGGACTTAGAGTTTTTAATAGCCCCAATAACACGCTTTGCAAATGGCCATCCTCATTCGGGTTCAAGGGGTGCCATGGTCAGGCCTGCCCGCAACAGTTGCTCATGGTAGAGTTCGGCCTGTTCTTGGGGACCCACCCAAACAATGGCTTGGCCTTCGTAATGGACTTGATTGGTCAATTCCCACGCGCGATCGCTAGTCATATTGGGAATGTATTTCATCAAACAGGCAGCCACGTGCTGAAAGGTGTTGAAGTCATCGTTGAGGACAATGACTTTGTAGTTGGGGTAGTGTTTGCGAATAACCTGCTGCCGCTCTTGGGGAACAACACTAGGCATAGGTCAGATATTGCTGTAGCTACACTGCTCCCTAGTTTAGCTCATTCGTGAAGGATTGGTTGATTTGCTATAGGAACATTGGAAAAACTCCTATGCTATAGCTAGACTTAGGTTGATGACTTAGGGGCATTGGTTTATGACGGCAATGAATGTGTTGGGAACGCCCTTAGAGTGCTGCTGTCAAAATCCACTCACAGGATTCTATCGCGATGGTTTTTGCCGGACGGGGGCGGCGGATGTCGGTGCCCATGTGGTCTGTGCGGAAATGACCGCAGAATTCCTCACCTTTACCCGTTCCCGCGGCAATGATCTATCGACGCCCGTGCCTGCTTATCAATTTCCAGGGTTAAAACCGGGCGATCGCTGGTGTCTGTGCGCCTCCCGTTGGCGGGAAGCCCTCGAAGCAGGCGTGGCGCCCCCAGTCATTCTGGAAGCCACCCATGTCAGCGCCCTTGAGTACGTCTCCCTAGAAGATTTAAAAGCCCATGCCCTTGGGGGTAGCCCGCAATCCTAAGCTGGGGAACTCTGAAGGGGAGTGCACTGTCGGGACTAAAGGCTCACCGCCATCTGAGAGCGGCATCTCAATTCCAGCTTGGGCGCAAAAACACCTGCTAAAATAAGAGTGCTATTTTGCGGGGGAACCGGCCTTTCCCGCTGCTTCTGGTTTTGTTGGCAATGGGTTTCAATCTGCCCCTGAAACGGCAGCAAGTGCCTCGTCTTTATCTCTGGCTGAGTCAGGGGGCAACGCTGCTGCTGATTGCTTGGCTGCTGCAAGGACTACTCCAAGGGGTGATTGCGGGTGTCCTTAGTTATGGCAATGATCAACTGGCACTCCTGCGGGGTTGGGAAGGGGTGATGGCATGGTTTTTGCTGGGCTGCTTGGGTCTGGGGCTGCTCAGTGGTGGCAGTTGGTTGTGGTCGTGGCGATTGCGTGCCCGTTATGGTTTGCGTTCCGTTAGTCTCGGAGAACTGGAGGAGTATAGTCCCGCAACCGTGATGCTCTTGGGGCGTTTGCCGTGGTCATGGTGGCAACCTCGTCCCCAAATCGACTGTTTAATGACGGCAGCACCAATCATTTTTAGCTATGGACGCTGGCAGCGCCACATTATTGTTAGCGAAGGTCTATTGCGATCACTCTCTGGCGAAGAACTGCTGGCTTTAATGGCCAGTGAAATTGCCCAACTGCGGCTGGGGCTGAATACCCTAGTGACCCCCCTTGTACTGCTGTTGCAACTGCCCTATGACCTTTACTGTTGCTGTAGTCATTGGGGCGATCGCCTTGCACCTCCCTATGGCAACAACTGGGGACGGCGGATCAGCAGGGGTACCCTCTATCTCCTCTGTGCCATGGTGGGTCAAGGAAGTTATCTTCTCTTTCGTGGGCTGGAGATGCTCTGCTTTTGGAGCAATCAATTGCGGCAGTACTATGGCGATCGCCAAGGGGCAGCCTTGATTGGTAATCCCAATGCCCTTGTGATGGCGTGGTTTCGCCTCATGGAAGCAACAGCGACAACGGTGCGTGCCCAAGGGGAAATCGGTGTCCCCCTCGAATCCTTGCGCCTGCTCCTACCCCTAAATCCAACCCAAGCTGCCCTCTGGGGCAATCAACCCCTTGATTGGCCAACACTGATCCGCTGGGATACCGTCCATCCCCTGCGCTATTGGTTTCGCTTGACCTCCTCCCATCGTCCCTTGGGACTGCGCCTGCAAGTCCTCATGACCTATGCACGGCAATGGCGATTGGAACCCCTCTTGTCGCTGCCCTCTACCTCCTCCCCTCGCTGTCAACAGGCTTGGCAGCAATTAGCGCCCTTCTGGGGGGCGATCGCGGGAATGATCATGACAATTATCCTCACGGGCATTGGTCAATTTGCGCTGCGGGCAGGGACGATTGCCTTTCCGCTCTGGTGGTTGGCGGATTGGTCAACCTTGGCACGGGGCTTCATTGCCATTGGTCTTGGGTTAGGTCTTTTTTTACGCTTGAACGCCTACTATCCTAACCGGCAACCGCAAACCTATACCTTGGGACAGCTTCTGCGTCGTCTTTTGCCCCTCGATAGTCCCGTTGTCGAGCTAAAGGGGCATTTACGGGCGGTGACGGGATTACGCAATGGCCTAGGACAGCACCTGTGGTTGGAGACGGATCATGGTCTATTTCCCTTGCGCTGCCATCGAGCTTGGGGGCCGGTTTGGCCAATCCTTCAGCCAGCCTATTTGAAAACCTTGGCGGGGCGATCGCTGGTGGTACGCGGTTGGTTTCGGCGCGGTACAGTTCCCTTTGTTGAAGTGAGCGAGTGGCATTCCCCGGATCTGCGAGAAAAACAATCTTGGGCTGCTCCCTATTGGGCAATTGGGGTTGCCACCCTATGGGTTCTCTACGGCCTCATGACACTATTGGGTTGGATCTAGACCATGCAACTTTCCCAAGCCCATCTGCGCACGCTGCAAACCTGTCCACGGCAATACCAGTACCGCTATCTCGACAGCTTGATGCTGCCAGAGGCCACACAGTTGACGGAAGCGACTTCCCAAAAGCAGGGTCGCGACTTTCACCGTCTGATGCAGCAACACCTTCAGGGACTTGATGTCCACCCCATCCTTGAGGCGCAGCCCGAATTGAAGCCCTGGTTTGCAGCCTTTCAAACCACCCCACCGCCAATGATTCAAGGCCAAGGGGAGGCAGAGCATGTCCGCAGTCTGGGCTGGGAGGAATTTACCCTTGTAAGTGTGTATGACTACGTGATTTTTGGCCAGGAGCAAGTGCAGATTCTCGACTGGAAAACCTATGCCCACCCGCCCGCCCGAGAAACCTTAGCTTTTCATTGGCAGACTCGCCTTTACTGTTATCTACTGGCGGCCACCAGTTCCTACCACCCCAGCCAGATTTCCATGACCTACTGGTTTGCCCAAGGGGAGCAGGGGGCAAAGTACTACACCTTTCCCTACAGTGAGGCGATCCACCAGCAAATCCACCACACCCTAGAGCAGTGCCTCCGCCAACTGCGCCAATGGCTGCAAGCCTATGAGCAGGGGCAGGATCTCCCCCAAGTTCCCCCAGCCCAGATTCCGAAATACTGCGATGAATGTGCCTTTGCTGCGCGCTGCCAACGTTCTCAGCCAACTTCTGTCTCAACGGTTGACCCATTTCTAGCCGTGCTCAAAAACTTGGGTGTAGCCCGCTAAATCGAGATCCACAATCGCGGGTAGGCAACTCAGTGCCGTTTGTACTAGCTCAAAGCGTTCTTCCCGTTTCAACATTGCTGTCAATTGCTGCCGCAGGGGAATCAAATAGCGCACATCATTAGCCGCATACCGCAGTTGATCTTCCCGCAGTGCCATGGCATTGCCCCAGTCGGAGCTTTGGGCGGATTTATCAATTTCCACCCCTAGCAAATCCAAAACCAAGTCCTTGAGGCCGTGGCGGGGGGAATAGGTGCGGGCAATCTTGCTGGCAATTTTGGTGCAAAAAACGGGATGAACGCGGATGCCTAGGTGATAGCGCAATGTAGCTAGATCAAAGCGGGCATAGTGGAAGATTTTGGTAATGCGGGGGTGCTCTAGAAGTTGCTGCAGGTGGGGGGCTTCAGTTTGACCGCGACCAATCTTGACCACAGCCACTTGTCCCTCGGGGTCACACACCTGCACCAGACATAGGCGATCGCGGGGGATATTCAGGCCCATGGTTTCCGTATCCACGGCTAACTGATCAGCGTTGAGAAAGTGCGCTAAGGCAGTGGCACTCAAATCGTACTCAAAACACTCCAGGGGAAAATCCAGATCCATGACTCGCTCACAAACTACGTCGGTGGTAATTCGGAGGACGGTTCTTTGGTCACGTCAATGCGTTCCAATTGCCAGAGAATTTGGTTGCTCTCACGGCGGACGCGGGAGATCTGCCAATTGCGCCATGTCCATTCTTCACCGCGACTGGTGACGGCACTGGCGTGCACATCCATCAATTCTGCTAATTCTGCGCTGGTAATCAAGTATTTACCTGCCGCCAATTCATCGGCAATCCGCAGGGTCGCAATTAACTCTTCAAGGCGGGCGCGGCGCTCAGACCACTGGGGTGATTTTCCCCCCAACCATTCACCGTCACCATCAAGTCCCAAGGATGGTTGCACCATGAATCTTTTCCCATAACTGACAGTGCTCCAAAAATCTTAGCGAGAAATGATGAGGTTTAGGCTACCGGCGCGATCGCCCGCAGCGCCGAGGATAGGGCTAGAATAGTTTTAAGATTTGTTAATCCACCGATCCGAGCACCATGACGGTAACCTTGACCCCTGCATCCACCCTCCACGAGCGGGTCACAACAATCGCCCGCCGCCTTGGTATTGAGAAATTTGACCTTGGGGGCTCCCATGTCGATGAGGTGAGTGTGCAAGTGCAGCAGGGGGAACCTAAACAGGTGAAGGCCTCCCAACGATCCGGTATTACGGTACGGGTGTGGAACGCCACAGGTCGCCTAGGGGTAGCCAGCACCACCCAACTGGACGATCATGGTCTGGAAACCGCCCTAGAAATGGCCAAAGAGGCCAGTGCCTTTGGGGTTAATGAGGACATTCCCGACTTTAGCCCCTTGGCCACTGCGCCCCTTGGTGAAAGCAGCGTAACAACCATTGATGTGCCCCTTGCCCCGGCCAAAACCCTCTTGGATCAACTCATTGCCGCGGAGCGAGACCTCTTGGGACGCCACCCAGCGATCGCCAGTGTGCCCTACAATGGCCTGAGTCAGCGGCGGCTAGAACGGTTTTATCTCAACAGTGAGGGCGCCAATCGCCAACAAACCACCACCACCACCACCCTCTATCTCTACAGCAAAACCGATGAGGCGGGTCGCAAACCCCGCAGTGCCGGTGCCATTCGCATGAGTCCCGACCTTGAGCACCTAGATATTGCGGGCTGCATTGATGAGGTGGCCGACAAAACCATCCGCCACTTGGCCTATGAACCCATTGCTTCGGGTCAGTACCCGGTGCTGTTTTCGCCCACTGCTTTCTTGAGCTTGCTCAATGCCTTTAGTAATCTCTTTAATGCCCAAAACATTTTGGATCGCCAGAGCCTTTCAACCCCAGAGTCCCTCGGTCAGGCGATCGCCAGCCCCCTTCTCAGCATCTATGATGATGCTCGCCACCCTGAGCATGTTGGTCACCCCCTCTTTGATGGCGAAGGCACCCCCACCCGCCGCACCCCTTTGATTGAGCAGGGGATTCTTACGGGTCTCTACCACAGTGCGGGTACTGCTCGCCGCTTTCAAACCCAGCCCACGGGTCACGCCAACCTGGGGGCAAAGGTGACCGTGAGTGGTCACTTCTATGATGTGCCAGCGGGTGAAGGGGGCGATCGCACCGATGGTCTGGTCTGGATTGATGAACTTCATGCCCTACACGCCGGCGTCAAAGCTCTTCAAGGCTCTTTTTCCTTACCCTTTGACGGTTGGTTACTGCGCAACGGCGAAGCCATCAGCATTGAAGCAGCCACCGTGGCCGGCGACATTCGCAGCCTGCTGAAAAGTATCCTCCATCTGGGCACTGCGGTTGAAGTGACCCCCTACGGTTGTTGTCCCGAAGTCTGGGTGAGTCCCCTCGCCATTACAGGGGAATAGCTAGACCTGCATCAAGTCGAGACTACGGGAAGTGCCCAAGCGGGTGGCACCGGCCTCAATGAGTTCAAGGGCTTGCTCTCGGGTACGAATGCCGCCAGAGGCCTTAATGCCCACGCGATCGCGGCTTAGGCGCTTCAAAAGACGCACATCCGCAACTGTGGCCCCCCCGCGCCAACCCGTGCTGGTTTTTAGGAAGGCCACCCCCGCATCCAAGCAAATATCCACGGCCAGTTGTTTTTCTTCCTCCGTCAGCACCGTGGTTTCTAGAATTGCCTTGACGGTCACTCCGGTTTCTGCGCAGATTGGGGCAATATCGCGATAGACGGCTTCGCTGTTTCCCTCCTTGAGCCAACCTAAGTTAATGACCACATCCAGCTCGGTGGCGCCGCTGTCCACGGCTTCCTGCGCCTCATAGAGTTTCGTGGCACTGGTGTGGGCACCACTGGGAAAGCCAATGACAGTACACACTTTCACAGGTGTGCGATGCAGCAACTGCACAGCCTTCTTCACCCACACGGGCATGACACAGACGGCAGCAAATTTCCACTGTTCGGCTTCGGCACAGCAGCGTTCAATATCTGCGGTGGTTGTCAAGGGGTCAAGCTGGGTATGATCAATATAGGGTGCAAGGTCGAACAAGTCACGCTCCGCCATCGGCATTCACCTCGAACAACCCTATTTCGGTTTTCAACACAAAGGCAAGCACAAAGATCAGGGCGGAAAATGGGAACAGGGGAGATCGGTTCTCCCACCCCCCACTTGCAATTCACCCTTGTTAGATTAAATTTAGGTTATCACAGTCACACCCGTGTGAGCCAAACAAATTTTCTGGGAGGAGACTCTATGGAGCCAACCATGAACCCGCAAACCCTTCAGGAAAGGGCTGACTCCCTCTGGAACTATCTGCAAAGTTTAGATGCAGAAGTGGTGGCTCGCCTCTCCCGTCCCGCTTCACCAGAAATGGCCATTGTGATGGAACGCCACATTGGTAACCTGCTGGGCTACTTGCCACCGGAGGGGTTTGAGGTTTCCATTACCACCAATCGGGAGCACCTTGGGCGTCTCTTGGCTTCGGCAATGATGAGCGGTTACTTCCTGCGCGGTGCCGAGCAACGCCTTGAATTTGAGCGATCGCTCCAGGCGGCTGCCCAAGCGGAAGACAGCAAATAACCCATGCCAACGGTACAGGACAGTGGGGGCGGGTATGCACTACCTGCCCTTCGTTTTGCCCTTTTACAGTGGTATCAGCAGCAGGGGCGGGACTTACCTTGGCGGCACACTCGCGATCCCTACGCCATCTGGGTCTCAGAAATCATGCTCCAGCAAACCCAAGTGGCCACGGTGATTCCCTACTACCAGCGTTGGCTAGCCACCTTTCCCGCGATCGCTGATTTAGCCGCTGCCGATTTAGAAACCGTCCTCAAATTGTGGCAGGGATTGGGCTACTACGCACGGGCGCGCCATTTGCACCGAGCGGCTCAACAGATCATGGCCGATCATGGGGGGCAATTTCCCCACACCTACGAGGCCATAGTGGCATTACCGGGAATTGGTCGCAGTACCGCAGGTGCAATCCTCAGTGCTGCCTTTAATCAACCACAGCCGATTCTCGATGGCAATGTCAAGCGCGTCCTTGCCCGTCTCTATGGACTGACTATCCCCCCCAAACAAGCGGAAGCCCAACTGTGGCAATGGTCAGCCCAACTGCTGTGTCGCCAATCGCCCCGCGATTTTAATCAAGCCCTCATGGATCTGGGGGCAACGATCTGTACACCCCGCCAGCCCCTGTGTCATGCTTGTCCTTGGCAATGCCATTGCTTGGCGCATCGCCACCAGTTAACCCATGAGATTCCTCGCAAAATGAGCCGTTCCCCCTTGCCCCACAAAAGGATTGGTGTCGCGGTGATTTGGAATGCCGCGGGTGAGATTCTCATTGATCGGCGGCCACCAACGGGGCTATTGGGGGGATTATGGGAATTTCCAGGGGGCAAAATTGAACCCAATGAGACAGTTCAGGAGTGTATTCAGCGGGAAATTCGTGAAGAATTGGGCATTGAGATTCGTGTGGGTGAGCATTTGATTGACATTGATCATGCCTACACCCATTTTCGAGTGACGCTCCATGTCTATTACTGTCAGCATGTTTCGGGAACCCCTCAGCCCTTGGTCTGTGATGCCATCCGCTGGGTCAACCCTGAGGAATTGGAGCAGTTTCCCTTTCCGAAAGCCAATACTGCCATTATTCAAGCCATTCACGAACGGGGCAGACCCACAGCCTAGGCGTTTTGAACGACACCCTCAGCGGCTGCCTGATCCAAAAACCAAAGGGCATTGCCCGTGATCAGCCGCGCCGGATAGAGATGGGGATCACCCGTGCCGGCAAAAATATGGCGCAGGGCAGTTTGCTTATTGGCTCCTGTCACCAGAAAGAGAATTTGGCGGGCATGGTTAATCAGGGGTACGGTGAACGTGAGGCGGGGTTGGCCATCTTTGTTGCCCACAGTAATCAGGCGATCGCCCACTGTGAGGGCTGCGGTGTGGGGAAAAAGGGACGCCGTATGGCCATCGGGTCCCATGCCGAGCAAAATTAGATCAAAGCGGGGAAATTCCCCCTCGCGGATGCCAAAGGTTTGGCGCAGGACTTGCTCATAGCGATCAGCAGCAGTCTGCGGATCCACATCCGCCGTTGGCATTGGGTGAATCTGGTTTTTGGGAATCGGCACATGATTGAGCCACGCCTGAAAGGCCATACCAGCATTGCTATCGGGATGATCGAGGGGAACGTAGCGCTCATCGCCCCAGAAAATGTGCCACTGTGACCAAGGGGTATCCGCACAGACAAGGCTTTCATACAACGGTTTAGGCGTGTTGCCACCGGCAAGGGCAAGCGTAAATTGCCCCCCTTGGGCGATCGCCCCAGTGGCCTGCTCAAGAACAAACTGCTTTGCCGCCGCTGTCAGGGCAGCCAAATCGGGAAAAACACGAACCTTGGGTATTGCCATAGAAGCGTCATCCTAATTGGAGCGAATCACACCATCGGTGGCGGTGCCTAGCCCCGGGCTGGAAAAGGGATCCGCATTGCCACGCCAGTTAAAACCACTAATGCGCAAAAGAATTGCTGCCAACTGGCGATCGGGGTTATAGCGGAACACAACCCCATAGGTGCGACGGCTATATTCCACAATAATGTTGGTATCGAAAACTCTGCCTGTATCTACGTTAATTTGCAGTTGCGTGCCAACCCTCACTGGACCATGGATCTGTTGGAGGAAGCCTATATTGAGGACACTAAAGTCACTGACGCGATCAAAGAGAAAAGGGGACGATGGCTCCCCGAAGGTTTGGGCAAATCCCAACTCAAAACTCGTGTAGTCAAACCAGCGACGTGCAAAATGGCCAAACTGACCCCGCAGACCTGCCCCTAGAGTTAAGGCGGGCTGGGTACTGCCATTGGTATAGTAATTCACCACTCCCCCCAACTGACTGTAGAACTCCAAGAAGGGTTGGACGGGACGGGGGCTGTAGCGCAGCCCTTGGGTTCGCGTAGGGGGTAGGGGCGTTCCCCGCCAGATGGGCATGACCCAGTTCAAGGTAACCCCTGCCTGAAGACGCCCTAGGCTAGGTTTAGGGGGTAAAGAGGGATCATCACTGCGTGCTGTGATGTATTGCCCTCCCAGCAAATAGTTCAATGCCAAACCTTGGCTCAGGGGAATCCCAGTACCACTAAACGTCCCCCCAAAAAGACTGCTAATTTCCTGCTCCCCTAGGGAGCGATTAAAGATGCGCGGACGATAAATTGCGGAAATGGTAAGCAGATTGCGGGCATCAATGTTGTGGAACAGATCTACCCCTGCCCGTGACGTGCTCGGCCAGTCATTGGGGTTCAGCGTATTCAAAAAGCCATAACCGCGTACTCGTGTTTGGCGGGTGAACCGATGTCCTAGCTCAATTGCCGCCCCATAGCTTTTAGCATCAAAGAGATCAACATCATTACTGATAATACGCTCCAAATAGATAGAGGGAAGGAACGTGATTTGAATATTGGGGGTATTGAGGGCTCTATACCGGTAGAGAAGAAACAGGCCACCGCGATCGCGCTCGTCGTAGCCAAATTCAAAGGGCAGAATTTCATAGGGGCGACCCACCACAAAGCGGCGCAGGACTATAGGCAGAGCCATCCGTTGATCAAACACAACCCTACCCCGTCGCACCCTCAGGAGAGTTTCATCGGCATTGAGGGGTTCAGCTATGGCTTCCTGTGCCCGAGCTTCCAGTTCCGGCGGACTAAAGGGGTCATTGGTAATCCGTAGATTTGTGGCAAACCAGCGGCGGCCATCAAATTCTAAGCGATCGGCCTCAAAGCGCAGCCGATCAAACGTTTCCGTGGCTTCTGCTTGGAGGACGGTGTCCCGTTGATCAAGGCCGGGAAGCGGACGGATGGGGGGGGAGTCAGGAGCCGCCGTTAGTCTCAGGTCTTGATCTACCCTCGCCGCATTGACAACACCGCGCGCATTCGTCAAGGAGCCTTGATCCAGTCTGAGGTTATATTCCAAGCGATCGCCCTGTAAGACTTGATCACCGCGGGTAATCGTCACATTACCTTCGGCCACCAGAATTTGGGCGTCAATATCGGTTTGGACGCGATCAGCGGTGAGTTCAGCTTCCTTGAATCGGAGGAAAACATTGCCAATGGCATTAAACAATCGCCGCATCAGGTCAAATTCCTGGCGATCGGCCGTCACCTCCAAGGGCTGGTCACGGACAACAGAGGTTTCAGCATTTGCCTCCCCAAGGGGGCGGGGGGCTGTCAAATCAGAAGTTGGCTCAGGGCTGATTGGCGTTGTGCTGCTTAGATCAGGGGTTATCGTTGTTCCGAGTAGCTCCGCTTGGGATGGGCTAATGACTTGGGCTAGTTCTGCGGGTTGTGCAGGGGGGGGCAGACTCGCAAAAGAGGGTAAGAACAACAACGGCCAAATTTCCTCACGACCACTGCCTAGTTACGTTACCCGATGCCCGCCCCCTTTGGCGAGGACTATTCGAGATCCTTGCGCTTGGGGTTACGAGCCGGATCACCCGAAAGGAACCCGAAAACAAACAGCAGCACAAAGAAGGTCACAACGATATAAACCGTGATTTTCAGTGTTTCCATAATGTTGTTGTTTTTCGTAGCGTCACCTTCTGATCATACGGGATGAGGGACTCCCTCGCATCCCCTAAAAGACTTGGCTTTTGGTGGCATCCGAGAGGGTGGGAATTTCGGCATAGATGCCGCGCACAGACTGCACCACCGCATAAATGACGCCAATTACCGTGGCGATAAAGACAAAGTTAAAGAGTACTTTAATCAGTAGATCAAAACTGGCAACGCGAACGAGGAGCTGCACCAGCAGTTGAACAATAAACAGCACAATCCCCATCAACAGGGCCTGCATCGTGTTGTAGCGAATAAAGAGACTCACACGGTTGTTGCGCACCACCAGCAGGTACAGCAGCATAAAAACCAGTAGCCCTGCAAAGGGAATTGAATAGATCAAGGCAACGGGCAGTACCACCAACACCAGTGCTTGTAGCGGCGGAAACAGATCAAATAAAAAGCCGCCAAAGGGCATGACGTAAAAGAGTGGTAGCAAATACGCTAGGCTGGCAAAAATTCGATCTGCTACCGTGGTGGGGGCACGCCAAGTCATGAGCTTCTCCTTAGAGTGTTGATGGTTATCGACTCATCACCTTGAGCAGGAGTTCAGGGGAAACCATATTGCACTCAACGGCTTTGCTAATCAGGGGGGGGCCTACCCGCGAAGCCACAATGGATAGCAGTTCAGGACTCTTTTGAATAGAAAGCATGACACTGCCAATAATCGAGGTGGGATCGGGAGCGGGATTATTACTCTCAGTGGGGAGCGCCTTTAGTAACTCGGTGATGTCGCTACAGCTTGCTCCTGAGACATACTTTGCAAGAGAGTCACTCACCTGCTCAACCATGGTTTTCATCATTTCTGGCGGCAGCGGACTGGCGGCTTGGGCACGCACGGGTTGACTCGTTCCCAGTGTCATCAGGGCACCCACAAGAAGAGGGAGACTGCCAATAGATAGGCCAATGCCTACAATACAACTTGGCGAATGCTTACGGCACGCTGGAGCAATTTGCACCATAGTAAACCTCAACGTCTTAGTAACTGTAACTAGTTCCAGCAAACTAGTTGGCACGCTCCTCAATCACCCGATCAATCAGGCCGTAGTTTTTCGCCTCTTCGGCGGACATGAAGAAGTCGCGATCCATATCCCGCTCAATTTTTTCAAGGGGTTGACCCGTATGGTAAGCGTATAGCTCATTGAGTTGTCGCCGTACCCGTAAAATTTCGCGCGCTTCGATTTCAATATCCGTTGCTTGGCCACGGGTGCCACCAGAGGGCTGGTGAATCATGATGCGGGAGTGGGGTAGTGCCAACCGTTTGCCTTTGGTACCGGCTGCAAGGAGGAAAGACCCCATTGAAGCAGCCAGGCCCACACAAATGGTGACGACATCAGATTTAATATGTTGCATCGTGTCATAGATGGCCATGCCCGCGGTGACGGAACCACCAGGGGAGTTGATGTAGAGCATGATGTCTTTGCCCGGATCTTCGGAGTCAAGGTAGAGCATTACCGCCACAATTTGATTGGCAATCTCATCGTCCACTTCTTTGCCAAGGAAAATAATCCGCTCGCGATAGAGACGGTTGTAGATGTCAATCCACTGGGTGTAGGGTTCACCGGGCATCCGGTAGGGGACTTTGGGTACTCCGATGGGCATAGAATCCTTCCACGTTGAGCTATGAAGGCGGTTTCCCTGATTCTAACCTATTCCTAGAGCCTTGGCTCTAAACTTGGCAGAGGCAGAGGGCAAACCACTGCTGAGGATCAGTAAAGGCGTTGATCCATCGAAATCCAGCAGCCGTTAATGCTGCCTTGAGGGCAACAAGGTCAAACTTGCGGGAAATTTCGGTGAGAATCGGTTCAGCCGCAGCAAAAGTGCACTGAAAATCAAGGGCAGCCAAGGTAACGGTCTGCGTGTGTTGCGAATCGAGATACATCTCAATTTGCTGCGCAATCGGGTTATAGATGGCGCGATGGCTAAAGGCGGTGGGCTGAAAATTGCCTTGAAAGCGCCAGTTGAGGTGATGAAGAATATTGCGGTTAAAGGCAGCCGTCACCCCTTGGGCATCGTTGTAAGCAGGGAGCAAAATGCTCGTGTCTTTGATGAGATCCACTCCTAATAGGAAATAGTCCCCGTCCCTAAGAACCCGATGAATCTGCTGAAAAAGGGTCTGGCATTCCCTAGGGGAGAGATTGCCAATGGTGCTACCGAGAAAGCAAAGCAAGCGGCGGGGGGCCAATGGGAGCGGTAGGTGCTCTAAGCCCACTTGATAGGTGCCGACAAGGCCATGAATACTAAGCTGGGGATAGTCAGCAAGAAGCGCCATGGCACTGGTTTTGAGGATTGAGCCACTGACATCAATGGGACGATAGTAAAGCCGAGGTTGTACGTGGGCATAGGCCGAGAGGAGAAGACGAATCTTGCGATCGCTCCCACTGCCAAGTTCCACGAGTTCACAGGCGCCCGTGAGCTGGGCGATCGCCCCGGCGGCAGTCTCTAAAATGCCCAATTCGGTACGGGTGGGGTAGTATTCCGGCAACTCACAAATCTGTTCGAAAAGACGCGATCCCGCCGCATCGTAGAAGTAATAGGAGGGAAGGGACTTGGGTTGTTGAGTCAAACCTCGGATGACATCTTGGCCGTCCCGTTCTGTGGTGAGACTGGGTAAGTGGGTCAGGTGCAGGCGATCGCTCACAGGGAAAACGGCTCCAGAATGTGCAAACCTTAAGATATTTTAGCCTTTAACCGCTGCTCCAAACGCCGTCCCCACCACGCGATCGGCAAGCTCATCAGCAGGTAGAGGATTAAGGCCAAAGCATAGAGAGGAAATGGATTGCTACTGTTGCGAATCACCCACACCCGCATCACCGCGGTTAAGTCCACGCCGGCAATCACACTGACGATGGCGGAATCCTTGAGCATGTAGATAAAGTCATTGACCAAGGGTGGGATCACAATTTGAATGGCTTGGGGCAAAATAATGCGCACAAATCCCTGTTGTTGACTCATGCCTAGAGATAGGGCGGCTTCCCGTTGACCCACATCCACCGCTTGCAGGCCCGCACGAAAGACCTCTGCTTCATAGGCGCCATAGTTGAGCGCCAAAGCTGTCACCCCCGCTGTCCAAGCGTTCACCCAAGTCGCAAAATTCATCTGGGCTAGGACTGCACCGACCCCGTAGTAGAGCAGGAGCAGTTGGGTGATCATGGGAGTATTGCGCATTAGTTCAATAAAGCCAAGAGCCGGCCAGCGCAGAAACAAAAAAGGTGAGGTGCTCATGGCGGCGAGGACAATGCCGAGCAATACCGCTAGCGGAAAGGAAATACCGCAGTAAACGAGTGTATTTAGTGCCCCTCGCAAAAAGGCCGGCAGGGCAGCTTGGATCAGTTCCATCGAAGATGTTGGGTTACGCCTGTTGCTCTAACTCATAAAGGGTTCAGGGAGCTATCAGTTCCGCGCTCTACCTAAAAGGTGAGCTACATGGACTCCCAGCACTTGTCGATTCCCCACCGCTACGCGGCAGCAAGCTACGCTGGGGGCAAGATCAGTGTTTATCGTACACTACAGTCATGCTGACAATGAACTACATTTATCGAATTTATTCAAGTGCTACGCAGCAGACTGAATTGCTTGAGTGGCTTGAGACATGCAGAGGCGCGCATAACTATGCTTTGCGCAAACTCAAAGACTGGATTGCTTCGCGAAAGTGTTGTGAACCAGATATACATGGTCTTGATTTATACCTGAATACTTTGGCAGGAAGCTATTAGGTAGGCTACGATATGTGCAACTGGAACTGAGTCGGCGGTGTTCCATCGTTCATTGGAGCTTTGATTGGCAGCGGGAGCTACCTTTCTCTTAACATCTTAACTTCTATTGCAGGATACAACACTTTTTAGTTGAATGGGGTATCAAGTAAGGGATAGTGTAGGCGGAACACCGTTGGCAACGCTGATTGCCTATATCCAAGAACAACAAAGGTCGCCCTTGTAGGCCGTTAGGTCGTGCGTAGCAGAGCGGGACTTGTACCCAATTTTTTGGTCACCAACCCCCTCTATCAGCAGGTATAATTTAATGATGTTCTGCCCCAGCGGTTTCACTGACTATGCCCTTCGAGATCAATCACGGCTTGGGTCGCTTCAACTCCAAACGGGATCTCCATGCTGCCCTAGGCATTCCATTGTCAGCAGCACCCGCGGAAATCCGCAAGCGGTATCTCAAAATTGCCAAGACCTTGCACCCCGACAGCCGTGATGAGGAGTCGGGCAAAAAAATGGCCAGTGATTTGCTCTCGAAGTTTGTGAATCCTGCCTATGAGGTGCTGTCCCAAGAAAAAGAGCGGGAAGAATACCAAGTTATTTTGCGCTTGCTGGAAAAGCAACTGCTGACGGCCAATATTGTGCCAACGCCCACCTTTGATTTAGCACGGGAGGTCTTTAACGCCGAGAATGTTGAAGAGGCCTATCACAAGGCCCTCAATACCCTTGCCCAAGATCAATACAAGGACTTAAACAATGTCCTGAAAATTAGCGAACAAATTAGCGAACTGAATTTGATTTACCTGTGGCGATCGGCGGGCGGTAGGCCAACAGCAACCACACCCACGGTTTCTATACCTGCGCCTCCAGCCAAATCGGATGAAACCCAAGTGCGTGCCACACCAGCAGCTGTTACAGGGATGACACCACCTCAAGAAGCTCCCAAAACAGACCAATTTACAGAGCAATACTTCCGACGGGCAGAGGAACTCTTCAATAAAGGGATTTATCTGGAAGCCATCAAGGAATTGAAGGATGCCCTGAAAATTGACCCCCGCAGTGCTCGCTGCAATGCTCTGCTGGGCAAGGTATATCTGCAGCAAGGCTCCCTCAGCATGGCCAAAATTCACTTTAATCAAGCCCTGAAGCTGAATCCTCAAGAAGTGATGGCCATACAGGGACTCGAGGCAATCAGCAAGAGGGAGCGCAAAGCCCAGCAACAGCAAAAAAATACTGAGCCGCCAAAACCGGAGAAAAAGAAATCTTCCTTCTTTGGTCTTTTTGGGAAAAAATAATTCACTATGGTGTATCAACCTGCCTGTGGTGCCCGCGATATTTTGCCCCTTGACGTGGCACGGCAACGGTGGCTGGAGCAACGCTTAGAGCGCGTCTTTCAAAGCTGGGGCTACCAAGAAATTATCACACCGACGATTGAGACCTTAGCAACCTTGACGGCAGGGGGCACGGTGCATCCAGAAACGGTCATTCAGGTGCAGGGGAGTGGTGATGAACCCTTGGGGTTGCGGCCAGAATTAACGGCTTCGATCGCCCGTGCTGCGGTGACTCGCATGGCAGGTATGCAGTTGCCCCAACGGCTCTATTACAAAGCCAATGTCTTTCGGCGAACCACAGGGGCAGAGTTGGGCAACCAGCAGGAATTTTTCCAAGCAGGGGTAGAGCTACTAGGGGCAACGGGTTTAGCGGCGGATGCGGAAATTCTCTGGCTGGTGCAGGAGTGCCTTGGGGCGTTAGCGGTTGAGGAGGCCTATCTCTTGGTGGGGGATGCCCACCTGACGCAACAGTTGCTCAGTCCCTTTCCAGCAGAACTGCAAAAAACGGTACGCCAATGCTTGGCCAATTTAGACCGCGTGAGTTTGCAGGCTCTACCCGCCCCTTGGCGCGATCGCGCCCTTGCCCTCTTTGATCTACGGGGCACTCCAAGGGAAGTGGGGGAACGCTTAGCGCAGTGGTCTGACGTGGCAGGGGTGTCCGATCGCTTTGCGGAACTGCAACAGTTGTTGGGCTTGGTGGCCAAGTCTTTGTCGATCACCCTTGATCTTAGCCTTGTGCAGTCCTTTGATTACTACACGGGGATTATCTTTGAGGTCTTGATTCCCACGGAAACAGAACTGCGGTTGGTCGCTCAGGGGGGACGCTATGATCAACTGCTCAGTATCTATCATCCCGACGGTGCCACGGTGCCGGGAATTGGTTTTGTCTTCAATGTCGAGGCGCTATTGCAGGCGATCGCCATTCCCCCCGCCGCTCTATTAGCCCCCCGCAGTCAATGGCTGGTGGTTCCCCGCACAAGCAATGCTCTTGCTGCTGCTCTACACCATGCCCAAACGCTGCGCTTGGATGGCTCCACCCGTGTGGAGTTGGCACTTGTCGATCTGACGCCAGAGCAAATCCGCGCCTATGCCCGCGATCGCCAGATTCCCTATATTGCTTGGATTGAGAGTGATGCGCCACCGCAGATCGAAGCCCTCAGTGATGGGGCAACCTATTTGCAGATTCAGAGTGTCTAGACCATGCTAACAATCGCTCTCCCCAAAGGTGCCCTACTCAAAGACAGTATTGCCTACTTCCAACGGGTGGGCTTAAATTTTGAAGCGCTCCTCGAGCCGGCAAATCGCCAACTGCAAGTGCTTTCTCAGGATGGCCGTGCCCGTGCCCTTTTGGTACGTGCCCAAGATGTCCCCGTTTATGTGCAGTATGGTCAAGCACAGTTGGGCATTGTGGGCTACGATGTGCTGCGGGAAAAAAATCCCCACGTGGCCAAACTGGCGGATCTGGGGTTTGGTCAGTGTCGGCTATCGGTGGCCGTGAAGGCCTCTAGCCCCTACCGCAGTGCCCGCGATTTGCCCCCCCATTGCCGCGTGGCTTCAAAGTTTGTCCGCTGCGCCGATGCTTTTTTCCAGCAGTTGGATTTGCCCGTGGACATTGTGCCGCTCTACGGCTCGGTAGAGCTAGGGCCAATTACGGGTATGGCCGAGGCGATTGTGGATTTGGTGTCAACGGGGCGGACGCTCAAGGAAAATGGCCTTGTGGAGTTAGAGCAAATTTTTAGCAGCACAGCCTATTTGATTGCCCATCCCCGCAGTTATCGCCTCAGCCTCAATGGTCTTGGACACTATGTTCCGCAGTTAATACGCAGTTAATAGGGGCGATCGCCTGATCACTTTTGGCCGTGGACAACCATGGTTGGCAAGGGTTCACTCACAGACCCCCGGCAGTTGCCATTGGCGCGATTAAGTTCCTGAATCTTGTGGTGTGCCCGCTGCCAGGCTTCAACAAAGCGGCTGACACGAACGGGGTCAATGGGTTGCTCAATCTGACCATTGCGCTTCAGAGAACTGGCCACAATGACACCGTTGACGTAGGGCGCAAACTGCTCAACATTGTCCCAAGAGGCGCCACTGCCAATAAAGAGAGGCTGCCCCTTAGCGGCACTGGCGGCGACGGATAGCTCTTCCTCGCTGGGCGGGTGTCCTGTTGCCCAACCGGAGAGAATCACCCCATCGGCCAGTCCCCGTTCAAAGGTATCTCGTACCGCAGTGGCGAGGTTCGGACTGTGGAGGGGTTGGGCGTGCTTCACCATCACATCGGCAAAAATTTTGATATCTTGCCCCAGTTCACGGCGGTAGCGCAGGAGTTGATGCGCTTGCCCTTCAATAATGCCTTGATCTGTGGCCATGACTCCCGTGAGCACATTGACGCGGATAAATTGTGCCCCCGTACAGGCGGCGATCGCCAGACCACTGAAAGCATCATTGCGCAGCACATTCAAGCCAATGGGCAGGGCCACTAGATTCTTTAACCGCTGCACCACTAAAGTCATGGCACTGACGACGGCAGCATCCACGCGGTCTTTGGTAAAGGGAGCATCAAAGAAATTCTCAACAATAATGGCATTGGCTCCCCCTGAGGCGAGGGCTGTGGCTTCCTGTTCTGCGCGGTCAATAACCGCCTTGAGGCTCCCCCCCCAACGGGCGGAGGTGGGCAAAGGAAGGAGGTGGACAACACCAATAACTGGGGTGGCAGTGTGAAAGAGAGTGCGGAGATCCACAACGATTTCGGCGATAGGTGAACAGTGCAGGTATAACAGGAGGAGGAAGAGGCACTCTACACAGGCACAATGGCAGAATGCACTGACTTAAGTATATCCCCGTCTGAGGCCCCCCTCGTGGCGATCGCCCTCGGAAGCAACCTTGGTGAGCCATTGCGGCAACTGCGCTCAGCGGTTCAAGTGCTTGCCCAAACACTGGGGATCGATGTCTTAGCCTGCTCGCCGTGGTATCGCACTGTGCCTGTCGGCCCCCCGCAACCGGACTACTGGAATGGTTGTCTCATTGCCCGGACGCAACTTTCCCCTTGGGCGCTCCTGAAAACACTTCAGGCCATTGAGATGCAATTTGGTCGCCAACGGCAAGAGCATTGGGGGGCACGCACTCTTGATCTGGATCTGCTGCTCTATGGCGATCGCGTGATCAACACTGCCGAACTAACACTGCCCCATCCGCGACTCGTCGAGCGGCCTTTTGTCCTTGTGCCCCTTGCGGCGATCGCCCCCCACTGGCGGCATCCGGTTTTAGGGGAAACCATCCAAACCCTGCGGCAGCGCGTGGGGGATAAGGGCATTATTGCCGTTCTTTCTGACGATGTTGGCGAAACCACGTTTGCAACTGCTGCCGACAGGCCGCGGCCTGAACTCCCCTGATTACCTGCAGGCGGTGGAAGACGGCTGGGCTTTGGGGAAGTTGCAGCACCGAATCAATTGCCCCAGCCTTGGGATCGCTAGCACCGTAGATGAGGGTGTGAATGCGGGCTTGGATAATGGCACCAGCACACATGGGGCAGGGTTCTAGGGTCACGTAGAGGCGGCAGCCCGTTAAATACCACGTGCCTAGACGTTGACCTGCGCGGCGCAGGGCAATAATTTCCGCATGGGCAGTGGGGTCATGATCGCGCTGACGGCGGTTTTCCCCTGTGGCAATGAGTTCATTCTCCGCACTGACAATCACGGCGCCTACGGGTACTTCCTCGGCAGCTCCTGCCTGGGCTGCAAGGGCGATCGCCTGTTGCATCCAGAAGTCATGAATTTCTGTTTCTGCTAAGGGGGGACCCGCCAACATTGCCATTCTCTTGCCACAGCGGCTATGGTAGTATTTTGTCAGCTCTTTTGCGATCGCTGAATTCTTTGGGAAAACACCATGATTGATGCTTTGTTTTTGGTTGCGAAACTGCCGGAAGCCTACGCCATTTTTGATCCCTTGGTGGATGTGCTGCCAGTCATCCCTGTGCTCTTTTTGGCTTTAGCTTTTGTTTGGCAAGCTGCTGTCGGCTTCCGTTAAAGATAGCCTCGCGAAAATTCCCCTGTTGACTTGCCCCGTTGATTTCAGCGGGGTTGTTCTTGGTTTTTTGCGTGCGCTTTCCCTATGGCAGGTCACAGCAAGTGGGCAAACATTAAACGGCAAAAGGCGCGGGTGGATGCCCAAAAGGGCAAAACCTTCGCGCGGCTATCGCGAGCGATCATTATTGCGGCACGGCATGGAGGAGGCGATCCAGCCGGCAACTTTCAACTGCGCAGCGCCATAGAGAAGGCCAAAGCCGCAGGGATTCCCAGTGAAAATATTGAGCGGGCGATCGCCAAGGGCACGGGTACCCTAGAGAGTGATGCCCCCCTCGAGGAAATTCGCTATGAAGGCTATGGACCAGGGGGGGTGGCATTTTTGATGGAAGCCCTGACGGATAATCGCAATCGCACGGCGGCGGATCTGCGAGCCGCCTTTAACAAACATGGCGGCAATCTCGGTGAAACGGGCTGTGTCGGCTGGATGTTTGAGCAGTGGGGCATTGTTACCGTTGCTGCCCCAATAGATGAGGAAGCCTTCCTCGCAGCACTACTGGCCGCTGATGTGGAGACCTACGAAATCCTAGAGGGGGTGGCGGAAGTGCGCTGTCCCATACCCGCCCTTGAAACGGTCAGCGAAACTCTCAAAAAACACGGCTACACCGTTCTCGACACTGAAAGTCGCTGGGTTCCAATGAATACCGTAGAAATCACTGATGAAGAGACGGCACGGCGTGTCCTTAAGCTCATGGATGCCATTGAAAATCTCGACGATATTCAAAGTGTGGCCACCAACGTCACAATGAGTGATGCCCTCATGGAGGCGATGTACGTCTAGGCATCCGTGTTTTTACGGAATCTTCGCGAGAATTTCTTCTCCCTTAAGGTCGTCAAACTTAAGTAGAAACACGGTAGGCAGCTAAAGTCGCCCGTGGGAGCATAAAAGTACGGTTGCAGGCGCTGCCCCGAGGCACGTGGTGGGTAACCAGACTGAGGCCCTCCTCAGAGCGATCGCTCTTCTTCTCTCAATCCATGTTGATGGCCAGTGTGTTTCCTGGGTCGGCTCGTGTGTGTTCCTTAGATTCCCTGTTGAAAAGGTTGAAAAGATTTGTCAACCGTTTTTAGTGTGTTTCCTGAAGGGCTGGCAGCGTCGCAGCAGCGAAATAGCGACGACGGAAATTCTCCTCGGCGATCGCTGCTGTGAAGATCTCTAAGGCCACCGCCGTATCAGCGGAAGGTTTTACCTGTGGCGGCCATTCACAGCAAAACTCTTCTCCGCGCTGAATAACCTTGACCCCCAGTGTCTCCAGCACATTGAGGGCATAGTTCAACGTGACCGCTTCAATGCCAAGGTGTTCCCGCAGCCCCTCTCGTTGTAGACCTGTTCCCTGTTGACTGGCTTGTTGGCACAGCCTCAGGAATTCCTGCCACACTTTTAGGGCGTCCTGCTCTGGTGGGGGAGAGTAGGCCAGAATCAAGGGTTGCTGTTCCCTTTTTGCGCGCTGAATCCATTGGCGCCAGCTTTCCCGTGATGTTGGGCAGGTTTCGACCCGCAGACCCTTGGCGCTGGCCTCGTGGGGGCGATCGCGATAATCCATAAGGAACTGAAAAGATGCCGCTTGGATGACATTAGTTGCACTGGGTCGCAGCTCTTTAATGACGGCTGATAGGAATCCTTGCCACTGCTCTAGCTCAATCACCAGATCACAGCGCCCCTTGGGACAATCCCCCACCTCATGATCCCACCACTTGGCAGGAAAGGTGTGCTGCCCCTGGGGATCCTTGAGCATCATAGAGACGTAGGTTCTTGAGGTTTTGCTACCCCTGAGGGAATTATTTGTGAGTTGAGTAAGTTCCACATTGCGCACCAGCAATCGCGGAGGGGGATGGTGAGTGGCATCAAAGGGGGCAAGCACTTCTAGTTCCTTAAGCAATCGCTCATTGAGTTGATCCAAGGTCACTTCCAAGTCAATCCCCAAGGGTTGCGATGTGGCGCTGGCGGTGCCCTCCTGCTGCGCCAAGAATTGGTTGAGGGCTGGTTCCAGAAGGGGAATATGCTCCATCTTCAGCCTAAAGCCCACTGCATAGGGGTGCCCCCCAAGGCCCTCCAATAAATGCCGTTGGCTATGCAGTGCCTCATAGAGATTCACCGACCCATCGGAGCGCGCTGAACCTGCCGCCATGCCCGTTTCTGGATTGGTCTGAAGCAAAATGGCAGGGCGGCCATAGGTTTTGACCATCTCGTTTGCCACTAGCCCCAACAGACTCAATGGCCAACTGTCATCGGTGAGGAGAATCACTCGCGAGGTGGAGAGATCCAACTGCGCTACTTTCCCATGGGCTATCTTGGCAACCTCTTTTTGGCGCCGCTGCCGTTCTTCATTTACTTTTTTAATGTGTTGAGCCAACTGCCGCGCTTCCGACCAATCTTGGGTAGTCAAGAGCGTGATTAGAGGGCGCACATCTCCCTCTACCCGACTGACAGCATTGAGGCGGGGTGCGAGGACAAAACTAATCTCCCGTTGCTGTGCCATGGTTCTGGCGGCAGAGTCCAACAGAGCAACAATCCCAGGGCGCAGCGTTTGACGATTTCCGAGCTGTTCTAAGCCGCGCTGCGCTAGGTAGCGGCATTCCCCCCTCAATTCAACCAAATCCGCAATGAGACCAATGGCCACTAAATCAAGGAGATTCTCTAGGGCATACCCTTGGGTTTTCTCTGGCCATTGGGCATAGACGGCTTCCAAAAATTTGTAGGCGAGGCCAACCCCCGATAAGTGATGTAGGGGATGCTCGCAAGGCAACCGCCGAGGATTGATCAGGGCCACAGCCCCTAAAGAGGTCTGCTCAAGGGTGTGGTGATCAGTAACAATGACATCTATGCCTAGGGTACGGGCAAAGGCAATTTCAGCCGCGTTAGTGCAGCCCGTATCGCAGGTGATGATCAGAGAGACCCCCTTTTGCTGCAGCGCCTCAAGGCCATGGCGCGACAGACCATGGGAGTCGTACTGGCGATTGGGAATATAAAAATCCACCAATTGCGCCCCCAAAACTGGTTTTAGCCCTTCCCAGAGGACGGCGGTGGCTGTGACCCCATCGGTATCGAAGTCTCCCCAGATGGCAACCTTTTCCTGTTGATCGAAGGCCTGTTGCAGGCGCTCTAGGGCAACGCGCATGTCTGGAAACTCGTTAGGGGAGGCTGACTCGTAGTAGCGCCAATCTAAGAAAGGGAGTACTTGCTGAAGATCACGATAGCCCCGCTGCCAAAGTAACTGAGCAGTGATGGCACCTGCATCGGAGTGGAGCCTCTTCACTTCCTCAATGAAGTCTAAGGGGGCCGGGTCAGAAGGATAGAGTTGCCAAGGACGCTGCATTCAGTCAATTCCCAGATAAAGGCAACCAAGACATTCTTTGATCATAGCGATCGCCCGCGCAGGCTGGAGAAATTAGCAAAAATTCCTGCTGATCTCTACCCCTACAAATTAGGGAAAGATACAATCAGGACAGCCATTGGGGATATGAGAAACGTGAATCATACATTTTTAGTTGATGGGGGACGGTGGCTGCTGAAGGGTACGTGGCGAGAGGTCAATCAAGAACCCATGCCAGTGACAGGGAGGATTCTTGTCTCTTGCGGTCAAGATGACTGGTTTTCCATGGCTGCCAAGATCACATTTCCCGACCAAGAGAAGCCAGAATTAGTGTTGCAGTCGCGGGGGAAGTTGGAACTGGATGAGCAGGTGTTTACCTATGTGCTCCAACACAGCCTCTTTGGTCGGCTAGAAGGGGAGGGTTGGATTACCCCCCATGCGATCGTGCAGCACTTTATTTTGCTGGGGGATGCCAACCGCTGTGCGGGCTTTGAGCACTACTGGCAACTGGACGCCAATCACTACACCCTCCTCAGCGGTATTCACAACAGCCATAGGCTCAAACATTTACTAGAGGCAACCCTCGAACGGGTTTAGTGGGGGCCAGGGGTGCACTGGCAGTGGCGTATCTATGAGGAACCCCTTCGGGAACCCTTGGCAACAGCACAGGGGATTTGGCGATCGCGCCAAGGCATTCTCCTGCGTTTAGAAACTGACGACGGCCAAGTGGGCTACGGTGAAATTGCCCCCCTACCTGGCTGGGGCAGCGAAACCCTCAGTGTTGATATTGCCCTGTGTCAGCAACTGCCGCCTCACCTTACCCCAGAGATCATTGCCACCATTCCCGAGGCGTTACCCGCTGCCCAGTTTGGGTTTGTCACAGCATGGCAGAGTGTCGGGCAACTTCCCTATCGGCTACGCCCTTGGCCAATCTGCGCCCTTTTAGGCAGTGGTCGGGTCGCCCTTGAGCAGTGGCAGCAGTCTTGGCAGCAGGGATATACCACCTTCAAGTGGAAAGTGGCTGTCCTGTCCCCAGAGGAGGAACAAGGCATCCTGACGACGTTACTGGCAGCACTGCCCCAAGTCGCGAAATTACGCCTTGATGCCAACGGCGGCTGGGATTTAGCCACCGCAGAACGCTGGTTTGCTTGGCTCGATCGCCATGGGAACGGCAAAATTGAGTATGTGGAGCAACCGCTACCCCCTGACCAGTGGCAAGCTCTACTGACCCTTGCCCAGACGGTGACAACGGCGATCGCCCTCGATGAGAGTGTCGTGAGTGCAACTGAAGTGCAACATTGGTTAGAGCGGGGCTGGCCGGGACTCTTTGTGATTAAGCCAGCGCTGTTTGGCTCTCCAGAACGCTTGAATGTCCTGTTGCGTGAAGGTTTAGAACCGCAGCGGCTGGTCTTTTCCTCTGCGCTTGAAGGGGCGATCGCCCGCACGGCAATTTTTCAGTGCTTGGAAACATGGCAGCCCTGTCGTGCCCTTGGCTTTGGCATCGAACGCTGGCGATCGGCACCCCTGCTCACCTCCTTGGCCGACTATGACGCAGAATGGCATCGCCTTGACAATTATGGTAAGAATTACTATAAGTAAAACATCCTTTACATCCCAGCGCCATGACGGGTTTCACCTTGGCCGCCAGTGACTACAGTTTGCTGACGGATCTCTACCAATTGACGATGGTGGCCACCTACGCAGGTGAGGATTTGGCTTGGACACCCGCTAGCTTTGAACTCAGCGTGCGGCGACTGCCCCGTGGCTGTACCTATTTAGTGGCGATGGGGTTGGCTCAGGTACTGGAATACCTACAACAGGTGCAATTCACCCCCCAGCAAATTGACTACTTGAAAAGTCTAGCGGTCTTTGAGCACTCACCCGCGCCATTCTGGGATTTATTGCGCCACAGTGAGTTTCGGGGGGATGTTTGGGCAGTGCCGGAGGGGACGGTTGTCTTTGCCCAAGAGCCGCTACTGCGGATTGAGGCGCCCCTGTGGCAAGCGCAGTGGCTAGAGACTTGTCTGCTCAATATCGTTAACTACCAAATCCTTGTGGCCACCCGCGCTTCTCGGCTGCGCCAGTTGGTGGGGGAAGAAATTGATCTGCTGGAATTTGGCACGCGACGCGCCTTTAGTCCCCAAGCGTCCCTGTGGGCGGCACGCTCAGCCCTCGCCGCCGGATTTACGGCCACTTCGAATGTCTTAGCAGCACAGCAGTTGGGGGTTGTCCCCACAGGCACGATGGCCCATTCCCTTGTGATGGCGATCGCCACCCTAAGGGGCAGCGAACAGGACGCTTTTACAGTGTTCTTGCACTACTATCCAGAGGGGGCACTGCTAGTAGATACCTATGACACCTTAGCTGCCGTTGCCACCCTTGCCGCGCGCCAAGCGGCCGGCGAAATTGTCGTCAAAGCCGTGCGCATTGATTCCGGGGATCTGCTCACCCTCTCCCAGAAAATTCGCCAACTTCTGCCTCAAGCCAAAATCATTGCCAGTGGTGATCTCGATGAAGGGGAAATTCGCCGTTTAATGGCAGGTGGTGCCTGTATTGATGCCTATGGCATTGGCACGAAGCTGGTAACGGGAGAACCAGTCAACGGCGTCTATAAACTAGTGGAGATCAATGGTCAGGGGGTGATGAAGGTCTCCAGTGGCAAAATGACCCTACCCGGACGCAAGCAAATTTATCGCCGCCCCAGTGGCGATTGCCTTGCCCTTGCCAGTGAGGAAAATGTTTGGGGTAAACCGCTCCTGCAGCTGGTCATGAAGGAAGGGCGCCCCCTCTACGCCCCAGAGTCCTTGGAGACCATTCGCGATCGCCACCGTGCCAGCCTAGCGGAATTGCCCGCAACCCTCTTGGAGGTGACCCAGCCGGTGGTCTATTCCCCTGCCCTAGAAACCCTGATTCAACAGTTACGACAGCGGCCATGACCATTGCTCTTTTTGGAACCAGTGCTGATCCGCCCACCGCCGCCCATGGGGATATTTTGTGCTGGTTGAGCGATCGCTATGACCGCGTGTTGGTGTGGGCAGCCGATAACCCCTTCAAAGGGCAGCAAACCCCCTTGCTCTATCGCCAAACCATGCTCAATCTCTTGGTGCGCAGCCTCAACCGCCCCAATGTCGAGCATCACCCCGAACTCAGCCACCCCTACACCATCCATTCCGTTGAGCAGGTGAAGCAGCAGTGGCCCTGTGAACCCCTTACCCTTGTGGTTGGCAGTGATGTTCTGGCTAAGCTGCCCCAGTGGTATCAGGCGGCGCAGCTCCTTAAACAGGTGAAGCTCTTGGTCTTGCAGCGTCCCGGCGTGGTCATTGATCCCAAGGACTGGCAAGCTGTGCAGCAATTGTGTCCCGAGATGGAACTGGCAAACTATCGTGGGCCAGCGGTCTCCTCGACAACCTATCGGCAACAGCGGGATGAACAACAACTCCTGCCGGCGATCGCCCAGTATATTCAGCAGCAAGGACTCTACGCGCAGCCATGACCGCCTCCTCTTTGCCCCTTGCGGAATTTGTTGTCGGCGTGGACAACGTCATTTTCTCCGTAGATACAGATCAAAATCGCCTCCTCGTGCTCTTGGTGCAGCGACAACAGGGTCCCTTTGCGGGGTATTGGAGTCTCCCCGGTACCCTCGTGCGCCAAGGGGAATCCCTGGAAGCAGCTGCCTATCGCACCCTTGCCGAAAAAATTCGCGTCAATAATCTCTATCTGGAGCAACTGTACACCTTTGGTGAACCGGCGCGGGATCCCCGCGAGACCACCTATGGCAAGCGCTATCTCTCGGTGAGTTACTTTGCCTTAGTGCGCTTTGCTGATGCTGAACTGATTGCGGCGGGAGGCTCTCCAGTGCAGTGGTTTGCCCTGAGTGCCTGTCCAGAACTGGCCTTTGACCACAACAAAATCTTGGCCTATGGTCACCGCCGCCTCTGCAATAAGCTGGAGTATAGCCCCGTGGCCTTTGATGTGTTGCCGGAGTATTTCACCCTCCATGATCTTTACCAATTTTACAGCACAGTCTTGGGGGCAAACTTTTCTGATTACTCCAACTTCCGCTCACGGCTTCTGAAACTGGGCATTTTGCAGGATACGCACCAAAAAGTGATCCGAGGAGCAGGGCGACCGGCAACTCTCTACCGCTTCGATCGCGAGGCCTTTGCGCCCCTCAAGGATAAACCCCTAGTTTTTGTCTAACTCTCCTGAGGAATCTTCTATGGCTGTGCATCTGTGGATTGCGCAACTTAACCCCACCGTCGGCAGTCTCAAAGCCAATGCCCAAGCGATCCTCACTGCCGTCCAAGAGATCCGCAGGCAGCATTCTCTGGATCTGCTGATTACCTCTGAACTTGCCCTGTGTGGCTACCCCCCCAAGGATTTGCTCCTCAACCGCTACTTCGTTGAAGCAATTCAAGCGGAACTGCACCACCTTGCCGCTGCCTTGCCCCCTGATGTGGCCGTTTTAGTGGGTACAGTCTTACCGAATCCTGCTGCTGGCGTCAAGGGAGAAAAGCCCCTCTACAATGGTGCCGCCCTCCTGAGGGAGGGACAGGTGCAACAGGTCTTTGCCAAGCAGTTATTGCCCACCTACGATGTCTTTGACGAATGCCGCTATTTTGCCCCCGGCAGTACCGAGAATCTCTTTACATTAACAACGGCCACGGAGCAAGTGAAAATTGGCGTCACCATCTGTGAAGACCTCTGGAATAATGAGCAGTTTTGGGGAGAGCGGTACTACCCGCGCAATCCCGTAGCGGAATTGGTGGCGCAAGGCGCAGAACTAATTGTCAATCTTTCGGCATCGCCCTACTGTGTCGGCAAACCGCAGTTGCGGCGGGCGTTGATTGAACATACGGCTCGGCAGTATGGCTGCCCCTTGATCTATGCCAATCAGGTGGGGGGCAACGATGATTTGATTTTTGATGGCAGCGGTTTAGCCGTCAATCGTCAGGGGCAAATTGTTAGTCAAGCCAGGGCCTTTCGTGAAGATTTCCTCCCCCTGCGCTGGGAAGGAGGAGATTTACAACCGACAGCGATCGCCCCCGCCGCCAGCAGTGAACCCGAGGAAATTTGGCAAGCTCTCGTCTTGGGGGTGCGCGACTATGCCCGTAAGTGCGGCTTTCACCAAGTGGTGATTGGCCTCAGTGGGGGGATTGATTCCGCCTTAGTAGCGGCCATTGCTACAGCGGCCTTAGGTAAAGAACAGGTGTTGGGGGTGTTGATGCCCTCTCCCTACAGTTCGGATCACTCTATTACCGATGCCAAGGACTTAGCAGCAAATCTGGGCATTGCCACGCAGGTCTTACCGATTGCCCCCCTGATGCAAACCTACAGTGAAGTCCTAGCGCCGCTGTTTGCCGGCACCCCCAGTGGTGTGGCGGAGGAAAATATCCAAGCCCGCATTCGCGGCACGCTCCTGATGGCGATCGCCAACAAGTTTGGCCACTTGCTCATTTCCACCGGCAATAAATCCGAACTGGCGGTAGGCTACTGCACCCTCTACGGTGATATGAGTGGTGGTCTAGCCGCTATTGCCGATGTTCCCAAAACCCGTGTCTATGAACTCTGCCATTGGCTAAATCAGCAGGCCGCTCAGGGGCAGCCGATTCCCGATCTGGCGATCGCAGGCTCCGGGGTGATCCCCCCCCACATTCTCACCAAAGCCCCCAGTGCGGAACTCAAACCCGGCCAAACCGATCAGGATAGCCTACCGCCCTACGAGATTCTGGATGGCATTTTAGCCCGCATGATTGATCGCCACCAGTCGGATCAGGAGATTGCTGTGGCAGGCTACGATCTAACCCTTGTTCAGCAGGTGCGCCGCATGGTTCAACGCGCCGAATTCAAGCGCCAGCAGGCGGCACCGGGCTTAAAGATTACCGATCGCGCCTTTGGTTCCGGTTGGCGAATGCCGATCGCCGCCCAGTGGTCCTAAGGGGAAAGCAAGCCCATGGCTTGGAGTTCTTGGCTGAGGCGCTGCGCCTCTGCAGGATTTTGATCGCGCCACAGGCTAATGGCTTGACGCAGTTTGTCTAAAGCAGCACTCACCTGTCCTAAGCGCAGCAGCAGTGCCCCCTGATTTTGGTAGGCCAAGGCACAGGTGGGATCGATTTGTTGTACCCGCTCATAGGTAGCAAGGGCGTCTCCCCAGCGTTTTAGTTGCTTTTGGGCCTCCGCTAGCCGCAGATAGGTGGCAAGATGCATCACCGCAGGGGTGGGCGTTCCTAGAGCCATTTCATAGGCGGCAATTGCTGCTGGCCACTCACCGCGTTCGGCGTACAGATTCCCCTGCTGATAGTAAAGTTCATGGGCGATCGCTGGCGGGAGTGTCTTAGTCTTTAAGCCCTGTTCTAAACACTGCTGAGCCTGCCCCAAGTCGCCTCTGGCCAAATAGACACCGGCGAGTTTACTCCACAGATAGGCATCCTCAGGGTGCTGCTCAAGGTAACGGCGCATAATTCGTTCAGCGCGCTCCAGTTTTTGTTGTCGCTGGACGCCCAGATAGCCACCGTGGACAATGGCGACACCGTTCACTTGCGCAATTTGCCAGTGGGGTTCCCGTTGTTGTAGGGCAAGAACGCTGTCATCAATGGTTTCGTGGTAGGGACGTTCAAAGCGCAGGTCGGGATGACGGCGGAAGAGGCGGGATACATAAGTATAGGGGGGTACCACCCCCAATTCCTGTCGCAGCAGGGTGACCACAAGCCAATTCCGCTGTTGGCAAATCTCAGGCAGTAGGGCAGCAACGGCGGGAGTGAGGGTTTCATCGGCATCCAGAACCAGCACCCACTCCGTGGTTACATAACTTAGGGCAAGATTGCGCGCGGCAGCAAAATCCTCTTCCCAAGGGACTTCATAGACCCGTGCCCCCCAATCGCGGGCGATCGCCACCGTTGCATCCTGTGACCCTGTATCCACAATCACCGCCTCATCCACCACCCCCGCCACACTGGCGAGACACTGGGGCAAGCGTGCCGCCTCATTGCGCACAATCATGCAGAGGGTAATGGCCATAGCAGCTAGGCAAAGTCACCAATCAGCTTCACTTCCGGGTGCAGCCACACCGACCAGCGATCGGCCACCGCCCTTTGCACATGGCGGATCAGATGATAGACATCCATGGCCGTTGCGCCGCCACAGTTGAGGATAAAGTTGGCGTGTTTTTCAGACACTTGAGCTTGGCCAATGCGGTAGCCCTTCAAACCCGTTTGCTCAATCAACCAACCCGCTGTTCGCTCTTGGGGATTGCGAAAGACACTGCCACAGTTGGGGAAATCGTAGGGTTGGCTGCGCAGGCGATCGCTCAGGTGTTTTTGTGTTGCTGCTTTTACTTGGGCAGGATCATAACCGGGTTCCAACTGCCATGTGGCCTGCAGAACCAAGCGCTGCGTATCCTGAAGATTCGATGTGCGGTAGGCATAACCCAGCTCCCGTGCCGCCACCACTGCCAACGTGCCATCGGGTTCCAAGATCACGGCTGACACCAATCGCTCCGCGGTACAACCGCCGTGGGCCCCCGCATTCATCACCACTGCCCCGCCTACGCTGCCGGGGATGCCAACCATCCACTCCAAACCGCGCCAGCCCAGTTTTGCGGCATAGTGCGCCAACTTGGGCAAGGGATAGCCTGCACCCACCGTCAGTTGTCCAGTCTCTAGATCGCTTTTGAGATAGCGCAGATGCTTAGTGGAGATCACAAGACCGGCCACACCGCGATCGCTGACCAACAGATTAGAGCCTGCCCCCAAAATAGTAATGGGCAAGTGCTGCGCCTGTGCCCAAGTGTAGGCCGCTTGCAATTCAGCCACGCTGCGCGGTTCCACAAACCATTCAGCCGCTCCCCCCACATTGAGGGTGGTCAACGCCGCAAGGGAAACTTGCCGTTGGAGGGGGCACTGGGTGTGGGGCACGCAGCGTAAGGTCATAGGGCGATCGCCTCAGGCAGGGAAGAGACACTCATCTGTGCTTGATCCGCCATCACCGATGGAATGAGTTGACTCAGGTTGCCAGCCCCCAGGAAGATAACCAAATCTCCCGGTTGCAGCAGCTGTGCCAGGTGCTTCTGTACCGCCTCAAGGGTAGGACAGTAATCCACTGAAGCATGATACTGACGGGTACAGGTGGCAACATCGGCACCACTAATTGTGCCAGGATTGGGTTCGCCGGCACCATAGATATCCGTCAAGATCACGTGATCTGCGGCAGTGAAGGATTGGCCAAAGGCCTCTAAAAAGGTTTGGGTGCGGCTATAGCGATGGGGTTGAAACACGGCCACAATCCGCTGCCAAGGGGATTGCTTGCCCACTTGAAGGCGAGCGGCCTCCAGAGTCGCTGTAATTTCGCTGGGGTGGTGGGCATAGTCATCAATGAAGCGAATGCCATTCACCTGTCCGCGTTCTTCAAAGCGGCGGCGGGCACCGCGAAACTCCAATAGGGCAGCAGCAATCGTGGCAAAATCAATCCCCAGCGATCGCCCCACAGCAATCACCGCTAGGGCATTTTGCAGGTTGTGGGCGCCCAAGATATTTAAGTGGAGAATCCCCAAGGAGGTGCCCCGCTCCCAAACCCGTGCCGTTGTGCCCTTGGCGGTGTATTGAATGTGATCGACACAGTAGTCCACATTGGCTTGGCGCTGAAGGCTGTAGGTCACTAGGCGCGGATGGTGCAGGCGATCGCGAATCGTCGGGCAATCGGCACAGGCAATGACTCGATGAGCTTGATTGGCAAACCGCTGAAACGTGTCCACCACCTCCTCTAAGGAACGGTAGTGGTCGGGATGGTCAAGTTCAATGTTAGTGATTACGCCAATGTGGGGATGGAATTTACAAAGAGAGCCATCGGACTCATCGGCTTCAGCAACCAAGTAGGGACTTTGACCCACACGGGCATTGCCCTGCCAAGCCGCCACTTCACCCCCGACAATAATTGTCGGATCCAGCCCAGCCTGCAACAGCAGATAGGCAATCATACTGCTGGTGGTGGTCTTGCCGTGGGTACCGGCAACGGCAATACTTTGACGGCGGTGCATCAGGGCAGCCAGCACATCGGCGCGGTGAAAAATGGGACAGCCTAAACGCTGGGCTGCTTCATATTCAGGGTTATCGTGGCGAATGGCGCTAGAGCAGATGACTTGGGGCAGGGAAACAAAGGGATACTGCTCAAGGTTTGTGGCACTCTGGCCAATAAAAATGCGCACTCCCAACTCAGCCAGCTGCTCGGTCAACCGGTTGGGACGCAAATCCGATCCAGACACCTTAAAGCCCTGCTTGGCGAGAATGTAGGCGAGGGCTGACATCCCGATACCACCAACGCCAATAAAGTGGAAGGGACGCTCGCTAAACTCCATCACTGGCCAATTTGCCACAAACAACTCCTTCGCTCCACCAAAAAGAAATACTTGGGATCAATAACTATAATTAGCGCCAATAGATTAATAGATTTGCGTCAATAGGCATAAATCTCTAGGCTCATCATAACAGGTCATCCTTCATCCCCATGGGCTAATACTGGCAGATCCAAGGCGAATATGTCACCCTGAGCTAAATTTTTTTTGCAAACGGTTATTTGATTAAAGTGGCAGTCCACGGGGATCATCGCAAGTTCGACAAAGAATAAACTCTGGCAGAGGCAAATTCAGTGAGGTGTAAGGTAGAAGGTTAATACCGCCGTAGCGGCGCATTGTTGTCTTGCTGAGGATTGGGAATGCTGACGAACTTACTGGCTTGGGGCATGGCGATCGCCAGTTTGGGCTTGTATCTGCTGGGCTTCTTCCTGCCGGAGCTGTACCGTCGGTTTGATCTTGTCGCCAGTGGTGCTGGGCTCTTCTTTGCTTTGACCCTGTGGATCTATGGCGATCGCCTTGGCGGCGGCTTGCTCCTCGGAACGGCAGCGGCAGTGGTTTTGATTCTCTGGTTTGGCGGGCAGAGCCTCAGCTATCGCTGGCAACTCACCTACCCCGGCGATCGCACCAATCCCCAAAAAGTCCAAGCCCTCTGGCAAAACATCCAGTCTCTGCTGCCTGCGGGCTTTTTTGCCAAAATCGGTGAGCTGATCTCTCGCCTGCGCAATCGCCCCCCGAAACAGCCGGAACGCCCACAGCCTCCTGTAGAGACGCCACCCCCGCCGATGGAGACTGGGGACATCAAAGCAGATTTGTGGACTGGGGAAACAAGTACGCCGAGCAGCGTTACCCCCCAACCTACTTCAGCGACGGAAGAAGTGCCCGCAGTATCAGAAGCCGCTGGGGAACCTGCACCAACGCTAGGTTTGCCTTCCGAAGGGAGCGCTGAAATGCTGGCGTCGCCAACAGTTCCTAGGCCAGAGGAACCCCAGGTGGAAACCGCCGCGCCCTCCACTGTCCCCACCTCAGAGGAGCCAGAACCAGCTTCAATTCCTACTTCCGAAGAACCTGTGGCCAGCTTGGCAGAACAAGCCCCTCCTGAAACGGCAGAAGAGACACCAGAACCTGCGGTGACCCCTGAAGCAGTGGCAGAACCGCCTCTTGTCTCCGAAGTTACTCCCAATGCTGAACCAATTGCTGAACACCCAGAAGCAATGCCTGCTGCCGCAGCAGCCCCCGAATCACCCACTTCTGCTGCCGATCTCCTAGAGAAGGTTCCCGAAAGCAGGGATGTTGAGGCCGAGGCAACGCCAGAGGGGACAACCATCGAAAACCCAGAACGTACTCCTCCTGAGGAGGAGGATTGGCCGCCCCCTGAAGCCCGTCTTTAACAAAGTCATGGATTCATGACTTTTGTCGCTTTTATTTTCTCTGAAGCAAATCTTAATAGAACCTTAATTTTCCCCTAACTTTCCCCAGAAGTTCCCCAGTTTTCCCAAGGTTTTCCACAGATTAAGGGGGAGTTTTCCACAGGTCTTCACGGTGGGATGGCATTTCAAGCCATTTCTGGGGATAACCGCCTGTGGCGGGTTGGGGAAAACGCGAGGCGCGCTAAACGTCTGGAAACCCTGATTCTGCCGTGGATTGCGATCGCCAAGATAGGTGAAAACAAGGATTGACAGACCCTAGGACAACCCAGACAATGGAGTTCCACGCATAGAGATTGGCTTGCTCTGAAACCCTGTGAAAGAGGCCTTAATCCCGCTTCCAGGCTGAAGCTTGGGGATGGGGTCACGGCTTTTGTCGGCGTTTTCCACAGGTTCACTGGGAGCGAGTAGATTGCGCCTGCGATTTTATCTTGGTTTTATTGAGGTAACTCACGGTATGAACGCTCAAGCCACCATCAGTATTCTGGCCGAGATTCCAGAGGAGCTCCATGAAACCCTGAAATACTATCTCGAGCGGCATCCCGATTGGGATCAGGATCGCGTTTTTGTGGCTGCACTGTCGCTCTTTTTGCTGCAAAATGGAGAATGCGATCGCCGCACGGCACGGGTCTATCTCGACTCGTTGTTTAAGCGATCCTAAACCCTTTGGAGGGCAATAAAACGGGTGAGTGAAGTAGATGTCGCAATTGTCGGGGGTGGCCTCAGTGGCTTAACCACTGCTTGGCGATTGCAGCAAAGTGCCCCGCAGTACCGTGTAGTTATCCTAGAGGCCGGCGATCGCCTTGGCGGCAATATCACAACGCAAGCAGCAGAGGGCTTTATCTGGGAATTAGGCCCCAATAGCTTTGCACCCACACCCGCTCTACTGCAGCTAATTGCTGAGCTGGGTTTACAGTCCGAGCTCATCCGGGGCGATCGCCACCTACCGCGCTACATCTACTGGCGGGGACAACTGTACCCCCTACAACCCACCCGTCCCCTTGCCTTGGCCACCTCCAATCTCCTCAGCCCTTGGGGAAAAGTGCGAGCCGCCCTTGGTGTCCTTGGGTTCGTGCCCCCCTATTTAGGCAGCGGCGACGAATCGGTGAGTTCCTTTTTCCGCCGCCATTTGGGGCAGGAGGTGGTTGAACGGCTGGTGGCGCCCTTTGTCTCTGGGGTTTATGCGGGAGATCCACAACAGTTGAGTGTCGCTGCTGCGTTTCGCCGTATTGCTCAATTGGAGAAATTGGGGGGGAGCCTCATTGCCGGTGCCCTGCGCCTGCGGCGTCAACAGCCCCCTCAACCAAAGCCCCTTGCGGATGTGCAGATGCGCGCCGGGGAACTTGGGTCTTTTAAGGAAGGATTAGCTGCTCTGCCGCGGGCGATCGCCCGCCAACTGAAGGCACCGATTCACGTAGAGACCCCCGTTCAAGAACTCACCCCCCAACCCCAGGGGGGCTACCTGCTGCGCAGTGGTGAGCAAACGTGGCGCGCCCGCAGTGTGGTTTTGGCAACGCCTGCCTATCAAACTGCAGAATTGGTAGCGCCTTTTCAGCCAGCGATCGCCCGTGTTTTGGCCACCATTCCCTATCCCACCGTGGCCTGTGTGGTCTTGGCCTATCCTGCTGGACTTGGGCGCAGTGTCCGCCCCGGCTTTGGCGTACTAATTCCTCGCGGTCAGGGCATCCGCACCCTTGGCACCATTTGGTCGTCCTGTCTCTTTCCCCAACGCACCCCCGCCGGTTGGCAAGTCTTTACGAGTTTTATTGGCGGTGCTACGGATCCTGATTTGGCAAGCCTGAGCGAAGAAGCCATTGTGCAGCAGGTGCAGCAGGATTTGAACCGACTCCTTGATTTACCCGCAGCCAAGGCACACTTACTCGGTATGAAGGTTTGGCGACGGGCGATTCCCCAATACATGGTGGGCTACCCTGAGCAGTGGCAGCAGGTGACCCATGCCCTCCGTCAAACCCCCGGCCTTTTCCTGTGTAGTAATTATGCTGAGGGGGTCGCCTTGGGCGATCGCGTTGACCATGGCAATCGAACCGCTGCCGCTGTTGCCGCTTTCCTTGCAGGAGGCCAGCCCTAGGGATGTCGCTGTCGGACTATATGCATGCGGCGCTTGAGCGGGCTATCTATCAGTTCAATGCAGAGGATGGCCTCATCTACGGTGAAATCCCTGGCCTAGAGGGTGTGCGTGGCCAAGGCAAAACAGTCCTTGAGTGCCGTGAGCACCTCTGCGAACTCTTGGAGGATTGGATTTACTTCCATGTTTCACGGGGAATTCCTGTCCCTGTGATCAACGGCATTGAAGTTCCGGTGCGCGAGATTTTCTAAGATTTTCTAATTTTTAGGGAAAGCCTTGGCATTCTCAATGAGGGGGCGATCGCTCCCCTGTAACATAAACGAGCAAACATAGCCTAAGATTATCGGTAAGGTTAACGAAGCGATACATCCGCTCTACTAAGGAGGACATCACCCTATGGCACTCGTACCCATGCGCTTGCTGCTGGATCACGCAGCCGAAAATGGTTACGGCATTCCCGCCTTCAACGTCAATAACATGGAGCAAATCCAAGCCATCATGCAGGCGGCCCATGAAACCGACAGTCCCGTGATTTTGCAAGCATCGCGGGGTGCCCGTAAGTATGCTGGGGAAAACTTCCTGCGTCACCTGATTTTGGCTGCGGTGGAAACCTACCCCCACATCCCCATTGTCATGCACCAAGACCATGGTAACGAGCCTGCCACCTGCTACTCCGCCATTCGCAATGGCTTTACCAGTGTGATGATGGATGGCTCCCTCCTCGCCGACGCCAAAACCCCCGCCAGCTATGAGTACAACGTCGCCGTCACCAGTGAAGTGGTGAAAGTAGCCCACTCCATTGGGGTTTCTGTGGAAGGCGAACTGGGCTGCCTTGGCTCCTTGGAAACTGGTAAAGGGGAAGCGGAAGATGGCCACGGCTTTGAAGGTGCCCTCGATCACTCGATGCTGCTCACCGACCCCGATCAAGCCGTGGATTTTGTGGAGCGCACCCAAGTGGATGCCCTTGCGGTGGCCATTGGCACCAGCCACGGTGCCTACAAATTTAGCCGCAAACCCACCGGTGAAATTCTCGCCATCAGCCGTGTGGAAGAAATCCACCGCCGTCTGCCCAACACCCACTTGGTGATGCACGGTTCTAGCTCCGTGCCTCAAGAATTGATTGACATCATTAACCAGTACGGTGGCACCATTCCTGAAACCTACGGTGTGCCTGTGGAAGAAATCCAAAAAGGCATCAAGAGCGGCGTCCGCAAAGTCAACATTGACACCGACAACCGCCTAGCCATTACTGCCGCGGTGCGCGAAGCCCTCGCCTTGGCACCCAAGGAATTTGACCCCCGTCACTTCCTGAAGCCGTCCATTAAATACATGCAAAAAGTCTGTGCCGAGCGCTATCAGCAATTTGGCACCGCCGGCAACGCCAGCAAAATCAAGCAACTCAGCCTTGATGACTATGCCGCCAAATACGCCAAAGGTGAACTGAAGCAAGTCACTCAGAAAACCGTGGTGGTCTAGTTGAGCAACGATAAGTAATGTGATGGAGGGTGGCTACGGTCACCCTCTTTTGATTTGAATAAAAGTAAAAAACAATAGCTCTGTAGTTTTACTGAGCTTTATTGAACGGGCTTGGAGGGACTCGAACCCCCGACCTGCTGATCCGTAGTCAGCCGCTCTAATCCACTAAGCTACAAGCCCAAGTTAGGAACACTATCTTAGCATGAATTCCCAGAGATCTCAAAGGGGGAACAGAAAATTTGGGCGCGGGTGTGCCATAGTCAGGAGCGGAGACCCTTGACCCAAACGCATAGATGCTGAAGAAATTCCACCGCTGGTTCCTGACCACTCCCCATCTGCCGCGATCGCTGGTGGCTTTTGGTCTGAGTCTCGCTGCCCTTGCCCTCTTGGATAGCAGTGCTAACCTTGTCCTCGCTCACCTGAAAGCAACTGCCCCAAGACTCTTTGCTACGCTGGTTGCCGGCACCTTTGACACTGGCTTTGCCCCAGAGGTGTGGCTCTCGGTGATTGGCCTCACCCTCGGCACGTTAATCATTGTGATTTCCATTGCGGCGCAGAATATCCCCAAGATTACTGAACTGTACATGCAGGACTGGACGAGCCTGATCTATGTCTGGTGTCTGGTTTTAGGTGGTGCCCATATCTTCTACATCAAGAGTTTGCAAGACTTGGGAACACCTCCCGTTGGCAGCATCCTCTTGAATTTATACGCTTTGTTGCCCTTGGCAATTTTGACGGCGCTGCCCTACATCTTCTACATCCTCAAATCCATCCAGCCAGAAAGTGTGGCTCAGCAAATTTACCGTTGCCAGTATCACTACATGACTCAACTTGGGGTTGTTCTCAAGGAGAGAGTGTTCTATCAACCGCAGTTCCTGCGCCGTAGTCAGGCTTACCTGATTGCCGGACTGAACCAACTGGAGGATTTGCTAACCTATGTGACGTTTCGGGGAGCGCAGGCGGAGATTATTGGCGTAGTCAGTGAACTGCTTCAGCACTACATCAGTTGCAAGCCGAACTATCCAGCCTATTTCTTTCGCCTCAGTAGTGCGGTGAGGGGGGATATTGCCTTTAAGACGATGTTTGATCAATTTAGCCAGATTGAGGAGAACCGAACCTTCTACGAGCAGAAGGGTTTTCGGCTCTTGGGGAATGCCTATGTACGCTTTTTAGAGGAGGAGCAGTTTCCTCTCGCATCGCTGTGTGGCGCTGAGATGTGCGCGATCGCCCACCGCATTCTCAGTATGGGAGATGACACGTTACTGGAGTTAATCATCATTCGCTTCAATACGATGATGCGCTTTGCCATTAAGCACGGCAGTCGCCACAATGAAGCCCGCAATCTCTATAACTTGGCTTTCCACTATCGGCGGTTTATCGAGAGTCTAGTGCATCACCAGCGCCCCCACCTCACCCAAAAATGTGTGAACTATTTGCGTGCCTATGGCAATGAGGTCTATGAATTAGCGCAGAATAGTCCTGCCCTGTACTTTATTGTGGATGTTCTTGCAGCGGAGCTAAAGAAGATCTTAATCCTAGTGAACGAGCAGCAATGGGAGGCGCAACTGCAACTGGAATTGTTAGAGGAAATGCTTCGCCTAGATAATCCCCCAGAACTGCGCCAACCCCAAAATGGCGATCGCCCCTATGGCAAAAGCACAGGCGTGCGCCTACTGCAAATGGGACTGGCGCTCTTTTACTTGGCACGGCAACAACCCCAGTTTGCCCAGCGGATTGTTGAGGATATGGTGGAGGATGTCGCGGTTCTTGGATTGTCAGAATTCAAGCGTCTCTTTCAGCAAAATTGCGATCGCCTGCGCTATGCTCAGCCGAAGTTTTGGGAAGACACCGATCGCGGCAATGCCAATTTGTACTACTCAGAACACACCGAGCAACTGCCCGCCCTCGAGAGCCTTGTGGATCGCGTCTGTCACACTCTGGAGATAACCCAGTCATCCTAAAGCATGGTATAGTAAAAAATCTGAGGGCGAGTGGCGAAATGGTAGACGCACTACACTCAAAATGTAGCGGGGTTTCCCCATGTCAGTTCGAGTCTGACCTCGCCCATGGACTAACCGCCACCAAAGACTTGAATATTGGCAAAGGCGCACACCGGTGAAGCATGACCCACACGAATGGCCTGGTTGGGTTCTCCTTTACCACAAAAGGGTGTACCAAAAATGCCAAAAGTGGAGGCATCTCCCACGGCAATCAAATTCTGCCAGAATTCCGGCGTCGTGCCGCGATAGTTCGGATTGCGGAGGGTACGGGTTAGGCGGCCATTTTCAATGAGCTTGGCATATTCACAGCCAAACTGAAACTTGAGGCGATAGTCGTCAATAGACCACGAGCGATTGGATTCCATGTACACCCCTGCTTCGATGTTGCCGATAATCTCGGCAAAGGACTGCGTTCCCGGCTCAATATTCAGATTCGCCATGCGATCAATGGGAGGGCGATTCCACGAACAGGCACGGGCACTGGCCACGCCGGGCACCCCCGCTCGCTGCTGACTTTCAAGGCTACCTAGCCCCCGCAGGAGGCGTCCTTCCTTGATGAGATAGATGCGTTCAGCCGGCAGCCCCAAGTCATCAAAGGCGTAGCTCGCCAGTTCCCCCCGAACCGTCGGGTCAAAGGTGACATTCAAAAGGGGGGAGCCGTACTGCCGCTGCCCAAAGTCCTCAAGGCGAATAAAACTGCTGCCGGCGTAGTTGCGCTCATCCCCCAAAATGCGGTCTAGCTCTAGGGGATGGCCAATACTCTCGTGGATTTGCAGCATCATTTGATCCGGCGCAAGCACCAATGTGGTTGTTGTGTCTGGGCATTCTGCTGCACTGAGGAGTTCGACCGCCTGCTCGCCAATGTGGCGGGCGCGATCGCTCAACTGATCCGCCCTCAGCCACTCCAGCCCCCCTTGATAACAGCGGGCAAGCCAACCGTGATCAGTGCGTTGCTGAACCACCCCAGCTCCCTGGGCAGTGGCACTCATATCGGTAAGGACTTGATAAAACTGCTGTTCTATGTAACTGCCATCGCTGCTAAGCCAGTGGCTAGTCGTCGCTACAGTTTGCACAAAGGCACGCGTTTGCACAATCTTGTCACTCACCTTGAGGCTATGGCAAATATCTTTGAGAATATGATTTACCTCGGCTGCTGAAAGTTGCTCAAAAGGCTGCTGCTGGGGCGATCGATAGTCTCCCTTGCCCTTGCCCCGTGCTGCTGGCGTAAAGTTAAAAATTCGCCAAGGGGCCGCCCTTTTCGCCTGTTGATAGGCCTGCTGAATCGCCCGATGGATAGCAGGGGGGCGCAAATCTGGGGTGGCGGTATAGGCAAATTGACCATTGACAAGCACCTCGACCATGACGCCGCGCTGGCGCGATCGCTGGTTTGTTTCGGGCTGCCCATCGCGGGCACTGCGCGTGGTCACAATCTCTTCCACGTAACGCAGCCCTAGCCAATCGAGGGACAAATCAACCTGATTCAAAATGGCAGCCAAGTTCGGGACAGTCATGGCAAGGTGCTACCTTAAGGGATAGTCAAGTTGGAATCCTTTCCTATGCTAACGGCTTTTACTGCGGCGCTGACCCTCATTACCCTTGGCGAACTGGGAGACAAAACTTTCTTTATTTCCATGATTCTGGCAACCCGGCATTCAAAACGATGGGTTTTCTTGGGGGGATGGGGCGCGCTCACGCTAATGACCCTGTTGTCGGTGGCCCTAGGCAAGGTTTTTCAGCTTTTACCGCGAGAATTTACCTTTTATACAGCAATTGTGCTCTTCACCGTTTTCGGCCTAAAGATGCTGATTCAGGGTCTGCGGATGGGAGACGCCCCCTGTGAGGACGAGTGCGAAGCGGCAGTGGAAACGGTGGAGAAAGCGGAAGCCAGGAAGCCAATCTCAGCCGTTGGGGGAGTAATCCTGCTTGGGCAACGATTGCGGAGGCCTTTAGTCTCACGTTCATTGCGGAATGGGGCGATCGCGCCCAAATTGCTACGATTACCCTTGCTGCCACTAGCCATGCTTTGGGCGTTGCCCTCGCTGCCATTGTTGGCCATGGCATTTGTGTGGCGATCGCTGCCCTAGGTGGTGGGTTCGCAGCCGGCCGTTTCTCTTAGCGAACCTTGACCCTCAGTGGCGGAGCTTTGTTTCTCATCTTTGCGGTTGTCACAGCAGTGCAAGGGCTACCTGAACTCTCCTAAACGTTCACCACTCAAGAGGTAGCGACAGCAAATTTTTGGATTACACTGCGCATAAACTCTTCTAAGGAGCGTACCCCCTCTAAATCCTCGAACACTTTGGGTAAGTTTCTCTCAATTTTTTCACGGATAAACTGGCGATATTTAGCATCCTGACCGAGTGTCACCGCAATTTGGATATAGTCTGCAATATTCGGGGCAATTAACTCAGGAACTCCTAGTAAAGTTAGAATCCCAGTAGTATGTCGTCCACGCATAAACCGTCCTGGCGTAGTTACAACGGGCACTTTGGCATAATAAAGTGCCTCTAGGGTAGAACATCCCCCCGACCACTCAATGCTATCTAAAAAGACATCAAGGCAGTGAAGCATTGAGGTAAAGCCATAGAAGTTTAAGGGACGGCAGAAGAAACAGTAGTCTCTGTAATCTAAGTTTTTCGCCGCAAAGGCTTGCTCTAAACGTCTTTCAAATCGCAAACGAGTATTTTTACTCATAAAATGGGTGATAAAGACAAATTGGCAGTTGCCTACCAAGGCGGCAATTTCTGCATAGACGCCATCAAATTGAGGCAAGTACTTAAAAATACTTTGAAGGCAACCATAGATAACAGCATTCTCCTTGAGACCAAATTCCTCGCGGCTGATGGGAGGCCGCGGATCCTCAGGCAGTGGGCTAAAAATAATACCAAGATTCTTTAATCTTATTAACTTTTCTGTATAGTGTTTCTCGCCATCCACAGGCTCCATTAACTCACTACTGAGAAAGTAGTCCATCGTAGGCAGACCAGAGGTATCCGGATGACCCCAAGACATGCACTGGATAGGTGCCAGCCTCAGAGCGGCCAACATCAGCACTGTGAAGTTCATGCCAATCTCTGGGAAAAGGATTAAATGCAGGGAATCGGCACGAATTCGCTCAAGCCACCACTGTAGTGGATAGTCTCCTCGAACAAAGCGATAGGTATAGGTTTGAGCAATCTCGGTACAGGTATTGTTTTGATCAGAAACACAGTAAACGTATAACTGAAATTCCTCCTTATTGAGATGTTTGAGCCAGCCATGAAGCATGAGCTTCCAAACCGTGTGTTCCCAAAAGTGAGCACTAACAATGCCAATCCGTAGCGGCTCATTGGGATATAGCGGCGGCAGTGGAGGACGCTCTTTACCTTCTGGAAAACAGCTAGTCAGGATTTCGTGAAGAATGGTTCCGTAGCATTGTTGAAGGTCACGGGTTTCTTTGCCGAGATAGGGCAGTAGGAAAGTATTCGTTGTGGGCACCCAAGAGTAAAGGGATTTTTTCTTGTCTGCAGAAAAGTCCTGAAAGTCGCTGTAGAAGTCTAGAAGGTCGGCCTTGAAGCGCTGATAGCATTCCTCTACCTCGGCTGCATCGCGGTAGCTGTAAAGAAGGTGGCGCGTTATGGAGAGATAGCGAATCCCTAATTCCCAATCTGTCCTCAGGCTAACTGCGCGGCGGTAGGCCTCCTCGGCTACTTCAGGCCTACTGTCGTAGCCACTCAGGAGTCCCAGTAACTGCCATGAAGTTTCGAGGGTGGGATCGAGGGTAAGGGCATGATGCACAGCAGCAATAGCGGCCTGCCTGTCGTTCTCTTTTTTTTTCTTTAGAGCCAGTTTTTGCCACCCTTTAGCAAAGGCCGTATTACTTTTCTTGGCAGCAGCTTCCTGAAAGAAGAATTCTAGCTCAGCAGCCATTCTCAGAATCAGAATTCAGCTCTCCCATTCAGTATAGCCAGTACAGCTGGGGGAAATATTCTATCCTGAGGTCACTAGCAACAGCCACATCTATATCCGTTGGCTCATGACTCCGTCTTAATTTAGACGAATTTGCGATAGGCCTGCCCCTGGATAGTAGGTTCCTAAAATTTGCAGGTGATTGTAGCCGCGCTGGCCTAGTTCATAGGCACCCGTCTGACTCATTCCCCGCCCGCCAAAGACCTCCCGTACAATATCGTCGGTTGCTGCATACATCGAAACCATAATTCGTCCGCTTTTGGTAAGGACAATGCCCCGTGTAGCCTGGACTGCCGCTTGCGTGGTATTCCACTCCGTTTCAATGCCACGATACACCTGCCACCGCTCATCGTTCCCCAGATCAAAAAAGGGACTAGCGGGTTGAAACATTTGGGCAAGGGCATAGGAACGGGCGGCGATCGCTTGGGCTTTGAGGGTTTCCATTGGCCAGTCGGGATAGACCTCTGCACCGACAACACTCACTAAGTATTGCTCTAAGTCCACTTGGTTGATGGCGGTAATGGTATTTCCCTGAGCAATCAGGCGCACCACACCGCGATACCATTTATCGCCGACAAAGGTGAGTTGATTCCTAGGGCGAATCCAGAGGGAGGGGGCAAGGGGTTGACCATTCCAGAGCAACACTCCCTCGCGGGCTGCGACAATAGCCCCTTGGGAAGGAGCAAGCTGCGTCATCACCTGCTGCTGATCATTGGTAACGGCGGTGGTGACGATGGTGCCAATGGTGAGTTGGGGCTGATTGCGGGCGATCGCCACCCGCACTTGAGGGGCAGGGCCTTGACTGGGGGGCACCGGCTTGAGGGCAGGAGGAGAGACAGTGGGCAGGATGGTCTTAGCAGAGGTGGCGACGGGGGTTGCCGACGGGGAAACTTGACGGGGTAGCGGCGCCAGTAGCGGATCACGCCCGTCCAAAATTGGCCGCGGCAGAGGCCGTTGGGGTTGAATCGGCTCAGGTAAAGGCACGGGTTCTGAAAGGGCAACAGAGGTTGGGAATAAGCTCCGCAAAAGCCAGACTCCTAGGCCAGCGCTGGCAATTGTGGCCATGGCAAAAGAGACAAGCAAGGGTGAGTATCCTCCCTTTGTTCTGGGAAACAAAGCGGCGCCCATTCAGGTTTTATCTCCACTCACACCTTGCCTATTGTATAGGGTGGTACGGGAGAGTGCGGCACTTGCCCTGCCAGTTTACTCAGCTAGACTTGAGACAGCGCTGCCACCTGCTGTAGCCACTGCTCCACCCTATCCCCATAAGCCCCTAAGCTATACTCCTCTTCTGCCTGCTGGCGACAGGCGGCGCGATCAATTTGATCAATTTTGCCAATGGCGGCAATTAGGGCCTCTACAGAATCAGGGAGAATGAGAAACCCCGTTTGACCATCGCGGACAATTTCACTCGGCCCACCGCGATCGTAGGCAATGACGGGAACCCCACAGGCAAGGCTCTCAATGACCACATTGCCAAAGGCTTCCACCCAGCGGGAGGTCAGTAGGAGGGCGCGACACCGCCGCAAGCGTGCCTGCATTTCCCGTGTGGGGAGGAATCCTAAGTATTCAATGGGGGCCTCGGGGTAGTCAGTTTGAATCCGCTGCCAATAGTCATGATCCTGCAGTTGCCCCATGATTTTCAAAGGGGTACGGGTGACATTGACGGCAGCGACGGCATCTTCTAAGCCCTTTTCCGGAGCAATGCGCCCCAGCCAGCAGAGGGCATCCTCTGGCTCTGCACAAAAGTCATAGAGGGACAGATCTATGCCACTGCCCAAATAGACACAGCGATCGCCAAAGGGGAAAGTGGCGGCCTGGGTACGGGTATAGACAGCAATAGTACCCGGATACTGCTCAAGGACATCCGCGATCGCCTGATCCATGACCTCAGAGACCGAAGCCATGCTCACCAGATGCCCTACAGGACGATGCAAAAAAGGCGTCAGGTAAAAGGGCAACCAGTCATAGGCAAAGTTGACAATGACCTCAAATTGGGCTTGAAGCTGCCGCACCCGTGCCCACATATTGGCTAACACACTATTGGGCGGCAGCATAATTGGTTGGTCGCGGGTTTGATGCTGGGCGGGCACCTGAAGGGCACCCGCTACTTGTTCAAGGGTCACCGCCAGCGGCAGATGGGAACCTGCGGGGGCAAGAATGTGAATGGTGTGCCGGCGATCGCCCAAGGCTTGAGCCATATTGAGGATCGTCAACTCCACACCGCCCCCTTTGCCTGTTCCCAGAGGTCCCACCGGCGTGGAAACAAAGAGCAGTTTCAGAGAGCAACTCCTCCCGTGACATACTCCCGACCCTCACGCTTCGCGTAGAGGGTGGGCTTCTCCAGTCTTTCGACCTTCGTGTTTTATAGTGAGCCGATGCCCCAGGCCCACTGTTTTGATGAGTTTCGCCGAGTTGATGTCTCGCGACATGGATGCGCCACAATGAGAACATCCATGCCAGCGGTCAGACAACTCCTTGGGGACTCGGTTCTTTCCGCCTTTGTACTGTAGTAAAAAGGCGGAAACAGGCAACTTGCACAATACTGGGATGTGCCAGCGGGGTTAACCTTCCCGACCCACCGCCCAGCTTTTACAGCTTTGTACGGCAGGATGTTGTTTAGGAACCCTGCTCTCCCCACATCGGCAAAACTTTCATTCAGGCCGGATTTAGCCGCCTGACCATTGGGCAATGATTATAGCACACACTTATTGAACGGCAAGACTCCCCTCGCTCGGGCACTTCGGGGGCATCGAACCCCCTCAGCGCCTTTGGCTCTCATTCCGACGCTCCCCTTCGGGAGAGCGCGGAGCTTCCCGCCGATTAGCTAACGCAGAGCCTCAGCACCCGCCACCACTTCCAAGATTTCTTGGGTAATGGCGGCTTGACGCGCCTTGTTGTAGGAGAGGGTGAGGGTACCAATCAGCGCTTGAGCATTATCACTGGCGTTATTCATTGCCGTCATCCGCGCGGCCAATTCTGAAGCGGCGGCCTCTTGCAGTGCCCGTAGCAACTGGTTATTCAAGTACAGGGGCAGGAGAGCATCGAGAATTTGCACCGGATCCTGCTCAAAAATCATGTCGGGGGGTAGAGCGGGCAGCGTTGAGGTCACTTTCTCGCGGTTGACTTCCAAATGGGAACCACGGGTTGTCAGGCGGAAAATTTCGTCATCGGGAGCTTCCAGCCCTTGAGGGTCTAGGGGGAGGAGGGTTTGAACCACAGGTTTGGAACTAATCAGCGAGACAAACTTGGTGTAGATCAGCTCCACCCGATCTACTGTTTCGGAGAGGAAAAGAGACAGGAGTTCACTGGCAATTTGACCTGCCTCGCTGGCAGTGGGAATCTGCTCTAAACCTGAATAGACAGCATCAATGGGATAGTTACGGCGCTGGAAGTATTGGGCTGCTTTGCGACCAACAATCACCAGCGTATATTTGACGCCCTCCGCTTCCAGTTCTTGGGTTCGTTCCTTGGCACGGCGAATGACGTTGGCATTGTAACCGCCGCATAGCCCGCGATCGCCCGTCACCACCAAGAGCGCCACTGTCCTCACAGGACGCTTGGCCAACAGAGGTAAATCCACATCCTGAAAGCGTAGCCGAGTTTGCAAGCTATACAGCACCTGCGCCAAGCGATCGGCAAAGGGACGGCTCGCCATCACTTGCTCTTGGGCACGGCGAACTTTAGCTGCCGCCACGAGGCGCATCGCTTCGGTGATCTTGCGGGTATCTTTAATTGTTTTAATGCGATCGCGAATCGCTTTGAGATTGGGCACGGTAATCTAAACTCCTAAGCAAAGCGTCCCTGCCCTAAAATTTTAGCCCAGAGGGGGATCGCCTAGGCAGTCTTTTCACTAGAGGTTGACCCACCCCTACCAGCCAGCGTCGTGATCACTGGAACTGCTAAGGCAGCGACAGGGGGAATGATACGGCCAATGGGCTGCGGCAGATTTAAGCTGACGCTCAAGGCAGAAACCACGGTTGCCGCAATGCCGCTGATCCATAGCACGGTGTCGCGCCGCCGTTGTTGGCGCTTCAGGCGGTGATTTTCTTGGGCAGCAAGAGAGAGGTCGGTGGGAACAACGGTTGAGGATTGGTTGCGCAGCACCTCTAAATCGTGTTGCAGGCCGTGCAGTTCATTTTGCAGGCGATCGCGCTCCCTTTCCACTTGGGTGAGTTGCCGCGTGATCTCCGCTAGTTGTTGTTCGAGAGCTGTTTTTTCTGTTTGCAGTGAGGCAATTTGATCTTGAAGTTCTTGAATTTGTGCGACTTGGGATTGCAGGGTTGCCACTTGAGTTTGCAGTTCCTGAATCTGGGAGGCTTGCAGTTGCAGTGTTGCCAGTTGCTGCTGAAGGTCGTCTTGCTGAATGAGAGCCTGTGCCAGTTCCTGTTCAAGATTTTGTCGCAGGCCGCTCAAGGTGGCATTTTCTTCGCGCAGGCGAGCAATTTCCGCTTCAAGGGAGGCTGTTTCTACCGCTGGCGTTGCTGCTTGCGTCCCTAGTTCTTTCATCTTGGCTAGGAGAACTTCATGCTCCTGTTGCAGGCGGGCAAGGTCTTGGCTCAGGTGATCCCGCTGCTGTTGAACATTGGCCAGTTCGGCGGTGAGGTCACGAATTTGTTCTTGAAGAGCTTGGTTTTGGGCGATCGCCCGCTGTTCTGCACTACTCGTGAGCGACTCCAATTCAGCGGTTAGGGAATCCAGATCAATTGCCTCTGCGGGAGCCTCACCCAACTCACCCAAATCACTGATGATGCTTTCTAGGAGGTCATCAGGTTGGTTGCGAGGGGGGTCTGGACTGGCCATGCTCCAATACCTGCACAAGTGCTAAGAGTTGCTCCAATTATAGCGATCGCTGTCCCTATCCTCTAGGCTAGACAGTATTTATCTATGTTTAGTCAAATAATTTTGGCAGTAGATGAGGATGGTTGCAATTGCAACCTTCTCGGACTGGCTTGGCACTATTGAGTGCGCAGGGCAAAGGCCGCTTGAAAGTCTTGCCGGGTCATGGGTTGCATCACCTCCAGTCCCTCACCTCCCAAAACGCGCAGGGGTTCACCGCCAATGGAAATCCACACCGGCGCATTGGGATCACTGGCCGTTGCTGTGTAGAGTATTTGTCCTAAACGGGCTTGCATCGAAGCGCTTCCCCCACCTTTTGTAAACTCTGGGGAGAGATCCACATGGATGCCATCGCCTTTGACTTCTACACGATTGACACGGGTATTTTCCGGAATGCTGGTGGTAACATCGCGATTGGCAGGCCCGGCCAAAAGCCGCTCCAGACGAGATTGAATAAAGAGTTCTGGCCGCCTTGCCGGGGTAGTGATCCGTACGGTAGAGGGCACTAAAACGAGGGTGTCTCCTTCATTTTTCACCCAAAAGATTTGAGTTTCCTGCTGCTGGGCAACTTCCGCCGGATTAGGAACCGGATCTCCTTGGCGAGGGGGACTCAAGGTGAGCCATGCCGCTGTCCCAGCCGACGCAAGGCCAATAACCGCCAGCACAATCAAGGCGGGGCGGGAGCGGGTGACTTTTGCTACCATCTCGATACTCTCCTTGGCAGGATGCACCTGCCTTTACCTTAGACACTATTATCCAAGGGTAAAGTTCCAGCTTTTGTGGCGTTAGGGGCAGTTGCCCACTGCTTAAACTAGAGGATGGTTCTCCCTTTAGATAGATCAAGTTTAAGTCATGGTGCAAACAACTTCCCGTGCAGAAGAACTGGCCACTGCCCTCCTTGATGCGGTTAGGATTGCTCCCCAAGATTGGCATCGCCTCAAGGGAAATCGCCGTGCGCGTGCCCTCGAACAGGCGGCTGCCGCTCTGGTCTATCTCCTCAAGGAAAATGATGCGGAGGCTTTGGCGCATCTGCAACAGGCAGTGGGTTGGCTCGATCACTCCATTAGTGCGCCGCCTTGCCCTACGCACCACCATTAGCGGTGCCAGCGTCGCCACTGCGAAACCACCCAATCGCTTGTGATATGGAGCAGTGCCGATAGCTCTAGGCCAAGGGCGATCGCCCCTCCCCAGCGCCAGTCGATTCCCTGCCAGCGTTGTAGCCATGCCTGCACAAGGGGAAGGTGTCCTGTGAATGTGGCGACCCCGACCCCAAGACCCAGTCCTAATCCCAACCAAAGGCTTAGATAGAGCAAGCGGATCACGGTGCCCACCACTGGGCTATGAGTCCAAAAGGAGCGATGCGAAAACGCTTTTTGGTAGGGTAGCCAGATTCCCCGTAGCCAGCCCCAACGGTAGTAGGGCAAGGAGGGGGTATCGAGGTCGGGACTGAGCAGAAAGCCGCCAATCCCAAAGCTACTGCTAACCACCACGCCCCAAACCCAATCGCGGCTGAGGGCGCTAGCTGTGAAGCCCACAAGGGGCATGCCGATCCAAGTGAGGCGATCGTGGGTACGGCCACTGGGCATTGAGGATTCCGCAGCTATTTACTAGGGCAAACATACGGAAAAACGGTCTGGATGATGCAATCAGAGAACTCATTGGCTGCAGTGTGCGTCTAAGTGGACTTGAACCAAGCTGGAATTTGAATCTGATGAAGGGCGATCGCGCAAAACTAAATCGCAGGGTGTGCCAGTTCACAGACTTGTCCCTGATCAAGTATGCTAAGCACGTTTGAGCGAGCGGCTTGGCTAGCCAACTTGGCAGTGTGTTGTGCATCGCTGGTGGAGGAAGCGTGAATGGATCAACCGTGGCGTTCTTGGCAATTGCGAGTTGTGGTGGGTTGTGTATGGACACCCGCTGCTGCCTTGATCATCGCTCAGCCTGCTTCAGCCAGCCGCCTACAATTGTGGCGACTCAACCCCGCCACCAATCAACTGGAAATTCGCACTGAACGCGCTGTTCAGCCTCGGGCTGAGTTGGTCTACAATCCAACCCGCCTTGTCATTGACTTGCCTGGTGTGGTTCTCGGTAGCCCCCAGATCAGCCAAAACTACAGTGGTGCCATTCGCCAAGTGCGGGTTGCCCAGTTTGACCCCCAAACGACGCGGATTGTAGTGGAATACGCCGCTGGTTTTACAATTGACCCTCAGCAGGTACGCTTTCGGGGAGTCACAGCCAATAACTGGTTGGTACAACTTCCCGCACCCCAGCAGCAAACAGTTTCGCTACCGCCGCCGCCCCCACCGTCTCCTCCTTCTGCTCCTCCCACAACCCCCACAGGTCCCCTGCAAATGCGAAGTTGGCGGGCAGATGCCACGGGTTTTCTAGTCCTAGCCGATCGCCCCCTGCCCGAAGGAAGCTACACCATTCGCCGCCCGCGGCGCGATCGCATTGAAATTCTCCTCAGCAATACTGAACTCATTCGCAACTTTAGTCCTCGGCGCTTGGAACTGCGCCGCTTTGGTCGCGATCGTGTCCGGGCAGAGGTACGTGCTCAGGGCAATCGCCAAGTGCAAATTCTCCTCGACATTGACCCCCAAGAGGCCGATTGGCAAATTACCCCCCGCAATGATGGCTTTGTGATTGTGCCCTCAACCACGGCAATTACACCACCCCCTCCGCCACCCCCCCAACGCCCCAGTGTCATTCCTCCCGCCAGCGCTCAAACCCCCGTCACAACGATTCAACGCATTGATCTAGGGGGACGGGAGTTACTGATTCAGGGCGATCGCACCGTTTTCTATAACGTGAGCTGGGAGGGCAATCGCTATCGCATTCGCCTACGGCAAGCACAGTTGGACAGTAATCTGCGCGAACCTCGCCTTGTCACTGGTAGTCCCCTAAGCAACATTGAATTTCGCCAAGAGGATAATCAAACCGTTTCTATTCTCCTGACGCCAGCACCCAACTTTCGTATCCTTGGGCCTCGCCCCCTCTCTGCGGAATCCTTTGTGGTACAAATCCAAGGGGCAAATGATCCGCCAGCAAGTGCGCCTGCGCCAATTGATGTGCCCCCCACAGCAACCACCCAGCCCCCAAGTCAGCCCGTCCCCCGTGGCCGTTTTGTGGTGGTTATTGACCCGGGTCATGGGGGCAGCGATCCCGGTGCCATTGGTATTGGTGGCATTCGTGAAAAGGAGATTGTCTTGGATGTGGGTCTGCAAGTTGCCCAATTTTTGCAGCAGCAGGGAGTACAGGTGATTATGACCCGCACGACAGATATTGATTTAGACTTGGCTCCTCGGGTGGCGATTGCCGAACGGGCACGCGCCAATGCCTTTGTGAGTATTCACGCCAATGCCATTAGTCTGGCTCGCCCCGATGTCAATGGTTTAGAAACTTACTTTGCGCCTGGGCGATCAAGCCGTTTGGCCTCTGCCATTCACAATAGTATTCTCAGTTCCTTGAACATTCGCGATCGCGGGGTGCGATCAGCGCGATTCTATGTGATCCGCAATACGTCAATGGATTCTGCCCTTGTGGAGATTGGATTTGTTACAGGGGCAGAGGACGCCGCCAATTTCCAAAATCCCGCTTGGCGAACACAAATGGCACGGGCGATCGCCCAAGGCATCCTCAACTTTTTGACGGGGAGATGATGGAGCTGACGGGAGTCGAACCCGTGTCCGCCCTAGCTATTCGCCGACTGCTCCTTCACAGGCTTAGCCTTTCTAACCCTCAGGCAGGAACTGTTCCTTGTCCCGAACAGTAGGATGCTCTGGTCAAGTCTTTGCTAAACAGCCCACCAGAGAGAACTGCCTAGCGCATCCGTTGGGGTTAACCCGCTGCCCTTAACGGAGTCGGACAACGAGTGCTCGAACCTGTTTAGAGGTCTTAGGCTACCGCAGCAGCTTTACGAGCAAAAGGAACGATGTTGTTCGCAGTTACTTTGGTTTTGGGCTTTGGATTAACGAGAGGTAGCCCACTCTCGACCTGCATCACAGCCCAACTTTCACTAGGACGTCGAAGCCGTTTCAGCCCCATGCATAGAGCTATTTCTAAGCTAGCGTGTTTTTTTGGAGTTGACAACAAGTGATCATTCGAGCGATCGCCGACCTATCGTTCGTGGTTTAGGGCGTGGCGCTGGGCCTGCCATTGCCACCATGCGATCCAACTGTTTGTGTTGGGCAAAATACTCTTGCCACAGCTTAGGGGCATCCAATGTCTCACCCCCGTGGGTCGTCAAGCGTTGCCGCACCCGACAAAGCACCGGCGTGTTTACACAGGCACCTGCAATAATCACCTGACCTTTACTGAGGGCAGGCAGTTCTTTGAGCAACTCGCGACCAGCAGCCTCCACCCCATGTTTGAGACTCTCTTGATCGACAGGATTGACAATCCGCAGAATAAACTGGCTCATACACTGGGAGAGCACATCGCTATCCAGCTTGCCGGGACGTTGGGTAATTAGTCCCACCCCAAGGCCAAATTTGCGGCCTTCACTGAGAATTGTGCGCAGTACCTGCTTACACTGGGAGGGTTCATGGGCAGGGGCAAAGCGATGGGCCTCCTCAATCAAAATAAAGACTGGGTAGGGTAAATATTGCTCATCCCCCTCACGGACGCGGTCTTTTTGGGTATTCATGCGGGCGTGGTTGGTTTGGCGCAAAATTGCTGTGGCAATGACCTGCTGCTCCTCTAGGGGAATCTCATTCATTTGCAGAATGGTCAATTGGCCGGGGGTGAATAACTTGTGCGGTGGCAGGTGTTCATAGGGATGGAAATAGTCGGAGCGTTGCATTTTTTCCAGCTTCCAAGCCAAAGCATCCGCAGAAGATCCCTGCTTGACATTGCCCTCTTCATCTTCAACGCGATCCACCGCATAGACCGCTGTAATCAAGTCCTGCGTACTCCAATGGCCGTTGGGATAGAGGCGGCGCACTTCATCATAGGCTCTTTTGAGAATGGCCTGCTGGCGATCGCTCATCGGGGGAAGCAGCGTCAGAATATCGTAAAACTCTAGGGAGGAAACACGAATTTTCACCTCCCCTGGGGTAATCAACTTCACCTGCGGTTGATAGCCATCCTCTCCCTTAAAGGCCGCGTGCCCCCTCAACTGCGTCAGCGTGTGGTATTCACCGTGGGGGTCGAGGATCAGCACTGCGGCTCGATTTTTGGGCGACAGCAATTCCTCCACTAACACCCCCGCTGTATAGGATTTCCCTGACCCTGTCCCGGCAAGGATGGCCATATGGGTACTCACCAGCTCCTTGACATCAAGGGCAATAGGAACAGCCCCCTCCTCGCGCAACAACAGTGATCCAATATGGGCTGCCCCCCGTTCCTCTGGCTTCTTCTTGTTGAGGACTTCCTGCAGCAGGTCATCTTCCGCTAAATAGACCTTGGCACCCGGCAGGGGCAGCCGCCGCAAATTATTAAAGCCAAAGACCTCATGAAATTCCCCCATCACTTCTACGGTCATCTCGTAGAGTTCCGCCGGTTCACAGGTAAAACCAATTAGGGCAGCTACGGCACCGGGATTCAGTTCGTGATCGGCAAACATGCGATGCGGCAGATGCTCGATGAGACGGCAGCCCGTAATTCTGCCCAGAACTTGGTGAACAGGACCTGCAGGGGTACTTGGGGGGCTGCTCAATTCGTAATAGACAAATTCACCAATGCGAACGGGCTGAGCATCGGCAGTAATAAAGACGTACTCGCTACTGCTGTCGCCCGGGCCTTTGACAATACCGACAATGTGACGCGAGGAAGACTGACTCTTCATTGCACAGGAAGGCTTCGCCAACACGGATGGGAATGCGCTTACCCTCAATCCTAGGCGATTTTGTCAGCAGCGGGAGCAATGGCCTATTCCTCAAGCACTGGCGGCGGCCCACTGGGGGCTGGCAGGATAAAAGCAACAATGGCACCAAGGGCAAAACCCGCAACATTGCGCAGAACAGGTAGCCATTCTTGGGTGCGCACTAGTACAGGGCCAAGGCCAAAGGCAAAGAACAGCATCCCCCACAGCGGCGAAAAGAGGAGAATCCACTTCCAAGCCACCTTTTGATCAGTACGGCGGGGACGAGCCACAAAGCCCAAAATGATGCCGCCAAAGATGGAGGTGGCAAGGGTAAGAATCCATTGCTCTTGGGGTAACCCCGGTACCGCACGGCATCCCCCTTGGGCGAGGCAGGTTTCAATAGCATGAAGCGATTGCAGGATCGCCTGATCTTCGCCGTTGTCGCGGACAAAGTATTGATTGCCAAAGCGGGTTTGCAGCTCAACCCAAAAGGTACGCTGGAGAACTCGGTAGGCGGTGTCACCAACATTAAAGTTCAAAAGATTACCGCCGCGGGTATCGGCCACCAGTAAAATACTGCGATCATCTAAGTTCCAAAAATCCCGTACCGCTAAACCGGGGGTGCGATCGTACTGGGTGAGAACGCGCAATTTCCACCCTGTCTGGGCTTCAAACGCTGCCAGTTCGCTGTCAAGGCGTTCCTTTTGAACCGGTGTGAGAATCTGTGCTAAGTCAACGACATTGGTTGGCTCCGCAGGCAGCAATTCTGGATTGTTGAAGCTGTAAGCAGGAGCGATCGCCCCCAGCCAGCAGAGGCTCACAAGCAGCATCACGAAACCAATTTGGCAAAACCACCGCCGCATGTGTTGAAGCATCGTAATAAAAATTTACAAATAGGGCATCTTTTTTAATTATCTTAAGGGGATGCTGCGAAACATTGCAATCAACTTCAAGGTCTTCCTAGACAATGTGCAGTTTTTGTTAAACTCACCCTAGCCTGAGAATCCCATTGCTATACTGCAAGTCTAAAAGCTTTGTTGTCCCTGTCTGATTGGCCACTCCTCAGCCGCAATGCCCTACTCTCCTCAACTCCTGCAATATCTCGAACAGGAACTGGCCCTGCCGCCAGAGAGGATTGCTATGGCCTTGCGTCAATGGCAACAGCAGCGCGGATCGTTGCCAATTATTCTTTGGCAGTATGGATTTATTACCTTGGAACAGTTAGATCGCATTTTTGAGTGGCTGGAGCAAACGGGGGGGGATTGTTTTCCTAAATCTGTGTAAGACGTAGGAACACTTTACCTCAGCAAATCCCTATAAACGGTCGGCTCACAGTCCTTGAGATGTCCATTCTACCCGCTCCAAAACCCAAGGGCAGGGTGGGCTTTAAGGGAGCGATCTTTTTTAATTTCTCAATTTTGTACTGTAAAAAAGCAATAAAATCTAGAAACTCTCTTTACTGGGCTAATGGGAGAGTGACGGATTCTTCTCAATCTCCCCTAATTAAAGCCATGGCCGTCCCTACTAGCCAGCATTTTAAGCTACTGACAACAAACCGCGGTACCTGAGCAGCGGTTCAGTCTTGGGTTCACGGCCCCGGAAGGCTTTGAAAATTTCCAAGGGATGTTGGCTACCTCCCAAGGCCAGTACAGTTTCGCGATAGTGTCGCCCCATTTCAGCAATAGCTTGTTCGTTATCTAGGCCTACTTCCTCAAAGGCAGCAAAGGCATCTGCGCTCAGAACCTCTGCCCAAAGATAGCTGTAGTAACCCGCAGCATAGCCGCCGGCAAAAATGTGGCTAAAACTACACAGAAAAGCATCTTCGGGCAAGGGGGGCAGAATCATCGTGGTTTGGGCAAGGCGATCGCGCACTTGCTGCGGCGTTTCCCCCTGACCTGGTTGATAGCGATGGTGCAGTTCTAGATCCAACAAACTAAAGTGCAATTGCCGCAAGAGGGCGCTCCCTGCGCGATAGGTACGGGCGGCAACCAGCTTTTCGTAGTAGTGCTCTGGCAGCCGCTCCCCCGTTTCATAGTGCCGTGCCATGCCAAAAAGGGTGGGGCGGTGGTAGCACCAATTCTCCATAAATTGGCTAGGAAGTTCGACAGCATCCCACTCCACGTTATTAATGCCCGCTGCTCCTGCTTCATCCACCCGTGTCAGCATGTGGTGCAAGCCATGACCAAATTCATGGAAGAGGGTTTCCACCTCGCTAAAGGTCATCAGGCTGGGTTTGCCATCCACGGGCGGGGTTTGATTGCAGACCAAGTAGGCCACGGGTAAACGGGTATGCCATTCCCCCTGAAGGCGATATTTGGCACGGCCAAGGCAATCGTCCATCCATGCACCACCGCGTTTTTCGGCAGGGCGGCTGTAGGGGTCAAGGTAAAAGTGGGCGATCGCCTGCTGATTCTCATCGAGGATAGCAAAAAAGCGCACATCAGGATGCCAAACGGGGACTTGCCCATCTGCTGGCACCACCGTTACCCCAAAAAGCCGCTTCACGAGGCCAAATAACCCCTCAAGTACTTGGGGGAAAGGAAAGTAGGGACGCAGTTCCTCATCGTTGAAGTTAAAGAGAGCCTCCCGCTGCCGTTCAGCCCAGTAGGCAATATCCCAGTGCTGCAGATCGTTAGCTTCGGGTGCCCCTTGGGCAGCGGCAAAGGCTTTCAGGTCTTCGAGTTCTCGCGCTGCTGCCAAATAGCTGACTTGCCGCAGTTCCTCGAGGAGGTTTTCCACACTGGCCACACTATCGGCCATTTTGCTAGCCAAGCTGAGTTCAGCATAGGTGTTGAATCCCAGAAGCTGTGCCTCTTCCACCCGCAGGGCAAGGATGCGCTCGAGGATGGGGCGGTTATCCCACTCACCACTACTGGCACGGGAAATGTAGGCGCGATAGAGCTGCTCCCGCAAATCCCGCCGTTGGCTGTGCTGCATAAAGGGGCCATAGCTGGGGAAGTCAAGCGTGATGTGCCATGGCCCTGTTTCGGGAGTGGCGGTCTCAATGCCATCTTGGCGAGCGGTTTGCGCAGCTAGCGCCAGTAGGCTGGGGGGAAGTCCAGCCACTTCATCGGGTTGGGTGAGCTTGAGGCGAAAGGCCTTAGTGGCATCCAAAAGGTTGTTGGAAAACTGCGTAGATAGCTCCGCCAATTCCAGTTGAATGGCATTGAAGCGCTCTTTGGCGGCGCCTGTCAAACTCACGCCACTGTGTTCGGCGTTGCGAATGGCGGCTTCCACAATGCGTTTGCGAGCGGGGGGATAGCTCTGAAATTCGGGACTGGCCGCCAGTGCCTTAAAGCCTTCATAGAGGGGACGCGATTGCCCCAAACGGGTATAGAACTCCACCACTTCGGGTTGCACGGCTTCGTAGGCTTGACGCAGTTCAGGACTGTTTTTGACCCCCGTGAGATGGCTGACAATACCCCACGTCCAACCAAGGCGATCGCTCAGACGTTCGAGGGGTTCCACTAGCCCTTCCCAAGTGGGCGTGAAGGATTGCTCGAGGGCCTCTAATTCTTGGGTGAGTTTCTGCAACAGTTGGCGCACGGCTGGCTCAACATGGCTCACCTGAATCTGATCAAAGGGAGGAAAGCCATCACCTCGCAAGAGGGGATTATCGGTGTGAGGGGAAGTCGCAATCACCATCGGTATCCTACTAACTGCGATTCGATTGCTGACGGGCTTGGGCGATCGCCTGCTTTAACTGGGCTAGTGCCAATTCTAACCGCGCTTCGGGAGCAACAGGAATCAACCCTTGGGCAGTCATCTCATGGATCTCAAAATGCAGGTGCGGCCCTGTGGAGTTGCCCGTACTGCCCACCAACCCAATGACCTCACCCTGTTTGACCCATTGACCCGGATTGACAAAAAGCTGCAAGAGGTGGGCATAGAGGGTTTGGTGCTGTTCTGGCGGGTGTTGCAAAATGACGGTGAGGCCATAGCCCCCCAGCCAGTTGGACTCCACCACGCGGCCATCAAAGACTGCCAGTACGGGTGTCCCTTGCGGAGCGCCCAAATCGGTTCCCGCATGGAAGCGGCGATCGCCAAAAATGGGATGGATACGCCAGCCAAAGGTGGAGGTAATGGGCACTGGGAACGGCAAAGGAAAGAGCATCTGGCCATTGTTGACCTTCAGCCAACGCAGGGGATTCGCTCCCGGAAAGGGCTGACGCACGTAGGCCGGTGCCGTTCTATGGCCAGAAAATCCTGTATTTCTAGGGGGTGCAGCGCTTTGCAGTGCCGTTGCTAAGGGGCGATGGCGAGCGGTCGCCAGTCGGGGAGCTGTTAGTAAAGCAGGGGAACGTTGAGCAGCTGGAGCGGAGCAAATGCTGTTGGGAATGTCTTCTGTAACAATCGCTTGACAGCCTGTGGAGCGTTCTTGGATCACCACGGGGATAGAACGGGCCGGCTTGAGGTTTTCAAGGGGTTCACTCCCCGCTGGTGGATCGACGGGTTCCGAGGAGAAAACCAGCGGATCACTATTGACAGGTTGCACTGGATTCACAGGGATTGGCGGGGCTGCCTCGGGTTCGGCAGGAATAGTCTCCGCAACACTCTGGCGACTCCCCAAGGCTGTTGCCAATAGACCCATTGTCAGGCCAAGGGCAATGACGCGCTGCTCGATCATGCTTCACCCCACCACACGCATTACCTTCAAATTCTAGGCGCAACCCTGGGGAATGACAATCTTTTTGCCTGCAGAGGGCTAGCGATCGCGAATCCGCATATAGGTCTGAATGACTTTCAGCACCATAGGCCCACACACTGAGGCGCCACCCCCCCCAGAGTTTTCCGCAAAGGCAACGACCACAATTTCAGGCTTGTCTGCGGGGGCATAGGCACCAAACCAAGTGTGGTGAGGACGGGGGGGGTCTTCACCAGTACCACTTTTGCCAGCGATCGCCACCTCAGGAACATTTAATGCCGCACCTGTACCACTGGTCACCACCTGGCGTAAACCTTGACGCAGCACCTGCACCGTAGAGGGCTTCAAATTTAGTGACTGTCGCCAGCGATCGGGATTTTCGGAAGCAATCAGGTGGGGACGCACTTTGTAGCCGCCATTGGCCGGCACCGCAAACATCACTGCCGCTTGAACTGGACTGACCTGTAATGCCCCCTGACCAATGGCCGTGATGAGAGAGTCACCATCGTACCACCCTTCACCAAAGGTTTCCTGTTTCCACTGGGGATCGGGGACAAAGCCGGCGGCTTCACCCGGCAAGTCAATGCCCGTTTTAGACCCCATGCCAAAGCGCCGTGCCCACTCAATGAGCGTCTTAGGACCAATGCGGCGCGCCACTTGGCCAAAGAATGTATTACTGCTCCAAGCTAAAGCACCGGCAAAGCCCAGAGGACCAAAGCCGGCGCGGTTCCAATCATGGAAGGCAAAGCCCCCCGTGTAGAGGGCAGGATAGGTCATCAGTACCGTATCAGGGCTAAACTTCCCAGACTCTAGACCCGCTACCGTTGTGACAATTTTGAAGGTACTGGCGGGAGGGAACCCTTGCAAAGCACGGTTGACAAAAGGAAATTGCCGCCGTTGTAGCTCCTCCCATTGCCCTTGGGTCATGCGGCGGGCAAACCAATTGGGGTCAAAGGCAGGATAACTGGCAAGGGCAAGAATCGATCCATCACGCGGATCCATCGCCACGATCGCCCCCGGCCGATTCCCTAGGGCAGCTTCCGCCGCTTTTTGCAAGTCCAAATCCACTGTAAGTGTGATGTCATTCCCCGGTCGGGCGATTTTTTGACCAAGAATGCGAATCACTTTACCTTGGCCATCCACCTCCACCTGCTGACCGCCCCATGTCCCCCGCAACACCTTTTCATAGGTGGCTTCGACGCCCATTTTGCCCATGACATCGCCAAGGCGGTAGCCCTGATCCCGACGCGCTGCTAGTTCTTCCTCATTGAGTTCGCCAATGTAGCCAATAATATGAGCCGCCGTTTCGCCGTGGGGATAAAAGCGCATGGCCTCACGGTCAATTTCGACCCCCGTCAGGAAATTGCGGTGTTCTTCGAGGGCGACAATTTGAGCTGGAGTAATCCCTTGGGCAATGCGAATCAACGAAGGGGAATTCACCCCTACTTGCTTGACCCGCGCTTCGATCTCACTGGCAGGCATATTGAGCACCCGCGAGAGGATTCTCACCGTCTGCGGCCATTCGGGCTTTTTAGCAGCAAGGGGCCAGAGAAACACGGAGTAGGAAAACTTGTTTCCTGCTAAAATCTGCCCTTTGCGATCCAGAATCTTCCCCCGCTCTGGGGGCTTGGGAATGAGGCGAATACGGTTTTCATCGGCCATCTGGCGGTTGCGATCGCCCTCGACAATTTGCAGATAGCCCAAACGGATACCAATGCCCCCCAGCAAAAATAGGGTCATGATCGAAAGCAACACCAAGACCCGACCCTGTTTACCCAGCCGACGATCGTAGTCTTGGTAGGTGAGGGGATGAGTCGGGCGCGTTTTGAGCATTGCCATAGGCGCAAACGTTGATGAGTTGATGACGGGTGACTCAATTGCCACTCTATCAGATGCACTGAGACCAGAGGTCGAGAATTCCGATAACCTAAAAGATGTTTCTGTACTGCGGCTTCATGAAGCGATCGCGCTCCCGTCCCCAAGTCCAAGCCCCTAGTCAAAATCTGGACTCATTCCTCGATGTCCTCACCAATACGGTGGGGGTGATGATCTTTGTCTGCCTCTTTGCTAGCTTGACAGCAGCGGTGTCTCCTGCCCTTGTGCGTACCCCCATTGCCCGCGAAACCCGCAAGCAGGTGTATTTCTTTGAGTGCCGTGAAAATCGCGCCCTGCCCCTTGAGAAGGATCAAGCCAGTGAGGCCATTGAGGAGTACCTGCAGCGCATTACAGAGAATCCCTTTGCAGATGCGCGTCAAATTCAGCAACAACTAGAATCCTTTCGCTACCGCACACGCTACTACGATGTGCGCCTTAATCTGGTGGTGCGTGAGGGGGAAATAGTCCTGCAAACCCTCTTTGAACCTCGCGATCGCAGCGGTGGCGAATCCTTTAGCACGCTGGAAAAACCCAGCTCCAACTTTCGTCGTACCATTGATCGCCTCTCCCCCAGCCGCTATTCCCTTGTTTTTTTCGTACGTCCCGATAGCTTTGACTGTTTTCGGGCTGCGCGCGCCATTGCTTGGCGCAGTGGCTTTGATGTTGGTTGGGAACCGATGGCGGATGGTCGCACCATTATCTTTGTCAGTGGCGGTGGTCGCCGTGTCACTGTGCAGTAGTCCCAAGGAGGCCAAATGCTTGCTAAACGAATTTTGCCCTGTCTGGATGTGAAGGCGGGTCGCGTCGTCAAGGGCGTGAACTTTGTCAACCTGCGCGATGCCGGCGACCCGGTCGAACTTGCCCAAGCCTACAATGCCGCGGGTGCCGATGAACTGGTGTTTCTCGATATTACAGCCACCCATGAAGAGCGCAACATCATTATTGATGTCGTCTATCGCACAGCGGATCAGGTGTTTATTCCCCTAACGGTGGGGGGTGGCATTCAGTCCCTGACGATGATCAAAGACCTGCTAAGAGCGGGGGCGGATAAGGTAAGTCTCAACTCGGCGGCGGTGCGCCAGCCGGATTTGGTGAATCAGGCCAGCGATCGCTTTGGTGCCCAGTGTATTGTTGTTGCCATTGATGCGCGGCGCGACCCCCACTGTGATCCCAACCACCCCCGTTGGCAAGTCTATGTGCGCGGTGGACGCGAAGCCACGGGTCTAGACGCCGTTGAATGGGCAGTGGAAATGGCTAAACGCGGCGCGGGTGAACTGCTGGTGACCAGTATGGATGCCGACGGCACACAGGCGGGCTACGACCTCGAATTGACGCGGGCGATCGCTGAGCGGGTGGAGATTCCTGTGATTGCCTCCGGAGGGGCGGGCACCTGTGAGCATATTCGCGCTGCCCTTGTGGAAGGAAAAGCAGAGGCGGCACTCTTAGCGTCGCTGCTGCACTATGGCCAACTGACGATCGCCCAGATCAAGGACTATCTGCAGCAGCACCAAGTGCCCGTGCGCCAAGAGGAACCCCTCCCTCGATCAGCGGCGAGAGGGGCAGAGGATCAAGCTAGAACGGCCAAGTCCAGTGGCTAAACTCCGGCTTGTCCACACCGTACTCGTAGGCGTAGTTGCGGGCTGCAATTTGCATGTTGCGGAATTTCTCCTTGGCATGGGCACCCGCCACTTGGAGCTGAGGCAGCCGATCAATGGCATCAATGGCGAGACTAAAGCGGTCAATCTCATTGTTGATCGCCAGCTCTAGGGGAGTGTTAATGCTGCCCTTTTCTTTGTAGCCGCGCACGTGGAGATTACGGTGATTGTGGCGGCGGTACGCAAGACGGTGGATCAACCACGGATAGCCATGGAAGTTAAAGATAATCGGGCGATCGAGGGTAAAGAGACTATCAAAGTCGCGATCGCTGAGGCCGTGGGGGTGTTCCGTTTCCGGTTGCAGCTTAAAGAGATCCACCACATTGATATAGCGAATCTTCAGCTCTGGAAACTCCTGCCGCAACAAGGCGATCGCCGCCAAGGCCTCTTGGGTGGGAATATCTCCTGCACTGGCCATCACGAGGTCAGGTTCACAGCCTTGATCATTACTGGCCCAGTCCCAAATGCCTAACCCCTTCGTGCAGTGGACAATCGCTTGATCCATCGTCATGTACTGCAAGTGCAACTGCTTGTCAGAAACAATCACATTCACATAGTTTTTGCTCCGCAGGCAGTGATCTGCCACCGACAGCAGGGAGTTGACATCGGGGGGCAGGTAAATCCGCGTCACCTTCGCACTCTTGTTGCAGACAATGTCCAAAAAGCCCGGATCTTGGTGGGTGAAGCCATTGTGATCCTGCCGCCACACCGTTGACGTGATGAGCAGATTCAACGAAGCAATGTCCGCCCGCCACGGGAGTTCATTGCAGATGCTTAACCATTTAGCGTGTTGGTTAAACATCGAGTCAATCACATGGACAAAGGACTCGTAGGTGGAGAAGAACCCATGGCGACCCGTCAGCAGGTAGCCCTCCAGCATCCCCTCCATGGTGTGCTCGCTGAGCATTTCAATGACACGACCATTGGGGGATAATTCACCGCCATCGGCATCCTCCTCAAAATATTCGGCAATCCAGAATTTCTTACTAACCTCATAAATGGCATTGAGTTTATTGGAGGTATTTTCATCCGGGCCAAAGACGCGGAAATTGGTCATGTTATTGCGCATCACATCCCGCAGGAAGACGCCAAGGGGACGGGTATTTTCCACCTCAATTTGCGCTGGTTTCTCAAAGGTAATGCCATACTGGCGAAAGTCCGGCATTTTCAAATCCTTGCGCAATAGTCCACCGTTGGCGTGGGGATTCATGCCCATGCGGTAGTTGCCGGTTGGCGCCAAGGCCTTGAGTTCAGGACGCAATGTGCCATGCTCATCAAAGAGTTCCTCAGGACGGTAACTGCGCAGCCAATTTTCGAGGAGCTTGAGGTTTTCGGGGTTAGTGTGGACATCGGCTAGGGGCACCTGGTGCGATCGCCAGAAGCCTTCCACTTTGTGGCCATTCACTTCCGCTGGCCCTGTCCAACCCTTGGGGGTACGCAGCACAATCATCGGCCAACGGGGTAAGGAGGTGACACCCTCTTCACGGGCAGCCCGTTGAATCTCCTTAATTCTAGTTACGCAGTAGTCAAGGGTGGCGGCCATGGCTTGGTGCATTGAGGGGCGATCGCTCCCCTCCACAAAGCAGGGTTCATACCCTAGACCCCGGAAATAGCTCTCCAAATCTTGATGGGGGATTCGTGCCAGAATGGTTGGGTTGTTAATCTTGTAGCCATTCAAGTGGAGAATCGGTAAGACTGCCCCATCCCGCGCTGGGTTGAGGAACTTGTTGATATGCCATGAGGTGGCCAAAGGCCCCGTTTCTGCTTCGCCATCGCCAACCACTGCTGCCACAATTAAATCGGGATTATCAAAGGCAGCACCACAGGCATGGGAAAGGACATAGCCCAGTTCTCCCCCTTCGTGAATGGAGCCGGGGGTTTCGGGGGTGCAGTGGCTACCAATGCCAGCGGGGAAGGAGAACTGCTTGAAGAATTTTTTGAGGCCGTGAAGGTCTTCCGTAATGTTGGGGTAAATCTCGGTATAACTCCCCTCAAGGTAAACGGGTGCCAAGACTCCCGGCGCCCCATGGCCAGGCCCAGCGAGGAAAATCATCTCCTGTTGGTACTTTTTAATAATGCGATTGAGGTGAAGGTAGCAAAAGGCCAAGCCCGGACTCGATCCCCAGTGACCAAGGAGGCGTTTTTTGATGTGCTCAGGCTTGAGGGGTTCTCTGAGTAGGGGGTTATCCAGCAAATAGATCATGCCCACAGCCAGATAGTTACAGGCACGGAAGAAGGCATCCATGGCCTCAACTTCACTCTCACTCAAGGGCTGTCCTTGAATTGTGGCGCGAGCAGGACCAAAAGCATGAATATCCTCAGTGAGTTCGGTGGGACGGAGAGGAGAGCTAACCATAAGTATCCTCGTTGAGTCAGCATGAGTGTCCAGAAAATCAACCAAGATCAATCGATCAAGGTGCCAACGGCGTTGATAAAGAGTCCACGAATTGCCTACTTACTAATCAGGACACATCCTAAGATGCTGAAACGGGTAGGCTCCTAAATGCGCTAGATTTTTTAACGTTGACTCGATTCAAGAAATGCCGCAGTTCCTGAGGATTTATGGGGTAAGTTCGGCGGGCAGCGGCAAACGAAAAAGATGGCAGGCGTTGAGAGTCGTCTGTTGTTCTAATTCCAAAAGATCACACTGTCGCAGACGAGCGATGGCTTCAGCCACAAAGCGGACATAGCTAGGTTCGTTGCGTTTTTCGCCCCGTTTGGGCACAGGGGCAAGGAAGGGGCAGTCGGTTTCCAATAGCAGGCGATCGCTGGGAACCATTTGTGCCGAGGCATGGATCTGTTTAGCGTTCTTAAAGGTGACGGTGCCGCTAAAGCTAATGAAAAGGCCAAGGTCGAGGAACCACTCGGTTTCTTCGGGGGTACCGCCCCAGCAGTGCATCACCCCTTGCACCCGCCCGCGATCGCGAACAAACTGTTGCAGTAAATCTCGTGCAGCAGCCGCTGCCTCCCGACAGTGGATAATTACTGGCAGATTCAAGGTGTGGGCTACCTCCAACTGTGCCCAAAAGGCCACCTCCTGTTCTTCGCGGTTCGTGGCTTTGTAAAAATCTAAACCCGTTTCGCCAATGGCCACCACCTTAGGATCACTGGCGGCAAGGCTGGCAATTTTGTCCTTGAGATCTGGCTGCCACTGTTCCGTATCCAAGGGATGGAGACCCACTGCCATAAAGAGTTCGGGAAACTGCCCAGCAAGGCGCTCAATAGTGGGAAATTCACTGGGTTCAACGCAGGAATGAACGAGCCGCACAACTCCCGCCGATCGCCAGCGCTCAGCCACTGCCTCCAGATCGGGCGTGTACTCTGGAAAGTTGAGATGGACGTGGGTATCCACCAACATGGGGATTAGGCAGCGGGTTGCAGCATTTTGTTCAGGATACGGGCTAGACGGGCTTTACGCCGTGCACCGGTGTTGCGATGGAGAACGCCGCGCTTTACGGCTTTGTCAATTTTGCTATAGGCCAAGTTCATTCTGTGGTGCACTTCTGCTAGCTTTTCTGGGGTTGGCTCAGCACCATACTCACTCACGGCATTCAAGAAGTTTTTAATCAGCGTGCGCACTGCCGAGCGATAGGCTTTGTTGCGCAGACGGTTGCGCTCAGCAATTTGGGCGCGTTTAGCGGCAGATTTGATGTTAGCCACAGGTCACCTGATAATCAATCACACGTTAAGAACAAATAACCATTATAACCGTTGGCTGAGGGATCGCAAGATCTTGGCCGCCAGCATTGCCGCCCCAAAGCCATTGTCAATATTGACGACACCAATGCCGGGGGCACAGGAGTTGAGCATTGTTAGTAGCGCTGCTAAACCACCAAAGTTTGCCCCATAGCCAATACTGGTGGGCACCGCAATCACCGGTACTGAGACGAGTCCCGCCACTACGCTAGGAAGTGCCCCCTCCATACCGGCAACCACAATGAGCACGGCCATCTCCTCTAGGCGATCGCGCACACTCAGCAACCGATGAATGCCAGCCACCCCCACATCCCAAAACCGCTCAACGCCAAATCCTGCAAGCTGTAACGTCACTGCCGCTTCTTCGGCCACAGGTAAATCCGCTGTACCGGCACAGACCAAGCCCACCTGAAGCGGAAACTGCGGCGGCAAAATAGGGGCTGTGCTACAAATCCGTGCCTTTTCAAAATAGTACAGTCCACCGACGCGCGATCGCACCACCTCAAACACCTCTGGAGAAATGCGTGTGGCCATCACACAGGGATAGTGGGGACGCATCCGCTCCAGAATTTCAGCAATTTGCTGCGGGGTTTTGCCGAGACCCCAAATCACCTCTGGAAAGCCAGTGCGCTGCTGCCGCTGGTGATCAATCCGCGCAAAATCACCAACGGGTTCGTAGGCAAGGTGTTGCAGTTGGCGATAGGCAGTCTCTACACTTAGTTGCCCTTGGGCGATCGCCGTCAAAATTTGCCGCAGTGAATCGGGCATTTAGCCTCCAATTCCCAACCGACCGGCTAGCCCTGGTGCCATGGGGATCAAGGTGGCCGCCATCAAGAACAAGAGCAGCAGACCAAGACCGGCACGGGTGTCATCGGGTTCGGTAATCTCATCCAGGCTGGGCTGATCCACATCCCGCTGCAATAGTAGGATCACCAACGCCCAATACAAGGCCAAGGGGTTGACGATCGCCACCAAGCCCAAGACCACAAGGGTAATAATCGTCAGTCGCCTCGCAGTTTTGGTGCCGTAAATGGCTTGAATAATGCGTCCGCCATCCAGTTGCCCTGCTGGCATCAAGTTCAAGGCAGTCATGATCAAGCCCAGCCAGCCTAGAATGACAAAGGGATGCACCATCACCACTTCGCTTTGCAACTGCGCCCCCAAAAAGAGTTTGGCGATCGTCCCCACCAAAATCGAGCCTTGGAAAAAGAGGGTCGGCACCTCTAAACCCTGACTCGTAGGCGAGAGAACAAGGCCAATGCCCAATAGGAGTAGAGAAACACCCCCCGCAGCGATCGCCCCCGCTGCCCCAATGTCAAAGAGCTGACTGCGATTGGCTAGGAAGGATTCAAGGCGGGTCACAGCGCCAAAGGTTCCCAACTGCCACGCCGGCAAAAAGATGGGTGGCCCCAAGCGTGCCTGATAGCGTTTGGCCATTAGCCAGTGACCGACTTCCCGTATAGCGGCAATGCCAAAGAGACCCACGGCAAAGGGGAGCGATCGCTGGAAGAGGCCAGTGGTTGGATTCCCCAGTAAGCTAAACCCCTGCAGAATAGCACTGGTCTCGAGACAGGTGCCAAGGGTGGCCACCGCCAAGAACACCGCTGCCAGCTTTTGAAGATTGCCAGAGCGAATGGGTTCGGTGGTCATCGGCAAAATCACCACCATTGGCTTGCCCTCACTGTTGGGTACCATAAAGAGGCGATAGCGATCGGGCAGGGCGGCTTGGAGGCGCTCGCTAAGCTGCTGATGCACTACTTTGGCTTCCCCCCGCAGGTTCCCTGGGCAAATCACGCCCCCCTTATAGGGAATGTATTCGGTGGCGAAGTAGGTATCCACGCTAAAGATACTTTGAATCGCTTGCAGGTCTTCAGCAGGGAGGCTGGGGCGTTCGGCAGGCTGGGCTGGGGTTGTCTGTTCTGTGGTGGCTTGCTCCAGTTCCGAACGGCCAGAGGGGGCAGAGGGTAGGGGCAGTTCGGCGGTAGCTGCCAGCGATCGCAACCAACGGCCAAGGGCAATATAGGCCACAATCGAGAACACTAGACCAAAAAGCACGGCAGCAAAATTAATCCCAATCCCAAAGCTAAGGCTGCCAAACACCACGAGCCAAGGGAGCATCAGGACAAGGGTTTGCAGCCAAGCCACAATCCCCAGCTTGCCGTAGGGCAGGTTACGATACAGTCCCCACGCCAGGAGGGCGATCGCTCCCGCCAATAGGCCTACCGTAATCATCATGCGTTACCTCCCGCCTCTGCAAACGTTAGCGCGTGGCCATGGTTGTCAGTTGGGTCAGGACTTGACTGGCCCGCTCTGTGAACTGCTGCATGCCATTGGCGTCAAAGCCCCGCTGCGACATTAAGGCCAAATCGTAGATATACTGACACAGCTTTTCGACCAAGGCCGCGGTTTCTGAGGTGCCGCTGGTCTGAATGATGGTGCCTTGGTTCAACTTAAGCAGATTCTCCACCAGCGGATGGGCAGTATTGACAACGAGGATATGCTCCTCTGGCAACTGGGCATTGAGTTGCTGCTGCATCATTGCCATCATCTCCTGCATCCGCCGACTGGTTTCCGGCAAGAGAATCATAGCCGGCGGGGCATCGGCCTTGAGGGCTTCGGTGCGAATCGTGAGCTTGGGTTTTTTGAGCACGGATTCAAAGAGGGATTTGATCTGCTCGCTGCGGGTCTTCTGGGTGGTGGGATCTACCAGTTCAGTCTCTTTGCTTTTGTCAATGAGCGTCTCATCCAGTTCTGCATCCACCCGTAGGAACTTGACATCGCTGTAATTCTGCTCCAGCCAGGGCACAAAGTGGGTGTCAATGAAGCTGTCCATAAAGAGGACTTCAATGCCTTGGCTTTTCAGCAATTGCACGTAGGTGGCTTGGTTTACCTCATCGGTGCAGTAATAGACACGATTGCCTTGGCGTGCTTTGTTGCGCTCAAGGTACTCCTTGAGGGTGGTGTAGGTTTTGCCATCCACGCAAATGCCCCCTTCACTGGCCCAGGGATCCCCCTGCTCCTTGGGCGTTAACTCAGCAGTGGTGCGGTAGATGAGAATGTCCTCCACTTGTTTTTTGAACTTCTCATCATTGATGGAGCCAAATTTGACGAAAGTGCCCAGGTCTTGCCAAGAGCGGACATAGGCAGCAGGGTCTTCGCGGTAGAGTTCTTTAAGGCGATCGCCCACCTTTTTGGCAATGTAGTCCGCAATTTTGCGCACCGTGCGATCGTTTTGTAGGAAACTGCGCGACACATTGAGGGGAATGTCGCTACTGTCAATGACACCCCGCAGCGGCAGCAAAAAGCGCGGAATAATCTCTTCACAGTTATCGCTGACAAAGACCTGATTGCAGTAGAGCTTAATTTGCCCCTTGGTGACATCAATATCGGGGCGCAGCTTTGGAAAATAGAGAATCCCATTCACCACAAAGGGATAGTCGGTATTGAGGTGTACCCACAGCAGGGGGTCTTCTTGGAAGGGATAGAGATAGCGATAAAACTCTAGATAGTCCTCTTTGCTGAGGCTATTGGGGGCACTCTTCCAAGGGGCAAATTGCTTATTGATTTGCTCGCCATTGAGCTTGATGGGCACAGGCAAGAAGTCGCAATACTTGCGAACCAGTTCGCGGATGCGCCCCGGCTCTAGATACTCCAATTCACTGTCTTGGAGCGTCAGGGTGACTGTAGTGCCCACACTGGTGCGCTGGCCATCCGAGAGGGTAAATTCGGTGGAGCCATCACAGGTCCAATGCACGGGAACAGCCCCCTCGCGGTAGGAGAGGGTATCAATTTCCACCCGATCGGCCACCATAAAGGCGGAGTAAAACCCCAACCCGAAGTGGCCAATAATGGCGTTTTCCCCTTCCCCTTTGTATTTTTGAACAAATTCCTCAGCACTAGAAAAAGCTACTTGGGTAATGTATTTTTTGACCTCCTCGGCGGTCATGCCAATGCCGTTGTCAGCGATCGCTAGCTTTTTGTTTTCTTTGTCAATCGTGATCGTCACTTCTGGGTGATCCACATCGCCGCTATATTCCCCAGAACGTGCCACCATCCGCAGTTTTTGGATAGCATCCACGGCGTTGGAGACCAGTTCCCGCAGGAAAATCTCATGATCGGAGTAGAGCCACTTTTTAATAATTGGAAAAATATTCTCAGTGTGGATTGAAATGGTTCCCTGTTCCAACATGATGCTTCCCGTGAGTGTATTCTTGGTCAGACAACCTCTAGTGTATCGGTAGGGGTTGCCCTTCCTGTTGGTGGAAAACCGATCCCTCCAAGGCCTCCCAAAGGGTGACAATGACGTGATTAGCCACGAGAAATCCTTCTGGCTGTGTCAAGTGCAGGCGATCGCCGGTCAAACAAAGCCTCTCTGGGGAAACTTTTGCCGCTGCTGCTTGTAGTGCTTCAACCCAAGACCTAGGAAATTCAGCCGCTAAAGCAGTGAAAGAGAGGCCATCTTTGAGGCGCAAGCCCAGCATCAGGGTTTCCAACCAGCGATCCCACAGGGAATCGGGATTCACTTGGTTTAGACCGGCGGGTAGGGTTTGCAGCCATTGATAGTATTCACGGCGGGTACGCGGACGGCTGAAACGGCGATGCCCTAGATAACTGGTGGCCCCCATGCCAAAGCCATAGTAGGGTTGATTGCGCCAATAGACTTGATTGTGACGACAGGCAAATCCTCCTAGCGCATAGTTGGAAATTTCGTAGTGCTCATAGCCCGCTGCGGTTAACATGTCGTGAGCAAGGCGATAGGCAGCGGCGGCTTGCTCTTGGGTAGGGAGAGGGGCGGCTTCCGGTTGATAGCGTTTGCTGAAGACGGTTTTTGGCTCAATGATCAGGTCATAGATCGAGAGATGGGGTGGGTTGAGGGCGATCGCTCGCTCTAGGGCAAATTGCCAGTCCGCTAAGGATTGTTGCGGTAAGCCTGAAATGAGGTCCATGCTCCAATTTTCTACCCCCGCCCTATCAATCATTGCAACTGCCCCCTCAACATCAGCGACATTGTGACTACGGCCACAGACCCGCAATAGCTCATCGTCAAAGGCTTGTACACCTAAGCTGACGCGATTCACCCCTACTTTGAGATAGCCCTGCAATTGTTCTCGGTCAAATGTTCCCGGATCCATTTCCATGGAAATTTCTGCTCCTAAGGCAATCCCGATCTGGCGATCGAGGACTTCCAGCAGTTGGCCAATGTATTGAGGCAGGACTAGAGACGGTGTTCCTCCCCCAAAAAAGATCGTTTGGAGCGGGAGCGGCTCAGCAGGGGTTTGGGCAATTTCTTGACACAGCGCAGCCACATACTCTTGGATGAGCGATTCTCTCAGTGTCGGAGATTCCCCCACCACCGTAATCGGAAAGTCACAGTAGAAGCAGCGGCGCCGACAAAAGGGCAGATGAATATATGCGGCTGTCGTCATTGTTTTCTTAGCGAGTTTCGGGTGAAATCTGGTCACGAAGCTGACCCTTAGCAACCAATAGCTCCCATGAGCGCAAAACAGCGACCAAATCAGAGGCAAGGCGGTATTCATTGGCTTCAGCAAAGCGTACCGTTGCAGTGGGGGTAGAGACGAGATAAATAGGCAGCGGTTGCTCTAGGGGAGTGGGTACAAAATCAAAGCCATTGAAGCGGTTAAACCGGCGATCGCTCAACAGTTGATTAAATTGACTGACTTGAGCAGGTGTCACTGTGCGCAGCGTACGGCTGAGGGTTTCACCGCGAGCATTGGTGGTTTGCTGCACAATCCGACCATCGTTATAAAGCAGTGTCGTTGTCCTTGAGGGTGGACGGTTGCCAGAGGCATCACTTTGGCGAATCACGCGAAAACTCACGCCCTCAGGAAGAGGGGGCGGCAACTCCTCTGGACTTAGGCGTTGGGGGCGCTGAATCAGGGTGCCAATCATCCGACTGCCAGCGGCATCCCAAAGAATCAGGGAACCACTTTGATTGCTGCGATAAACCCACTGTTGGGGATAGGGAGCATTGGGATTCGTCAGGGTAATTTCCCAACCGGGGGTCAAGCGCTCGGCACAATCAACCCGCAATCCCCCCAAGCCCAAACAGCCATCAGACCACACCTTAGGCTGAACTTGAACCACGCTAATTTGCTCTGGTTCCTCACCAAACTGCTGGGCAGCGATCGCAATCGCCCGCCCAATGATCTGCGGCGCTGGTGTTGCAGCTTGAACCACAAGGGGCGCTGCCACCGCCAAGAGGGATGTCCAACCATTCATTAATACAGTCTCTAGCCTTCGACCATCATAAAAAAAGACCGCCCCCGATAAAGAGGCGGTTCCCTTAACCAAACGCTAGTTAGAGTTGCTCTGGAAATTAGCCGTTGATGCTAGGAGCAATCATCGCCACAGGGGCAGACTCAGCGCTCGCCAAGTCAAGGGGGAAGTTGTGAGCATTGCGCTCGTGCATCACTTCCATCCCCAAGTTGGCACGGTTGATGATGTCTGCCCAAGTGTTGATCACATTGCCTTGAGCATCCACAACGGAGTGGTTGAAGTTGAAGCCATTGAGGTTGAAGGCCATGGTGCTGATACCCAGAGCGGTAAACCAGATGCCCACCACTGGCCAAGCAGCGAGGAAGAAGTGCAGTGAGCGGCTGTTGTTGAAGCTGGCGTATTGGAAGATCAAGCGACCAAAGTAACCGTGGGCAGCCACGATGTTGTAGGTTTCTTCCTCTTGACCGAATTTGTAACCGTAGTTTTGAGACTCGGTTTCAGTGGTTTCACGGATCAAGCTGGAGGTCACCAGCGAACCGTGCATGGCGGAGAACAGAGCGCCACCGAAGACACCTGCCACACCCAATTGGTGGAAGGGGTGCATGAGGATGTTGTGCTCCGCTTGGAACACAAGCATGAAGTTGAAGGTACCAGAGATACCAAGGGGCATCCCATCAGAGAAGCTGCCTTGACCAATGGGGTAGATCAAGAACACAGCGGTAGCGGCAGCCACAGGAGCGGAGTAGGCCACGCAGATCCAAGGCCGCATGCCGAGGCGGTAGCTAAGTTCCCACTCACGACCCATGTAGCAGAAGACACCGATCAGGAAGTGGAAGATGATCAGTTGGTAAGGGCCACCATTGTAGAGCCACTCATCAAGGGAAGCAGCTTCCCAAATGGGGTAGAAGTGCAAGCCAATGGCGTTGCTGGAGGGAACAACCGCACCGGTGATGATGTTGTTGCCATAGAGCAAGGAGCCAGCGACAGGCTCACGGATGCCATCGATGTCCACAGGGGGAGCAGCGATGAAAGCAATCACGAAGCAGATGGTAGCAGCGAGCAGAGTGGGGATCATCAACACGCCGAACCAGCCCACATAGAGGCGGTTGTTGGTGCTGGTAACCCAGCTACAAAATTGCTCCCACAGGTTCAGTTGCTCGCGACGTTGTAAAACAGTCGTCATAGTGATAAGTCCTGTTGAACAAGATGAATGAATGTTACAAACCGTTTACAGTTCCAGAGCGAGTCCCTGAGAGGCTTCAGGAGCACCCGCTGGCGTTGTGCAACGGAATGTAACCCTATATTAATCAATCTCTCAGGAAAATGTAAAGGGTTATGTCTGAATTTTATATTCTGTTAATGATTTCTCAGGGATCAGGGGCAGCGTCGCGCGATCGCTAGCTGGGGATGCAAGCAATGGGCAAGGTCAACAGATAACTGGTTAAGGTCGCGATTGTAATCAAGGGCAGCATCCCCGTATGGGAAATCACCCTCATGGGAAAGAATTAGCGGCGTCGCCACCACACAAAAACGGCTGAGCCAAACCCCACAAGGGGCAACAGAAAGACACTGATAATCTCTAGCCAACGACTGGTGGTGACATTGAGTTGAAGGCGGCGATTGGTGGTTTCGCGCGGACGAATCGAGAGTGCCTTTTGGTCGCGATCGCCCAACCAGAGCACGGAATTGACAAAGAGGTCACTATTAATCCCTTGGTAAGCAATCACGCCATCGGTGGCAAATTCCGAATCCCCAAAGACCACCAAGCGGGCTTCCTTCGGTGGGTTATCACTCGATTGACGGGTAATGGCCACGCCAATCGGCAGCGGGCCTTTGGTATCTACGCCTGCGGTGAATTCCAGGTTGCCCGCCTGCCAGTCGGTTTCCGCCCAAGTTTGCGGGCCGGAGAGGGCAATCTCCACAATGTCATCATCCTTCACAGGATCAATGCGAATGGCTTGCGCGCGGGGAAAGACACTGGGACCTTGGGCAAAACGTTGAGTAATGGGGTGATTGCCATAGGTGGTAACAATAATCGTGTCGGGACCGAGTCCCACCTGCTGACCCACACCAGAGCCATCAATGACCCAGCGATTATCGAGGGTGAGTCCCCAGTTTTTCAGTAAATCATCAAGACCCGCGTTGACATCGACATCGAGCATCAGCAAAAGACTACCACCGCGATTGAGGTACTCCTTGAGAAGATCCTGCTCAAGACGCAAAAAAGGCTGCCGAGGGCCAGCGACAACAATGACATTGGCATCCTCAGGAATTTTCCCCTTCTCCAGCAAATTCAGAGGCAAGAGTTCTACATCCCGCTGTTCCAAGAGTTTAGCGACCTCACTGAGGCTGGCCGCCCCACCCGTGAGGGGAAGTTCATTATGCCCCGTGGTGAAATAGGCACGGATCGTGCGATCGCTAGTGACGCGAATCAGGGCAGGGGTAAGGTTACTTTCGGATAGCTCCTCATCAATGCGCTGCGTTTTCTCACCCGCGACAACAATGACTTGCCCGGCTTGGGTCACGTTGTACTTTTTGGCAAGGGCGGGTTGCTCTTGGGGGTCAATGAACTCAAAGGAAAACTGGCCATTGGCCTGACGGCGGTATTGCTCCAACAGCAGGCGATCGCGACTAGCTGCATTGGCATCAAACACAAAGACCCGCACGGACTGATCGAGATTTTGCAGGACATCGCGGGTTTCTGCCGCTAGGGTAAAGGCACGGTTTTCGGTGAGATCGACTTCAACACTGTAGCGATCCGCAAGAAAGTTGACAATGCCCAATAGGGCAATTACGGCAATCACCGTCAAGAGGGCATTGGTACTTGTTTGCGTGGAACGGCGTCCCCAAAAGCCACTAGACACCCGACTTTGCTGGATCAGCCACAGCAGCAGAGCAATCCCCCCCAGGGATAAAAGACTCAAGGGGAGCCAATTCCAGCGCTGCGTGACAAAGCCAGCACTCAAGCCAGCAATGATGAAAAGTGGCGCCGCCCACAGCAATACCATGGTCAATCGTTCGGGTGAGCCTAGGGCAAAGCGTTTCATGACCGATACCCCCTAATTGCGCTGGTAACGAAAGGCATCAATGGACTGTGCCGTGAGAAAGATGCCCAAGAAAATATAACTGCCAAAGACCACAAGACTGCTGGTGCGGAAAATTCCCCGTGTCAAGTTGGTAAAGTGCTCTAGGGGTGAGAGGTAGGTGAGAATATCACTGAGATTCCCGCCAGTATTTTTGGCCAAAACATCCAGCACCCAAAGAATCAGCAACACAGCAAACCCCAAAATGGCCGCTAAGATGGTGCTATCGGTCAAGGAGGAGAGAAACATCCCAAGGGAGAGCACCGCAGCCGCCAAAAGAATCAATCCGCCATTGCCCGCCAGAATCAGCCAAGGGGAGAGGGGGGGCGTACTCTGTTGGAGTGCGACAAACTGATAGACAATCACGGGTAGCAGGAGCGTGGTATAGAAGGTGAGCACTGCCAGAAGTTTACCTGTCGCTACACACCAGTTGGTAATCGGCGAGGTGGCCAGCAGTTCAAGGGTGCCACGTTTGCGCTCCTCAGTGTAAAGTCCCATTGAGAGCATCGGCAGAATGACTTGGGAAATGGAACCCAAGAGCCCAAGGAAGCTTTCGAGAATCAGCTTGGGCACATCAACGGCTTGGCTCGGCGCTCCAAACTGCTGTTGCAGCAAATCCTGCTGAGCCACTTGGCTAATAATCGTCGTCATCACAACGAGGAAAAACAGGCCGCTGAGCAGCCAGAACACTCCAGCAATCACGTAGTAGAAGGGGGCAGTAAAGTAACTCTGGAGTTCGCGGCGATAGATAGCAAGGATATTGGCAAAGATGACACGCAGCCCATGGAGAGAAATGCTAGACATCGGCTTCTTCGAGTTCATTGCTGGGTTCTGCGGTGGGTTCATCGGTCGTTAGCTTCAAGAACACCTCCTCTAGGTTGGCACGGGAGCGGCGCATTTCAAAGAGTTGCACCCCATTTTGGACAAGGAGACTGGCGAGATCCGCACCAATTTCTGCTGGGCTACTCACCCGCAGCTGCTGTCGTCCTTGGGGAGGGCTATTATCCCATGTGATCTGTTGCAGATTGGAAAGGCGTTGTAACAAGGATTCAATCTGGGGGCGATTGCCCACAAGTTCGAGGTCATAGGTGTAGCTACCACTGAGGCGTTGCAGCAGCTCATCCAGTTGGCCAATCCCCGCCACTTCGCCTTTATTGATAATCACGGCGCGATCGCAGGTCATGCTCACTTCCGCCAAAATATGGGTAGAAAGAATCACGGTATGCTGTCCCGCTAAGTCTTTAATTAGCTTGCGCACCTCAATAATTTGGCGCGGATCAAGACCCACCGTGGGTTCATCCAAAATAATGGCGGGCGGATCGTGGACGATCGCTTGGGCAATGCCCACTCGCTGCCGGTAGCCCTTTGAAAGTTTGCGAATAATTGTCCGTTGCTGCTCCCAAAGGCCACAGCTTTTGAGGGCATATTCCACCCGCTGGGGGCGATCGCCCGCACTGACACCCTTGATGCGAGCCACAAAGTGCAAATAACCCGCCACCGTCATTTCCGTATAGAGGGGAGGATTTTCTGGCAGATAGCCAATGCGCTGCCGCACCGCCATCGGATCCGTGTGGACTTCATAGCCTGCAATAGAGGCCGTGCCGCTCGTTGCCGGTAGATACCCCGCCAAAATCCGCATTGTGGTGGTTTTGCCTGCGCCATTGGGGCCGAGGAGACCGAGAATCTCACCACTAGCGGCTGAAAAGCTGACATCCCGCAGCGCGACAGTTGTACCGTAAACCTTGGTCAGGTGTTCGACCTGAATCATGGTGTTGCCTCAACTCGCTACTTGTTTTACGGGAAACAATGACTGACAATATAGCCGTTTTTATATAGCCGTTTTTCTGATCAAATACTGAGAACCTGAATAGTGGTATTCTGCGGCAAATTGGCTGCCGATAGACTGAGGGACGCACCACCACTGCGGCGAACGGGAGTTCCCTCCATTACCTTCAAAAAGTCCTCTAGCCCCGTCAGATCGCAATTGTTGGGGTCAGCCGCCGCTGTCCGATAGTGGGAAGGAATGACCAAACGCGGTTGCAGAACTTCAATGGCCGCCTTGGCCTCCTCAGCCCTATAGGCCTTATCACTCCCCCCCACTGGCACGATCATCACATCCGGCCGTCCCATGAGAATGCGTTGCTCAATGGTGATGGGCATGGCAATACCGCCCATGTGCAAGAGATTGATGCCCCCCTGCTGCCAGCGCCAAACCACGTTGATGCCAAAGCGAAAGCCACCAATGCGATCATGACTGGTGCGGATGCCTTGAATACTCAGACCATTGACTTTATAGGAACCCGGTTGAAAAAGCAGTTTAGGCCGACCGGGTAAGCCTTCGATGTAGCCCTCATCCAAGAGGCGACTGCTAATCATGACAATATCAGCAGTGACCCGGGGAGGCCGCAATCCTTTGGTGCAACCAATGGGACGGAAAGGATTCACCAAGACCCGCTGACCACTACCGCTAAAGAGAAAGCAGGTGTGACCCAACCACTGAAGTGAAAGACCCGCCCCTTGAGCTTGGGCTGCCCAGTGTCCCCCAAGGCTGGCGATCGCCCCAACTTGAGCCAAGCGCAAGAACTGCCGCCGTTCCATGTTTTCTCCCCACACTCCTATTCCAGCTCAGTGTACCGAAAAGTGGCTGGCTCACAACGATGGACTGGATAGCCGTCGTAAAAAGTTCCGTAGCAGGTCTTTGCCGCAGGTGGTAAGAATACTCTCCGGATGGAATTGCACCCCTTCCAGCGTCGGGTATTGGCGGTGGCGCACCCCCATAATCAGACCATCCTCTGTCCAAGCCGTAATTTCCAATACATCGGGGCAACTGTTACGGTCAATCACCAAGCTGTGGTAGCGGGTTGCGGTAAAGGGTTGGGGCAAATTTTGGAACACCCCCACACCCCTGTGGTAAATTTCTGAGGTTTTGCCGTGCATGAGGGTGGGTGCTCGCGTTATCGTGCCCCCAAACACTTCGCCAATGGCTTGATGTCCCAAACAAACCCCTAGGATGGGCAGTTGTCCTGCGTAGGTACGGATCAGGGCTTCAGAAATTCCAGCGTCCGCAGGGCGACCCGGGCCAGGGGAAATGACGACACCCGCCGGGGCAAGGGCAGCGATCTCATCGAGGGTGATCTTGTCGTTGCGAAAGACCCGCAGATCCGCAGCAATTGGGAACTCCTGCGCTAACTCCCCTAAGTATTGGACAAGGTTGTACGTGAAGCTGTCGTAGTTATCAATAACAATAATCAAGGCAGACGTGTCCTCATTACTGTTCCTCTAATGTGTTTTGATTCTACTGCCTGAGGGTTTGGCTATGGTGCGGCTAGGGTGTCGGGGGCGGGCTTTTGGCCCTGTGAGAGCGGTGATCTTTGATAAGGATGGCACACTCGCAGACGTTGCCCATTACCTGAGGTGGGTGGCGATCGCCCGCGCTGACCACATTGCCGCTGACTTCCCCGATCTCAAGGAACCGCTACTTCAAGCCTTTGGTGTGAGAGGCAACCATCTTGATCCAACTGGCTTGCAAGCGGTGGGGACACGGCAGGAAAACCTAATTGCCGCTGCTGCCTTTGTGGCGACACAGGGAATTCCTTGGATTGCTGCCCTAGAGCGGGCGAATGCCGCCTTTGCTGCCGCAGACCGAGAATTTACTGCCAAAGCAGAGCTGACACCGCCCCTAGCGGGGGTCATGGAATTAGTAGAGCAACTCCATAGGGCGGGATGTGCATTGGCGATTATCTCTAGCGATCGCACATCGGAAATCGAGGCTTTTTTAGATACCTATCAGCTAAAGCCCTTTTTCCAACTTTGGCAGGGGGGAGATGAGCCACCCACGAAACCCGATCCGCAGGTATTCCTGAGGGTGTGCGATCGCCTTGGGGTGCACCCCAATCAAGCCGTGGTCATTGGTGATGCCGATAGTGATGGCCTCATGGCACAGCGCGGGGGTGCAGCAGGCAGCATTGGGGTTACGTGGGGTTGGCCTTTGCCACCAGCGTTAAATTATTGTGATTGCCTCCTGACCTCTCCTTGGGAGATGGAGATCACGGCTGATGCAAGCTGATTAGCCGCCGCAGCAACGCAGGTTGCCTTGCAACCGGTCAAGCATAATAATGTAGACGATAGTGAAGATACACCTCATTGCCCACAGGCAAGACATTCAAGAGTGTCAACGTCCCTGCAAATTCGAGACCAGCGGGGTAGAGGCTCGGTGCGGCTGATCCCAACAACAGGGGACATAGAGTCAACCACAATTCGTCCACAGCACCTATGTGCAATAGGGACGCTAGAAGCTGTCCTCCCCCCAAGACGGCCAAGGTCTGAATGCCAGCCCCTTGAAGGTGCCTAAACGCTTGCCGCCAATCAATCTCTTCCACCCCAGCACACCAACAGTGATCAAAGGCAGTGGATCCTTGCCAACGGCTGGCACCTTTCTCGGTGGTCAATAGGGCACGGTGAATCGGCTGGCGAAAGAAAGGGAGATTGGGATCTAATTCACCACTGGCAGAGCAGACAATTTGCAAGGGTTGGGGCGATCGCCCTTGGTGTTCGCGCTCGGCAATGAGATAGGGAGATTGCAGGCGCATCGCTGTCCCCCCCATGCGCAGGGTTGTTGCGCCAAAAAGCACCGCGTCCACTTGCGCCACCTGTTGCTCAAGGTGCTGAAAGTCGTAGCGAGAGGCAATGCGCTCTCCTGGGGTCTGCGCGCGAGCTAGCCTACCATCTAAACTGATGGCCAGAATAGCCGTCACTTGGGGACGGGACAGAAGCGGATTCAATGGCTGACCACTTTCTCAACCGCTGCATCACGGCCTTCATTAAGTAATTCTAGCCGTTGCTGGCTGACGGGATCACTGGGGAAAAAATTATCTCCCCCCTCTTGCACCAGTAGCTCCGTACAGGGGATCGTATCGGAAAGAATAGCACTGGCCATCATGCCGCTGTGAACTTCCAATTGACCTGCCCGTGGGGATTCAAAAACGAGGTGTTGCCCCGGAAAAACAACCCGCTCAAAATACCAATTGGGAATATTTGTAATGCGCACCACCTGAATTTTGCTGGTGGCGTTGACATAACAGCAGAGGATGCGATCGCAACTGTCACTAGGGACGGGATCAAAGATTTGCGGCATAGGAAGTAATGGTTTGTTATGGGACGTGTCCTTACCCTTGTTAGCCTAACATTGTCAATTCGATACAGTTGTAAACTCAACTACAGGATGGACAGTTAATCCTTTCCTTGAGTTGCCGTGATCCCCTACTGGAAAGGCGCAAATGTGTTAAAACCTAAACAGCGATAGAGATTTATTAATAATTTAGCGTTTCCATAGATCTTGGACTAACCTATGTCCCCGCGTGTCCTCTACGTCCGTCTCCCCTGCAACCCGATTTTTCCCATTGGTGTCGTCTATCTTGCGGACTATATCCATAAGCAATTACCCAGTGTTGAACAACGCATTTTTGATTTAGGAACGGTGCCCCCCCTTGATTTTCGCCGTGCCCTTGCCCAAGTGATTGATGACTTTCAACCCACGCATCTGGTGTTCTCTTGGCGGGATATTCAAATTTATGCCCCGGTGGGGGGACGGGGGGGCAATCCACTGCAAAATGCCTTTGAGGTCTATTACGCCCGCAATCCCTTGGTGAAGTTACGGGGGGCGATCGGAGGTCTGCGGGTGATGAGTGCCTACTATGGCGAACTGTGGCGGAACCTGAACCTGATCCGTTTGGGACTCCACCATGCTAGGCGTCACCATCCGGAAGTCACGACCATTGTCGGTGGCGGTGCGGTCAGTGTCTTTTATGAACAACTGGGTTCTCAATTGCCCAAAGGTACGATTGTTTCCGTAGGTGAAGGGGAAACGCTGCTGCACAAAGTCCTAACGAACCAGCCAATTGCCGCAGAGCGTTGTTACATTGCCGGTGTTGAAAAGCCCCGCGATCGCCTGATCCACGAATGGCCCACCCCCATTGAAAAAACTGCCTGCAACTACAACTACATCGAGACCATTTGGCCAGAATTTGAGTATTACCTTCAGGGGGGCGACTTCTACATTGGTGTGCAAACCAAGCGGGGCTGCCCCCACAACTGTTGCTACTGCGTCTATACGGTGGTTGAAGGCAAACAGGTGCGCATTAACCCGGCTGAAGAAGTCGTCGCCGAAATGCGCCAGCTCTACGATCGCGGTGTGCGCAACTTCTGGTTTACCGATGCCCAATTTATCCCTGCTCGCAAATTTATCCCCGACGCGATCGCCCTGCTGCGGGAAATCCTCAAAGCAGGCATGAATGATATTCACTGGGCGGCCTACATCCGTGCCGATAACCTCACCCCCGAACTGTGTCATCTCATGGTGCAAACGGGGATGAACTACTTTGAAATCGGCATTACCAGTGGCTCCCAAGAGCTGGTGCGGAAAATGCGCATGGGCTATAACCTGCGCACAGTACTGCAAAACTGCCGCGATTTGAAAGCCGCCGGGTTCAATGCCCTTGTTTCCGTGAACTACTCCTTTAACGTCATTGATGAACGTCCTGACACCACTGCCCAGACGATTGCCTACCACCGCGAACTGGAACGCATTTTTGGTGCGAACAAGGTTGAACCAGCCATCTTCTTTATTGGCCTGCAACCCCATACCCACCTTGAGGAATACGCCCTTGAACGCGGCATTTTGCGCCCCGGCTACAACCCCATGAGTCTGATGCCTTGGACCGCCAAGAAACTGCTCTGGAACCCCGAACCTATGGGATCCGTCTTTGGGGAAGTGTGCCTTGCGGCTTGGCGCCTCAATCCCAATGACTTTGGCCGCACCGTCATGGCTCTGCTGGAAGAGCGCTTTGGCCGCGCTCCCTTGGAGGAGGCCTTGTCTGCACCACTCGAGGAGCGCCCTTTGGTGCATCGTTAAAAAAAGCGTAATAAAATGACCATTCCCCCTTAGAATGTTTCCTAGATCATTTCTGGCAATGAGTTAGTAAACAGAGGAAGGGATCAGGTGGTTAGAGTCGCTATCAATGGTTTTGGGCGCATCGGTCGGAACTTCATGCGTTGCTGGTTACAGCGGAAAGCCAATAGCAAGCTAGAGATTGTAGGCATCAACGATACCTCCGATCCCCGCACCAATGCCCATTTGCTGAAGTATGACTCGACGTTGGGCATTTTCCACGATGCCGAAATCAGCGCTGATGACGACTGCATTTACGCAGGTGGTCATGCGATTAAATGTGTGTCCGATCGCAACCCTGAAAATCTGCCTTGGAGCGCTTGGGGCATTGATCTCGTCATTGAAGCCACGGGAGTCTTTACTAGCCGTGAGGGCGCGAGCAAACACCTCAGCGCCGGTGCCAAGAAAGTTCTCATTACCGCACCCGGCAAAGGCAATATTCCCACCTACGTGGTCGGGGTGAATCACCACACCTACGATCCCAGCGAGGACATCGTCAGCAATGCCAGTTGCACCACCAACTGCTTAGCCCCCATTGTCAAAGTGCTCCATGAAACCTTTGGCATTCAGCAGGGGATGATGACGACGACCCACAGCTACACGGGGGATCAACGCCTCCTTGATGCCAGCCACCGCGATCTGCGGCGGGCACGGGCAGCCGCCATGAACATTGTGCCTACCTCTACGGGGGCTGCTAAGGCGGTCGGTTTGGTCATTCCCGAGTTGCAAGGGAAGCTCAACGGGATTGCTCTGCGGGTACCCACCCCCAATGTTTCAGTAGTGGACTTTGTGGCGCAGGTGGAAAAACCTACCATTGCGGAGCAGGTGAACCAAGTAATTAAAGAGGCCTCTGAAACCACGATGAAGGGGATTATCCACTATAGTGAATTGGAGCTGGTGTCCTCGGACTATCGCGGTCACAACGCCTCTTCGATTTTGGATGCGTCCCTAACCATGGTGATGGGGGGTCATCTGGTGAAAGTAGTGGCTTGGTACGATAACGAGTGGGGCTATAGCCAGCGGGTTCTGGACTTGGCAGAGCACATGGCTGCCCACTGGGCTTAGTCGTTTCATTTTAAGGATTGGTTCGCAACTCACAATGCAAGATAAATCGATGTTAATGATTCCGGGTCCTACGCCGGTGCCGGAGTCAGTTCTTCTGTCCCTCAGTAAACATCCCATTGGCCATCGCAGCGGTGACTTTAGCGAGATCATGGCGGCGGTGACAGCGGGGTTGAAATGGCTGCATCAGACGGCGAATGATGTACTCATTTTGGCTGCCAGTGGCACAGGGGCAATGGAGGCCGGGATCATTAACTTTCTCAGTGCCGGCGATCGCGTCCTTGTGGGCTGTAACGGTAAGTTTGGCGATCGCTGGGCAGAAGTCTGTGAGGCCTATGGCCTCAAAACCGAGCGTATTACCGCCCCTTGGGGACAGCCCCTCAATCCTGAGGACTTCAAAGCGGCGCTAGAGGCGGACACCGCTAAAACGATTAAGGCGGTGATCATTACCCACAGTGAAACCTCAACGGGGGTGATCAATGATTTAGAGGCAATCAACCGCCATGTCAAAGCCCACGGCCAAGCCCTCATTATCGTGGATGCCGTCACCAGTTTAGGTGCGGTGAGTGTGCCTATTGATGAGTGGGGGTTAGATGTGGTTGGTTCGGGTTCCCAAAAGGGCTATATGATCCCACCAGGGCTGGCCTTTGTCAGTGTCAGTCCTAAGGCTTGGGAAGCCTACAAAACGGCGACGCTGCCGAAGTTTTATCTTGACCTCGGCAAATACCGCAAGGACGCTGCCAAGAACACAACGCCCTTTACTCCACCTGTGAATCTCTTCTTTGCCCTGAAAACGGCTCTGGAGATGATGCAAGCGGAGGGCTTGGAGAATATCTTTGCCCGCCATCAGCGCCTGATGCAAGCCACCCGTGCCGCCATGAAAGCTCTCAACTTGCCTCTTTATGCCCCCGATCACTGTGCCAGTCCCGCCATTACTGCTGTGGCACCCCAAGGGGTGGAAGCCGAGAAGATTCGCAGCCTGATGAAAAAACGCTTTGACATTGCCCTAGCGGGTGGTCAAGATCACCTGAAGGGGCAGATTTTCCGCGTGGGTCACTTGGGCTTTGTGAGCGATCGCGATATTTTGGCAGCTGTCAGTGCCCTTGAGGCGGTGCTTGGGGAATTGGGGTACAGCAACTTTAGCCCCGGCGCTGGGGTAGCCGCTGCCAGTCGTGTCTTGACCACCACGTAAGTACCTAAATGATGGAGCCTTGGTTGCAGCCACCGGCAGTCCAGCAGGCACGACGCATTTGCGCGAGTTTTCAGCGGTGGACAGGGCGATCGCTCCTACCTGATGCTCCTGAGGATGACTTGGACTTAGCGCAGCAATTGTTCCACTGGCCACAACCAGTTCTTTCCCACGGCTGTGAGGCAGATCCCATCCTCAACTATGGCAACCACGCCGCCCTAGCCCTGTGGGAACTCCCTTGGACAGAACTGGTGCAACTCCCCTCGCGACTGACAGCGGAACCCATTGCCCAAGAAGAACGCGCGAGACTTCTGGCTGAAGCAGCCCGCCAAGGCTACGCCAATAACTACAGTGGTGTGCGCGTCTCCCGCTCTGGGCGGCGGTTTCGCATTGAAAATGCTTGGATCTGGACCGTTTTGGATGAGAGGGGTACCCCCGTCGGACAGGCAGCAACGTTTGATCAATGGCAATTCCTGTAGGATTGATCTAACCCCCGCGTGTAAGTTGCTTTCCAAGGTTGTCCATGAAAGAACTCCTTGCCCATTGGCTGCATCGGGTCCAAACCTTCCGCTACCATCGCCGCACAACGGAAAGCCTCAATCAGTTGATTCAGATGCTCTATGCGGAATCCCATCTGAATGTTCCCTATGTGGTCTTGATTGTCACCTCCTGCGCGATCGCCACCTTTGGACTACTCTCCAACAGTGCAGCGGTGATTATTGGCGCCATGGTGATTGCGCCCCTGATGCTCCCCATACGGGGCTTGGCGCTAGCGGCTCTCGTTGGCGAATTTAAGATGTTTTGGCAAGCGGCTCTTGCCCTGATTGTCGGTAGCCTCATGGCCATTGGCATGTCTTGGACGATTGGCGTCATGGTGGGTCTGGAGGTCTATGGCAGTGAAATCATGGCACGCTCCCAACCCAATCTTCTGGATTTGGGGATTGCTGTAGCGGCTGGAGCGGTGAGTGCTTACGCAGTCGCAGAACCCCGTGTCTCGAATACCTTGGCGGGGACAGCGATCGCTGTTGCCTTGATGCCCCCTGTTTGTACCATTGGCTTAGGGATGGCGCAGTTAAATGCTCGGCTCAGTATTGGTGCGACCCTACTGTATTTGACAAACCTGCTCGGCATTACCTTAGCCTGTATGGTGGTTTTTGTGATCGTTGGCTATATTCCCCTGCATCAAGGTCGGCGCCCGCTGACAATTGCGACTGTCCTCACGGGTCTTTTGGTGATTCCCTTAGCCATTAGTTTTACCCGCCTCATTGAACAAGCGCGACTACAAAATCAGGTCCGAAAAGCACTGACTCGGGGAACGTTGACTTTTCAACGTCTCGATTTGTTGGGAATGGAAACCGACTGGGTGAGGAATCCACCCGTGGTGCGGGTCAACGTGCGTGCCCGTGAACCTGTAACCTCTAAGCAGGTTGCCCTGATGGAGGAGTTTATCCAGCAGCGGATGCAGCGCCCGTTTCGTCTAGTGCTGCAAGTCTCGAATGTTGAAGAAGTGACCTCCGAGACGCCCTTGCCTTAGGTTTTTGGAGCATTAAGCCAAAATGTTAGACTATTGAGATTGCAGCCTAAATTATATTTAGCCAACGCTTCACATCAACGCATGAGTGACTTTCTCCCCTACGCCTATCTCAATGGTCAGTTTGTTCCCTTTGCAGAGGCCAAAATTTCTGTGGCAACCCATGCCCTTCACTACGGCACCGCAGCCTTAGGAGGCCTGCGCGGTTTGCCCAATCCCGCCAATGCTAAGGAAATTCTCCTTTTTCGCCTTGAGGATCACTGTCGTCGCCTCAGTCGCAGTGCCCACTATCTGGGCTATGAATTACCCACGGGCGAAATTAAGTCCAAGATTGTCGAATGGGTGCAGAAAAATCAACCCAGCGTGCCCTTTTATATCCGTCCTTTGGTCTATACCTCTGGCTTGGGGATTGCGCCACGGCTCCATGATATTGAGAAGGATTTTCTCATTTACGGCATGCCCCTTGGTGATTACCTCTCAGCCGCAGGCGTCACCTGTCGCATTAGTTCTTGGCAGCGGCAGTGCGATCGCTCGTTTCCCCTGCGGGGCAAGCTGACCAGCTCCTATATTGTCTCGGCACTGGCAAAAACAGAGGCGGCGGCCAGCGGCTTTGATGAAGCGATTCTCCTCAACGATCAGGGGAAAGTTTGCGAAGCCACAGGAATGAATCTCTTTTTAGTGCGGGAGGGGCAACTCATTACGCCAAGTGTGGATCAGGATATTTTGGAGGGGATTACGCGCCGCAGTGTGATTGAACTGGCGCAAGCCGCCGGTGTCAAAGTGATTGAGCGCCCCGTGGATCGTACGGAACTGTTGATTGCTGATGAGGTCTTTTTAACCGGCACGGCTGCGCGAATTGTGCCTGTCAGTCGGATTGAGACCTACACGCTGCCTAGCGATCGCCCCCTAACACTGCACCTGCAAAAGCAACTCCAAGCGATTGTTGAGGGTCGCGATCCCCAGTATCGCCACTGGATTGATGTAGTTCCCCTGTGACATACTCCCGGCCCTCACGCTTCGCGTAGAGGGCGGCTTTCTCCAGTCTTTCGACCTTCGCGTTTTATAGTGAGCCGATGCCCTAGGCCCACTGTTTTGATGAGTATCGCAGAGTTCATGTCTCGCGACATGGATGCGCCACAATGAGAACATCCATGCCAGCGGTCAGACAACTCCTTGGGTCCTCGGTTCTTTCCGCCTTTTTACTACAGTACAAAGGCGGAAATTTCAGCTTTGTACGGCAGGATGTTGTTCAGGAACCCTGCTATCCCCGGATCAGCAAAACTTTCATTCAGGCCGGATTTAGCCGCTTGACCATTGGGCAGCGATTATAGCACACACTTATTGAACAGTAAGACTCCCCTCGCTCGGGCACTTCGAGGGCAGCGAACCCCCTCAGCGCCCTTAGCTCTCATCCCGACGCTCCCCTTCGGAAGAGCGCGGGGCTTCCCGCCGATTAGCGATTAGCTAAAGTGGTCGTGATCGGTTGACGTGAGGTACTTGCAGAGGCTCAATTCAGTTCCCTTGGCGTTCCAATACACCTCATCAAAGATGGCGTAGATCAAAAATAGCCCTCGGCCACATTCACAGTCGGCGGCGGGTAGCAGTTCATCCGCCGTCTCAGATACATGACTGGGCGGTGAGAAACCATCTCCTTGATCCGTAATCACCCACCAGCATTGATCAGCAGAAAAGGTATAACGAACGGAAACCAGTTTTTCGGGATTGAGTTGATTGCCGTGGCGAGCCGCATTAACGAGTGCTTCTTGAAGACCCAGCCTCACTTCCTCTTTGTACTGGGGGGGGAGATCACTAAGTAGAATCTCTAGGATGGGTTGGAGAAAAAGTGTTGAGGGAAATGCTAGGGTTTGCCATTGAGGCGCAACGTACATTAACGTCATAGACGGCACAACCCGCGAAGCATAATTGGGCAATGGGAGGCAAATCCAAGACTGCTCAAAGTCATTGGCGGATAACCGAACCCCTCTAGCTTTAGCTTAGCAAGGGAGTCGTTGCTCACACAACCGTTCTCTGTGCTGCTGATCCTTCGGGCAACTAATGCAGGCGATCGCCAAAATAGCGACGGTAAAGATCACAGCGCACCCGAGCCAGATTTCCCTCCAGTGTAATCAGTCCCAAACTGTGGAGCTTAAAGCCAACGGTGCTATCCACCACACTGCCGTTGTCCGCTTGCAGAACTTCCCTAAAGGCAGGCACGAGATCTGCTTGCTGCTGGAGATGCCACCACTGGCGTCGCAGGTGATCGCGATATAACCCTGTTTCTGAGGCTGCATTGGCCATTAGCTCCTGCCATGTTAGGTCTTGGCGGGCAAGATGATAGAGGCTCAAGCGGATGAGGTAGGGATGACCTCCCACCAAGTGCTGCAGGTCTTGGAGCTGCCCCTCTGAAAGATTCAGGCCGTGGAGGCGGCACAACTCAGCAATTTGTTCTGAATTAAATTCCGGCAGATCAACGGCTAAGCCAACATTAAAGGGGGATTGGTTAATGTCGAGGGGAATGTAGACTTCAGTGCCATGAACCACAATCAGACGGAGGTTGCGCCAAATATCGCGGTTTTTGCCCTCTTCATGCCATGCCCGCAACAGGCCAAAGAAGTCACTGGCCACTGCCGGATATTCAAATACCCGATCCACTTCATCGAGTCCGAGGACAAGGGGGCGACTCTCAAATTGTGTCCCCGATTTTTGGCAATTGGGTAAAAGATACTCCTCAAAATAGGCGGTGCAGTTATATTTACTGCCAAAGATGTCATCCCAATACTCATTGAGGCGGTTTTCTAGCCCTAAGCGCCGCCCGACACTGGCACAGACCCAGCGCAGTAGTTTTTCCAAATCACTGAAGACTTGGGCATCCGCCAGTTGGAAACTGAGGGGAACCGTGCCATAGCCTTCTTGGGTCGCGCGGTAGAGCAGCCGTGCCATGAGCGAAGTTTTGCCCATTTGGCGGGGGGCTTTGATGCGAATCAGGGAGCCGGGCTGCAGGAGGGTTTCGCGACAGCGTTGCTCAATGGGGGGTCGCTCAATATAAAACGCTGAGGCCACTTCCACTTGCCCTTCGGGAAGTTCTGGCTCCGCCACGGGAAGGGGCGCACCATTCCTTACCAATGTGTCCGTTTGAGCAGGTTCAGCAATCGTTTCTTGAGCTGCATCGCTACTAGTGGCCACAGGGGCAGTGGTCGCATTCACCAAGTCGAGAATCTCCTGCAGCAGGGCGTCGGTGTCCGCTGGCGATCGCCAGAAGCGCTGTTGGAGGCGATGCAGGTAGCCGCGCAACTCATAGTTCAAGGGCATATCCAGCGGAAAATTGACCCGCACAGGCAAGATAAAGGGACGGCGATCGCTCCGTTGCGCTTGCAACTGTTTGACCGTGCGGACTTCCTCGAGCACCATTTCACTTTGAGCCGCCGTTTGCGACAGCAACAGAACAAAGAAATCACACTGTTTGAGTTCCTGGTCAATCCGCTGTGCCCATGCCTCCCCTAGGCGGATACTTTGGCTGGCCATAAAGGGTTGGTGCCCCGCCTTTTGCAACACCTCTTGGAGCGCACTGGCCAATTGCAAATCGGTGCCGTCACTGGAGTGACTAATAAACACATAGCGACCTTGGCGGGGAAGGGCGGCGGTGGCGGGCGGGGGAGAGGACACTGGCTTGGGGGCGGTGGTTTGCGGCGGCTGCGTGGCAACGGGAGGCAGCGGACTGGGGGGCAGTGTAGAAGCCTTCTCACTCGCCTTTGGCGATCGCCAGAGGTCTTGGACAGGGGTTTTTAGCAATTTACCAAGGCGAACCCAAAAGGACTTGGGCACTTCCACCTGTTGCAGGCTGGCAAGGGCCTCGGCAGCCGTGGCGAAGCGTTCGTAGGGGGAAGGATGAATCAGCTTATTGACAAACTGCACTAGGCGATCGCTGACTGGTTCAGCGGCTTGCCAACACCAACAGCCGTAGGGGTCTTGGGTCAGTTGCAGGGGACTCAATCCCGTCAATGCCTGTACCGCCACCATCCCCAAGGAATAGAGATCGCTGGCCGGACGCGGACGACCTTGGGCTTGCTCTGGAGCCATATACCCCGGAGTGCCAATGGCGATCGTCTGCGGATTTGTCTCTCCCACCAAGGTACCGCCACCAATGGAGACCCCCATCTCCTTCACCGCCCCAAAATCAATGAGTACCAAGCGGTGATCCGATTGGCGACGAATCAAGTTATCGGGTTTGATATCGCGGTGGATGACCCCACACTGATGCACAAAGCTGAGAATGCCAAGGGCATCTTGGAGTAGCTCAATCACCCGTGCTTCTGACCACGCATAGCCCGGCAACAACTCCTGCCGTAGGACTTGACCCTCGATAAAGTCCTGAACAAGGTAAAACTCGTTGTCTTCCTCAAAGTAGGCAAGGAGGCGGGGGATTTGCGCGTGACTACCCAAGCGCTCTAGGATTTGTGCCTCCCGCTGAAAGAGCGATCGCGCCAAAGGGAGAAAGGCCACATCGGTACGGGCGGGGCGTAGGTACTTAACTACACACTTGGCACGAAAGGGGCGATGAATATCCTCCGCCAGAAAGGTTTGGCCAAAGTTCCCTGCCCCCAAGACTCGAATGAGTTTATAGCGCCCGCCAAGGGTCTTCCCAATCATGGTAATTACTCCTCGTTCATATATCTTGGCACAGCCCTTCTTTGCTCCACCATTGCAGGGGGAATTGGAAGCGATTCACCTGCTGCTAGAGCAGAGGGAGCTTTATAGCGTTAGCGGAATAATTTGACCAAACAGGCCAAGGCTCCAGACGGTTTGAATTGGCAGTTCGGTGACAAAGAGGGTGGCCACGCCAAGGTTATAGGCTTGGGTGTTGTAGGCGATGTAGCGTTCAATGGCTTCTGCTGGGCGGGATTCCAGTTGATCGCAGACTTCCAAAGCTACCATGGCGATCGCGCTATCGCGGTTGATGATCTCTGGGCACACCTGAGTCAAAAGAAAGGTGTTTATTTCTGCTGCGGCACGGTGTTGATAGTCGGCAGGGGTGGGATTGGTGAGACAGGCCGTAATAATCCCCAAGAGCAAGAAGGCGCCACCGCCCCACCAGAGAGGGCGTGCCATGACTTGGGAAAGGAGAGGCACTTTCATGGAAGAGTTCTCTATGCTATGCTAGAAGACTAGCTCAGGAAACATGGCGAGCGTAGCCAAGTGGTTAAGGCAGTGGATTGTGGTTCCACCATTCGTGGGTTCGAGTCCCATCGCTCGCCCTTTATTCTAGTGGATGATGTACCGAGCGGGTGTGTCCGTGGCACGACGGCTACTGTGGGGATGTCTTGTACTGTTGTTGGGCCTGCTACTGGTGGCCTGTGGCGGTGATGTGCCTCGCCAGGGGGATGACAGTATTGTCATTGGCACCACGGCTCGCCTGCGCACCCTAGACCCCGCGGATGCTTACGAAAATTTGGCGGGACTGCTGCTGTTGAATTTAGGCGATCGCCTCTACACCTACGAAGGCACAAACCTCGTTCCCCAACTGGCCACGGCTCTACCCGAAGTGAGCGAGGATGGCCTCACCTACCGTATTCCCCTGCGGCAGGGGGTTTACTTCCACGATGGGACGCCATTTAATGCAGCGGCGATGGCTTTTTCCCTTGAGCGGTTTATGAAGAGTGGTGGCCAGCCTGCTTCCCTTTTAGCGGGACGAGTGAAGGAAATTAGAGCAATCGCGGAGGATTTGCTGGAAATTCACCTCAAGGAACCCTTTGTGGCCTTTCCCCATTTGTTGGCCTTTAGTGGTTTGTGTGCTGTTTCTCCCACGGCTTATGGCGCAGCGGGCGATCGCTTTTTGCCGACACAATTTGTGGGCACCGGCCCTTACCGTTTAGCCGCCTACGCTACAGATGGGGTACGCCTTGAACCCTTTGCCGACTATTGGGGCACCAAACCCAAAAATGCTGGGATTCGCATACAAATTTTCTCCAGTAGTGCCAATCTCTACAATGCCTTCCGCATGGGGGCTGTTGATGTGGCGATCGGTGCGCTCGATCCCAATCAAATTCGTGCCCTCAAGGCTCAAGCGGCAACAAAGCACTGGCAGGTGATTACGGGGGCAGGCAACGCTGTGACCGTCCTCAGTATCAATTTGCGCCAACCCCCTTGGGATCAACTGGCAGCGCGGCAGGTTTTGGCGGCCAGTATCAATCGTCAACGCCTCGCGGAACGGGTCTTTTTGGGGGAGGCCGAACCCCTGTACTCCTTGGTGCCGAGCTTATTTCCTGTGAGCGAACCCGTCTTTCGCGATCGCTATGGGGGTGGGGATTCGGGCCAAATAGACCACTGGTTGCAGAACACGACCATTTCACCAGAGCAGCCCTTGGTGGTCAATCTTTGGTACCGTGCCAATGTCCCCAGTAATGTGTTGGCGGCAACAGTTCTTAAAGCTTCACTAGAGCGGGATTTGGGCGATCGCGTTCAGGTGCAATTGGACAGTGCCGACTCCGCCACGATCTACCGCAATTTAGAAAGTGGTGCCTATCCCTTGGTGCTCCTCGACTGGTATGGTGACTTTTACGATGCCGATAACTACCTTGAACCCTTCCTGAGTTGCGATCGCGGTTCTGTGGAAACAGGCTGTGAAAGTGGTGCCAGTGCGGCGTGGGGATCCTTCTTTTACAGTTCTAAGGCCAACGCACTGATTGCCGCTAGTCGCCGTGAGGCCGATTCCCAACGCCGTGGGGCGCTATTGCGTCAGCTTCAGGAACTCAATGCCGAGGCCGTGGCCTTTTTGCCCCTGTGGCAGAGTAAAACCACCCTCTTTGCCCAAGCCACTGTGCAGGGTCTTGCCCTTGAGGTCAACCAGCTGTTTACCTTTGCCCCCCTGCAGAAAGCACCAAAAGATCAATGAGTCCCCGCAAGCAACGCTTAGATACTCTACTTGTGGCGCGGCACCTGTGTGAGAGCCGCCAACAGGCACAACGCTGGATTCGCGCTGGGGAAGTGCAGGTGAACCATGTCCCCATTGATAAGCCGGGTACGCTGGTGGCGGTAGATGCCACGATTCAGGTCAAGGCGAAATCTATCTATGTTTCGCGGGGGGGTGAAAAACTTGCCCATGCCCTCGGCGTCTTTCCCGTGGTGGTGCGCGATCGCGTGTGTTTAGATGGCGGTATTTCCACGGGGGGCTTTACGGACTGTCTGCTGCAAGCAGGCGCCAAATTGGTCTATGGGATTGATGTGGGCTATGGCCAAGTAGATTGGAAGCTACGCCAAGACCCGCGTGTGATTTTGCGCGAGCGCACCAACCTGCGCTATCTCACCCCTGCTGATCTCTACACTGATGATGCGCCCCGCCCGGATCTGGGGGTAGTGGATGTCTCTTTTATTTCCCTGACGAAAGTCTTGCCTGCCCTCTGGGAATTACTGCTGCCGCCGCGAGAACTGATTGCCCTCATTAAGCCGCAGTTTGAAGTGGGGCGCGATCGCCTCGGCAAAAATGGTGTGGTGCGCGATGCTAAGGCACGTCAAGAAGCCGTGGATCAGGTGATTGCAGCCGCCAAAGCTTTGGGCTGGCAGTGCTATGGTGTGACTCCCTCACCCATTTTGGGGCCTGCGGGCAATCAGGAATTCCTCGCCTATTTTGCCTGTGGTGCTGTGGCGAATGCTTCCCTAAAAAAGGAGATGGTATCATCATCCTGACAAAAATGACGGTTTTCTGAGAATGCAGCAAGTAGCACCCTTTATTCCCCCTTGGGCAAAATGGCTCAATGGCATCTTTTTGGTGTGCTTAGGACTGGGTATTCTTGCCTTTTGTGGCTACCTTTATTCCTTTCGTGAGACGTTGCTACTGTACGCGCCGTTTCTCCTTCAGGCAGCAATGACAACGTTTCTAATCTCCGTCTTTAGTTTGCTCTTGGCGGTGATCTTGGGGGCGATCGCCACCTGGGCACGGCTGCACCCTTTCTCTCCTTTGCGCTGGCTCAGCACGGTTTACATTGAATTTGTGCGCGGTACCCCGACACTGGTGCAACTGCTGGTATGGGGCTTTGGCATTGGTGGTCTCTTGAGTCGGTGGGGGTTTGATCCTCGGCAAATTGCCTTTGATGTCATGACTGTGTTGCAAAGCAACCGCTTGGTGTCGCCCCTGTTTAACTACATTTTCTACGGCATTCTTGGCTTAGGCTTTAACTATGGCGCCTACTTGAGTGAAGTCTTTCGCAGTGGCCTAGAGGGGATTCCCAAGGGACAAACGGAAGCCAGCCTCAGCTTGGGTCTGTCAGGTCGGCAAACTCTATGGCGCATTGTTCTGCCGCAGGCCCTGTTGATTATCTTGCCCCCCTTTACCAACAACTTTATTACGCTGATGCAGGACTGCGCCCTCTTAGTGGTGATTGGCGTGCCTGAACTCCAAAACATGACGAGCACCTTTGCTAATCCCATTACGGATGCGCAGCGGAAGCTCTTTGTCTATGTTTTGGGTGCGATGTTCTACTTTGCCCTCTGTTTTCCCCTCTCCCGCCTCTCCCGCTTCCTTGAGCGACGGTGGCAGCACTCGGCTACTTCATAATCAAAACCGTTATGAGTATGATATAGTAAACGTAGCTGTTAAAAAATGTGAACAGCCTTGTTCAACCTGTCGTAGTTAGGAGGATGAGGTTTCTTATGTCTGACTGTCTGCGCGTTGGCCAACCTGCCCCGGATTTTGAAGCGGTTGCTGTTTATGACCAAGAGTTCAAAACCGTCAAGCTCTCGGACTATCGCGGTAAGTACGTTGTTCTCTTCTTCTACCCCCTAGACTTCACCTTTGTCTGCCCTACAGAAATTGTTGCCTTTAGCGATCGCTACGACGAATTTGCCAAACTGAATACTGAAATCCTTGGCGTGTCCGTGGATAGCCAGTTTTCCCACCTAGCCTGGATTCAAACCGATCGCAAAGCTGGCGGTGTCGGCGATCTCAAATATCCCTTGGTGTCTGACCTGAAAAAAGAAATCAGCACTGCCTACAACGTGTTAACCGAGGAAGGGGTGGCGCTGCGCGGTCTCTTCATCATTGATAAAGAAGGAATTATCCAACACGCCACAATCAATAACTTGGCCTTTGGCCGTAACGTTGATGAAACCCTGCGGGTGCTGCAAGCCATTCAATACGTCCAAGCTCACCCCGACGAAGTCTGCCCCGCTGGCTGGAAGCCAGGGGATAAAACCATGAACCCCGACCCCGTCAAATCCAAAGTCTATTTTGAAGCTGTGGGCTAATTACCCCTCTTTCTCAGACTGATCCGTGCGCCGAACCTGCCCATGGGGTGGGTTCTTTTTTGTCTCGCTAAGACCTCTCGGAAAGCGTTAGGGTGAGAGAGGAGGCCTTTTGCCAAATAGGGAGGCAAACATGATGGTGGATCGCCGCCTGATGCAAGCTGTAGAAACGCTGGGGTACCGGGTCACCGCAGGGGATGTGGCGGGTACGGTGGGACTGCCGCTACAAACCGCTGAAAAGGGATTAATGGCCTTGGCGGCTGATGTCGGGGGCACGCTGCAAGTAGCGGAAAGTGGTGATATTGCCTACGTCTTCCCGAGAAATTTTCGCAGTATCCTGCAAGCAAAATACTGGCAACTGCGGCTGCGGGCGGTGGCACAGCGGGTTTGGAGTGTTGTTTTCTATCTGATTCGCATTTCCTTTGGCATTTTTCTCATTGTTTCGATAGTTCTGATTTTTCTGGCGATCGCGATTATTTTGATTGCCCTTTCCAGTCAAGGGCGAGATAGTGATGATCGCAGCCAAGGCGGCTCTTGGGGGAGCGGTGGCATCCATTTTTGGGTCTTTCCGGACGTTTGGTATTTCTTTGGCGATCCCTCCCCGCGGCAATCGCAACCCCGTGGGCGAGACGATAGTGAGGAAATGAATTTCTTTGAGGGGGTCTATTCCTTTCTCTTTGGCGATGGCAATCCCAATGCTGACCTTGAAGAACGCCGCTGGCAACTGATTGGCCAAGTGATCCGCAATAATGGCGGCGCGGTTACGGCAGAACAGATTGCTCCCTATCTCGATTTAGAAACCGATCCGGGCGACGATGAATGGTATATGCTGCCCGTGCTCACCCACTTTAATGGTCGCCCCGAAGTCACCGACACTGGGCAGATTATCTATCGCTTTCCTGAGTTACAAACGACGGCGCAAACTCGCAAAGATCAACGACAGACGCTTCCCCCCATCTTGGAAGAGTACCGCTGGCGTTTTAGTCGGGCGCCCACTTGGCAAATTATGGTGGCCATTGGCTTGGGCTGTGTCAATCTCATTGGTGCCTTGATGCTGGGGTACCTGTTGGGAGATGGGGCGATCGCCCAAGAACTGGGGGGGCTGGTGGCTTTTGTGGCCTCAATCTTTTGGATCTTGCTCGGCTATGGTATTGGCTTTTTGGCCATTCCCTTGGGGCGGTACTACTGGTTACTGTGGCAAAATCAACGCATTCGCGATCGCAATGCCCGCCGTTACCACTACGCCAATATCTTGGCCAATCCCACACCGCAGTTGCGTGCCAAATTACGGGCGGCTCAAACCTATGCCCAGCAGCGGCAAATCCGTGAACAGGATGTCATCTATCGCTCCGATCAGGATTTAGTGGAACAGGAACTTGCCCAATCGGAAGCCATTGATCGCGAGTGGTTACGCCGCCTCGAATCGGAGTAGATCATGACCTCCTCTGCGCCAGAGACTCTTGCAGCCATTCAAGCTGTCTTCCACTGAGGTGAATGTGGTGGCATCCTCCCCTATCTCCTCTAGTGCGCCTTGGAGGTTGGTATTTTACGTGGCAGGGACAATTTTATCCACAGCTTGTACCCAGAGAGAAATTTTTTTGATGGGGAGCGCCACCGCAGTAGGCATCAAACTGGGAGAAGATAGAAATGACCAACCATTGGGAATGGCTCAAAAATGTCCCTAATCGTTGGGGCGATCGCCCCCCCTTTTGAATTGCCAGACGCCACGGGTCAGCCTGTGCGCTTGAGCGACTTTCAAGGCCAGTGGGTGATTCTCTACTTTTACCCCCGTGACAATACCCCTGGCTGTACCAAAGAAGCCTGTGCCTATCGGGATGTCAGTGCCACTTTGGGCGATCGCAACGTCGTGATCCTCGGCATTAGCCCCGATAGTGTTGCCTCCCACGCCAAATTTCAGCAAAAGCTCAACTTACCCTTTCGTTTGCTGGCAGATGAGGACACCAGCGTGGCCCAAGCCTATGGCAGCTATGGTCCCAAAAAGTTCATGGGCAAGGAATACCTTGGGGTTTACCGCGATACGTTTCTCATTGACCCCACGGGCAAAATTGCGGCCATTTATCGGCGCGTCAAGCCCGAGGCCCATGTGGTGCAAGTGCTAGCGGATCTGGAGCGGCTGCAAGGGTGAACTGGTGTTGGCGACTCGTCCGTTTTTTCCTAAAACGGGTCTGGCGACATCCGTTTGTGGCGGTGTCGGTGATTGCCCTGACGGCGGGCGATCGCCTGATTCTAGTGCAGCGCCGCGATACAGGTCAATGGTCGCTCCCCGGCGGCATGATGGATTGGGGCGAAACCATTCTCGATACGGGCGCCCGCGAACTGGCGGAGGAAACAGGGCTGCGTCTCAAGAGCTTTGAAGGGCTGGTGGGAGTTTACTCTCATCCGCAGCGAGATCCCCGTGTCCATGCCGTGTGCATCGCGATTGCCGCCCGCGTTGCCGGTGAGCCGCAGGTTTTGGATGTCAAGGAAGTGCGTGCAGTACGAACCTTTCCCCTCAATGAGTTGCCCCTAGGGGATTTAGCCCACGACCATGCCCAACAGTTACAGGACTATTTGAGCGGACATATAGGATTGACTTAGGCACTCCAGAAGTTCTGCAAGATGGGGCGCCGCTTCCAAACAATGAGCAGCGAAAAGTAGGGCAAGGTTAACTCTGGATAGTTCGTCAGAGGGGTGTAGATTTGCTGTTTTGGCGTTGTTGCCCAGCTCACCACTGCCGCCTGTTCCAAGAGCTTTTGTTCCTTCAGCCAATACCAGACCTCGCCATAGACTGATCGCACCTTCATGCAAACCACCACCTCCGCCCATCCCCACACCCGTGCGAGGTCATCCCCGTGGTACATGGCGGGTATGATGGCTAGGCGATCGCTCCCCAAGGTGAGGGGCACCCCTAAACTAGCCGCTGCTGCCAAGGGCGAGCAAACTCCCGGAATCACCTCAATTACAATCTGGGGGTCAAGGCTCTGAACGGCTGCCGCCAAGTAGGAAAACGTACTGTAGAAACTGACATCCCCTTCGGACACAAAGACCACATCAATGCCCTGAGTAAGGTATTGATAGACCTGCACTGCCGCCTTTTGCCACGCCTGTTCTAGGACATCTGCTTCAAAAACATAGGGGAATTCAAGGGGGAGATAAATTTGCTGCGGTTCTTTGTAGGGGGAAATAATCTCCTCAGCAATGCCGCGCCGTCCCTGTAGTCCCGCAGGAAAGGCAATCACCCTTGCTTGCTGGAGGCGTCGCCAACCTTTGAGGGTAATGAGTTCAGGATCGCCGGGGCCTACACCAATGCCGCAAAGGGTGGTCATTAGCCCCATCCCAACCAGTGCCCCAGTTGATAGAGGCTGCCACTCACTACCCATGCCATCACCAACGCATAGAGGTTGGCAAAAATCGTAAACCAACCGCGCTTTGATTCACTCCAGAGGGTGGCAAGGGTGCTCAAGCAGGGGGTGTACAGGAGAGTAAACAGCATAAAGCTGTAGGCCTGCAAGGGCGTCAAATCTTGGGCGATCGCCTGCTGTAGCGCGGTACCCGAAAGGTGATAGATAACTGCCAAGGCGCCAATCACAATTTCCTTAGCGACAAAGCCGACAATGAGGGCGATCGTCAGGGTCGGTGTAATGCCTACCGGTGCCAAAAGCGGCTGTAGAGCTGTCCCCAGTTGACCCGCCCAGGTCTCTGGACTTGACGGCGTTGTATTCAGAGGTAAATGGGTCAAGGCCCACACCACCAAAATACCCATCATAATAAAGCCCGTGGCTCGCGAGAGAAAATGCCGCACCTCACCCCACGCTCGCAGAAACACCTGTCGCCCCGTTGGCCAGCGATAGGGGGGCAACTCCAGCAAAAAGGGATCGGTGTTCGGAAAATAGCCCTTAAAACAGAGGGCAGTGAGCAAGGCCGCCAGAATACTCCAGCCATAGAGAGACAGCAGGACGGCTGCCCCCCACTGCGGTGGAAACAAACAGGCAATGAGAAACACAAACACCTGTAGCCGCGCTGAACAAAGGGAAAAGGGAATGATCAACATTGTCAGCAGCCGTAGCCCCGGCGAGCGAATAATGCGGGTAGCCATCAGGGCGGGGACATTGCAGCCAAAGCCCATCAAGCTGAGGACAAAACTGCGGCCATCCAAACCCAAGCGTGCCATCAAGCCATCCATGAGGTAGGCGGCACGGGCAAGGTAACCACTGTCCTCAACAATGGCCATCACCATAAAGAAGATGGTAACTAAGGGCACAAAGGCTGCCACTGTGGTAATACCGCCATAGAGACCCTCAATCAGCAAACTGCTGAGCAAGGGGGGCAGCCCCGCGAGGAATGGCTCCAGTACTTGTCCCTGAAAAGCCTCAAAGGTATCACTGAGCCAGCCTTGAACCCCCAGACCCAGCACCCACACCACCTGAAAGACAAGGTATAGCCCCGCAAAAAAAAGGGGCAGTCCCCACAGGGGATGGAGCAGCCAGTGATCCAACTGCTCCGTTAGTCGGCGCACAGGACGACTGGGGAAAGTTACAGCGCCCGCTAGGAGGGGGGCGATCGCCCCCGCATCAATTTCTGGCAACGTTGGCTTGAAGAGAGGGGTTTGGGGAATCGGTGCTTCCTTGAGGGCATGGCAAATTGTTTCGTAGGCCTCCCAATAGCCGCCACCATACTTGGCACTTAAAGCAACTACAGGCACCCCAAGGCGATCGCTCAATTGCTTGGTATCAATTTGAATCCTCAGTTGCCGCGCTTCATCGGCCATATTTAGGAGCACCACCATGGGGAGTCCCCAAGCCTTTACCTGAAGTGCTAAGCGCAATTGATGCTGAATCTGACTGGCATTGAGAATGACCAACACCAGCCGCAGCGGCACCCGCTGGAAAAACTCACGCACAATTGTTTCATCAGCCGCCGTTCCCGCCAGATCGTAGATGCCCGGCAAATCCACCAGTTTAACCCTCTCACCATTGAGGGAAATCTCAGCTTCGGCGAAGTCCACCGTAATCCCTGGCCAGTTGCCCACATGGGCACGGGCGGCGGCAATGCGATTGAAAAATGTGGATTTACCAGTATTGGGGTAGCCGAGAAGGGCGATCGTGCTAGGGGTCATTGGCGGGGTTGAGTGGTGTGGAGTTCAAAGGTACCGCTGCTCTCTTGGTTCATCGGCAGCAGGAGACGGCTCAAGAAGCGACCATCCTCCAGCCGATACATATCGAGATGGTAACCAAAACGCTGACAGAGGTTAAAGCAGACTCGCAGGTGACGACCCGGCGGCTCATCAAGGGGAGAAGGTGCCAACCAGTCGGGATGGTTCAACTGGCGCAGTTGAATCAAAAGCTGCGGCTCTACTTCCCCATCGTCAGTGATGGAAAGTTCCAGCCAAGACTGTATTTTGCCCCCTTGACTCCGCTGTTCAATTTGCTGGCACCAGAGATCAATGCGACCTTGGGAGGGCGATCGCTGGCAGGCAAAAAGAAGCAATTCGTAGAGGATTAACTCCAGCTTGCTAATGTCGCCATTGAGGGTAAGGACAGGTTGATTTTGCACTTGAATCCACAGTTGTTTGCGCTGCTTCCAATTTTCGATGCGATCTATCACTCGCTTAAGGACTACCGCTAAACCCGCTGTGTCGGTGGCTTTGTCCAGTTGCCATACCTCATGGCTCAAGAGGGGATGCAGGGATTCCAACTGGGTTGGCAGGAGCGTGCCTAAGCGCCGCAGCAGGGGATCTGCCTCAGGGTGCTGCTGAACCCATTGCGTCAACTGATTGCACAGACCTGCGAGTTGGCTATAGACCTGTTCAAGGCGACGGTGCTTGTACCAGTTCAGCACTTCTAAGGTCTGAAAACCTTGGATGAGCCTCTGTAGGAGGGCGGTACTGCGGTGCGCCCAAGCTAGCTGGTTCACAAGGGTAATGAAGGCCTCTAGGTGCAAGGTTGACCACTGGCGATCGCGATGATCGGCCACAATCAGTACGCCGGAAGGTTCGTATTCTGGGTCTGTGCGCAGGGCGATCGCCAAAATTTGGCCAATGTCTGGCCCTGACAGCCACTCGCGGGTACGCGGATCTAGTTCTGCTGCCGTGGTCTGAATCAACCAAGCGTAGGGATTGCTGGTGACATCAGCTTGGGAAGCCATCAGGGCACTGTGGAGCAGCGGATCCTCATAGATGGCAATCTCAGCCTCGTTGCGAATGGCAAATTTGGGATGGCCAGGAGGCGGTGCCACAATCGAGCCAACCGTCTGACCGGGTCGCCACGTCACTAAGGCCACAAGGGGCACCTGCATCAAATTCATGATCTGCTGCAAGCCCGTCAGTTCAATGCGCTCGAGGTTTTGGGTGCGTTGCAGTGCCGCCAGACCCGTCAACATCGCCGATCGCACCTGCTCCTGCTGCGTATTCGTCTTTTGCAATTGCCACTGATGGCTAATCAGGCCAAGGGTGCGCGCCACCTCCTGCACGAGGGTTTGCTGACTTTTGCCCCAAGTTGTGGGTTCAGTGCGCCCCACCAACAGCAGAGCCTCCAAAGCATGGCCGGGGGTGGTGGTTGCCACGAGGAGGGACTGGAGATTCAGCTTGCCGAGAACCTCTTTCCAAGAGTAGAGGCGCAGTTCATGGCTGTAGTCCTCAAGGGCAATGGCGGTTGTCGCCGTTTCCAAGAGCTGCCAATCCATTTTTTGTAGTGGCGGGAAGGGCGGATGGCGATCGCGCCCGCGGGGGGCTGGATACTGGAATAGGACATCAAAGGCTTGGGTCAGCGCGTTATAGGCTAGCAAAAAGACCCACTGTACCCCTAAATCCGCGGCTAACTTTTCGCCCGCATGGTGAAGCACCTGCTTCCAGTCCTGCTCATCACAGATGGCTTGAGCCAACTCACTCACCAAGCTTTGGGCGCGCTGGGTCTGCGCCAAGAGGTGCTCGAGGCGTTCAGTGGGGGCAGCCAAGGCCAGCAGTTGTGCGGTGACTTGGAGGAGTTTCTTCTCGGTGTCATTCCAAGGGTAAGGCTCATTGCGCTCCAATGTGAGAAAGCCCACTACGTCCGTGCCCACCAGAATCGGCGTTGCCACAAGGGCGCGGCAATTCAGCATTTGCATCAGCCGTAAGGGGGCAGTGGCACTGACCACACTTTGACTATCACTGACACTCACGGTTTGGCCGCTGGCAAGGGCAGTGTAGCAACCCGCTAACTCCTGCTGTGTAATCGCTAAGGGTTGCCGCTGGCTCTCGCGACTCTGGGATTTGCCAACGGTGTAACTGCGCCGCCGATAGAGGGGTTGCTCCAAATCTCGCCAAAAGAGGCTGGTACGTTGAGGTTGACAGAATTGGTGTACTGCCAGCAACAGGGCTTCAATGCGTTGACCCAAGCTAGGGGCACGACTGGCCTCTTGCAGCAGATGGCGTACAGGGTCATCACTGGTAATTGTGGGAGCAGCCGCTTGCTTTCCTTCCGGCGCCGTTTTCGTTGTTTTGGTGGCTTGGGCGGCTGTCAGGCCTTCCAGTTCTGCGCCAAGGGCACTCACCAAGAGGCTCATGTGAGCCAAATCATCCCCCCGCAGGGTATCGCCCCATGTGGTGGAACCGATCATGAGAATGCCGAGGGGTTGACGATGACGAATAATGGGATAGATGGCCGTGCCTTGAATCCCCAAACGGGTGGCCGCTTCCCGCAACTCTGCTAGACGTGCTTCCTCTTTGAGACTGGGCAAACTAATGGGCTTCCGGTTCATCAACACCTGATCGAGAAGGCTACCGGGGGCAAGGGTCAGTTTCTGCTTGAGAACGGGATGATCACCAAGGGGTGTGGTTCCCCCTTGGCCAATGAGTTGTTTGGTGGCGTCATTGTACAGCCCCAGCCAGACAAAGGACATGCCGAGGGTTTCTTGGGCAAAGCTCACCAAAGGAGCAATAAGTCCGCCAATTTGCTCTTGCTGTTGCAGTTGTTTAACGGTGTTGACCAGTGCCGCCAAAGCGGGGCTGACCTTTGAGGATTTGGCAGAGGTCATAGGGGCGATCGCAACCGAGAAGGATGTCTTTTATTCTAAACTTTGCCCCTCCGCAATCCTGTGCTGCAACTCACAGCAGGCAAGGAGAAAGTCTGGGGGCACCGGGGCAGGCCATGTCCCCTCAACGCGGCGATCGCCCAACACAATTAGATGCAGGCTATAGGTATGGGGATAGCCTTCTAATTCCAAGTGCACAGCATCGTTGCGGCCAGTGAGGGTAATCATTTCCTCTACCATTAATTCGGGGGCGATCGCCTGAAGTTGCTCGTGGAGTTGACAAAATAAATCCACAAATGCCTTGAACTCTTCACGGGTGAGTTCTGTTGCCCAATCCTCAGCACCTACCAGCCCCGCATAGAATTGATCCTTGCGCCAGCCCACTCGCCAGCCTTGACCCGCCCGCAGTTCCACAACCTGACCTCTTAAAGGATTAAAGCACCGGCACCAAACTACTACTGCCGCCAAAGAGTGCCCAAGACAGGAAAAAGTTGAGAATAAAGATGGCTAATAGGGAAATCACCACCGCCGCCGTGGTAGATTGACCCACCCCCTTGGCGCCCCCCGTGGTTGTCATGCCCCAATTGCAGCCAATAATAGCCACCACACCGCCAAAAATGCCCGATTTAATAATTGAACTCCACACATCCCAAGGCTGCAAAAAGTTCTGAATGGACTCAATATAGACCCCACGGGGAATGCCGTAAAGAAAATCGGCAATCATCAGGCCGCCCCACAGTCCCGTCACCAATGCCAACAGATTGAGAATAGGCAACATCAGCACACAGGCAACAAACCGTGGCACCACCAGATAATCCACGGGATCTGTGCCCAACATGTAGAGGGCATCAATTTGCTCCGTCACTTGCATGGTGCCAATTTCCGCCGCAAAGGCGGAGCCAACGCGTCCAGCCAAGACCACTGCTGTCAGTACAGGACCGAGTTCTCGCACTAGGGCGATCGCCAGCACCCCACCCACGGCAGAGGTAGCACCAAAGGCAATAAATTCACGGGCGACCTGAATCGTAAACACCATGCCTACAAAAGCTGCCGTAACTAAGGCAACACTGAGGGAAGCAGGGCCTACCAACGCCATTTGCTCAATCGAGTTGCGCAGGCTAATCCGTCCCCGCAGCAGATGAAAGGTTACCTCCCCCGCCAAAAGAAAGGCTGCCCCCAAGCGTCGTACACTCCGATGAGGACGCCACTGAAGCCGTGGCCATTTCAATGCCTTCATTCTTACGCCCTAGAAATTACCGGTTTCACCCGCAGCACCATTACCCAAGCCGGAGAGTTTCAGAAACAGGTTTTTATCGGTTGTACTCTGATAAACGCAGCTTATTTCAGGTTTGCCTTCAAGGTTGCCCACATAGCCAAAGGTATTCAGCCGCTGCCGACAACTGCGCAATTGTTCACCCGTCACCAGTTGGCGCTGCTCTAAAAGGGCAACGTTATTGGCGCGCAGTACACAGCCTGGTTGCATAGAGGGTTGAGACACAAAGACCGAAAAGGGGTTAAAGGTGACAAAAATCCGCGTATCCACCGCGATCGCGCTCGCACCAAATTGCACACAGATATCGGGATTGGGCGCCGCCTGATCAATAAACTGCGTTGAGGCCACATTATCAGGGTTCAGGGTCGTGGTTTTGCTAAAGGTGACCCCCACCCCCACACCAATAATAAAGACCCCTCCTAACACCGCTAAAGTGCGGGTATTCAGGGCTGGCTTCGATTCTGGTTGGGGAGACCGACGGGTTTGAGGACGCGGTGGAGAGGGTGAACGTCGAGGCATAGCAGGAAGAATAACACTTCCTTACCAGTATGCCCTTAGAAGGCAGAGTTTGACTGCCCTCCCGCTTGTTTTGGCTTCGCCTTGTTGACCTTGAGCATCCGTCCTAGCCATGTTGCACCGTCAAGATCATCAATGGCCACGGCTTCTTGGGTTTCATCCACCAATTCGACAAAAGCAAAGCCGCGCCGCTTGCCCGTCTCGCGATCCACCGGCAACACAATCCGGCGAATAGCGCCATATTTTTCAAAAACTTCGCGAAGATCGTTTTCAGTGGCCTCATAGGAGAGGTTGCCGATGTACAGTGTCATAACCCGAACTCAGAAGCAATTTGAGAATCATCATAGCCTCTCGCTTCCCCTTACCCATGCGATCTAGGCTACAGAACCCAACACCTTGCAAAGAAAATTAACGTTTTCTATCAGTCCCAAAATATAAATAAGTTAAAAAGAAATTAATTTCCCTTGATATCACCTACAGCCCTCTGCACAGGGTTCGAGTCAAGGCCAACAGATTCGACCAATCGCCTAAGCCCATTCTCTTGTAGAACCCGTCGGAATCGCTCTAGGAGAGAACTTGAGCGTTTTCAGTAACCTTGTAGAAAATAATTTCACCCGCCGCGAAAGGGATCCCTCAGGACAGGAGGTTACAATCTACTCCGAGAAAGGCTATATTGACAATGCTCCTGCTTTCCTTCGGGGAAGTGGATTAAATGAAAACTTAAATGAAAACTTAAATGAATGAAAACAAGGACTATCCCCTTTAGGGGTCAATTTGTGCCTGTGTCACTACTGGCATAGATTCAATGAAAAATGGCTATTCACCTGTCAGGATCAGAGTATCAGCGTAACGAGACCGCCTTTTGCCACGGTTGACGCTTCAAAACGCTGGTTGAGAGCACTTTGCGTTTCAGGTAGGGAAATAGAATGATTTCGTTGGCATGTTTAGCTCGGTCACTTTCAGTTGTATTGGGAGTTGTTACTCTTGGGTTGACCAATGGGCTGGCGATCGCTCAACCGCTCTTGGCACGACAGAATCAATTTCCATTGGCCAATGGTCTGTATCTCCTTGGGGAATCGCCCCAACCCCAACAGGTGGGTCATAGCTATATTGTCTTTGAAGTCAAAGATCACAAGGTTTATGGGGCTTTTTACATGCCCAATTCCTCCTTTGATTGTTTTCGGGGTACTGTAGGCGATCGCCAGCTGCAAGTGACCGTTTTGCCCGCCTATGAAGAGGAACCCTATCCAGCAGAAATTGACTTATTGAGCTTTTATAGTCTGCGCCGTATTAGCGCCAGCGATCGCGCTCTCTTGGCTGCCTGTAAAGCCGAGCCACTACCCATTGCCACCCAGCCAGGAAGCTAGGCAAAGGTGCTATCATCAAACGGTACCTTTTGCCGTTAACTTTTGGTTAAGTCCGAATGGTTAAGCTCACCCCGACGCCTGCCTATAGTCTGACGCTGCGATTAGAAACCTCTTTCGATCCAGCAGAATTAGGCACTGTACTTCAAGTCATTGGTAGGCAACAAGGGCAAGTGGGTTCCATCACCCTCATCGAGAAAACCGCCAATAAAATTCTGCGGGAACTGGTGGTGGTGGCTGCTAGCCACGATCATGCTGAGGCCATTGTCAATGCGGTCAAGTGTGACACTCAAGCCACGGTGCTCGAGGTGAGCGATCGCACGTTTCGGCTCCATGAGGGCGGCAAAATCACCGTCAAAAGCAAGCATCCTTTGCAAGAATACGACGATCTGGCCATGGCCTATACGCCAGGGGTGGGGCGGGTCTCCCAGGCGATCGCTGAGGATCCGCAATTAGTCCACAAGCTCACCATCAAAAGCCATACCGTGGCCATTGTCAGTGATGGCAGTGCAGTTTTGGGATTAGGCAATATCGGGGCAGCGGCTGCGCTACCCGTCATGGAGGGCAAAGCGATGCTTTTTCAGGAATTTGCCGGTCTGGACGCCTTTCCCATCTGCTTGAGCACGCAGGATGTAGATGAAATCGTTGCCACTGTCAAGCACATTGCCCCCGTTTTTGGGGGCATCAACCTTGAGGATATTAGCGCCCCCCGCTGCTTTGAAATCGAAGCCCGCCTGCAAGCGGAACTGGATATTCCTGTCTTTCACGATGACCAGCACGGCACCGCCATTGTTACCCTTGCGGCTCTGAAAAATGCCCTGCAGCTGGTGGGGAAATCCTTGGAAACTGTGCGCATTGTCATTAACGGTGCCGGGGCAGCGGGAATTGCGGTGGCTCGTCTCCTGCGCAAAGCCGGCGCCAAGGACTTAATCCTGTGTAATCGCCGTGGCATTCTTTCAGTGCAGGCAGAGCTGACTCCCGCCCAACGGGAATTTGCCGTTCCCCAAACGGGAACCCTTGCTGATGCCCTTAAAGATGCCGATGTCTTTATTGGCTTGAGTGCCCCTGGGGTTCTGACGGTGGAAATGGTGCAGCGTATGGCCAAGCAGGCAATTGTTTTTGCCATGGCCAATCCTGTTCCCGAAATTCAACCGGAGCTAATCTATGACCAAGTGGCGGTCGTGGCCACTGGACGCAGTGACTATCCGAATCAAATCAACAATGTGCTGGCTTTTCCGGGAGTGTTTAAGGGCACCCTCGCCTGTCGGGCACCCCGCATGACAGAGGAGATGTTTCTTGCCGCAGCAGAGGCGATCGCCCGCTTAGTCAGTCCCTCGGAACTGCACTCAGCCTATATTATTCCCTCCGTGTTTGATCCACGGGTGGCACCGGCAGTGGCCAAGGCAGTGGAGGAATGCGCGCGATCGCTGGGATTGGCGCGAGCCTAGTCTCTATGGGGTCTATTGGGAGACGGTAAAGGGCTGAGTCAGGGTCAAGCCCAAATCCATATTGGCATCAACGACCACCAGTCGCTGCACCGCTGGATCAATGACACCCCCAATCGTGGCGCCAGCCGCTGCACCGGTAATCACTTTTTCGGGTGTAATCTTGCGATCGCCAATCACCGCAGAGGCACCGGCAGCCACAGCAGCACCAATCAGCGTGTCGCGAATAATGGAGGTGGCAGGCCGCCCTTGGTTGGTTTCAATCGCTGCTCCCGTCACTGTCCCCGTGAGTACTTTCAGGGGTGTAATCTTGCGATCTCCTGCCAAGCCAGCAATCCCCGCTGCTACCGCCGAACCAATGGCCGCGTTGCGGAAGATATTGGCAATATTGGGGTCACGGGCATCGCGAATGGTACGAATCACTTGCGAATTAGCCGCGATTGGGAGTTGGCGATTATTGATCACCACCGTATTAGCGACAAATTGGGAGCCTCCTTCAGCAGGCTGGATTTGACCAAAAATTTCACTGCCCACGGGAATCACCACACGACCTTGGCTATCGCGGACATCGGCAGCCGTCACCAAGCGAATGGCAACCGTCTCATTGGGGCTAAGGACAATCCGCTCGGCATCCGGGAAGCGGGCTGGAATTTGCTGACCCGCCGGTAGAGTAATGGCAGTGGGTGAGGTTGTGCGGACACCCGCAATGTACTGCGTTGGTACTAAAGCTTGAGCACCCGGGGCACGGGTTGCTTGACAGAGGAAAGCAGCAATATCGGCACGGGTAGCCAGTTGATTGGGGTTCAGAAACTGCACATTGGGATAGTTCACCACCACCTGTTTAGCAGTGGCAGCCGCCACCCCCGTACGTCCGTAGGCTGGAATCGCCGCGGCATCATTGAACTGGGCTAAGACCCCCTCCACAGAAGGCGGTGTGGGATATTGCAAGCCACTGGCCAAGGCCACGATCGCCTGAACACGCGGAATATTTTGATTAGGCTGAAACACATTGCCGGGGTAGCCACTCAAGAAGCCCGTGCGGGTGGCATTTTGAATTGCACTGGCCGCCCAAAATGTACTGGGCACATCGTTAAATGTACTGGGGGCACGCACCACTGGCGCATTGGGAAAGGCTTTCCCCAGCATGGCAGCATATTCAGCACGGGTTACTGCCGCAAAGGGACGGAAGGTGCCATCGGGATAGCCGCTGATAATGTTGCGACTGGCAAGGTGATCAATGCAGGCCTGCGCCCAGATGCCTTGGGTATCCGTAAAACGGGATTGGGCTTGGGCTGGAACAGCCGCTCCAAGGGCAAGGGTACCAGAACTCATTAAACCGCAGCTTACAACCGCCAAGCTGCGCTGTGCTAGGTTCGGCATAAGACTCTCTCCAAAGTCTAAATCACTCAATTTTTAAGCAGTGGGGCTGGCTTGCCCCACAGGGGTTGGGGAATCACGAAATTATTCAAAGGGTTTGAAGGTAGGGACGGCTAGCGGGGCATTAGGTTCCCTTGGCAGTTGGGGTTTCACTGGGAATCAACACCGATTCCACTTGGGTATTCATTTGCCAGCCGGAAATCAGCGCCGCAGGAAGGGTGTGGGGTTTAGGACTATGGAGCAGATAAATCAGGCGATCGCCCACTTGCCACTCTTCATTGGCTCGCACTACCCGCAATCCCTCTGGCCGTTCCACAAGCAGGGGCAAGACTTTGCCAGAACGCACTAGAGCTTCTAGGTGTTGACGTTGCAACTGGGATCGCTCCTCCTCAATCACCAGTTCCCCCAAACGAACCGCCTCAGTGTTGATATACTGGTTCCATTTTTTGATTGACAGTTGGGGGGCAAAGGCGGGACTCAACCCCAAGGGACAATCCTCTAACTCAAGGGCAGCCAAGACCCGTGGCGGGTGAAATTCCTCGAGGACGCGCTGTGCCAAGACAGCATTTACTTCCGTATTACTGGTAACTGCAAGATAAGTACCCAACTGGGTAATCCCCGCCTCCTGCAAAATGTTCAGGTCAAGGGCACTACTGAGATAGACGGGCAGGTGTTCGCGACGGGCGTGTTCAACCGCCTCGGGGTCGGTGTCAATCATCACCACCTCTTCGCCGCGATCGCGCAAAATCCGCGCCAACAAGCGACCCAAGGGCGTACAGCCCGCAATCATCACCCCTGAAGCCCCTTGGGCACGCACATGCAGTTGCGTTGCCACCCAGCGAGCCGTTAAGCCTTGGCCAAAAACGGTCATCAAAATCGTCAGGAAGACCTGTCCTTTGATAGCATCGCCGCCACTAATCCCTGCATCGGTGAGGCGAATGGCAAAGAGAGAGGCCACAGAAGCGGCCACAATCCCTCGCGGCGCAATCCAACTCAGGAAGGCTTTTTGTTGCCAACTCAGATCGCTGCCCCATGTACACAACAGAACACTCAGGGGACGGATGAGCACCATCAAGCACAGCACCGTGAGCACCCCCGACCAGCCTAGCTCCAACAGACCCGCAATCGAGAGATCCGCAGCCAGTAGGACAAATAACACTGAGATGGAAAGGGTACTCAATTGGCCCTTAAAGCGCCGCAGCAGACGCCCTCCCGGCACATCTAACCAACGCAGCACGAGTCCCAGAACCACTGCTGTCATGAGACCCGATTCACTCACCAGTTGATCTGAGACCCAAAACAGCCCCCACAGTACCGCCAGCACGAGAAGATTGCGGAGATCATCGGCCAAAAACCAAGCACGGCGTAGGAACCGACTCAGTAACCACCCCCCCACGCCGCCAATCAAAGCACCCACCGCCAAGCGCTGCGCTATTCCTAGGGCGATCGCCCCCATGCCGAGGTCTTGATTGAGCACCACGTTTAGCACCATCACCGCCAAAATGGCCCCAATGGGGTCAATCAGTACCCCTTCCCCTTCGAGAATGACCGCCAGCTTATGCTCGACTCCCACTTGCCGCAGCAGGGGTCCCACAACCGTCGGCCCAGTCACCACCACGAGGGAGGCATAGAGAAAGGCCAATTGCCACGGAAATTCGCCAATCCAATGGGCCGCCATGGCTCCCCCCACTAGGGTAATTAAACTCCCAATGCTCACGAGCTTCCAAAGGCTGCCGCTAATGTCTTGGTCAGCGCGAGTGAGATCTAAACTCAACCCCCCCTCAAAGAGGATCAAGGCTACGCACAGGGGCACTAACACTTCTAGGCCTTCCCCAAGGGCTTCTGGATGCACTAGCCCCAAACCACTGGGGCCTGAAACAATCCCTGCAAGCAGCAACAGAACAATACTAGGTAGCCGTAGCCACTGAGCCATGACTTGAGCGCCAATGCCCAAGCCCACAACCATGACGAATAGGGCGGTCAGTTCAGCACTACTTTCCATTGCAGCCTCCACAGCGGTTTAGGCCTTCAGGGCTAGATGAACGGGCAAACATTCCTCCTTTTTTACGTCAAAGAGCAGTATTGGACTGTTGCATTGATCACAGCCGGGCGAACCTGATTACAGGATACTGGAAGTCCTTGAGCACTGCCAATTTCAATCAATTTTGCTAAATTTAAGGAGAGGAGACGGACCGCGATCGCCACCACAGCCATGCCGCCGCACCACAGAGGGTACAGTTGCCAATGAACGTGAGCAGCGCTTGCAGATCCACCAACCAAGCCAGTGTCGCTGCATTATCGAAGTAATGCCACGTACAGGCACACATGGCACTCACCAACGCTGGCAACATTGCCCACGCCAACCACCGCCATCCCTGCTCCGGACAGCGGCGATCCAGTTGTGCCACAAACCAAATAGCGGCCATCCACTCCAGCACACTGGAGATATGGACTATCCAAGTGGGAATTGATAGAGCATGCATCAGGACTCTGGATAGATGAGAATTTTATAGGTTTCTGGGCTGGGGTGAATCGCCCGTTCCACGGCTTCAGCTAATTTTGAGAGGGGATAGCGATCGCTTACCAATGTGTTCACATCAATACGGCGGTTAAAGATAATGTCGCAGGCAAGGGACTGCAAGCGATAGGAGGAACTGTAGCTGCCCATGAGGTCAATCTCACGGCGATAGAGAATATTGGGATTGAGGGGAATTTCCACTTCGTCAGGAAACTCGGCAAAGAAGAGAATTTTCCCCCCTTTGCGGGTACACTCTAGGGCTTGGAAAAAGGCCTTTTCACTGGGTACCGCCAAGAGACTGACATCCACCCCCAAGCCGTGGGTCAGGGCTTGTACCTTGGCACTGAGATCAGGATCACGGGCATCAAAGGCGGCTGCAGCGCCCACTTCCTTGGCCTTGGCAATTCGGGAGAGCAGCAGATCGGTGGCGATCGCCCGTGCCCCAAAGAGATTCACCAGCATGATAAACATCAGGCCAATCGGCCCTGCCCCTGTAATTAGTACTGTTTGACCGGGAGCAATCCCCGCTTTCTTGACTGCCTTCAGACAACAATTGGTGGGTTCAACAAAGCTGGCTTCCTCATCACTAATGTCATCGGGAATGGGGATTAAACCCCCATGCTGCACAATATGCCCCGGCACTTTCACATACTCGGCAAAGCCGCCGCCACTGGGAATAAAGCCCGCCGTTGTCGTTACTGTCCTATAGACATGGCACATGGAGTAGTTTTCATTCAAGCAGTAGGCGCAGTGCATACAGGGAATATGGTGCATGACCACCACCCGCTGCCCCACCTGCCAACCCGTCACAGTCTCCCCCACTGCCGCAATTTCCCCCACGGTTTCATGGCCAAAGATACGGGGCGGCTCATAGAGGGGATAGCGAATTTTTTTGATGTCCGATTGGCACAACCCAACCACTCTGACCCGCACTAGCACTTCATCGGCAGCAATCTCTGGAATCGGAATCTCTTCATAGCTGAGTTGATTTACCCCTCGGAACACTTGGGCTTTCATTGCAACCTTGGCAAACTCGTCACCCCTAAGATACAGCCCTTTTCCCAAGGAGGGAAGCCACGCCCCCTAGGCAAATGAAAACTCTAGTTGCTTAGCCGAGGGTGAAAAAACAGCAGGCTGAGGCAATTTCGTTTCAAGGGCATTCAATAGATTTACCAGCGATCGCCCCACTGCTGCCGCTAAGTTAACGGGCACCGCATTGCCAATCTGACGATACTGACTCGAAAGAGAACCACAAAACCGCCACTCGTCAGGGAACGTTTGGATACGGGCATATTCACGCACGGTCAGGGGTCGGGTTTCGGTGGGATGGCAGCGTTCCGTTTGCTTTTGGGCAGGAGAGCAAGTCAATGTCAGCGCCGGTTCATCCCATGCAAGGCGCCGTGCCATGCCCGTTTTGCCCCCATCGAGGTGAAAACTGCCCATCAAATAGGCCCGCTGAAGGTCGGGGGGTAAGTCGCGCCAACATCCCCCTTCAGGCACCCGTTGTAAAATTGCCGCTTTCTGCGCAGGGTAGCGCTGACCCTCAGAAGGCGGCACATCGGTTTCGTAGAGCACTCCGGCTTTGAGGGCGTCCACCAACGTCATGATTTGCGGACAAGGACTAGGCCAAGCGAACTGCGCGTAGAGAACCAAGTCATTACGAATTCCTACCAAGAATAAGCGCTGTCGCTTTTGAGGAACGCGATAGAACAGGGCATTGAGAACCTGTGGTGGCAGCAGCGTATAGCCCATGTCTGAAAGTACGGTTTCAATCGTTCTAATGGTACGCCCGCGATCGTGGCTGAGCAGACCCCGCACATTTTCCGCCAAGAACACTTTGGGTTGAACTTCTTTGATGGCTCGTGCAAATTCAAAAAATAGCGTGCCGCGGGTGTCAGCAAAACCTAATTTTTCACCTGCATAGGAAAAAGCCTGGCAGGGGAATCCACCGGTCAGCAGGTCAATTTCTGTCTCGATTAGACCTGCCCAGTTAAGCGTGCGAATATCTGCCTCAACCACTGGCCACTGGGGACGATTTTGCCGCAACGTCCCGCAGGCATCCTTATCAATTTCGTTCAGACAGACAACGTGCAACCCCGCCCGTTCTAATCCCAAAGCCAGACCTCCTGCCCCTGCAAATAATTCAAGGGTTTGGTAGGGTCGCAAGGGCTGGATCAATTGTTCCTGCTCCCAAGGGCTGAAAATAAGTTCCCGGAATTTGGCAAACTGAAGCAGTTGTGCCACAGGATAGTAGCGTTTGCCCCGTTCATCTTCTTTACTACAGGTCAAGAGACCGTGACGCTCCCACTTTTGTATAGTAGTTTTTGTTACATTGAGAATATCGGCGATCAACTCAGCCGAGAGGACATCATTAGTCTTGTGTAAAATTCTTAAATCCTTCATAGCTGTCAAATGCTAAAAGATAAAGAGCTGTCAAGAGATCTTGATTACGTTTTCTTAACTCTTCCAGAATATTGTTATTTTCAGATGAGAAGCCGATTTCAATTCCTTCATCTCTAATGACTTTAATGACATCACGAATAATTCGTGGTAGTTTTTTGCACAATTTTGCAAATGCGTGATCATCACCCGTTGCAATCGCATAAAATCTATCAATTGAAATTATTCTTATTCTTTCACATTCAACAACTTCATTGTCTATTTTAACAGACCAAGGATTGTTTCTAGACTCTTTTGAAATTACTTCAATCAAGAAACAAGTTGCTTTTAAATTATTTTCGATCGTTTTTCGCATCTTGCGAAAAGTGTTTTCTTTTGCATTACTGTTCATTGTGTTAAATTTATTTTTGATTTCTGCATAATAATTTTTCTCATGGTTAACTATATCATAACCTAATTTGAGAACTTCCCAGCCTTGAATGTATTTAAAAATATTTTGATGAAAATATCCAATTTGATTATTATTAGACTTATCAATTTGTCTTATGATTTCTCTTTGAATAAATTCGACATCACTGAGATTATATACAAGCATATCAAAGGTTGCTTTTATTGGATCAATTTTAAGCTTTTTGAATTCCGTGTAATTGATTGATAAACGATACTTTAAAATTATGTCTTTAACATGGTTACGAATATTATTGTCGCTAATAAACCCTAAGTTGTACTGACTTCCAGTGGACATAATCAATTTTTTGAAAATCCAAAAGCTTTATAGAGAATGGTACAGTATGTACAGTACTTTTTATATGGATGGAATACACCCAAAATGGTCAAAACTACTATGAGCCGACAGCAGGCACTGAGGCAGGAGCATAACCCATACTCTAGAAAAGGGCTATATTAAGATTTTTGCTGCTTGTGAGATGTTACGTAACAAAGTGGTGGTGGAAGAAACTCTCCTGAAATACTAGAGGAGAAGTCTTAAGTACTGGGGGCAAGTTTGTTGTGGCCTATCCCTTGCACATTGCCTTCATTTGGCACCAGCACCAACCTCTCTATAAAAGTTGTCGCACCGGTCAATACCTGCTCCCTTGGGTACGGCTCCACGGCACTAAGGACTACCTAGATTTGATTCTTGTCCTCGCCAGATATCCCCGCCTTAAGCAAACCGTCAATCTTGTTCCCTCGCTACTGTTACAAATTCAAGACTATGTGAACGGAACCGCCCTTGATCCCTATCTGACCGCAGCACTGACACCGGTTGAGCAGCTCACGGATCAGCAGCGGTGGTTTATCATTGAGCATTTTTTTGATGCCCACCACCGCACGATGATTGACCCGCATCCCCGCTATCGGGAACTCTACGAGCAGCGACAAACTCACGGCAAAGCGTGGTGTTGGCAAAATTGGCAACCCCAAGATTATGGCGATTTGTTGGCGTGGCACAATTTAGCGTGGATTGATCCCCTGTATTGGGAGGAGCCAGAGATTGCCCAATGGTTGTCCAAAGGACGGGATTTTAGCCTTAGCGATCGCCAGCGGATCATTGCCAAACAGCGAGAAATTCTCAGCCAAATTATCCCCCAGCATCGCGCCCTGCAAGAGGCGAGTCAAATTGAAGTCACCGCCACGCCCTACACCCACCCGATCTTGCCCCTCTTAGTGGACACCGATGCTGCAAAAGTCGCCGTTCCCAATATCGCCTTGCCCCAACAGCGGTTTCAATATCCTGAAGATGTTTCGCGGCATTTGCGGCGGGCGCGAGTTCTCTATGAGCAATTCTTTGGGCGATCGCCCCGCGGACTGTGGCCGTCAGAACAATCAGTCAGCCCAGCGATTCTTGAACCGATTCTGGAGCAGGGATTTGAGTGGATTTGCGCCGATGAAGCCATCCTGGGCTGGACAACGGGCACCTATTTTCACCGCAACGAAGCAGGGGTTGTCCAACAGGCCAATGTTCTTTACCAGCCCTATCGCCTAACCACTAGCAAAGGGGATCTCAACATTGTCTTTCGTGATCATCGCCTCTCGGATTTGATTGGCTTTACCTACAGTGCCATGGCACCTGAAGCAGCAGCAGCAGATCTACTCAAGCAGCTTGAGGGCATTCGCCAGCAACTCATTGCCTATGAAGGAACTGGCCAGTCCAGCTTAACGCAACCATGGCTTGTAACCATTGCCCTTGATGGTGAAAACTGCTGGGAGTACTATCCCCGCGACGGCCTACCCTTCTTAGAACGGCTCTACCAAGGCCTGAGCGAGAGCGAGCACTTTGCCTGCGTCTCTGTGGCGGAGTATCTACAACAGTATCCGCCGCGTGCGGTAATTGCGGGTTCTGCTCTCCACAGCGGCTCGTGGATTGACGGCAATTTCTGCACTTGGATTGGCGATCCGGTCAAAAACAAGGCTTGGGACTATCTGGCGGCGGCTCGCCAAACCCTTGAACGCCACCCCGAAGCTACGGAAACAAACAATCCAGCAGCATGGCAAGCTCTATTTGCCGCTGAAGGCTCTGACTGGTTTTGGTGGTTTGGTGAAGGTCACTCCTCGAACCACGATGCCATGTTTGACCAGCTTTTCCGTGAGCATTTAATGGCCCTTTACACGGCATTGGGGGAGCCCATTCCTGAGGTTCTTAACCATCCCTTGGAAGTCCACGAAGCTAAGGCCACCTACCCGCCCCAAGGCTTTATTCACCCTGAAATTGATGGGCGCGGCGATGAGCAGGACTGGAACTTTGCCGGACGGATTCAAATTGGTGGCAGCCGAGGGACGATGCACCGCCAAACCCTAATCAATCGCCTCTGGTATGGGGTGGATCACCTCAATATCTATCTACGTCTTGATGCCCCTAGCCAAAAACAGCCCTTTGGGACTGACATCAGTGCCCTGCACTTTTGCTGGTACTACCCCAACATGGTGACGTACAATAGCCCCCTCTCTGACCTGCGAGATTGTCCCGACGCAGCGCCCCTCAACTACCTGTACCACCATCAATTAATAATTGACCTTGAAAAACAGCTGCTCACCTTCAAAGAGGCGATCGCCAACTATCAGTGGGAAGAACGCCCGACCCATGCTCGCTATGCCTTGGGCATTTGCCTAGAGGTGGCGATTCCGTGGGCAGATTTGCACCTGCGCCCCGATTGTGGTCTGCATCTGTTGATTGTGTTGGCCCAGGATGGCTACTACTTAGATCATCTGCCCAAAGAACAACTGCTCGTTTTGACCACCCCCTAGTCTGGAGGGCGAGCCTTACAACCCGCGATCGCCCTAACGTCCTCGTGAAATAATACTTGAGAGCAAATTAATTTGCAGTGAAAAATTATTTTCTGCGTCCCAAAGTTCTGTAAGCTCAGAGAGGAAACCTCTGCGGGATCAACTGTGCACTTAGGAGGGTTGTGTGGATAACGTCATCGGCTTAGAGATTATCGAAGTGGTTGAGCAGGCGGCGATCGCCGCCGCGCGCTGGATGGGCAAAGGGGACAAGCACATGGCCGATCAGGTGGCTGTGGATGCCATGCGCAACCGCATGAATCAAATCCATATGCGCGGTCGCATTGTCATTGGTGAAGGGGAACGGGATGAAGCGCCGATGCTCTACATTGGCGAAGAAGTGGGCATTTGTACCCGTCCCGATGCTGCCCAATACTGTAACCCCGAAGAACTGATTGAAATTGACATTGCCGTTGACCCCTGCGAAGGGACCAACCTCTGTGCCTACGGCCAACCGGGATCAATGGCGGTCTTGGCCATCTCTGAAAAAGGGGGGCTATTTGCGGCACCGGACTTTTACATGAAGAAATTGGCGGCGCCCCCTGCGGCTAAGGGCAAAGTGGATATTCGTTACTCGGCAACCGAAAACCTAAAAATTCTCTCGGAATGCCTTGACCGTGCCATTGATGAATTGGTGGTGGTGGTCATGAAGCGCGATCGCCACAATGACTTGATTCAAGAAATTCGCGATGCGGGTGCCCGTGTTCAACTGATCTCCGATGGCGATGTCTCGGCAGCCCTCTCCTGTGCCTTCTCTGGGACCAACATTCATGCCCTCATGGGCATTGGCGCCGCACCTGAAGGGGTGATTTCTGCGGCTGCCATGCGCGCCTTGGGTGGGCACTTCCAAGGGCAACTGGTCTATGATCCCGCTGTGGTGATGACCAAAGAATGGGCCAATCGCACCCGCGAAGGCAACCTCGAAGAACTGAAAAAAGCCGGCATTACCGATCCCGATAAAGTCTATGAAGCCGAGGAATTGGCCTCTGGGGAGACGGTACTCTTTGCTGCCTGTGGCATTACCCCCGGTATGCTCATGAAAGGGGTGCGCTTCTTCAAGGGGGGTGCCCGTACCCAATCGCTGGTCATTTCCACCCAGTCGAAGACAGCGCGCTTTGTGGATACCATCCACATGTTCGATAAGCAGTTGAAGTCGCTGCAGTTGTACTAAGCACTGCCCGCGATGAAGGACAATGAACTCCCTCTCGGTGAGGGGGTTTTCTTTTGCATGAGTGCCATGCCCTTGAACCTCGCCACGACGATTACCCTTGCCCGCCTGTTGATCGTGCCAGTGATCCTAGGCTTGCTCTCCTTCAATGATGGAGCGGTCTATCGCTGGTGGGCTGTCGGCCTGTTTCTAGTGGCCGCCCTTACGGATTGGCTGGATGGCTATATTGCGCGTCGCTTCCAGCAGGTCACAGATTTGGGCAAGGTGCTTGATCCACTGGTGGATAAGTTGCTGATCCTTGTGCCTCTTTTAATTTGTATTGAGTGGGGAGAGGTGACCGCCTGGTCAGTGGCCTTGATCCTCTTTCGGGAGTTGGGAATTGCCAGTTGGCGGGTTCAGCAATCGCACATTCAGGGGGCAAACCTTTGGGGCAAAGCCAAAACCGTTAGCCAGATGGTGGCTGTGGCATTGCTTCTAGCTCCCTTACCTCCGAGTTGGCAGGGGGGAATACTCGTTGTGTATGGGGGGGCGATCGCCCTCACGCTAATATCCGGGGCACTTTATTTGCGAGGCTGACTCCCCATTCGGCCTGCCAGTACCTCCTGCAACTGCTGCGGATTAATGTGATCCACCCAATAGGCTTGAAAGGTTGGCTGGGCAGCTTGGTGAGCAAAGGTTTGACTCAAGAACGGACGCAACTGCGCATTTTGTTGATTAAAGACACCAAAGAAGGCTGCACTCACCCCCTTGAAAAAGGGCTGCGCCAACTGCGGATTCGGACCTATGAGATCATCGGGTACTGGCAACACCCCTGCTGCACTGACCCCCACGGCCGAAAAGTGGGTACCAGGCACCAGCATGGCAAGATACTTGGGCTGTGCCTGCAACCATGTAAAGGGCAAGATTTGCTCCTCTAGCGGTGGCGCAAAAACATCCTTGCTGCTGGAAATAATCAGCGTGGGCACGTTAATATTGGCCATGCCCTGCTCGCCGATGAGAACACTGCTCACCGGATTGACCGCCATCACGGCCTTGACCCGTGGATCTGCCAGCTTAGAGGGTGGGTCAGAAAGACCGAGACTACGGCACTGTAAGGGCAGTGAGATATTAAAGATAAAGAGATCGTTGGCGGCTGCCAGACAGCGTTGTTTCACAGCATCCCAGTCAACCCTACCTCCCGCCGCTGCCAAGACGGTAAAGCCCCCCATGGAGTGACCAAGGAGACCAACATTGTGGGTGTCAATTTTCAGGGCAGGGTTTTTCTGAACCAAAGCCGCCACGGCATCCACGCCAAACTTTAAGTCAAAGGGACGCTGCGCCCAATCCTTCGGCAAATTCTCATAGTCTAAGGGTGCCCCTGACAGAAAACTACTGATCCGACTGGCATCAGAGCCGGGGTGAGTCACCGCCAAAACGGCTAGCCCATAACTGGCGAGGTGCTCCGCTAAGTAGGCAAATGTCGTGCGGTCTGAGGCCAAGCCGTGGGAGATGACCACCAAAGGGGCAGGCGCTGTAATCCCTGTTGGGATATAAAGATCCGCAGGAATTAGTCCAGTGGTGCGATTGGGATTGGTAAATGCAATTTTTTGCTTTTGCCACTGGAAAGGCCCTTTTTGAGCGGGATTGAGGGTTGGCAGAGGTGTTTTCGGTTGGAGTTGCGCCAAGCGCTGGATAAAGTCTTGCGCCCGTTGTTCTTGGTTCACTGCCCGGGTAAAGGCACCCACCGCCTTCAGACCCAACTCGCCGTTGACCCTAACACTCTTGCCCGGAAAGGCTTGGAGTACTGAAAGCAGAGTAATGCCTGAGGGAGAATTGGCGGCAGCTGTTAAGGCTTCCCCAAGGGCTTGGCCACCATTGACATCATTATCTGCCCGAATGACTTGGCCGATCCGCTCTAGAAAGCTTTGACCAATGGGACTGTTGACAAACTGGCGGACGGTGGTGGGTTCTAAGTCCATGCGGGTTGTGAGGCCTTCCCGCAGATTTGGCTCTTGGTCATTGGGGAGCAACCGAATTAAAAACCTTAGCGTTGGACTGGCATTGCCTGTCTTAGCAAATGTGGCAAGGTCACTCACTTGAATGTTGAATGTGCCAAAGGGTGGATAAACGAGGCTAAGCTGCTCCGCAGCCAGTCCACCGTGTCCCCAAAGTGCTGCAGCCACGCCCAAGAGGGAGAACCATTGCCACTTTTTCCTTGTGCGTGCGATCGCCATCGCCGAACCCCCTTTAGGTAATCACTAGCCCTAGTGTAGTTTACAAGGTCACTTGCAATTAACTTTCAAGGACTGGCGGCTGCAGAGACCAGTTCCCCATCTTTGAAAAACGCTGTGAAGGGCTGGCGGTGTGGTATGGTGCTTTTGGAAAAAATGAGGGAACTCGTGCATGAGTGAGGATGCTATCAAACAAATGAAACAGGCCGTGGCCAAAGCTGCCGCCGATCGCGTCCAGTCTGGAATGATTGTCGGCTTAGGGACTGGGTCAACGACGGCCTTTGTCATCCAATTTTTGGGCGATCGCCTGCGCAAGGGAGAACTGAGTCACATTTCTGGCGTACCCACTTCCTTCCAAGCCTCTGTCCTCGCTAAAAAGTACGGCATTCCCCTAGTCACCCTCGATGATGTGGAGAAATTAGACATTGCCATTGATGGTGCCGATGAAGTGGATCCCGCCAAAAACCTGATCAAAGGGGGTGGAGCGGCTCATACCCGTGAAAAAATCGTTGATTCCCTTGCGGATCAGTTCTTGGTGGTGGTGGACAGCAGCAAACTGGTGCCGAAATTGGGTGCCACCTTTCCAGTGCCCGTGGAAGTGTTGCCCTTTGCGGTGGCTCCTGTGACTCGCGCCCTGAAAGCCCTTGGCGGTCAGCCCGAACTGCGCATGGGGGTGAAAAAAGATGGCCCCGTGGTTACCGATCAGGGCAACCTTGTCCTTGATGTCAAATTTGCTGACATTCCTAACCCCGCCGAACTGGAGCAAACCATTAACAACATCCCCGGCGTTGTCGAAAATGGCCTTTTTATCAATGTGGCCGACGTGATCCTCGTTGGTGAAATTGTGGATGGCCAGCCCCATGTTCGTGAAATGGCCTAGCAGTTTTTCCATCCATTTCCCACGAGGAAGGAAGAGTTATCCTCCTGTGATCAATCTCTCAATCTACCGGTGATCGAGGTCTTAGGCGGCGACAGGGTTGCCATTAATAATTGGAGTATCCACTCCATAGGAGCTTCCAATGTCTCTCCACTCCTTCAGCCGCCGGTTGGTCGCAGTAGGCAGGATTGCGGTTTCAGGTTTTGTGGTTGCTACTACAGCAGCCCAAGCCAATCCCCCGATTATCGTTAACTGCAATGGTGGTGGTCAAATTTGTAACCAAATGGCTCGTTATAACTTCACCTCTGAAAGCCCAAACTTTGATTACGCCCTACAGGTCACCGCGCCTGCTACCCACTGCTCGGAAGTGAAATATTTCACCACCAATCGTCAGGGACAGCGGGTCGAAACGGAGTTCCTTGGCCCCAACCGTTCAGCCTTTTTGCCCATTGGTGACAACTGGCCACAGGGGAATCACCCAATTCAAATTGGGGCGATCGGGCGCCAAGGGGGTTGTAATGCGGGTACGCTAGGTTCTTGGGGGGTTCAAGTCCGTCCTGTCGTTGTTCCCCGCTAATTAGCAATGCACTCCTAGAAACCTGACTCATCCTCATCTATGCAAGGGTCAGTGGCAACAACACTGACCTAACAACACTGACCTTTTTTTGTGTGTATTTTAGGCTGACTTGGCCGATTTGTTTTGGGAGGGGGGCAACTTTCCGATTGAACCTCCGAGGGCGATCGCTGGTCAAATTGTTGAAAAAAATTATATGCGTTGGTTGATATTGGCATTAGTGGTGGCAGGAATGTTGATCGCCCTACTCGATGTCTGCAAAATCTGCCCTGCGCAATGGCGTTCTTAGGGTGGGCAGCATTGTTACTGCCAGTGGCAAACTTGAACTTGATGATCGCGAGCTAGATGTTTGGGTTGTCCAGATGAATGGGTCTCAGGTCTGCCCATAATAAATGCCGCAAGGATCCTGCCACGATAGCACTGCACCCTTGACTTAGTGAGCTTGAGCTTATTGAGCTTAACTTAAGTGAGGGAGAATGTCACAGTTGCGAACACCAAAGGGGACATGTACTGAGGGAATTGAACCCGCTGCTGATTCTAGATGGGTCAGTTGATCATCAAAGAAAATATGCGGCTTGAGTTGCTTGAGCACCCGTAATTTCTCCATACCGCCAAGGAAAAAGGTTTCATCAGGCATGACGCTCCAACTATTCAGGGTGGTGACCACCCGTTCACTCGCAAGGATATTGCGTGCCGTTACAATCGCAATCCGTAACAGCCGCTGATAGCTGGCATCCTGCTGCTCTTTTGCCATTTCTAACTGTTGAAAGGCTGCCAGTTTCTTAAAAAGATCGCTCAATGGCCCTGGATTGTGGGGAATATTGGCCTTTTGCAGTTCATGGGCTTGAAATTCCTCCAGATCTCCGTGGCGAAAGACAGCTTCAGCCTCGTCATCCGCTAGCACGCCGTCAAAGTCAAAGGCAATGCGCAACTCAGCATCCTCCTCGTGATCGGTAATGGGCGATCGAATCACCATGCCCGCTGGATACCCGGCAGCGATCGCCTGCTGCACATCCGTTGCATTGGCCGAAAGAAACAGAGACACATTAAAGGCGGGAATATAGGGATGGGGGGATTTTCCGCCCAAAAATGCGGCGCGGGTAATGTTCAGGCCATAGTGTTGGATGGAGTAGAAAACCCGCTGACCTGTATCCGGGTCATTTCTGGAAAGGAGCACCACCTCGACGGGTTCTTGTTCTGGATAGGCACGGTTGAGATTCAAGAAGCGACGAATAAAAGGAAACGCCACCCCTTTGGGCAGCACATCGTATTTCCTTTCGCGTTGAAATTGGCGGTACTTTTCGGTACCCTCATTGCGAAAAATTTCGTCTGCCTCCCCCAAGTCAAAGAGGGCACTGGAGGCCACAGCAATCACTAATTTATCCTGAATGGGATAGGCCATCGCTGACCCTTGGATAGTGGGTTTGAAGGGCGGTGCGCAATTGGGCGATCGCCCCCTGCCAATCGCCGCGTCGCGGCTGACGAATTAACTGTGCCGAAGGATACCAAGGCGATCGCGCCCGTTGCCAATGCCACCGCCAATCCGCGACAAAGGGCAGGAGAATCCACAGGGGCTTCCCCAAGGCACCCGCCAAATGGGCCACTGCTGTATCAATCGTAACGACTGCATCCAACTGCTGGATCAACAGCGCCGTATCCAGAAAATCCCCCATATAGGGCTGGCAGTCAATCATCCCCGCCTGCTGGAGTTGTGCTGCCTCCTGAGGCGATCGCTCCTTTTGCAGGCTATACCATTGCACCTCGAATTCCCGCAGCAGTGGCAGGAAATACTCCAAGGGACAAGACCGCTGTACTGCGGTGGGCGTTTGGCTATGGCTGGCCCAAACTAGACCAATCCGAGCTTTTGGGACATGAAAGATGCTGTGGGGTGGGCGGGCAGGCAGGGGGAAATAGGGCTTAAACTTGGGAAAGTGGTCTTTGTCAATGCCCAAATAGCGCGGCAGACTCAGCAGGGGCGTATGGTAATCAAAGGGGGGAGGGGGTTCCTCGCTGCTGATCACCTCAATCCCCGGCAACGTTTGGCACAGACGCACCAAAGGCGGGTAGGCAGCAAAAATGACCCGTTGGGCATGCCGCGCCATCAAAGGCAGTAGGCGCACAAACTGAATGCAATCCCCTAGCCCCTGCTCGCTATAGACAAAGAGGGTTTTCCCCTTTAGGGATTGACCTTGCCAGCGGGGTTGCGGATAGGTGCGCAATCCGCCTGTGGGTTGCTGCCAACGCCATTCGTATTCTTGCCATCCCTCTTGGAAATGCCCCAGCAATAGCAGCACTAGGGCAAGGTTGAGGTGCCCGTCTGCATCTTGGGGATTGAGGGCAACCGCTTGGCGAAAGTGGTCGAGGGCAGCTTGGGGATCCCCTGTTTCCAGCAGCGCGGTGGCCAATCCGGCTTGGGCAGTGGCATTGAGAGGATCCAGACTAAGGCAGCGTTGGTAGTAGCCGATCGCGCCGCTAAAGTCGCCTTCAGTAAGGCAAATTTGACCCAGTTGCAGCAGCGCCTGTTGATGTTTATTGTCCCGCAGTAGGACTTCCTGATAGCGATCGCGCGCTGCCGCAAGGTTCCCCTGTAAATGCAAGGCGTACGCCAGATTGTAAAGAGCTGCCAACAGTTCGGGATTGGCATTCAAGGCCGCCTGAAACTGGCGAATCGCCGCCTTATAGTTTTTCAGTTCCAGATAGACGCTGCCCAAGTTATTGTGGACATCCGCTTGGCCGGGTTCAAGGTACAGCGACTGTTCATAGCAGGCACTGGCTTCTGTCAGTTTGCCTTGGTTATGGAAACACAGTCCCAAGTTGTATAGCGTCGTGGGCAGATCAGGATTCAAGGCGAGGGCTTTTTGGTAGCAGGCGATCGCCCGCTCAGGTTCCCCCAAATCCAAATAGGCATTCCCAAGGTTGCTATGGGCTTCCACCCACTCTGGTTTGACTTCGAGGGCGCGTTGGTAGTGGGGCAGCGCTGCCGCCGGCTGTCCTAGCAACTCATGGAGAACAATGGCCAACCGATAGTGGGCAGGAGCATGCCAAGGGTCAAGGGCGATCGCCTGTTCATAGGCACTCTTGGCCTCTAGGGGTTGCGCCAGTTGTTCTGCACTCAAGCCCAAAAGATAGTAGGCCTCTGGCTGGGGGGTTTCCTGAACACTCTGGCGTGCCCACTGCTGTGCCCCATGCCAGTTCTGTTGCTGATAGAGTTGCCACGCCTTTTTTAACGGCGAGGCGGTTCGCCATCCAAAGATGCCCACGGTGACTACGATGAACAGTTATTCAAAGTTATTCAAATAATAGGCAACAGCGGTGGCGATCATAGAATTTCCATTGAGATCTAAGGGAGTGGGATCTTGGGGCGGCTGCGGTTGTGCGTGCAAAAAGTGCCAGTGGCCCCTAAAAAACTCTTCATGGCTGAGAATTTGATGGAAATGATGTGCCTGCAATCCCGCCACCAAAACGGGGCCTTCGGCAAAATCATCACGGCGAATGGTTGCCACGGGTACCCCCAAGCGGCAGGCCTCTGCATAGGTGCCATAGCCGGGCTTGGACACCACCCGTCCACAGAGGGGCATGACATCTACTGGACGCAGTTGACGGCCACAGAGCTTGATCAGGTTTGGCATGTCCGCCGGTGCAGTGCTGTCAAAGGTGAGGAACTGCCAGTCGGGAAAGTCCCTGAGGGCCGCATAGGGAATGGCTTCTAGACTCAACCCCCCAAAGGTCAGCAAAACCGTGCGATCGCGGGAGGTTACAAGACCAAGGCGCTGCCGCAGCTCCTCTGGTTCAAAACGCGGCTCCGCACCCGTCAGTCCCACAGGTTCTTTGTGGGGAAAGGCTGCTAGCGGTTCAGCAAAGGGCAGTTGAAACAGGCGATCGCAGCCGCTATAGAGATCACGCACCCAATCGGCAATCTCGATAAAGTCATCCCCAAAGGAGCGATAGATAAAATCCCAGCCAAAGTTACTGGCCATCCAGCAGGGCACACCGGCCGCATGGGCGATCGCCACCGCCAAAGGGGGAATATCCGCGAGGACTAAGGCGGCTCGATTTTGCTGAATAAAGTCGGCCTCAGCACGGATCAACTCCGGGGCTGCCGCCTGAAGTTCCAAAAGCTTGGCACGGGTTGCCGCCAAATCCATGTGCAGACTATCCCTCTGTACCACCCCCAGATCAAGGGCGCGGGGACGATGAATAAACTCCCCCTCCAGGTTTGCTTGCAACAACCAATAGGGAGCAGCCGTCACAATTAAAGGCAAGAGATCGGGCACGTGGTGGCGAATTGCATTCACAAGTGCCGTGGTGCGCGCCACATGACCAAAGCCATGGTTGGTGATTGCCACGTAGAGAGTTGGTCGAGCCATGGCAGCGTTTTTGCTCAAACAGAAGCAATCTTAACATTTGTAACAACTGTCCATCTGTGTTCTAGACATCTTTTTGTTCGCGGGGCAGCGGCACCCCAAAGCCACTTTTCGTGTCCTGTAGGGTTGTTTTAATCATTTAATTTTATCTATTACAGTGATTCATAAAATAGACTTATTCCCAGTATTTATAAAATTGTGTTGCATTTTATAAAGATATGTAACATACTGTTGACTAGGAGACAGAGATAAGCATGACAACCTGCTAAACGTTCAACATCTCTGAAGCTGTATGACCTATACCACCGATACTCGTTTCACTCCCTCAACACTGGCCACAGCCGTTCAAGAGGTTACCACCCTTTTCAATTGCTTGAGCGTGGATGACAAGCTAGCGCTCCTGTGGTTCCTCTACACTGAAACGGGTCGTTCAATTACAGCCGCTGCCCCCGGTACTGCTCGCCTACAACTGGCGGAAGGGCTGCTCAATCAGGTCAAAGCCCTCAGTTTTGATGAGCAACTGCAATTCATGCGTGACTTGGTGGCTCAGGTGGACACTCCCCTCACCCGCGCCTACGGCGTCTTTAGCCCCAACACTAAGCTCGCCTTCTGGTACCAACTGGCCGAACTGATGCAACAGGGGTTTGTCGTGCCCGTGCCCCCTGGTTATACCCTCAGCCGCGATGCCGATCGCGTGTTTGAAGCGATCAAAGCCCTTGACTTTGGTCAGCAGATTACCGTCCTGCGGAATGCGGTGGTCGCCATGGGGGTAGATCCGCTGGCTGTCTAATTGAGATGCCATGGGTTACGCAAGGGGGCAACGCGCTCCCTTTTTTTGTCCGGATATCAACCCCTGAGGAAATGAACACATGACCTATCTTGTGCAAGGAAATCCCCTTCTCGGCTTTGATGAGCCGACCCTAGTTGCCTATTTTGCCGCCCTCAACGAGGAACGCTACGAAGCGGTGGCTGCCCTGTTTGCTGAGGAGGGAGTGCTCTATCCGCCCTTTGAGGAGGCTGTCATTGGCCGAGGCGCGATCGCCCGCTATCTCCAGCTTGAAGCTACGGGCATGCGGGCGGAACCCCTCAAGGGCGAATTGTTGGCAACGCAGGACAGGGAGCGCCGCTATCGCCTTGTGGGTAAGGCCAAATTTCCCCTTTTTAGGGTGAATGTGGCTTGGCAATTTGGCCTCAATCCTGCGGATCAGATCACGTTTGTGAAAGTGGATTTACTGGCAACCTTGGAAGAACTCCTCAGCTATCAACCTCTGCGTCAGCAGCGTTAGGGGGATTGGCAAAGACTTCCGCTTCTAGGGCTTCGAGGCGATCGCGCAAATTGTGGAGAATACCAGAATGACTAAGGCGCACCGCTGCCAACTGCTCCCGCAGGCGATCGTAGGTTTCGGGCAGTTTTTGGCGCAGATGAATCACTTCCCGGCTGAGGGCATTGACCCGTCGCTCTAGATCCGCCACTCGTTCAGGCAAATGATCCGTTTGAGCATAAAACTTACAAACAATGTCAACAATTGCCGCTTCAAGACTAGTAAATTGATGCTCCCGCTGATAGGCATACAGCCAACTGAGAACAGTTAGCGGTAAATGCTCAGTAATCCCTGGCTCAGAATCCATCTTCCCGTCCTGTGGCAGTCTGTATCTCTATTTTGGCGTTTTGGGAGGTTCAGCATGAGAGGCGCAGAGAACTGGCATAGGCGGATAGAGTCAGGCAAGGCCACTGCTGTTGAGCAAAAACTTGGGAGGTGTCAGCCAAAAGAGGTGGCTATTCCCCAGGGGATCGGTTGCGGGCATCTTCAGGCCAATGAGGCCTGCCTTCTTGAGTTGGATATGTCCCAAGGCTTTGCCACAGATCAGTAGTTCCGCCCAGTGACTCAGATTGGGCTCGTGACCCACGGTAATCAAAGGCCCCTCATGCTCTTGACACCAGTGACTCAGCCAATTGAGCCATCCCTGCAAGCTGCCACTGGGAGCAAGCAGCTCAGAAATGATGAGATCAGGGGCAACCCCCACTTCAAGGAGAATTTCTGCTGTTTGCCGTGCCCGTACGAGGGGAGAGGAGAGGATCAGTTCTGCCTCAATGCCCAGATCCAGTAACCGCTGGGCAACCTGTTGGGTTTTCTTTTCCCCTTTGGCCGTCAGGGGGCGATCGCTATCCCTGCCTTCAAAGACCTCCGCTTCAACGGCAATCCCGTGGCGGAAAAAAAAGACTGTTAGCTCCCTCATAAAGACCTAAAACTTGATTACTGCGAACAGTGCCTTACTCCGTACCGTGGAGGACATTGTTTTTGGGATTGACCAGGTGGAGGAGCTTCTGCTTAATCTGCGTATCGTAAACGCTCCACTTGAGTTTAGCGTATTCTGGATTTTCATTGAGACCCGATAGGAAGCCCACGGGAATCTCAAAGCCCCCTGCTTGGGAGCGTCCACCCCCAAAAAAGCGCCCCTGACTATCCTTGCCAAAGGCCTCTTTGATAAATTCATCGGGGTCAAGGGTAATTTTTGTGGTACGCAGGGAGCCAATAATTAGTTCCACCTCTTCATCCTCGTCGTGGACAAGGCCATAGACAACGGCGGTATGCACATTTTCTTCGGTCACGAGGAAATCTGCAGCTTGGGGAATGGCATCACGGTCTTCGTAGCGGATATAGCCGACCCCGGAAATAGAAAAGTTGTTGTGGATGGAGCGGTTTTTTAGCGATCGCTCAATTACATCCATGACCTGCTTCGAGCGGTGGGACTGCAAAATCGTGTTCAGCAGTTGATAGTCAATATAGCGACTCAGGAAGGCGGCTGCGAGAAAGTCCTCTTCTTTGGCCTGTTTCAGGCAATCCGTATCCGAGCGCAGGCCATGCATGAGGGCAGTGGCGCATTTTACGTGAACCGGGTTGCTACTGTCGAGGGTGAGCAGCCCCGCTTGCAGGTATTGGGTAAAGATGGTTGCCGTAGCGCGGGTCGTTGGCCGAATATCTGTAAACTCCGCTTGAATGGCCTCCTGCAGACTGTGGTGATCAATGACGGCGATCGCTGGCAGGCCGGCCGCTTGAACCATGGGGAGCAATTGACTGGTGGTGCCTTGGTTGTCAATGAGGACGTAGCCTTGGTAACAGGAGCAGTCCCGCTGATCCTTATTTTTCGTACCTTGCACTGACCAGCGCACAAGGGGCATCCCTGTCAGCCGCACAAGGGTAATGTTTTCCTGATGGCTCAGGGCACCGGCGTAGGCAATATCGCACTGAATCTCAAATTGCTCGGCAATCAGCTTATACGTCCATGCCGAAGACAGGGCATCGGGGTCAGGAAAATCTTGGAGAATAATCACCTGCCGCGTCCCCCGATGGCGTTCCAGCATTTGCCGCAGTGCTTCGGCACGGGGGTCACTCAAGCGAACTTCCACCTTTGCCAATCCTGTCGTGCTCGTCTCCGATTTCACCAGTGCGTTACCATTCAGTTCAGGATGATTGGAAGCAACGTCACTGGCAGCAGGGTCATTGACTTCAAGTGGATAGGGAGATTGCATAGTTGTTTCAGCGTTGGATAACAGGGTTCAACCCAATGGGGAACGCGCAGAAGAGAATTGTCGTTACTATACTGTTAACGACGCTATCTCGATCTTGGCAGATATTTTATCGTTTGACATCCCCCTTGGACGGGGCGTAGGTCTCTTGGAGATGGGGCGGTCTTGGCATCCCTTAGCATTGAGCTTGGCGATCGCGCTGTTTTTGGTAGGAACCCACAGGGTGACAGCGCAGCAGGTTTGGTGGGGCAGTGAATCTGTCCCTGTGCAAAGGGCCTATGCCGACTGGCAACAGCAGCACATCCTCTATTTGGGTGAAACCCACGACAGTGAGGCAGACCATCGGGCGCAACTGCAAATTTTGCAAGAACTACAGCGGCGGGGGCGTCCGCTAGCGATCGCCCTTGAGATGATTCAGCGGCCCTTTCAGGCTGCCCTCGATGCCTACATTGCCGGGGAGATCACCGAAATGGAGTTGCTAGAGCAAACGCAGTATGCCCAGCGGTGGGGGTTCCCTTGGTCACTGTATGCACCGATTTTTCGCTTTGCCAGGGAGCAGCAAATTCCCCTGATTGCCCTGAATACGCCTACAGAAGTGACTCGCCAAGTGGCACGTTACGGCTTGGCCAGCTTGAGGGAAGAGAATTTTCGCTATATTCCACCCCTGACAGAGATTGACTTGAGCAACACCCCCTATCGCGATCGCCTGTGGGAGATTTTTTGGGCAGCCCATCAGGGGGCGAGCCACAGTCTCAATTTTGACTTCTTTTACCAAGCCCAAGTTCTGTGGGATGAAACGATGGCCAAGGTCATTGCTAAGCACCATCAGCGGCATCCCGATCGCCTGATTGTGGTGTTGACGGGACGGGGCCATGTTTATTTTGGTGAGGGTATTCCGCAGCGGGTACAGCGACGGCTCTCCCCCAATCTCCGCCAAGCCATTATCCTTCTGAATCCCACCGCCACAGAAAAAGCTAAGCCTGGCATTGCCGACTGGTTTTGGCAAAACGATCCGTCCTAACTTCCCCTAATCAGCCAAGCCATGTTCTAGGGCAAAGCGCACCAGTTCGGTGCGGCTACTCGTCCCGGTTTTCATAAAGAGGCGACTCACGTACTTTTCAATGTTGCGCACACTGGTATTGAGTTGGCTAGCAATTTCCTTATTCATTAGACCCTTGACCACCAGTTGCAAAACACTGGCTTCGCGGGGGGTGAGATCCAGTTGAAGCGGGGGAGCCGTGGGATTGCGTTTGCCCTGTTGGACAAGCATTGCCCGTAGTTCGGCGATTTGTTGGGCGAGGTTGGCCAGATTGGGTTCTGCCTCATCGCGAGCAGCCGCTTGGCGCCGCAGCAGATTTTTAATAATGGCCACCAGTTCATCGGGGTCAAAGGGTTTGGCGAGGTAGGCATCACAGCCAGCCTCATAGCCTTGGATGCGATCGCGCTTCATGCCGCGCGCTGTCAGGAAGAGGACTGGAATATGGTTGAGATGGGGCTGTTGGCGTACTCTTTCCAAGAAGGCATAGCCATCCATTTGCGGCATCATGATGTCTGTAATAATCAGGTCGGGTACGTTAGTTTCTAGGTACTCTAGAGCGGCTTGAGCACTGGCCACCGCCGTCACCTCAAAGCCACTGTCCTCTAGATAGGCCGTGACTGCCTCGCGCACCCCCGGTTCATCATCCACCAGCAGTAGTTTTGCTGTCATTGCCTCTCTCCTACATCCTTGACATCCTCACCACCCAATCGCTAGGCGATATGTGAGGTGATTCCCTGGGTCGCCCCAAAGATTTCCTGCTTCAACGCCAGCCAGCTAGACTGAGTGATCCCAGCCCCCGCCGCATCGACTCCACAGGCATTTTCTATTCCCCGTTGCCCACGGGTACAAATAACTTGAGCTGCTGCCACGTCACGGGGTTTGATTGACCCGCAGTTGTGGCAGTAATGAACTCGGCTGAAAAGGTCTTTGTGCAACTCTGCCCCGCAGTCAGAAGTTGAGAGAAAGTATTCCAGTCCAACGTCAATCGCGACCGGGTGCCCATGGGGCACTGCGGCGGGCACATCCACATCGGCCTCAAGGCTCAACATGACAAAATAGCCTGACGCCTTGCGAACGATGCAAGCCTGTTTGACCTTAGACCGCATTCGCCCAGGCTTTTTGAACCGAGGAAACCCTGAGCGCTTTAATCGCCATGACTCCCAAGCGGCTGCCAGTTTTCTAATAACTTGCTGGACCACTTGGGCATTGACGGTCTTCAGCCGAGGGAACACGGACTTAGCCGCTGTCAGTGCCTTGCACTGCTTGACATAGTTGGGGAATGGCGCGTCAGCAGGCAAGATGAACTCTTGCCGGATTGAACAGGCATTCACCGGACACTTGCGAGAATCCAGCCAGTCTTTGCGTTCCTGCAGCGCAAAGTTCCAGACATTGCGGCACACCTCTAGGATGTGCTCAATCTCTGAAACCTGCTCAACGGTTGGCTCTAGCTTAAATTCCCAAGTCATATTTAGCATAAGGTTATTATCCCCTAAGAAGTATGGGTTCATTTCTTAGATTTCTTAGACGAGGATCAACCCATTGCTCCCTTCGGTCGCCCGCCGCTTCACCACCCCCCAAGCCTGCGGCTATGGGCGGAGCACTGCGACGGATTTTGGTAGAACCCAATCTACCCATGGTTTATTATTATTTGCAGTCTCTGTTTGGAATGTTTTAATGGCAATTATTGTGCTGCGGGCATGGTACCTACCGCAGTATGAACCCCTTGACCAGATCGAGCAACGCCCCCACGATTTACGGCTCAATAAAAGTAGCTTGCTGAAAACAGCATTGCGGGCGGATTTTCTGGATGACTTAACAACAGTCCAGCGTTCGGAGTGGTTTCAGCGCTATCGCCTTGGCGAAACAGTGGAGTTTTACATTGAAGGGAGTGGCAGCTATACAATTGCCAATATTGATGTTCTCAGCCACGAAATCTACTTCATCAAGAGCAATCGCCTAAGTTATTTAGAACCCACCCTCTTTTTTAGCAGCAGCGATCGCCCCAGTAGCGACGAGATTCGCCATGCCTTGAAAGCCTTTATTGCCAACACGCCAAGCCGTTTGCCCCTGCAACTTGTGGAAAGCCCGCGATCGCCTGTCCCTCGCTTGCAAACCCCCGTCCTAACCCATTTGCGTCGGGCGTTGCTGTTTATTGCCGATGTCACGGCTTGTCCTCACCTAGACGGAGCCGTGGCCCTTGAACTCGGCTATGCCATTGCTAGTAAACGCTGCAACCAAATCCTGCTCATCGAACAACAGTCCCTCGACCGCTCCCCCCTGCCGGTGGCAATTCCTAGCCAGCAGCGCCTCATCTATGGGGAAGCTGCGGAGTTAGCCACCCTGCTTACCTCCCACCTTCAGACCCTGCTGGCGCCGTTTCAGCTGCTCGCCCATGAGCATCAGACCCATTCCCCAGATTAGACAGCAGGCTGGCCGGAACGCCGGCATCTAAAAGTAACTGCGGCAGCACCGGCAACACTTGGCAGCCTTGGCGGATAAAGCGCTCGATCCACCCTTGGAGGGTTTTTTGTTGTTCAGAGGTTAATCGTTGATCCTTGCTTTTAGGGGGGAGTTCAGAGCCGTAAAACTGTTCCACCGAAATTTGAGCCAGCCAACTTTGAGGCGGGCGGGTTGCCAGCCAGTAGTTCCTTACAATCATTTTGCCGAGATAGCAGGCGGCAACCGAGGTGATTTTTTGAAAAATTCGGTAATACTCTCCCAGTGTGGTTACTTCCTGTGTTGTGGTGGGGCTAGCTGCTTGGCGAGGAGTGGCAAGTCCGTTGAAGAACGTCATCATCTGCGTTAGCGCCCCCTTCGAGAGCGGCAATTCAATGCCCAGTAACTCCAAAATTCGGGTTTCAATTTCCTGAAGTTGGGCGCTTTGTTCGGGTTCGACTTCCTTGAGCTTTTGATGTAACCTGACAAGAACCTCCAGTTCGTTGACCTGTTCAGTACGCAGGCGGCTGCGATTCAGGTAGCTCTCAAGACATTCGTATTCCTCTTGCTGTTCCCGGCAGTTGGCCAGTTTAGATTGCAGGGCAGGTTGAGCCTTCAAAAGCTGACGCAGATAGTAACGAGTTAGGGGAGAAATTGAATTACTCATATCCACCTCATTTCTTAAGTCATTCGGGAAACACTAAAGTTCTTGTCTTGAACATCGCCAGTCTGCACTTCAGTTGCTAAGCCGAGTGAAGCCTCAATTTTCTTTTTACCTAGGTTTAATTATATTAAAAACATCGTGAGGATGGTTATTGCCAAAATTATAGGATTTATTTATGTTTTTAGGATTTCTTAAAACATAGAAAAGCAAGTTCACATCAGCTTGCCGCTGTATCAATCTCCTAGAAGCGATCGCCCCCTAAGCTGCGGCATGCCTAGCCCACCAAAGCCCAGAGCAATTGACAAGGGATATTGGCAGCAAGGAGAAGACGCGGCAGACTCGGCAGGATGCGACAACAGTGCTGAATGAAATCACAAATCCACTGTTGGAGGGTTGCCGCTTCCCGTTCGGCCAGAAGCTGATCTGGGGGTTTGAACGTGGGATTATAGAACTGTGCCACTTGAATTTTTGCCAGCCAGCTTTCACGCGGTCGCGTCAATAACCAATAGTTGGTGACAAGCATCTTGTCGAGGTGAGGCGTTGTTACTTCTGTAATTTTCCGAAAGTAGTGATAATACTCAGACAAAGTAGTGATAATACTCAGACAAGGTTGCGGCCTCATGTCTGGAGGGGTCATTTTGGGGTTTGATCAACCAATCACAGGAGGATGGCGAATTTTCGATGGTATTGTAGGAATGAGGGGCAATGGGAAGCTCAATACCGAGGAGGTCAAAAATTTTCTGCTCAAGGCGCTGAAGTTGATGGGTTTGGTGGGGTTCGTTAATTCTTATTTTTTGATGTAATTCAATAATAAATTCTAATTGATTCAGTTGCGGATATGTGAGGTGCTCTAAATGAATGTAGCGCTCTAGGTATTCCTCTTTCATGCCTAAGGGGTGCGTGTCGCGATTGATGTAGGAGCGAATGGCGGGATGCTCTACCAGTAAGCGCCGCACATAGTGGCGGGCAGCTGGAGAAATATCCATGGTGGGAACCCTCACTATCGGAACAATACAGAGCAGCAAAGGGCGGAGAGGCACGGGATAGATCCATGCTTTTGACGTAGTAGCAACTTGACAAAGATCGTTAGTTTTTTTAATGGGACTTAACTAAAGCTTTTTTCTTAGAAAAGATGGAATCAGTAATTGAATAAAACCTCTTGCCCCTGTTATAAAATCTAAAATCGAGGATTGTCAAGTATTGGCCGATACCCACAGGGTTAAGTCATTGTTTTGTAACACCGTCACCCTGTGCCTTTCTTGAACCCAAATCAAGTAATCGGGACTACACTTGCCGTGAACAAAACGGCAAAATGATTTACTCTGATTTTATGTTCTGATTAAAAATTTTTATTTTTGATTGTCATTAAGATTTGTATAAATTTACGGCATCGCCATTTTCCTACAGCGGCGGAAAGGTGAGGGGCAGGGGGTGTTGATGAAATCCGCTTCAGAACACGGCGGGGGCAATCGCCGGCCAGGCGCTAATCTGAGGGGGCATGCGCTGTTCCTAAAAATCGGCGATGATGGTTTTACGCATTCCCTTGAGGCTGTGAACCTTTCACCTTTGTCATTGAGTCACCTATGCTTGCCGTCTATCCCGGAAGCTTTGATCCCATTACCCTAGGACACTTAGACATTATTGAGCGGGGGGCGCGTCTGTTTAGCGAAGTCATCGTCGCGATCGCCCACAACCCCCAGAAAACAGCCCTCTTTAGCATCAGCCAACGCATCAAACAAGTCCAGGCGGCAACAGGCCACCTAAAAAATGTACGCGTCGATGCCTTTGATGGCCTAACAGTGGAGTACGCGCGATCGCAACGGGCAACAGTGCTCCTGCGAGGGCTGCGGGTCCTGTCGGACTTTGAGTACGAGCTGCAGATGTCCCACACCAACAAAAGCCTCTGGCCAGAAATTGAAACCGTCTTCCTGACAACGTCCAATGAGTATAGTTTCTTAAGTAGCAGCTTAGTCAAGGAAATTGCCCGATTCGGCGGTAATGTTCGTCATCTTGTACCAGCCACCGTTGCTAAGGATTTAGAAGCATGCTTTACTCAAACACCGACCCCCTCTCAACCAACACGGGAGTAAACGCCCCTCCCAATGTCCCTTCGATCTCCTTGCAACTGCTGCAACAGCTGCAAAAGCTGGAAGAACTGATTATCCTTGAGGGAACCAAAATTCCGCTGACGGGACGTAAACTCATTGACGAGGAGCAGATCCTGAACCAGCTGGCCCAAGTTGAACAGGTGATCCCTGAATCAGTGATCAGGGCACAGCAGATTCTCAATCAGCGGGATGAGATCATTCAACAGGCTCAAAGCCGCGCCCAAGAGATTATCCGTGCTGCAGAGCAACGTGCTGCCCAAATTGCCGATGAGTTGCGGATTCGCCAGCAAGCAGAACTAGAGGCGCAGCAAATTCGCCAGCAGGTACAGCAAGAGATAGAGTTTATGCGCCAGCGCGCCATTGAAGAAGTGAATTTGCTGCGGCAAAACACAGAAAAAGAACTTGCCCGTCTGCGCCAAGTGACGCGTCAGGAGTGCCAAGAACGGCAACAGGAAGCCGATGCCTATGCCGATCGCACCCTTGCGGAAATGGAACGCCAATTGAAGGAAATGTTAGCCGTCATCCAAAATGGTCGCCAATACTTGAAGCAACAGCAAGTGCAGCGTCAACCCTAGGGCCTCTTATGGCATTGGCTGTGTCTAGGAAGCAGAGGCTAGGGGTAGCCAGGCAATAGCCTCCACTAAACTGTTACATTGCGTTACGCTAGCGGGCTTTGGCCGGCTCTAGGGTAAAGAAGGTCTCAAAAATTTGTGTATCCACCTCATTCATCTGCTGCTGCAAGTGATCGAGGAACTCGTGCATGCCTTGACCAATAATTTCATCAATGGTCAAATAATCCAATTGCGATCGCAGGCGTCCCAGTTGGCGCTCTACGGGTTGGTGCCAGCTTCCCAAGGGCGTCCCCGTAATTTTGTAGAGGGACTTTTCCACCTGCAACAGACAAAAACGAATCGCGCGCGGAAACTCCGCATCAAGAATCAAAAACTCTGCCACCCCAGCGGGAGTAATCCGATGGGAGCCCCGTTTGCGGTACATCTCATAGGCACTGGCCGACTTTAGGAGCGCCATCCAGCCCAATTCATCTATGGGCGTGCCCACATCCTCCACCGATGGCAAGAGGAGATAGTATTTCACATCGAGGATGCGGGAAGTTTTGTCAGCCCGCTCCAAGAGCCGTCCCATTTGACCAAAGTACCACGCCTCATTGTGGGTCATGGTGCTATCCATCACACCCGCAAAGAGGTGACTGGCCTGTTTAACTTTCTCCAAAAAGCTGGCAATCTCCACTTGATCAGGGGCTTTAGCCGCCTCGCGCACCATGGTGTAGAAGGCGTTCACCTGCTGCCACATCTCCGAGGAAATCACCTCGCGAATGGAGGTGGCATTCTCCCGTGCTGAGCGCAGACAGGAGATGATGGAGTTAGGGTAAGTGGGGTCAAAGACGAGGAACCGAATAACATTTTCAGCGGTGGCGGTGCCGTAGTGCTCCTGAAAAAAGGCCAAGTCCCCTGTGGTTAACACGAGGGGTTCCCATTGACTGGATACGCTTGTGGGCAAATCCAGCAGCATGTTCAAGTTGACATCCACAAACCGCGCGATATTCTCGGCCCGCTCAATGTAGCGATTTAACCAATAGACTGCATCGGCAACCCGACTTAGCATATACTGGCAAGCACTCCCTTTTTGCCCACTTTAGCAACCTTTGCCTCTCTTGAGCAGATGCAGCAAACCCGCCTCAATACCCTCCTTGATCGTCTAGGTGCTGGGCTTCAGGAGCAGTTAAAAAATCCTTGGCGACGGCTGGCAACCCTGAGTATTGCCGTTCTCTTTGGCATGTTCTTGGGGCTGGCTGTCTCCTCCAGTGCGGGTCAACTGGGTTACTTGGACATCGTGGCCTCGACAGTGGTGGCGATCGCTAGCGAAATTATCAGTGCCCTGTTCTATGGCGATCGCTGGAAACTACGGCAAACGCTCTTTGGCGAAATGCTCAATGCCCTGAAGTTTGGTCTCCTCTATGGCCTATTTCTCATTGCCTTCCTTTTGGGCAGTTAGCTGCCAATTATCCCGATCAAGTTTATCGAGAATATCTCAATGAGTATCAATGAGTATTGCTGCAATTTTGATCGCAATTCTCGACAGTGAGCCGCTAAAAGACCTTGAAGCGCTCATTGCAGCCGCAGAAGAGGGAAACTTGCCCAGTTGCATCCTAGAAACCGCATGGCAGGCTCTGCATTGGTTATTCACCGGCACTGCCGATGGCGGTGACGAACCCTGGTGCTATCTCCTCAAAAGGGAAATAGAAATTACCACCAAAGAGCAGACAGGATGGACAGTGTGCCCTGTTTCCTCAAATACCAGCAGATGGAGCCTTGGCCTCAAGCACTGCAATCTCTGACTAAAACGGCTCTAGCACAACGTTTTGACCCAGCAGTAAGGGCTGCCCTCCTCTGGCGCTGCAGCAACCAAGAGCCTTGGCAACTACTTTGGCAATCCTCTAGGGATCTACAGGACTTTTTAGCAAGCGCAGAGCAGCAAAGGGCAGGGGTACTGATTTACTTTGACTAGAAGAAAGAATCCTCTATTTAGCAGGCATAATTTGAGTAAAATAGGGGGATGCTAACAGGGGCTTGCCCTGTTGGTACGGCGTTTACCCTAGGTTGATCACTGCCTGCTATGGTTCAAGAGCGTAGTCTGCCCTCTTTGTCCATTCCCCAAACGACGATTACCCGTGAGCAGGGGTTAATACTCTATGAAGATATGGTACTGGGGCGCACCTTTGAAGATAAGTGTGCGGAAATGTACTACCGAGGGCGGATGTTTGGCTTTGTCCACCTCTACAACGGTCAAGAGGCCGTTTCCACAGGCGTGATCAAAGCGATGCGTCCCGATGATTACGTGTGTAGTACCTATCGCGATCACGTCCATGCCCTGAGTGCCGGTGTTCCAGCGCGGGAAGTGATGGCAGAACTCTTTGGCAAGGCCACAGGCTGTAGCAAGGGTCGCGGTGGTTCAATGCACCTGTTTTCCGCCAAGCACAATTTCTTGGGGGGCTTTGCCTTTGTGGCTGAAGGGATTCCCGTGGCAACAGGGGCAGCCTTTCAGACGATGTACCGCCGTCAGGTGATGGGCGATGCCAAAGCCGATCAGGTCACCGCTTGTTTCTTTGGGGATGGTGCCACCAACAATGGCCAGTTCTTTGAGTGCTTGAATATGGCGGCACTCTGGAAATTGCCAATTCTGTTTGTGGTGGAAAACAACAAGTGGGCGATCGGGATGGCCCATGAGCGCGCCAGCTCCCAAACGGAAATTTACAAGAAAGCCAAGGTCTTTGGCATGGTGGGTGAGGAAGTAGATGGCATGGATGTGCTAGCAGTGCGCACCGTAGCCGAGGCAGCGATTGCCCGTGCCCGTGCCGGGGAAGGTCCTACCCTGATCGAAGCCTTGACCTACCGTTTTCGGGGTCACTCCCTTGCGGATCCGGATGAACTGCGCTCCAAAGAAGAGAAAGAATTTTGGCTGAAGCGTGATCCCATTAAGAAGCTAGGAGCCTACCTCGTGGAGCAGGAACTGGCGACTACTGAAGACCTACGTGCCATTGAGCAAAAAGTACAGGCCATTGTCGAGGATGCGGTGGCCTTTGCGGAGGAAAGTCCTGAGCCTAAGCCCGAAGAACTCTACGACTATGTCTTTGCCGATGAGTAACCTAGGATGAGTTCTGTTGACTACAATAAAAAGAAACTTTCCTAGAACATTGGCATGCTGCTAACGCCTTTCCCCTTTGCTTGGCTGGATGGCCTCTGGGATGGGGTATTCTCCACCCAAGGGATCATGATCATGTTGCTGATGGGCTACGTGGGAGCGATGTGGCTCTTCTTGTCCAGTGCTCCCAAGGTCTATACAATCATGGTTTCGGATTTAGAGCACGCGCGGCAGTTCTACGAGCAGGAGTTGCGTTTGCCAATCGCCGATGTGCCGCTGCACTATTACTACAACTATGAGCAAACCCTTGGTGTGGCCTCCTTGGATCCACTCTATGTCCCCTCGGCCTTGAGCTACGCTAGTCCGAAGCGCCCTAGCCCCAGTGATGGTCTGTGGTACCAACTCAAGAAAAATACGCAACTGCATATCATTAGCGGTGCCAGTAAGGGGGAACGCAACCGTCAGCGTCATGTCTGCTTTGATCGGGAGTGCTTAGAACTTTTGTTGCGGCGGATTCAGCGACGCCAGTTGCGCTACAAAATGCGCAGCGATCGCCCCCTCAATTTCCTTGTTAAGGACTATGACGGCACTGTGATTGAAATGGCGGAAATTTCGGCGCGGCCATGACAGATCTGCAAGACCTCCCCAGTCGCGGGCATCTCTTGACGGAGCAGATCAACCCCGCCAGCCAAAATCTCGATCAGCTCAGTCCCCTCGAATTGGTTGATCTCTTTAACCGCGAGGATGCCCAGACGCTGCGGGCGATCGCCCAAGCCCGTGAGGCCTTAGCGCAAACCATTACTGCCACTGCAGCTCGCCTCCGCCAAGGGGGACGTCTCTTTTATGTGGGGGCAGGCACCAGTGGTCGCTTGGGGGTTTTGGATGCCGCCGAATGTCCACCCACCTTTTGTACCCCCCCTGATTTGGTGCAGGGCATTCTGGCGGGGGGAGAAGCAGCCCTTGTGCGCAGCTCCGAAGGCCTTGAGGATCGCTACGAGGATGGCGTGGCGGTGGTGGGCGATCGCCAGATTACTGCTCAAGATGTGGTGATTGGCATTACCGCTGGGGGCACGACTCCCTACGTCCACGGGGCCTTGGATGCAGCTCAAGCGGTGGGGTCACTCACGGTCTTTATGGCCTGCGTTCCTTCGGATCAGGTGCAGCGCGCTGCTGACATTGATATTCGCCTGCTCGTGGGTCCAGAATTGGTTGCTGGCTCCACCCGTTTGAAAGCTGGTACGGCCACAAAAATGGCACTGAATATCATTTCCACAGGGGTGATGGTGCAGTTGGGCAAAGTCTATGGCAACCGCATGGTGGATGTGGCTATTACGAATCGGAAGCTTTTAGATCGTGCCCTGCGCATTCTCAGCGATCTGACGGGGATAGATCGGGCAGCGGCGGCAGATCTCCTTGAACGCAGTGACTACCAAGTGAAACGTGCCCTGCTCATGCATTGGACAGGATTAGATGCCCTTGCCGCTCAGGCCCTATTGCAGCAACACAATGGCCAGCTTCATGCTGCCAAGCAGGCTGCCAGCACCCGCTAAATGCCAACCCGGAAACCAATGCCGCGGCGGCGGGGTTCCTCAAATTGCCGATATACTTGGGGAGCGGGGCGCGGCGGTACGGGGGCAATCTCTAAGCTGTTTTCAATTTCCACCTTATCTTGCACCTGTTGTAGGACGTTGATGGTTGCGGTAGAACCTGCTGCCGACTGCAGGGCCGATCGCAAGTCAGGACTAACCTGAATCGTACCAATGGCATTGGAATCTGCAATGGCTGGTGCGGCAGCAAGGGTGCCAACCATCAGCACCAAAGGAAGTGAGGAGAAACGCATCATCCAGACCCCTCGATAGCAGTGGAACTTAGACCCTTAAACCCTCTAGCTATGGGATGACGGCCATTGAGTTTCTTTCTATTTTAGCTTGGCTACTTCCCTCCGCCGCCTTGCAAGGGGCGCCCTCAAGTACAAGCAAAGTAATAAACTTAGAACGGAGAGAGAGGGATTCGAACCCTCGGTGAGTTGCCCCACACAGCATTTCCAGTGCTGCGCCTTCGACCACTCGGCCATCTCTCCAAATTTAGGCAGTTCTACTATCTTATCAGAAGTCCTGTGTCTCTGCTGCATCCAATAGCCCAAGCCAGTTTTGCCATCATCGATCGCGAGATCGGCGCTCACCATTTTGATGCCCAAAGTTATGCGATTCTGCGGCGGATTATCCACAGTACGGCAGATTTTGAGTTTAAGCACCTCCTTGAGATTTCACCAGGGGCGATCGCCCAGATCACACAAGCTCTGCGCTCAGGTGTGCCGATTATTACGGATGTGGCCATGGTCAGTGTCGGTATCCAAACAATGGTCAAGCGTACTTTTCAAAACCCAATTATTACCGCCCTCGACGATGGCAGCCACACTGCCCCCGGTCAAACCCGCAGCGAAGCAGGCATGATCCGCGCTTGGCAACAGTGGCCCCATGCACTGTTTGTGATTGGCAATGCCCCCACGGCGCTCCTTGCCCTCTGCGATCGCCTGCAACAAACCCGTGTGCCGCCGGCGGGCGTCATTGGTGTCCCCGTTGGCTTTGTCAATGTTGTGGAGTCAAAAGCAGCCCTTGCCCAACTGCCGGTGCCCCAAATTCGCATTGCCGGTCGCAAGGGAGGGTCGCCTGTGGCAGCAGCAATTGTAAATGCTCTACTGGAGTTGGCCTCTAGCGAGGAGCCAGTGTGACTCCGATTCATGTAGTGGGCATAGGTCTCGATGGACTGGCGGGGTTGGGGACAAAGGTTCAGGCAATTATTGAGACTGCAACGCTCTTGGTGGGGAGCGATCGCCATCTGCAGTTGATTCCCCAACGAGAGACCCCCCGCCTCTCTCTCGGAGATTTTAACGCCACTCTCAAGGCAATTCAAACCCACTTGGCAACAACCCCTGACCCCCAAGTGGTCATCCTCACCAGTGGGGATCCCCTGTTTTACGGCCTAGGGCGCTGGCTCCTTGAAGTCTTTACCCCGGATCAGTTGACGTTTCATCCCCACCTCAGTGCGGTGCAGTTGGCCTTTAGTCGGCTGAAGCTGCCTTGGCAGGATGCTGTGATCTACAGTGCCCATGGTCGCGATTTGGCGGGGCTGGTGCCGCTGTTGCAGCGGGGGGTGGCAAAAATCGCCATTTATACCGATGGCGAGGCCAATATTGCGGCCATTAGCCGCTTGTATCAAGCCTTGCGTTTGCCCGTGTCCTATTGCGCGTGGGTGTGTCAGGCCCTTGGCAGTGAAGACGAAGTCATTCTGCCCTGGGACTTAGCCCAACCTGTGACGGAACTGCCACCGCTACATCCGCTGAATCTAGTGGTACTCCTGCGGCAACCGCAGCGCCTGCCTCTTAAGGAACAGCCCGTTCTTGGCTTAGGGGATGATCAATTTTTCACGTTTGGCGATCGCCCCAGCTTGATGACGAAGCGAGAAGTACGGGTACTCGCCTTGGCGGAACTGGCCCTCACCAGCAGTATAGAAACCGTTTGGGATGTGGGCGCCGGCACCGGCAGTGTAGCCGTGGAAATGGCTCGCCTTGCCCCCCAAGCCACCATCTACGCGATCGAGAAAACCGCCATTGGCTTTCAATTGATTGAGCGCAACCGCAAAGCTTTTGGTTTGACCAACCTGATCCCGATCCAAGGGGCAGCTCCCCAGCGCCTCAGTGGCTTGCCACCACCAGATCGCGTGTTTATTGGCGGCAGTGGTGCCCAGTTACTAGCCAATCTTGACTATTGCTGGTCGCACTTGAAAGCCGGCGGCCGGGTGGTGCTAGCGATCGCCACCCTCCAACACCAAGGCCAAGTTCTCCAGTGGTGTCAGACCCATCAAATTAGTCCACAAGTGCTACACGTGCAACTCAGCCGCTCTGTTCCTTTGGGTCCAGGCCATCGCCTCCATCCCCTCAATCCAGTGACGCTAATTACGCTGAGTCAAGGATAGAAATAGCCATCGGGATAGATGGTGGTGCGATCGCACACCGCCACCGAGAGATCAACGCCTGTAGCGCGAAAAAAATTACAGCGCTGTACCTGCGCTGCCGTCAAGTCTGCCCGCTCCAAATTGGCTTGTTGCAGGTTCGCTCCCCGCAGATTAGCCTCGCGCAAATTGGCATAGCGGAGATCTGCCCCCTGAAGATTGGCCCCTTGCAGGTTTGCCCGTTCCAAATTGGCCGTGCGCAGATTTGCCCGTACAAGGCTTGCCCCCTCGAGATCTGCTGCCGCAAGGTTCGCTTGATACAACTGCGCATCCCCTAATTCACTGTGGCGCAGATTGGCGGCAGTCGCTTGAATGCGATTCAACTGGCAATAGGGTAAATAGGCATTCTCTAGGTTACTCTCGCTAAAATCCGCATCGCTGAGATTGATGTCAAAAAGACTCAGCTCCCTCAAATCACGCCCCCGAAAATTCCGTTCCCCCGCTGCATAGGCTGCCAATAGTTCCTCATTGCTGAATTTGGCCATAATGGTATAAAGAGCGCTGTACTGCGACTAAGTATTTCTACCTAAACCTTTTTGACTGTAGGGGGATTTATTGAAGAAGTTCATCTTACTTAATGGTTTCTTAACTTGGTGAGGCACCAGAATGGGGTTTCAACGGCTTTCCTTAGCACAGCACTACCACGAACGCACCAAGTATGCCCCTGAGACCTTAGCCCAACAGGCAGCACCACTGGATTTTAGTCGTCAGCCCACTCCCTTCAAAACCTATCCCTTGGGTCATGTCTTTTCCCTCAAGCCCTTTTTAGAATCTGAGCAGGGGGCAGCCCACCCCCACTGGCAGCGACTGTCGCGGTTGTTGTACTGTAGCTATGGCATTACTGGGGTAGTTCCCTATCCGAATCAGCCCTTTTATATGCGGGCAGCCCCCTCTGCCGGCGGGCTATATCCAGCGGAAATCTATCTCCTCACGCGCAACGACACCGCCATTCCCGCTGGCATTTACAACTACCAAGTAAAAGATCATGCCCTTGTCCAACTGTGGCAAAGCTATTCGTGGTCAGCCCTACAGGCCGCTTGTCTTTGGCATCCGGCACTGGAACGAACCCACATTGCCCTGATTGTCACAGCGGTCTTTTATCGTTCCGCTTGGCGTTATGGCGATCGCGCCTATCGCCGCATTTGCCTCGACATCGGGCACCTTTTGGGGAATGTGGAACTGGCTGCCAATATCAATGACTTTCGCGCTCACTTCATTGGTGGCTTTGTGGATGCCCAAATGAATGAACTGCTTTACCTTGATCCAGAACAGGAGGGGGTGTTGGCGGTGGTTGCCCTTGCCAATTTACTAGAAGTGGGCGAAAACTTGTCCACGTTTCCTTCGGTGTTGGCCTCTGCTACCTGCTATGACTATGGGGCGATCGCCAGTGGCGAGCTACTAAAGGCTTACCATCGTGCCAGTGCCCTCACCAATAGTGACATTATTTACGGCATGGCCAAAGTCGAGGAGACCACTCATCCCAACCTCAGTGCCCAAGAGCCGACTGAACCCCCCGCTAGTAAGTACAACTTTCCCTTTGGGCTGCGGGTCACTCTGAGTAAAATAATCATTCAGTGGCAAGACAATTTAGCCGCTCTCCAGCAAACCATTCTGCAGCGGCGCTCCACCCGTCAGTACAGTGGCCAAGGGATTGAGGTGGATCAACTGGCCGCCCTCCTCACCTTTGCTTACCATCCTCAAGACTATCGGGATCAAGGCCTAGATGAAGCCCCCAGTTTCTTTGACCCGACTTTGGTGGAAACCTTTATTGCCGTGACGCGGGTCAGGAATCTTGAGGAGGGGTGCTACTACTACGCCGTGGCTGAGCATGAGCTACGCCAGATTCGCTTCAAGAACTTTCAGGAACAGTTGCATTTTCTCTGCCTGAATCAAGACCTCGGTCGTGATGCCGCAGTGGTGATTTTCCATACCGCCAATCTGGAGCGGGCGATCGCTCGCTATGGGGAACGCGCCTACCGCTACCTGCACATGGATGCCGGCCACCTTGGACAGCGACTCAATTTAGCCGCCACCGCTTTGGGGTTAGGGGTCAGTGGCATTGGCGGTTTCTTTGATGATCAGGTCAACGATCTTCTAGGCATTCCCCCCGAAGAAGCCGTTTTGTACATTACCACCGTGGGCAAAGCAGCGTGACCCTCACCACCCGTGGCCACTATAGTATCAAGGCGCTATTGGATTTGAGTTTGTTACCCAACTATGGGCCTGCCTCCGTGCGTGCCATTGCCGAGCGACAAAAGATTCCTGCCCCCTATCTAGAAAAACTCTTGATTGAATTGCGGCGGGCTGGCTTGGTGCGATCGCTGCGGGGGGTTTATGGGGGGTATCAACTTGCCCGTCCCCCCGCCGCTATTTCCCTGCGGGACATCCTGACTGCTGTTGGTGAATCCCCAATCCCGCTGTTTTTGCACCCCCCCCAACCAGCAGATGGCACAGCGGATTGGGTGACCTTGAGTCTCTGGCAGCGACTCCACCAAAAACTTCAGGATGCCTTGGCCAGTATCTCCCTTGAAGACCTCTACTTCGATGCCCGCAGTTGGCAAGCCGCCCAAGGGGATGGTGCCACATTTGTAATCTAAACCCAGTCTGCTGGGGTGAGGGGTTTGACAGCCAGAGGGTATAAATCTATGATGGGAGATTGTTGAGTTTGCGCGGAACAGGTTTCCAAGCGGGTAATTCCCCACCTGCACGGCAAGGAGTCCTTTGGTTTCTATGGCATACGCAATCATTGAAACTGGTGGTAAGCAACTGCGGGTCGAACCCGGACGCTTTTACGATGTAGAGCGGCTCCCCCTTGAGCCAGAAAGCACAATTGATATAGAACAGGTGCTGTTGGTGCAAACCGATAGCCAAGTGCACGTAGGTCAACCCTACGTCAGAGGTGCAGTTGTGGCGGGGACGGTGATGGAGCATCGGCGCGGTCCCAAGGTGATTGTCTATAAAATGCGCCCGAAAAAGAAAACCCGCAAAAAACAAGGCCATCGCCAAGAACTCACCCGCATCATGATCAACGAGATTCGTCTCAACGGTGAATCCCTAGGAGGTTAACATGGCACACAAGAAAGGAACAGGTAGTACCCGCAACGGTCGTGACTCCAATGCCCAGCGTCTCGGTGTCAAGCGCTTTGGTGGTGAAGTAGTAAAAGCCGGCCACATTCTTGTGCGGCAGCGGGGCACGAAGTTTCATCCCGGCGCCAATGTTGGTCGTGGTAGTGACGATACTCTTTTTGCAACAATCGCGGGTGTGGTCAGGTTTGAGCGTTATGGCAAAAATCGCAAGCGCGTGAGTGTTTATCCTCTAGCAGAGGGCTAGAGCCACGCCTCGATAAACCTTCAAAAATCATGCAATGGGGTCAATCCTTTGGGTTGGCCTTTTTTGTTGTCTTAGCCAATGACCCTCCCAAGGAAGTGTTGACCCGAGTATTGTAAATTTCTATGAAAAGCTTGCTTTAAGGTCGAGAAATTGTTAAATTAGATACAGAAATAAATCGTTCATCTCTCGCAAGACCGCAGTAAACGCTTTTCAGACGAAGTTTAGGAATCAGCGTTTTCCCCTTGCGAGGGACGGAAGTAGGGAAATAGCTCCCGAAGGAACGCGCCTCAACCAGTCCATCTTGTAATACAAAGTGGGGCGATGACGATGACTACTCTGACCTATCGCGGCGTTCAATACAACTACGTTCCTCCAGCGATCAATACCCAAGCAACGGACGTTGTAGCCAAGTATCGCGGTAACACCTACCGGGTGGCGGCGGTAACCAATCCGCCGGAAGACTCCTTAACAATCATGACCTATCGCGGGGTCAAGTATCAAAAAGGCAAACAGCCCGCCGGTGTGCCTGCGGCTCGCTTGGCCGATAATGTGGCTTCTGTGCCCATGACAGCCAGTGTTAACGAAATGGCTCGCTCCTTGGCCATGGCACATCATGGGATGATTAAAAACCGTGAGCAAACCCTTCTTGCGCGGATGGCAGAGGCGATCGGCATGCCGGTGACGGTAGCCCACTACTGGAACCACATCCAAGGAAAAATCAACCCCGTGTTTGGTGCCACCTACGATCGCTCCCATGTGGCGCTAAGTTAAGGTGGAAATGACCTTGGGTTAAAGTGTTGAGTTGACTCAGAGTTGACTCAGAGTTGACTCAGTAGCAAAGGGTGGAGGGAGTCAGGTCGTCCTTGGCTCCCTTTTACTATGAGCATTAGCCCCGTCGATCCCAAGGCCCCCAAATGGCAAAGGTCATCCCTGGGTGGTAGAGATTGACAAACAGGGTCTGGCCATCGGGGGAGAAGCATATACCTGCGAGTTCTTGATTGTTGAGGGCATTGCGGGCGAAAGTGTATAGCTGTCCTTGGGGGGTAATGCCGACAAGGCGGTTGGTGCCATCATTGCCATCTTCACAGCAAAGCAGATCTCCCCAAGGCGCCATTGTCAAGTTATCGGGATAATCCAGAACCTCCTTGCCCGGTGACTCCACAAAGAGTTCAATCGTCCCCCCATCGGCTGAGGTACGACCGGGACGATAACGCCAAACCTGCCCCAAGCGTTTTCGGCCGCCGCTGGTGGCTGTAAAGTAAAACTCCCCCTTGGCGTAGCAGAGGCCTTCAGCACGGACAAACTGGGCTGCGCCCTTTTCATATCCCTGGTAGCGGACAGTGTCAGTCGCAGGGTCAGGCTCTGGAATGGAAACCCACTCCACTTCAAAGGGCTTGCGCAGGGGAAACCCTTCGGCAGTGTTGAGTTTCGGCGCCCCTTTAATCTTGAGGGCTTGTAGCTCGCCGCCGGCAGCAAGGTTGCCCGCCTGTTTGGGAATAAAGCGATAGAAGAGGCTATCCCCCCGATCCTCCGTTTGGTAAATGATATTCGTCTGCGGATCAATGGCGATTGCCTCCCGTTGAAAGCGACCCATGGCTTTCAGGGGAACGGGCTTCACGGGTCTAGAAGCGGCAATGGGGACTTCAAAGGCATAGCCATGCCGCTTTTGCACAGCACCACGCCAACCGGGGTTTGCTGGGGTCGCAACCGTTTCTTCACAACTAATCCAACTCCCCCAAGGGGTCTTGCCCCCACCACAGTTACAGGAGGTGCCAGCAAGGGAGACATAGTGCTTGAGAAGGCGACGATCCTTGCTGAGGATCAGCGTTGTCGTGCCGCCAGGAGCAAGGGGGTCGTACTGGATTTCTTTTGTACTTTCAATCCCCTGAAACACTCCCCTCAGGGCAGGGTAGAGTTCATGGTTGCGCACAAGAATGGTGGTGCCCTCAGGGCCAAGGAAGGCGGCCATGCCATCGTGACAGGTGGGTACCGGCGTACCATCACTCAGGCGATCGCCCAATTTGGAGAACACGCGATACTGAAAACCCGCCGGTAAATCCAACAGGCCATTGGGGTCTTTGACCAGCGGGCCAAAGCCACGAGTAGTGAGGGGTTGACCATAGGCTGCCCGTTGATAGAGAAGCTGTAATCCTTGGGGAAAGAGGGCTGCCCCTATACCGGCGGCGGCAAGGGTGAGGAAGCGACGACGTTGCAAACCCATAAAAAACCTGAAGTGAACTGCACAACCGATGGCTCAATGGCTCTCAATGGCTAAATACTGCCCCCTACTGTCTTACCGCAAAGTGAGGCAACTATTCAAGGGAGCAGAGGTGCTGAGGGCGGCGGGGCTGGTAAAATAAAGTCATAATGAGTTTGGATAAGCCAATGCGTGTATTAGATTTGCCCCTCACTGCCATTCGTCGGCCTCTGCCTCGGCAAACGGATCCTGCCAAAGTAGCGGCGTTGATGGCCTCAATGGCTGAAATTGGCCAACAGGAACCCATTGATGTTCTTGAAGTGGAAGGGGAATACTACGGCTTTTCGGGGTGTCATCGCTACGAAGCCTGTCAACGCCTTGGACTGCCAACCATTCGGGCACGCGTCCGCCGTGCGCCCCGGTCGGTACTGAAGCTGCACCTTGCCTAGGCGCCTTGTCAGATGAGTCCCCGTGTGGGATGCTAGCCAACTAGCCCCCTCAAACAGCGATCGTGAGCGGTGTACGTCTTGAACAACTGACCAAGGTCTATCGCGACCCTCAGCGCCGGCAGCCTGTCACGGTGCTCAAGGATATTGATCTCAGGGTCGAGGCGGGGGAGTTTCTAGTGCTAGTGGGGCCTTCAGGGTGTGGCAAGAGTACGCTGCTGCGACTGATTGCGGGTTTGGATGACCCCACCACAGGCACCATTTGGGTGGGGGATCGCGTGGTCAATGGTTTACCCCCCAAGGCACGGGACATTGCCATGGTCTTTCAGAGCTATGCCCTCTATCCCCACCTCACGGTCTATGACAACTTGGCCTTTGGTTTGCGCCGCACCAGTCAAATGCAGGGGGGATTACCTGCCCCCCTTGAAGCAGCATTAACGCGCTGGACGCGATCGCTCCCCAAGCCTTTGCAACTCTCCTTCCCGCGTGAACGCGCCATTCACCAGCGAGTGATGCAGATTGCTGAGATGTTGCAAATTGCTCATTTGCTCTCTCGCTATCCCAAACAACTTTCCGGTGGCCAGAAGCAGCGGGTCGCCCTTGGACGCGCCATGGCACGCAATCCCCAAGTCTTTCTCATGGATGAACCGCTCTCTAACCTCGATGCCAAGCTGCGCACGGAAACCCGTGCCCAAATTGTTCAGCTTCAGCAGCAATTGGGCATCACAACCATCTATGTGACCCACGATCAAACGGAGGCGATGACGATGGGCGATCGCATTGTCGTTCTCCATCAAGGTCAAATTCAACAGATTGCTAGGCCCCTTGAGCTGTATCAACGCCCCGCCAATCGCTTTGTTGCCGAGTTTATTGGCTCACCGCCGATGAATTTCCTAGCCGTAACCCCCAAGGACGGAAAGATTCAGTACCACGGTTGGCAGTTGTCCCTGCGCCAGCCCTTGCCCTCAGGCTCCAAGGTATGGTTGGGGATTCGGCCTGAGCATTTCCTGCTCGCAACGCCTGAGGCGGCGAATACACTGGCCGTGGAAGTGGATCTCGTAGAAGCCCTTGGCCACGAAACCGGGCTGACGGTTCACCTCACTGCCACAGGAGAAACGTTGCGGGTGCGCTTGCTAGGACAACAGCCGATTCAGCGGGGCGATCGCCTGTATTTGCGTCCTGATCCGCAGCATCTCCACTTTTTTGACCACAGAACAGGGCAGCGTCTAGAACCATGAGCCAGCGTCTGCAAGCCCGCCTTGCCATGGCCGGTATTACCCGCAAAAGTCACCTGCGCCGTCAAGGCTTCACGCGACAGCAAGCGAATGCCATTTGGTTAGGCGAGCTACACCGCTTGCGCCTTGAGACCTTAGAACACCTTGCCCAACTGCTGGGGATGCGACCCGCAGAATTCTTTCAATGGTTCTATGGCGAAGCGGTTTCTGAAGCGGCACTCCAGCACCAAGCCCTACAGATTCTTGAGCCGTTTCTGCGTTTCTGGCCGACTGCTGCCTACGCTGCTCACCAAAACCCCACTGCCCCCGCCCAACGAATTTTGCCCCTTGTCAAGCCGGTGTTTCAACTTCTAGAACAATGGGGGGTCAACAGGATGGGTGAGGTGGGAGACTGTGTCCCCTTTGATCCGCATCAGCACCAGAGCGATCACGCCCCCTTAGCAGCAGGTACCCCTGTGCGCATTACCCATGTGGGCTATTGGTGGGGCGATCGCCTCCTCTTTCGGGCGAGGGTGACGCCAGTAGATACTCTTGGACAATCCGCCCCCCCAGCACATGCTCCTGAATCACCCGCTCAATAACCGCCGGGGTTGCCGAGTGATACCACACGCCCTCGGGATACACCACAAGAATCGGCCCCTGTTGGCACACCCGCAGACAATTGGCCTTGGTCCGAAAAATACAGCCCTCTGGGCGCGGTTGATCCAAGCCCAAGTCCTTGAGGCGTCGTTTTAAGTACTCCCATGCCTCTAAACCCACCGCCTTCTCACAGCAGAGGGGTTTTGTTTGATCGGCACAGAGGAATAAATGCCGCTGAATGTGACCAAGGCCGAGGACTGCAACTTGCTGCGCTAAGGAAGGAGGTAGCATAGGGGAGGTTCTAGTCTGTAACCAGTGTTTCGGCGGTTGGCAGCACCATTGAAGAAGTGGGAGAAGGCTGGCAGCGGTTCCATTCTATGTCCGGCATTTCCTCAAAAGCCCGCCGCAAGGAGGCCTCCCAGAACTGCCGCACCTTGGTTAGGAAGGGATCCCCCAGGACAAATTCGGCGCGGTGACGGATCTCAAAGCTATCTGTCCGATACAGGATCAGGTCAAGGGGAGGACCGACGGAGATATTCGATTTCATTGTCGAATCAAGGGAGAGCAGGGCGTACTTTGCTGCCGCCTCCACCGGAGTATCGAAGCGCAACGTGCGGTCTAGGATTGGCTTGCCATATTTGGTTTCCCCAATCTGCAGAAAGGGCGTTTCGGGGGTTGCCTGCAGAAAATTGCCCTGACTGTAGATGAGGTAGAGGTAGGGTTCCTCGCCCCGAATTTGCCCCCCCACTAGGAATGTGCACTGGTAGTCAATGTTATCTTTGGCTAGCCAAGGGCGATGGCTTTCGGTAACTTCCCGCAGCTTACTGCCGACGTAGCGGGCTACCTCGTACATCGTGGGTAGGGAGTTCAAACTGTGCTCGGCTTGCCCCTTGAGATCACGGCGGATCAGGGTCAGGACTTCCTGCGTAATTGAGAGATTGCCAGCAGTACAGAGGACAATCACCCGCTCCCCCGGCACTGAAAAATCAAAGAGTTTCTGATAGGTGGAGATATAATCTACCCCCGCATTGGTGCGCGAGTCTGCTGCCATGACTAGACCGGAGGTGGTGAGGATTCCCAAGCAATACGTCATTTTGCCCAATGCTGCGCCACTAACCAAGCACTATAGAGCATATAGAGAGCATATAGGGGATTGGGAGCGATCGCCAAGGACCCTACTAGCCATTGACCTGATCATTCGATAGGGTAGGGGGCGGTGTCACAGTGAGGCTTGCACTCATGTCAGCCATTTTAGAGACCCTTGCCCTGATTCTGCTGCTCGGGTTCTTTGGTGGTCAGTTGGCACGGCGACTAGGGGCACCGCCGTTGATCGGCATGATTCTTGTGGGAATCCTCCTTGGACCTGCGGGCTTAGACCTCTTGCATGCCGCTGTCCTAAGGGCAGCCCCCACGTTTCGAGCAGTTGCGGTAATGGTGATTTTGATGAAGGCGGGGCTGGGCTTGGACCGCCAGAAGTTGGCGCAACAGGGTACGGTAGCCCTGCGCCTCGGTGTCTTACCCGCCCTGTGTGAAATGGCTGTGGTGGCAGGAATGGCTATGCTCCTGCTGGGATTTAATCTACGACAGGGGTTCCTGCTGGGGGCGATCGTGGCGCCGGAGTCTCCTGCCGTGATTGTGCCGGGGATGCTACGACTAAAAAGTTTGGGTTGGGGCGTGGACAAGGGCATTCCTGATGCCATTCTCTCCGGCAGTGCCATTTCCGATGTCGTGGTGCTGTTGCTGTTTAGTTTGCTGATGGGAGCTGAACAGGAGGGCAGCTTCCTAGGCGCTTTGCCGCCAGCCTTGGAGGTGAGTGTGCAGGCACTTCTTGAAATTGGGGGTGGCGTGATTGTGGGGTATGGCGTGGCAAGGGCGCTGGTCTTTTTGTTGGTCAAGCAAAACTGGAGTCAAAATCGTGTCCAGACGACGCTGGTGGCAGCCGCTGTGGCCTTGGGGGCGGTGGGCTTGGCGGAGCGCCTGCCCCTGTTTTCTGGCTACTTGGCGGTTATGAGTGCAGGATTTTTCTTGATTGAGATGGATGCGCCCCTAGCCCGTCAATTGCGGGGGGGCTTTGATGTGCTGTGGCAGGTGGCGGAGATTTTCCTCTTTGTACTGTTGGGCGCCAGTGTGCAGTTGGGAGTATTGCAACGTTCCCTTGGGGTGGGCTTGGTGATTTTGGCAGTGGGCACCGTGCTTGGGCGCGGCATGGGTTGGTACCTTGCCACCCTTGGCAGTAATTGGACCCGCTCAGAACGCCTCTTTTTGCTGGCGGGGAATTCGGCAAAGGCCACTGTGCAGGCGGCGATCGGGGCGTTGCCTCTGTCTGCAGGGGTAGCAGGGGGTGACACGATGCTGGCGATCGCCCTCCTTGCGATCTTGATTACAGCTCCCCTGGGGGCATGGGCCATTCCCACATTTGCGCCGAAACTGCTGCAAAAGGGAGAGGTGGATGCCACCAAAGTCCTGCTGCAACCTCGGGTTGTGCTCTTGGCCGCCGTGGATTTCTCCAGCGTCACCCCCTATGTCCTGCAAAAGGCGGCGGAATTGGCGCGGCGAGCCGATGCAGAAGTGATTGTGCTCCATGTCCAAGACCTGCCACAACCCAAGGCGATCGCCGCCCTCAAGGACCAAGTCAAGCAGTACCTTGCGGATATTCGCTATCGTTTCATTGTGAGTGCTGGCCCGATTCCGCAAGCAATTTTGGAGACTGCTACGCTCTACAACGTCACTGAGATTATCCTTGGCAAACATGGCCAAGGGGGCTGGCAGCGAGTGCTCATGGGGTCTGTGTGCCAGAGTGTTCTTGAGGCATCAACGCGACCAGTGCTGATTGTGGAGGAGCCACGCTTGTGATCTCGATTCATTCTCGCTTGCGCCCTGCCCTAGCCGTTAGTCTTGGGGCCATCCCCGGTGCCTTGGGCCGCTTCTTACTGGCGGCCTATTTGGAACCCCATCTTGCCGGCAATTTGCCCTTTGCCACGTTGATCGTGAATGTCAGCGGCTGCTTTTTGCTGGGGGGGATTGCCCCCCTTGCCTTTGCCCGCACGTTTGTCCTACACCCCGATTTGCGCTTGCTATTGACAACGGGGTTGATCGGTTCCTACACAACCTTTTCATCCTATGAGTTGGATAACGACAAGTTACTGGGGATCAGGGATGGGGCAATCGAGGGCTTTTACTGGCTAGGCAGTATGGGGCTGGGATTACTCGCCCTAGAGGTGGGAAGCCGCCTAGTCCTATGGGGATTGGCCTATTGGGAGAAATGGGATGATCTGGCCTGAGGGACTGTTGGCGATCGCCATTGGCGCTGTGCCCGGCGCTTTGATACGCTACTACATCGGCCTGTGGAGCGATCGCCGCTTTGGCACCCTCGTCTTCGGTACCTTGAGTGTGAATCTCAGCGGTGCCTTTCTCATGGGCTTTTTGAGCCACGTTTTAGGCCGCTGGGGGGCACCACTGTGGCTGACCTATGGGCTTACCGTGGGTTTTTTAGGGTCTTTGACCACCTTTTCCACGTTTATCCTCGAAGTCTCGAACCTGCGCTGCCAAGGCTACTCGCGGCTGGCGTGGTTTTATTGGCTGGGCACACCTGTTGGGGGATTTCTGTGTCTTGAAGGGGGAATTTCCCTTGCTCACGCACTCTAGGCGAGTTGAGACCGCCGAGGCTCCCTTGCTTGAGGCTCAAGATATTATTCTTCGCTAATCCTTTGCAGCTGCTGGCGATCGCAAATCGTAATTTCCGCCCCATTGACACTGATGATTCCCTGGAGGCTCAGCTCATAAAAGGCACGGGATAAGGTCGCAGGAATTGTGCCCAAGAGGGCAGCTAACTCAGTTTTTGTTAGGTTCAGCGTGACCGTGTCGGAGCGATCGCGAGGGACAAGTTGCAGCAAATAGGCCGCCAGCCGTTGGGGCACCTGTTTGAAGGAAAGAGTTTCTACTAAGCTGACCAGATGCCGCAGGCGCTTGGCAAAGCCAGCTAAAAGATGAACGGCAAGGGCAGGCTCTCGATGCAGTAGCCCTAAAAAAGCTGACCGCGGAAAAAATACCAATTCAACATCATCAAGCGCCTGGGCAAAGGCAGGATAGGGCTGGTGGTCAAAGGCGGTCACCTCAGCAAAGCTATCTCCGGCTTCACAGATGTGCAGGATTTGTTCTTTTCCTGCTGTCGAAAGATTGAAGACTTTGACCCGTCCGGTTTTGACAACAAAAAACCCCGGAGCCAGATCTCCTTTGCGGAAAATGATGTGCTGCCGTTGCCAAACCTGTAGCTCAGCAATTGCAGCCAATTGCGCTAACTGTGCTGTGGAAAGTTCGCCAAACATGAGCGACTGGCGCAGGCACGGCTCAATATCCCTTTCCTGACCCATAGGCAAAGTTAAGGATTTCTCAAGGTTTCTTTTGACTTAGGTCAAAGCCCTACGCTTCAGCCCCCCCGTAACTTAAGAGCTTAAGGATACTGCTTGGAGAATCCTACCATGGTGAATTTGTCCTTCAATCCTACCAAAGCGCTGCAACCGGCGGCGCGATCGCGGGGCTGGACACTGCCTGCTTGGTTAGTGTTTGTCTGTGTGGTCACCTTCTCCGTTCTCCTCACCGCCGGCGCAGTGATTTACAAGAATGCTCCCCCGCTGCCGGCTACGATCGTATCGCCACAACAGGAAGTTCTGCTAGATCGCGCAACGATTCAGCGGGGTCAGGAACTGTATTTGGCACGGGGAGGGCAGCACATTGGCAGTATTTGGGGGCATGGCAGTTATCTTGCTCCCGATTGGACGGCCGATGTATTGCACCGCTGGGGGCTTGCCACCGCCGGGGTCTTGCTCAATGGTCATCCTGAGTTTGAGGAAGCAGATTGGCAAGCGTTATCCGAGGCCGATCGCGCTCAACTGCAAGTCCAGGTTCAAGAGCAATTCAAACCGAACCGCTACAACCCGGAAACGGGAGTGCTTGTGCTCACCCATGCCCAAAGCCAAGGACTGCAAAAGGTCTTTCGGGACTACCAAAACCTGCTCTCCCAAGGCTCTGCGGCTCACTCTATTCCCCGCCATTGGTTTACGGATGCAGAAGAGATCCATGCTGTTACAGCTTTCTTTGTCTGGACAGCGTGGGCGGCGGTGGCCACCCGTCCTTTGTCGCCGTTTTCCTATACGGCCAACTTTCCCTATGATCCCTTGGTGGGCAACCAACCACCGGGGCAGTTTGTCATCTGGTCAATTGTTTCCGTGGTGGTCTTAATTGCGGCGATCGCCCTCTTTCTTTTTGTCTATCTCACTCAAGAGGAAGATGCGGTTCAACCTGTAACCGAGCGCCCGGCAATTCGTCTGGCAACCCCCAGCCAAAAAGTGGCCACCCTCTTCTTTGGGGTAGCCATGGCCCTGTTCTTGGTGCAGATTTTGATGGGGATGGTGACTGCCCACTACGCCGTTGAGGGGGATGGATTTTATGGAATTCCGATTCAGCAGTATCTTCCCTATGCTGCCTCACGAACATGGCACTTGCAACTGGCCGTCTTTTGGATTGCCACCTGTTGGTTGGCTGCCGGTCTTTATTTTGGCCCGCGCTTTGCCCACCACGAACCCAAGTTTCAGGTTTGGGGCAACGGTAGTCTGCTGCTGGCTCTGACCATTGTGGTGATCGGCTCCTTGGTAGGCACATGGGCAGGGATTCAGGGATATCTTGGCTCCCAGAGTTTTTGGTTTGGACATCAAGGTTATGAGTATGTGGAGCTAGGGCGACTATGGCAACTTTTGCTCATCGCGGGTATGGTCCTGTGGCTTTGGTTAATGTTCCGCGCTCTGCGACCGGCCCTTAAAGCCGAGGGAAGGAAAACCGGTCTCAATCATTTTTTCCTTTACAGCGCCATCACTATTCCCCTGTTCTACGGGGCAGGGCTGATGTACACGAATCAGACTCCCTTGAGTGTGGCCGAGTATTGGCGCTGGTGGGTTGTCCATCTCTGGGTGGAGGGCTTCTTTGAGGTCTTTGCCACCGTCGCGATCGCTTACCTGTGCAGTGAACTGGGTTTTCTCAAGCGCTCCGCTGCGCTGCGCGCCAGCTATCTCACGACCATTCTCTATCTTGGCAGTGGCGTCATCGGTACCCTGCATCACCTTTACTTTGCCGGTACACCGGTCTTTATCAGCGCCTTGGGGGCTGTGGCCTCTGCCTTGGAGGTGGTTCCCTTGACACTCATCGGCTTTGAGGTGGTGAAGTCACTTAAGCTTTCCCAAGAAGCCCAAGGGTTTTATCGGCTGCCCCTGCGTTTTTTCATTGCTACCTGTTTTTGGAATTTGGTGGGGGCAGGGGTCTTTGGGTTTTTGATCAATCCGCCGATTGTTCTCTACTATTCTCAAGGCTTAAATACAACCCCCATTCATGCCCACGCGGCGCTGTATGGGGTATATGGCTCCCTGGCGATCGCCCTAATGCTGTTTGTTTTGCGGGAAATCACACCGGAAACCGCCTGGGACGAAACAACCCTCAACCGCGCCTTTTGGTGGCTAAACGGGGGGTTGGTAGCCATGTTGGGGCTGGGTCTGATTCCCAACGGATTTTATCAGCTTGTGCAGTCCATTAACCACGGTACTTGGTATGCCCGCAGTGCCGCCGTCATTCACTCCCCTTGGATGCAGTGGACGGTTTGGCTGCGGATTCCCGGTGATGTGATCTTTGCGGTTGGGGCAGGGTTGCTCATTTACGCAGTGGCACGGGCACTCTTTGGGATTTGGCGAGAACCGACGGCAACTGTATCCCCCGCTGCCCAACCCCTTGGAAATTGACGTTGACCTTACCGTTGGAGGTTACCCCTATGACGACTCAGTTACGTCTGACGGAGACCATGGGCACCTTGGTGCGAGACCACCCTGCTTTGGCGACATTGTTTGAACGGGCACGCATTGACTACTGCTGTGGGGGGCGCCAAACCCTTGCTGAAGCCTGTGCGCAGCAGGGCATTGATCCGCAAGGGTTTCTACAGGAGTTAGAAGCTGCCTTAGAAACCGCCCCTGTAGCGTCAATGGAGGTTGCCTATGACTCCCTGACGTCGCTGATTGACCACATTGAGACGGTGCACCATGCCTATTTGCATCAGGAGCTTCCCCATCTCGAAGCGCGGGTTGCCCAAGTGGTGGCTGCCCACGGGCACAAGGATGCTCGTTTGGGGCAACTGCAATCCTGTGTAGCCGCCTTAGCCGCAGAGCTGCAAGCCCATTTGCAAAAGGAGGAACAGATTTTGTTTCCCCTGCTGCGCCAACTAGAGGCCGACCCCAACAGCACCCTGAGGTCTTTCATCCAAGCCCCGATCGCCTGTATGGAACAGGAACACCAAAAGACCGGAGCTGCCCTAGCCCAACTGCGGCGGCTGACCGATGACTTTACCCCTCCTGCGTGGGCGTGCAATACCTACCGCGCACTGTTGGCCGGCCTTTTGAGGCTGGAGCAAGACTTGCATCAGCATATCCACAAAGAAAATAATCTCCTCTTTCCGAGGGCGATCGCCGACCTCTGAGGGCAGCCATGCTGTTCAAACTTCTTGTGATTTTCCATACCCTCGGGGCAACGGTTTGGGTGGGAGGGCACCTGATTCTTGCCCTGACCATTCTGCCCCCTGCCCTCAAACAGCAAAGTGCGGAACCCATCCGACGGTTTGAGGAGCCTTTTGAAAAATTGGGTTTGGCAGCGCTGCTGGTGCAGGTGGTGACCGGTGTGGGGCTGACCCTCATTTATTTTCCCCAACTGGAGGACCTGTGGCCACCGCGCTCTGTAGTGGCGCAGTATGTTGTGATCAAGCTGGGAGCTTTGCTGGCAACCCTTGCCCTGGCGGTGCAGGCGCGGCTGCTAATTCTCCCAAAACTGACCGCCACAACCCTGCCTTGGCTGGGGCTGCACATTGTGGGTGTCACGGTTCTTGCTGTCCTGCTTGCCGTCGTAGGGACAGGAATTCGCTTAGGAGGGTTGATTTAGACCATGAACCTTGGAGAATCGCAACCGTTGTCTAAACCGGCACCCCCGCCAAGGAGCGGCAAACCGTGGTATCTGCCAACCTTCTCGCCGGAGCATGGGGTCTATGTCATGCTGCTGGTGGCGTTTCTGACGGGAGTGGCAGCCGCCCAACGGTGGACTTGGACAACAACGCTGGCATTGGTGTGCGCTTTCAGTGCCTTTCAGGCGGAGCACCCCTTGACGCTCCAAATGAAGCAACGGCGGCGTTGGCAACCGCGCCTTCTGGTGTGGGGAAGTTTCTATAGCGCCCTCGCCCTTGGCATTGCTTTTTATCTTTACTGGCAAGTGCCTCTATTACTTTGGATTTACTTGGGGGCGATCGCCATCTTTGCCATTGATAGTATTGCCGTCTTTTATCGGCAGCGCAAAGCCATCTGGAATGAGTTACTCACCTTTGCCGGCGTGTGTCTGGTTGCTCCCCTAACAGCGATCGCGACAACCGCAACAGCCGATGTTTCCCTCCTTGGGCTGTGGCTGCTGAATACCCTTTTCTTTGGCAGTGCCATTTTTACGGTCAAGCTGCGTAAGCTGCAAGACACCTCTTGGCCGGCCGCAGTGGTTTATCATGCCTTGGCCGGTCTCCTCATTGCTGGCCTTTGCTGGCTGGGTTGGTTAGGCGGTTGGGTGGCGATCGCCTTTTCTGGGGCAATCCTGAAATTCGGCCTGATTGCCTGGCAACGGGATTGGTACAAGACCACCGCCATACAAAACGTGGCCCTGCTGGAGACAGGCGCGGCATTTTTGTTCTTGGGTTTAAGCGCGATCGCGCTGCTGCCTCCCCACCCGGCCGGCGGTTAGCCACCGATACTGGCCCATAGCTTGGCCTCCTCCTCTTTGGAGATGAGACGGCCTTGATTTTCGTAGTCGGGGATTTGATCAAAGTAGAGGTAGCGATAGAGATCTGCGGCAAAAGGATCAATTTTCCGCGTCACGATTTCTAGATACTCCTCGCGGGTGGGAATGCGCCCCAAGAGGGCACAGACGGCTGCCAACTCTGCGGATCCAAGATAGACCCGTGCTCCTTTGCCCATCCGGTTATTGAAGTTCCGTGTGGAGGTGGAGAAAACCGTCGTATTATCTGCAACACGGGCTTGATTGCCCATACACAAAGAGCACCCTGGCATCTCCATGCGCGCCCCAGCAGCAGCAAAAATACTGTAGTAGCCCTCTTCGCGCAACTGCTGCTCATCCATGCGGGTGGGGGGGGCAATCCAGAGGCGTACCTTTACCGCTCCTTCCCCTTCAAGCACCTTGGCTGCGGCACGGTAGTGGCCGATATTGGTCATACAGGAGCCAATAAAGACCTCCTGCACGGGGTCGCCCGCACATTCGGAGAGGGTTTTGATATTGTCGGGGTCATTGGGGGCGGCGACGAGGGGTTCTTTGATCTGGTCTAAATCCACCTCAATGACATCGGCATATTCGGCATCCGCATCCGCCGACAGGAGACTGGGATTGGCCAGCCATGCCTCCATCTTTTTCACCCGCCGTAGGAGAGTACGAGCATCGCCGTAGCCCCGCGCCACCATGTTCTTGAGGAGTGCCACATTGGATCGCAGGTAGGTGGCCACGGTTTCTTGACTCAGCTGAATGGTACATGCTGCCGCCGATCGCTCCGCTGTGGCGTCGGTCAATTCAAAGGCCTGCTCCAGTTGCAAGTCCGGCAGCCCTTCCATCTCGATGATCCGCCCAGAGAAAACATTCTTTTTATTCTCCTTGGCTACCGTAAGCTTGCCCTGCTGAATGGCCACATAGGGAATAGCATGGACAATATCCCGCAGCGTTACCCCCGGTTGCAGTGAACCTTTGAAGCGCACCAGTACCGACTCCGGCATATCCAACGGCATCACCCCCAAGGCCGCCGCAAAGGCCACCAAGCCAGACCCCGCTGGAAATGAAATGCCCAAGGGAAAGCGCGTATGGGAATCACCCCCCGTGCCCACGGTATCGGGCAGCAGCATGCGGTTGAGCCACGAGTGGATAATGCCATCCCCCGGTCGCAGGGACACTCCTCCCCGTGAGGTGATAAAGTCGGGCAGTTCTTTGTGGGTTTTAATGTCCACGGGCTTGGGATAGGCCGCCGTATGGCAGAAACTTTGCAACACCAAGTCTGCACCAAAGCCAAGGCAGGCCAGCTCCTTGAGTTCATCGCGGGTCATCGGACCTGTGGTATCCTGGGAGCCAACGGTCGTTATCACGGGTTCACAGTAGGTGCCGGGGCGGACGCCGCGGAGACCACAGGCTTTACCGACAATTTTTTGCGCCAAGGTGTAGCCTTTGTTGCTCTCAACGGGGGGCTTGGGACGAGTAAAGAGGGGGCTGGGTTCTAGGCCAAGGGCAGTCCGCGCTTTGTCAGTGAGGGTACGGCCAATGAGCAAAGTAATCCGACCGCCGGCGCGCACCTCATCCAAGAGGGTAGCAGGCTTAAGGCTAAAGCAACTGATGACTTCTCCTGCTGCGTTGGTGATTTCGCCGCGGTAGGGGTAGATCGTGATTACATCCCCCATATTCATTTGGGTAACATCGCACTCAATGGGGAGGGCGCCGGCGTCCTCCATGGTGTTAAAGAAAATGGGGGCAATTTTGCCACCAAGACAGACGCCCCCTCTACGCTTGTTGGGAACGTAGGGAATGTCGCAACCAATGTGCCAAATCACGGAGTTGGTGGCGGACTTGCGGGAGGAACCAGTGCCCACCACATCCCCCACATAGGCCAGGGGGTAGCCCTTCTGCTTCAGCTCAGCCATGATTTGCAGTGCCCCCGGCAAGCGACTTTCTAGCATTACCGTGGCGTGCAGGGGAATGTCGGGGCGGGTGGTGGCATGGGGGGCAGGGGAAAGATCATCGGTAGTGGTTTCCCCCGCCACCTTGAAGACGGTGACAGTAATGGCTTCGGGGAGGGGTTCGCGGCAGGTAAACCAGTCACCATTAGCCCAAGATTCCATCACTTGACGGGCATAGGTGTTCCCTTGGTGCATCAGGTCTTGGACATCGTGAAAGGCATCATAGACCAAGAGGGTATGACTCAGGGCCTTGGCCGCTGCCGCAGCCAGTTCTGGGTTCTCGTGACGTAGCAGCTCAATGAGGGATTGAACGTTGTACCCCCCCAGCATTGTCCCTAGGAGTTCCACCGCTGCCACGGGGGTAATGAGGGGACTGCTGAGTTCCCCCTTGGCGATCGCTGTCAAGAAGCCCGCTTTAATGTAGGCTGCTTCATCCACACCGGGGGGCACGCGATCGCGAATCAGGTGCAGCAGATAGTCTTCCTCTGCGGCGGGCGGGTGTTGCAGTAGATCACAGACCGCTGACGTTTGCGCTGCCGTCAGGGGCAAGGGGGGAATACCTAGGGCAGCTCGTTCTTGGGTGTGCTGACGGTATTGGCTGAGTACGGTTGTGTCCACGCTGTTTAACCTCAATTCACAACAAATGGCGGATGGGAGAAGGCATTGGAGTGCAGATCCCGATTCTAAAGTACAGGGCTGCCTTGAGTTCTTTGGTTACTTTGGATACCTTGGGGGCGATCGCCCTATCGCCAGTCCCGTTGTAACTCCTCAGCCACACGCCGGTAATCCGCTTGGGCTTCCTTGGCCTGTTTGCCCTTCCATTGGGTAATGGGCACTCCTGCAAGGGCCGCCCGTTCATGGGCTTTGTAGGCGCGAATAAAGGAATGACAGGCTGCCACTCCCAACTGCAGGAGCGTATTTTGGGCTTCGAGGGCTTCATTGACGCAGCGGGGATCCACGCGGGTGAGCAGGACACGGTGGGGGACTTTGGAGGGTTGTACCACTTGCTTGACGGTTTCAATGAGAGCGGCAAGGTCCAGGGGGGCAGGGGGGGTGGGCAGCACCAAGTAATCGGCAATGGGCACCACCGCCCCAAGGGCGCTAGAGGCCAAAGCTGGAGGGGTATCCACAACAATTAAGTCATAGCCAGAGAGTTGGCGCACCTTGCTGAGGAGTTTTGGGTTCACCTCCTGCGCCAGATCAAAGCCCATGGACTGGCCACTGCGTTGAAACCACCACGTCGCCGAGGCTTGGGGATCGGTGTCCACCAACAGCACTTTGTACTGCTCAGCATAGGTAGCGGCTAAATTAATCGCAGTGGTGGTTTTGCCCACGCCCCCCTTCCCATTGAGGATGGCCACTAAACGGGGTTGCGCCAAGGCTCTGCCTCCTAAAACTGCTGTAGAAAGCGCAGGTCGCTGGTGTAGAAGCGGCGAATGTCATCAATTTGATGCAGCACCATGGCAAAGCGCTCCACGCCAAACCCAGCGGCAAAACCGCTATAGACCTCTGGATCGTAGCCGACATTCTTGAGGACAGCCGGATCCACCATGCCACAGCCCATCACCTCTAGCCAGCGTCCCTGCCACTGCACATCCACCTCCGCCGAGGGTTCCGTAAAGGGGAAATAGCTCGCCCGGAAACGGATGGGAACATCACCAAAGAGTTCCGCCAGAAACGTCGTGACCGTGCCCTTGAGGTCGGTAAAGGTCAGCCCCTCATCCACGGCTAAAATCTCAATCTGATGGAACACCGCTGCGTGGGTGGCATCCTCTGCATCCCGACGGTAACAGCGACCGGGAGCCACAATGCGGATGGGGGGATCGTTCAGTTCCATGTAGCGAATCTGTACCGAGGAGGTATGGGTGCGCAGCAGATTGCCATCGGGCAGGTAAAAGGTGTCCTGCATGTCGCGAGCCGGGTGATCGGCGGGCGTGTTCAGCGCCTCAAAGTTGTAGTAGTCGGTTTCCATCTCTGGGCCATTGGCAACGGTGTAGCCGAGACCAACAAAGATATCGAGGATGCGGTCAATGGTGCTATTGAGGGGATGAATGTGTCCTTGGGGACGATAGACCCCTGGCAGGGTGACATCAAGGCTTTCAGCCGCCAGTTGGGCGGCAATTTTTTCGGCTTTCAGGGTTTCGCGGCGGGCTTCTAGTTCCTGGAGCAGTTTTTCCTTGAGGGTGTTGGCGAGAGTACCAATGGTGGGGCGATCGCCAGGGGGCAATTTGCCCATCAGGGCGAGAATTTGGGAGAGTTCCCCTTTTTTGCCTAGGTAGGCAACGCGCAGTTGCTCTAGGGTATCGAGGGTACTAGCTGCGGCGATCGCCTGCAAGGCTTTGGCTTCTAAATCTTTGAGTTGTTGGCTTAGCCGATCACGATCAAGGGTGGAGGTGGTCATGGCAAAATGCGGTTGCGGGGTAGGCAAAAATTAACTAGGCGTCTCGATCCATTCCCACAGGCTGGGAATAAGCCTTGATTATAGCGCTCTGCCCGCAGTTGCGATCGCCATGGTTCTAGAATGCCGATGCCTAACCTCACCAGCCAGCCTAAACCCACTGTTAGTCAATGGTTGGCCGAAGCGCCCCAAGCCTTTCTACGCTTACCCCGATTTTCTGCCAGACGGGAGCAACAGATGGCGATCGCTGCCTGTGGGCTGTGGTTTTTAGCGCAATTCCTTTATCTCCATTATTTGGCTGCAAACCCTTGGCCGTGGCTCGCAAGTCTGGTGGAGGCCGCTGCTGTCGTGATCATTGGCGGCTTTCCCGTGCTGTGGTGGGCAAGGGGTCAGCGTGATGTTGCCAAGATGGCTCAACGCTGGCAGGCACGGTTACTGCTCAGTTTAGGACTGTACATTGGCATTGGCTTAGCCCTGCCAGCGGCCACCCGCTTTCGTTGGCACCAGATTCTCACAAACTTGATCTTTGCCGATCAGCCGGCGCTGAATTTGCTGGTCTTTCTCGCGGGTGTCTGGGCAATGGTGCGTGTCCCTTTCCTCTTGCAGCAGCAAACCACGCCGACGGCGGTGCTGTGGGGTTGGATCGGTGGCGCAGCGCTTTATCTATTGCTCAGCCACAGTGGGCTGATTTCGCCTGCATTTCCCAAAGACTACACTGAAGGATTTATCATTACGCCGATTTATCTGCTCCTGTGTGCTTGGGGCGATTGGCAGCGGCGACACCCCCCACGGGTGACCCCCACGGGATTGGGACTACACGACATTCCCCTAATTGCGGTCTCGCTTTTTAGCCTCTATTGGTTCTCAACACCCTACTTTCGCTTTGGCCCTTTTGTGGCGGTGCAACTCTTCATCTTAGTGGTTATTTTTGGCACGGGGTTGGGGCGATCGCACTTTGGCTATAGCTTTGAACCGCGCTGGCGCGATGCGCGTTTACTGGGGGGCATGTTTTTGGCCGCCTTGCTGACTCTGGTGCCCTTGGGGAGTCTCTTGGGGTTTTTGCCCCTAGGGCAATTTAACCTCACCCCCTCGCCGCTGGAGGTGTTTGTCTATGTAACCCTCTTTGCTATGCGGGTGGGCATTTTTGAAGAGGTACTCTTTCGCAGTGGTTTGATGATTTTCCTGCGGGATCTGTTGCAGCAAGCTGGGGGCGATCGCCAACCTGCGGCGGTCATTGCTTGGGGAGCCATTCTCATTTGCTCTCTGGTTTTTGGCATTGTCCATATGGGGAATGAACCGAACGCCCATATTCAACTGCCCCTTGCGGTTTACCGAGGGGTGTATGTCCTTATGGCAACCTTGGCCTCCCTTTTTTACTGCTACACCTTTGCCTGTACCCAGCGCCTCTGGGCAGGGGTCATCCTCCATGGCTTGGTGGACGCGATCGCTGTCGTCTTTTTTGGCGCAGCCCTTGTTGTCCCTTTTTAGCGCACTACAATCACAGGCACACCCAGATGCACTTTCTCAAACAGCTCCTCTATGTCGTGGTTGTACATGCGCACGCAGCCGTGGGAGACCGCCTGACCCACAGACTCAGGATTGGGGGTACCATGCAGCCCAACCCAATTTTTGCCATCACTCCAAAAGCCAATCCAACGCCGTCCCAAGGGATTTTGAGAATGGCCGCCGGCAATCACGACACCGGTAAAGGGATTTTTCCAGGCGGGATCGCGAATCATCTGCCGCACTTGAAATGTGCCCACAGGGGTTTCCCACCCCGGTCGGCCAACGGCCACGGGATAGCGGCGCAGGGGGGTCTGGCCGCGATAGAGGGTTAGTTGCCGCCGCGAGAGACTGATTTCTAGGTGCAAGGGGGCAGCCCTAGGACTGGCGAGAATGGCCGGCGGTGCACCGCCAAGGGCCAAGGGGAGAGGGTCTAAAAGGCTAAAGCTCACCAGTTCCAAAAGGGCGATCGCCCCCCGCCTGAGGCCTGCGAACCCTGATCTTGGCATGGTGCCATTTACTCTTCCCACCGCAAGATTAGACTAACAGAGAATAGATACAGTGACTGTCGGGCCATTTTTCAAGATTGTGATGAACAATCAATTCCTGCGCTATCTGCCCCTGGCAACGGGGATTCTGGGGGGCACCCTGCTCCTGCTCAATCGTCTCTTGACGCCGCTGCTGACCCCTTCCCAAGCACGCGCCGATGTTGTCGGGGTGATCCTAGCAGCAGTCTTGATTTTAACGACGTTGATTTGGCAGCAGGTGCAGCCCCGTCCCCCGGAAGCGGTGATCCTTGAAGGGGAAGAGGGCTTTGAACTGGCCGCTGATCTGGAGCCTGCCCTGAAAACAGAACTGGCCTGGCTTTCCTATACATTGCTGACGAATACACCTACAAAGTCGATCGTCATTTGGCGGCGCGATCGCCCCCTTTTGCGGCGCGGCATTCTCGGCCCAAACCCAATGAGTACCCCCGGCCCAATTGTGCAGCGTGCCCTACAAACCCAACGCCCCATCTATTTAGTGAATCTGGCCCTTTACCCTGGTCGCATTGAATTTGACTATTTGCCCCCCAATATCCAAGGGGTAATCTGCCAACCCGTGGATGAGCAAACCGTGATGATTCTAGGCACCAATGCGCCGCGCAGCTATACCAAGCAGGATGAACAGTGGGTGGCTGCCCTTGCCGCCAAGTTCGCCCAGGTGCTGGCAGAACAGTACAATAAAGCCTAGACACGCTTGCAAGCGACTTTTGACCCTCAAGACCGTTTACTAGGATTTCGATATTTACCATGACTGCTGCAACTTCTGCGACCACTGCTGTGCCGAATGACTCACGTCAACGGGTGGCTACGTTTCTCAAGGATTTACAGGATCAGATTTGCCAGGCCTTGGAAGCTGCCGATGGCGGTGCCCAGTTTCAAGAGGACAGTTGGCAACGTCCTGAAGGGGGCGGCGGGCGCTCGCGGGTGATGAAAAATGGCCAGCTTCTGGAACAGGGGGGCGTTAATTTCTCGGAGGTGTGGGGGGAGCAGTTGCCGCCCTCCATCTTGGCGCAGCGGCCAGAGGCGGCAGGTCATGGCTTCTATGCCACGGGCACTTCCATGGTGCTCCATCCCCGCAATCCCTATGTGCCAACGGTGCATTTGAACTACCGCTACTTTGAAGCCGGGCCGGTGTGGTGGTTTGGCGGTGGGGCGGATTTGACCCCCTACTACCCCTTTGCTGAGGATGCTAAACACTTCCATCAGGTGCACAAAGCGGCCTGCGATCGCCACCACCCTGAGTACTATCCCGTGTTCAAGCGCTGGTGTGATGAGTACTTCTACCTCAAGCATCGCGGCGAAACCCGCGGTGTGGGGGGCATTTTCTTTGATTATCAAGACAGCAGCGATCGCGAGCTATACCGCGGCTCTGATCCCAACGGTGAGGCGGCTCGCTATAGCCGAGAGGTTGGTTCGATTGGCCCTCGTTCGTGGGAAGACCTCTTTGCTTTTGTGCAAAGCTGTGGCCAAGCCTTTCTTGAGGCCTACCTACCGATTGTGGAACGGCGGCGCCACCTCGAGTATGGCGATCGCGAGCGGCAATTCCAGCTCTATCGGCGCGGGCGCTATGTGGAATTTAACCTTGTCTATGACCGCGGCACGATCTTCGGCCTACAAACCAATGGCCGCACCGAGTCCATTTTGATGTCCTTGCCCCCCCTGGTGCGCTGGGAATATGGCTATAGCCCGGAACCCCATAGCCGCGAAGCGGAACTGTACACCACCTTTTTGAAGCCCCAAGACTGGGTGAATTGGCCACTGTAACGCAACTCTTAAGATGAATGCCCCTGTGTTTCGCCGTGTTCTTGCTCTCCTTGGCGATCTGCGCCTCGCTATTCTCCTGTTACTGGGGATTGCGATCGCCAGTATGGCTGGCACCGTGATTGAGCAGGGGCAATCCCTCAGCTTCTATCAAACCAATTATCCCGAAGACCCTGCCCTCTTTGGCTTTCTCAGTTGGCGGGTCCTGCTGGCACTGGGGTTGGATCATGTGTACCGCACCCCTTG
>NZ_JBKBHZ010000004.1:0-164018 GCF_046299655.1 Thermosynechococcus sp.
GGAGCAAGTCCCAGCACGCACGCAGTAAGTATGAGTTTGTCGGCATCTATGAAGTTTCCATTGATTCGGCTGGGAGCAAGTCCCAGCACAAGTGTTGGACATCTGGATGCGATCCTTCATTGATAGTTTCCATTGATTCGGCTGGGAGCAAGTCCCAGCACGGGTTCTTTTGCCAGAACCCCATCCGTTTCTAAAGCGGTTTCCATTGATTCGGCTGGGAGCAAGTCCCAGCACTTCGCGGGTCGACGGCCGAATATTTCGTTCTGGGGCCGTTTCCATTGATTCGGCTGGGAGCAAGTCCCAGCACTCTAATATCAAGAATAAGGATCTGATCGTTTCTGCGTTTCCATTGATTCGGCTGGGAGCAAGTCCCAGCACTCGGAACTTAAAGCACTTGTTTAGCGATTACAGGTGTTTCCATTGATTCGGCTGGGAGCAAGTCCCAGCACTCCGCCCCTCTAAAAGGTGCTCTAGAAGCACTATAGCACAGATCATTTTCAAGCACCTAGAGGAGATGATTTTTTTGTTTGTGTAAAATTTTTAGATCGGCGGTGGTATGGTTGGCCAAACTCTCTTTGGAAGCCTGTTTCGGGAAAATTCAAGCACCTCTAAATCTGTTAGAAATTCCTCAAAGCCTTGAGGAGAGAAGATTTGAGAAAATTGCCAAGCTGAGAGAATATTTTTGTCCAGAGGTGCTTGCAAAAAAAATCCGAAGGCGCGCGATCGCTACAACCGAATGGCCAACGCAATGACCCCAAAGGCAATCAGAAACACGCCGCTCAACGTCGTGATCCAGCGTGACCACCGCCGCAGCGCCAGTAGCTTTTGCAATGCCCCACTAAACACCCCCACCAAGATCAGGGGCACCACGTAGCCTGTGGTGTAGGCCAAAAGCAATCCTGCCCCTACCCCTAGCTTTTGGGTGGTTGCCACCCACGCCAACAGAGTTGCCAGCACCGGCGTGCTACAGGGAGCAGCCACCAAGCCAAAGGTAGCCCCCAAGGTATAGGCCTGCACGCCCGCCGGGACACGATGCGGCAATTCCTCTAAGAAGCGACTGCGGGGAAATGTCAGCGGTAGGGCATTGAGCAAGTTTAAGCCCATGAGAATTGCCACGACACTGACAATCATCGTCAACCCCCACCCCACTTGACCGTAAATGCGACCCGCAACGGCAGCCACCATGCCCAGAACTGTGAGGGTACAAGCCAGCCCCAAGGCAAACCAAAGGGATTGACGCAGGACGGAGCTATTTTGCTTGGCCGCGTAGCCGGCAATGTAACCCACGGTTATCGGCAGCATCGAGAGGGTGCAGGGCGTCAGACTGGTGAGGAGTCCGGCAAGAAAGACAATCCCCACACTGAGGATGGTCAAATCATTCAGTTGAGCCGTCACCCATTGGTTGGCCCACTGTTCCAGTTGGTAGAGTCCTAGGCTGAGGCTGGCCATGGTTTTAGGGGCGATAGGAAACGGTGGAACCGGCAGTGACAATTACAAGGCGGTCTGGATCAATCAGGTCTTGCAGGGCTTGATTCACTTGATCCAATGTAACGGCCTGCAGGCGATCGCTAAACTGTTGTAGCTCCTCTGGCGGTAAGTCCACACTGGCATTTCCCAACAGCGTTCGTGCCACTACATCGACATTTGCCAACTCCACCATGTAGGTATTGCCGAGGCTGCGCTTGGCGGCATCGAGTTCAGCAGCGGTCAAGCCCTGATGGCGAGCTTCGCGCAGCAGTTGCCGGGTGGCGTCAATGGCCTTGGCAGTGTCCTCAGGGGCTGTTTGCAGTTGGATGACAAAAGGCCCGGCCTGGCGACCGGCACTAAAGAAGCTATAGATGCCGTAGGTTAACCCCTGGCGATCGCGAATCTCGGTGCCCAAGCGACTGGCAAGCGTATCTCCTCCCAAAATATGATTCATGAGCATTGCGGCATAGAAGCGGGGATCGCGGCGATCAATCCCCGGTGTGCCCAGATAGGTTATCGCTTGGCTTTTACCAGGAATTACCGCATTCTTAAAGAGGGTGTGAGCCGGGGGCGAGACCGGCGGAAACGACAGGGAGAGGGGATCCCCTTGGGATTGCCATGAACCCAAAATTGCATTGAGGCGCGATCGCACCTCCTGTGGGTCAAAATCTCCCACCAGCGTCAAAATCGTGTGATCTGGCCTGTAGGCAGCACGATAAAAGTTCAACAGGTCTTGGCGTTGAATCGCCTGTACGGAGTCAGGAGTGGCAAAGGGATGCAGCGGATGATTGGCGGGATAGAGGGTTTCTTGCAGGACACGGCGCCCCCAGCGCACCGGATCATCCGCCTCAAGACCTAGGGCCGTGAGATAGCGTTGTTGGCTCAGCTTGAACTCCGCTTCTGGAAAGGTGGCTTCTTGAAGGACTTCACCAAGGGTTTGCAAGAGGGTGGGCAGTTCACTAGCCAAGGCATAGCCCTCAATGTCCACGCCATCGCGAAAGGCACTGAATTCTAGACTAATGCCCCGATCCTCAAGGGTCTGGGCCAAGGTCAGGGCGGATTTATGGCAGGTGCCATTGAGGAGATTGGCAGCAGTGAGGTTAGCCACCCCCGGTTGTGTTAGCAGATCGTAGGCGGTTCCTGCATCAATGCGTCCTGCCAGTGTCACCGTTGGCGTACTGCGATCCACCAGTAGGAGCACCCGCAGGCCATTTGGCAGTGTGAAGGTTTCTACGCCATGATCCTTGACCTCTGGGGTAACCTGCCCACTCCCTTGGGGTAAATAGGCAGCAATGGTTTGCGGATCCACTGGCTCACCCACAAGATGATGCGCCGTGGTTTGGGCAGGAGGGCGGCCTGAGAGTTCCACATCGGCAAATTCACTGGGAATAAACTCCCCCACAATCCAGCGATCGCGCCCAAAGTAGGTTTGCACGACTCGTTGAATATCCGCAGCGGTGACCTTTGCAATGGCGGCAAGGTGGCGATCGCTAAAGCGGTAATCTCCCGTTAGGGTCTCATCGTTAGCCAGTTGACTGGCTTGGGCATCAATGTCGCGATTGCGGAGAACAAAATTCGCCCTAAGCTGCTGTTTGGCCCGTTGCAATTCACCTGTGGTCAGAGGACGCTGCCCGAGTTGGCTAAGAATCTGGCCAATGGTTTGTTCAATCGTCGCAAGGGATTGCTCTGGAGCGGCGATCGCCCCAATCTCAAACCAGCCCCCCGCCTGCAACGCCGCCACATAGGAGTAGGCCGAACTGGCTTGACCCGTTTCCATGAGTTCCTGATAGAGATAGGAACTGCGGCCACCGCTGAGGAGCATATCCAGCACATCCAAGGCTGCCTGATCGGCATGGGTGATTGCTGGAATGGGCACCACCAGTTGCAATAGGGGGGCACTCCCCGGTTCGGTGAGGCGAATTCGCTGGGATGAACCTGCCGTTGGGGGCGACAACGCGGCAGACTTTAGGGGGTCAGTTGGCCGGGGAATCTGGCCAAAGGTTCCCTTAACCAGTTCCAATGCCCTTGGCGGACGGACATCGCCAGCAATGACCACAACCGCATTATCCGGCCGATAGTACTGGTGATAAAAATGCTTCACCGCTGGCAGCGTAAACTGCTCCACATCCTCGGCTGTTCCCCCCACTGGCAGGCCATAGGGATGATCGGGATAGAGGGCGGCCATCACCGCCCGACTGAGGCGATATTCAGGACTATTTTCATAGCCTTGCAGCTCTGAGATTACCACCCGCTTTTCACTCTCAAGGGCATCGGCGGTCATCAGGGTATTGCGCAGGCGATCAGCTTCAAGGATCAGCAGTGATTCCAGCTGGTCAGCGGACACCGTGTGGTGGTAGGCAGTCATGTCATAGCTGGTAAAAGCATTGGAAGAACTGCCAAGGGCATAAAACAACTGACCAAACTGGACGGGACGGCTCTTGGTGCCCTTAAACATCAAATGCTCCAGTTGGTGAGCAATGCCGTTTTCTCCCTTGGGTTCATGGCGAGAACCGACGCGATACCACACCTGTAAACTCACAACGGGTGCTGTGGGAATCTCTTTAATCAGCACCGTGAGGCCATTGTCTAAAACCGTTTTGCTGACACCAGTACTGAGGCCCTCTGCCGTATTCAAGGGAAAAGTCACCGCCAAACTCGTACTCAAGAGCATGAAGCCAATAAGTAAAGAAATCCTAACAAATTTTGCACTTTGTGTGCAGGGGAGCATACGGATTAATTCCCTTGGGGGGCGATCGCGCTCAGCAGCGTCGTAATGGCGGGCGAAAGACTCGACAGAACCACCACTGAGGCTGCGGCAATAATAATTGTGGTTGTCATCCGCACCATGGCCTCGGTGCCCCGCTGATAGACCTCAAACTTGTACCCTTGATTTTTCACCTGAGTGGCTAACTGATTCACATTCCCTTGGAGCTTGGTGACATCCCCTTGAAGTTTGTGAACATCCGTCTGGAGTTTTTCAAGATCGGTGCCCAGTTTCTCCACATCTGTGGGCAGTGCCTGTAACTCACTGAGTACCTTGGCTTGAAATTCCTGCTCACTCATCGGCTCCCTTCCCTGACTGTTCTATCTCTATCTTGAATGAATCCTGGCAAAGAAGGTGAAAAAACGCCTAGGGCACAAAACGCAGGAATTTTTTCTTGCCCACCTGCAGCACTTGGTTGATATAGGGTTCCGGTGCGGTGAGGGTAAAGTCCACATCGGTAATTTTTTCGCCGTTAAGCCGCACGCCACCCCCTTGGATTTGCCGCCGTGCTTCGCTGCTACTGGGGCAGAGCTTGGTGTGACTAAGTACATAGGTCAGCTTCACAGGAAACTGAAACGCCCCTAGGGAATACTCTGGAATGGATCCCGCCTGTGCCGTTTGCCCTTGGGTGACGATCGCGGCTAGTTCTGCTTGGGTTTGCAGGGCGAGATCCCGCCCGTGGTATTGACTGACAACTTCCAAAGCCAGTAACTTCTGGCGATCGCGGGGATTGGTAGGTAAACTCTCCAATGGCAAATCCGTGAGCAACTCAATGTATTGGTTCACCAAGGCATCGGGAATTTTCTCCAGCTTGGAGTACATACTCGCCGCCGACTCTGTGAGCGCCACATAGTTGCCAAGGGACTTGGACATTTTCTGCACCCCATCCGTGCCCACGAGGATGGGCATCAGCAGGCCAAACTGCACCGTTGGCAGGCCAAAGTGACGCTGTAAATCGCGACCCACAGCAATATTGAACTTTTGATCCGTCCCCCCTAATTCCACATCGGCGGCCACCGCCACGGAATCATAGCCCTGCATCAATGGATAGAGAAACTCATGGAGAAAAATCGGCGTTTCCTTGGCGTAGCGTTCGGCAAACCCCTCCTTGGCCAGCATTTGGCCGACAGTCATCGTGCTCAGTAGCTCGAGAATTTTCCGCAAATCTAGTTTGGCGAGCCACTCCGAGTTGTAGCGAATTTCCAGGCGGCCGGGGGTCTCAAAATCCAAAATAGGCTTCACCTGCTCAAGGTAGGTTTGCACATTGGCTGCCACCTCCTCAGGGGTGAGTTGTTTGCGTACCTCTGACTTGCCGCTGGGATCGCCAATTTGAGCCGTAAAGTCACCAATAATCAGTACGGCACAGTGCCCCGCATCCTGAAACTGGCGTAACTTGCGCAGGACAATGCTATGACCGAGGTGAATTTCGCTGCCGGTGGGGTCAATGCCAAACTTAATCCGCAGTGGACGCTCTGTTTGCCGTAGATAGACCCAGAGATTTTCTTCGGGCTTGGTGGAATCAGGGACATGGGGAAAGGTTTCGACAACGCCGCGCTGGAGCCGCGCAATTGTGGCCTCAAGGTCTGAAGACATCACTTGATTGGGCATTGGATTGGGCAAGGACATTTTTTAATCTAGGATGGCTATCATAGCAATCAATTGCGATCGCGCGGCAATTTTGCCATCTCCTACTCTTATTCCAATAAAAAAATCATATACGAAGCAAAAAATAATTGGCGTGAGGAAGCGACTGTCGTGTCCACCACTACCCTTGGCAAACACCCCTCTCAAACCTGCCCTCAAGATGAAAACTTCTGGCGTGGGGTACTGCGAATTGCTAACCGTACCTTCCTTGTGGGGATGACCTTTGGCTGTGCGGCTATCGGGGGTGGTCTGCTGGGCTTGGCGATTAGCTTTCGGAATCTGCCGGATGTGCGATCGCTGCGGGGCTACATTCCCAGTGAAACCACGCATATTTACGACGCCAAGGGCACCCTACTGGTGAGCCTGCACGATGAAGAAAACCGCGAAGTTGTTCCCCTCAACGAAATTTCGCCCAATCTGAAGCTGGCGGTGATGGCGATCGAAGACAGCAGTTTTTACCAGCATCGCGGTATTAATCCCATTGGCATCTGCCGTGCCTTGATAGTCAACCTCACCTCTGGGCGTACCGTGCAGGGGGGATCTACCCTGACGATGCAATTGGTAAAGAATCTCTTTCTCTCTCAAGATCGCTCCATTAGCCGTAAAGTGGCTGAGGCGGTGCTGGCCATGCGCCTTGAGCAGATCTTCAGCAAAGATGAAATTTTGGAGATGTACCTCAATCAAGTCTATTGGGGACACAATACCTACGGTGTACAAACCGCAGCCCAAAGCTACTTCAAAAAAAATGCCGCAGATCTCACGCTTGCCGAAGCCGCCATGATGGCAGGGATTATTCAAGCCCCAGAGGCCTATAGCCCCTTTGTGGATTTTGACCTCGCCAAAGAACGGCAGCAACTAGTACTGGATCGGATGGTGGAGTTGGGTTGGGTTACCCCCCAAGAGGCGGCTGCCGCTGCCCAAGAACCCCTCAAGCTGGGAGAAATTACCTCCTTCCAGCGCAGTCGTAGCCCTTGGATTACGGATGCTGTGTTGCAGGAGTTAACCCGTCAATTTGGCCGTGAAGCGGTCATCCGTGGCGGAATGCGGGTACAAAGTAGCCTCGATGTCAAGCTACAAAAAATCGCCGAAGAGGCAATCCAACGCGGCTATGCGACCCTACGGGGCAGTGGTGTGCGGGCAGATCAGCTGGCTCTAGCGGCGGTGGATCCGCGTACCCACTATGTCAAAGCCCTTGTGGGCGGGGTGGACTACAACCGTAGCCAGTTTAATCGCGCCACGCAGGCAATGCGGCAACCAGGGTCTGCCTTTAAGCCCTTTGTCTTTTATGCTGCCTACGCCAGTGGCAAATACACGCCCGATTCTGGCATTAGTGACTCTCCTGTGCGTTACCGCGATGGCGATGGCTGGTATGTGCCGCGCAATTACGATGGCTCCTTTATGGGTGGCATGTCCATGCGCATGGCCCTAGCGCTGTCTCGCAACATTCCCGCCATTGTTCTGGGTCAGGAGGTGGGCATTGAGCGCGTCATTGAAATTTGCCGTACCCTTGGCATTACCAGTCCCATGCTTCCTGTCGTTTCCCTGCCGTTGGGAGCGGTAGATCTCACGCCCTTGGAAATGGCCGCTGCCTATGCCACCTTTGCCAACAATGGCTGGCAATCCCCCACCACGACGATTATTCAAGTTACCGATAACAATGGCCACTTACTGCTAGATCACACGCCGCGGCCCAAACTCGTGCTTGATCCTTGGGCTGCTGCTGCCCTCAACAACACCCTGCAGAGTGTGATCACCAGTGGCACAGGAACTGCCGCCAACATTGGCCGACCCGCCGCCGGCAAAACCGGCACCACCTCTTCTGAGCGGGATATTTGGTTTGTGGGTTATGTGCCGCAACTCTCAGCCGCTGTTTGGGCGGGGAATGACAACTATGCGCCCTTGGGGCAGGGGGCAACGGGAGGTGGCTTTATGGCACCCATTTGGCGGGATTTCATGAGTCAGGCGCTCAAGGATGTGCCCGTCGAAGACTTTACCCCAATGTCGAAGTTCCAGCGACCCAAGCCGCAACGGCAAACAAATTAGGGATTGTTTTTTGAGCGTGGTTCCAGACCATTCAACTCAACCCATTGATGATTGCTTGGATTGTATTTGGGCGTTGCAACTAATTTGCAGAAAGTTCAGTAAAACTACTGTAATCATTCTCAATAAGTTGCGGTTGTTGCAAATGAACTGCTTGTCGGCTATCATGCAAACCAATATCGGCAGATCAAGCGAATCTCCTATGCCACTTTATACAGCAGCAGCCTTAAAGGCGGAACTAAACGAGAAAGGCTGGCGGTTGACGCCACAGCGAGAAACCATTCTCAATATTTTCCAGAATCTGCCTAAGGGCAACCACCTAAGCGCTGAAGACCTGCACCATGAGTTGCGCAAACAGGGGCACTCCATTAGTTTATCCACCGTGTACCGCACTGTGAAGTTGATGTCACGGATGGGTATCTTGCGGGAGTTGGAACTGGCTGAGGGACACAAGCACTACGAACTTAATACAATGTCTCCGCACCACCATCACCACATGGTGTGTGTGCAATGCAACCGCACAATGGAGTTTGACAACGATTCCATTCTCAAGCAGGCCCTGAAGCAAACGGAGAAATACGGGCTGCAACTGATTGATTGCCAACTGACGATCTATACCATTTGCCCGGAGGCGCTGCGGCGCGGTTACCCTGGCCTGCCAGAAAACTGGGTCTGTAGTAGCGCGATCGCCCAAGGGGCAAAACCCTCTGCCCGCAGTAAATCAACGTGACCCTCTCTGCAACCTTACCCCCTCCCCTGCAGGCGGGCGATCGCCTTGCCGTTGCCTTTCCTAGTGGTGTTCTTCGCCAAAGGGAACCTTTTTGGCAAGGAGTGGCCTGTTGGCAAGCCCAAGGCTATGAGGTAATTGTGGATGAGGCTGCTTTTGCAGGTTGGGGCTACCTTGCGGGTTCCGATCAACAGCGGCGCGATCGCCTGCGGCACTTATTGCAAGATGATTCTATTAAGGGGATTCTCTGCGGGCGGGGCGGGTTTGGGGCAACGCGTCTTTTAGAGCAGTGGCAGTGGCCAGTGGTGTCGCCGAAATGGCTCATTGGCTTTTCGGATATTACGGCGCTGCTGTGGAGCTATGCTGCCCAAGGGGTGGCCGGTGTCCATGGCCCAGTACTCACCACCCTAGCGGCAGAACCCCTGTGGAGTCAGCAGCGGCTTTTTGATCTCGTGCGGGGCAAACCCCTAGAGCCGCTCTTGGGAACCGGTTGGGGGGGCGGTGTGGTGCAGGGGCGTCTCTTGGTGGGGAATTTAACAGTTGCGACTCATCTACTGGCCACGCCTGATTGTCCACCTTTTGAGAATGTGATCTTAGCCCTAGAGGATGTGGGTGAAGCCCCCTATCGCATTGACCGCATGCTGACGCAGTGGCGCCGCAGTGGCGTGTTGCATCAGATCAAGGGGATTGCCCTAGGGCGTTTTAGTCGCTGTGAGGATCCCACCACCCAACCCAATTTTCGCGTGATGGAGGTTTTGGGCGATCGCTTGGGGGATTTGGGAATTCCCATTGTCAGTGACTTGCCCTTTGGCCATGAGGGGGTCAATGCTGCCTTACCCGTCGGGGTAGCAGCGGAGCTAGATGGCGATCGCGGCTCTTTGCACATTCTCCCCTGAGAAACAAGCCAGACCTCACCTCGCTGCCTAATTCCCCCTGTAGGCGCAAGCCGATTGCCAGCGGGCAGTGAAATGAAAATCTGAGTGATAAGATATGGGGGACTCCCTCAAGGCGCGGAAAGAGTTATGGATTTGGTGACACTAGCCGGGCAGTTGAATGCCGCTACCATTTTGCCGGAAACCATTGTGATTGTGACGTTACTGGTCGTTCTTTTGGCGGATTTGATTCAGGGACGGCAAGCTGATCGCTGGACCCCCTACTTTGCCATTATCGGTTTAGGGGGAGCGATCGCCACGATGATTCCGCTGTGGACTCAGCCCGACACTGTCAGTTTCTTTGGCAGCTTTATTTCCGATCACCTCAGTCTCTTCTTCCGAGGACTCATTGCCCTTTCAGCTTTGGGCACCATTCTCATGTCCATTCGCTATGTGGAACAAACTGGCAGTTCCCTCGGTGAATTTATGACCATTCTGCTGACGGCCACCGTGGGGGGCATGTTGGTTGCCGCTGCCCAAGAACTGGTCTTTATCTTTGTGGCGCTAGAAACCCTGAGTATTGCCTCCTATTTGCTCACCGGCTACACCAAGCGGGATAGCCGCTCTAACGAAGCTGCCCTGAAATATCTGCTGATAGGCGCAGCCAGCTCAGCCATTTTCCTCTATGGCTGCTCCCTGTTGTATGGCCTCTCTGGAGGGTACACCCAACTGCCGCAAATCGCCCAAGCGCTGTCCTCAGAATCCCTGGGGCTTGTCATTGCTCTTGTCTTTGTGATTGCTGGCATTAGTTTCAAAATTTCCGCGGTGCCCTTTCACCAATGGACGCCCGATGTCTATGAGGGTGCTCCTACACCTGTGGTTGCCTTTCTCTCCGTTGGTTCCAAAGCGGCGGGTTTTGCCCTTGCCATTCGCTTTCTAACCTTGGCTTTCCCCGTGGTGACCGCTCAGTGGCAACTCATCTTTACGGTGCTGGCCATCTTGAGCATGATTCTCGGCAATGTGGTTGCCCTTGCCCAAACGAGCATGAAGCGGATGCTGGCCTATTCCTCCATTGGTCAGGCGGGGTTTGTGATGATTGGCCTAGTGGTGGGAACAGAGGCTGGCTATGCCAGTATGCTTTTTTATCTCTTGGTGTATCTCTTTATGAACCTCGGTGCCTTCACTTGTGTGATTCTCTTTTCGCTGCGCACGGGTACCGATCAAATCAGTGAGTATGCGGGTCTCTATCAAAAAGACCCTCTGCTTACCCTCGGCCTAAGCCTATGTCTGCTTTCTTTAGGGGGGATTCCTCCCTTGGCGGGCTTTTTTGGCAAGATTTATCTCTTCTGGGCCGGCTGGCAAGCGGGCGCCTATGGCTTGGTGTTGCTGGGTCTATTGACGAGTGTGATCTCCATTTACTACTACATCCGCGTCGTCAAGATGATGGTGGTCAAGGAACCCCAAGAAATGTCCCAGGCAGTGCAAAACTACCCGGAGGTGTCTTGGTCAAGCTTTGGTATGCGTCCTTTGCAGGTGGGTTTAGTGATGATGGTGATTGCCACCTCCTTGGCGGGTATCTTGGCCAATCCCCTCTTTAACTTGGTGAATACGGCAGTGCTAGATGTGCCCCAAGTGGCGCATCAACCGACGGTTATTGAGGTCGCTTACCAGACCTTACCGCCGGCAGGTGAATCTTAAGGATGATTTCAATACGATCCCCAATCTGTCCTCCTAGAATCAAGGGGAAACGATGCTAGGACAAATCACAGTGGTGGAACTGGCGCAACGCCTAGCCACAGAGGCGGAAACCTTGCAACTCATTGATGTGCGGGAACCTGAGGAGTGGGCGATCGCCCACCTGCCTCATTTCACATTGTTGCCCTTGAGTACGTTTCCCCAGTGGTCACCCCACATTTGCCAGCGCTTTGATCCAAAGCGGGAAACTTTGGTGCTCTGCCACCATGGGGTGCGATCGGCGCAAGTGGGCCATTGGTTGATTCAGCAGGGGTTCTGCAATGTGAAAAACATTGTGGGGGGCATTGATGCCTATGCTGCGGCAGTGGATCCAACCCTACCCCGTTATTAGTTGATTACCTTGGGAGAGTGTTCATGACCCTCAAAGTTGGCATTAATGGCTTTGGTCGCATTGGCCGCCTAGTGTTACGGGCAGGTCTTGCCCAAGACAACATCGAGTTTGTGGGCATCAATGATCTGGTGCCGGCGGATAACTTGGCCTACCTCTTCAAGTACGATTCCACCCATGGCATCTACCCAGGGATGGTCAAGGCCACGGCGGAGGGGATTGAAGTGGATGGCAAGTTTATTCCCTGTACCTCCATTCGCAATCCGGCAGAACTGCCCTGGGGAGCGGTTGGCGCCGACTACGTGGTTGAGTCCACGGGCTTATTTACTGGCTACGATGGCGCAGCTCAGCATTTACAAGCGGGTGCTAAACGGGTGGTGATTTCAGCCCCCACCAAGGATGCCGATAAGGTGAAAACCATTGTCGTCGGGGTCAATGATGCGGCCTTTGATCCGGCAGTGGATGTGATTGTCTCCAATGCCAGTTGCACCACCAATTGCTTGGCACCCGTGGCGAAGGTTCTCCATCAAACCTTTGGACTGGCGGAGGGCTTAATGACTACGGTGCACTCTGTTACCGCAACCCAACCGACGGTAGATGGCCCTAGTAAGAAGGATTGGCGCGGCGGCCGGGGCGCTGGACAAAATATCATTCCCGCCTCCACTGGGGCTGCTAAAGCAGTGACGCTGGTCTTGCCTGAACTCAAGGGTAAACTTACCGGCATGGCCTTTCGCGTGCCCACGCCCGATGTCTCGGTGGTGGATTTGACCTTCAAAACGGAGAAGGCCACCAGCTACGACGAGATTTGTGCGGCAATGAAGGCAGCGGCTGAGGGGGAACTCAAGGGGATTCTCGGCTATACCGAAGAGGCCGTTGTCTCCAGTGATTTTATTGGTGATGGCCGCTCCAGTATCTTTGATGCCACAGCGGGGATTCAACTCAATCCTCATTTCTTTAAGGTGGTGGCTTGGTATGACAATGAGTGGGGCTATTCCTGCCGTGTGGTGGATCTACTCAAACTGATGGCCGCTAAGGATGGTCTAATCTAGCGACCCAAGTTGTGGAGGCTGTGGATCACGTCACAGCAGTGGTGAGTGACTGCTTCTAGGACAGCGCGATCGCCAGAAGCTGGCGGCGGAATGGGAGCACCAATGCGCACCGTAATGGGAACGGGACGTGGTAAGGCGCCTTGTTTGAGAATTTCCTGTGTCCCCCAAAGGCACACAGGTAAAAGAGGAGCTTGAGCTTTGGCCGCAATGAGTGCTGCTCCCAATTTCGGATCATAGATACGGCCATCCTTGGTGCGCGTGCCCTCTAAAAAGACCCCCACCGCCCATCCCTGTTCGAGGGCTTTAAGGGCGGCTTGCAACGCTCGACGATCGCCTGCTCCCCGCTTCACAGGATAGGCACCATACCACCGAATCAATGTCCGAAAAATGGGAATCTGGAACAATTCCTCCTTGGCCATCCAAGCCACGGGGCGGCGCACACAGTTGGAGATCAAGGGAGGATCAAAATAACTCGCATGATTGGCCACCACCACCAGTGGTCCCCGCAGCGGCACCTGATGGGCACCATAGATGCGCCCTCGGAAATAGGTGTGCAGGAGAGGACTCACCACCGACCACTTGAAGAGATGGTACAGAAGCAGGCTCATCAGCGGCTCGCGATCGCGGCTCACAGGAGGCTCTCCAAACTGGCAATTGTGGCAACGCTAGTAACCGCGATCTCTGGGGTGGTGCGCTTCACCAACCCTGCCAAGACATTGCCGGGGCCAATTTCCAGGGCGTGGGTCACCCCCGCTGCCGCAAGGGCATGACAAGTCTCCACCCACCGCACAGAACCGGTCATCTGGGATTGCAACCGTGCCTTGATCACCGCTGCATCCCTTGTCGGTTCGGGTTCAACATTGTTCAAAACGGGAAAGATCGCCTCGTGGAAGGTGCACTCCTCCAGCAGCGTGGTAAAGGTGGCTGCGGCCTCCGCCATAAAGGGGGAATGAAACGCCCCACTCACATTCAAGGGAACTGCTCGCTTCACTTTAATTTTGCCGAGTACTGCGTCCACCGCTTGCGGCAGCCCCGAAATCACCACCTGCCCCGGATGGTTATCATTGGCGAGAACCACATTGGGCGTACTGGCGATCGCCCCTTGCAACTGCTCGCGGTCAAAGCCAATCAAGGCCACCATCTTGCCCCCACCCGCAGCATTCATCAATTCCGCTCGCCGCTGCACTAGCCTCAGTCCCGTTGCAAAATCAAAGACCTCTGCTGCATAGAGAGCAACATACTCGCCAAGACTGTGTCCCGCGACAAAGTCCGCTTTTGCCCCCCGTTTCTTGAGAGCATCCACCAGCAGGCTCTCCACCAGAAATAAACTGGGCTGGGTATAGAGGGTTTGATCTAAATTGCCGATGCGGCCTGCACAGCAGTCAATCACCGACCACCCCAAAATGGCTGCTGCTTGTTCGCACCGCTCCTTAGCCGGGGGATAGGCCGTCAGCAAATCCGCCATCATGTCCGGGTGTTGCGACCCTTGGCCGGGAAATAACCATGCTGTCTTTGTCATCGGCAGTGCTCAACTCGAACCGCAATCTACTTTACCCGATTTGAGATGTCCGTTATATTAGAAAATTGTCGAGAAAAACCTGCCCCTTTTATCTCCATAGGCTGACATGATTAAACTGCGTCTCAAACGCTACGGCAAAAAACGGAACGCCACCTATCGGATTGTGGCCATGAATAATACGGATCGCCGCGATGGGCGTGCCCTCGAAGAATTGGGCTTCTACGATCCGATCCGCGATGAAGTGCGCCTCAAGGAAGAGGCTATCAAGCGGCGTTTGGCGCAGGGCGCACAACCCACAGATACCGTGCGGCGGCTGTTTGTCAAAGCGAATCTTCTCCCTGAAACTGCCAAAAAATAGGCAATGACCGAGTCGGCTGCCCCCAACTACGCTGCCTTGATTCGCTTCCTGCTTGAACCTTTTATGGAAGCACCAGAAACCCTGCGGCTCCATGCGGAATTTTCCCCCGCTAATTCTCGTATTTGGGTACGTCTTGCCTTTGCGGGCGAGGATAAGGGGCGCGTCTATGGTCGTGGGGGGCGCAATCTCCATGCCATTCGAGCGGTTTTACAGGCGGCTGCCCAAGCTGCCGGTCAGCAGGTTTACTTAGATGTCTATGACGAGGCCAAGCATATTCCCAAAACCAAAAGTACGCCTAAAATAGATCATCAAGGGAGCGATCGCCCTCGGCGCTCCCGTCGTCGTTCTTATCCATCATCAAGGAGGCAAAGTTAGCGCGTGGCTGAAGTGCGTTTAGGTGAAAACGAATCCATTGAATCCGCTCTGCGGCGATTTAAGAAAAAAATCCAAAAAGCGGGTATTCTTTCGGAAGTCAAGCGGCGTGAACGTTACGAAAAACCCAGCCTGCGCCGCAAACGCAAACAGGAGGCCGCCCGCAAGCGCAATCGCTAAGCCTTGGGTATGACCACGAGGGAAAGCCTCACGATTGACCTCCTCAGCACAGAAAGTGCGATCGCCCTTGTCGGTGAGCAAGAAGCCAATCTGCGCATCTTTGCCGCCCAAACAGGGGCGACCCTTGTTTTAAGGGGGCGGGATCTCTGCATTACTGGCACCCCTGCCCAAATTCAACTCTGCCAGCAACTGATTCAAGACCTCGGTACCCTTTGGCGCGAGGGACGTCCTGTGTCCGGGGTGGATATTCTCACCGTCCGCCATGCCTACGATACCCAACAGCGGGAAGCCCTCCAAGAGCTGCAACGGGACATTCTGGCTCGCACCCGGCGCGGCGACATTATTCGCGCCAAAACCTTTCGCCAGCGCCAATACATCCAAGCGATTCGCAGCCACACACTCACCTTTGGCATTGGGCCAGCGGGCACCGGCAAAACCTTCTTGGCTACTGTTCTAGCCGTCCAAGCACTGCTGTCCGGTACCTATGAGCGGTTGATTTTGACGCGGCCTGCGGTGGAAGCAGGGGAACGGCTCGGCTTTTTGCCAGGAGATTTGCAGCAAAAAATTGATCCCTACTTGCGCCCCCTCTACGATGCCCTCTACGAGTTAGTGGAGCCAGAGAAAATTAGCAACCTGATGGAGCGGGGGGTGATTGAAGTGGCACCCTTAGCCTATATGCGGGGGCGTACCCTGAATAATGCCTTTGTCATCCTCGATGAGGCACAGAACACTACCCCTGCCCAGATGAAAATGGTGTTGACCCGCATTGGTTTTAACTCCTGCTTGGTGGTAACAGGGGACTTGACGCAAACGGATTTACCAGAACACCAAACCTCGGGCCTCAGTGTGGCCACGAAAATTCTCAAAGATGTCGAAGGGATCGCGTTTTGTTATTTAACCAAGGGGGATGTGATTCGTCATCCCCTTGTGGAGCGAATTATTGATGCCTACGATCGCCATGAGCAAGACTTGCTCACTAAGCCAAAAGAGCGCGCATCTGGACGTAGCGATCGCTCAGCCAAGGCCAATTAACCACCTGCCACCAAGCCTCTAGGTACTGATCGCGACGATTGCGATAGGTCAGGTAGTAGGCATGCTCCCACAAATCATTACCCAAGATCGGCACTTGCCCTTCCATCAGCGGAGAATCTTGGTTCAGTGTGGTGGTAATGGCCAGAGTCCCTTGGGGGGTGAGCACAAGCCAGACCCAGCCACTGCCAAAGTGCTTGAGGCCTGCCTGCTGAAACTGGGTTTGAAACTCTGCGAATGAGCCAAAGGTGGCTGCAATTGCTGTGGCCAACTCCCCCGTGGGTTCACCGCCACCATTGGGTGCCATACTTTGCCAAAAAAGGGAATGGTTGGCATGGCCGCCGCCATGGTTGCGCACGGTCTGTTGGATGGCAGTGGGTAGTTGGCGAATGTGGCCTAGCAGGTCTTCAATAGCTAGCCCATGCCATTGGCGGTAGGGTGTCAGCGCTTTGTTCAGTGTCTTCACGTAGGCCGCATGGTGTTTATCGTGGTGTAGATGCATCGTCTCCGCATCAATCACCGGCTCTAGGGCATCGTAGGCATAGGGCAAGGGGGGCAGCCTATAAATTTCTGATAGCTCACCTTCAGCCCTAGCTGGGCGCGATCGCACCCACAGGGTAGCGGCACTGCCAACAAGGAGGCCGAGGGTTTGACGACGGGTTAGGGGCATAATGAGTACGTGAGATGTTTCCGCTAATAGTTTAAGCCCCTCAGGGTTGCAGTGTCGTACTGGCCTCACGGCGGTCTTGAAAACGCCACTGATTTTGCCAAAGGCGGCTGATTTCTGAAGCGTTAAGCCAGTGGTTGAGGAAATGGGGTTAAAGAGGGAGGACAGGGGGCCGCCAACGTGGTGACGGGATAACCTATCGCCCGATCACGCTCACCAGCAGTGGACGGTTCGTACTTAGTGCCTCTTAGAAGCGATTTAGGAGCGATCGCAAGGGGAAGTCTTCCCTAGTTTTTCGGTTTGAGACTGCCTTTAGGTGAAGTGCGACGGATGTACCCTTGAAACGTTGTCAATGAATGAGACCTCAGAAAAATAGTGACGGGTGTGATTCATCGATGCAAAACTTTTTCTATTTTTGTAATGTTTTTTTGTGACGTTCAGGACTCTTGGGCAGCAAAATTGTGGTGCAGCCCCATATCCCCTACTTGATTCGACCGAGGAAGCAAGGTGGAGAAAGAGGTCCGTCCCACACATTTGTGACCTAGGCAGCGCGTTTGACCAAGGAGCGAATGACGTTGTCTTTCATCATCAAGAGGCGAGAGGCTTGCAACAGTAGCTCACGAGCTTCCTGAAGGCTCATGGTACTCACTTGCTCCTCCATCACCCGCATTTGAAACTCCTGTTCAAAGCTGAGGTCAACATTCAGTTCGGGGAAGCGTTGCTCCATAGAACGTACTCCTTACTCCATGTGATAGGGCATGCGTGTTAAAAAATATAACAAACACATTGACAAAGTTGTCACTCAATGAATATCACCCGTGCAAGGGATAAAATGTTCGGCATGAACGATTTCACTAAATTCTTGATTCGGTTCTACAAACGAGACCTGATAGACTGAGCTAAAACGCAAATTCAATGATGAGGACGGCAAGATGCGGTTGGCAGAGGTAGCTGAACGGTTTGGGGCAACCCTCGACTGTCCAGAGCAGGGCGATCGCCCAATTTTAGGGGTAGCCCCCTTAGAAGCCGCCACAGCCACGGATATTTCTTTTCTGGCCAATCCGAAGTACACTGCCCTGTTACAAACTACGGAAGCGGCGGCTGTATTTGTGCGCCCCGATTTTCAAGGGGAGGCGGCCTGTCCTCTACTGCGGGTGCCCCATCCCTACCTTGCCTTTGCCCAATGTATTGAATGGTTTTATCCGCAACCTACACCCCCTGCCAAGATTCACCCCACGGCTATTTTGGGAGCTGATGTCGTCTTGGGAGCTGAGGTGACCATTGGTGCCTATACCGTGATTGGCGATCGCGTGCGGATTGGCGATCGCACGGTCATTGATAGTCATTGTACGCTCTACGACGATGTGGTGGTTGGCGCCGATTGCCGTATCTATAGCCACTGTGCCCTGCGGGAGCGGGTACGACTGGGGGATCGCGTTATCCTGCAAAATAGTGTCGTCCTAGGGAGTGATGGCTTTGGCTATGTGCCGCTGCCCGATGGTCGCCACTATAAAATTCCCCAAGTAGGCACCGTGGTCATTGGCAATGACGTGGAAATTGGTGCTGGCACCACGATTGATCGCGCTACCCTTGGGGAGACCACTGTGGCAAATGGGACGAAAATTGACAACCTGACGATGGTGGCTCACAACTGCACCATTGGTGAAAATGCCATTCTGTGTGCGCAAGTGGGCTTAGCCGGTTCGACCCACATTGGTAATCAGGTCGTTCTAGCTGGCCAAGTGGGGGCGGCCGGTCATTTGACCATTGGCGATCGCACCATTGTCTCCGCTAAATCGGGCATTAGTAGCTCCGTCCCACCCGATAGTCGCATGGGGGGGATTCCAGCGATGGATCAAACCCTTTACCTAAAAGCCTCTGCTGCCCTGAGGCAATTGCCGCAGTTACTCAAGCGGGTTCGCAAGTTGGAGGCAAAGGTGGGGGAATAGCATAGATCCTCCAGCCACCCTCTATAGTGGAATTAAAAGCTAGCGTTGCTTTTTTAGCATTCATCATCGGGTGAGGGGCAATGGATTCCCTGAATCAGCGGCACTAAGCTTATGACTCCTCCAGCAGCGATTCGATTACTGCCCAGTGATCAAGAACTGTTCCAAGCGCTCCTTGGCTACCATGAACTAACGACCAAGGCAGAAAAACAGGCGGCCTTGCTCTCCTTGCTCCAGCGCGATCGCGCCCAAGTCATTGTCAAAAGTCTTGCCCAAGCTGCCTTTCCCCAAACGGCCTTTAACGTCGCTCTCTGGATGCTCAACCATGATTTGGTGACGCTAGATTGGCTCTACGACATCACCTACCGCATTTCGACCCAAGGCTGCCAAGAAACGATTGATCTGCGCTTGCTCTACAGTAGCCTCAAACACCTCAGTGCGGGGGATGAGGCCATTGTTTTGGGGCAAACCGATGCCGCTCTTAAGGCCATTCGTCTTGATGACTTGGATTTAGCAACCTTGATTACGGCCTTGGAACCGGGGGTTGCCATTAGTTTGCTTTCTTGGTTTGTCACATTCAAGAAAATCACGACGGTGGATCTGGAATATATCAGCCAAATTGTCCAAAAGGTGAAACCCACCGCCGAACCGCCTCAAGAAACCACTGAGATTCACTCCCAGCCCCTCGTTCCTGAACCCCACATCATTGAACTCACCCTTGAAGACAAATTGCTGGAGCTAAATTTGCAATTGGGGGGCACAGAAACAGAGATTTTACCCAAGGTCTTGGATCGCTTTTTATTTCGACGTACCCGTGAAGATAAGGTGGTTTATCGTCCCAATACGCAGGTCGTCCGCTTAGTCTGCGTCGGTGACGAATGCCGCGACATTCCGGTGCCGGTACGCAGTGCCAAAACATGGCCACCGGGGGTCTATGTGATCTATCGCGAGCAGGAGTCCCTCCAACTGATGCGCTTGCCAGATAATGAGTTTTACGAAATTTTGCCCTTTGGGCCGGATCCCTATCTGCGCGCCGAAACCATCGCCCGCATGGTCAAGGAAGGACAGCGCTAGCTATAAACGGGTAGTGTGAAGTGAAAACAACTACCTTTTCCCGGTTGAGAGTCCACCCAAATCTGGCCGTAGTGCATACGAATAATCTGACGGCAAAGGGCAAGGCCAATGCCATAGCCTTCAATGGTGCGATCGCGATCGAGGCGAACTGTCTCACCAAAAATTTTCTCCTGCTGCTCAATGGGAATGCCGGGGCCAGTGTCACAGACGGTAACTTGTACTTTTTGAGTCATGCGGTGAAAGGCACTCAGGTGAATTTTGCCCCCTTCGGGCGTGTACTTACAGGCATTGTCCAGCAGATTGACAAGCACCTGACGAATGCGATCGCCATCGCCGTAAACCAAGGGTAGATCTAATGGAATATCGGTGGTCAAGTGCTGCTTTTTACGTTCAAAATTCAGGTGCATATCCTCAGCCGTTTCTTGGCACAGTTGTCGCAAATCTAGTTGCCGTGCCATGATTTGCAGCTTGTCTTGGGGACCGCGCGCCGCCAAGAGTAAATCTGTAATCAACTGTCCCATCACCTGAGTCTGACTGCGGGCATGGTGAAATAGGCGTTGGATGTCCTCAATAGGGAGTTGCTGACTAGTTTTATCTTGAAGGTTGGATTCTAGGGTTTCCAAGGCAATGCCGACAGCGGTGAGGGGGTTACGCAACTCATGGGCCAGCAAGCCAATAATTCGATCTTTGAATTGCAGTTGTTCGGCAAGGCGATCGCGCTCTTGGCGCAGTTGAAACAGCTCATCCTTGAGGCGGCTCAGTTCCATAGAGCAATCTGACTGCTCTGCCGCTGACTTTTGCATATCGGCCTGTAGGCCAAGGGCCACTTCTCGCTGCCAGCGCGGCCACCAATAGTCCACCTTTTGCAGGAGCTTGCGACCAGCGAGGGTTTGACGCGGTTCAGGGCGAACTTTGATCAAGGCAGGGGTAGCAACCAGTTTGTACTCCTCTAGGAGGTAGGGCTGCTCACCAATGGGCACCACTTTTAACTCAAAGCCAAAGTTGGAGGGCAGTTGCTGAATGTGGGCTTGAATAGCAGCGGTTTCCTCTTCATCGCCCGGCCGATTGGCAACAAACAGGAGCAAACTGAGCGGCGGTGTCGTTTCTTGGGTAGAACTGGCCTCCGCAGACGCTTTCATTGAATCACCAGTGAGTATTCTCAAGGGCAATGAATGGCGCTTCCTGCACAGGAAACACTAAAGCGCAACCAAAAGATTAACTAAATGTTAGCCGATTCTCCCGCGCAACCCAACCTACGATTGCTGGCCATCCCGTCGCCCAAGTTCGTAGATGGCGCCGCCAATGGTTGCCATCAGGCCCAAGCTCAAAGCCCAACTTTGCCCCAAGCCTAGGCTACAGAGAATAAAGCAGCCGGTTCCCACCAGAATAAAGGGAATTAGCCCCACCATCCCTGCCCAGAATTCGGCACTTTGGTTGGCTTCACCCCCTAGCCAGGTCACTAAACGTTGCATGAAGGCTTGCCCCGTGGGATAAAAGCCCCAGTAGAGGGCGATCGCCCACAGACCAGATCCCGCAATAGCAATGGGGGACAGAGAAACCTGCTGCAAATTAGGAATCATAGGAGGCCTTGAAAAATCTTGGGATCAAACATTTCTCGCACAGAGAGATAGTAGGGGGTAAGAACACTTGTATCATAGCCAGCGGCACGGGTTTGTATTTCCTTACCCAAAAGGTGCACCATTTGAAACACCAGCTCCCATGTCACATTCAAGGCAGGATAGAGCATCAAACACAGGGGAAAGAGTTCCCGTTGTAAGGCTTGAAGGCTTTGCTCCAAAAGACAGACCCAGAGGTAGATTTGAAACATTTCCACATCGCGAATACTGGAAACACGCACACTGGGGTGGGTCAAAGGGCCACTAAAACAGCGGTGCTGGGGGTTGAGTTCGGCAACACGGTCACAAATAGTAGTGGCGATCGCTGTGCTCTGGGGCAATAGATGGCGCACTAAGGCTAGGGCAGGGGCATGGTAGTCGTAGTTGGCTGCTGCGTTGTAGGCACGGTGCAGGGGCATGTAGAGGTGGTCGTCAATCACCTTAAAGAAACTGCTGAGGATCGGGCGTTGGCTGGCTGGGGCAACTTCTAGCAACAACACTCCCGTGTGGTGAAACTGCATACTCACAAAGCCAATTAGCCGCGGATCGACGGCTGTATAGCGGTTGCGAATCTCACCAATGGCACTGGCCACCTTGGTAGTCATTTGTTGAATGCCGCTGCCTGCTGCGTAAAGCTTGAGCGTGCGCTGATAAATGTCGTGAATGTCTTTGGAGATGCTCCAAGGATCCACCAGTTCTGCTGGGATGCCATGGCGAATTATCTCCCCGGCCAAAAACCCTTCGGTGCGCTGCCAAGCCTTGACACTGGCATTCCGCAGTTCGGCCAAAAGCCGCGGGGCAACCACTGCTGGATCATCCTCGGCAAGGGCGGTAGTGTTGAGGTTGGTGATGTAGCGCTTTGCCCAAGCCTGTGCCAGACTGCTCAAAGAGGTGATTTGCGGTGGGATCGCCCTCGATCCATCAGTAGTATTGAACATGAGCACCTCCGCTGTCTTCAACAGGGGTATAAACAGCATTCATGTTAAGAATTGTAACTTGCTTTAAGCTAATTCGGCCACACTGAGCCACGAGCGATTGTTGACCGCAACTGCCCATACCGTTAATCTGCCCTATAGCAGCAACCTCTTTGGAGAAATTGGATGGACTGGCAATCCTTTGCCGTGAGTTTTGGGATTGTTTTCTTGTCGGAACTGGGGGACAAGAGTCAATTGGTGGCGATTACCTTAGGGAGTAATGCCCGCTCCGCTATCGCTGTGTTTCTAGGCGTGGCCTCTGGCTTGGTGTGTACGACGTTTCTAGGTGTACTTTTAGGCAGCGGGATTGCCACATTGCTGCCGGTGAAGGTGGTCAAGGCGATCGCCGCCATGATGTTTGCCTTTCTGGGGTTTTATTTGCTCTCTCAAACACCGGCCGACAGCCTTGACAATGAGTGACAATAAGCAAATTTGATTATCACGAAAGGATTGATTATCATCATAGTGGCTACAGGTTAGCAAGGGTATAATCATAAAACTACGATTTAACCGCAATCGGCCACTCAAAATAACCAAAATCTACTGTTTGAATTTTATTTTTGTAGGATAGCGCCGTGTCCACGTCTCCTGCGCCCAGTTCCCTACCCCCGATTCGTTCCCTAGAGGATGCGATTGATCGCTGTCAGCGCCTTGGGTTGCGCCTCAGTCGGCAGCGCCGTGCCATTCTCGAACTGCTCTGGGATGCCAAGGATCACCTCTCAGCGCGGCAGATCTACGATCGCCTGAATCAAGCCGGCAAAGACATCGGCCATACCTCTGTGTACCAAAATCTCGAAGCCCTTTCCGAGCATGGCATTATCGAGTGCGTTGAACGTGCCGACGGGCGCCTTTACGGCAATATCAGTGATAGCCACAGCCATGTCAATTGCCTTGACACCCAAAAAATTATTGACGTTCACGTGGAGTTACCCCCCTCCCTCATTGCTGAGATTGAAGCAAAAACTGGCGTGAAAATTATTGACTATCGCATTGATTTTTACGGTTATCAAAACAGTGAGCCGAGTGCCCAAGGATAACTGCCGTGGCCAATCCCCAACATCTCCAGCTTCTTAGGCAGGGGGTTACCGCTTGGAATCAATGGCGGGAACAAAACAGCGATATTCGCCCTGATTTAGGACAGGCAGACCTCACTGGTGCCAATCTAGAGCTGTACAACTTGGCGAATGCGAATCTAGATCAGGCTATCTTGGCTGGCGCTGATTTGCGCAACGCTTTGCTCACGGATGCCTACATGGTGGGAGCAAACCTGTACATGAGTGACCTGATTGAGGCGGATTTGCAGGGTGCCTGTTTACAGCGGGCTACCCTAGCGGGTGCCGATCTCTACAAGTCAAATATTGCCATGGCCGATCTGCGCCAAGCCAACTTGGTGGGCACGCTACTGCGGCGGGTGAGCCTAGTTGAAGCAACCCTTGCCTATGCCAATCTCACCCGTGCTAATCTCTTTCAGGCCAACCTGCACTTGGCCGATCTCAAAAGCGCAATTTTGCAAGAGGCGATTCTCGAGAGCGCTAGTCTCATTGAGGCGAACTTTGAATATGCAGTTCTCATCGCTGCCAAGATGTCGAAGGCCAATGCCCGTCGTGCCAACTTTAAGGGAGCCAACCTCTACAAAGCAGAAATGGACGGCATGGATTTGCGAGATGCGATTCTCGATAAAGCTTAGCACCAGCAACTTGTGAAAAGGCAAGGTTCAGGCTACGGTAGAGGTGAATTATCCTTGCCTATGGGAACTTAAAAGGAATGCCTGTGACTAAAAGCATCCGTAGGACAGCACGTATGGTTCTTGGTGTAATTTTTGGGATCATTGGGGTGCTGGGCTTTATTTTACCCCTTGTGCCAAGAACACCTTTTTTGCTGATCGCGGCGGCTTGTTTTAATTCCATGGAACCCGAGGAGACCGCCAGTGCCCAAGGGAATGAATTGCCACTTGGGGCATGAAATACTTTTTCCTCACTGAGGGGTGGCAGATTGGCCGTGTGTGGGAACCCCAAGGCCTCTGGAATGAGCAAGCGTGGCGGCGATCGCCCGTGATTACCCGCACCTGTCTCTACATCCTAGAGGGAGAGGAAAAGCTCTGGCTGTACCAAGTGGAAGATGTCGTGCTGATGGTGGAAGTCAAGCCGAGTCATCCTGATCCCGCTTCTACGATTGGTCAAGTGGTGCTCAAGCGCCTGATGAGTGCGGAGGATGTGCTGACGTACCTGTGTACCACTCCTGCCATTGCCAAAATTCAAGTGGAGCAAACCTCTCCTCCCAGCGATCGCCCCTAGGGAGTGTTAAGCTCCTTGGTACAACTGCTTAAAGAACTTGAGCAAAGCTGGCGCCCGTGATCTCCATTTGGGGTAAACTAGTTCGATGTTGTTGCCAACCGCTGGAAACGCATTCGGCAACTCAACCCTAGACTTTCGTGATTAGTCTTAAGGTGTCCTTTGGTTGCAAACTCCGCTGCCTGCCTTGATGGCAAATCCTTAGCCCAGTCCATTGAACGCCAGTTGGCTGACCATGTGCGGACGTTTCAAGCCCAGTGGGGGCGATCGCCGGGGTTAGCCGTATTGCGGGTTGGGGATGACCCCGCCAGTGCAGTGTATGTCCGTGCCAAAGAACAAGCCTGTGGCCGCATCGGGGTTCAATCCTTTGGTGCCCATTTACCGGCCACCATTACAGAAGCGGATTTATTGGCCAGAATTACTGAGCTAAATCAGGACGAACGGGTGGATGGCATTCTGCTGCAATTGCCCCTGCCGCCCCACCTTGATCCCCGTCCCCTGCTATACGCGATTCATCCGGATAAAGATGTGGATGGCCTGCATCCCGAAAACTTGGGTCGGCTAGTGCGCGATGAACCGGGACTGCGCAGTTGTACGCCGGCGGGGGTGATGCAGCTTTTGGCTGCCTATGGTATTGATGTCGCAGGTCGCTCGGCAGTGGTCGTGGGCCGCAGTATTTTGGTGGGAAAGCCCCTTGCTCTCATGTTGCTTACCGCCAATGCCACGGTGACGATCGCCCACTCGCGCACCCGTGATCTCGCCAGTGTCACTCGGAGTGCCGAGATTTTAGTCACAGCGATGGGACAGCCGCGGCGGATTACTGCCGACATGATTCGGCCGGGAGCCGTGGTCATTGATGTTGGCATTAATCGCATTCAACGCCCCGACGGCAAATCGAGTCTCTGGGGCGATGTGGACTATGAGGCTGCCTGTGCTGTGGCTAGTTACATTACCCCCGTTCCGGGGGGCGTCGGTCCGATGACCGTTGCCATGTTGTTGCACAATACTGTATGGAGCTACTGTCGCCGCCACAACTGGCACAAGCCTCTCTTGTCCCTGACTGCTATGCCGCCTGCACGCTGAGGAGATGTCCATGATTTCCGCTGATCCCCCCCAAATCCAGCCCACCATCACCTTTGACCTCAAGGCCTACCTCAGAGAACGTCAAGCCCTTGTGGAACAGGCGCTGGAAGCGGCGATTCCTGTGGCCTACCCAGAGAAAATCTACGAGGCGATGCGCTATTCCCTGATGGCCGGGGGCAAGCGGCTGCGCCCAATTCTCTGTTTGGCCACCTGTGAGCTGATGGGGGGCACTGTGGAAATGGCCATGCCCACCGCCTGTGCCCTAGAGATGATCCACACCATGTCGCTGATCCACGATGATCTGCCGGCCATGGACAACGACGACTACCGTCGTGGCAAGCCCACAAATCACAAAGTCTATGGCGAAGATATTGCCATTCTGGCGGGGGATGGCTTACTGGCCTATGCCTTTGAACATGTCGTGGAGCAGACGAAAAACGTCCCCGCAGAGTCGCTGCTCAAAATTGTGGCGCGCTTGGGGCATGCGGTGGCAGCGACGGGCTTGGTGGGCGGTCAAGTGGTGGACTTAGAGTGTGAAGGGCGCTCTGACATTGATCTAGAGACACTGCATTTTATTCACTCCCACAAAACAGGGGCACTCTTGGAGGCTTCCGTAGTCTGCGGTGCACTCCTTGCTGGAGCGGAGGACGCTGATGTGGTACGCCTGTCGCGCTATGCGGCAAACATTGGCTTGGCGTTCCAGATTGTGGATGACATTTTGGACATAACTTCCACCCGCGATGTTTTGGGGAAAACTGTTGGCAAGGATGTGGCCGCCCAAAAAATGACCTACCCCCGCCTGTGGGGTCTGGAAAAATCCCGCCAAGAGGCGGAACGCTTGGTGGCAGAGGCAAAGGCGGAGTTGGCAATGTATGGAGCAGCCGCCCTTCCTTTGCAGGCGATCGCTGACTACATTACTAGCCGCAGTCATTAATGATCCCGAAGTGGGTTAGGATGGGCGCAGAGTTTGTCCTTCTCCGTAACCATCATGGACGGTCTGCGTGAACTACTGGCCAATCATGTTCTTTGGGTTGCCTTCGCCGCCAGTGCGATCGCCCAAATGCTGAAGTTACTGATTGACATTGCCAAGCACCGCAAGCTCAATTTCCGCGTGCTGGTGGAAACCGGGGGGATGCCCAGTTCCCATTCGGCGCTGGTGACGGCCTTGGCGACGGGGGTGGGTCTGCAGCGGGGTTGGGATAGCATCGAGTTTGCGATCGCCGTGGTCTTTGCCTGTATTGTCATGTACGATGCCGCCGGGGTACGCCAAGCCGCCGGTAAACAAGCCCGCATTCTCAATCAAATTGTCAATGAATTTTTCCAAGATGGGCATGAACTAGCAGAAGCCCGCCTCAAGGAGCTATTGGGGCACACCCCCATTCAAGTTATTGTCGGTTCTGCCCTGGGGGTAGCGATCGCCTGGATCGCCATCTAGGCTGGGGGTCCTGCTATTCTGGGGTCTGTCGTCCATAGGCATCCTCGAAACGAACAATATCATCCTCCCCCAGGTAGGCTCCCGACTGCACCTCAATTATTTCTAGGGGAATCTTCCCCGGATTGGCCAAGCGGTGCACGGCGCCCACTGGAATATAGGTGGACTCATTCTCCGTCAGCAAAAACGTCTTACCATTGCAGGTGACCTCCGCCGTACCACTGACAACAATCCAATGCTCTGCACGGTGATGGTGCTGTTGCAGCGATAGACTCGCCCCCGGTTTGACCGTAATCCGCTTTACCTGAAAGCGATGCCCCGTGTCAATGGAGTCATAGTGTCCCCACGGGCGATAGACCACGCGATGATTGTAGGCCTCCCTACGCTGTTGGGCTTGCAGTTGCGCCACTACTTGTTTCACCTGTTGGGTTGCTTCCCGATGGGCCACAAGAACGGCATCGGCAGTTTCAACAACAACCAAGTTTTCCACGCCGAGCAAGGCCACCAAGCGGTGCTGACTGTGGGCAAAGCAATTTTTTGTGTGCGCGGTCAGGACATCGCCCCGGCAACTGTTGCCAAATTCATCCTTGGGGGTCACCTCCCAGAGACTCGACCAAGAGCCGACATCACTCCAGCCGCACTCTAGGGGCACGACCGCTGCCTTCTGGGTTTTCTCCATCACCCCATAGTCTACCGATAGACTAGGACACTGGCGGAAAGGATCGTTGGCCACGCGGATAAAGTCCAGATCCTCGCGAGCCTCCCGCAGTGCTAAGCGGCAATGGTGCAAAATGTCTGGCTGCTGCTGCGCCAATTCCGCCAAAAAGCTCTGGGCACGGAAGAGAAACATGCCGCTATTCCAGAGGTAATGACCCTCCGCTAGGTAGCTCTCTGCTGTGGCTAAATCGGGTTTTTCCACAAATGCGGCCACGCGGTAGGTGTGGGGATCACTGAGCGCTTCCCCTTGGCGAATGTAGCCATAGCCGGTATGGGCAGAGGTAGGGGCAATGCCAAAGGTGACTAACCAATCCTTGGCGGCGGGTGCCAGTGCCCGTTGTAGCCCTTGTTGAAAGGCGGCCACATCCTGAATCCAATGATCGGCTGGTAGCACCAAAAGAATGGCATCAGTGGCGAGCACTTCTGTGACATAAAGAGCAGCAAGGGTAATCGCAGGAGCCGTATTGCGCCCCAAGGGTTCGAGCAAAATCCGCGTTGGTGTCACCCCTAGCTCTTGAAATTGTTCCGCCACAAGGAAGCGATGGGCTTCATTGGCCACAACGACGGGGGGCTGAAGTGCGGGGAACCCCTGCAAGCGCTGCCAAGTTTGTTGCAGCAACGTCGGTCCTTCGGGGGTTAGGCGCATAAACTGCTTGGGATGGGCTTGGCGGGATAATGGCCAGAGGCGACTTCCTGCCCCCCCCGATAAAATCACTGGAATACACGCCATGGCAAAACTTCCTGCGGTGCACCGTTTAAGCGTAGTTTAGCGGCAAGCTGCCCCTTGTGATTCAACCGCAGGAGGGAATCTCCTACAATGAGGGACGATTTCTGTGGAGGTGGTTATGGCAATTAAAAAGGGAGATTTCGTGAAGGTCATTGCAGAAAAGTTGGCCAATAGTGTGGAGGCTTTGGCCAGTGATCATCGCTATCCCCCCTATCTCTTCGAGGGACGCGGTGAAGTGGTGGAGATTCGCGGTGACTATGCACAGATTAAATTTCCTGTGCCTACCCCTACAGTTTGGCTGCGCCTTGATCAACTGGAGGTCGCCAAATAACTGCCATCAGTGTCTCTTACTAGCGTAGAAGCCAGTCGAAGAGTACCAGTGTTAGCAATTTTCAGCGTGGCTGGATATGATGGAGGCAATGCTGTTGCTTAACATTTGGTAATGTTAGTTCAACCTTCGCAACCTCAACGCTGGTTTCAGTGGTTCAAGGAGACGCTCCTTTTTGGGCAAGAACCCAGTGGCGAACTTTTAGCCATTTTACTGGTGTATTTTGTCCAAGGGGTTCTGGGTCTAGCACGGCTGGCCATTAGCTTTTTCTTTAAGGATGAGTTGGGACTGTCACCGGCGGAAGTGGCGGCATTGATGGGGGTGGCTGCGCTGCCTTGGGTGATTAAGCCGGTGTTTGGCCTAGTTTCCGATAGCGTGCCGCTCTTGGGATTTCGTCGCCGCTCCTATCTTGTCCTGTCGGGCTTATTGGGCTGTGGGGCATGGTTGAGCTTGGGGACGTGGGTAGCTACCCCTTGGCAGGCAACGGCAGCGATGCTAGCGGCCTCGATCGCCATCGCCCTCAGTGATGTGATTGTTGATTCACTCGTCGTTGAACGGGCACGCCAAGAATCCACTGCCGAAACGGGAACCCTGCAATCCCTGAGCTGGGCGGCGACGGCTTTGGGGGGGATTCTCACCGCTTACTTTAGTGGCCAACTGTTGCAGTGGTTTAGTCCGCGTACCGTGTTTCAAATTACGGCGGTGTTCCCCTTGCTGGTGTCGGGGGTGGCAGGGGCGATCGCCGAAGCACGGGTTACAGCTCGACCTCAACTTAGTCAGACTTGGGAACACATTAACCGTGTGCGCCAAGCAATGATGCAAAAACGCATTTGGTTGCCGGTGGCGTTTCTTTTTCTTTGGCAGGCGACCCCCGGCTCCGAATCTGCCTTCTTTTTCTTCACCACCAATGAATTGGGCTTTGAGGCAGAGTTTTTGGGACGGGTGCGGCTTGCCACCAGCGTTGCCTCCCTCTTGGGGGTGTGGGTTTTTCAGCGCTACCTGAAAACGCTGCCCCTGCGGACGATTTTCTTCTGGAGTACGATTCTCTCAGCGCTCTTGGGACTCTCTAGCTTGATTTTGGTGACCCACCTCAATCGCCAGTGGGGAATTAGTGATCAGTGGTTTAGCTTGGGGGATAGCCTGATTTTGGCCGTCATGGGGCAAATTGCCTTTATGCCGGTACTCGTTTTAGCAGCCCGGCTGTGTCCGCCGGGAATTGAGGCGACCCTCTTTGCACTGCTGATGTCCATTAGTAACCTTGCCAATCTGGTGTCCCATGAGTTGGGGGCACTCCTCACCCATTGGCTGGGGATTACTGAGCACAACTTCGATCGCCTGTGGTTGCTGGTGCTCATTACCAACCTAAGTACGCTACTGCCGCTACCCCTCCTGAACTGGTTGCCACCCCAGGTACCAGCGCCGCACTCTCAAGCCTCTGTCACAGTTGAATTGGAACCAAGTGTCTCATGACTGAAGTGATAGATCGCCCCTACACAATGGCCGATTGGCGGGGGGGTACCGAATCCCTCACCCAAGAGTATGACTACTGGATTGATGACGATGTCGAAGGTACGGTGCCCACGGATTTGGTGGGGACGCTCTACCGCAATGGCCCCGGCCTCTTGGAGCGTGGCGGCGTGCCCTTAGCCCACCCCTTTGACGGCGACGGCATGATCTGTGCCTTTCGTTTTGAGAATGGACGGGTGCATTTTCGCAATCGCTATGTGCGTACCGCCGGATTTTTGGCGGAGGAAAAGGCCAATCGCCTTCTGTATCGCGGTGTCTTTGGCACCCAAAAGCCGGGGGGATGGCTAGCTAATTTCCTCGATACCCGGGTCAAAAACATTGCCAATACCCATGTGATCTATTGGGGGGGCAAATTACTGGCGCTCTGGGAAGCGAGTCTGCCCCACCGTCTTGACCCGGTAACTCTAGAAACCATTGGCCTCGATAACTTAGACGGTCTGCTCAAGGAGAGTGATGCCTTTGCTGCGCACCCTCGCTTTGATCCCCAGACGCAGCGGCTGGTGAATTTTGGTGTCAAGCCGGGCCTCAGTACCCGCATTACCCTCTATGAATTTGATGCCAGTGGTCAGTGTGTCTCGCAGCCCGTGTTTCAGATTCCGGGGTTTGCCTTTATCCACGACTTTGCCCTCACCCCCAACTACGCCATTGTTTTCCAAAATCCGGTGCAGCTCAATCCCCTGCCCTATCTGCTGGGACTGCGGGGGGCTGCCCAGTGCATTCAATTCAATGCCAAGGAACCGACACGGGTTTGGCTGCTGCCTCGTCGGGGTGGTACTCCCCAGATGCTGACGATGCCCGCCTGTTTTGTCTTTCACCATGCCAATGCCTACGAAGCTGGGGATGAAATTCATGTGGAGTCCATTGCCTACAGCCACTTTCCTAATCTGGAACCGGGCATGGATTTTCGGGCAGTGAATTTTGCGGCCCTGCCTGCTAGCCTGCTGTGGCGGATTCGCTTGAACCTGAAAACCAAAGCAGTAGATTGGCAAGTGGCGAGCGATCGCCCCTGTGAATTTCCGGTGGTGCATCCAGCGAAGGTGGGGCAACCCTATCGCTACACCTATTTGGCAGCGGGGCATGATCCGAAAACCAATGCGCCTCTCCAGGCTCTGTGGCGCTACGATCGCCAGACGGGCGAGGAACAGTTTTGGTCAGCAGCCCCCCGAGGATTTGTCGGTGAACCCATTTTCGTCCCCCACGGCTTGCAAAAAGGGGACTTCCTCTGGCAGGGTGCCCAAGGGGAAGAGGATGGCTGGCTCTTGCAAGTGGTCTATGATGCCAGTTGCCACAAATCGCAGTTACTCATTTTTGATGCGGCAGCCATTAGCGCCGGCCCCGTGGCACGATTGCGCTTGAAACACCACATTCCCTATGGTCTCCACGGTTCCTTCACCACAGCGGTCTAGGCAATGGGCATCGAAATTGAGCGCAAGTTCTTGGTCACAAGCGAAGAGTGGCGACCCCTAGCCACCAGTGTCTCCCAATTTGCCCAAGGCTACCTGTCCACAGTTCCTGAGCGCACTGTGCGTGTGCGTCTTGCGGGTGACCAAGCATGGATCACGATCAAGGGCAAAGCCAGCGGTGGCCAACGCCGTGAGTATGAGTATGCTATCCCCGTTGCTCATGCAAAGGAACTCCTCGAGGAATTGTGCCTACAACCCATCATCCAGAAAAACCGCTATCGCATCCCAGTGGGTGATCTGTGTTGGGAAGTGGATGAATTTACTGGCGCCTGTACTGGCCTAATTTTGGCAGAAATTGAACTGCCCCGTGCTGACTATCCCCTGACTTTACCCCCTTGGATCGGCCTTGAGGTAACCGATGACCCCCGCTATACCAATGCCTACTTAGCGGAGCATCCCTATCAAGAATGGTCAACCTGAATTCCTGAGATTCGATAGGATACAAAAATATCGCCACGCCTTCCCTATGCTTGCTCGGATTCGCCAGATTACCCAAACCCTCACCCCCCGTCTCATTGAAATTCGTCGCCATCTGCACCGCTACCCTGAGTTGAGTGGCCAAGAACACCAAACTGCTGCCTACGTGGCGGGGGTGCTCTCCTCCGCAGGCTTGACCGTACAGCAGAATGTGGGCAAAGTGGGGGTGATTGCGGAACTGGCAGGGAACCCCAAGGAGCAGCGGCTCTTGGCCATTCGCACCGATATGGATGCCCTACCGATTCAAGAGCGTACAGGCCTAGAGTTTAGCTCGAAACATACTGGGGTGATGCATGCCTGCGGTCACGATGTCCACACGACAGTGGGTCTGGGCACAGCAATGGTGTTAGCGGCCCTTAAGGCGGACTTCCCTGGCCGTGTGCGGTTTATTTTTCAGCCTGCGGAAGAAATTGCCCAAGGGGCGAGCTGGATGATTGCCGATGGCGCTATGAAAGCGGTGAGTGCCATTTTGTCACTGCATGTGTTCCCCAATCTGCCAGCGGGGGAAGTGGCGGTGCGCTATGGAGCCTTGACGGCGGCTGCCGATGACCTTGAATTAACGATTTTGGGCGAATCCGGCCACGGCGCTCGTCCCCATGAGGCCGTAGATGCGATTTGGATTGCTGCTCAAGTGATTAGCGCCCTGCAACAGGCCATTAGCCGCACGCAGAATCCCCTGCGACCCGTGGTGGTCACCTTTGGCAAAATTCAAGGGGGACGGGCTGCCAATGTGATTGCCGATCAGGTGACACTTCAGGGAACCGTGCGATCGCTCCATCCGGAAACCCGTGCTACACTGCCGACGTGGATTGAGCAAATTGTGGCTAATGTCTGCCATGCCTACGGTGCCCGTTACAAACTCCACTATCGGCGGGGCATACCGGGGGTGGAAAATACGCCCTACCTGTCGCAACTGCTGGCGGAGGCGGCGACTGATGTGGTGGGGGCGCCCCATGTGCATATTTTGCCCGAACCATCCCTTGGGGCAGAGGATTTTGCCCTCTACCTCGAGCATGCTCCCGGTGCCATGTTTCGCCTTGGGGTGGGGTTTCGCGATCGCCCCAACTATCCCCTGCATCACCCAGAATTTGATGTGGATGAACAGGCCATTCCCGTGGGCGTGATGACCCTTGCCCATGCCGCCTGTCGCTATTGGCAGATTCCCTACTAATGACAATTGGCATGGTAGAGCATCCCGAGGGCGATCGCCCCCACCACAACCTTAGGCAACCAACTGGCCACTACAGGCGACACTGCTCCCCCCTCGCCAAAGGCGGTAAAAATAAAGGCAGCAACATAGTAGCCAAAAATAATCGCTACACTGAGACCAAAGGCACGCCCCTGTCCTTGGCGAGGAGAACTGATGCCCAAGACAGCACCAACAACGGCAAAACTGAGGCACAAAAAGGGGAGGGAGAGCTTTTCCTGCAACTGCACCCGCCACTGCCGCAGGCGTTTGGCATCGCCACTTTCCGCCAAAACTTGCAAGTAATGATAGATTTCGCGGCTGGTCATAAACTCTGGCGCCCGCGTTTCCATCGCCAACTCTAGGGGAGTGCGGGGATAGGCAAAGGTGCGTTCTGCAAAGGTCTCGGCCACGTCATAGTGGAGACTGCTCCTCAGGTGGTGGTAGGTGCCCTGCCGAAAGAGCCACGCCGTGCCCTGCCATTCAGCCTGTTTGGCCGTAATGATCTCCCGCACTTGCCCCTGCGCAAAGTTCACCACCGTCACTTGCTCCATCACGCGGCCATCAAACCGATGGGCAAAAAAGAGTTGCTGAAGCTGTCCATGGGCAAAGCGGCGGTAGAAGATATTGCGGGTCTGAAACGGGGGTTGGGGGCGTTGAATCGCCACTTCCAAGGTCTGGATGGCGCGGTAGGCCAAGGGGGGCGCCACCAGTTCATTGAGGGCAAAGGTAAAAACCAAGGCCGCAAACCCTGCCACTACTGCCGGCCGCACCAGACGCACGGGGCTAATCCCACAGCTTTTACAGGCAATCAGTTCACTGCGGCGGGAGAGCTGACTATAGGCAAGCAGCGAACCAAAGAGCATTGCCATGGGAATGCCCAGCACTGCAAAAGTGGGCAAACGTAGAAAAAAGACTTGAATGGCACTGAGAATGCCAAGGTTGTGCTCCACCATATTGCGAATGAGGTAGAACACCGTACCAATCACGGCAGCGATCGCCGTAAAAATGCCAAAACCAAAGATAAAGGGGCGAATCATCTCCCCCAAGATGTAGCGATCCAACAGGGAGACTCGCGGTTGCCAAGGCATCTTCTGTAGGGGTCGGGCGATCGCCAGCATTCTTTACAATCCCAAGCGGGGTTTGGCCAACTTCCAATAGCGAAAGAATCGCTTCAAATCAGCATCGGCAGGTAATGTGACGAAGGGTTCTGGCTCTAGAATCTCCAGCGGATAGGCCAGTTGCTGACAAATGGCGCGAAAACGAGGACTCGGACTGGCCATTGTGACCACGCGATCGCCACCGTGAACTTCGACAAAAGCATTCACCAAGGGCGCCACTTCGCCCCGATACATCTCCACCGGCAAGTCCAACAAGCACTCATAGAGAAACACCAAGCGCTTGAGACTGATCCGCCAAGCCTTGAGCAACTCAACGTCCCAAACAAAAATTGCCGGGGCATTGGGATAGCGCTTAAAAATCGGTGCCTGGGGGTCGAGGCAGTCTCCATGAACCCAAAGAATTGGCTGCCCCATTAGCGTTGCATGGCCTCTTTTTTCAACTGTTTGCTGTCCCGCTGCGCTGCTGCTGCCAAGTCCGCATCCAAGAGGGTTTGCCCCGTCGCCGCCAAATAGACATCATCTAGGCTGGGGCGGGATTGCGCCAAGCTAAAGAGGGGGAGTCCTGCTTCCTCTAGGGTCGTTCTAATGGTGGCGATCGCCACCGCCACATCGGTGACCACAAGATTCAAAGAGTTGCCTTGATGGGTGTTAATAATGACCGATTTCACGCAGTCCAATTGACTTAAGAGGGCCTGCGCCATTTGCGCCTCTTGACGGGGGGTAAATTCCCGCACCCGCAACGTGACGCGATCGCCACCGATATTGGCCTTGAGTTCCTCTGGCGAACCGCTAGCAATCACCCGCCCCCGATCCAGAATCACCAAGCGATCGCTCAGGAGATCCACTTCCTCAAGGTAGTGGCTAGTCAAGATAATCGTTAGTCCTTGGGCCTTGAGATCCCGCAGCACCTCCCAAATCACTTGGCGACTTTCAATGTCGAGACCGACGGTGGGTTCATCTAAGACCAGCACTTGTGGTTGGTGGAGTAGCCCCGCCGCCAGATCAAAGCGTTTGCGAATGCCACCAGAATAGGTACCACACGGGCGATCGCGCCATTCTAGGAGATCCAAGCGTGCCAACACCGCCTCAATGCGCTCTGGAATCAGGGCACGGGGAATGTGGTACAGGGCCGCCTGCAATTCCAGAAATTCCTGACCCGTGAGGATTTTATCAAGCGCCACCTCCTGAGCCACATAGCCTAATTTTTGGCGCACTAAACGGGGTTGGTGGAGTACCGAAAGACCACAGACTTCCAACGCCCCAGCATCTGGTCGCGAGAGGGTACATAGACAGCGCAGTGTTGTCGTTTTCCCTGAGCCATTCGGCCCTAGCACCCCAAAAATTTCCCCTTGATGGGCGCAAAAGGAGACATCGGCCACTGCTGTAATGGCACCGTAGGACTTCTTAAGATGTTCGACCTTTACCGTGGCTGTCATGGTCATTCACTCTGCGTGTGATTCCCTTAACATTTTGACAGATATTGCTTCTTGCTGTGGTGCACGTGCTACAACAGCAACTAGAGCCTATTGGGTAGGTTTCCCATGGCCACTGCCAAAACTGCGCCGATTGCCGAAGTTATGCACCTCACGGGCGATCGCCTGCGATTGCGGATTCAAGAACTGAAAACAGATGCCGCCTTTCGCGATCTCCTGAGTGCTTACCTGAAAGCCCTCCAAGGTATTAAATCTGTTCACGTTCTGTTCACGTTAACCCCCTTGCCGCATGGTTGGTTCGCAGTTGGGAGAAGATCTCGGGCGACAGTTGGCAGCACCCTCCCCTGAGGAACCTCGTTCCCCATCCCTGCATCTAGAGTGGTGGGTGAAAACTAGTCAAGCCTTTACCAAAGAAACGCTATTGGCGACCCTCGGGGGCATGGTGGCACGGGCAATTCTGGGGCCTCAAGCTGAAGTTGAGGGCATCCGAGCCGGTACCCGCATGAGTCGTCATCTCGATAGGCAACCGTCCAACACCGCAGTCAAAGAGAAAAAAAGTATAATCCTAAAGTAATGGCCTGTGGAAATGTCCAGCGCGACAGGAGCCAAGTAATGCTCGATACAATTTTACTCCTCATTGTCGTCCTAATGGGAATTGCCGTTGGCTTCAACAGCATTGACCTACTCCCAGAAACGGTTCTTGCTCAAGTCGCCAATGTGCGGGGATTGCAGTGGGTCATGGCTGGCTTTGGTGCCATCGTTGGCATTGCCCTTGGTTTACTGTTGCAGTCCCTTTACCATCGTCTCGAGCGCAGTATCCGCCAATTGCCCCCAGAAACGCTCTTGTCGCGGGCTGTGGGTCTGGTGGTGGGGTTGCTCTTGGCCAACTTGATGCTGGCACCGATTTTCCTGTTGCCCATTCCCAAAGATTTTTCCTTTATTAAACCCCTGATTGCTGTTCTCACCAGCATTCTCTTTGCCTACTCGGGAACCACCTTGGCTGATAGCCATGGCCCTGCGCTGCTGCGGTTAATTAACCCGAATGCCGTTGCTAGTAGCCTCTTAGCCGAAGGGATGCTTAAGCCTGCCCGTGCGAAGGTACTGGATACGAGTTGCATTATTGATGGTCGCATTGAGGCGCTGTTGAATTTAGGGGTACTTGAAGGGCAAATCATTGTGCCCCAATTTGTGCTTCAGGAGTTGCAACTGATTGCCGATGCGGGGAATGAGCAAAAACGGATTCGCGGTCGGCGGGGTCTCGATGTTCTCAATCGTCTCCAAGCCAGTTTGGGCGATCGCATTGTCATTCACTCCGCCGACTATCCAGAATTAACGACAGTGGATGCCAAGCTTGTGCGCCTCTGCCAAGAGATTCATGGAACCCTTGTCACTAATGACTTGAATCTAAACAAAGTTGCCCGCTTCCAAAAAGTGGATGTCTTTAACGTCAACGAGTTAGCCCAAGCCCTGCGCCCCATCTATTTGCCCGGCGATACCCTAGAGCTGAAAATTCTCAAGGAAGGGAAAGAACCGGCTCAAGGGGTGGGCTACCTTGAGGATGGCACGATGGTGGTCGTCGAAGAGGGCGTCGATCACATTGGCGATCAGTTGTCGGTGGTCGTCACCAGTGCCCTGCAAACCTCGGCAGGCCGCATGATTTTCGCCCGTCTGCAAATGCCAACGATGGCCTAAATTGCCTCTCCCTTGATCCCTAGGGAGGGTACCTATGACCCAGCCGCCCAAGTCTGCATCACCACCGCAACTTGTTTCCTCATGGGTATGGGGATTTTTTGTGTTCAGCCTCCTATTCCTCTTTGCGGTGCTATTGGCAACGGTGTGGCGACCGACACTTTTTCCCATTGATCTAGTCAATCCCGATGAGTTGAGGCCGCTCCCAGATGTCCTACAACTGCCCGGAGATGACTTAAATGTCTGGTGGCCAGTGGTTTTTGCGGGAGTGCTGGCCGTTGCCCTCAATTTTATTCCCAGCAATAATGTCACCCGCCTGATTGTGCGCGCCATTGTGATTCTCTTTGGTTTTCGCTATGTGGTGTGGCGGGGCTGGGTCACCCTGAATAATGCCCACTGGCTGAGCTTTGTGGCCAGTCTTGGCTTCTATCTTCTGGAGGTGATCTACTTTTTCACCTACGTGCTCTATGTTTATCAGACGGCATGGCTAACCACGGAATGGCGATCGCGACAAGCCGACTATTATCAACAGGCGGTTCTCAGTGGTGAATACTGTCCCAGTGTGGACATTTTCATTCCCACCTACAATGAATCCCCCTATATTTTGCGGCGCACGATTGTCGCCTGTCAGGCCATCAACTATAGCAATAAAACCATCTACGTCCTTGACGATGGCCGCCGCCCCGAAATTGCGGATCTCTGCCAAAAGCTAGGGGTCAAGTATATCACCCGCCCCACCAATGAGCACCGCAAAGCTGGCAACCTCAACCATGCTCTGAAACACACTAGTGGTGAACTGATTGCTGTTTTTGATGCCGACTTTATTCCCTTTCAAAACTTCCTCACCCGCACCGTAGGCTTCTTTCAAGATGAGCAGATATCCATGGTACAGACCCCCCAGCACTTTTTTAACCCCGACTACCACGCCCAAAACTTGGGCATTGAGTTTATGATGCCGGGCGATATGGAGTACTTTTTTGGCTTTATTCAACCGGGGCGAGACTTTGGCAACGCCATCATCTGCTGCGGGACTTCCTATGTGGTGCGCCGCCGGGATCTTGAGGCTGTAGGGGGCTACTACACCCGCTGTGTGGTCGAGGATTTCCAAACCGGAACCAGAATGCAGATCGCTGGCTACCGCCTCGTTTACCTCAATGAAATCCTGAGCATGGGGGAGTCGCCTCGCAACTTCCAAGATCATTTAGAGCAACGGCTGCGGTGGCTACAGGGAAATATGCAAATTTACTTCTGTGGTGACGATCTGCCCATCTGGTCAAAGTTATCGTGGTTTCAGCGCAGTTGCCACCTTTCTTTGATATTGTACAATATCAATCCTTTCATCCGTACCTGCTTTCTAATTGGTCCTTTTCTGAGTATGATGACGGGCATTTCCCTGACGGTGGCCACGTTTAGTGAGTATCTCTTTTATGCTCTGCCCTATACACTGCTGACGATCGCCACCTTTAGCTGGGCAACAGAAGGCCGGTATTTTTCCGTCTGGGGGGAGGTCTATGAGGTGTCCTCTGCCTTTCCAGCGATGGTGCAACTGATTAAAATCCTCCGCAATCCCTTTGGCAAAATTGGCAGTATTGTCACTAACAAGGGCACTGTCTCCAATCGCAAGCGGTTGAATTTACGTTATACATGGCCATTGGTAGTCTTTGTGATTGCAGTGGGAGTAGGCATCTTTATCCGCTATGGGGGTTACTGGCTCCATATCTGGCCACCGATGGAGTATGAACGGGCGGGGTTAGAGTTGATGTTGGCTTGGACGCTCTACAATGCCTTTATTGCCTTGATTGCGATTTTGTCCTCCATTGATCAGCCCACTCGCCGCCAGAGCGATCGTTTTCCCGTTTGCACCGTGTGTCGTTTCCAATTGGGGGATCAAACCTACTGGGGCTATACCCGCGATGTGTCGGAGACTGGGGCTGCCCTCTTGCTGACGGCAGGGCGTTTTATCGCAGCCCAAAGAGAGACCGTCGGCACGTTGACCTTTTTGGAACAGGACTTTAGCGTGACCGCGGCCGTGGTGCGTACCCGCACTGAAGAGGAGCGGTGCTGTGTTTATCTGCGATTTTTAGAGGTCAGTGATGAGGCTGAGCGGGGCCTTGTACAACTGCTCTACGGTGGCCTCACATGGTGGCACAAACCGAAAGCACCTAATGGGATAGATGCCTTTTGGCCAATGTTGATTCGTCTCTTTGATTTTCAATCGCTCTTTAGCCTCTATAGCAATAACTGACCGACAGGCTCACGACTCAAAAATTTGCCCTAGCGGACAATGCAAGTTCGGCAATAGGGGAGACGTTAACGTATCCTCTCGATAAAGGGTGAGAGCAAGTTTGAGCAGTCCCGCTTCACGGCGAAAGATTTCCACAGTTTGGCGTCGCCGATCAGCAATCCAGTACTCCAATACTCCTTGACTAGAGTAGAGTTTGAGTTTGATCTGGCGATCGCGCCGTTCATTTTCTGCGCCCGAAGACAAAACCTCAATCACAAGGTCTGGTGCCCCCGGACATGACCCGCGTCATCAATCAAGGCCGTATATTTTTCCATGCTTAGCCAGACGACATCTGGAATCACATCATTGCTGTCACTAAGAAAGGTGCTATACACTATTCTTGTGGTAAAGTGTGTTCAAGTCTCAGGATCACTGTGTTACGGTGATAAATCTTGATGCTTTGGCACCACCAATCAGCCATCCAACAATTTTTTAGATTCCGAGTTTTTTGCGAATTTTTCTGCGAATTTTTCTAATGACTGAGCATCGACTCATTGAAAGTTATCGCCGCCTCGGGCTTTCTATCGGCGCTTCCCTAGAAGAGATTAAAACAGCCTACCGTCAATTAGCGCGGCAATATCATCCCGATATCAATCCTGAAGTGCATCAAGATCAATTTGTCGCAGTACATGAGGCCTACCGCTATTTGCTTGAACATTGGCAAGATACAGATAACGGTGACGTGGCCAAGGATACTTCTACTCCAGCGGTTAGTGTAACAGTCAAAAGGAATCATGGATCCCCTTTGACCCCTGAACAGGAGCAGTTAAAACGTCAGGCGCGCAAGCAGTGGCAGCTTTTTTTAGCAGAAGAACGATTTCCACGGGCGATTGCCCTTTTGGAAAATTTAGAACGACAACTGCCTGCGGACGAAGAAGTGTTTGCTTGGCAAGCAGAAACCTACTACCAGTGGGCTGTCAAATTGATTGATCAACGCAAGTCGTCATCGGCGCGAACCTACCTCAAGAAAGCCCTACGACTGGACCCCCATAATCAGCGCCTGTGGCGAGAGATCAATCGTCAGTTCGCTCGTCTCGAGCAAAGGTCACTATAAAAGGTCACTATAACCAAGCGGCCAAGAGTGTGACCGCGCCCAAGCCCGTGAGGGCAAGCCAGATGAAGGCATTCGGTAAAGGCGTCGCAGGGGGCGGTGGTTCTTGGGGTTTTGGGGTGGCAGCCGATGGCTTTTTCAAGGAATGGCTGTAGGGGGATGTGTAGGCGCGATCGCCCACATGGGATAGGTCGGGAATTTCGCTGTACCATTCCGGACGGCGTTTGAGTTGGGGAGCCTCCAAAATCGCCAGCAAGCGACGACTTTCCTGCCGCGTGTGATGATCCGGGTGCCGTTGGAGTTGACGGCAGAGGCTGACGGCTGCCCCTTGATCGCCAGCAGCACTATAGGCCGTGACTAACCAGAGGCTAATTTCCCCCGATCGCACCGCATTTCCCTCCGCCAGCGCTGCCGCTTGTCCCAATAGGGCAATGGATTGCTGGTAGTTTCCCCGCTCGAAGGCCTGTTGCCCCTGCTGAAAGAGGACAGCCACTGCATCCGTCATCGCTTAAAAGAGAAAGTAACGTTGGGCAAGGGGCAAAACCGTCGCCGGTTCACAGGTAAGCAATTCGCCATCCGCCCGTACCTCATAGGTTTCGGGATCCACCTCAATGTGGGGTAAGTAGTCATTGAGCTTGAGATCTGCTTTGCGCAGTTGGCGGATGTGGCGCACCGGTAGCAGCGTTTTTTGCAACCCCAATTGTGCTGGAATATTGTTGGCAATGCCCGCTTGGGACATAAAGGTTACCGATGTGGCGGTTCGGCAGCCCCCATAGCTAGCAAACATGGGTTGCATGTGCACTGGTTGCGGTGTGGGAATGCTGGCATTGGCATCCCCCATTTGAGCGTAGGCAATCATTCCTCCCTTGATCACCAGTTCCGGCTTAACGCCAAAAAAGGCAGGCTTCCAGAGACACAGATCAGCGATTTTACCCACCTCCACGGATCCCACATACTCAGCAATGCCGTGGGTAATGGCGGGATTAATCGTGTACTTGGCGACGTAGCGGCGGGCGCGAAAGTTGTCATGATTGGCTCCTGGCTGCTGGGGATCCCTGAGATGTCCCCGCTGTACCTTCATTTTGTGGGCGGTTTGCCACGTGCGAATAATGCTCTCCCCCACCCGTCCCATGGCTTGCGAGTCCGAGGAGATAATACTAAACGCCCCGAGGTCGTGGAGAATATCTTCGGCGGCAATGGTTTCTCTGCGAATCCGCGACTCGGCAAAGGCGACATCTTCGGGAATACTGGGGTCGAGGTGGTGGCACACCATCAACATATCCAAGTGCTCATCAAGGGTATTGACGGTGTAGGGGCGAGTGGGATTGGTGGAAGAGGGCAACACATTGGCTTGACCGCAGAGCTTGATGATGTCCGGGGCGTGTCCGCCGCCGGCGCCCTCGGTGTGATAGGCGTGAATGGTGCGGTTTTTGAAGGCGGCAATGGTATCCTCGACAAAGCCCGATTCATTGAGGGTATCAGTGTGGATGGCCACCTGAATATCGTAGTCTTCAGCCACACTCAAACAGGTGTCAATGGCAGCAGGGGTAGTGCCCCAGTCTTCGTGGAGTTTGAGACCCACAACCCCGGCTTGCACTTGCTCAATCAGTCCTTGGGGTTGGCTACTATTGCCCTTGCCCAAAAAGCCTAAATTCACGGGAAAGGCATCGGCAGCTTGCAGCATGCGGTAGATGTTCCAAGGTCCTGGCGTACAGGTGGTGGCATTGGTACCCGTGGCCGGCCCCGTTCCGCCGCCAATCATTGTTGTAATGCCCGAGGCAATGGCAGTGGCAATCTGCTGTGGACAGATAAAGTGAATGTGGGCGTCAATCCCGCCAGCGGTGAGGATCATCCCTTCGCCGGCGATCGCCTCTGTGCCGGGGCCAATGATAATATCTACCCCCTCTTGGGTGTAGGGGTTTCCCGCTTTGCCAATTTTGTAGATTTTGCCCTCTTTGATGCCGACATCGGCCTTGACGATGCCCCACCAGTCGAGAATCACGGCATTGGTGATCACGACATCCACCGCGCCTTCTGTATTGGCAATGGGGGATTGTCCCATCCCATCGCGGATCACTTTGCCACCGCCAAACTTGACCTCATCACCGTAGTGGGTGTAGTCGTGCTCAATTTCGATAATGAGGTCAGTATCCGCAAGTCGCAGGCGATCGCCCACTGTGGGACCATAGGTTTCGGCATAGGCTTGGCGATCAATGCGGTAGCTCATGGCGGCCTAAACAGGTCAGGTGGGAGAGCAGCTTGGCACTCTCAGTCTAAATTTAGCCCAATTCTTCGACCACAACCAGTCCCTTTTTGATCAAGGCTTGCAGGTCAGCATTGTGGGTTTTGCAGTTGCGCCAGCGGCGCTCATCGACATTTTCATTGCGACCGGGCTGAAGGGTCATAGGCCCAAAGAAACTATCAAAGGTGATGGGTTGTTCAAGGTGGCTAATCACAGTCAGCATGGCAGCAGACGTTCGACAAACTCACTATTTTCAGGATAAGGCTAGAGTGGATCTGATGCCGAGTTGGGTTGAGTATGGTTCGCACACGGTTGAGTCTCGTTGGGATGGCGATCGCCCTTGTGACCCTGACGGGCTGTCCCTTGCGTTTGCCGCATCGCAGTCCCCCCACAGCCAATAGCGGTGCCTCTCTCCCTCCCCTTGCCCCCACGGATCAACCTAATGCGGGCGGAAATTTCATTGCCAAGGTGGTGGCTGAGGCAGGGCCAGCAGTGGTCAGTATTGATACCCTAAGGGTACTTCGCAGTGAAGAGGATAGTTTTCTCAATCCGTTTCCAGTGCCAGAGGTGCCAGTGCGCCAAGGTCAGGGGTCAGGGTTTATATTTACCCCCGATGGCAAGATTATGACCAATGCCCACGTGGTGGAGGGTGCCAGTGCCGTGCGTGTCACGCTTCCCGATGGTCGTCAATTCGATGGCAAAGTAGTGGGTGCTGATCCCCTGACGGATGTGGCGGTGGTGCAAATCGAGGCTGAAAAGTTACCCACCGTACAACTGGGGAATTCCGATGCCCTGGTCCCCGGTGAGTGGGCGATCGCCATCGGCAACCCCTTGGGGCTAAGTAACACCGTCACCGCTGGCATCATTAGTGCCACAGGGCGTGCCAGTAATGAAATTGGCGCTGCTGACAAGCGGGTGAGCTTTATCCAAACGGATGCAGCCATCAATCCGGGGAATTCTGGAGGCCCCCTTCTGAATGCCGCTGGTCAAGTGGTGGGGGTCAATACCGCTGTAATCTCCCAAGCGCAGGGTCTAGGGTTTGCCATTCCCATTAATACGGCCTATCGCATTGCTGAGCAGATTATTACCACGGGTCGCGCCCAGCATCTCTATTTGGGGATTCGCATGGTGCAGTTGACGCCAGAACTAGCCGCTCAAATCCGTCAAGATCAGCCCAACTGGCCACTCAACCAAACCCAAGGCACGCTGATCATTGGCGTTGCCCCCAATTCGCCGGCGGCTAAGGCGGGTCTGCAAGCGGGAGATTGGATCGCCAAAATTAACGAGATCAACCAACCCAGTCCCCAACAGGTGCAAAATGTTGTCGAGCGAACAAAACTCGGCGAGACAATTACCCTAGAAATTCAGCGGGGCGATCGCCGGCAAACCGTGAGCCTGCAACCAGAGCCAATGCCACCGGAATTGTATCCCTCCTCGCAGCCAGAATAAGTTGGCGCCGAGGCTCCGGCAACACCGTTTCCCCCGTGAACCAGCGGCCACAATAGCTAAGGCGCCCGTTAAAAATGCGGCAAACCCGATAAACATCACTGCGGGGCGTCTGGCTGAGCAATGTCGGCACCCTTTGCGCTTGTTCCAGCCCTATGACAAGGGCGGCAAGGATCTGAGCAACCATCAAAAATCCCCCATTATGGGACGAGTACCACCTTACCCTGCACCAAGCGTTGGCTGAGATAGCGATGGGCATCCGCTGCCGCCCCGAGGGGAAAGGTTTTATCCACAACAACCTGTAGCTCGCCGCGATCCACAAGGGTCGCCACCTGCTCAAGGATGTTGCCCTGATGGGCAAGGGCATCCCTCAGCCCCATGAGTTGCGGCGTCAACATGAGGGTGAGTTGAATCAAGAGGTTGCGTTGGCGAGCAATTTTCCAAGGCGTATCGGCAGCGGGTTCCAAGAGGGTGGCAAGGGTGCCATAGGGACGCACCGCTTTGAAGGTTTCACTAAAGGTGGTGCCGCCCACGGTGTCAAGGGCAAAATCAACCCCTTTGCCCCCTGTCCAGTCTAGGACTGCCTGCACCCAATCACGGGTGGTGTAGTTAATGGCAAGGGTAGCGCCAAGACTTTCGGTAAAACGGGCTTTGGCTGCGGAACCAATGGTAGTGGCAACCGCTGCGCCCGATCGCCGTGCTAATTGAATAGCCAGATGCCCCACCCCGCCCGCCCCGGCATGAATGAGAACGGTTTTGGCGGTGGAGAGGACGTTCAAAGGCGGGACTGCCCCGCGATCGCCCAAGGCTTCCCAAGCGGTAATCACGGCTAAGGGCAAAGCAGCCGCCTGAATAAACGAGAGGGACTTGGGTTTGTGGGCAACAGCGATTTCCGGGACAACGGTATATTCCGCATAACAGCCGCCGCGATCGCCCAACCCCCCATAGCAAAAATAAACTTCATCCCCTACACGAAACCGCTGCACCGCTGTCCCCACCGCCACGACCACCCCCGCTCCATCACAGCCGAGAATGGCGGGTCGGCGATCGGGAAAAAACGTGCCCCGCTGTCGCAACTTGGTGTCAATGGGGTTGACGCTGGCGGCGCGCAGTTGAATTTTTAGTTCATCGGCGGCTTGAATTTCGGGTTCTGGCACCTCCCGCAGCACCAAAACCTCAGGGTCACCAAATTCCGTAATGGCGATCGCTTTCATGGTGTTTCCAGCCGTTTCTCTAGTACCACAATAGCGGTTTAGGCAAAGCCTCTATACTAAGCTAAGATATCAACCCTCTGGCGATGTCTTTTGCACCATGAGCTTGCTCCACGTTGCTGATGTCTATGCTGGCTATATTCCCGATGTGGATATTCTACGGGGCGTTAATTTTCGTCTTGAAGCCGGTGAGCTAGTGGCGGTTATTGGTCCCAATGGAGCCGGAAAATCCACCTTGGCAAAGACGATCGCCGGCTTACTGACGCCGCGCCTCGGCACAATTACCCTCTCAGGAGAGGATATTACTCACCTGCGTCCCCACCAAATTGTCAAAAAGGGAATCGGTTACGTGCCGCAGATTGCCAATGTCTTTCGCTCCTTAACTATTGAGGAAAATCTGGAGATGGGAGCCTTTACCAGAAGCGGCAACCTGAAGGCGCTCAAGGAACGGGTCTATGATACCTTTCCCCGCTTAGCGGAGCGACGCCAGCAACGGGCAGGGATCCTTTCGGGGGGAGAACGACAAATGCTGGCCATGGGACGCGCCATGATGCTGGAGCCACAAATTATGGTCTTGGATGAACCCTCTGCGGCCCTCTCCCCAGCGCTGGTCAATGATGTCTTTGCCAAAATTAAGGAAATTAATGCCCAAGGCACCGCAATTATTCTGGTGGAGCAAAATGCCCGTAAAGCCCTTGCCATGAGCGATCGCGGGTATGTCTTGGAAATGGGCAAAGACCGCTATGAAGGACTGGGCAGCGAATTGCTCAATGACCCCAAAGTGGGGGAACTCTACTTGGGAGTGGTACGGGCACAGCCTTAGGGGGCAGGGCTAAAAATTGCCGTTTCAAGGGCAATCAGGCTTTTTTCGAGATCATCATTGACAATTTGCACATCAAATTCTGTAGCCGCAGCAATTTCGGTTTCCGCTTGCGCTAAACGGCGGGCGATCGCCTCCTCACTGTCTTGGCCACGGCTGCGCAGGCGGTGTTCCAGTTCCGCCAAAGAGGGGGGCAGAATGAAAATGTGACGCGCTTGGGGATAGGATTGGCGAACTTGGCGCGCCCCTTGCAGTTCAATTTCAAGGATCACCGTTTTTCCTTGGGCAATAAGTTGCAGCAGGGGATCCCGTGGGGTGCCGTAGTAGTGACCGGCAAACTCTGCCCATTCCAAAAGTTTGCCAGCAGCAATCATGGCTTGAAAATCTTCCACGGACACAAAATAGTAATCTATGCCTTCTACTTCTGTGGGGCGTGGTGGGCGGGTCGTTGCCGAAACCGAAAGTGCCAGTTCGGGATGTCGCTGCCGCAGTTGGCGTAGGAGTGTCCCTTTGCCGACCCCACTAGGGCCAGTAATCACAATGAGTTGTCCAGGCTGGGGCGTTGCAGTGGTCATCGTTGCATGGGTGGGAAACTTTTTGATCCTACTGTGTTTGCTTAGCGTTTTATCATTGAGGCAGCGTGGTTGAGGAATGGCCGTGAAGATCCATTTGCCCAGTGAGAGTGAAAATGTCCGCATTGAGATGCTCCCCCTGATTGATGTGGTCTTTTGTATTCTCACGTTCTTTATTTTGGCGGCGGTGAGTCTGACGCGGCAGCAGGCCATTACCTTGAACCTGCCCAAGGCGAGCACTAGTCAAGCCCAGTCACAAAAGATGCTGGTGGTGAGTATTGATCCGGCGGGGCAACTCTTTGTGGATAAGGACCCTGTCAACCGCAGTGAACTCTATGAACGCTTGGCCACCTATCTGAAAACAAACCCACAGGGCATGGTCATTTTGCGAGCATCGCAGGTGGTGAGCTACAACGAAGTCATCCAAGTCCTGGATCTCCTGCGATCGCTAGGGGGCAATCGTGTGGCATTGGCCACGCAACCCGTTGCACAGCCGGTGCTGAGTACGCCGACTAGCCCTAACCCGCTGCCTTCACCGCCAGCCAGCGATCATCAATCCACGTCCTCCAATCCCTAGGGAGTCACGGTGGAACCGATTGCCAGCATTCCTGTTGCCCCGAAGGGCTTTCGCTCTGGCTTTGTCGCCTTAGTGGGGCGTCCCAATGTCGGCAAGTCCACCCTCTTTAACCATCTGCTGGGGCAAAAGGTGGCCATTACTTCGCCTGTGGCACAAACGACCCGCAATCGCCTACGGGGCATCCTGACAACGGCAACGGCGCAATTTATCTTTGTGGATACCCCCGGCATCCATAAGCCCCACCATCGCTTGGGGGAGGTGCTGGTGCACAATGCGAAGGGCATTCTCAATCGGGTGGATGTGATTGTCTTTGTGGTGGATGCCACCAGTCCGCCCGGTCGGGGCGATCGCTACGTGGCGGATCTGCTGACAACGACTCAATCTCCGGTTCTTGTGGCCATCAATAAAATTGACTTGCTGCCGGCAGAGGAGCGAGAACAACGGCAACAGGACTATCAAACCCTTGGTCCTTGGCCGACCTATCCTTGCTCAGCGCTCACGGGAGAGGGGGTTGGTTTATTGCAATCGGCGATCGCAGCGCAGTTACCCCTTGGTCCGTATTACTATCCACCAGAGATGGTCACCGATCAGCCGGAGCGATTCATCATGGCGGAATTAATCCGCGAGCAAATTTTGCACCATACCCGCGAGGAGGTTCCCCATTCGGTGGCGGTGACGATTGAACAGGTGCAGCAGGATCGCCACCTGACTCGTGTCCACGCTGTAATTTATGTGGAGCGTCCAACCCAAAAGGCCATCATTATCGGCCAAGGAGGTCAGTTGCTCAAACAAATTGGCACCGCTGCCCGCCAAGAAATTGAAACCCTCATTGGTGGCAAGATTTATCTAGAACTGTTTGTGAAGGTGCGCCCCCGCTGGCGACAGGATCGGTTGCGCTTGGCGGAGTTGGGCTATCGCATTGAGAAGGATTGAGGTGATGGAGACAGCATTGCGAGTGGGTGTGGCAGGACCTGTGGGGTCAGGTAAAACCGCCCTTGTAGATGCCCTTTGTAAAGCTTTGCGCGATCGCTATCGCCTAGCGGTTGTCACCAATGATATTTACACCCAAGAGGATGCCCAGTTTTTGGTGCGCTCCCAAGCCCTGCCCCCAGAGCGAATTCTTGGCGTTGAAACGGGGGGGTGTCCCCACACCGCTATTCGGGAAGATGCTTCTCTCAATCTGGCGGCTATTCAACAGTTGGAGGCGGCTCTGCAACCCTTGGATCTGATTTTTGTCGAGAGTGGTGGCGACAATTTGGCTGCAACCTTTAGCCCAGAGCTGGTGGATTTAAGGATTTACGTGACTGATGTGGCCGCCGGCGATAAAATTCCCCGCAAAGGCGGGCCGGGGATTACCAAGCCGGATTTACTGGTGATTAATAAAATTGACCTTGCCCCCTATGTGGGTGCTGATTTAGAGGTAATGAAACGGGACACCCTAAAAATGCGGGGCGATCGCCCCTATGTAATGACGAATCTGAAAACTGGCTTTGGGCTAGATCAAGTCACTGCCTTTCTCACATCCCATTTGGCAGCCTAAATGTAAGGGTACGGAAGTTGACCCAAGACACAAAAAAAAGACACAAAAAATCACTGATCACCATCACTCGCAGTAAACTACCCGACGCTGAGCTAAGCTACAGCGCGGGCTTTCAGTAGCCCTGCAGTTATCTGGCAAGACAACCAAGGACCGCCAAGACGGTTTACAAGCGCCCCCATAGCTGCAATATTTTTCGCACCGTTGAAATCTGCATCCCCCTGCCAACCGCAATGCCCGCACTTAAACTGCTTGCCGCTCCGATAGGACTGATCCGGGTCGGGATGGATGTGCAGGCATGGGTGACAGGTCTGGCTCGTATAGGCCGGGTTCACCAAAATCACCTTCACCCCAGCCCTCAAGGCTTTGTAGCCGATAAACAGTCTCAGTTGGTAAAACGCCCAACTGTTGCTGCGTCTGCGTTCCGTTTTGGAACGTGGTTGATTGCGCCTTTTGACTACAGTAAAAAGGCGGAAAGTTCTGGTTCACCCAGTTCAACGCTTGCCCAAAAGCATCCAGAGTTGCATCCAATTTTGCGGCTTGCGACTCGGAAACCTTGAGTTTGCAGGAGATAGTCAGGACTTGGTTCATAATCTTACTGTATTTCATCAGAGAAAAGATTGCCAGAGCGCGGGGCTCCTGCTGTCTGAGCTGAACCTTGTCGTTGCATCTGATGCCAACCCCATGCCAAGAGTCCCGGCAGAGCTAGGGCTACCACCGCAATCATCCCCTGTAACCAAAAATGAGCTTCTGTCAGTCCCAACCATGCCAAAAGCAGGGGTAAACGGTGTAGCACCACCGCTCCCAAAAGCAAAAACAGCAGGCAAACTTCCGCCGCCGTGGCTTCATGACTAGTCCAGAGATCAATGGCCGGCGGACGCAGATTCACTTCCACCGAGCGATGGGGGCAAGCCTTGAGACAGGTCATACACAAAACGCAGTTGCGGTTATCTGTCAGTTGAGCCGGATGGGAGTAGACGGGACAGCCCCCCGTTTCTTGACCTTCGCCAAGGGCAGGACCGCCTTTGTAGCATTGGTAGGTCTGGCAACTGGCAGCACACACCCCCCGCTGTGCCCGCAATTCAAGAATGGAGAGTTTGCCAAAGAGGCCATTCATGCCACCAATGGGGCAGAGATAGCGACACCAAAAGCGGCGTTCATAGAGCTGGGAAAAAATCACGGCTCCCGCTGTAATCAAGATCAGCAGCCAACTGGATAGATAGGCGGTATTGGGTAAATCCCATAATTCCTCCCACAGGAGAATCACCCCAAAGAGGCCAAAGAGCCCCCAGCCTCCCCAGCGTTCAGCTAGTTGACGCGGCCAAGGCCGCAGCTTCCGAGGCCAGATCTTCAGGGACAGCCTTTGCAGGACTTCGCCGTAGATCATAAAAGGGCAAACCGCACACCAAATGCGCCCCAAAAAGGGAAAAATTAGCAATGAGACCGGCCACCACCACGCCCAAAAGAGGTTCAGGGTAAAGTTGTGTGGGCGATCTTGCGGCCCCCAGAGACTAATAGCGACAATCAGGGGAAAGAGCCAAAGGGTCAGGCTATAGTTGAGGCGATCGAGCCACCACGGACTGCGTAGAAAGGCACCCAATTGGGGATAGGCATTGAGTAGGTTCCAACGAAATCGTCGTTGGCGCGATCGCTCTGGCCAAAAGACCTCTTCCGTGAGCAACTCCGCCCCGTCTGCTTGCACAAGGGCACACTCCACTAGACTCGCCAACTCCCGCAGATTGCCGGGAAAATCATAACTTTGCATCCGTCGTAGGGCTTCGGGGGTGATTCGAGGCTTAGGAATGCCCCGTTGCCGGCAGTAGAGGGCAATATAGTAATTCACCAAGGCTTCAATGTCCGCCTTTGTCACCCGCAGCGGTGGTACTTTAATTTGGTGGTGCACTAGGTCTTGGCAATCGCAGCCTTTCTTTTCGGCAATCAGGATCAATCGCCCCGGAAAGCGGCGGGGGGTGCGGGGGGTCGGCGACTGGTTCATACAAAGAAAGCGATCTGAAGGGAGTATGGATTTGCAGCCAACTCAGGCGATCGATCATCGAGGGCACCCTCCAACAAAATTAGTGATGAGGAAACACCTCACTGCCTATGGCTCAGTTCCCCTACCAAACTGCGCTAGGATTGTAAAGGGTTGTCACACTCCTCAACGCGCTATTCCAAAACCCCTAGGAAGTTACTATGAGTCTGCCGATTCGTAATGTTGCCATTATCGCCCACGTTGACCACGGGAAGACTACCCTAGTGGATGCCCTCCTGCGCCAAGCTGGCACGTTTCGGGAAGGGGAAGACATTCCGGAGTGCGTGATGGACTCCAATGATCTGGAGCGGGAGCGCGGCATTACGATTCTGGCCAAGAATACAGCGGTGCGCTACAAAGACTTGACGATTAACATTGTGGATACCCCCGGCCACGCCGATTTTGGCGGTGAAGTGGAGCGTGTACTTGGCATGGTGGAGGGCTGTCTGCTGATTGTGGATGCCAACGAAGGGCCGATGCCGCAGACGCGGTTTGTCCTCAAAAAGGCTCTTGAAAAAGGTCTGCGCCCCATTGTGGTAGTGAACAAAATTGACCGGCCTCAGGCCGAACCCTACAAGGCCATTGATAAGGTCTTGGACTTATTTATTGAACTGGGGGCGGATGACGATCAGTGTGAGTTTCCCTATCTGTTTGCTTCGGGCTTGGCGGGCTACGCAAAAACGGATCTAGACGAAGAGGGCAAGGACATGCAGCCCCTCTTTGAGGCTATTGTCCGCCATATTCCACCGCCAGTGGGCAGTCCCGATGCGCCGCTGCAACTTCAGGTCACAACCTTGGATTACTCGGAGTACCTCGGGCGAATTGTCATTGGCAAAATCCACAATGGTACCGTGCAAGTCGGGCAGCAGGCGGCCCTAGTCAAGGACAATGGCCAAATTGTCAAGGCAAAGATTACCAAACTCTTGGGCTTTGAGGGACTGAAGCGGATTGAATTGGAAACGGCGAGTGCCGGCAATATTGTCGCGATCGCCGGCTTTAGTGATGCCAACATTGGCGAAACCATCACTGACCCCAACAACCCTCAAGCCCTGCCCCTGATCAAGGTGGATGAACCAACCCTGCAAATGACCTTTGCGGTCAATGACTCCCCCTTTGCAGGTCAGGAGGGAACCTTTGTCACCTCGCGGCAATTGCGCGATCGCCTCTTTCGGGAACTGGAAACCAATGTGGCGCTGCGGGTCGAAGAAACCGACTCCCCCGATCGCTTTGCCGTTTCTGGTCGGGGTGAATTGCACCTTGGCATTCTCATTGAAACGATGCGCCGCGAAGGCTATGAATTCCAAGTGTCTCAGCCACAGGTGATCTACCGTGAAGTGAATGGTCAGCCCTGCGAACCCTATGAATGCTTAGTGCTGGACGTTCCCGATGAAGCTGTTGGTGGCTGTATTGAGCGTTTAGGCCAGCGACGCGGCGAAATGCAGGATATGCAGGTGGGGAGCAATGGTCGGACGCAACTGGAGTTTGTCATTCCAGCGCGGGGTCTGATTGGTTTTCGTGGCGAATTTATGCGCCTAACCCGCGGCGAAGGGATTATGAACCACAGCTTTTTGGACTATCGTCCCTTGGCAGGTGAAATTAGCACCCGTCGCAATGGCGTCTTAATTGCCTTTGAGGAGGGCACGGCCACCTTCTATGCCCTGAAAAATGCCGAAGATCGTGGTGTCTTTTTCATTACCCCTGGTACCAAAGTTTATAAAGGCATGATTGTTGGCGAACACAACCGCCCCCAAGACCTCGAAATCAATGTCTGCAAAGCCAAACAACTCACCAACTTCCGCTCCTCAACGGGGGATGAACTGGTGCAACTGCAAGCACCCGTGGAAATGAGCCTAGAACGGGCACTAGAGTACATCGGCCCCGACGAACTGGTGGAGGTAACGCCTAAATCCATCCGACTACGGAAAATGAGTAAGAAGCTCGTACGGCGCTAATGCTGACGAATGCCTTTTTTGCCCTCTCGCTGTTTCCCTATTTGGGGTTTTTGTACTTCATGACCCGCAACCCCAACACCCCCCGTCTAGCCCTCATTGGCTTCTATGGGACACTGGTCTTTGTCGCGGTCACGATTCCAGCGGGACTCTATGCCCAAAAGGTCTATGGAACAAGCTTAGCTAATGTGGATGCCTTACACGGGGGAGCAGAATTTTTTCTGACGTTGGCCAATATCCTCATTGCCCTAGGCTTTCGCCGCGCCCTCCAGCAATCCTCCTAGGTCACTTATTGCCAGCGGCGTAACCAAAGAAAGCGGAGCCAACTGCGCAGAAAGGCCAGCCCCGCTAGCGCTGCCACTGTAAAAAGGGCGATCGCCCCCCCCAAGGCTTTGGCTGACCATAACATCGCTCCTGCCAAAAGGGTAAAACCAGCCAACCCTAAATAGACTAGGCAAATCAACAAACTCTCAATTCGCCGCAGTTGCCGCTCCGTTGTCGGATTGTGCACTGAAAGTTGCAGTTCGCCACGCGCCAACCGTTCCTCTAACTGTTGCAGCCGCACTTCAACTCGACTGGGCTGCTGGAGCCGTTGGTGGATTAGGGTTTGAGTCTGCCGAATCAGGTCTCGCCAGCTTCCCCGTGAATGTCTCATCAACTGCCTGACAAAGGGTTGGGCTGCTGCACTGAGGTTGTACTCAGGGTCTAAACTGCGGGCAATGCCATCGAGGGTGGTCAGTGACTTGAGAATATAGGTCATCTTTGCGGGTAGGCGAAAGGGTTGCTGCTCAAAAAGGGCATACACATCCTGTTGCAATTCCTTAAAGGCGGTTAAATCCACAGGCCGTTCGGTAAATCGATCTAGAATCAATTGCATAATCCGTTGCAGGGGTACTCTGTCGGTGACAGGTATCAATAGCCCCAGTTCAATCAAAGCAGCAATCACGCGATCGCTATCCTTTTGCAGCACGGCAAGAAAGGTCTGCACCATCCGCTGCTGATTGAGGGCAGGGATTTCCGTCATCATGCCGTAGTCATAGAAGATGAGATCGCCCTCTTTTGTGACTGCCAAATTCCCCGGATGGGGGTCAGCATGGAAAAAACCATCAATCAATAACTGTTTGAGATAGCAACAAATCCCCCGTTGATTGATCTCTTGGGGATTCAAGCCAAAGGCCTCAATCGCAGCTCGATTGTCAATGCGAATGCCGGGAAGATACTCCATCGTCAGGATATAGCGGCAGGTGTGTGTCCAATAGACCTTGGGGATGCGAATATGGGGGTCTTGGGCAAAGTTGGCACGAAAGCGATCGGCATTTTGCCCCTCTTGAATGTAATCAATTTCCCGTAGCAGAATACTGAAGAATTCTTCATAGATCTCCTGAAGGGCATAGGGGCGTAGCCAGGGCAGCCAGCGATCGCCCCAATGAATGAGTTCCCCAATGGCCAGATAGTCCAGATACAGTTTCGCCTCTAGGTGTGGCCGTTGCACCTTCACCACCACCTCTTCCCCACTGTGGAGCGTTGCGCGATGCACTTGACCTAGACTGGCGGCGGCAAGGGGCTTGGGATCAAATCTGGCGTAGAGATCCCCAAGGGACTGCCCCAAGTGCTGCTCAATGAGGGCGATCGCCAGCTGCGAGTCAAAAGGCGGCACCTGATCCTGTAGTTTTCTCAAGGCCTCGATATAGGCGGGGGGCAACAGATCAAACCGCGTCGAGAGAAATTGGCCAATTTTAATAAAGGTCGGCCCTAAAACCAGTAATTGCCGCACCAGCCAGCGGGCACGTTGAGCTTGGGCGCGATCGCCCCGCCGCCAGACAGAGTCCCACAACAGTTGACCGCCAAAGCGCCCCACAACCCCCAGAATTTGGCTCACACGGCGCAACAGTAACCAGCAACTTGGACGATAGGGAGAGGCAGTCCTCAGCATGCAGCAGCCATCACAACACAGAGCCAACCTCAACAATACCCCCTTTCTTAGGGGCGTTCAGAGTGGCTTTGCCCGCCTCTCCCCGGTTGCCTTTGCCGTGTCTATGATGAGGATAGAGTCCTAATGGGAATTTGCTATGGCGACAACACGGCAATTCAGTAGCTTTAGCGATCTGTTGGCCACCACAGAGAAGCCGCTCCTCGTTGATTTTTATGCTGACTGGTGTGGCCCCTGTCGCATGATGGCGCCGATTCTGGAGCAGGTCAAACAAGTCTTGAAAGCAGGCGTTGAGGTCGTCAAAATTGACTCGGAGCGCTATCCCCAACTCTCCAGTCAGTACCGTGTGCAAGCGCTGCCCACCTTGATCCTCTTCCAGCGTGGGCGTGAAGTTCGCCGCTGGGAAGGGGTTCAACCGCCAGAAGTTCTCATTGATGCCATTCGCCGCCTGTAAAATGCTTCACAAGTAAGCGGTTCGAGGAATCACTCAGGATTGGCCGATATCAACTATTGGACACTGCTTGTACCACCGTTGGCGGGGGGCGTCATCGGCTACTTTACAAATGACTTGGCAATTACCATGCTCTTTCGCCCCTACAAGCCGATTTACGTGGGGGGCAAGCCTCTTCCCTTTACCCCCGGTCTTATTCCCCGCAATCAGGAGCGGCTGGCACGGCGTATTGCGGATGCCATCTTGGGTTCTCTGCTCACCCCAGAGGAGCTGCAAAACCTAGCGCGGCGGCTGTTGCAAGTACAACGAGTCAAGGCAGTCATCCACTGGCTGCTCCAAACCAGCCTGAGTCAAATTCAAGAGCAAAGCGAACAGCGATCGGCGCAAGTCTTGGCCAATATTCTGCGGGATTTTTTTGGCAGTGCCTTGCCCCGTTTAATCAAGGTGTGGTCGCGGCGGGAAGATTTTCTGGAGCTGCAACTGAATCAACTTTTCGATCAAGTCTTGGTGGAGCTGCAACTGAGTGAGGAACAGGCAGAGAAACTGGCAGATTGGTTGTTGTCGGTGATCTTACCCCCCGATCGCCTGCGACTGGCCATCATTGACTTTCTCACCGATCGCACGATTAATGTCCTCGATCAAGAGTTGCGGCAAAATACGAGTGGCACCTACTGGGTGGTGGCTAATCTGGTGGGGGTGCGCAATACTTTGATTCGCCTGCGGGAATATTGCCTCAATGAACGGGAGGCCTGTAACCGTCGCCTTGGAGAATTAATGACGGCATTGGCACTGCGGCAACGCTTGGTGGAAGCGCTGCAGAATATCACCCTGCAAAGTTTGCCCCTCGGTACGGTGCGGGAGCTACGGCAATTCTTTCGGCAGACAGTGCGCAGTTATCTTCAGGAGCAGGGCTATAGTGTCATTGAAACGGTGAGTCAAACGGTGGAGTGGGAAACGATTTCCCTGAGTATTTTGCGACGCCTGCGGGATTCGGCGAGTCTGGGTGCCTCCTTGGAAGTGGTCAGTGATGAGTTGGCTTTAGTACTCGATCGCTATCTGGAGCGGGATATGGAGGTGATTATTGAACGAGCCATCCCCATCTTGGATTTGGATCGGGTGATTGTGGATCGGGTGAAGGCCACCTCCCCGCAAAATCTGGAACTGGCGATTCAGGGGATTGTGCGCAGTGAGTTGCAAGCGATTGTCCGCTTGGGGGGGATTCTGGGCTTTTTAATTGGCCTCGTCCAAGCCGGCTTTTTGTACTGGCAAAGCCTGCAAGCCCCCTAAACCGAAACTTTGACCTCCGATTCCCCCGCCAACTGGCGCAGGTTTTGGCAGCGAATGAGTTCGGTGACATCGAGGAGGGGACGGCGTTCCAATTCTGCCACCTGAGCAATACCGGCAAGGAGGGCTTTGGCAGCCTCTTGTTCGCTATAGCCGCGCCGTTGAGCCAATTGCAGGGCTTGGCGATCCGCTGCCACTTCCACGGGAATGCCCCGCGTATTTTGCCACACTTGAAGGCCAGAAAAGGTGGTTAGCCCCCCTGCGACTACAATCCCTACGGGGTCTGCTTGGAGAACTTGCAAGATGGTACCCAGCAAGCCTGCCACCGTGAGTCCTTGGTAGAGGTCAAGTTTGATCAAACCAGTGGTGTTAAACCAAGCCACTGCCCGCAGCAATAAAAGATCACGCTCTGGGGTATCGAGATGCTGCCACAGGCGAAAGTTAATTTCAATCGGGCGATCGCCCCAAGGGAGAGCGGGCTGATAGCGCAGGACTTGGCTTTGTTGTGGACGCGAAACCAATTTACAGCGCATCCGTGCCGACGCCGGCATTAGATCAAGCAGACGACGAATCTCAGCCTCTGGGGTCATAGGGATAGTTACGCAATCAATGCTCTGCCCCTAGTCTGCCATTACGGTACCTTTTCGGCAATCTTCTGGATTCCTTAGAATAAAGGGGCATGTGTTTTTTGCGCCCAAATCAAAATGGTGATGACATCGACCTTTGCCCCCTCAGAACAATCGCTGGTTGCTTCTCCTCAAGAACTGCCCGCCGTGGATGTGGCGATTGTGGGCGCAGGGATTGTGGGTCTGAGTTTGGCCTGTGCTCTACGCAACAGTGGCCTAGCGATCGCCCTCATTGAGGCCATCCCCTACGCGCGGGAAAATACGAAAGGTCAAGCCTACGCCCTGCACCAAGTCTCCCGCCGCTTCTTTGAGTGGATAGGGGTGTGGAATCAGCTGCTACCCCATGTGCAGCCCTTTGAGCTAGTGCAACTTTCCGATGGGGAGTATCCCTTGCAGGTTTACTTTCATCCAGAAGATTTGGGCACAGAGGCCGTGGGTTATGTGGGTGAACATGCAGTAATTGCCGAGACCCTCCAGGGCATTTTACAGTCTGCTAGGAACGTCACATTTTACTGCCCGTGGCGAGTGGTCACTAATGAGGTGAAGGGTGATCGCGCTGAGTTGACACTGATCTCTGGTGACCCTGCCGCACCCAAAGTGGCTTACTTGACCACACGTTTAGTGGTTGGGGCAGATGGTGGTAAGTCTCCCCTGCGGCAGCAAATGGGCATTGAACCCAAGGGCTGGCAATATGGTCAGTCCTGTGTGGTGGCCACCCTCGATGTTACCCATCCCCAACCCGTGATTGCCTATGAACGCTTTTGGCCAACAGGACCCATGGGGGTACTGCCCCTACCGAGAAATCGCTATCGGGTGGTTTGGACGCTGCCCCACCCAGAGGCGCAAGCCGTTGCTGCCCTCGACGATCGCGCCTTTGTAGCGAAACTTCAGCCCTATCTTGACCCACGGATGGCGGAGATTACCGCTGTGAGCGATCGCTTTATTTTCCCAACGCAACTCATGCAGGTCACCTCCTACGTGGGCGATCGCTTTGTGGTGATTGGTGATGCGGCTCACCGCTGTCATCCGGTGGGAGGTCAGGGGCTAAATTTAGGTCTGCGGGATGTATGGGCACTGGCGCAACAGATTCTCGCCACTCCTTCTGAGAGACTGGGCGATCGCTCTTCGTTGATGCAATTTCACCGCCAACGCTGGTGGCAAAATGCCTTGACCCTTGCCTTTACCGATATGCTCAATCGGCTCTTTTCTAATGCGTGGTGGCCTGTGGTGGGGGTGCGCCGCTGGGGTTTGTGGCTGTTGCGAACTGTTTCCCCCCTCAAGCATCTGGTGCTGCGGTTTATGGCCGGTCTCCTGCTGCCTTTGCCGAGCGATTGTAAACTCCCCAGAGCGCGTTAAAACTTTCTACGCAATTATCTTCGGTGCAATCATTCTGTAGTATCAATTTGACAAAGAAATAAGCGCTTTGGAGAAAGGAATGGCTGCTACCGATGAGCTAGAGAAAGTTCGCCGCCAGTTTGACTACGGCCCCTATCCGCGGATTCCTATTGAGAAAACCCCCAAGGATGACCCCAATGTGCTTTTTGTCCACGATTTGGTCACTGCCTTTTATCGGCGAGATCATCGGGTGTCTGAAACAAAGGGGCGGCGGATTCTGGATGCCGGGTGTGGTACGGGCTATAAGTCTTTAGTACTGGCGATCGCCAACCCCGGCGCGGAAATTATCGGTATTGACCTGTCCCCTGAGTCGGTAAAGCTGGCAAGGGAGCGGATAAAGTTTCATGGGGTTGACAATGCCCACTTTGAAGTTCGCTCTATTTTAGATCTGCCCAGTTGGGGGGAGCAGTTTGATTACATTAACTGCGATGAAGTCCTGTATCTGCTCCCCGATCCTGTCGAGGGTCTTCAAGCCCTTAAAAGTGGGCTCAAACCCCATGGAATTCTTCGAGCCAATCTCCACAGTGCGCTGCAACGCTTCCCTTTCTTTCGTGCCCAAAGTCTTTTTAAGTTGATGGGCTTGATGGACGACAATCCCGAAGAAATGGAAATGGACATCGTCCGCGAGATTATGAAAGAACTTAAGGATGGCGTGGATCTCAAAGCTCGCACCTGGAACCCCCGCTACGAACAGGAGGAGAGCAATGAGGCCCTCTTGGCCAACCATCTGCTAGTGGGAGATAAAGGCAGCACGATTCCCCAACTCTTTCAATACTTAGGGGCAGCTGGTCTAGAATTCATTTCCATGGTTAACTGGCGCCACTGGAATCTGGTGGATCTCTTCAAAGACCCAGACAATCTGCCCACCTTTTTGGCGCTGAGCTTACCCGATGTGCCGCAGTCGGTGCAGTTGGAGATGTATGAGCTGCTGCATCCGGTACATCGTCTCTTGGATTTTTGGTGTAGTCCGCAACCCCGTGCCACTGTACCCGACCTAGGGGAATGGTCTGAGGAGCAGTGGAATCAAAGCACGATTTATCTGCATCCGCAACTGCGGACGGAAACTATTAAGGAAAAATGGCTGGGATACCTCAATGACCGCATCATTGTGGATCTGGGCACGTTTATGTCCTTCTCTAGTCCCGGCCCGGTCTATATTGATCCCCTTGGGCTGGCAACACTGCTGCCTCTGTTTGATCAGCCCTTGGCCTTTTCAGCGTTGTGCGATCGCTACCAACGCCTAGCCCCCCTTGACCCTGTCACACTGGAACCCATTGAGCCAAAAGTCGCACGGCAACAACTGCAAGCCCTCTTGACCCGCTTGGAATTGAGCTTATTTGTCTTGGTCAGCCTACCCTAGGCCGATCCAGCGAAGAGCTTCAGCCAGCGCCAGTCCCAAATAGTTGGCGATCGCGTAGCCAACCAGTCCCAAGGTAATCCCTACTCCCATTAACTGGGGCTGATGCCGACCCGTTGCTTGGGCAATGGCTGTGGTTGGTCCCCCGACGGCGGCTTGGGAGGCAAGGGCAATCAGTTCCACATCCAACTTCAAAAGTGCCCCAAGGCTGAAGGTGACAAGACCGTGGGTAAAGACAATCACCGTGGTAAAGAGAATCATTTCCAGTCCCACTGGAATCAGGGAGGGCACATGGGTACCGGCACCAATCACCGTAAAAAAAAGATTCAGGCCAAACATTCCCAAAGCGCCCGTACCCCGCAGATAGCGCATCCACTTAAATTGCGCCAACGCCAAGCTGAGGGTGGTGAGCCAGACAACAGTGGGAATCAGCGGCCAAAACTGATGCAGTGCCGTTGCCAGTACCAAGATAGCCACAGCCAAGCTGAGGAGAATAGCTAAATCTAGGGGGGTGATCGCTGAGGCCGTCGGCAGAGGGGTCACAGTAGCAGCTTCCTGGGCTTCGGCTTGGGGATAAAATCGCAATAACACTGAGGGTAGAGCTAGGGTTGTGCCTAACCAAATCGCCGTGAGCAGGTTGTCCGCCGTCGTAGCCGCACTAAAGAGTAAATCCGAAAGGTTGAGGGCACGCCCCACCCCTACAAAGTTGATGCTGCCGCCAATGTAACTCGCTGCCAGACTGCCCGCCAAGCGAGGGGTATCCTCTAGAAAGCGACTGTGAAACAGCACACTGGCAAGGAGAGCACCTACCAAGGTTCCAAAGCTGGCAAGGGCAAAGGCCAACAGGGCTGATCGCCCCAAGCGCCGCACATCCTGCAAATTCACCAGCAGCAGTAGCCAGACGATCGCCAAGGAGGTAATCGTGCCGTAGATCGTGTCATAGACCGGCGATTGTTGGGGAATAAGACCCAAATTTGCACAGAGGGCCGCCAACATCAAAATGATCAGTGAAGACCCCAAGCGAGCGGCCCAGCGGAAGCGATGCTCTAGCCATAGCCCTAGAGCTGTCAATGTCAATAGAATGCCCCAGAGGGTCAAGGATTCATCCATGGGGCGTTAACTCCGGTAGCCGCTGTCCCAACCGTGTGGGTTGCTCATAGACCCGCCGCAGGGTATTCACATCCCGCTGCGAAATCGGCGGTGGATCCGCCACTTGGGCAAAATAGAGGGCATCAGTGGGTAAAGGGCTATGTCCCCAAATGCCGAGGGCATGACCCAGTTCATGGCGCAGTGCTGCAAGGACAAACTTACGTGCTTGACTAGGACGCACCACAACACGGCAGCGATGGCGCAGCACGCCTTGACTATCCACAAAGAGTTCGTAGCTGGTTTCCGCAAAGCGGGCGCGGCGGTTGTGTTGATCCGTGGGTCGCTGCGAGAGCAGGCGAATATTGGCCGGTAAATGGGCATCCACAACTTCTAGGGGCAAATAGGCGGACCACTCCCGAATGGCCTGCTCTGCTGCTGCTTGCCACACATGGTTTGGATCCCACTGCGGCGGTTCAATGGCAACGGTGACTGGGAACTCTGTCCACAGCAGATAGCCTACTTCCACTGGTTGAACTTCATCAAAATAGTCTTCGCCTTTCCTAGGAATCTCAGCTAGGGAGGGGGGCAATGGATAGTGTACTGCCGCTGGCAATTGGATATTCTGGCGGGTCAGATTTGCGGTGCCTGCCAAGGACTCCCAATTCCCTTGGGTACCGCCCAGCATCAGTCCTAGAGCAACTATGCACACCAACAGCCACCAGCGATGCTTCATACTTGCTCCTCAACAGGTCTGTAGAAAGGGCCAGCCCGGAAATCGCCAGAGAATAATGGGAATTGCCACTGTCCAGAAAAAGGCATTGAGTAGGGCAATTTGACCCGCGAGATTCATCGGCAGATGCAACCATCCCTGCAACACCCAGCGATCCAAGGGCAAGACCAAGAGCCACATGAAACAAATGACGGCCATTCCGCCCCAAAAGATCGGCCAGCGGGCATTACTATTGAAGCCCTCAAAAAAGGTTTGACCCACCAGTTCTTCGAGAATGGCGACGGGGGCAGAGCGGTATTGCCCACCCGTGATTTGGGTGGCGGCAGCCAGTTGGGGGGCATGATCACCGACAACAATGGCATTGATTTTCACCCGCTGTTCGCGGGCATTGGCAACGACATCTGGATTGACTGGCGCTTCACCATCGGTAATGAGGAGCAGTTCGCGGCAGCGATTGGGAATCTGTTGCAGTTGTTGGGTGGCCATGGCGATCGCCCCCGAAAGATTGGTTTCCGTGGGATCGACTTGGGCGAGCAAGTCACTGCGATTCAGGGCTTGATCCAGTTGAGTGAGCAGGAGATCACCATTGGTCTCAAATCGGGGGGTGAGAAACACCACATTGCGGCCAAAGCCGTGGATCATCACCTCGTTAGGGTTCTTCAGCTCCCGTTGGTTGCGTTGCAAGTAGAGCTTGGCAGCAAGCACTTGCTGCGCCATCACGGTTTGCGGTTGATTAAATTGCAACGGATTATTGCCAAATGTGTTGCCACTAAGATCAAGGGAGAGCACCACGGCAACACTGGGGCGTCCCCAATTCAACAATGAAAAGAGCAGCGCTAGGAGCACACAGCCAATGAAAAGAATGAGGGGAATCTGAAAAAGAGGGTAATACCACAGTTGTTGCCGACGGCTCATAGCTCACCTAGGGCAGGGTACCACTAAAGACTGCGAGGGCAGGCCCAGTCATATACAGATGTTGGCTAGGTAAATCCCAGCGAATATGGAGGTCACCCCCCGGCAGTTCAACCGTGGCTTGGGCTTGATTGCCCACAGGACTGAGGCGATTGGTCAAAACGGCAGCGACCAAGGTGGCACAGGCGCCCGTTCCACAGGCAAGGGTCATACCAGCTCCCCGTTCCCAGACGCGCATCCGCAGGCGATCGCTCCCTAGGACTTGGACAAACTCAGTATTAGTACGCTGGGAAAAGACGGGGTGATGCTCAAACTGCGGGCCAAGGGTGGCTAGATCAACTGCCGCCACATCTTCAACAAACGTGACACAATGGGGATTTCCCATACTGACGCAGGTCACCAACCACGAGCGATCGCCCACCATTAGGGGCACATCAATCACCTTTTGATTTGCAGCTGACAAGGTGGTGGGAATCTGCTGCGCCAAGAGTTGGGGTTTGCCCATATCCACCGTCACCTGACCATCCGCCTGCACCTCGGGCACAATGAGACCGGCAAGGGTGTCAATGCGGTAGCGCACAATTTCGCCAGCAGCGCGCCCCTCAAGGGCAAAAATAAACTTGGCCAAACAGCGAATGCCATTGCCGCACATTTCGGCCACTGAGCCATCGGCATTGTACATCCGCATGCGGTAGTCACTTTCCCCTGTCCCTGCCAGCAAAAAAATGACGCCATCGGCGCCCACGCCAAAGTGGCGATCGCACCAGTGCTGGGCTTGTTCTGGGGTTAAGAGCAGCTCTTCCTGATGGCGATTGTCAATGAGTAGGAAATCGTTCCCTAACCCTTGGTACTTCTGAAAAGAGAGGCGCATAGAATTGAAAAGGTACAAGAGGGAAATCCATGACCGACGAATTCAATACGGCATTGCCCAGTATTCGCCAGTTGCAAACCTTCATTAAAGATAGCACTGAGGTTGAAGTCAAGCTCAGCACCAGTGATCTTGTCGTCGGCAAGGTGCGCTGGCAAGATGCGAATTGTCTTTGTGTTGTGGATCACTACGATCAGCCCACGATTATTTGGAAGCAAGCCATTGTTTTTATTAAACCCAAGCTAGCCTAGGGGCCACAGTTGCAGTGCCACTGCCAAGGCCTCTTGATAGACCACCTGCCAAGGTTGCTGATGCTGGCGGGCAAGGGCAGCACAGTCTTCGTATTCGGGCTGCACATTCAGCCACTGTCCTTGGTGTTCGGCCACTTTTACCCGTACTTCCCCAAAGGAGGTGGCGATGGTTTTGATTTGGCGTTCAAGGATATATCGCTCCTGTACCTGCCGCCGCAGCCCCAGTGTTGTGGTTTCCCGAAAGAGGGTCTGGACACAGGCGGCCTCAGCACTGGGGGGACACAATACCGTGAGTAAAGCCCCCAAGCGGGACTTTTTCATCGTAATGGGTTGATAAAACACTTCAATCGCACCAACGGCATAGAGTTGGTCGAGGGTATAGCTGAGGGCTTGGGGTGTCATGTCATCCAGTTGGGTTTGCAGTTCGATAATGGTTTTTGCTGTTGCTGTTTCCACTGAATCTGGCAGCCTGCCCAACCAGAGACGCAGGAGATTCGGTAGGGGCAACTCCTGACTGCCGGCGCCTAAACCCACCCGTTGCAATGTCATCGCTGGCGGCGCCCCAAAGCCCTCACTCAGGGCACAAACTAAAGCAGCCCCGGTGGGCGTGACCAGTTCTTTTTCAATACCATTGCTGTAGAGGGGGACTTGGTACATTTGGCACAGTTGCAAGACAGCGGGAACGGGGACTGGCAGTTGACCATGGGCGGCTTTGACCGTGCCGCCGCCGGTGGGTAGAGCCGAGCAGTAAATGTGACTAACATCGAGGTAATCTAACCCCAAGCAGGTGCCGACAATATCCACAAGGGCATCTACCGCCCCCACTTCGTGGAAATGCACTTTTTCTGGCTCAATGCCATGCACGGCTCCCTCAGCAATGGCCAAGGCCTCAAAGACCTTAAGACTCCAGTCGCGGGCGCGATCGCTCAGATCGGCAGCACGAATTTGCTCTGCAATGTCCGGCCAATGGCGATGGTGATGGGAGTGGCGATCGCGCAAATGCACCTGTGCTTTTAACCCCCGCTGTCCCTTGCGCTGCACCGTTTCCGTCGTCAACTCAAACTCATCGGCAATTCCGAGCTTTGCCAACTGGCTTTGGAGATAGTCGAGGGGAACCCCCAGATCAAGCAGAGCACCCAAGCACATATCCCCCGCCACCCCAGCAGGGCAGTCAAAATAGGCAACAGTCATGGTAGATTCTAGGCGCAACACTAAAAGTTATGGTAGCAAGGCGGGATTAAAAGTCTGTCTCTAGGAATTTTCTTGGGAGGAGGGGCAGTCTCAAATAACGGTTGATAAAAGGTTGCTGACGGTTGCCACTGGTAGCGCCTTAAGTCAATGCGATCGCCCGCCTCAAAAATAATCCCCTCTGCCTCTAGGCGCCAGCGCTGCAATTCATCCGTGCCTCGGCGTTGGGGCGCGTAGGAAATTTTGCCTTGGGCATTGACCACCCGATGCCACGGAATCTTAGAATTTGGTGCCACTTGATAAAGGGCATAGCCCACATAGCGCGCATGACGCGGCCAACCACAGAGAGCGGCAATTTGGCCATAGGTGGCCACACGCCCCAGGGGAATTTGCTTCACCAGCCAATAAATTTTTTGTTGAAACGTGAGTGTTTGAGCTGCCTGCGTCATAGGAAAGTAAATTTTTGCATTTTAGACTACATCCAGCCGCAGAAATCCGTATTTCCACGGAAAAAGTTTCAAGGGTAATCCTCTAGGAGAAACCTTAGATTTAAGGTTAAGGGCAGTAACAGAATTACTAAATTCAGTTAAGAATCTTTGCCGCCTCAGAGGAAGATGCGTCATGATTTAAGCAGTGATACTGTGGCGGCAAAAAGTTCAGTTCTCACCTGTTTTTTTATGCAATTCATTTTTTGTAAACGATACACTCCTATGCTTTTTTGAGGTTCAAATTGTCTTTGCCGACATCCTTGATGCTACTTGATGGAGTCGCCCTATGACCATAACTACTGCCCGACCCCAAGCCACTACTGGCGATCGCTACGGTGTGAACCATCTCCTCCGCAAAAAATACCCGAAACGTCACCATCACTACGCTTTTTGGGACTTCTTTCACTTCGATAGCGATCGCGGTACCTACACCGATTGGAACAATGCCCGTAACCTCTTGGTGACCGAAGATTTCATCATTGGCCTCATTGAGGGTCTTGAAGAGGAAGTTGGCCCTGCCGCCAGCGTCGTCATGTACAAAATTGGTGAAGAATGGGGACGGCGCGATGCCCAGTTTTTTGCTGAGTGGTTTCCCAGCGAATATGGCTATGAGCAGGGGATCAAGCAGATGCGGCTCCCCTACGTTCTTGAAGCTTGGTGGTGGCCCTGCACAACCCAAGGCTGGGGCAACTGGGAAGTGGATCTCAGCGAGCAAAAACACGGCTTCATGTTCATCAACATCTTTGATTCGGTGGTGGCGCGTACCTTGGGGGATGTGGGTCGACCCGTGTGCCACCTCTATGCAGGACTCTTTGCCGGTTTCTTCAGTGGCCTGATTCACAAAGAACTCAGTTGTATTGAAATCCAGTGCTACGCTATGGGAGAAACCTATTGCAAATTCCTGCTCGGCAAGCAGGAGCGCATTGACGCTGCGGCCTTCTGGCAAAATGAGGGCGCTTCCGCCAAGGATATTGAAAAACGGCTCCGCAGTGGAGAACTGGTCTATGAAAAACCTAAACGGTAATTGGCACAAGCAAGCTGTTGCCCAGTTTTTTGAGGGGTTGAACTGGCTGGGCTTGGTGCACCAGCAGCCGGTGGCAGAAGCGCGGGTGCTCAATTGGCAATCCCTGAAAGTGGGGGAATTCTGGCAGCGGGTCAATTGGCTGGGGCTTGAGGTCAAAGGGGCAACTGCCTACGGCACGCTACGCGAACGCCCCACTAGCCCTACAGAATGGCCCAGCTACCGCGTCAAAGACTTCTTTGGCCGCATGAACTGGGAAGGGATTGGGGGCATCTTGCCTGCCCTCTCAGCCCCTCCAGAGGGAGAAATTGTGGCTCCCCCGGCTGCTGCCCCTGCCACTCCTTGGGCAGCATGGTCTGTTGAAACTTTTTTCCGCCAACTCAATTGGGAAGGCCATCCTGAGCACGCCGTTTCCCTTCAACCGAACCTCTCCCTCTGGCGCCTATCGGTCAAAGACTTCTGTGCCAGTCTGCCTTGGGTCGGTCAGCCGGCGATCGCCCAAGTGAGTAAAGTAGAACCCGCACCACCGCCCCCCGTAGAACCGCAAGTTACCCTCTCAGACTTATCAAATCTGTTTTAGGAGATCCCTATGCACACCGAATTAATGAACCTCTACTACAAAGCCGAAGAAAACTACCTCAACAATGTGGACATCAAAGTCTTCCGCCACCACATCGAGTCGCTCCAGCAGCGGTTGAGTACCTATGAATTTCTGCGGGATCATGAAATTGAAATCTTTCAACCTGTCGCCGACGCCCTGCAAAAGCAATATCCCACCGAAAATCCCCAAACCCTTGAGCAAGTATTGCGGCAAGCGATCGCCCTGCTGCGCTATGCCGCCATGGCAATGCTTCTGAATAATCCCGAGTTTTTGCAGCATCGGCTTCTCGAGTGGCTCACGGAGGTGATCCATGCCCACCAAACCCAGACCCTATGGAGCAGTTGCCACGAGCTGCTCAGTGGCCGCCTCAAGGAAATGCTCCCCGATGCTGAGCAGGACTTGGTTTTGCCGCTATTGGAGCAGGCCCAAGCCACCCTTGTGGGCGTGCCAGCGGTGGTCTCTGTCCACGCCTAGGTTGGAAGTCTGCTGAAAGTGCTTGTCACGCCTACGAATGAGGATGTCCTATGATTTCCGTTGCTGATTTGGTTAAAGACCCCATCATCCCCGGCAATTACTATGCAGCTGATGCCTACGTTCAGGGGGATTTTGAAACGGGTCTGATTGAAAACCGCAAAGGCGCCCGTCTGATTGCCCTGCCCGATATTTTGCTCCAAGCCATCTATGCCGGTCTAGATCACGAAGTTGGGCAGGCCAGTGGCGTGGTGTTGTTTAACTGTGGTCGCTGGTGGGGGAAGAACTTTTATCGCCGTTTTGTTACAGAAGTTAGCGAGTACTATGGTCGTCCCCTTGCGGAAATGGAAATGGTGGAGTTCCTGCAGTGCCTTAAGGAATGCTGGAAGACCCACGGCTGGGGCACCATTGATCTCGATGTCAGCTTCTACCAACAGGGCTTTTTGGTGGTGAAAACGTGGGATTCTCCCTTTGCGGCGGCGGCTCCCAAAAATACGGGGCAGCCCCAATGTGCTGCCGAAGCGGGAATTTTAGAATCCTTCTTTAGCCAATTGACAGGGCGTGACCTGCACTGTGTGCAAACCGCCTGTGAAACCCTAGGGGCAGCCAATAATCTCTTTGTCTTGGGCTTGCGGGAGCGGCTCGAACCGGCCAAGGCGTGGCTGCAAGAGGGACAGGATCATGACACGATTATGGCGCGGCTATGTCGCGCTCAAGCCGCTTAAGTATGAGTATGATTCAAAAGTAACTCCCTATACGTCATTGAAAGGAGAAAAGAGCAGTGGCCAAAGTTGTCAAACTGGAACCCATCTCGCGGGAAACCACGATTAATACCAATGACAATTTGCTGTCTGCTCTATTGGATTCTGAACTCCATGTGCTCAAGGAGTGTGGCGGGCGGGGATTGTGTGCCACCTGTCATGTCTATATCAAAGAGGGGATGGAGAGCCTCTCCCCCATCAATAAGCGGGAGCAACGCACCCTTGAGGTGATTACTACGGCAAATGCCACCTCTCGCTTGGCCTGCCAGGCACGGGTACTGGGGCCAGGAGTAGTCGTGGAGTTACCCTCAGGGATGTATGTCAATGCCATTGAGGATCTTGAGTCTTTGATCGGACGGCGGGCGGAGCAGGATATTTTGCACCCCCTCGATGGCCGCGTCTTAGTGGAGGCAGGCAAGCTGATTACCCGCACCATGATTATGCAGTTGAAAGATACCCAAGTGCAGGTGGGGCAATATCTCGCCAATACGTCGGAGGCCTAACCAACCACTTCATTTTCATCCTCAGGGAGGCACCATTATGGAAGACCGTCCTTTGAATTCTCGTAGGGGACTTGAACCCCTAGAATGGAGCGCAACGGGCTTAACCGTTGTCTTGTCGATGGCGGCGGCTGCGACCCAGCAGACCATTTTGACAGCGATCGCTCCTTTGCCCCTGTCGTTGGCGGTGGGGTTGAACTTAGTCAATCGCAAAAAACTAGAGGCTCAGTTCCAAGGCGTTGTGCAGCAACAAGAGGCGAAAATTGCTGAACTGGTTGCGTCCCAAGGGCAACAGCAGTCAGAGTTGGGCAACCTCACCCTTGCCCTTAGCCAAGTGGGCGATCGCCTTGAGGATGTGCAGAAACAGGTCATGCAGCTCAACCAAGGGACACAGCATCTCCACGACTACACCCGCATTCTCAACACAGAGCAAAAACAAATTGAAGAAGTGCTGGATTGCTTGCGGGAAATCGAGAAAAATACCCACGTGATCCAAGTGGATCCCAGCCATGCCAAGGCGTACTACAATCGCGGTCTGACCCATCAGCGTCTAGGGGATGCCGAAGCGGCGATTCTCGACTACTCCGAAGCCATTCGCATTAATGAGAACTATGCCAAGGCCTACCACAATCGCGGCGTTGCCCGCTCCACCCTTGGCGATCGCAAGGGAGCAGTAGAGGATCTGCGCACAGCGGCGAAGCTGTTCTTTGAACAAGGGGACATTAGCAGTTATCAGCGGGCACGGGATCTGGCCAAGCGTATCCATGAAGTGGGGAGTATTGAACAGGACAGTAAAGAGGTGCCCTTAGAAATCCTCTTCCCCTAGGGGACAATTCATTTTGCTGCTGACCCTGCATTGACAAGGCCGAGATTGCGAATCATTCTGAGAACTGTTTTTCGTTGATGGTTGAGGCTCGTTGTTGGCCACGGCTCGTCCTGCCCAAACCTCCCGTTACCGACTGGTGGATCTAGCCGGTCAAGGCCAGTATGGACAAGTTTATCTAGCAGTCAATCGCGAGTCAGGTGAACTGGTGGCGATTAAGGTGCTCAACGAGCGGCAATTGCTGACCCGTGGCTTTTTGCGGGAGTTAAATTTTCTCCTGACGCTTCAGCATCCCCATGTGGTGGGTTGTCAGGCGATTGACTATATTCGCGTGCACCATAGCCCCCAAGTAAGCCGCAGTTTGGTGATGGACTATTGTGCCGGGGGGACATTGCGATCGCTCCTAGAGCAAGAACAGGCCTTACCCCTGACCACCGCTTTGCGCCTCACCTTGGATGTGCTGGCAGCTTTGACCTATGCCCACCATCGCGGCATTCTCCACTGCGATCTCAAACCGGAAAATATCCTGCTGGAGGTGACGGCGACCGGCTGGCAGGCCAAAGTGTCGGATTTTGGTGTTGCACGCCTCATTGAGGATGTCAAGGGCAGCGGCCAAACGGGATCCCCTGCCTATATGGCGCCGGAGCGTTTCTACGGTCAAACAATGCCCGCTTCAGATCTTTATGCGGTGGGAATCCTGTTGTACGAGATGATTGTTGGCGATCGCCCCTTCCACGGCACACCTGCTGAACTTATGGTTGCCCACCTCAGCCGACCCTATCCCCTTCCAGAGGAATTGCCCTTTCTGGTGCGGAGTATTATTGCTAAGGCGTTGGATAAATTACCGCAGCGCCGCTATAAAAGTGCAGCGGAAATGACGATGGCGGTGCAATTAGCCCTAGAGGTGATCGAAGCAGAGCGTCATGAGCAGCCGCTATTGTTCTCTAGGTCACCGGCAGCGGTTTGGCTGGGGGAACCCCAGGGCTATTCTTTAGCAGGACCGCCCCAACAATTTGCCAGTACGGCCACAAAGTTCTATGGAGTGGTGGGCGATCGCCTCTGGGTTTGGCAAGCTAGGGAGACTGTGCCCGCAGAGATCGGTCAGTGGCCGCTACCACCGTTGCCCACTCAACTTTATAGCGGTGAAGTGAGTGCTTGGTTGCGAATCAATGGGCTGCCCCCGCAGCTTTTCTGCATCCATGACCAGCTTATCCCCCTAGACTGTCATCTTCGCTCTGCTCTGAGCCGCTTAGCCATTGACGCCACTGGTTATTGGTGTGCAGAAACCCAGATTGATAGTGCAGCAGCAGAATTACAGCTTCATGTTCAACTGATCAATGGTCAAGGGCAGCGGACTCTCCGTTGTCAATGGCATGGACGAACTTTTGTGGATACCCTGCTCCTCAGTCGTCGCTATGGCGTGGTGATTAGTCGATCGCAGCATCCTGAGACGGCGCATGCCACCACCCACTTTCAACTCTTTGACCGCCGCGGACACTGGCGGCTATACATCCAACTGCCTGCCCACCTGACATTGTTTACTCCTGCCCACCACCAGCCATGGCAACTCGCAGCGTTTGAGGACCATCCACAGCAACCCCTCTTGGTTCTTTTGCATTTGCGGCCTTGGCGTGTTCAACGCTTGGGGCTGGGGTTTCGTCCCCAATTTCTCTGTGCTACGCCCTGGGGTTACGTGGTGGCGGGTCGCCATCGTTTGCATTTAGTCACCCACCGCGGTGAAATTGTCGGTACAGCAGAAAGTGAACAGGAGATTGATGGCCTCGGCTTTACGGGCGATCGCCACCTGTGGTTGATTCGTCAGCACCAAGGGGGGTCTGTATTGCAGACTTGGGATATTACCACGTGGGAGATTGATCTCATCCTCTAGACCAGCAGCCTATGATAGTAAACAATAGCGGTGGGATGTAGCCCATGAAACAGCCTCAGATTCTCAAAATTACCCGCAAAGCGGCCAGTCTCAAACAAAAGCAAAAGCAACAATCCTCGCCGCTTACCCTTGATGTCACGGCGACAACGGCAGCCTCTGAACCCATCGTTGAGGTGCCAGGGGGCGATCGCGACAGTGCTCAAGGGCGTCAACATTGGTGGAGCGAACGCTGGATTGGTGTCCTAGAGTCCTTTGGCTGGCGCCGCCGCCTAGAGCGGGCACGCAATTATGTCCGCGAAGGACGGGTTCTCACCTTGGAATTTAAGGGCAACCAAGTCCACGCCCAAGTGCAAGGCACAGCTCCTCAACCCTATCAGGTCAAACTGCATTTGGATGCCTTTAGCGAAGAGCAGTGGCAATATGCCATTGACGGCATGGCACAAAAAGCCTTCTACGCCGCGAAGCTCCTAGCGGGTGAACTGCCCCCCAGTATTGAGGAAGTCTTTACCCAAGCTGGACTGAGTTTATTTCCCTTTACCAAGTTCGACATCCATAGCCGCTGCAATTGCCCTGACCCCGTGAATCCCTGCAAACACATTGGCGCGGTCTATTACCTGCTGGGTCAGTACTTCAACGAAGACCCCTTTTTACTCTTTCAATTGCGGGGTAAAACCAAAGAGGAGATTCTCCAACGCCTGCGCCACTTGCGGGCAACGATCACGACTGCCATCGCCATTACCCCTACCCTACCCCCCCTCTATGAGCCGCCCCAAACCGATGCTATGTTTTGCCAATATCATCAGCCTTTACCGCCAGAGTTAGTGGTGCTGGTTCCCAGCGGTCACCCCCATGCCGTGCTGTCAGTATTACCTCCCTTTCCCCATGAGATGCCCAGTGAAGGGGCACAGTTAATGGCCACCCTAGAGCAGATGTATAGCCGTGCCAGTCTGGCGGCCTGTCAGTTAGCCATGAGTGAACCACCAGAGGCGTGATAGCGATCGCCTAATCGGTCAATAATATTCACCATCTCTAAATTGCGCCAGCCCATCAGCAGATGGGCAGCAATGGCACAGCCCCCTGCACCCACGCCTTCCTTGACAAATCCCTGTTCATAGGCACGCAGGGCAGGATGACGAGATGAGCGAAAGTCCAGCTGAGTGTAGAGGAGTGGACACTGGACACGCTCTGCCAAGCGCTGAATTTGAGCCGTTTGATCTTCAATAAGCCAACGAGTGGTACCCACTACAATTTGGGCGGGATGCCAAGGAAGCTGACGCTCTTGGGCGATCGCTCGCGCCAAGGCATAGACCGCCATCATTTGCGACCCCCCTGCCAGCAAAACGCCACAGGTTTGACTCGCCCGCAGCGCCATAGCTGCCGCCACCACCTGCATTGGATCCCCAATCGCTGCGACACAGGTGAAAGGATCCGCATCAGCAGGCAGATGAGCCAGCCCCTGTTGCACCAGTTGCCACTTTTGGGCATGGTTACTGTGGCGATGGCTACTGCCGACACAATCGCGAGCGACAATCCCCAAACTTTCACAGAGGGCAAGGGCAGTGGTTGTGCCCCCCACCACACATTCAGCGATGATCAGCCACGGATATTGGCGGCTGAGCTTGGCTCCCCAAGACCATCCCTGTTCCCAGAGGTGAGCCACGGTTTGGGCTGTCATGGCTTGACCTGTGGTTAGGCAGCGCGCCGGTGCGCCCCCCAAGTCAATCATCTCTGGCAAACGCGGCAGGGGTAAGCCGGCATCAAAAACATAGAGGGGCAATGCCAAAGCTTCAATGAGGGCACGACTAATCAGAGCAGGGGAAGCACCCGCTGTTAGGGGTGGCAGCGCGTAGTGGTAGTGGGGTTGAATGCCCCGCAGCAGGAACTCGCCGTCGGCTAAGGCTGTGATCTGGCGATCGCTGGGGGTTTGACCCGCCGCTGAGATGCCGGGAATCAAGGCCGTCTCCGTAAAGCCAAGAACGCAAGCAATCGCAGGACGTTGGCAGTGATAGCGATCGCCCCACAATCGGGCGATGGATTCTCCTGTTGCAACGCCAATCATACTAATGACTGACAATTCCCGACCACTGCACCTGCTTCAGGTGTTCACGGCGATAGGAGAAAAAGAACCCAGCATCACGAAACGTACAGTAGGGACACAGGGCAATTTGCTCCTCCTTTAGTCCCAATTGCAGCAATTGCAAACGATTCACCCGTGCCACATCCACCCGCAGTCGTTCAGGATCAGGATCAAGAAAGATGGCCTCTGGGTCTAGGGCAGCGAAACGCTGATAGAGATCATCGCGCTCTGTGGTTTCCGTTATCCCTTCAAGAATGGTCTGTCCCAAAGCGCGAGCCACATTCAGCCCCACTTGATAGACTTCACCGCGAATGGCAGGCCCCATGGCAACCCGTAAATTGCCAAGAACACTGCCGAAGGCTTGCATCTGCTGGAGCGTGGCCTTAGAGATTTGGATCGCTGTCCCCCGCCACCCCGCATGAATGGCTGCGACCCGACCGCTGGCCACATCGGCAATCAGCAAGGGGACACAGTCAGCACTACACACCCAGAGGGCTTGATCAGACCCTGTGGCCACAAGAGCATCCGCTGCCAATCGTTCATCACTGGCCAAAACTTCTCCTGCCAAAGCAACGCGATCGCCATGCACCTGTTGTGTCCGCAGCGGTGTTGCTGTGGTTCCTAAGGCGGCGGTGAGGGTGCTGAGGTCTTGTCCTTGCCAATCGCGAGTAAAGAAGCCATGGGGAAACCCCTGCAAGAGATCGCAGGTGAGAAAGCGCCCAAGCTCAGTGGTTTGCCAGTGCCACATCACCACAGATCTGCAATTACGTTGATTACCAAGCCGACAATGACACTGTAGAAGAAGAAGGAAACAATTTGGTGAAACAACACCAGGCGGCGAATACGGCGCTCTTCAATGGCCACATCAGAAGTCTGTGAGGCCAAACTAATCGTGAAGGAAAAGTACATAAAGTCTAAGTAGTCCGGTTCCCCTTCCCCCGGAAAGTCAAGGCCGCCAGCATAACCAAAGTCATTGACCTTGGTCAAGTTGTCATCGTAGTAGTAGCGAGCATATTGCAGCACAAAACTAGTGTGGGTCAAAAACCAAGCTACTAGAACTGCCCAAGTGGCCAAGCCCACATCCAAGGAGAGTTGAGGATTGTTGGGGGTTTTGCCATAGGCCAAGATCAAGGCAGTGGCAATCCTACTGGCAATGGCTGTCAAGACAACAATCACCAGAATTGTTAGTGCGTTTGCTTCCCCCACTCGCGATCGCCGCTCGGTAGCGAGGCTATTGGCACTAACCATCGTCTGCAACAGCAAGACTAAATAGGTGCTGACTCCTACATCCCACCCTAACATCCATCGCTGTCCCACACTGAGCCAGTGACTTGTGACCCCAAGGGCGATCGCCCCTGCAAGAACGGCCAAGAGAATGCGCATTCCCAACGACATTTGACTGATCCACGGGCTGATGCAGTTCATCGGGGAGAGAGTCCTCAAGGGGGTCTAGGCAGCAGGGGGCAAGTCAAAGAGAACGGTGGTCATATAGCGTTCTGCCCAAGCGCTGCCAAAGGCTTTTTCAAGAACCCGGCGGGTTTTATCGTTCTGCTGTTGCTGGTGACAGTACTGTCGTTGCCCGGCAATGACCGCTGCCGGCTGATCCGTGGGCACCGCCTGCTGGCTCAATTGACAGTGGAGTGTGAGGTACTCACCAATGCGATCGAGAAATTGCTGTTCCTCAGTTTCTCCCTGTGGCCGAATAAAAATGCAAAAGGGTGAGAAGATATGTCCCCAGGGGGGCAAGTCACGGGGTTGGCTAAAGGTGAGCTGTGGCAACGCCCTTAAGGCCGATGTATAGGCAGCGGGCAACTGACCCGTCACCGGAGAGAGATCCACAATCGCGGCACTAATTTGCCCCCGCCCCCCCACGAGGTCACAGCCAAACATGGGTAGATCGTAGCGCGGCTCTGGAAACATGACGCAGTGCAAAATATCCAAACTTTCCCCCACCCGTGCCAGTTCAAGGTGGAGTTTGCGAAAGGGCGGCGCTTGGTAGCAGTGGTTCTCTATCGTTAGTCGCTCCCCCTCCAGTTTGCCCTCCACATAACCAAGATCCTCAGGTAGGGTGTAGGGCGCCAAGGCCAGAAAAGTTCGCCAAATCTGCTCAATGCGATCAGCGAGCCGCTGAATCAGGGGATGCTGGTGTTGACGGAGAGACATAGCCTTAATCCTAACCCAAGTCTGTGCCGCTTGCGAGGGAGCGATCGCCCCCGCTAAACTAACCAAGAGTCTAACAGCCGAGGAATCATGCCAACTCCACTTGCTGCTGCCATTGACCCAAAGCAACTCCAACAGGCAATTCGTGCCAGCCAAGACTTTCTCTTTTCACAGCAATATGCCGAGGGCTACTGGTGGGCGGAATTGGAGTCCAATGTGACCATGACCGCAGAGGTGATCCTCCTCCACAAAATCTGGGGCACCGAGCAGCGGCTCCCCTTGGCTAAAGCAGAACAGTATTTGCGCAACCAGCAGCGGGATCACGGCGGTTGGGAGCTGTTTTATGGGGATGGGGGCGATCTCAGCACCAGTGTGGAAGCCTACATGGGATTGCGGCTCTTGGGGGTTCCCACAGATGATCCAGCCCTAGTGAAGGCACGGCAATTTATCCTTGCGCGGGGGGGCATTAGCAAAACCCGCATCTTTACCAAACTGCACCTTGCCCTCATTGGCTGCTACGACTGGCGCGGCATTCCCTCTCTGCCCCCTTGGATCATGCTTCTGCCCGAGGGGAGTCCCTTCACCATTTATGAGATGTCCAGTTGGGCACGCAGCAGCACCGTGCCGCTGTTGATTGTCATGGATCGCAAGCCCGTTTATGGGATGAACCCACCCATGACCCTCGATGAACTTTACGCCGAAGGGCGGGCAAATGTGATCTGGGAACTACCTCGCCAGGGCGACTGGAGTGATATCTTTATTGGTCTCGATCGCGCCTTCAAACTCTTGGAAACCTTGAATATCAATCCCCTTAGGGAACAGGGGCTAAAGGCCGCCGAAGAATGGGTCATAGAGCGTCAAGAAGCTAGTGGTGATTGGGGGGGCATTATTCCAGCAATGCTTAACTCCCTACTGGCATTGCGTGCCCTCAACTACGCTGTGGACGACCCCATTGTGCAGCGGGGCATGGCGGCGGTGGATCGCTTTGCCATTGAAACCGAGAGCGAGTATCGCGTGCAGCCCTGTGTCTCTCCAGTTTGGGATACTGCCTTGGTCATGCGCGCCATGGTAGATTCCGGTGTGGCTCCCGATCATCCCGCCCTAGTCAAAGCTGGCGAATGGCTGCTCTCCAAGCAAATCCTCGACTATGGGGACTGGCACGTAAAAAACAAAAAAGGCCAGCCGGGGGGATGGGCCTTTGAATTTGAGAACCGCTTCTATCCCGATGTGGATGATACAGCGGTGGTGGTGATGGCGCTCCACGCGGTGAAGCTACCGGATGAAAACCTAAAACGGCGCGCCATAGAACGGGCGGTGGCTTGGATTGCTTCTATGCAATGTCGTGCGGGTGGTTGGGCGGCCTTTGATGTCGACAATGATCAAGAGTGGCTGAATGCCATTCCCTACGGCGATCTCAAGGCAATGATTGACCCGAATACTGCTGATGTCACGGCACGGGTACTGGAGATGGTGGGGCGGTGTCAGTTGGCCTTTGACAGGGGTGCCCTCGATCGCGCCCTCGCTTACTTGCGCAATGAGCAGGAACCGGAAGGCTGTTGGTTTGGCCGCTGGGGAGTGAACTATCTCTATGGCACCAGCGGGGTTTTAGCTGCCCTCTCCCTTGTGGCTCCTCGCTACGATCGCTGGCGCATTCGCCATGCCGCTGAGTGGTTGGTGCAGTGTCAAAATGCTGATGGCGGTTGGGGTGAGACCTGCTGGAGCTACAATGACCCTTCCCTCAAGGGCAAAGGGGATAGCACTGCGTCCCAAACGGCGTGGGCAATTATTGGCCTTTTGGCCGCTGGCGATGCCACGGGGGACTATGCCACAGAGGCGATTGAACAGGGGATTGCCTACCTTCTTCAGACCCAGCGCGTCGATGGCACTTGGCATGAGGATTACTTCACTGGCACTGGCTTTCCTTGCCACTTTTACTTGAAGTACCACTACTACCAGCAGCACTTTCCACTGACGGCCTTGGGGCGCTATGCCCGCTGGCGCAATCTGTTGGCCAGTTAGGCGAGATTAGAAGGAGCGCAGCTGTTGCTGATAGGCCAAGGTATCCGTCCCACACTGGGGTTGGGGATTAGTCATGCATTCATTGCTTAGGCCAGAGCGGATTAAGTTTTCCAGCAGCAATTGGCGATCGCGGGGTGACGGGTGGGTACTCAAAATCGTGGGTGGAGTTCCTCCCTCCTGTTGTAATTTCTGGAGAAATGTCACCATGGCCCGTGGATCATAGTTGCTGCGAGCCAACAGCCCTAACCCATAGCGATCGGCTTCTAGCTCCTGCTCCCGACTGCGGGGACGCCGAAAGGCGAGTTCCATGGCTATCTGTAGCCCGCGATCGCGATCCAAGCCGGCAACTGTCATTAGCCCTTGGGCGATCGCCATTTCTTGCAGTTGGCGGATCACATGGCGCCGCTCAATATGGCCAATTTCGTGGGCAATGACGCTGGCTAGTTCTGCCTCATTTTCTGCCCGCCGCATTAGTTCTGTGGTGACATAGACAAAGCCCCCCATCGTCGCATAGGCATTCACTTGGCGGTCTTGGATGATGTGGAATTGGTAGGGAAGTCCCCGGCGTTCGCCAACACTCACCAAGCGCGCGCCGATGCTACTCACATAGTTTTGAGCCGCAGGATTCTGCACAAGGCGCATCCCTTGACGTAGCATCTGCTCATGAATTTGTTGCCCCAAGGCCACCTCTTGGCGGGGCGAGATATTTGAGAGTTGGATGACCTGAATTCCCTGCAATAATAACCGCTGCCAGAAATGTTGTGCCTGTGCAGCCACAGGATGCAGGGCGATCGCCACTCCGCAGACCAGGCTGATCAAGAGGAGAAACCAACGTTGTTTTTTCACAGCTACTGTTCGCGTCAAGTCCACACCCACGCCTAGCGGCTACTTGCCCTCTTCTGACCCCTCGATTTTAGACATTGTTCCCAAAGCTTAATGTTTTTTAATCTCTGGCACCCGTAGTCCTTTGCTAGCCAGCCACTCGGGGTTAAAGAGCCGCGACTGATAGCGCGAACCCCCATCGCACAGCACCGTGACAATCGTATGGCCGGGACCCAGTTCCTTTGCAAGGCGTACTGCAGCCCCCACATTAATGCCCACCGAGCCACCCATAAAAAGGCCATCGTAGTGGAGTAGTTGGTAAATAATCTCAAGGCACTCTTGATCCCCAATTTGAATTGCATCATCAATGGGAGCGCCCGCTAAGTTGGCAGTAATGCGGCTATTGCCAATGCCCTCTGTAATGGAACTGCCTGTGCTACACAGTTTGCCTGTTTTCACATAGCTATAGATGGCACTGCCCATGGGATCCGCAATCACAGTACGAATGGCAGGATTTTTTTCCTTGAGGTATATTGCCACCCCTGCATAGGTGCCCCCCGTGCCAGTTGCCGCTACCCATGCATCAATTCGACCATCGGTTTGCTGCCAAATTTCAGGTCCAGTAGTTTCGTAATGGGCTTGGCGATTGGCAAGGTTATCGAACTGGTTGGCCCAGATCGCATTTTCCATTTCAGCGGCAATGCGGCCAGAGAGCTTCACATAATTATTGGGGTCTTTGTAGGGCACCGCAGGAACAGGACGCACCTCAGCCCCCAGAGTACGCAGTAGGTCAATTTTTTCTTGGGATTGAGTATTAGGAATAACAATTAGACACTTGTAGCCCTTGGCATTGCAGATGTGGGCGAGGCCAATGCCCGTATTGCCCGCTGTGCCTTCAACCACCGTACCACCGGGCTTGAGCAGGCCTTTTTTCTCCGCATCTTGAATTATGTAAAGAGCTGCTCGATCCTTCACAGAGCCACCGGGATTGAGAAACTCTGCCTTACCGAGAATTTCACAGCCCGTGAGGTCACTAAAGTAGTTAAGGCGAATCAGCGGCGTCTGGCCGACGGTACCCACAAAACCCTGTTTGATATCCATGCCGTCGTTGTTTTAAGTTGACTGAATACTTTTATGGTAAAGGGGTTTGCCGCCAGAATTTCCTTGGGGGGGAGCGATCGCGAAGCGTGACGGAGTCAATCGCGAAGCGTGCCTTTGGCATTTACTTTTGCTATGATTGGAGATCCTTGGAGAGGTGGCAGAGTGGTTGAATGCGCTTGACTCGAAATCAAGTTTAGGGTAACACCTAACGGGGGTTCGAATCCCCCCCTCTCCGTTGACTTTCCGAGTGGCTTAGAAAAGGGCAGACTCTTGCCCTAGGCAGCTTCAAAGTAGGGCCATGACTGGTTTATCGTTGAGCCAAAAAAGTTGTGAAGAGGAAAAATCTCTGAATTGACTGCATCAAATAGCGTAATCTCATTCAGGAGGCTCTTCTGGGCTAGTTCTGCATATCGAGGATCAATTTCGACAGGCCTGCACCGCCACTCCTCTTGTCCTGAGCGATATGCAAGACCGACCTCATAGGGGCAGTCACAATCAAGTCACTAAAAGGCTCAGCAAATAAATGAGACTAATTCCAGTGATTTTCCTGAATCAATAGGGTTTCCGCAACTCTACTCCATCCCGCTGATCAATCTCTTGCAAAAGTACCTTCACCACTTCATCGCGAGCTGTGGGCAGCACTTTACCAATAAAGTCGGGGTGAATGGGCAATTCCCGGTGCCCGCGATCAATCAGCACCAGTAACCAAATGGCATTGGGGCGACCATAGTCATGGACAGCATTCAGGGCGGCGCGAATCGTGCGGCCACTAAAGATCACATCATCCACCAAGACCACAATCCGCCCAGAGAGATCTACGGGAATCAGGGTTTGACGCGGTGTGCGCGGACCAATGCGATCCAAGTCATCCCGATAAAACGTAATATCCAACTCACCGATGGGCAGGCTCACCCCCTCCAGTTGTTCAATGTGTTGCCCCAATAGCTTGGCGAGGGGAACCCCACGGGTATGAATCCCCAACAACACCAATTTGTTGAGGGCATCGCGCGCCTTCTCCACCACTTGGGAGGCTAAGCGCGTAACAGTGCGCCGCAGGTCATCGGCACTGAGAATTTCAACGACTTCACCAGCCATGGTCGTCAGGGTGGGGAATTTACAGATTTTAGCGAAATTTCCGCAAAAAGAGACCCTACGCCAAGCGGGTAGGGCCAAAGACGCAGTTAGGAGGTATCTTGCTTCCCTACGATACTGCCGATATTTTGGGAGAGCAAAAGCTTTTACCAATTCTTTAGATTTAGCGCAATTAACTGCTACAATTCATGAGAAACTGTTATTTAGAATACCAAACTCACCAACCCTATTTTCAACTGGGGGGGGACGTAGTTCTGATGGTTTGCAGTACCTTCCATCCTTCTGAAATCCTTCTGAAAAAGACTGTAGGTGGCTTGCTCTGCCGTCGCTGCATTACCCTGAAAAGCTAAGACAAAATTCTTCAGAATTGGGCAATGAGCAGCACTCCCTTTCGCATTCATGCTCCCTTTGAACCTACGGGGGATCAACCCCAAGCCATTCAAAAACTGGTCGCTGGGGTACGGGCAGGACATCGCTTCCAGACCCTGCTAGGGGCAACGGGCACGGGTAAAACCCATACGATCGCCCGCGTGATCGAGGCCATTGGTCGCCCGACCCTAGTCTTGGCTCACAACAAGACCCTTGCAGCACAACTGTGCAATGAACTGCGCTCCTTTTTTCCTGAAAATGCCGTTGAGTACTTTATCTCCTACTACGACTACTACCAGCCTGAGGCCTACATTCCTGTTACCGACACCTACATCGAAAAAAGTGCCTCCATTAACGAGGAAATTGATATGCTGCGCCACTCGGCCACCCGCTCTCTCTTTGAACGGCGGGATGTGATTGTGGTCGCCTCGATTAGCTGCATCTACGGCTTGGGCATTCCAGCGGAGTATCTAAAGGCCGCCATCCCCCTTGAGGTGGGTCGTGAAACGGATCTGCGGCAACTCCTGCGGCAACTGGCCATGATTCAATACACTCGCAACGATGTCGAGCTGGGGCGGGGGCGCTTTCGCGTGAAGGGGGATGTGCTTGAGATTGGCCCTGCCTATGAAGATCGCCTCATTCGCGTTGAGTTCTTTGGGGATGAGATTGAAGCGATTCGCTATGTGGATCCGCTGACGGGCGAAACCCTGCAAAGTGTGGAACGCCTGAATATCTATCCTGCAAAGCACTTTGTCACCCCTGCGGAGCGTCTTGAAGCAGCCTGTGCCGCTATTGAGGCAGAACTCAAAGAGCGGGTTGCCCAGTTAGAGGCAGAAAACAAGCTACTGGAGGCACAGCGCCTCAGTCAACGCACCCGCTATGACTTGGAAATGCTGCGGCAGGTGGGCTACTGCAGCGGGGTGGAAAATTACTCACGCCACCTAGCAGGTCGAGCAGCCGGAGAGCCACCAGAGTGCTTGATTGATTACTTTCCAGAGGATTGGCTCCTCATTGTAGATGAATCCCATGTGACGGTGCCCCAAATTCGCGGCATGTACAATGGCGACCAAGCGCGCAAAAAGGTGCTGATTGACCACGGCTTTCGGCTCCCCAGTGCCGCCGATAATCGCCCCCTCAAGGCGGAGGAATTTTGGCAAAAGGTGAAGCAGTGCATTTTTGTTTCGGCTACCCCCGGCGATTGGGAGTTGGCCGTCTCTGAAGGGCAGGTAGTGGAGCAAATTATTCGCCCTACAGGGGTGGTGGATCCAGAGATTGTTGTCCGTCCCACCCAAGGACAGGTGGATGATTTGTATGCAGAGATTCGCCTGCGGTGCGATCGCCAGGAGCGAGTACTGGTGACCACCCTCACCAAACGCATGGCCGAGGATCTCACAGAATACTTCCAAGAGCGGGGCGTGCGAGTACGCTATCTGCACTCAGAAATTAATGCCATTGAGCGCATCGAGATTCTGGAAGCCCTGCGCCAGGGGGATTTTGATGTGCTAATTGGGGTGAACCTGCTGCGGGAGGGACTGGACTTACCAGAGGTGTCGCTAGTGGCAATCCTAGATGCCGATAAAGAGGGCTTCCTGCGGGCGGAGCGATCGCTCATTCAAATGATTGGCCGCGCAGCGCGGCACGTGCGGGGGCAGGCCATTCTCTATGCGGACACCCTCACCGACAGTATGCAAAAAGCGATCCAAGAAACGGAGCGCCGCCGCGCGATTCAACTGGCCTACAACGCCGCTCATGGGATCACCCCTCAGCCCATTGTCAAGAAAACTAGCAATGCCATCTTGGCCTTTTTGGAGGTCTCGCGCCGCCTCAATGCAGAGCACTCAGCGGTGCTCTCTCCTCAAACTCTTCAGGAGCTGAGTCTAGAGGATATTCCTCAACTGATCCAAGACCTTGAGGCAAAAATGAAGGCGGCTGCCCAAGAATTAGCTTTTGAGGAGGCTGCCCGCTACCGCGATCAAATTAAGCGCTTGCGCGATCGCTTGGTGGGGCATGCCTAGAATTATGAACTTTTGTAATAGTTCGCAACAGTCCGTAAAGGGAAGCGAAGGGGGAGAAACCCTGCCGTGATAAGCTAAGTACGACTTTATATCCGCGCAATTTCGGCTGGCGTTCGGGTTGACGCTAGTTTTACCAGTTCTATGGAGTAAGAAAAACCTATGCGTGATGCCGTCACCACACTGATTAAAAACTATGACTCCACCGGTCGCTACCTCGATCGCGATGCTGTTGAGCGCTTGCGCTCCTACTTTAACTCCGGTGCGGCACGGGTTAAAGCGGCGGCAGTAATCAATGGTGATGCCGCAGCCATCGTTAAGGAAGCCGCTTCGGCCCTCTTCACAGAGCAGCCGGAACTGATTCAACCCGGCGGCAACGCCTATACCACCCGCCGCTATGCCACCTGCTTGCGGGATATGGACTACTACCTGCGCTATGCCAGCTACGCCATTGTGGCTGGAGATGTGGATATTCTCAATGAGCGTGTCCTTGAAGGGTTGCGGGAAACCTACAACTCCCTTGGGGTGCCCATTGGACCTACGGTGCGGGGCATTCAAATCATGAAGGAGATTGTGCGCGATCGCGTGGCTGCTGCTGGCATTGCAGACACCAGCATTGTTGAGCAGCCCTTTGACTATATGTGCCGCCAACTGAGCGAAGTCAATATCTAGCAGACTCTGCAAGAATGGAGGGTGCGGGCGATCGCCCCTTCGTTATTTTATGCAGCAGCCATGAAAATCCGCATTGGCAATGGTTACGACATCCACCAATTGGTGGCCGGACGGCCTCTCATTTTAGGCGGTGTCAAACTAGAACATTCCCTAGGACTCTTAGGACATAGTGATGCCGATGTCCTAACCCATGCAATCATGGACGCCCTCTTGGGAGCCCTCAGCCTGGGGGATATTGGCCATTACTTTCCCCCCGATGATCCGCACTGGGCAGGGGCAGATAGTCAGGTTCTGCTGGCAAAGGTGGCGGCATTGATTGCAGAACGCGGCTGGCAGGTGGGCAATATTGATGCGGTGGTGGTGGCAGAGCGTCCCAAACTCAAACCCTACCTCGATCAGATGCGCGATCGCTTGGCAACGACTCTTGGCATTGACCGTGAGCAGATTAGTATTAAAGCCACCACCAATGAAAAACTGGGGCCTGTGGGGCGCGAAGAGGGGATAGCTGCCTATGCGGTGGCACTCCTGCACTCAGCAGCCTAGGCTCGGTCTTATCTGACATAGAGGCTATGGTGAAAATTCGTTTGCTCACACCGGCTTGCCTCTAAGTTGGCATGGCGAAAGTTGGCCCAGCAACAGGTTGCCCCCTGCAGGTTAGCGCGCACAAAAAGGGCACGGGCAAAGTAACCCCGCGTCAGCCCCGCATGGGCGAGGTTGGCCCCATAGAAGTTGCAGCGATAGGCTTGCACCCCCTCAAGGGAGGCCTGCACCAGTTGCGCAAAACGCAGCGTGGTCTCATTTAGACTCGCTCCCATCAGCAGAGCAAAGGAAAAGTCACTCGCCATAGCGCGGGCATGGCTCAAATCCGCTTCAGACCAATTGCTGTGGCGACAATCCGCCTGCTCAAGGGTCGCCCAAGAGAAATCCGCATAGGTAAACCGCGCGTACTGGAGGTTGGCGAGTTGAAAATTGGCCCGCTGGGCAGTGGCGCGATCGCCCACCGTTTTCAAAAACAACGCCCCCCGGCAATCGGCATCATTGAGGTTAGCTGCTGTTAAATCTGCCTCATAGAGGTTGGCAAAGCGCAAATCCCCATGGGCAAGGTTCACCTCCCGCAGACAGGCCCGGCTCAGGTTACACCCCCGCAGGTCATAGCCCCGCAGATCCATGCCTGTCAAATTCATATCACTGAAATCTACAGTAAGCTGAGGATAAGTTCGCCGCCACTCGTTCCAGCGGTGTTTTCCTCCTCGCAGGCGATCGCTCAATAGCTGATTTAAGTGCCCTTTGATCATCATTCTTGCCTTGAGATTCTTCACATTTCGTTATCGTGGCGCAAAATTTGATAGAATTAAATCTATGTAGCCCTATCGCTGACGAAAGGAGAATGGGTTTGAAACAGGCAACCCTACATCAGCTTAAGGTTTTTGAGGTCACTGCTCGCCATGGAAGTTTTACACGTGCTGCTGAGGAACTCTTTCTGACGCAGCCCACCGTCTCAATTCAAATGAAGCAGTTGACCCGTGTGGTGGGCATGCCTCTCTTTGAGCAAGTGGGCAAGCGACTCTACCTCACGGAAGCTGGCAAGGAACTGTTGGCCACCTGCCAAGACATTTTTGAGCGGCTGGAGCGGTTTGAAATGGCCATTGCCAACCTCAAGGGTCTGAAGCAGGGACACTTGCGGCTGTGTGTCATTACCACAGCTAAATACGTAATTCCCCGACTGCTGGGGCCGTTTTGCCAGCGCTATCCGGGGATTGATGTGGCGCTTACAGTCACTAACCACGAGCAGGTGGTGGAGCGCATCCGAGGCAATATGGATGATCTTTATATTCCCAGTTATCCGCCAGACAATGTAGATGTGGAGTGCCACCGCTTTTTGGATAACCCCTTGGTGGTGGTTGCCCCCAGTCACCATCGCCTCAGTGGCCGCAGTAAAATCCCGATCCAAGAACTGGCCGGAGAACCCTTTATCATGCGGGAGCAGGGGTCAGGCACCCGCCAAGCGGTGGAGAAGCTCTTTGCAGAGCACCATGTGCCCATCAATATCCGCCTTGAACTGGGGAGTAACGAGTCCATTAAGCAGGCGATCGCGGGCGGTTTGGGGATTTCTGTACTTTCCCATCACTGCTTAGCCCTTGACCGTGAGTCCAGCCAATTGACGATTCTTGATGTCGAGCACTTCCCAATTCAGCGGCACTGGCATCTGGTTTATCCTGCGGGCAAGCAGCTGTCGGTGGTGGCTCAGGCCTTCTTTGACTATGTGTCCACCGAGGGGCGGCAGATGATTGAAGCCAGCCTCGCCTATCCCGGTGGGGCGGCTCCTGCCAAGGAACTCAACCCGGTCTAGGATGGTCAAGCTGCAATTTCTCACCCTTCCCGATCCGCCGATCGCGGCAGCGCACAGTCTTTTACTGCTCCATGGCTGGGGAGCCAATGCCGCAGATTTAATTTCCCTTGGGCCATTACTGGCGCCCCAAGCCCAAACCTATGCCGCGGAAGCCCCCTTTCCCCATCCCTACGTTGCCCAAGGGCGGATGTGGTATGACCTCAATCAACACCATGCCCTCAGTGGTTCATTACTCCTCGATGAGCGGGCTACGGATCTGGCCACTAGCGAAGCTGCACTGCGGGACTGGATTGGCAGCTTGCCCATTGATCTCAGCCGTACGATTTTAGGAGGCTTCTCCCAGGGTGGCGCACTGACCTTGGCTGTGGGGTTAGCGTTGCCCTTGGCGGGCCTAGTGGTCTTTAGTGGCTATTTGGTTCGTCCGCCAGTGGTCGCAGCCACCTCACCACCCGTGTTGATGATCCATGGCACAGCGGATCCGGTGGTACCCTTTGCCAGTGCCCAAGCCAGTTGGCAAGCCCTGCAGGCAGCGGGGGTGAAGGGAACGTTTCATGCCCTACCCATGGCCCATGAAATTAATGGGGAAGCCATCGCGATCGCCCGCCAGTTTATTGAGAAGACCCTTCCTAACATCAACTCAAATTGAGTAACCCATAGGCAAGCAAAGCGCTACCGATCGGCACTGTGAGATTATCAATCCCTCGCCAAGCAATCAGTTCCAAGAGGGTCGCCCCCAGACCAATCAGGGGGGCAATCCAGAACCACTCTAACGCGGCAATGGGGGTAAGGGATAGAGCCGCCACCAAGGTACTCACACAGAACATGGTCAGGGTTCCTTCCCAACTTTTACTCGTTCCCAGCAAGCGATGGCGTCCCCAGTGAATCCCCACAAGGGCAGCCAAGCCATCTCCCCAAGCCATGACTAAAATTCCCAGAACTGCCAGTTCCGGCAGTGTGTCCCAAAAGAGTGCCATTAATGTGCCAATACTCACCGCATAAAAAAACGTGCCCCAACTGTGGCGCCCCACGGCACTAATACTGGCAAAAATCGGCACCCAATGGGACACAAGGGTAATCACACCAGCGATCGCGGCGGCCACAATTCCCCAACTGGTGGGTACCCCTAGGGCATAGGCAATGAGGACTACTTGACCTGCACCAATGTGCACCACTTTCCGCGACCATTCCTTGACATTGGGAAACCAAGCGTGAACCAGTTCTGCGGTTAACAGCACCAAGCCCAGCCAACTTGTAATCAAGATGCCTGCCCAGAACATGGTCATTCTTGTCATTCCTTCCTCAGGGGGGATAAGTCCTGGGCAAAAAACTGCGTCACAATCTCAAGGATGCGATCGCTGGCATGACCATCGCCAAAGGGATTGATCGCCGTTGCCATGCGCTTGTACGCCGCTGCATCTGTGAGTAACTCAATGGCTGCCGCTGCAATTGTATCCGCAAAGGTGCCCACCAGTTTGGCGGTGCCAGCAGTGACCGCTTCTGGTCGTTCGGTGGTTTCCCGCAACACCAGTACTGGCTTACCCAGGCTAGGCGCTTCCTCCTGGAGGCCACCGGAATCTGTCAGCAAGAGCGTTGATCCCTTAATCGCTGCCACAAGGGCAGGATAGTCCAGTGGTTCTGTCAGAAAAACGCGAGGATGATGCCCCAAATAGGCCTTGAGGGGGTCACGCACAGTGGGATTGCGATGCAGGGGCAAAAGCAAGGCAGTGTCGGGCAGGGTGTTCAAAATTTTTAAGAAGCCCTTGGCAATGTCCTCAAGGGGGGCACCCCAGTTTTCACGGCGGTGCACGGTGGCAAGGAGTACCCGATACTTCTGCCAGTCAAGGCCAAGAACAGGGCACACCGGCTGGCGATCGGCCACCTGTAGGAGGGCATCAATGACGGTATTGCCCGTTAAGTGAATGCTGCCCGTAACGCCGGCGGCTTGAAGATTCTTGACCGCTTGTTCCGTAGGGGCAAAATGGAACTGCGCCAATTGGGAAATCAGGCGGCGGTTGGCTTCTTCTGGATAGGGATTATAGAGATCGTCGGTGCGCAAGCCCGCTTCCACATGACCGACGGGAATTTGCTGATAAAAGGCGGCAAGGGTAGCGGCAAAGGCAGTGGTCGTATCCCCTTGGACTAACACCAGACGGGGCAGGAGTTCTTGATAGAGTTGCTCAAGTCCTTGGAGAGCGCGACAGGTAATTTCGGTGAGGGTTTGCTGCGGCTGCATAATTCCTAAGTCCCGATCCGCCCGCAATTCAAACAGTGCCATTACCTGATCCACCATTTCGCGGTGCTGCCCCGTGAGGACAATGTAGGGTTCAAAAAGGGGCGATCGCTGGAAAGCTTGAATGACCGGTGCCAACTTGATTGCCTCCGGGCGCGTACCCAATGTAATGCAGATCGGGATGGGGGAAGCAACCATAGCTGTCTAGATGCTTGGAGTAATCACTTTTAGTGTAACCAGAAGGGAGTGTGTCACCCCTGTGAAAAGAACTGTATGTTAATAATAGAAGGGAATGCACCGCCATTGCGCTCGCTGAGGTGGCCATGATTGAAATGACCGTTGCTGGAATTGCCCTTGATGCCACTAACCGTCGCACGCCAATTGTGTTGCTTAAAGACGGTGCTGGACGGCGAGCACTGCCCATCTGGATTGGCGATAATGAGGCGCGGGCAATTTTAATGGCCTTGGAAAATCAACGGGCACCGCGACCCATGACCCATGATCTCATGGCGAATATTCTCAATGAATGGAATATGACCCTAGAGCGGGTGGTGATCCACTCCCTTGAAGACAACACCTACTATGCGGTGCTGACGCTGCGCCAAGGAGAAACTCGCAAAGAGATTGATGCTCGTCCCAGTGATGCCATTGCCCTTGCTCTGCGCTGTGATTGCCCGATTTGGGTGATGGAAGCGGTGGTGGCCGATGCTTCGATTCCCGTTGATCGCGAAGCTGATGAGGAAGAGCGCCAAGCCTTTCGCCGCTTTTTAGATTCCATTCGCCCCGAAGATTTTATTCAGCAGGGACGGGGAATGGAAGAGGATTCCTCCGCCGGCTAGGATGCGCTATCGCCGCTTTGGTCGCACGGGTCTAAACCTCTCGGTGTTTTCCCTCGGCACGATGCGCGCCTTGGGCAGTCCTGAGGTGATGCAGGCGGTCATTGAGGGGGCGATCGCCCAGGGGATTAACCATATTGAGACCGCCGCTGCCTATGGCGCCAGCGAAACCTACATTGGTCGTGCCCTCGAAGCCCTAGGACATCCCCCTGTTTTTATTACCACCAAGCTATTGCCCCAGGGGGATGCGGATCAGATACAGCGGCAGATTAGCCAATCCCTTGAGCGTCTCCAAGTCTCACGGTTAGACGGTGTCGCCCTGCATGGACTCAACACCCCCGATCATCTCGCATGGCTCAATAGTGAGGGCATGGCCATGCTACGCCAGTTGCAGGCGGAAGGGGTGATTGGTGCTCTGGGCTTCTCCAGCCATGGATCGCTGCCGGTGATTCTGCAGGCGATCGCCAGCAATCAATTCGACTTTGTTAATCTACATTACACCTACTTTCAGCAACGCAATGCGCCAGCGATCGCTGCCGCTGCCGAGCGGGATATGGGCATTTTCATCATCTCTCCGGCCGATAAGGGGGGACAACTCTACCAGCCTTCCCAACGGCTCCAAGACCTCTGTGCGCCTTTTCACCCTCTCCATTGGAGCTATCGCTGGTTACTGAGTCAGCCTGCCATCACCACGCTGAGTATTGGGCCTGCCACCGTTGCCGAGTTGGCCTTTCCCCTAGCCGTGGCCGATCAGGTGGCACCCCTGAGCGCTGAAGAGCAAGCGGTGGGCGATCGCCTACAAGCGGTGATGCAGGAAACCCTAGGCAGAGATTTGTGTCAACAATGTTATGCCTGTCTGCCCTGCCCTGAGGAGATTCATATCCCCGAAGTGTTGCGGCTGCACAACTTGGCCGTCGCCTACGACATGAGGGAGTTTGGCAAGTATCGCTATGGCATGTTTGGCCGCGCCGGGCATTGGTTTCCCGGTCAGCCCGCGAACCGTTGTACTGAATGTGGCGATTGTCTGCCCCGCTGTCCCAGTGGTTTGGAGATTCCCCGGCTATTGCGTGAAACCCATGAACAGTTGCACGGCACCTCGCGATCGCGCCTTTGGCAGAATATTTGATGGAAAATAAAAAACTTCCTATAGGGTATTGAATTTCTCGTTGGTGGTTGTTTGATTGGTTTTCACCTCAAGGGTCAATTCGTAGGTGAGAATCATGCTGTCAATTATAGTCTGAGTCTCAAGGACAAAACTGCAATTACCCACACCACTAAGCTACCCTATAGTGGCAGTACCCTTGCGAGGTTTATGATGGAATAGTATTTTGCTGTTTGTTGCGCTCCGTTGAGACTTTGTTCCAATGACTTCGTCCCCTTCTGCGTCGGCAACAACTGCCCTCACAGGTGATCAAATTCGCCAAAAATTCCTTGACTTCTATGCCGCCAAGGGGCACACGATTTTGCCCAGTGCCTCGCTGATTCCAGAGGATCCGACGGTGCTGCTGACGATCGCCGGCATGCTCCCCTTCAAACCGATTTTCCTCGGTCAAGAAGCCCCCAAAGTGCCCCGCGCCACTACTGCCCAGAAATGTCTGCGCACCAATGACATCGAAAATGTAGGCCGCACCGCTCGCCACCACACCTTCTTTGAAATGTTGGGTAACTTCAGCTTTGGCGACTACTTCAAGGCGGAGGCCATTGCTTGGGCTTGGGAGCTGATGACCACGGTTTATGGTTTGCCCCCCGACCGGCTCTTGGTGAGCGTCTTTGAAAATGACGATGAGGCCTACGAGATTTGGCATCGCCAAGTGGGCTTGCCCAAGGAGCGCATCCAGCGCATGGGGGAGGAGAGCAACTTTTGGACGGCTGGGCCAACGGGTCCCTGTGGCCCCTGTTCTGAGATTTACTACGACTTCCATCCTGAAGAGGGGCTTGATACTGTTGACCTTGAGGACGATCGCCGCTTCATCGAACTCTACAACTTGGTGTTCATGGAGTTGAACCAGGACGACCAAGGGCGCCGCACTCCCCTTAAGGCAAAAAACATTGATACAGGCATGGGGCTAGAGCGGATGGCACAGGTTCTCCAAGGGGTGCCCAACAACTACGAAACGGATTTAATTTTCCCGATTATTGAGGCGGCAGCGCAGCGAGCCGGGATTCAGTACCGCAAAGCCAATGCCAGCACCAAAACCTCCCTCAAGGTGATTGGCGATCACACCCGTGCAGTGGTGCATCTCATTGCCGATGGCGTCACCGCCAGTAATGCGGGACGTGGCTATGTGCTGCGGCGATTGATTCGGCGCATTGTCCGCCATAGTCGCCTGTTGGGGATGAATGAACTGGTGACCCCTGCCTTGGCTCAAGTGGCGATTGATCTAGCTGCCAACGTCTATCCCAATGTGCGCGAGCGGCAGGCAGTGATTCTCAGCGAACTCCAGCGGGAGGAGGAGCAATTTCTCAAGACCTTGGATCGGGGTGAGAAGCTCTTGGCGGAAATGCTGGCTCCCCTGAAGACAGCTAAGGGTAAAAAACGCAGTAAACCGCAATTGGCGGGACGCGATGCCTTTGTTCTTTTTGATACCTATGGCTTCCCCTTGGAGTTGACCCAAGAGATTGCCGCCGAGCAAGGCATTGGTGTGGATGTGGCTGAGTTTGAAGCCTGTATGGCCGAGCAGCGGCAACGCTCCCAAGCAGCCCATGAAACCATTGATATTACGGTGCAAGAGGGGATTGACTCCCTAGCGGATCAACTGCATCCGACGCAATTTCGCGGCTACGACGAGTTTAGTTTGACCACGATAGTGACAGCGATTTTAGTGGCGGGTCATCCAGTGACAACGGCAACGGCGGGGACAGAGGTGCAGGTCATCCTTGAGGAAACCCCCTTCTATGCTGAATCCGGCGGCCAAATTGGCGATCGCGGGTACTTGGCCACCAGTGATGCCCTCGTGCAAATCCACGATGTGCAAAAGCAAAAAGAATTGTTTGTTCACTATGGCAAAGTGGAGCGGGGCAGCCTTAGTGTCGGCGATCGCGTCAGCGCCCAGATTGATCTCAGTTGTCGGCGCCGAGTACAAGCACACCACACGGCAACGCACCTCTTGCAGGCCGCCTTGAAAAGGCTCATTGACGAGAACATTTCCCAAGCAGGGTCGCTAGTGGCCTTTGATCGGCTGCGGTTTGACTTTAACTGCCCCCGTGCCCTCACTCGTGAGGAGCTGCAACAGATTGAAGATCAAATCAATACGTGGATTAGTGAAAGCCACCCCACCCACACCAGTATCATGGCGCTCAATGAAGCCAAGGCCAAGGGGGCGATCGCCATGTTTGGCGAAAAATACGGTGAGCAGGTGCGCGTTCTCGACATTCCGGGCGTTTCTATGGAACTCTGTGGTGGCACCCATGTCCACAACACCGCTGAAATTGGCCTCTTTAAGATCATTAGTGAGAGTGGGGTGGCCGCTGGCATTCGCCGCATTGAAGCCATTGCTGGACCGGCGGTGCGGGACTATTTGCAACAGCGTGATAGCATTGTCCGCGAGCTGTGCGATCGCTTCAAAGCGAAACCAGAAGAGGTTCTCGATCGCGTTAGCCAACTCCAAGCGGATCTCAAAGCCCAGCAAAAGGAACTAGAACACCTCAAAGCCGAATTGGCCCTTGCCAAAACCCAAGCCCTCTTGGAGCAGGCGGAAGCCGTCAGCAATACCCATCTTCTCATTGCCTCCCTAGCAGGCGTGGATCCCCAAGGACTAAAAACGGCTGCCGAATGGCTCCTGAATAAATTGGGTAGTGGTGCTGTGGTGTTGGCCACTCAGCCTGCTGCTGATAAGGTGAACCTTTTAGTTGCCGCCAGTCAAGACGTTGTGCAGCGGGGGGTTCATGCCGGTCAACTGGTGGCAGAACTCGCCCAAGTCTGTGGTGGGCGCGGTGGCGGGCGTCCCAACTTTGCCCAAGCGGGGGGATCTCAACCTGAAAAATTGCCCGCGGCGTTGGAATTGGCGCACTCTCGCCTCAAAGGGATCCTTGAATCCTGATATATTGACCTTCTGTTCTCACTCAGCAGCACTATGGCTTTTGTTAACGCAAACTACCTCAAACTCAAGGCAGGGTATCTCTTTCCAGAAATTGCCCGCCGTGTCAATCAATTCTTGCAGAGCCATCCCGATGTCCCCCTGATTCGTCTCGGCATTGGGGATGTCACTGAACCGCTGCCAGCAGCCTGTCGCCAAGCGATGATTCAAGCCGTCGAAGAAATGGGCGATCGCGCCACCTTCAAAGGCTATGGCCCTGAGCAGGGGTATCCTTGGCTGCGGGAAAAAATTGCCGCTCACGACTTCCAAGCCCGAGGCTGCGACATTGATGCCAGTGAAATTTTTATCTCCGATGGCTCTAAGTGCGACACGGGCAATATCCTCGACATTTTTGGCGACGGCAACCGCATTGCTGTGATAGACCCCGTCTATCCCGTCTATGTGGATACTAATGTGATGGCAGGGCACACGGGCGAAGCCAATGAACGCGGCGAGTACGCAGGACTGGTTTATTTGCCAATTACCACTGAAAACCACTTTACTCCCACCCTGCCCAGTGAACCTGTGGATTTAATCTACCTCTGCTTCCCCAACAACCCCACCGGTGCCGTGGCCACACGGGAGCATTTACAGGCGTGGGTGGACTATGCCCGTGCCCACAACGCGATTATTTTCTTTGATGCCGCCTACGAAGCCTTTATTACCGATCCCGCTATTCCCCACTCCATCTATGAAATTCCCGGTGCCCGCGAGTGCGCCATTGAATTTCGCTCCTTCTCGAAAAATGCCGGATTTACGGGAACCCGCTGTGCCTTTACCGTAGTGCCCAAGGGTCTCAAGGGACAAACCCCCAGCGGTGAAGCGGTAGAACTCTGGTCGCTGTGGCAGCGGCGGCAATCCACCAAGTTTAATGGCGTTTCCTACATTGTGCAGCGGGGTGCTGAGGCGGTTTACTCTGAAGCGGGTCAAGCCCAAGTACGGGAGCTGGTGGCCTTCTATATGGAAAATGCCCGTCTCATTCGCGAAAAACTCACCCAAGCAGGCTTTGAAGTTTATGGTGGGGTCAATGCCCCCTACGTTTGGCTAAAAACCCCCCAAGGCATGGGCAGTTGGGACTTTTTCGATAAATTGCTGCACACCTGCTATGTTGTGGGTACTCCCGGTGCCGGTTTTGGGGCAGCCGGTGAGGGTTACTTGCGCCTTTCAGCCTTTAATAGTCGCGAAAATGTCCTTGAGGCTATGGCTCGCATTGAGCAGGTCTGGCGGGGATAGGCAATGGCAGCAGAGCGAGCCATTCGGCAAGAGGGTGTTCTTTTAGCCCTGCTGACAGCAGCGGGGTATGTTCTATTTACCTTGTTGCCCAACAGCCATAGCCTCATGACCACTTGGCCGTGGATTCTGCTGTGGCAAGCTGCTGTCGGTGCGCCGTTGCTCTGGTTGCTTTACTTTTTTGCCTATCAACGCCGCTTACCCCCCCTCGGCAATGGGGCTGATGGCGTGGTCGGTTTGCTATTGGTGGGATTGGTGGTTTCGATTCCCTTTAGCCGCTTTCCACAGCAAGCTCTCTGGTACAGTTGGGCAGCCTTGGGAGAGTTGGCTGTCCTCTATCCCCTCAGCAGTTGGTTGCGCACCCCCGAACGTCGCCGCCGCTGCCTCTACTTTCAAGGGTATGTGGTCGCCGCCCTCATTGTGCTCAGTGCTGGCCTTTGGCTGGGGAGACAAATTCTGCCATCACTGTGGCAGGGCACATTGGTCTTTGATCCAAATGGGCTAGAGTTTCGCAATGGGGAGCCGTTTGGCCATCAAAACTACCTTGCTGGCTATCTGCTTTTGGGATTGCCCCTGCTGGCGCTATTGACTTGGACCGCGCCTCCTCAGGCTTCTTGGTGGCGATCGCGCCCCTTTTGGCTTGGACTCTTGCTCTTGGGACTCGTGGATTTGTACACCACCTTTTCCCGCGGCGCGGCCTTGAGTGTCCTGATTACGGCAATTCCCTTGGCTTGGCTGGGGTTGAAGGGCAGCCGTTGGCGGCGCTCTTGGCCGTGGATTGCCCTCGCATTGGGAAGTGCTGCTGTCTTGGCCATTGCCAATGCACGATTGCGCCAGACGGTACTGAGTCTATGGCGAGGGGAAGCGGCCGGGGAAATGGCCTATCGCTGGATCACCCACCTCACTGCTTGGGAAATGGGTAAAGCACATCCTTGGACTGGCCAAGGCTTGGGGAGTGTGCCACTTCTTTACCAAGCTTACCGTCCCGACTGGGCAGGGGAGGAGGCGGCATGGATCTATCAACTCCACAGCACACCGGGGCAACTGTGGGCAGAACTGGGGGTTTGGGGCATTGGCGCTTGGCTTTTGGCCATTGGCCTTCTGGGTTACTGGACCCTGCGGTATCGCCGTTGGCTGGTTCCTCTGGCCACGGAAGATCAACAATTGGCCTTCACCCTGCTGGGGGCGCTCTGGGCCTATGGGCTATTTAGCTTGAGTGATTTTCAAGTGGACAATGTGGGGATTGCTGGGCTATTGGCCACAGAAGTTGCCCTTCTAGCTGCCCTGCTGCGCACGGGCCAAGGCCAAGCCCCGCAAGGGCGTCTGTTGCCGCGCTACACTTTGCCCTTAGTTGCCCTAGGCTTGGTAGGCCTTATTGCAATGGGCGTTTGGCTTGCCCCCATTCACCGCGCCCGTGCCCTCAGCAGCGAAGGATTCTGGGCATTGGCCATGCGGCCTGTGCAATGGCAACGCTTTACGGAGTTCCTCTTTCGCGCCCAAGAACTAGTGCCTTGGGAACCTTTTTACCCCCTACAGTTGGGCTGGAACTATGGCCACCGCGGCTTCCAAACGGCCAATCCGTCAGCTCAAGCCAATCTGTTCCAGACGGCGGTTGCCGAACTTGAAAAAGCTGCCAAGCGCGCCCCTGCTCTTGAATTTGTCCACACGTGCCTAGGCTGGCTGTATTGGCAGCAGCGACGCTGGTCCCTCGCGGCTTCCCACTTTGCTCAAGCGATTGAACTCGATGGCAGGCAGCCGGGCAACTTTTTGGGTCTTGGCTTGAGCCTTCTTGTCCAAGGGAAAGAGTCCCAGGCAGTGGATGCCCTCACTTTGGAAATCCTCACTTTTCCCCACGTGAGCACCAGTCCTTTTTGGCGATCGCCCCTCCTAGCGCCCCACTACCCAAAAGTTCTAGAGCAGGCCAAACAGCGCTATGCTGCCCTAGAGCAAACCCTTGCCCCCCATCGTGCAGCAGCTAGTTACGCCCGCCAAGTGCATGGCCTTCTGGCTTGGTGGCAGGGGGACTGGTCAACCGCAGCGCCGCGCCTACCGCAAACTCTCCAACCCGCCCTTTTGGCTTTACAAAACCCCACAGCAGGCACCGATTCCCTACCCCAGTCACTGCAACAATTTCTTGACGGGTGGCGTCAGCCAGCGAAACGAGCAGAATTGTGGGCCCGTCTTTGGCAGGGAGAGCAACTCACAGCAATACTCCGTTCGAGTAAGGACATTTCACCAACGACACCCCCACTGGCGTGGCTGCGTTCCCAAGCACCGGCTACAGCGATTCAATTTGAGCGGGTCGGCTTTAACTTGAATATGCGCCATGCCTTTGGCTCGGTACCGGTGGACTTTTACCGCGAGCTGCGCAATTTGCCCTTGACAACGCTGCTCCCAGACCTCTGGCCGTCACGGGTCTTCCTTCCAGAGCTGGAAAAAGCGCTTCTAGAAGACCGCCAACAACTTTTTAGGAGTCTTGCTCTACCGCCAAAAAAATGAATGGCGGGGCATGGATTTGAACCATGGACCTTCGGGTTATGAGCCCGACGAGCTACCAGACTGCTCTACCCCGCGTTGCTCTAGCTTATCTAACATAGCGTATGGGCTAGAGAATTGGCAAGCGATCGCCAAAGGCTTTATAAAGCGTTATCAAAATGTTCAGTTTTTTTTAGGTGAACTGTAGCAGAGTTTACTTGCATTTTTGCGAAAAACAAATATAAAGAAATTATTAAAATTCGTCGGGGTTGCCTAAATTCACTTCCTCAGCAATGCTCCTACCTCCTCTCCTCCTAAATGTCCTCAGGGAAATTTATCAGCGTCAAGCCTCACCGCTCTCTGACAATCCCCTGCGAACTGAAAATCAGCTTCTTCTCTTGATTGAGGCACTTCCAGAAGCAACCGGTGCCACCCTAGAAACCTTGGTGGTTGCCTATTGCCGGGCTAAAGCGTCTCTCCCTCTTAACTTCGCTTACCTCTTGGCACTAGAGGGTGAAATCCTTAACCTGCTTGGCGTGACATTCGCAGTACGCCCCTTGTTTACGCCACCAGTGGTACAGACGCTGCAAAACTATCTGCCATGGTTTAGAAAGGCCAGTCAGATCGTCCAAAATCACCTTGATCGCGCCCTTGTGCGTAACTACTGGTTGATTACCCGCCCGACTCATCCTTGGCTGCGCACCATTCAGGTTGAGATATTCTATAGCGAGCAAATGCCCTCTCGCGATCGCTACCTCAACGAGGAGCAGCAAGACCTGCTACAAACATGGTTAGAGCAGTTTATTCTCTACTGCTATCGCCTTGTACCCGCACTGCCAGCCGAGGCGATCGCAGCGGGGATTCCTGTGCCGGCTCAGTTGCTACAAGCAGCGGCCTAACTCAAGAGGATTTCGCTAAAATTTTGGTGTCCATCGGCCATTACTGCAGTTGTGGAGCACATTCTGCTGCTAGAGGATGAAACGGAGCTAGCCGATCCCTTGGGTCACATCCTGCGCCAAGAGGGCTATCACGTTGACGTGGCCTACGATGGTGAAACGGCTCAAACCTACTGGCAAACGCAGCGCCCCTACCACCTCCTGATTTTGGATTGGATGGTGCCACCGCCCACGGGGCTAGAACTCTGTCAACGACTGCGCCAAGCCGGTGATGAGACTCCCGTTCTTTTTCTCACTGCTCGGGATACAGTGGATGACCGGGTATGTGGTCTGGATGCCGGTGCTGATGATTACTTGGTTAAGCCCTTTGAACTGCGGGAACTATTAGCACGGGTACGAGCGCTCCTGCGACGGCGGCATCCCACAGGATGTACAACCCCGCTTCTCTGCTGGCAGGATTTGCGTTTAGATGTCGAAGGTCGTCTGCTCTACCGGGGGCAACAGTGCATCGGTCTCTCGGAAAAGGAAACGGCACTTTTGGCGCTGTTCCTTAAGCACCCAACGGAACTCCTCAGCCATGAATTCATTGCCAGCCATCTGTGGCCAGATCAGCCCAATGTCAATCGCAACCTATTGGCAGCCCAAATTCGGCTCCTACGCCGCAAAATTGAGCATGCGGATGAACCCTCCCTGATTCAAACAGTCTATGGTCAAGGCTATCGGCTACGCCCCGTTGCTGCCCCTGATGGCTAAGACTCCTGTTGCAACATCTTGAGGGGCAGGGTGCCAGATACAATGCAGATACAATAGACAAGTTGTGCTTTTGGGAAAACTGTTGTGGACGATCGCTACGACCCCCAAGTGATTGAGGCCAAGTGGCAACAGGAATGGGCTGCCCGGCAGCTTGATCGCACCGACACCGATCCGCAAAAGCCCAAGTTCTACGCCCTCTCGATGTTTCCCTACCCCTCTGGGAATCTGCACATGGGGCATGTCCGCAACTATACGATTACCGATGTCATTGCCCGCTGTCGGCGGATGCAGGGCTATCGCGTTCTCCACCCGATGGGCTGGGATGCCTTTGGCCTACCGGCGGAAAATGCTGCCATTGAACGGGGGATTCATCCTCGCGTCTGGACACAGCAAAACATTGCCCAAATGCGCCAAGAACTGCAACGCCTTGGCCTTTCCTACGACTGGGAACGGGAAGTGACCACCTGTCACCCCGACTACTACCGCTGGACGCAATGGCTATTTTTGGAGTTTTTTGAGGCAGGCTTGGCCTACCAGAAGGAAGCGGCAGTCAACTGGGATCCCGTAGATCAGACGGTTCTGGCCAATGAGCAGGTGGATAGCGAAGGGCGATCGTGGCGATCGGGTGCCTTGGTGGAGCGGCGATTGCTCAAGCAATGGTTCCTGAAAATTACTGCCTACGCCGAGGAACTGTTGAATGATTTAGAACAGCTGACGGGCTGGCCAGAGCGGGTGAAATTGATGCAGGCCAACTGGATCGGCAAGTCCAGTGGCGCCTATTTGGAATTCCCAATTGTGGGGAGTGATGAAAAAATTGCCGTTTTTACCACCCGTCCCGATACCGTCTATGGGGTGACCTACGTGGTGCTAGCACCCGAACATCCCCTCACCCTCAAGGTGACCACTAGCCGCCGCCGCAAAACGGTTGAGGCCTTTATTGCCAGTGTGCAACAGGAAAGTGAACTGGAACGCACCGCCGGCGATCGCCCCAAGCGCGGTGTAGCCACCGGTGGCAAAGCCCTGAACCCCTTTACTGGTGAAGAAATCCCCATCTGGATTGCCGATTATGTCCTCTACGAATACGGTACCGGTGCTGTAATGGGCGTACCTGCCCACGATGAGCGGGATTTTCAGTTTGCCAAAGCCCACAAGCTCCCCATTCGCCAAGTGATCATCCCCCCAGACGGCAAAGCCAGTACCCGCCTTAAGGCTGCCTATACCGAGCCGGGAAGATTAATCAACAGTGGTCCATTTGATGGCATGGACTCCGCCGCAGCTAAAGCAGCGATTACCGAGTACGCGGCCACCCAAGGCTGGGGACGGGAGCAAGTGCAATATCGGCTGCGGGATTGGCTCATTTCCCGCCAGCGCTATTGGGGTGTCCCCATTCCCATCATTCACTGTCCGCAGTGTGGAGCCGTACCTGTGCCGCGCTCAGAATTGCCCGTGCTGCTCCCAGAGGAAGTGGAGTTTACCGGTCGCGGGCCTTCGCCGCTGGCCAAACTGGAGGCGTGGCGCAATGTTCCTTGTCCTAAGTGCGGTGCCCCTGCCCAGCGGGAAACGGATACGATGGACACTTTTATTGACTCCTCTTGGTACTACTTCCGCTATGCCGATGCTCGCAATAGTGAAGCCCCCTTTGACCCCGCAGCCATCAAGGACTGGTTACCGGTGGATCAGTACGTGGGGGGGATTGAGCATGCCATTCTGCATTTGCTCTACTCGCGCTTTTTCACTAAAGTGTTGCGCGATCGCGGGCTAGTGCAGGTGAGTGAACCCTTTCAACGTCTCCTCACCCAAGGCATGGTGCAGGGACGCACCTACAAAAACCCCCGCACGGGTAAGTATGTGACGCCCTCTCAAATTGCCGACCTCAGCCAACCCACTGACCCCGAAACTGGCGAACCCCTAGAGGTGGTCTATGAAAAAATGTCCAAGTCCAAGTACAACGGCGTTGCCCCCAGTGAGGTGATTGAGAAGTACGGTGCCGATACCGCACGCATGTTTATCCTCTTCAAGGCGCCGCCCGAAAAAGACCTAGAATGGGACGATGCCGATGTTGAAGGCCAATTCCGCTTCCTCAACCGTGTTTGGCGACTGGTGCAAACCTTCAAAGCCAACGGCGGTCAACTGGGTCAACCCCTGCCTACGACCCTGACAAAAGCGGAAAAAGACCTCCGCCGTGCTGTTCATACCGCTATCAAAGAAATTAGCGACGATCTTGAAGGGGACTATCAACTCAACACCGCTGTCGCCGAACTCATGAAGCTTGCCAATGCCCTTGGCGGCGCCGACTGCTACACCTCAGGGGTCTATGGCGAGGGCATTCAAACTCTGCTGACTCTGCTAGCCCCCTTTGCTCCCCACCTCAGCGAAGAACTCTGGCACCAACTGGGGGGAACAGACTCCATCCACCGCCAACCTTGGCCCAAGGTTGATCCTACGGCACTGATTGCCGAGGAAATGACAGTGGTGATTCAGGTTATGGGGAAGACCCGTGGCACCATTCAAGTCCCTGCCGGTGCTAGCCAAGCTGAACTGGAGGAAGCGGCAAAACAGTCAGATCTGGGCCAACGCTACCTAGCGGGTAAAACCATCAAAAAAGTGATTGTTGTTCCCGGCAAGTTAGTGAACTTTGTCTTAGCCCCCTAAACACTCACTGGTTGCCGCAGTCCATCGGCAGGAATATCCGATTCTTGCTCCCGCTTTGCAGTGGTTTTGGGTGGGGGTGCCCCATTGACTACAATCCCCAGAAGCTTGTTGGGAAAACTGAGACTATAGTCCTTGCAGACATTCGTGAAGGCTTCCCGCTCCGTGTGGTTGAGCCGCAAGGCCAAGAGAGCACCATCAACAACGGTTAACAGGCGATGGGTCTCCGAATCAGTCAACTGCGGCGGCGTATCCAGAATCACCCAGTCAAAGGCTGCTTTCATCTCCTGGAGCAGTGCGACACCCACTTCCGAACTCAAGCGACCACTGCCTTGCCCTGCCGTCAATACCCACAAACGCTCTGAATGCTGCTGTAGGAGTCCTTGCCAGTAAGGATGGGGCGTAGTTCCCGCCAGTAGTTCTCCCACCCCCGATGTATTGGCAATTCCCAAGGCAGTATGCAGTCCCGGTTCCCGCAGACTGGCATCGACTAGAAGCACCCGCTGTCCCAGAGAAGCTGCTGCTAGTGCCAAATAAAGGGCGATCGTGGTTCGTCCTGCGCCTAGCTCTGCCGATGTAATCGCAATTAGACCTCCCTGTCGTTGCTGTCATCTTCATGACTATCTTTATCTAATAATTTTGATATTGATAAATTTTAATGCCCTGCTAATACCAAAATCAAACAGCGTAAAATATCCTACACCCATCCAAATAATACTTAATCATCCAAACTTATCAGCACCAATTTGTTGGATCAGAATTGGTATTACGAAAATTGAAACCAGCATTGGTAATGCAAGACCAGTCATATTCCATAAAAAGAAAATGGTACACCACTCCCAAGGCTTAACTCTCTGGTTTACTGGTCTCTCTGGGGCTGGCAAGACAACGCTGGCTCCCTATGTTCAGAAGCAGCTTCAGGCGGCGGGCCATGTTCCTGAACTTCTGGATAGTGATACGGATTTGGAGACGATTGAGGAGAGTGCGGCTAAGGTGTCGCACAAGCTGGCGGAGTTTGGTGTGATGTGCTCAATCGTTGAGTCCTAGGGGGTCGATCGCCCCCTAAAAGCGTCTAGGATAGGGACTGTAACCGTTCGAGCAGCGAGTATGGGTGAGGCAAAACGACGCAAAGAAACCCTCGGTGATGCCTACGGTCAAGAAAAGGGGAGCTGGCTCAAGAAGGAGCAACTGCTGCTGATTCAGAAGTGGGTGACGCGGGGCACTTGGGTGGGCATTGGCCTACTGGTGCTCATTTGGCTCACGGTTCGCTTTATTGGCCCAAGTCTGGGATGGTGGCAATTGGCAGCAAATTAGGACGGAGATGTTAGAGCTTTTGGCAACGCTGGTATGGTACTGGGGACAGCCGCGCATTGAGGAACTCCAGCTACTACTTTTTCCGCCGGAAGTGGCATTGCATCAGTATCGCGATCGCTACCTGCAAACGCTGGCTCAAGAAGGTTTCTCCCCCAGTCAACAGGGGATTTGGGTTCAAAGTACACAACAGCTCCTCGTGAATCACCAAGGCGATCGCCCCCTTTCTGCTGCCTCGGTCACCAAAATCGCCACGAGCCTCGCCGTTCTGGATCAATACCCCTTTGACTATCAGTTCCTGACCCGCATCGGCACCACGGGCACGCTGGAAAATGGCGTCCTCAGGGGGGATTTGGTCTTGATTGGCGGCAATGCTCCCCTCTTTGTCTGGGAGGAAGCGATCGCCCTCGGCAATGCCCTCAATCGCTTGGGGATTCGTCAAGTGGCAGGGAATTTAGTCATCGTTCCCCCTTTTATGATGAACTTTTACCGTGAGCCGCAAACTGCCGCAGCGCTATTCAGACTGGCTTTGGATCAGCGCCGCTGGACACCTGAAATTGAAGCGGCCTACACGTACCACCTCAAGGGGCAACCCCGCCCCCAAGTGAAAATTCTAGGGGCAACTCGCTTCCAAAGCACGATCCCCCCTCAGGTCACCCTTCGCCTAGAGCATCGCTCCCTTCCCTTGGGGGAAATTGTGCGGCAAATGAATATCTACAGCAACAATGAGATTGCGGAAACCCTAGCAGAAATGGCAGGGGGTCCTGCAACCGTGGCTCAAGTCGCCGCTCGTAAAGCCAATGTGCCCCCCAGTGAGATTCAACTGGTTAACGGCTCCGGTCTAGGCGAGGAAAATCGAATTTCTCCGCGGGCGGCTTGTGGGATGCTCTTTGCGTTTCAACAGATGCTTGCCCAGAAAAACCATAGCCTAGCGGATGTGCTCCCCATGGCGGGGCGCGATCGCGGGACACTAGAGTTTCGTCAACTGCCGGCGACAACCCTTGCGAAAACCGGTTCCCTGTGGAATGTGAGTGCTTTGGTCGGCGTCTTGCCTACGGCGAGATACGGCACCGTGTGTTTTGCCCTCTTTAATCGGGGGGATAACCTCGAAGGGTTTCGACGGGCGCAGGATCGCTATGTGCAGCACCTGCGTCAAATCCTACAGGCGGCTCCCCAGCATGGGGCTGAATTCCGCCGCCGAGCTACAGACTCTCGCCTAGGGGATCCGCAGCGAATTCAAGTGGTGACGGTTCAATAGGCCATGACGACTCAACAATTGGGAATTGTCGTGCAAGGCTCTCTTAGTCAAGGCCTTGAAGTGCGACTCAGGGGCGGTGTCTCTGTAGAGGAATTGCGGGTAGGCCAATTTTTAGTGGTCCAAGGCCAGCGATCCCGCTTCTTTTGCCTGCTGACGGACGTGGTGCTTGGGACAGCCAATCCCCGCATTCTCCTCAATCCTCCTGCCCTTGAGGATACGTTTTTACAAGAGGTGCTAGCGGGTACAGGTACGTTTGCGACGCTGAGTGTGGCACCGATGTTGATGATTCTCAAGGATGAGCAGGATTTACTGCCGGTGAAAACCATCCCTAGCCATTTTAGCCCCGTCTATGAAGCAAGTGAGCGGGACTTTCGGGCCGTATTTGGCTGGGAAGATGACCCGCAGCGGCGCAACTTTGCCATCGGTACCCCCTTGGATATGGCGGTGCCCATTTGTTTGGATTTGGATCGTTTTGTGGAGCGCAGCAATGGGGTCTTTGGCAAATCAGGCACGGGAAAATCCTTTTTGACTCGCCTATTGCTGGCGGGCATTATCCAGAAACAGGCGGCGGTGAACCTGATTTTTGACATGCACTCAGAATATGGCTGGGAGGCGACCCGGGAAGGCCAACAGGTAACCACTGTTAAAGGATTGCGGCAACTATTTCCGCGGCAGGTGAAAATTTACACCCTTGATCCTGAATCCACTCGCCGACGCGGAGTGCGCGATGCGCAGGAACTGTACATTGGCTTGGATCAAATTGAGGTCGAGGATTTGGCGCTGGTGCAAGCTGAACTCAACCTTTCGGAGGCCAGTCTTGAGAATGCCATGATTTTGCGCAATGAGTTTGGCAAGGACTGGATTAGTCGCCTCTTGGTGATGACAAATCAGGAGATTCAGGAGTTTTGCGAAACCAAGATGGGCAGCAAGGCCTCGATCATGGCGCTGCAACGGAAACTGACACGGCTGGAACAACTGAAGTATTTGCGCCACACCTGTAGTAAGAACTACATTGGCCAGATTTTGGAGACACTGGCTGCGGGTCAGCACGTGGTAATCGAGTTTGGCTCCCAAGCCAACATGCTCTCCTATATGCTGGCAACAAACATTATTGCCCGCCGCATTCACCAAGCCTATGTGCAGCAGTCGGAGATATTTCTGCAAACCAAAAATCCCAGCGATCGCCCGCGTCAACTGGTGATTACCATCGAGGAAGCCCATCGCTTTTTGGAGCCGGCCACGGTAAAACAGACAATCTTTGGCACGATCGCCCGCGAAATGCGCAAATACTTTGTGACGCTCCTCGTGGTGGATCAGCGACCTTCTGGGATTGACAGCGAGATCATGTCGCAAATTGGCACCCGCATCACTGCCCTCCTCAATGATGAAAAGGACATTGAGGCCATTTTCACGGGGGTGGCAGGCTCGCAGCAGTTGCGATCGGTGTTGGCCAAGTTAGATTCTAAACAACAGGCGCTAGTGCTAGGTCATGCGGTGCCGATGCCCGTGGTGATCCAGACCCGCAGCTATGACGAAAGCTTTTATGCTGAGATTGGCGATCGCGATTGGCAGGAACTCCCCACCCCCCTGCTCCTAGAGGCAGCGCAAGCAGCAAAGTCAGATTTAGGGATCTAGCCGAGGGCTTTAGAATTGATCCTGAATCAACACTCAGTGAGGAGAACACTGTGGCGCACACCATTGTCACGAATACCTGCGAAGGGGTTGCCGATTGTGTAGAGGCCTGCCCAGTGGCCTGTATCCATCCGGGGCCGGGCAAAAATACCAAGGGCACCGATTGGTACTGGATTGATTTTGCCACGTGTATTGACTGCGGCATTTGTTTGCAAGTGTGCCCTGTCGAGGGGGCAATTGTCCCCGAAGAACGCCCTGATCTGCAAGCAACGCCGACATGAGGACGGTGCAGTGGCTGGATCGCGTGCGGCTTGCGGGAAGCGATCGCTGGCAACAGGTACAGCTCACAAATGGCAAAGTGACGGCGATCGGCACTGACCTCATTCCCGCCGATGGCGCTACAGTGGTAGACTTCCACGGCAATTATCTCTCCTTGGGGGGCGTGGATCTGCAAATTAATGGTGCCTTGGGCATGCCCTTTCCTCGGTTAAAGACCGCTGCACCCCTGTCCAAAATTGGCCGCTACCTTTGGCAACAGGGAATTGATGCCTACGCCCCCACCCTTGTGACCGCTCCCCTTGAGGAAATTCACACTGCTCTGAAAGCAATTCAAGAGTACACTCCCAAAGCGTCAGAGCCTGAAGCGGAGATTTTGGGGGTGCACCTAGAAGGGCCGTTTCTGAATCCCCAGAAGTGCGGTGCCCATCCCGCCTCTTATCTTCAGCCCCTCACCCTAGAAAGGGTGGAAACGGTTCTAGGGGAGTTTAAGGCATCTGTCAAGATTCTCACCCTTGCTCCCGAATTAGACCCCAAGGGTGACGTGCTGCCCTTGCTGCGGCAGTGGGGGATCACCGTCAGTTTGGGGCACTCTATGGCCACCGTGGAGGAAGCACAGGCGGCCTTTGCTGCTGGTGCCACAATGATCACCCATGCCTTTAATGCCATGCCGCCCCTGCATCATCGCGCGCCGGGGTTGTTGGCTGCCGCCTTAACAGATCAACGGGTGTGGTGCGGCGTGATTGGCGATGGGGTTCATGTCCATCCCCAGATGCTGAAGGTCTTGTGGCAGTGTGCGGGCGATCGCCTGTTTTTGGTCAGCGATGCCTTAGCACCCCTTGGCTTGGGGGATGGCATTTATCCATGGGATCAACGGCACATTGGAGTGAAAAATGGCACAGCACGCCTTGAGGATGGCACCCTCTGTGGTACAACTGTTCCCCTCTTGGCCATGGTGGGGCGGCTTGTGGATTGGGGCGTGTGTGATTTTGAGGCGGCCCTTGCCTTGGCCACAGTGAACCCGCGCCGCGCTATGGGATTGAGCACAGCGTTAGTCGGACAACCCCTAAGCCATCTGTTGCGTTGGCGATCGCCCCACCATTACGAGCGCTTGGTCAATAATCTAGATGCCACCTTGCTCAGCGACGATCGCGAGAATCATGAGGATGGCATAAATCGCTGAGCCAAGAAATCCCAAGATAAAGGCAATCAATGTGAATAGCTTTGCTTTATTCGAGGCATCCAATGCCCCAGCGCGATCGCCTGCCGCTAACCTTGAATTCACTTGGGCAGCAAAAATAATAGCGACAATACCGAAGGGCAAACAGCAGCAAATCGTGGACAGAATCGCTGGAACCATATAATTGGGAATATTTTCATTGGAAGGGTTCATTGTTAAATTTCCTTAAAAAAATCAGGTTTGAAAGGGTTTAGAAAATTGCCAGCAATTGATTAGCTATCTAAAGGCAATCCTCTGCCTTCCACTTTTGCCAAGAGCCGCCCCCAGTCGCCGCAAACGTCGGTAGAGTATGGCAAACTAAAGAGGAATTCACTTAGTTGGCAACACGGAAACTATCGTGCTTAAAATGCTTGCCCGTTTAACCTTGGGTCTGGGTCTCGTGCTCCTGAACGCTAGTCTGGCAGCGGCACAAGTGGTGTTACCGCGCACCCTTGAACTCAATGCCAAGGAGATGGAGCAAAATGGCTTTATCGTGGCGCAAGAAGCCCTGCAACTGGCGCAGTTCCAGCAATTTCAAGATGCCCTAGCGCGGGCAAAACTAGCCGTGCAGTTAGCTCCTCAAGCCTACGAAATTTGGGCATTGCTGGGGGGACTCTACCTGACCGTTAATCAACCTAAGGATGCGGTGCCAGCCCTAGAGCAGTCTTTGAAGCTAAATGATAAAAATGCGGGGGCGTATTTCAACTTAGGTTCTGCCCATTTTCGCTTAGGACAGTATGGAGCATCGGTGCGGGCGATCGAGCAGGGATTGGCACTGAAACCCGATGCCACAGAGGAATGGTTTAACCTTGGCAATGCCTATCTCAAATTGGGACAAAAGGATCGGGCGATCGAACAATATCGCCGCTCATTACGCTTGGATCGACGGTTTTGGCCAGCCTACACCAACATTGGTCTTGTGCTCTACGAACAGGGGAATATCCGCCAAGCCGCCAAGAACTGGGAGCAGGCGGCAAACATTGACCCCAAGGCGAGTGAACCGAAACTGGCTCTAGCCACTGCCTTGCTGCAACTAGGGAATGAAGCAAGAGCACTACAACTAGCGGAGGAAGCCCTGCGCCTTGATAGCCGCTATGGCACGGTGGAGTTTCAACGGGAAAACCTCTGGGGCGATCGCTTGGTAGCAGATACGCAAGCCCTATTGGCCAAGCCCCCCCTGCGGGCACTGATGAGCCAACTCCAACCTGAGCAATCTGCCCTGCCTCAGCCCTAGGATGATTGAAATTCGCCTAGCAGAGATTACCGACTTACCCAAGGTGGCTCAACTTGTAGCGCTGAGTTTTCATCCGGGTGGCGGTTGGCAAGCCCTTTGGCGCAGTTTTGTCCAGTTGGGGATTGAGCAGGATTTGCGCGATCGCTGGCAACGTGAGCGTCCCCACTACCACTGTTGGCTAGCCGTCCTATCCACGGGTAGATCTACTTTATGTGTGGGAAGTGTTGAAGTACAGCTCCGCGAGATCAAGGGTAAACCAAAACCTTATCTTTCTAATTTGGCAGTTCACCCTGACTATCGGCGTCGAGGGATTGGCCGGCGACTATTGCACACTGTTGAAGCTAGCCTTTGCGCCACCTATTCCGATCTCTATCTTCATGTCCTCGCGCAAAATGAAGCGGCGCAGCAGTTATATGCCCGCTGTGGCTTTGAGGTCGTTGAGGAAGGCTTCACGTTTTGGCGAGAGCGGAAGTTGCTCCTCCGCAAGTTCCTTGCCTACGCCCCTTCACCCATTTCATCGGGAGCATGAGTCACACGGTTTGCCGAGACAGCTGCCCCTTGATCGAGCTTTTGCCGCACCTGCTGCTCCACCTCTTGGGCAAAAGCAGGGTTTTCTTCCATGTACTTAATGGTGTTGTCGCGGCCTTGGGCAAGATTTTCGCCGTTGTAGGCATACCAAGCCCCTTTGCGGGTAATGACACCCGTTTCTTCGGCCATATCGAGAATGCAGCCGAGATTGGAAATGCCCTTGCCAAAAATGATGTCAAATTCGGCAATGCGAAAGGGCGGTGCCACCTTGTTTTTGGCCACCTTGACTTTGGCGCGAATACCAAATTCCTCCGTTCCCTTTTTCAGGGTTTGCACCCGCCGAATATCCAAACGTACTGAGGCATAGAACTTGAGGGCGGTTCCCCCTGTTGTCGTTTCTGGGTTACCGTAGGTGACGCCAATCTTTTGCCGCAATTGGTTGAGGAAAATCACGGTGCAGCCTGTTTTAGCGATATTGCCGGTAATTTTGCGCAGGGCTTGGCTCATGAGGCGGGCTTGCAGCCCCACGTGGCTATCCCCCATGTCCCCCTCAATTTCGGCACGGGGCACCAAGGCGGCAACGGAGTCCACTACTACAATATCCACTGCTGTGGAGCGCACCAGTTGATCAACAATTTCTAGGCCTGCTTCTCCCGTGTCGGGCTGGGCAACTAGCAGGTTTTCAATGTCTACCCCTAGGGCAGCCGCATAGGTGGGATCAAGGGCATGTTCGGCATCCACAAAGGCCGCTACGCCACCCGCCTTCTGGACTTCGGCTACAGCGTGGAGCGCCAAGGTGGTTTTCCCCGAACTTTCAGGGCCATAAATTTCAATGATTCGCCCCTTCGGCAGGCCACCTCCCAAGGCAAGGTCAAGGGTGAGTGCCCCACTGGAAATGGTCTCCACCTTCATGCGGGTGGCATCTCCAAGGCGCATGATGCTGCCCTTACCAAAAGTCCGTTCGATTTGGGAGACGGCAAGCTCTAGAGCTTTGCGCTTTTCAGGGGAAAGGGTGGCGTCACTCATAGAAAGCTGAAGAAGAAGTTGGCACTTTTCTAGGTTAGCGGATTGGCGAAATTGATCACTAAGCTGAGAAAGTAAATTAGATCAACTTGCGACGCACAACAATGGCATTGTCACCCACCACCGGATCGCGGACAAGCTGCCGTCCTTCAGTATCCACAACAATCACAGTCTGATACCCCAAATCATGGGCGGTTTGCCAAAGGTTTTGGGCTAGTTGATCCTGCTTTGTAGGACTGAGATCATACCAACTGTTGGCCAGCATCAGTTCCAAGCGCTGTTCGCTGGGGGTGAGGGTTAAGGTGGGATCAAGAGCGTTGCTGTAGCGATCGCAAATGGCCAGCAATTGCTGGCGGACGGTGAGGCTGTCACTGATGGGGGAGGAAGGAGCGATCGCCACCGCGGTAGGGGTGGGCTTTGGTATTGGGGCGGGTGGGGGAGATGGGGTTGCTGCCCTTGGTGGGGCGGCGGGTCGGGGTTGCACTAGGACACTGGGTTGGGGAGGCGGGGTCGCTTTCACGGTTGGCCGAGGGGGAGATTGAAACCAACTGAGGGGATTGAGCCAGAGGAGAATGAGCAGGAGGGCGATCGCTAGCGCCGTCAATGTTGCACGATTGTAACGCTGCTGCAAATGACTGGGTAACCGCTGGTGTACCCAGCCCATGCCCTGCCACCATAGAGCTGCCCCCCGATAAATCCATGCACGTTCGGCAGCCAACTGCTCTGGGGCGATCGCCCGTTGTGTGGCCACCCCCTTGAGTTGCTCTGCGGCCGTACTCAGGAGGTAATTGATCCCCTGCAGGGTAGCGATCGCTTCCCGTAACAGCAGGGGGAAAAGTTTTTGCCAAAGGGTGGGCTTGGGGGTCATTGGGGAGCGCCAATCGATCGTCTGAGCTATTTTTGATCCTACGGCATCCTATGGCCGCAAATCGCTGCTGCAAAACCGCCGCTGACTGCTACCATGATCCCAAGACAAAACGAGATAACAAACGTGAAGGGCATTCAGCAATTTAATATTGAAGGATTTCAGCGGCAAATTCGCAGTGCTCCCGTGCCTGTGATTGTGCACTTTTGGGCCCCTTGGTGTGGCCTCTGCCGCCTAGTTGATCCCCTCCTAGAGCAAGTGGAGCAGTCGCTGCCTCAGCGGTTGCAGGTTCTCAGGATCAATGCCGATGAGAACTTTGCCCTCAGTCGTCACTTCCAACTAACAAGTTTGCCCACTCTCCTCTTTTTTGACCGCGGGGAATTGGTGCAGCGGTTTGATCCTGTCCTTGTTAAGGGGGATCTGCGTCAAGCCCTCCAGCAACTCCTAGACCATTCGTTTCCTAGCCTATTGCCCGCCCAGTCTCACCGCTCTTAAGGCTCGCCAATGACCAAGCTGCGTCGCCTCAATCAGTTTTTAGAGGAGCGCTGGGTGACCCCTGCCTATGCGGGGCTATTGCTTTTAGGCATGAATCTCTTTTTCTTTGCGGCAGCCATTAACTCCATGGCGGGTTGGCTGTACGTGATTACAGGGATCATTGTTGGTCTGCTTTTGGTGGCCGCGATTCTACCGCCGCGCTATTTGCGGGGATTGGTGCTGGAACGAGCCAAGGTGGAGCCAGTTTATGCGGGCGATCGCCTGCGCCTCACGGTCTTCCTCACCAACACCACCCAAACGCCTCGCCACAATTTGCAAATCATTGACCCCATTCCCCGTGATCTCTGGTCAGCCACGCAGCGCGAATCTCCCCAACAGGCGATCGAGCGGCTGCCACCCCAGGAAACAATCACTTGGCAGTACGATCTCATCCCACCGCGTCGCGGCATATATGAGTGGCAACAGCTTTACCTGCGCACCGCTGCTCCCTTGGGACTCTTTTGGTGCCGTCGCTCGTTTGCGGTGCCCCAGCAGGTGGTCGTCTATCCGCAGGTACTGCAACTGCAACAGTGTCCATTGCTGGATCAACTGGGGCAAGAGATCTGCCAAGAGTGGCGCGATCGCCAGCATCATCTGCACGTCGCCCAGGAAGGCATTACCCGCGCCTTGCGTCCCTACCGCTGGGGAGACCCGTTGCGTTTGGTGCATTGGCGCACCAGTGCCCGGTATGGGGAACTGCGGGTGCGCGAGTTTGACACCTTTAGTGGGGGCAATGCCGTGACTGTTGCCCTCGATACCCGTTCCCACTGGCGCGAGGAAGACTTTGAACAAGCGGTGATTGCGGCGGCCAGCCTCTACCTTTACAGTTTGCAACAGCAAATTCCCGTGCAGTTTTGGAGTCCCGCTACGGGGATGCTCCATGGTCAGCCAACGGTACTGCGGGCACTGGCGGCGATCGCCCCCTGCGACAGGTCTGCTGAGTATCCGATTGATTCCCTTGTCTGGCTTACCAGTCAATGGCCTAGCCCTCAACCTCTGCCCGCTGGCAGTGTCACTGTGCTCTGGGGAGAGCCACCGCCACGGCAGCAAGGGGCAATTCTTTGGATTGATCGCGATCGCCCCCTTAGCCTTCAACTACAGACCGCTGTCGCCTATCCCCTGCCTTAGGGCAGCGGGCGCCACTCACCACTGCTGACAAAGGCAGCCCAAAAATAGGGAATTTGCTTACTGGGATCATTCATTAACTGCAACTGCGCTTGCCGTAGGGCTTCACTGCGTCCCTTGCCGGCTGCCAGATTTTGATAAAAGGCCACCATCAGTTGTTGGGTTGTGGTGTCATCCACCTTCCAAAGGGAACTCACTTGGGTGCGCGCCCCCGCCAGGGTAAAGGCTCGCCGCAACCCGTAGACCCCATCGCCATTGAGGATATCACCGCGCCCGGTATCACAGGCAGACATCACCACTAACTCGGTACCATTAAGGTTGATGCCGGTCACTTCAAAAGCTGTTAACACGCCATCATCTACCCCACTCTGCCGTTCATTGAAGCCCGCCAAGGCAAGGCCAGAGCGCAAGAGGGGATTTTCACCGCCAAAGGGGACATAGGCATTAAGGCCACGGGTATTTTGCAGGACTTGGGGAGAGACGGGCGGACTTTCCAAGAAAAATCCGTGGGTAGCCAAGTGGAGAACGCGGGGGCGTCGGGTTTCTTTGACTGCCGTTTCCGTGGCATCGCTGCCTGTGAGCACTTGAGCCTGAGGCAAGAGACCGCTCAGAGTTTTCACCTCGGTGGCTGTTCCCGGCAGTTCTGTAAATGTCAGGCTGCGCAAATCCAGCGATCGCGGGTTCACCCCCCGCTGGCTCCCTGCCACGGCACGACCAATCCCTTGACTAAACGTAGGATTACCCACCACCAAGGGGGGATTTGCAGGTTTGCCCCGCTGTTGTAGCCGCAGTAAGTCGCGGCCTGAGGTCAGCAGTGTGATTGTATAGGACTGCACCAGATAGCGATCTTGGCGATCCACCAAGGCCTCAAAGGACAGGGTGTTCAACTGTCCATCGGGGGCGACTAGGAGATGGGTACTGCCCGCGAGGAAGGGTTCCAGAGGAGCCAAGAGGCGCTCATAGGCTGCTTTCAAGGAGGGCTTCGTTGCCGTAGCGGGCAATCTGGGATCCGCCATCCGCTGGCGTGCTGCTTTGATGACCGTATCCAGATCAGCGACTGTCCCCAAGTCTCGCCATTGGGGGGCACCACTATTTTTCAGGCCATAGAGGGCATAGCGGGGGGCTTCCCAGCGGTTGGTTTTCGGAGTGTAGGGCACATATTCAATAAACTCCAGCAGCACGGTATTGGCGGGAATTGCTTGCTGCACCGCACTGAGGGTGACGGGGGTAACTTCCAAACGGAAGTTGGCATTTTGGCTCACCAGTTGGGCTTCTAGTTGGTTGGCCCGCTGTTCCAGTTGGCTAATTTGGCTGGCCGGCGGTGGGCGATCGCGCACAAAGGTGAGACTAGCAAGCTGGGTTCGCACACGAATCAATTCATCCAGTTGCTGCCGCCCCGAGGCATCCAGTTCATTGCGTAGGCGACTGGCCGTTGCCGCTAAAACATCCAACAGCCGACCTTTACGGCGCAAAATGGTTGTCAAGGCTAGGTTAGCCACCCTTGGATTCTGGGGATTCCCCTGCAAATGGAAGGAAATAGCGGTGTTGGTGGAGTCTTGAAACGTGGCCAGATAGTTGCGTTTATAAGCCTCGGAGCCAATCACGAGGTTACGGCTAAGGTTGACCTCTTCAATGTCAAGGGCACGGCTGAGCGCCGTTAAGGCCTCATTGATCGTCCCCTGTGCCCAGTAGGATTTTGCTAAATTGGCAAGACTGAGTGCCAAGTAGGGATGCTCGCCACCAAGGGTACGCTGCCGCAGGGCAATACTGCGTTGATAGAGGGGCAGCGCCACCCCGTAATTGCCTTGGACTCGATAGAGTTCAGCCAAGTTGTTAAGGCTCGTAGCCACATCCGGGTGATCTGTCCCCAGCACCTTTTCACGGATCGCCAAACTGCGTTGATAGAGGGGAAGCGCTGCGCCATAATTCCCTTGAGCACGATAGAGTTCGGCAAGATTATTCAACACTGTTGCCACAAGGGGATGCTCTGCTCCTAAGGCAGGTTCGAGTAGGCCAAGACTGCGCTGGTAGAGGGGCAAGGCGGTGGTTAGGCTGCCCTGCAAATGGTACATCACTGCCAAGTTGTGCACACTCAAGCCCACATCGGGATGAGTCTTGCCAAGGGCTTGTTCACGAATCGCAAGGGCGCGTTGATAGAGGGGTAAGGCCTCGCCATAGTTGCCTTGATCGGTGTAGAGGTTGGCGAGGTTATTGAGGCTGGTGGCAACATCAGGGTGATTGGCGCCAAGGGCTTTTTCACGGATGGCTAAGCTGCGCTGATAGAGGGGAATCGCCTCACTAAAGTTGCCCAGTTCTTTGTAGGTGACGGCGAGGTTATTTAAGGTTGCAGCAAGAGTGGGGTGATTAGGCCCTAGAACCCGCTCGGCGATCGCCACCAGTTCCCGCGACGGTGCTACTGCTAGACCATAATTTCCCTGTTTTTGCAGCTGCTCAATCTGATTTGTCAGGGCAATGACATGGCTGTTCTCACCGCCAAAGGGCGTTTTGCGAATCACATCTAGCTCACTGACGGCTGCCTGATAGCGCTGTTGTAGAGCATCCAGTCGCTGCATAATATCGCGCAACTGTTGGGCTTCATTTTGTGCCAGTCCCCGCGAATAAACTCCTGTGGCAGTGGCGATCGCCAACAGAATCGCAAAACAAACCCGCTGACTCCACAACCGTTTCATAAAGTACCTGCCGCTGCTGCTACTTTCATCATAGATAGTTACGCTGGAAATGCGTTCCAGTGTAACAACAAATTACGGTTATCCCCTCCTTTAGGAACACTGTTTATAGTAGAAGATATACAGCTGTTAACAATTAAAAAATCTCTCAGCTTGATGCTGTCTGGGCAAGCTCAATCGCAGGCCACAGCCTTTTTCTCAAAATTCTTAAAATTAAGATATGGAATTCTTCAGGGGGAGGCCAATTGATTTGCACAGTGTTGATTCATTTAAGTGAGTTTCTTCCCTACGAAAAAAAGGTGTATTTCAGATTCTTTTCTGCGTTAACTTATCTGAGAACAATTTTATGGATAGTGATGGTTATCTACCGGAGATTCTTACCCTCCTGCGCCAGTTGTTGCCTTTGCTGATTAGTCTGTTGGATGATGCCTTTGCTGTTGTTCTCACTCGCCTTGGCTGCCATCTTCCTTGGCTAGAGAAGATGATGCCTTTTGTCCTCAGTGGCGTGACGCTCTATGTTGTGATTCATGGCGGGAAGGTGATCTGCAAGTTTTACCAAGAAAAAGGTCAGTCGCCGCAGTCCCCGAATGTATCCCCGTTGCAATAGTGTTAGGAAATCCCCACAAATCCTACTGCATTTTGGTAGTCATTTTTACAATCGCGGGCGATCGCCCTTAAGATCAGTATTGAGGCCTATGACCAATTGAATGTCGGTGTGGGAAGCGTACGGAAGCCTGTGTCGCCATGAACAACGGTGAATTCGAGGCAACCTATGGAACTGCAACGTTCAGTCCCCCCAGCAATTGAGCAAGAATTTATTCAACGTCAGGTGGTGAGTCAACTGCTGCAAGCACGTTTGCGGGCAACTTCTGGGCTAACGCAGACCTCGACACCCCTTCCCCTAGCGACACCAACCGGCGATCGCCCACCTCTGCGGCCATTGCCAGAAACGAGGGAGACCACTGTGATGGAGCCTAGTCAGTCCTAGAGTCGGCCACGGGCTTTCAGCAGCAAATAGCGATCCACCAGTTGCTCACTCATTTGATCCGCAGGAGCGTCGAGGACAAGAACCCCCTGTTGCTCTAGGTGGGCAAAGGCACGCTGTCGCTGATGCAGGAGATCGAGGGCTACGGCCTGTTCATAGAGACTGGAAATTTGATCTACGGCAGCCAAGGGCTGTGGCCTCAACGGGCGGTGGGCAAGGGTTTCAATGTGGCGATCGCGCAAAGCAACACAGAAGGGTAGAAAACGCGGCGTGAGGCGAGCCATGGCCGCGAGGAGTTCTTGGGAGGCCACCTCATCAACCACTTCCGTGAGAACCACTACAAGGGCACGGCGAGTATAGTGTCCCAAGATCGCGCTGACTGTGCCCACATAGTCGGATTCTTCGAGGATGGGTTCACAGCGATAGACCTGACTGAGAATCTGCCCCAGATGGGAATCGCCACTTTGAGGCGCAATCCACGTGCGCAGTTGCTGATCAAAAATTCCCAAGCCCACCTTATCCCCTCGTCGCAAGCCCGTCAGTGCTAGGGCTAATGCCGCATTTAAGCCCCAGTCAAAGCGTTTCAAGCCTGCCACAGTGGCGGTCATCAAGCGGCCTCGATCCAGCAGAATGATGAGGGGTTGATCCCGTTCTGGCTCCATGGCGCGCACAAGCGGTCGTCCGCGGCGAGCACTGGCTTTCCAATCCATGAGGCGCAGATCATCCCCTAGATGGTACTCCCGCAATTCCGCAAACTCGGTGCCCCCCAAGGCATAGCGTCGCCGCCGTAAGCTGCCACTGGACTCTAAACTGAGGCGAATCGAAAGCGATCGCAACCCAATCAAATCGGGATAGACTTCCACTTCAGTCACAACGGGTGCAAACCAGCGTCGCCACGCCAAGCCCCAAGAACTGCGCAGCCGCACATCACAACCTGACCATTGAAAGGCACCCCGTCGCGGTGGAAACACATGGTACAGCAATTCCAACGTACTCTGGGCTGAGGCCGTAAAGGCAAAGTAGGGGGTTTCGCCCGTAAACTCAGCAGGCACATAGTCGTAGAGTTCAACTCTAATCTGAGCACTCAAGGAAACGTTGCCATGGGTGTGGAGCCTGAGGCGAATTGGGTTTTGCCGACCAATGGAGAGCCGTGACTCACAGGTGCGCTCTAGGCTAATTTGCCAGCGGCCGATGCGGATGTAGTCCCACAGGGACAGGCCGAAAATCACCAGATCGTACAGGCCCATCAAGGCCAGCCCCAACCCCAGAGGCCAGTGGTGCAACGCTTGCCGCAACCTCCCTTGGGGAACCGCCTCGGCGATCGGCCATAGCTCTGCTGGCAGAAAGCTGGTCAGGAGAGGAAAGAGAACCCCCAGCAGCAAGAGACCATAGAAGCGAACCGTGGGCACCCAGCGGGGGCGATGGCGACCAAACTGGTAACTGGCCGGTGCTTTCATCGGGGGACAGCAACCTTAGCAAGAATACCTTGGATCACTTGGGGCAGCGTGGTGCCGTCTAACTGGGCTTCGGGCTTGAGGATCAAACGGTGTTGCAGTAGCGGGGTGGCGATCGCCTTCACATCCTCAGGGGTCACATAGGCACGATCCTCTAACCATGCCTGTGCTTGGCTGGCCCGTAACCAGCCCACTGCCGCTCGTGGGGAAGCCCCCAACAACAGTTCGGGATGTTGGCGACTGGCCTGCACCAAGGCCAAAAGATAATCCAGCACCACAGGCTCTACGCGGACTTGCCGCACTTGCTGCCGTGCTGCTAGAACTTCCTCAACGGTAATCAGCGGCTCCAAGTTAAGTTGATCGAGTTGATCGAGATGCCGCGCCTCAAACCCTGCAAGGGCATTCTCCAGCATTTGCCGTTCGGCAGTCGCTTCGGGGTAGGGCACGACTAGCTTAAATAGGAAGCGATCCAGTTGGGCTTCTGGCAGCGGATAGGTTCCTTCAAATTCCAAGGGGTTTTGGGTGGCCACTGTCCAAAATAAACCCGAGAGGGGGAGAGTGGTGCCGTCAAGGGTCACCTGCCGTTCTTCCATGGCTTCGAGGAGGGCTGCTTGGGTTTTGGGCGGTGTACGGTTAATTTCATCCGCCAGCAGCACTTGGGTAAAAATCGGCCCCTTGCGCAGGCGAAAGGTGCGACTGTTAAAGTCAAAGATACTGGTACCGAGAATATCGGCGGGGAGAACATCGGGCGTGAGTTGAATACGGCGAAATTCCGCTGCAATCAGGCGAGCGAGAAGCTTGACAAGGAGGGTTTTGGCGGTTCCCGGCACCCCCTCAAGGATGACATGGCCTTCGGCGAGGAGCGCCACAATTAACCCTTGGGCGATCGCCCCTTGACCGACAACAATCTCATTGAGACGCTGCTGCAGGCTATGAAAAAGCTCTTTCACACCCGTTGTGTCGCTCCTACACTCCCCCAATCCTAGCAGAGACCTTTACCCTCTCCCCCTGATGACAATTAATAAATTTCAGCCTAGGAAAATTGTAAAATTCAGATTGAGGGACTTCTGGCAAACCTGTGACCCCAGTAACTTATACGATTGCCACTGCTGCCCAACAAATCGTCCAGCACCCGCAGCGCAGCCGCCTTTTGAAGCTATTGTATGCCCTTCAGCAGGATCAGTGGCCGACCCAAGCGCCCCCGTGGAGCGTGAACGAGGTGCAACAAGCAGTCATCCAACTCCTTGAGCGGCTGCCAACCTCCACCCTCCTTAAAGAGCGCTTAACTGCCATTGTCAATAGTCTCAACAAAGCACAGGCCTATCAGATTCTCTCAGCGGCACTACTGGAAATTTTGGTGCCCCTCTACACCCAATCCCCGACGGCCACACTGACTATCGAGGCACCCACCCTCAGCACCGCCGATCTCTACGATTTGCGCTTAGAAGTGACCCGCTACTGCACCCCCCTGCACATGAAGCTGCTTGTGGCTGCCCTGTTGACCTCAAAACCTTTCCATGCCCAAAGCCTAGAGCGGTTTACCCTCATTGATTTATTGCAACAGCTGCTCCGCCGCTATGCTGACTTGGAGGTGTTGCAGACACAGATGGCCGCTGCTTTGGCGCGTTTGCCCAATGACCCCCTCTATGCCAGTGGCGGCGATCGCCTGCTTAAACTTCTCCGCATCCTCTACCAACGCTATCAACAAAGCCAGACGCCAGAGGCTACCCTTGGCAGTACGCCACCTCCTTCCCCAGAGGCGGAGCCAGAACTCACCTGCCAACTGTTTCCCCCAGCTCGAGAACAAGAATAGGAGTTGCTTCCCTTGGCAGGTGAAGAGGGTAAAGAGATTCTGTACTTAAGGGAGAAGCAAGGGCGCTCGCGGTAGAACTTAAGGGTGAAGGGTTGACTATACGACTACACGATCGCGTTTGTTCTTGGCGAGGATTTCCACCATGACCAGTCTCATTCCGCCCGGTTGTCCTGCAGTGCTCACGGAAGACGATCGCACCGGTACGAGTGTTGAAACCCTGCGCCGTGCCTTTATGGACAATCTCTTCTTTATCCAAGGGCGCTTTCCCGAAGTGGCAACGAAAAATGATTACTACTTGGCCTTGGCCTACACCGTGCGCGATCGCCTACTGTTGCGTTGGCTGAATTCAGCAAAAACCTATCGAGATCAAGAAAGCCGCACTGTTTGCTATCTTTCTGCTGAATTTTTACTTGGCCCCCACCTTGGCAATAACCTGATTAACCTCGGACTCTATGAGGCCGTTGAAGAAGCCATGCGGCAAACCGGTTTGAACCTCAAAGAACTGCTTGATCAGGAGGAAGAGCCGGGCTTGGGCAATGGTGGCTTGGGGCGCTTGGCGGCCTGCTATATGGATTCCCTCGCTACATTGGAAATCCCCGCCATTGGCTATGGCATTCGCTATGAGTACGGCATCTTTGACCAAGAGATTCGCGATGGCTGGCAAGTCGAGGTTACGGACAAGTGGCTGCGCTACGGTAACCCGTGGGAAATTCCCCGACCAGAGTTGATTTTGCAGGTGAAGTTTGGCGGGCACACCTACAGCTACACCGATGATCAAGGTCGTTATCGGGTGGTCTGGGAACCCCACCAAGTGATTCAGGGGGTGGCCTATGACACCCCAATCTTGGGCTACAAGGTGAATACCGCCAATCTTCTGCGTCTGTGGCGGGCAGAGGCAGTAGAGTCCTTTGACTTTCAAGCTTTTAACACCGGCGATTACTACGGTGCCGTCAACCAAAAAATTGCCTCCGAAAACATCACTAAGGTTCTCTACCCTAACGATGAGCAATTGCAGGGCAAAGAACTGCGGCTGATGCAGCAATATTTCCTCTGCTCCTGTGCCCTGCAGGACATGATTCGCCTCTACAAACAACCAGGGAATCAGGATCTCAGTCGCTTCCATGAGAAGTTCACGGTGCAGTTGAATGATACCCACCCCGCCATTTCGGTGGCCGAACTGATGCGCCTGTTGGTGGATGAGCATCTCATGCCTTGGGAGCAGGCGTGGGACATTACGCGCCAAACCTTTGCCTACACCAACCACACCCTCCTGCCCGAGGCATTGGAAAAATGGCCGCTAGATCTCTTTGGCTCACTGCTGCCCCGCCACTTGCAAATCATCTACGAAATTAACCAACGCTTCCTCGATCAGGTGCGCCTGCAATATCCGGGGGATAACGATCGCCTGCGTCGGCTGTCAATTATTGATGAAAGTGGCTGTCGCTATGTGCGCATGGCCCACTTGGCAGCCGTGGGGAGTCATGCCATCAACGGCGTGGCGGCGCTGCACTCAGAACTCTTGAAACAAACCGTGCTCAAGGATTTCTATGAACTGACGCCGGAGAAGTTCTCCAATAAAACCAATGGCGTCACCCCGCGGCGCTGGATGGTGCTGAGCAATCCCGGATTAACCCGCCTGATTACCGAACGCATTGGTGAGGATTGGGTGAAGCACTTGGATCAACTGCGGCGATTGGAACCCTTGGCAGAGGATCACGACTTTGCTGCCCAGTGGCGATCAGTGAAGCAAGAAAACAAGGAACGTCTTGCGGCGTACATTCGCGATCGCGTGGGAGTAACGGTGGATCCCCATTCCCTCTTTTCGATGTTGGTGAAGCGCATCCATGAGTACAAGCGGCAACATTTGTGTGTCCTCAAGATAATCACCCTCTACCAAATGTTGAAGGACAATCCGCAACTGGATATGGTGCCGCAAACGTTTATTTTTGGTGGTAAAGCAGCGCCGGGCTATTACATGGCCAAGTTGATCATTAAGCTTATTAACTCGGTGGCCGACGTGATTAACCGCGATCCAGCGGTGCGCGATCGCCTGAAGGTGGTCTTTTTGCCCGACTACAACGTGACGCTGGGGCAGCGGGTCTATCCAGCAGCGGATCTCTCCCAGCAAATCTCAACGGCGGGCTACGAAGCCTCAGGCACAGGAAATATGAAATTTGCCCTCAATGGAGCACTGACCATTGGTACCCTCGATGGTGCCAACGTGGAGATTCGCGAAGAGGTGGGGGCAGAAAACTTCTTCCTCTTTGGCCATACGGTGGAGCAGTTGCAGGAATTATGGCGCAACGGCTACCGTCCGTGGGAGTTTGCCAATAGTAACCCAAAGCTGAAGCGAGTCCTTGACCTGATTGGCTCTGGTTACTTTTCCCATGGGGATACGGCACTCTTTCGCCCCATTGTGGAACACCTCTGGCAAAACGATCGCTATTGCCTCTTGGCAGACTACCAAAGCTACGTGGACTGCCATCAACAGGTGCTTCAGGTGTATCAAGATCAAGCCCAATGGACCAAAATGTCCATCCTCAATGTGGCACGCATGGGCAAATTTTCTAGCGATCGCGCCATTCGCGAGTACTGCCAAGACATTTGGCACGTTGAACCAGTGAAAATTGTCCTCCCCGAAACGTCCTATATGACACCCGCTGTACAGTAGGCTGGCCGTTTCTATCACCCTGATGCTCCCCCTCCTCGCGAGGGGTTTTTGCTGTTAAGGTTCTCGAGGCTGGTAATCTCGACAGTTTTGGCAGGAGCCTTGAGGGTTGACCGCGCAGCGCAACAAGGGGGAAAGCGCATTCCAGCGACAGGAAGGATCCCCAATCACCCACTGTCCATTGACGAGATGGCGATCGCTAGTGGTGTCACTGGGTTGCACGTAGAGGGCAATTTTTTCTAGTTGATAGCGCCCACCGCGAAACTGGTAGCGATGACGGCGTTCTAACACCGTATAGGTTTCCCCTTCATGATCCACATGGCAGCCGGGTTGGGGAGTCCAGTCGAGATAAATGTGTCCCAGCGATCGCCGGGGATGGATCAGGTGCAACTCTGTGGGTAGATCGGAGGGGGTTGCCATGCACTCAAGCGGATGACAGAGAGGGGACTGCACGTCATTGGGCATTACTTAACAATCAATCTATCGTATCCTAGCAGTGGCTCCCTTTGCGCGCTGTCTTAAACTTCTATGGCCAAACTGTCCACTGACCTCGAACGTGCTTTTTTGACTCCTGTGCCCGCGCCCAGCGATGGAGAGGTTTTAACGCAGCAACTGGTGTCCTTAGGAGAGATTCTGCAGTTGGCTGGAGAGCGAACCTTTGGGTTTTTGCTGGCTGTTCTTTCGTTGCCCTCGGCACTGCCTCTGCCCGCTCCCGGTTATTCCACCCCCTTTGGTATTGTGCTCCTCCTGTTGGGCTGGCAGTTGCTTGTGGGTGCCTCAGCCCCTTGGTTGCCCCCTCGGCTGCTCAAACGCACCATGCCGCGATCGCAGATTCAAAAGATTGTGCGCACAGCTTTGCCTTGGCTGCAGCGGATTGAATTGATCTCCCGTCCCCGCTTGCGCCCCATTTGCACCACCCGAGGCGGACGTTTGGGTTTGGGAGTAGCTGTGTCACTGATGGCCATCTCGATGATTTTGCCCATTCCCGGCACCAACACCATTCCAGCCATGGGCATTTTTACGATTGGCTTTGGTCTTTTGGATGATGATGGTTTGATTAGTCTGGCGGGGGTCGTTATTTCTCTGATGGGTTTAGCAGTGACCACCTCGATTCTTGTTGCCCTTGCTTGGGGGGGGAACAGTCTCCTCGATGTATTGAGGGCTTGGCTGCATCCGTAAGATAGGAAGTAATCTCCCCTTTATCACTCAAGGGCAATGAGAACCTTACCCCTTCCCAACTCCTGTGGCCAATGGTTGAGTGCCGTGGGGGCGATCGCTTTATTGATGGGGCATCCTGTCAGAACAACTGCCAATACCAATGGAGACTTACCGCCAGCGGTTGCCGAAGCGATCGCGATGCCTGTCAATGAACAGCAGGTTGTAGTCAGCGAGCAACCCTCAGCAGTGGGCTTAACGGTACCTAGTCTATGGTGGGTCGTGCAGCAATTTGGTGATAACGTGATTCAGCGCTGGCAGGCCTTTCCAGCTATCGCAGCACCGGGGGGCAGAGTTGAAGCCTTTGTCTCCCCTTCCGCTTGGGGACGCTTGCCCTATTTGCGGCGTTTTGCCCTGATCAATCAGTTGGGCAATGCCAGTCGCAGCTTTGGCTATCAGTTGATCCTACGCGATCGCGCAGCGCGCCCTTTGGGGGATCGCCGGCAGGTCATTTATGGTGCCTACACCTGTCAATTTGATGCCCTACCCCTTGAATACCTACCAGAGGTCACCGATGCAGCAGGCAACCCCGTTCCTTTTTTTCCACCCAGTAGCGAACTCAACTGTCAAGTATGGGTCAATCCCAATATTCCCGTTATGTTTCCAACTCAAGGGCTTCGCTAAAAGGACTGTATCTGGGCTAGAGCCGCCTTTTCCATCACTGCTAATAACTCCTGCCATAGCTTTTGAGTCACAGGTCCCGGACAGACGGGAAAGAGCACCTCATCCACTTGGCGAATCGGCATTAGCAGGCGCACCGATGAACTAAGAAAGCCCTCACTGGCTCTCGCTAGATCTTGGGGGGCGAGAATCACTTCCCGATGGGGAATACCCAAGTCTGCAAGGAGCTTTAACAGTATCCCTCGCGTAATTCCGGGGAGTATGCCAACAGTGGTGGGGGGTGTCTCCACCACACCATCACGGACAATCCAGAGGTTACTGGTCGTGGCCTCGGTAATCTGCCCGTGGGCATTGAGAAGAAGGGCGTCGTCAAAACCAGCTTGCTGCGCTTCCAATAGCGCCAAGATATTGTTGAGGTAATTGCCCGTTTTAGCCGCAGGATCAAGGGCAGCGGTGCTCATGCGTTGCCGCTTGGCAATGGTAAGGCGAATGCCCTGTTCACTCAAGGTTGGTTCGGGGGCGATCGCCATCAACACGATCAATAACCTTGTCTGGGTTGTGGGTTCTGGCAATAGCCCAATGCGGCGATCGCGGCCACGGGTCACCACAATCCGAATGTAATATTCTCCCCTTGGAGCAGCCGCTAAGGTACGTTGCACTTCTTGAGTAATGTACTCATCAGACCACGGCACGGTCATGTACAGATAGGCCGCTGAGGCTCGCAAGCGCGCTAAATGCTCCTTTAGGGCAAAGGGAATCCCCTGATAGGTACGAATTACCTCATAGACGCTATCGCCGTAGAGAAAACCGCGGTCCAGAACAGAAATCGTGGCCTCTGGCGTAATTACCCCATCCAAATTACAGAGCAACACCCGCCATCTCCCCTACGGTTGGCGTTCCACTTCGGCTTTCATGCGCTCAAGGGTTTGATACATTTGATCAAACATGGTTTGGGGAGACATGCCAAACTGGCTCAGATGTGTTTCCAGTTGCTTGATTGTCATCTGAGCCATGAAGTCATCGGACAACTCAAACCGCTTCATAAAAATACGGTAGCGATCCATGAGTTCTTCCATCTTTTCGATATAAATTTTCTTCCCTTCGCGGTCAAACTTGCCGTACTCGGAGCCAAGCTGCATCAACTGCTGGTAGTCCTGAAACAGGCGTTGTGCTTCCTGTTGAACAATTTCTGAATCAAAGAATCCCATAGGCTCTGCCCGATACAGCAATAACCAAAGTGCCAACGATTGACCCTTTGGTTTGTTATCTAGTTGCATTCTATCAAAGGCACTTTAGGCGGGGGTGAGAGGGAAAACCGATCCTTTGCTCAGAGTCTGTGCCCAAGCGATCGCCGCCAGAAAACTCTGTGGGTCTGCCATCCCTGTACCCGCAATATCAAAGGCCGTACCGTGATCTGGGGACGTGCGAATAAAGGGCAGGCCAATCGTCGTATTGACCGCCTCCCGAAAGGCCAGCATCTTCACGGGAATCAATCCCTGATCGTGATAGAGCGCGAGATAGGCATCGTAGGCAGGGGCAGCAGAAGGACGTCCCCACCACGCATCGGCAGCCCCAATCCAGAGGGTATCAGGAGGTACAGGGCCAATCAGTTCAACTTGAGGATACTGCTGCTGGGCTGCATCAAGCCATGGAATCAGCCAAGTCACTTCCTCTTGCCCTAGGTGTCCCTGCTCACCACTGTGGGGATTCAAGCCAGCAATGGCAATGCGAGGCCGCTCCAGATGCCGCCGCTCCCTTAGAAACTGTACAAGGAGCGCCAGTTTTTCATTGAGACGTTCAGGGGTCAGGGCTTTGGGCACCTCTTGCAGGGGGATATGGGTCGTCGCGAGTAAAGTGGTCAGCACCCAGTTAGTTACGGGCGATCGCCCCAAGAACACCATGCCCACGTTGGCGGTTCCAGTAAAGTGAGCCAGCACTTCCGTTTGTCCGGGAAAGTGATACCCTGCGGCCTGCCAACTGGCCTTAGAAATCGGTGCCGTTACAATTCCTGCCACCTCGCCAGCGATCGCCCGCTGGATGGCCGTTTTGAGATAGGCAAAGCTGGCCGCCCCACTGGCAACACTGGGTTGTCCTGGCACAATCCTCTCCTCGAGGGGATGCTCCCAGATCTGAAGCTGCGCCGGATCAATGGCCACCTGTCCCTGCTGACACAGGCGAGTGTAGGTTTCCTGCAATACCTGCTGGGTACCCGCAATAAAAAACTGCCCTAACAGGTCTGAGGGCAGATGAGCTAGGGCTTTCAGGAGAATTTCTGGGCCAATGCTCGCTGGATCCCCAAGGGTGAGGGCAAGGGACATCCTAAGCTTCTTGAAGAATTGGCTCAGCCGTATCGTCTTCAGTGGCTTCGGGAATGTCTTCCATGACTTCCTCAGTGGTCTCTGCTGTGGTCTGCTGCTGCTGTTGCAGGAGTTGCTGACGATAGCGCGCGGCCATCTCTTCAGCCTTTTCATAGACCAACTGCGGATTTTTCACCATGTCACCGGGTTCTGGCTCCAGTTGCTTGGTGGAGAGGGAAATCCGACCCCGCTCAGCATCCAAGTCAATAATCATCACCTTGACTTGGTCATTGACATTGAAAACACTGTGGGGAGTGTCAATGTGGTCGTGGGAGATTTCCGAGATGTGCAGCAGACCACTGACGCCACCAATGTCAATGAAGGCGCCATAGGGCTTAATCCCCCGCACAGTTCCAACCACCACTTCGCCCACTTCCAACTTGTTCATCTTGCGCTCAACAAGGGCACGGCGATGGCTAAGTACGAGGCGATTGCGCTCTTCATCCACTTCTAAAAATTTCAGTGGCAGTTCTTCACCCACCAACTCCTCTTTGTTGACACGGGTACTGATGTGGGAACCAGGGATAAAGCCCCGCAGCCCTTCAATGCGAACAAGGGCACCCCCCCGATTGATGGCAAAAACCTGAGAGCGAACAGTGGCATCTTCGGCTTGCAGTTGGCGAACGCGCTCCCAAGCCCGCATATACTCAATACGGCGAATCGAAAGGGTAAGCTGCCCCTCTTCATTTTCGTCCGCCAAGATAAAGAATTCGCGGGTTTCATTGGGTTGCAGTACCTCTTCCGGACTCTCAATCCGGTTGATAGACATTTCTTGAATCGGGATGTAAGCCGCGGTTTTCGCACCAATGTCAATCAGGGCACCCTTCGGTTCGATGCTAAAAACGGTACCAGCAACAATGTCGCCGGGGTTGAAGTGGTAATCGTAGCGGTCGAGTAAGGCCGCAAAATCAGCATGCGTAAAGCCCACGTCTAATGTTTTTTCCTGATTGACCATGCGAGTGTTTTCCTAGCTCCTTTAACGAAAATGGGGGTGTATAGTGAGTTGTCAAGCGAGCAGAAGTGGGTGCCATATACAATCATACCAGCGATCGCTCGAACACTTTCTAACTGGATCTACAATCTTAGCCTAGAGTTTGCCCGTTGGCTAGCGGTATGGATAAAATTTTGGTCATTGATGAAGACAAATGTTAATTTTTGTGTAGTTAAGGAGTGGGCATGGCGCGACTGAACCGCCGACAGGTCAGGCAATTTTGGCAGGAGTTTCGCGAATTTGCCCTGAAGGGGAATGTCATTGATCTGGCGATCGCGGTCGTCGTGGGGGGTGCCTTTGGCCGCGTTGTTACTTCCGTTGTTGAGGATCTGATCATGCCCTTGGTCAATCCGCTGATCCCTGGGGGCGACTGGCGGGAACTCACTGTTGGGTCAGGGATTAGAATTGGCAAGTTTTTGGGCAGTTTACTCGACTTTGGGGTAATTGCCCTCAGCTTGTTTATTCTCCTGAAACTCATTTTGCCCTTGCTACCCAAGAAGCCCCCTGCGCCCGAACAACGGCAGTGCCCCTACTGCTTGGAGTTTGTGCCCCTCAAGGCGAGCCGCTGCCGTGCCTGTACCTCTGAACTCCCGCCTCTTTAGGAGTCCTCAGCAATGCGATTGTGGCACCGCTGGATCTATGGGCTGTTGGTAGGGCTATCGCTGGTCATCCTAACCAGTTGCGCAATGGCACCGCCTGTCCAAGGCACCCAGATTGAATTCTGGACAATGCAACTGCAACCCAAATTTACCGATTACTTTAACCGCCTGATTGCCGAATTTGAAGCCCAACATCCCAATGTCCACGTGCGCTGGGTGGATATTCCTTGGACGGCAATGCAGACCAAAATTCTCATGGCGGTCCTAGGGGGCACAGCTCCCGATGTGGTGAACCTCAACCCCGACTTTGCGGCGTTGTTGGCGGGACGCAATGCATGGCTCAATCTCAATGACTATGTACCCCCAGCCGTGCGTGAGCGTTATCTACCCAATATCTGGCAGGCCACCACACTGGAGGGCAAAAGCTTTGCTGTGCCGTGGTACCTCACCTCGCGGGTCACAATTTATAACAAGGCAATTCTTGCCGCCGCTGGGGTTGATCGCCCCCCCGAAACCTTTACCGAACTCGCCAGTGTTGCTAAAGCGGTGAAGGAGAAAACGGGCAAATACGCCTTCTTTATTACGATGGTGCCCGAGGACTCTGCCGAACTGATGCAGGCCATGGTGCAGATGGGGGTGAAGCTTGTAGATGATCAAGGCCGCGCTGCCTTTAATTCCCCAGTCGGCAAAGCCGTTTTCCAGTATTGGCTGGATCTCTATCGTCAGGGACTTTTGCCCCCCCAAGTGCTCACTGAAGGCCACCGCCAAGGCATCGAACTCTATCAATCGGGACAAACGGCTCTATTGATGACCAGTCCCGAATTTTTGAACGCGATCGCCACCAATGCTCCCAGTATTGCCGCTGTTTCCGCTCCCGCCCCCCAGTTGACCGGCGACACTGGCAAGAAAAATGTTGCCGTGATGAATTTACTCGTCCCCCGCCAGAGTCGCCATCCTGAACTGGCCGTCGAATTTGCCCTCTTTGTCACCAATAATGAAAATCAACTCGCCTTTGCCAAGGAAGCGAATGTCCTGCCTTCTACCCAAGCAGCCTTGGCGGATCCTTACTTTCGCGCTCTCGGAGAAAATGCTACCCCTGTGGACATCGCCCGAGCCGTCAGTGCTGCTCAAATGACCCAAGCAGAGGTTCTGATTCCCCCCCTGCGGGATATTAAGGAGCTGCAACGACTTCTCTATGAAAATTTGCAGGCCGTGCTCTTGGGGCAAAAGACAATTGACCAAGCGCTTAAGGATGCAGAAACATTGTGGAATAGTCGCTTCGGATGAAGGAGGGCACGAAACGACAACCGCTTTCCCTTCCCCCTTTGTGCAGAGAATTGTTAGGGGGATTATGGGTAGCTTGGCTTGAGAATTGTCTGAAGCCCTAGAAACAGTTGAAGCGACCAGACCCATAGGCAGCATTGCCTTGGATGGAGTCTAACTGCGCTGGCAGCAAGGTCACTGACTCAGGGTATCGAAGCGGATATTGGCTTGAGCCATGCGTTTAAGGGCTTCACCGAGGCGATCGCAATCAGCAATGAGGCTAATGCGCACGTATCCCTCACCCCCTTCGCCAAAGGCATTGCCGGGGGTCACAACAACGCCCGTTTCCTGAAGCAGTTTGAGGGCAAAATCCGTGGAACTCATGCCCCTCGGAACGGGCACCCACAGGTACATGGTTGCTTGGGTGGGGGTGAGTTGCCAGCCGAGTTCATTCAAGCCTTGAATCAGAAAATCCCGCCGTTGGCGATAGCGATCGCACACAGCGGCAATGTAGCTATCGGGCAAGCTCAAGGCCACCTCTGCGGCTTTCTGCAAAACCGAAAACACCCCATAGTCTAAATTTGTTTTCAAGGTGCGCAGGCCCTGAATAATGTGGCGGTTGCCCACCACGAACCCCACCCGCCAACCGGCCATGTTGTAGGTTTTCGAGAGGGTATGGAACTCAACGCCGATTTCCTTGGCACCGGGAATTTCCAGTAGGCTTGTGGGTTGATAGCCATCAAAGGCCAGTTCAGCGTAGCAAAGGTCATGCACCAGTAAAATTTGATATTCGCGGGCAAAGGCAACGACTTCTTCAAAGAAAGAGCGGGGGGCGATCGCCGCCGTGGGATTGCTGGGATAGTTGAAGTACAAAACCTTAGCTTGACGGGCAATGTCACTGGGAATCTCACTGAGATCAATGAGCCAGCCCTTTTCCGGTTTCAAAATAAGGGGATAGATGTTGGCACCGGCAATGGCAGGACCACGAAAATGAGCCGGATAGGCGGGGCTAGGCACCAGTACCACATCCCCCGGATTCACATAGGCAAGGGCAAGGTGCGTTAGTCCCTCTTTTGATCCCAACAGGGGTAAAGCTTCACCATCGGGATCAAGGGAGACGTTGTAGCGGCGCTGATACCAACGGGTAATGGCTTGACGGAAAACGGCTGTGCCTTCAAAGGGGGGATACCCATGGTAGCTCGGTTCCTCAAAGGCAGCGATCGCTGCTTCAATGACTGGACGCGGGGCGGTGCCATCGGGGTTACCCATCCCTAGGTCAATTAAATCCAGTCCCTGCTGCCGTGCTTTCAGCTTGAGTTCATCAAGGCGAGCAAAAACGTAGGGCGGCAATGCCCCAAGGCGATCAGCCGGCTGAATCCACTCTAACCCCATCTAGCGGGCACTCCCATCCAAGACTTTGGCACTGTAGCCGACTACGGTGGACACCATTGCTTCTAACACCAGATCAGGCGTCACAGGAAACGGCAGATAGTGAATATCGGAGTGGGGCGCACAGGCAACCGTAGCCGCATGCTGGAGTTGTGCTAGGCTCGCCTCTTGGAAGCTCAAGTCTTCGAGAGTTAGGGGCAAACCCACCTGCTCATAAAACTGGCAAAGCTGATGGCGGGCGCTGGTGGCCAGTTGACTCCCCTGCACAATTTCTTCCAAGCGTAGCTGCACAAGAATGCCGTAGGCTACTTTTTCGCCATGGAGTGTCCTTTTACTTTGAGGCAGTTGGGTTAGACCATTGTGAACCGCATGGGCGGCAACCGTGCGGCATTGGGCACCTCCTAGGCCACCAATCATCCCTGCCATGAGAACACTGGCATCCACCACATTTTCCCAGGCGGGGCTGCCCACATTCGCCAAGGCTTCCGCAGACTGCTGCAAGAGAATATCCCGCAGGATTCGTGCCTGCTGCACTGCGCCCACAATTAAGGTTTCTTGGCGATGACCACTACTCACAGAGGCTTCGTACCACTTGGCAAGAGCATCCCCAATGCCGGCTATCAGGGTTCGCTTCGGCGCCGTTTGAATCAGGGCGTAGTCCAACAGCAGCAGATCGGGGCACCGCTGGAGGGCCACATCATAGGCAAAGGCACCGGCCTCTGTATAGATGTTGGAGAGGGCTGTCCAAGCGGCACAGGTGGCTGCTGATGTCGGGATGGTCACCACCGGCACGTGCAGTTGATACGCCAAAAGCTTAGCGGTATCTAGGGCTTTGCCACCGCCAATGCCAATGATTAAATCACTGCCTTGTGCCTCTTGGCGGAGCTGGGCAAGAGTGGATTCACTACATTCGCCATGGAATGTTCCCACAGTGAAGGTGAGATCATGGGAGCGGGCGATCGCCTGCCACTCCTGCTCAAGCTGCTGATACCGCTGCGGTGAGACCACCAAAAGGGGATGATGCCCTAATTGAGCAATGGCTGCCCCTGCTTGGGAGAGAATTGACCAACCGCGATAGACGTGGGTAGGGGCAATACAAAGGGGGGAAAAGGAAGCAGCAGTCACAGGCCTACAAACAACGATTATTTAGAGACTCTCTGGCACCATAGAGCTGTTTTCGCTCTAGCCATAGAGATCTATCTTAATTACTTTTCTGCTGACTTTCCGTTTGCACGTACAAAATAATCAAAAACACCGTTGGCACAATCACAAACATGGCCGTTGCCACTAAGCCGAAAGGATTCACTTCCATGGTATCTATCCCACAACATTGGATTTTATTTTATCAATGCTCTGCCCCCTCTGGAGCGATCGCCCTCGGTCAAGGTCGTGATCACAGATTGGGCAATCTTTTGGGCAGTTACGGGAGCGAGCAAAATACCATTGCGGTAATGGCCTGTGGCCAGCCAGGTGTGGTTGTCTATTTTTTCGATAATGGGTGCCGGGCGATCGCTCGGGCGGGGTCGCACTCCCTGCCACTGTTGGGTTAAGGGAGCGGTTTTCAGAACTGGCCAAAGCTCAGTGGCGCGTTTGTACAGTTGATCAAGGATTTGCGAATTTCCGGTTAGGGTGTTGAATTCCACCGTTGCGCCCACCCACACCCGTCCCCAAGGCAAGGGGACAAAATGAATCCCTTCAGCCGTCATCACTGGTGTGTTCGCCTCACAGGCAAACTCTAGGGCTTGTCCTAAGACTGGTTCCACAGTGACAGGGCGATCGAGGACTTGAGTGAGGGGCGTTGTCCCTAGACCTGCCGCTAAAATCAGGTATTCAGTCTCAAGCAAGGTCTGATCCAAGTGCAGAATCCACTTTCCTTGGGGCGATCGCTGGAGCTGTCGGACAGGGCTTTGATAAAAGAACTCTACCCCCCGTTGACAAGCGGCTTGGCGCAGGGTTTGAGTCAAGGGTTTTGGCGTCACTTGGCGATCGCCCGTTGCCCAAAGTGCCCCGTGAATGTGGTGCATATCCACAAGTGGACATTGATCCTGAACTTCTTTTGGCGAGAGCCACTGCACCCCTTGGGGAGTCTGTTCCTGCAACCATGCTTGGGTGGCGATCGCTTCCGCCTCGGTGGTACAGATTTCGATAATGCCGCGGCGCTGGTAGGGAATCTTAACCCCTGTCTGTTCCTCTAGCTCGGGAATCAAGGTTTCGTAACGCGCCAAACTGGCCTGCCGCAGTTGAAAGTTGCGTCCACGCCGCCGCCGACTGAGATGGACAATCAGAACACCAAGAGCTGCACCGCTGGCTTGCCAATCCTCTTCTCTCTGGGCTTCAAGGACAACAATCGGCGTTTCCGCTGCGTCAAGAACACGACTCAGTTCGTAGGCGATCGCCGAACCAACCACTCCGGCGCCCACAATGGTTACTGTTGCATTGGTTGGCAGCACCGTCACAGTGTCGCGACCGTATCAACTAGTTCCCAATTTTTATTTTCAGTGATGGCGCGACTCACGCGGTTAAACCATTCAAAGCAGTGATTATTTTTCTTGAGGGTCAGCTCTTTGTTCTTGAGCACAAGATCAAACTTGGTAACATCATTTTGGGGCGTGGTCTTGTCAATGAGCACTTCAACCGTAACTAATTGGGAAATTGAAATAGCATCAAGCGCGCTCTCACGCGCCACGACGTAATCCTCCCCCACATGGGTTACGGTCAAATCGCAGGCTTCTAGGGTTTGCACTAGCTCTTCCTTTAGCCGTGCCCGAGGGAGTGCAATGGTAACAACACGAGCATATCGAGCCATAACCGCCAAGTGGTAAACTAATGATTTGCGAACAATGGTTCTAGGATAATCACGGAACAGATGGCGTGTTGTTGCTGCTGTTGTGCCTAGCAAATCACAGGGAATGAAGCATTGCCCCTATTGTAAGGTGCCCTGCCCTATGCTGGCAGGATGCCGCGACTATATCAAACCTTTCTTCTAAACTGCTGGATTCATGCATTCTTCTTCCCATCCCTACACTGGTTTTTTTATTGTCCTCGAGGGGGGAGAAGGTGCTGGCAAAACCACCCAAATGGGGGCGATCGCCACATGGCTAGAGGAAAGTGGCTGGCTAGCAAAATTGCGATCCGCTGACATTGATCCCCCCTTGCTCCTCACCCGTGAACCAGGGGGAACGCCTCTTGGCCAAGGCTTGCGGCAACTGCTGCTCCATAGCGATTTAGAGATTGATTCCATGGCAGAACTGCTTCTCTATGCCGCCGATCGCGCCCAACACGTGGCTACTAGCATCCGTCCCCAACTGCAACGGGGGGGTATTGTCCTGTGCGATCGCTATACCGCTTCTACCCTTGCCTACCAAGGCTATGGGCGGGGGCTGGACTTGCAGATCATTCATCAAATCAACGAGATGGCCACCGGCGGCCTAGCAGCCGACTTAGTTCTCTGGTTAGATGTCCCCGTTAGGGTTGGCCTTGCCCGTACGCAGCAGCGAGGAACTGCGGATCGCCTAGAGCAGAATGCAGTAGCGTTTCATGAGCGGGTTCGTCAGGGATTCATGGCACTGGCTCAGGCGGGGGGCGATCGCTGGCAGCGGATTGAAGCCGATCAATCCCCGCATCAGGTGAGTAAAGCTATTCAAGATTGCCTAGGGGTTCGTTTGCACCAGTGGTTTGAGACCTTGAAGGCGCGCCTGCGGCAGGGTGAATAGTTCGAGTCCTTCCTGAAAAATTTGCTCAATGGGCAGCATTTGGCCACGGGTGGTCATGAAGCAGTGATCCGGTGTTGCACAAATCGTTGAGCCATCCTCAAGTTCATACTCATACACGGGACGAAAACCCTGAAAGTGCCATTGGGCAATAGGTTGAGTATAAAGATGCCCTTGGGGATCAAGGCTATACACCTGACAAGCCAACTGTTCCTGCACCAAGCGGCGAATGGGAACAGCACCATATTCCACCGTCATCACCGCCGTCTCACCACTCAGACAGTATTCAGCAAAATCCAGCATCTGCTTAAAGAGTTCCTGGGCGACGGCGCTGGGCACCCCATTTTTCGCCGCCCCCTCAATGAAGAGGGCTTCATGTTTTTCCATTTCCTCTTTTTTCTTTTTGCCCATGGCGCGGCGCAGTAGATCCGCTTGACCGAGAGAATAGCCCGCCAAGTCCTGCGCCATGCGCATGATCTGTTCCTGATAACAAAGTACGCCGTAAGTTTCGCTTAATATGGGCTTCAAACGCTCATGGGGATATTCAATCGGTTCTCGCCCATGCTTGCGGTTAATAAATTTCGGGATCAGACCTGCATCCAAAGGCCCTGGCCGATAGAGGGCTAGCACAGAAGAGATGTCCTCCAGATTTGAGGGCTTGAGTTCGCGGACAATTTGACGCATCCCCGAAGATTCCAATTGAAAGATGCCCTCCACTTTGCCTTCCGCAAGCAGTTGGTACGTCTTAGCATCGTCCAGGGGCAAGGCATCTAGATCAAGGGTTTTGCCGTAGTTTTTCTGGATCAGTTCCCGTGTCTTTTGGATCATTGTTAGGTTCTTGAGACCCAAAAAGTCCATCTTCAAAAGGCCAAGGGATTCCAGATCCTCCATGAAGTACTGGGTAATCACCGCACCATCGTTGTTGCGTTGTAGCGGCACCAGTTGATCCAACGGTTCTGAGGCAATGACGACGCCAGCGGCATGGACGCCATAGGTTTTGTTGGTGCCCTCAATGCGCATCGCCATATCAATCCAGCGGCGCACCTGCGGATCACTCTCGTACTTTTCCTTGAATTCGGGCGAGGGAGTGTCATCGGAGATCATCACCGCCAATTTAACCGGCTTGCCCCGCACCACGGGAATCAGCTTTGCCATTTGATCCGCTTGGCTATAGGGAATATCCAGCACCCGTGCCACATCTTTGAGTACTGCCTTTGAGGTCATGCGGTTGAAGGTGATGATCTGGGCGACGCGATCGCTACCGTATTTTTCGGTGACGTACTGGATCACTTCCTCGCGACGCTCAATGCAGAAGTCCGTATCAATATCGGGCATGGACTTGCGCTCAGGGTTCAAAAACCGCTCAAAGAGCAGGCCGTGGTGCACTGGATCAATGTTGGTAATGCGCAGGGCATAGGCCACAAGGGAACCTGCCGCCGATCCCCGCCCTGGCCCGACGGGAATGTTGTGGTCGCGGGCATATTTGATGTAGTCCCAAACCACAAGGAAATAGTTCGAGAACCCCATCTGTTGCAGCATTTTTAGTTCATATTCCAGTCGCTGCCGATAGGTCGCATCCAACTGTTGGCGATCGCTAAGCTGAAATCGCTCCAATAACCCCTGCCAAGCCACCTGCTCTAGGTAGGTATCGGCGGTATGGCCAGCAGGTACTGGGAACTCGGGACTTTGGGGTTCCCGAAAGATGTTATAGGGTTCAATTTTATCGGCCACTTCAAGGGTATTGGCCAAGGCCTCTTGAATGACTTCAGCAGGCAAGTGATCCCGAAATAGCCGAGCCATTTCAGCAGCGGATTTCAGGTACTCCGTGCCGCTATAGCGCATCCGCTTGTCATCGGTGAGCAGCTTGTTGGTCTGAATACACAGCAGAGCGTCGTGGGCTTCAACGTCATGACAGGAAATAAAGTGGGAGTCATTGGTGGCAATAATTTTGATCCCCAACTCGCGGCCAATGCGCACCAGCTCAACGTTGACCACCCGATCCTCTTGACTGCCGTGGTCTTGAATCTCAAGGTAAAAATCTTCACCAAAAGTCTCTTGATACCAAGCAGCAACACTGCGGGCCAAATCTGGCTTGCCCTGCAAGATGGCTTGGGGAATCTCACCACCCAGACAGGCACTAGTCACAATTAGCCCTTCGCGGTATTGCGCCAGTAGCTCTTTATTGATGCAGGGGCGGGCAAAGATTCCCTTCCCTTGAAAACCTTGAAGGTGGGAGATGGTGGTGAGCTTACAAAGGTTGTGGTAGCCCTGCTTATTTTTGGCCAGTACCACTTGGTGGAAGCGGGGTTTGCGTTCCTGCTTGGTGATGTCGCCGTTAATCACATACATCTCATTGCCGATAATGGGCTTGATGGGCTTGCCACGGCAGAGCTTTAACAGTTCAACGGCACCATACATCACCCCGTGATCCGTAAGGGCGATCGCGGGCATCCCCAATTCCATTGCCCGTGCCACTAGGTCGGGAAGTTGGCTTGCACCATCCAGAAGACTGTAATCACTGTGAATATGCAGACCGACGAAGGACATGGGCAACGGCCATCAACCTAGGAAAAACGCAGGGGACTAGGACAACTCAGGCAAGCTATTGAGATAGGCCTTGAAGTCCGCTTCAGCATCGCGGAAGCCCTCTTGAGCGACGGTGACACTATTGAGATCCGCCCCCTGATCAATTTTCAGGAAGTCATCCGTCAGGGCACGGGTCAAGGCGGTGGGGGTGGGTTGATCCTTCGCCAAGAGATTGCGATTGAGGGCACGCATATCCATCAACATTTCACCGAGAGGGCCGCGCATAATGTTGCGGGCTTCCTGCCAATCGCCTTTGGCTACGCTTACCTCTAGGTCGGCAAAGCGTTCGGCATTTTTCTCAATGTCACTTAGGTAGTCTTGAATGCGCGTAATTTGCAACTCACTATAGGTGGGTGGCGGTGTGGTTGTGGCACTAGGGCCGCCACAGCCAACTAAAATCATGGCAACAAAACTTAATAGGATTGAAATTAGGGATTTTTGATTTAGGCGCAGCATAGAACCTCAGCAGTCAATGGTGTCGTAAAAAACACGGTTCTATTCTGCCACGATCCCGTGGCGATCGCCGCCAGCACCCCCTTGGGACACGTCTGAAAGGCAATCACTAATGCTCAGAGGGCATCCCCACACCACTGTTGCCTGATCGTAGATCACCATCCCCGGATTGGCACCCTTCGGTTTTTGCACATACTTGCGGCGAGTATAAACCACGGGCACTTGGGCACTGGCACGGGCTTGACTATGGTAAGCCGCCAAATCCGCCACGTATTGAATATCTTTGTCACTGGGCACATCCCCCGCTTCAAGGCGAAGAATCACATGGCTGCCGGGAATCTCTTGGCTGTGAAACCACCAGTCGTAGGGACTGGCCACCCGAAACGTGAGGTCATCATTTTGGCGGTTGTTACGCCCCACGAGAACCGTAAAGCCACTCGGTGTTGTATAGCGTAGGTAGGGACTAGGGGTGGTGGGGGGACGGTAATAATCGGGTGCCGTCAGGTATCCCTGTTCAATCAGTTCAGCGCGAATCTCCTCAAGAACATCTAAGGATGTGGCCGTAGCGAGGGTGGCCGCCACCTGATCCAGATAGGCGAGTTCACTTTCCGCAGCCGTCAGGAGTGGGGTAATGTGATGCTGGGCGCGTTTAAGTTTTTGCTGTTGCTTGTACAACTCCTGAGCCGTTTGAATGGCGCTTTTCTCTGGGGAGAGGGGAATCGTCAGGGGTTCTTGAGTAATAAAGTCCGTCACGATCAGTTCAGTCATGCCGGGTTGCCACAGGTGGGCATGGGCCATCAGTAGGTCAGCAAGGTAGCGTTGGCGATCGCCCTCAGCAGCAGCGGCCAATCGTTCTCGATAGTCCTCAATTTTGGCAATGAGTTTTTGCCGTTGTGCCTGTAGGCTCTGGTGCAACTGTTGCTGAAGTTGCTGTATTTGCTGCTGCCGCAGTTGGTCTTGGTAATAGGTGGCGAGAATCTCATGGATGCTGACGGTTGAGGGAGTCTGCATTCCAAGGGGAGGAATAACCCGATAGCCCGTTGGTGTGAGTTGAGGGGCAAAATGCCCGCTCTCTAAACATGCCAACCAGTGCTGCCAATGTGCAAACAGCCGTCGCCATTCTTCAGCAGTTAGTTCTGTGGTGGGACTTTCTAGGGGCAATGCGGCATCCACGAGTAATTGCTGTACTAGGGCTGGACTCAGTCCCCGATAGGTCTTGGGGAGTTGCTGCCGCAGCCGTCCGGGGATCACGCTTACCTGTTGTTGCCACTGCTCAAAGGGAATCTCACAACTGGGCAGCGCTGTTGTCAGGGGCGGTGGGGGCACATAGGGTTGACCGGTTAAAATTGGGCGCAAGCGGGACTGTTGGGCATTGACTTGATGGGCGGCGGTAACAATTTCTCCCGCAGCGTTAACCAGAATCACGTTGCTGTACTTGCCCATGATCTCGGCATAGAGACGCCACTGCGTTGCTTCCTGCGGACGGGGGGCAAATTCCAAGACCACAACGCGCTCCCACGGGTTGATTAAGCTCACGCCCACTAGGGCAAGGCGATTGAGTTGGGCATGGAGCTGCTGACTAAAGGTAAATGTGTCGGGTTGGCGCGGGGGCGGTGGTTCAAAGGCAATGCGTGCTGCTTGGGGATGCCAACTGAGGGTCAACCAGCCCTGTTTTTTCAGCGTGCGTAGAGCGAGGGCAATGGTGTAGCGATCGCGCTGATAGACAGTTTCTAACCGTGCCGGCAGCCAATGTTGAAGATCGGCACAAACAGCACGTAGGGTAGTCAAATCAACGGGTTGCACCGTCTAAACTCCAGAGAATTTTTGAGGAATCGGCAGCAAGCTATACTAGTTTAGCCACTCTCTGGCTACTTGCCACTGCGTTGTTGTCATGGCACTTTCCCGTCAATATCCACCCCCCTTACCACTGGCTCAGCCTTGGCGACGGGCGATCGCCACCAGCATTGACTTTATCCTAATCTGGCTGACGAGTGTTGTCGGTATCACGCCGGGGGCAGCCATTCAGTGGGGGCAACTGTTTGTTTTTGCCCTTGTTTGGTGGCTGCTGCGGGTGGCAATGGTCAACCGCAACAAGGGGCAAAGCCTTGGCCATTGGCTGATGAATGTGCGCCTGTTGGATCAGCGACAGCGGACACCCGATTTGCTTTCCCTCAGCAAGCGAGAGCTAATTATGGGGGTGGGGGCACTACTGGCATTGGCGGGTTTGGAGTCCCAAGGGCCCAGTATGGCCTTCATTATCTTGGCACTACCCCTTGCCGTGGACTGTAGCTTGGCGTGGATTGACGAAGAACACCGCACCCTCCACGATCGCCTTGGCGGCACAAAGGTGTATCGCTGTCAGCGGGGGTTTGCCCTTGATCGCAAGCTCATCAAATTGGCAACTAAAATCCGCAAAGATCTGCCATAATAGGAGATCGGCTCACTGGATCAATAGGCAACACCATGGCTAAAGCAAAAGGCGCCAGAATTATTATCACCCTAGAGTGCACAGAGTGTCGCACCAATCCGGCACAGCGATCGCCCGGTGTGTCTCGCTACACCACCACTAAGAATCGCCGCAACACCACAGGACGGCTGGAACGTAAAAAGTATTGCCGCTACTGCAACAAGCACACTATTCACAGGGAAATTAAGTAACCATAAGTAACTAGAGGAAAGCTATGGCATTTTATCGGCGACGGGTTTCCCCGATTCCCCCAAATCAGCCCATTGACTACAAAGATGTGGATCTCCTGCGCCGCTTTATTACCGAGCGGGGCAAAATTTTACCGCGGCGGGTAACAGGTCTGACCGCAAAGCAACAGCGGCAGCTCGCAGTCGCCATTAAGCGAGCACGGATTATGGCGCTGTTGCCCTTCTTGAATCTCGAAGGCTAGGAATTCGCAATCGCTGCTGAGTTTTTAGGGGGTAGGTTGAGGCTTACCCCTTTATCTTTTGCTTGTCCTTCCTTGCTCAGTGTGCTAATATGAGAATGGTTCTCATTCGTCATTTGTCCATGACCATTTGCGCTACTCTGAGGCCTTGGGGAGTTTTGGTGATTCTTGGTGTATTTCTGGGAAGCTGTGCCCCCCAAGCCCAACGCCCACAGGAGCAACAGACGGCACAGGAGGCAACACCAGCAGAACCCGAGCTGACGATTGTGACAACGTTCTTGCCCATAACTGCTTTTACAAAAGCAGTTGTGGGCGATCGCGCCACTGTGGAGCAACTTTTACCCCACAACACTGATTCCCATGATTTTCAAGCGCGGCCTGAAGATTTGCAGCGCCTGAGCACTGCAAGGGTATTGGTCAAAAATGGCCTTGAGATGGAAACCTTCCTAGATAAACTCATTGAAAATGCCGCCAATCCTGACCTCAAGATTATTGATACCAGTGCAGGGGTGGCCACCATTGCGAGGGAAAAGCACGATCATGATCACGACCACGACCATGATCACCAGGGTCACAGCCATGGTGAATTCAACCCCCACATCTGGCTGGATCCCAAGCGTGCCATGCAGCAGGTGAAAAATATTCGCGATGGTCTGATTGCCATTGATCCTGAGGGGGCAGCGATTTATGGGAAAAATGCTGCGGCCTTTATTCAAGAGTTAGAAGCGCTAGATGCCCTAGCACGGGAAAAACTGACCCCCTTTGCCGGCAAAACATTTGTTGTTTACCACGATGTGGCGCCCTATTTTGCTGAAAGCTACAACTTGAAGACTACTTACCTTGTGGGCATCCCCTCGGTTAACCCTTCCCCCGCTGATGTGCAGCGAGTGATGCAAGCAGTGCAACAAAGTGACCTGAAAACCCTCCTGACGGAACCGGGGCAAGAACAGGTCTTTGAAAGCCTCGCGAAAGATTTGGGGGTGAAGGTAAGTGTGTTTGATCCCCTAGAGCGTGCTCCTTCGGCAGCGGATCTGACGCCTGCCTACTTCCTGCAAAGGATGGAGCAAAATATTCGCAATCTAGCTGAGGCTTTTGGGGCGCAACAGCAAGCCTATCGGCGTCCTGACTCCATTGCCGTAGTGGGGCCATGGATGCGGCTGAGCGCACCTTTAGGGACAGCACTGTGAGTAAATACCTACTAGAAGTGGAAAATCTTTCGGTGCGGCGGGGCGATCGCTGGGTAGTAGAAGGCGTGTCCTTTACCCTATTGCCTCGTATGAACATGGCCATCATTGGTCCCAATGGTGCCGGCAAAAGTAGCCTGATTCAAGCCATTTTGGGCATTATTCCCTACCAGCAGGGACGAGTGACCCTCTTGGGCTATGGCATGGGCTATCGCCGCACGCTCCCTTATGTCCGCCAACAGGTGGCTTACTTGCCGCAAAACTTCCAGTGCGATCCGCGTATTCCCATCACCGTGGCGGAATTTGTCGGTTTGGGCTGGGGGCAACCCACGTGGCAGTGGCCGTGGCAGCACCGCCGGCAGCGCGATCGCGCCATCCGACACAGTCTGCAACGCCTGCACCTAGAGCATCTGGCCGCACAACCGCTGAGTTCTCTCTCTGGGGGGGAAACCAAACGCGCCCTCTTGGCCTACTGCTTGGTGCAACCCCGTCGTCTCTTGATCTTAGATGAAGCTCCCGCTGGCTTAGATCTCCGAGGCGAGCAACAGTTTTACGACCTACTGGAGACGCTCAAGGTGACTGAGGGCTGGGCGATTTTACAAATTTCCCATCACTTGGAGCGGGTAAGGGCAACCTGTGACCAGGTGCTGTATCTGGATCGCTGTGTCCAAGGTCTAGGAACCCCCGAACGGGTGCTACAACAGTTTGCCGCCTAACCACGTGATTCTCGTCTGAATCGAGCAAAGAAATCGAGCAGAATGCGCTGGTGGATGTCTCCCAAGGGGCGATCTTCGGCGAGGGTTTGGGCATAGTGAACCCCGGCCACCACAGAATCATAGGGTACCAAGTCCATCCCCTGTCCTTCGTTGAGGACTAAGGTTCCCAGTTCACACGTCAAAGGGCCAGTGAAAATATAGCGATGCACTTGGCAATCGCCGTACTCTCCAAAAAAGGTGAGGTGGGGTGGGCAGTAGCCAATCTCCTCATAAACTTCTCGCTGAACGCCCGCGAGCGGCGCTTCTTCGGGTTCAAGGTGGCCGCCAAACAGTCCCCAGTGGCCGGCATACAAGATATGGGGATAATCATCTCGCAGTTGCATAAGAACGCGATCGCCCTGGTAGAGAATGGCAAGGGCAACAGGAACAATCGTAGTTGCTGGCATTGTCTTGCAAAATATGTTCTTAGGGCTACAGTACCCTAGAAACAGAAACCTTAAAGTAAAATGAAAAACATAGCCCTTAAGGAATATGGCAGGCCGCCACTGCGACGACAGTCAACACGGCAATTAACGGTGAATTAGAGGCAAAAGTAGGCTTTTAGAGCATGTTGCCGTTCCAGCCAAGCAAAACCAAAGCTATTCATCCCTATAGCAAATTTTAGATTCTTACATCTCTTTCATAAGATTTTACAAATTGGTACATAGCGGCACATTCTTAAGATTGTCTTAATATTTTTCTTGGGGGCTGCGCTATTCATTTATTCATTTCTTGGAGTTAACTGTCCTATGTTTTACCGCTTAGCCGAACAACACCGCCAGTTTATTCGCGACTTGGTGCTCAATCTCCAAGCCCTCGCGATCGCCCTAGAAAATCGAGGCTACATGGCTTCCTGTTATACCTGTGGCGGTGAACTCAATAGTGCCTCCTTCATGGTCAGCTTGGCCGACAACCACCTGATTCGCTTCTTGGTCTCTGACTATGGGATCACTTGGACTGAAATGCGCGATGACCGCGAACTGATGAAACTAGAAGGGGCAGAGGCCATCAACCAACTGCAAGAACTGGCCAATCTGCTTAAGGAAGTCCGTATTCCCACGGCGGTTTAACCCTATGGGGCTACCCTCGCATCTGTTGTCGGTGTTAGCTTAAAAGTAGAGCTGGACTTTCCTTCTACTTTGATCCCCACTTTCAATGACTGAAGCGTCCCTTAGTTGGCAACACCAGTACCTCACCGTTAACCAAGTGCGCCTGCACTATGTCACCCAAGGCAGCGGTGATCTTGTGGTTTTATTGCATGGCTTTCCAGAGTTTTGGTATTCTTGGCGATTTCAAATTCCTGTCCTTGCTCGTCATTTCAAGGTCGTCGTGCCGGATCTGCGGGGCTACAATGACTCCGAGAAGCCAGCCCAGGGCTATGATCTCGATACCCTCAGCCAAGATGTCACGGCGCTGATCCAAGAACTGGGCTATGAGCGAGCACACATTGTCGGCCATGATTGTGGTGGCCTGATTGCTTGGCATGTGGCAGCGCGCTTTCCGCACATGGTGCAGCATCTAGCGGTCTTAAATACCCCCCACCCCTACCGTGTCGGACTGGAACTCTGGCAGCAACTGGAACATTTTTGGCGCAACTGGCCACTTTTGGCCTGTCATATCCCCGGCTTGGCGGAGTACTGGTTAGGGCATCATCTGCGGAGTTTTTTGCAAGATCTCTTTCAACGCTACTCCATCCGCAAGGCTGCGTTTTCAGCAGAAACCGTGCAACTCTATCAAGCGGCTCTCGAAAAAGCGGGGGCGATCGCTGCGGTGCTGAAAAGTTATCGTCATCTTTTTTCACCCCAACAGTGGTGGCAGCTCCTGCAACAGCACACAGAAGCCATTACCAGCCCTACCCTGATCCTCTGGGGCGCCGATGATCCCCTTGCCCAACCCAGCCTTGCCAACGGTATTGAGGCGTGGATCCATGCCCCTTGGCGGCTGAAATACCTGCCCGACTGCGGTCACTGGGCACAACAGGAGGTGCCGGGCCTCGTCAATCGCGAACTCCTTGCCTTTTTGCGTGCCTAAAAAAAATCCCCCCACCACTCGGCAGAGGGAAACGAGTTGATCGAGCCAACCAACTAGCTTAGGCCAGCCACTCCAGCACCGCTTCTTCCTTAGTATTGGTGCGACGTTCGGGGGTTTCGCGGGTAAATTTCATGTGAATAGCGCGGTTTTGTTCCCCATCTGCCGCCACTGCCAAGATTGGGAAGTCAATGAGGCCATCTTGGAAGGACATCTGGAAGCGGAAGGTGCCATCGGGATTGAGTTTGATGGGGCGCCCACCGATCGTGACAGTGGCATCGGGTTCCGTAGCGCCATAGACAATGAGTTCAGCATCCGCCACCAACCAGAATTTGCGGGGACGAATGGGAGCCGCCGAAGCTGAGAAGCCAACCCCCGACATCGTCAGACCTGAAACCGTCGGCACAGCCCATAGCCCAACCCCAGAGGGGAAGACGTAGGAACTGATGGCCATGGAGGGCAACTGGGAGATGGAGCCGGGGACTTGGTGCATCGAGCCAAAGAGAGAACCCGCCACCCGCTGCGCTTCCGCCCCTTCGGCCATGGCAAAAATGCCTTCGTAAATGGGATTGGGTTCGGCAGTGCTCGCCAAGGGGGCCCCCAGATCAAAGAGGGTTTTGCCGCGCAGATCCATGTCCCAATCCACGGTGATGAATTGATCCCAAACCCAATCGGAGGGGTACACGGGCGGGATGTGAACCGGAGCAGAACGAGCAAGAACCAACCAGCGGCCATCGGCGCAGCGGTAACCAATTTCCACCACATAGTCGCGATCGCTCACGGGGATGGGCAGATACCACTCCCGCGCCAACTCATCGCAGGGGTACTCCTGAACACTGTGGGGAATTTGGCTATCGAGGTTGATATTCGTGGCATCGTAGAGGCGCAGAGCCAGTTGCTGACCCCCTTGTCGCCGCAATTCCTCGCGGTGCTCGTTGGGCACATCCCAATAGGCGTAGGCCCACTGCGGATCCCGGGGCATGAGGACAATGCGGCTTTCACCGTAACCACCCGGCAAATCCCCAAGGCCTTCATCCACTGCGGCCAAGCGTGCCTCTTCTTGGGCAGGACCGAGGTCAAATTTTGCTGCTTCCACTTTTTCTTGCGACTCCAGACTAGGGGGGACAGGTTGAACAGAAATGGTGGTGGTGGATCCGTTGGCTTGCGCCTGCTTTTCACGGATGGCAGCGAGGAGTTGATCTTTGCGCATACGGCTATAGCGGGACACTTGCAGTTCACTGGCCACGCGCCGCAACTGCCGCAAGGTCATTTCTTCTAAAGGGGGGCGATCTTTCGGCATAGGTGCCTCCTTATCGTGGGTTGATAGACGGAGCTATCCTTTGCCCTTGATCTTTGGCAAAAAAATCTTGGGGCGTCAAGGGAATTGCGGCACACCCCTAGGAATTTATACGCAGTTTATCCCTTTGCGGGGATCAAATGTTAGAGTTTCATAACATTTATTCGGCATGGAGATCACGATAGTAGTTTGTAATCCCTGTTGGCGCTGCCTTTCCTGGGGAGCAAGGGAGTATAGTTAAAGATGTTAGTTAAAGATGTATTCTTGGACTCTCTCTAAGAATCGCGTGACGTAACCAATACCCTGCTGTTATGACGATCGCTCCGAGCCGCTCCCTCGCTGACCTTTGCCGTGCTGACTTTCCGATTTTGGCGCGACAGGTACATGATCGCCCCTTGATTTATTTCGACAATGCGGCGACTTCTCAGAAGCCCTTGGCAGTTCTCAATACCCTTGAGGATTACTATCGTCGCTACAATGCCAATGTTCATCGGGGTATCCACACCCTCAGTGCGGAGGCGACCACCGCCTACGAAGGGGCACGGGAAAAAGTAGCGCGTTTTATCAATGCTGCCCACCCTGAGGAAATTATCTACACCCGCAATGCCAGTGAGGCGATCAACCTTGTGGCCTATAGTTGGGGCATGAATACGCTGCAGGAAGGGGATGACATCATCCTGACGGTGATGGAGCACCACAGCAATTTGATTCCGTGGCAGTTTGTTGCCCAGAGAACCGGTGCTCGCCTCAAGTTTGTTGAACTCACCCCAGAGCAAACGTTTGATCTCAACCACTACGAAAGTCTTTTGAGCGATCGCACGCGCTTGGTGGCTGTGGCCCACGTCTCCAACACCCTAGGGTGCCTCAACCCAATTCCTGAGATTGTGCGTCTTGCCCATGCCAAGGGGGCGCGGGTATTGGTGGATGCCTGCCAAAGTGTGCCTCACCTCCCCATTGATGTGCAGCAGTTGGGCTGCGATTGGTTGGTGGCCTCCGGTCATAAAATGTGTGCACCTACGGGCATTGGCTTTCTCTGGGGACGCGCGGAACTCCTACGGCAAATGCCCCCCTTCCTCGGCGGTGGTGAAATGATTGCCGATGTCTTTCTCGACCATGCCACCTATGCCGATATTCCCCATAGGTTTGAGGCGGGAACGCCCGCCATTGCGGAGGCGATCGCCCTTGGTGCCGCAGTCGATTATCTGAGTCAATGGGGAATGGAGCGCATCCATGCCTACGAACAGGAACTCACAGCCTATCTCTTTGAACGTCTCCAAGAATTTCCCGAAGTGACGCTCTATGGCCCGAAGTCTGGCGATCGCGCTGCTTTGGCCAGCTTTACGGTGACTGGCGTTCACCCCCACGATCTTTCTACGATGCTTGACCAGTCAGGCATTGCTATCCGCGCGGGACATCACTGCACACAACCTTTGCATCGCTATCTAGACGTTCAGTCCACCGCCCGAGCCAGCCTCTATTTCTACAACACCCGCGCGGAAATTGATCAGTTTATTGCGGCTCTTGGGGAGGCGATCGCCTTTTTTAGGGAGGTCTTGGCCTAAAGCTTGAGGCTGAGGAGGTCACGGGCTTGAGCGTGAAAGCCGGCACTGTTGAGTGCTCGGCGGGCGCGATCGGCATCCTCAACGCGAAACTGTGGTCCTAGGCGCACATACTGGGCATGGTAGCCATCGGTTACTTTGACCACCACCGGCACCTTGGGCATCTCTCCCACCTGTTGTTTGAGCACTTCCGAGAGGCGGCTTTGGGCTTGAATGTCCCCCGCTTGCGCCACAGGCAAATCCACAAGCACCAGTTTCACCTCTTCAAGGGGTTCAGCATCTTCAATCAGCAGTTGGGGGCGATCGTCGCGCATCTCCAAGGTGCCCCAGAGCAGCAATCGCCGATCCAGCTGCAGTTGGCCATGAATGCGCTCATAGGCTTTGGGAAAAACGACGGCCTCCGCCTGACCCGTGAGGTCTTCCAACTGGACAATCGCCATCCGCTCGCCGCGTTTGGTGGTAATGGGCTTGAGTCCCGTCAGCAGAGCAATCACACTTACCATCCCTTGACCTGTGTGCTGCTCAAGATCTGCCAAGCTAATGGGGGCAATCATAGCCGCTGGGCGGTGAATATCCTTCAGGGGATGGTTCGACACATAAAATCCCAGCAGGTCTTTTTCTTGGCGGAGTTTTTCGGCATCCGGTAAATCGTCAACGGGGGGTGCACTAGGGGCAGGATCGTAAGTGGGTTCATTGCTGGAGCCACCCGCCAACATATCAAAGAGGTTGACTTGCCCCACTGCCCGATCTTTGGCGCGCGCCTGTGCCCACTCCAGCACGAGGGGGAGATCCTGCATCAGTTGGTTGCGGTTGCGCTGGGGATGGAGACTATCCATGGCACCACAGGCAATGAGGGATTCAAGAGCACGACGGTTGAGAATGCGGCTATCGCCCCCCGCGCGCGGAACCCGTTCGCAAAAATCCGCCAGACTTTGAAAGGCGCCCCCTTCTGCCCGTGCCTGCAAAATGGCCTCAATCACCCCCTGACCGACATTGCGTACTGCCGACAGACCAAAAAGAATTTTGTCCCCAACGGGGGTAAAGTCAATATCCGAGCGATTCACATCGGGGGGAAGAACCTCAATCCCCATGCTGAGGCAGGTGGCAATATAGCGCTGTACCTTGTCTTGGTCACCACTGTTGGCCGTGAGCAAGGCGGCCATGTACTCCACGGGAAAGTTGGCTTTGAGAAAGGCGGTTTGATAGGTCACGTAGCCGTAGGCCGTAGAGTGGGACTTGTTGAAGCAATTGGCGGCGATCGCCCCGTTGGCCAAAAGAAAATTGTGATCCCCGGCTAAACCAATGTCATAGACCGCTTGCCAACCCCGCAGTCGGCGGCCAACAATCTTCACGCTTCACCTTTCCAAACGCTGCGCTCTCTATTCTAATCGTGGTACTGTGTCGCGAGCGGGAATCCGCAGATCCCGCAGGGGGATCCCCCTCAGACACTGGTAATGAGCCGTCAACCAATCGGGGGTTTGCACCCCAATACTCGCTAGAGCTGCCACCGTTGGAAAAGGCCACAGCCGCTCAAAGATCACTTCCCCCTGCCAGTCAAATTGCAAAAAGTAGCAGCCCACGGGTGCCTGCACGTGATCTAGGAGTCGCCGTCCGAGGGCATAGAGGGTTTGTCGCTGGCGATCGCTGGCATGGATTGGCAACTGCCATATTCCTTCAACACAACCTATAATTTCGCCAAAGAGCGTCCCTTTTGCTGTTTGCGCCAGTGGCAACTGGTAGAGACCCCCTGTGCCAGTTCGGATCCCCCACTGGGGGACCAAGGCAGTTAAGGATTGACACTGCTGCCAAAGGTCAGGCGCCAAGGGTGCCCAATGGGTGAGGCTATAGTCCAGAATCTGCGGTTGGGGAGCGATCGCCATTGGCGCTTCAAGTGGACAAACCACAATTTCAGCACTCTCCTCAGCCTGTTGGAGCAGCGGCACAACTTGCCTGACTACTTGATCTGCAGACAGCTCCCCCTGCCTTGGCTGTGCCGCACACCAAATCCGTATTTTCAATCCTCTAATCCTCCTGCTGCGAGGGCAGCCAACCAGCGATCCATCAGCATGGCGTGCTGGGCTAACCGCGAGAAAATCGCATCTGCCAAGGTCTCATTGTAGGTGTGGACGGTCAAGTTGCGATCGTCTACCATTTTTAGCGCTAAACGACTTTCCTCTGGAGTCAGTAAGCCAACGGCCAAGCAAGCACGGATGACTCCCTTCGGTGAGGCGATGTCTAATCCTTCGCGTTCCCGTAGATATAGCTGTGCTACTTTCCAGACTGCTTCTAGGGTGTATTCAAAGCGCTGAATTGCAGCATCACGAATAATCGTATCTGTGCGCTCACCCAAGGGCAGTTCTTGCAAAGTAGCCAGCGCTTTTTGGGCAACTACTAATCGTTCCCTGAGCCGATCCACTCAATTCCCTCTGCGATCACTCGCGATCGAAAGTCGGCAGACACTTCTGATAAATCCACAACATCGACTAGATAGATCAAATTAGACATCTCTAGGTGCTCCCGCAACTCACTCAACAGCCCCACGGGCAGTGGTGCAAGGGGCAAAATCCCCACATCTAAGTCAGAGCTTTGGCGGAGAGTACCACGGGCAGCTGAGCCGAATAAATAGACCTTGACAGGAAGCCCTGTAAAAAAGTCTTCTAGTATTTTTTTGAGTTCCCGCAGATCTTCGTTAACAGCAGTCACGCTTTGATTCCTGTTTACCTAGATATTAAAGCTGGTTAAAGCTGGGAATCAAGCCAACGCGGGCAGGCTGTAATGGAGGTAATCCCTGCTGTTGTTGCTGGCGGGCTTGGGCGGCCAAGAGGGTTTGCAGATTCCGCAGTTCGGCACGCAGTTGGGCGTTTTCTTTTTCGAGGCTTTCAATCTTCAGTTTGACTTGACTGAGCCGCTCGCTGAATTTTTGCCGATAGACTTCGGGCATTTCTTGAATGACACGCTCCAACATCTCATTGCGATCGCTCAATTCAATCACTTGAGCCTTTAAGCTATTCATTTCCGCTTCGCGGTTTTGCATCTGTTGCTGGTAGGCCAGAATTTGCTCCTGATAGGCAGTGATTTGCGCTTCCACCTGTTGCACCTGTGCTTGCAGCAACTTTAGGGCTTCGGCATTGGCGGCCTCGGCTTTGCGGGCTTGGTAAAAGCGCACAAATAACTCCGGATGCTGCACCATGAGTTGATAGAGTTCCTCTGAGAGTTGCTGCACGAGTTGATCCCGTACTAGCAGTTCATCGGCTAAGTTGAGGGAAGTCTCGTTCACGGCGGCTGCTCTCCAAGGGACTGTGCTGTGGCAAATTTTACGCTGCTTCTAATTCGCTCATGCAAGATTGGGAATTTTCCACCTACCATCAGCCAGTGCTGGCAACGGCGGTGCTAGAGGGGCTACAACCAAAGGCGGGCGGCCTGTACTTAGATGCCACGGTGGGGGGTGGCGGCCATACGGCACTGCTCTTGGGCAGTGAACCCACCTGCCGCGTGCTAGCGGTTGATCAAGACCCGATGGCCATAGCGGCAGCTCAAGCGTTCCTTGCCCCTTTTGGCGATCGCGTCCAGTTTTGGCACGGTAACTTTGCTGATCTGCCTGTGGCTGAGCCGATGTTTGATGGTATCCTCGCAGACTTAGGGGTGAGTTCTGCCCAGTTGGATCGCCCGGAGCGGGGCTTTAGTTTTCGCTTTGATGCCCCCCTCGATATGCGCATGAATCCCGATAATCCTTTAACAGCTGCAACAGTGATTAACCACTACAGTGAGCGAGAACTGGCGGATATTTTCTATGAGTATGGGGAAGAACGTTTTGCCCGCCGCATTGCGCGGCAGATTGTTGCCCGTCGCCCCCTCAGAACCACCCAAGAACTGGCGCAATTGGTTGCCCACTGCCTCAAGGCTTCCTCTCGCCAGCGAATTCATCCCGCAACCCGTGTGTTTCAGGCCTTGCGCATTTATGTGAACCAAGAGCTAGCGGTGCTCGACCAGTTTTTGGCGCGATCGCCCCAGTGGTTAAAGCCCGCAGGGCGCATTGCCGTCATTAGCTTCCATAGCTTGGAAGATCGGCGGGTGAAGCAGGCGTGGCGTGCCAACCCTCTTTTGGAGGTTGTGACTCGTAAACCCATTGTGGCGGACGCAGCAGAAGTGAGCCTTAACCCGCGATCGCGATCGGCCAAGCTCCGAATTGCCCTGCGGGCTTTTGCATGAATTGTCTGAATGGAGACTTAATTTAGGGGTATCTTTACGATGACACAATCCTTTAGGGTCATAAATTGCTGAGGAGTGCTGGAGTCATGGTTGCTGCCCCTAAATTCAAATCCCGATTTATTCCCCAATCGTCGCCAAGTCTGACGGAAATTCGGCCACTTCCCAAGCCGCAGATGCCCCTGTGGCAAAAAACTTTGCTGGGAATTCAATGGCTTTCTGGGGTGGCGGCCACCAGTGCTCTTGTGGCTGTGCTTCCTCTCTACGGTTGGTCAGCCCTCTGTGAGCAGCAGTGGAGTCAGGCCTATAACCGCTTAGAAAGCCTCAAACGGCAAGAGCGGGAGCTACTGGTCAGCAATGAAACCCTACGCTACCGGGTGACGCAGCAAGTGCAACAGGCGCCCCAAGGCCTTGTGCCCCAAACGCCGCAACACATTCTTTTTGTCCCCAATGAGGGCAAGATTGCTGCTAAAACTCATGTTGAGCGGCCACCCGTGACGCCACCGCCTCAGCGCACTGTCAATTACTGATCGCTATCCATGACAACGGCTCGCCCCCAAAACCAATCCCTACCACCCTTGCGGGTTGGCCTGATCTTTGGCTTTTTGCTGATGGTGATGGGGGGCGTGGTTGCTCGCCTAGTTTATTTGCAAGTGGTTCAGGGGGAAACCTTAGCGGCACGGGCACAGCAGCAACAACGGCGCTACACGCCGCCAACCTTGGCACGCTACCCAATTACCGATCGCCGAGAGATGGTAGTGGCTTTGGATCGGCCTGTATTTACCCTCTTTGCCCATCCGATTCAATTCAAAGTGGAGCGGTGGGCGATCGCCCGCGATCTGGCTCCCTTACTCAAACAATCTCCAGAGCAACTATTGGCCAAGTTCAGCACCTACCCCACAGGCGTGCCCATTGCCTACGACCTTGATGAGGACACTGCCGCCAAAATTCGCGCCCTCAACTACGATGGCCTTGAACTCAACCAAGCCTGGCAGCGCATTTACCCACAACAAGAACTCATGGCGGGTATTGTCGGCTATGTGGATCGGGATCACCAAGGCCAAGCAGGAATTGAGTTTAGTCAGAACAAATTTTTACAAGTGCCCAGTAACCGCCAACTCCTCTCCATGAATGCCTTGGGGCAGTGGTTGCCGGCGCTTGCCCCTGCGGATCCGCGTACTTTGAGTCAGGGGTACCATGTCCGCCTCACCATTGATAGTCGCCTGCAACAGACGGCACGTCAAGCCCTGCAGCGGCAGTTACGCAAATACAACGCCAAGCGAGGCACGGTGATTATTCTAGAAGTAAAAACCGGTGCACTGCGAGCATTGGTCTCAGAGCCTTCCTATGATCCCAATCATTACTACCGTGCAGATCCGGCGCTGTTTCGCAACTGGGCAGTATCGGATCTCTATGAGCCGGGATCAACCTTTAAGCCAATCAACACAGCGATCGCCCTTGAACTCAATGCCATTACTCCCGATACGGTGCTGCCCGATGAGGGTCGGATTACGGTGGGGGGCTGGCCCATTCAAAACAGTGACTACAGTCAACGCGGCGGGCGGGGGGCACTGACGATAGCAGAGGTTCTAGCTTACTCCAGCAATGTGGCCATGGTGCACATGATGCGCCGCATTCCAGCCCGCCACTACTATCGCTATCTGCATCGCTTGGGACTGACGGAGAAGGTGGGCAGTGATCTCCCCTTTGAAACCGCCGCCCAGTTAAAGCCACCGGAGCAATTTATCAACTATCCGATTGAACCGGCTACTACCGCCTTTGGCCAAGGGTTTTCCCTGACGCCCCTCCATTTGGCACAACTGCTGGGGGCGATCGCCAACGGTGGGGAGCTGGTCACGCCCCATGTCATTGATGGCCTCTACGATGAAAATGGCCAACTGCAAAAACGCCTTGAGCAACGACCTCCGCGACGGGTCTTTTCGCAGCGCACTAGTCAAGCGGTGGTCAAAATGCTAGGGGAAGTCGTGCACTTTGGTACGGGGAAACCCGCCCAGATTCCCGGCTATCGGCTGGGGGGCAAGACGGGCACAGCACAAAAGGCAGTGGGCGGCACCTATAGCAATCTGCGCATCACTAGCTTTGCAGCTATTTTTCCCCTAGAACAGCCGCAGTATGTGATTTTGGCGGTGGTGGATGAACCCCAAGGGGATGATGCCTATGGCTCCACGGTGGCGATTCCCATTGTGCGAGCGGTAACGGAGTCCCTGATTACAATTGAGGGCATTCCCCCCTCCCATCCAGAGGAATTGCGACGCCCCGCAGCAGCCGCTTCAGTGTCACAATAGGGAAAAACAGCGCAAAAGGACGGTATGCTTCGACGGTTTTTTGCCACAGCGTTGGCCATTCTTGTGGTGTTGCTGGGGGGGTGTTCGGCCACCAGTGGGCTACAGGCCTATGTGGATAGCTACGATGGCTATGAATTTCTCTACCCGCGCGGTTGGGTGCAGATCCAAGCCAAAGAGCCGGTGGATGTGGTCTTCCACGACATTATCGAGACCACAGAAAACGTCAGTGTGGTCGTGAATACGGTTTCCAGCACGAAGTCCCTTGAGGAATTGGGATCTCCAGAAGAGGTGGGCGATCGCCTGCTGCGGAATATCATTGCCCCCAGTGAAAGTGGGCGCAGTTCTGCCCTGATTTCTGCTAGTTCCCAAAAGGCGGATGATAAGACCTACTACATTCTGGAGTATGCCGTCACTCTGCCGGGGAATGGGGACAATGCTCAGCAGCGGCATAACTTATCGAGTATTGCTATCAGCCGGGGCAAGGTCTATACCCTGAGTGTGTCAGCTCCCGAAGAGCGCTGGCCAAAAGTAGAAGACCAATTTAGGACTATTGTGTCCTCGTTTACCGTATATTAAAGAAAGAATCGGGGAGTTAGCTCAGTTGGTAGAGCGTCGCGATCGCACCGCGAAGGTCAGGGATTCGAGTTCCCTACTCTCCATATCTTCCCTGTTATTGCAAGCCACTCTATAAGCTGCAAAGTATCTTTGCAACTAGGTTTTGTTTCAATCCGCGATCGTAATTTGCCCAAGGCATGGGGCGATCGCCACTCGGAGAGAGACCGATGGCTTTATGAAATTTGAAATTCTCACGCCGCGAGGCCACTCAACTCTTTCAAGTGAGTTGTGCCATCATCCATCGCTGGCTGAAGCCAGGCAACCTTGCTCCTACGGTTGTTCCCCGTCGTCTTTAGAAAGCAGCGGGTCATGATAATGTCTCATTCTTTATCGGAATATTTATATCTTTCTTTGATAAGAGCTAGGGCACAAACACGCCGGGCAAAAAGGTTTCGAGGTAAAGATGAATCAATTGGCGGCCGAAGAGACCACTGATAATAGCCGCCACTGCCAAAAACGGGCCAAAGGGAATCGGTTGCCGCCGCCGAATCCAACCCAGGGCAATCCCCAGTCCCCCCATCAGGCCGCCGAGGGCACAGGCCAAGAAAAAGGTAACAAGCAACCCCTGCCAACCTAACCAAGCCCCAATCATCGCTGCTAATTTGCTATCCCCTCCCCCCATGACCTCCTGACCAAGGGCGATCGCCCCCCCCCAGCGGATTAGATCAAAGAGCCAAATGCCCATCACTGCGGCAATGATGCCTGCGGTGAGTCCGCCGAGACCGGTCGTTAACCCTCTCACGAGCAAGCCGACAATCAACCCCCACTTTGTCAGGGGATGGGGCAGCGTCATCGTGTCTAGATCAATCAAGGCCAAGGCCAAGAGCCACGCACTCAGCAGCCACAGCACAAGGGTTTGCCCCTGCCAACCACTCACAGCCACAATCAGGACATATAGCAGTGCCGTCAACAGCTCAATTGCCGGATACCGCCAAGAAATGGGCGCATGGCAGTAGCGACATTGCCCCCGCAGGAATAGCCAGCCCAAAATCGGGATATTGTCCCAAGGCTTGAGGGTGGTTAAACACATCGAGCAGCGAGACGGTGGATAGAGGAGCGATCGCCCGCTTGGTACACGGTAGATCACCACATTGAGAAAACTCCCCACCGCTGCGCCAAGGGCAAAGACAAGGCAGTAGCTGGCAAAGGTCAAAAAAGTTAGTGCAGTTATAGGCGTGTCACTTCTGGCAGATGATCGTAGGGAATGAAGCATTCTTGGGGCAGCAGCACGGGTTGGCTGGTAAACAGCACATAGCCCCGCAGGGTTTGTCGATTAACTGCAACACCCGCAGGCACCGTTTTTGCCCCATGAACCTGCTGGTAGAGATTATAGATGGATTGAGCAGCGGCTAATAGGGGGGTATCAACGGTTTCCATGGTTGGCAAAACTGGCATGTGCCCCACTCCTCGGCAATCGAACAATTAGAAACGGTGATGTTTGGTTTTGAGCCAATCATCAGTTCTTAACAAGCGTTTAATCTATGCAAAAGTGGTTCTCCCTTGCCCCTAGCGATCCCTGCCTTCCAAGGGCCACAGGCGTGGCTCATCCCTGTTGACGCACAGTTGGCGTAAAGAATTGCAACATGTGTACTTCTAGAGTTAAGGGGCAGGAGAATTGCCTATAATACTGTGAGCACGCCAATGCTTGAGGGAGTTGACGTTGACCACGACCGTTTTTCAAACCACAAAATCCCAAGAAATTTTTGCCGCTGCCCAAAAACTCATGCCCGGTGGCGTCAGTTCACCCGTGCGTGCCTTCAAGTCCGTCGGCGGCCAACCCATTGTTTTTGATCATGTCAAGGGTGCCCACATTTGGGATGTGGACGGCAACCAATACATTGACTATGTAGGGTCGTGGGGACCCGCGATTGTCGGCCATGCCCATCCCGAAGTTATTGAAGCCCTCCATGCGGCCCTCGAAAAGGGAACCAGCTTTGGCGCCCCCTGTGTGCTGGAGAATATCTTGGCGGAAATGGTGATTGCCGCTGTCCCCAGTGTGGAGATGGTGCGCTTTGTCAATTCTGGCACCGAGGCCTGTATGGCAGTGCTGCGGCTCATGCGTGCCTATACCCAGCGGGAAAAGGTGATCAAATTTGAAGGCTGCTACCACGGCCATGCCGATATGTTTTTGGTCAAAGCAGGGTCAGGGGTGGCCACCCTAGGCTTACCCGATTCTCCCGGCGTGCCGAAAGCAACCACCGCCGCCACATTAACTGCACCCTACAACGATCTCGAAGCGGTCAGTCGCCTCTTTGAGCAGTATCCCGATGACATTGCCGGAGTGATTCTCGAACCCGTGGTCGGCAATGCTGGCTTTATTCCGCCGGATGCTGGCTTTCTTGAGGGACTGCGGGAGCTGACAAAACAGTACGGTGCCCTTTTAGTCTTTGACGAGGTGATGACGGGCTTTCGCATTGCCTATGGGGGTGCCCAGGAAAAATTTGGCGTCACCCCCGATCTCACCACCCTCGGCAAAGTGATTGGCGGTGGTCTACCGGTGGGTGCCTATGGCGGTCGCGCTGACATTATGAAGATGGTGGCGCCGGCAGGACCGGTGTATCAAGCAGGTACTCTCTCTGGCAATCCCTTGGCAATGACAGCGGGCATCAAAACCTTGGAAATTCTCAGTCGCCCCGGCAGCTATGAGCAATTGGATCGGATTACGGGCAAGCTGGTGCAGGGCCTCTTAGAGGCGGCACGGGAATTTGGCCATGAGGTGTGTGGTGGGCACATCAGTGGCATGTTTGGTCTCTTTTTCACTGCTGGTCCGGTGACCAACTATGAGCAAGCCAAGCGGTCTGACTTGAAAAAGTTTGCCGCCTTCCACCGGGGCATGCTGGAGCAGGGGATTTACCTTGCGCCATCCCAGTTTGAAGCGGGGTTTACTTCCCTTGCCCACACGGAGGCGGATATTGAGCGCACGATTGCGGCAGCGCGGACAGTGCTGAGTCAGCTTTGAGCTTTTACCGTTGCGGCAAGGAGCACCACATCCATCAGATCCGCAAGGTTGAGGCAGGGAAAAACCGCCACATCCCCCAATTGATGAATGGCGCGGCTGCTGTCTTCGGCCAAGGTAATTATGGGGAGCTTTCGTAGTTTGGGATGATTCTCCAGATGGGCAACTTCGTCAGCGGGCAAATCCCAAATCAGAACATCGGGCTGCCAAATCTCCACCAGTAGATCGGCCTGTTCGAGGTCTTCTGCTTCCAGAAGCCGCAGATGGGGCAGGCTAATCTCATGGAGTAAGCCAAGGCGGAGCACCGTTTGATTTAAGAGAGGACGCTCGCAGGTTGATTTTTCCCTTGGAGTAGCCAGTCGCGGAAAACACCAGCGATCAAGAATATCAATGAGCAGACTGGGATGACTACTCAAGGGCAGCCGCTGCACGAAACCCGTCAAGCCCAAGGGAGTGGTTTCATCGGAGATGATGATTAAAGGCACAGTGGCAGTAAAGGGACTGGTGGTTAGACTTTCAACCACATCAGCTAAAATCAGACGACTGGCGGGGCGGACGACAATGGCGCTGGGTTGCAGTTGCTCCAGCTTATCAAGGGCTTCAAGGGGATGGCGAGCGACCATGTAGCCGTAGTGACTGCGTCGTAAGGCGGAAGTCGTGTTCATGATCCACGTGGCATCGTTACTGACCAAAAGGATCAATTGAGCCGTAGTGGGTAATTCAGGGGGAAGTTCTTCCGCAAAGGGCAGCAGGACTGTCCACTCACTAAAGCTGTCAGCTTGGGCGATAAAGGAAAGCTCACCATTGTGCAGACGACAGAGTTGGCGGGCTAGCATCAGCCCCATGGTGACTTCGGCGTAGTCCTCGAGGCATTCGTGCAGCAGGCGATCGTGATCTTTAAGGGGAATGCCATGTCCCTCTTCCCACAGTTGCAGCGCCAGCCAATTTTGCCAGCGACTCAAGCGCAGTCCATAGCGATCGCTGGGGAATAGCATCAGCCACCCCAAGAGATGGGCAAAAATCTGCCGTAGCCGTAGCATATCCCCATAGAGGTGCACGTTGCTGAGGGGAACCTCAATTTGCCATTGCCAACGGGCAATGTTCTGGCCATACAGATGCTCCGCCAATTCCTGCGATCGCAACCATAAATCCGCCAACTCCACCGTTTCCCATTGCAATTCCAACTCGCGCCAGAGGGCACGGGTGTAGTCCTGCCACGCCTGAATGAGGCGATTCATTTGCCAACTACTGCGTTGAATCAGGGCAAGGTACTCCTCTTGTTCTGGCAGAGGGTGCTGCCACAGGAGTTGGGTGAGACTGAGAATCGCCGTGAGGGGGTTTTTGAGTTCATGCCCCAAGCTCAGCAGGAGACGCTTTTGCTGATGCAGGCGCAGTTGGTGCAAGCGGGTGGGGGTCATCCGATCAGCCTCTTGCCGCCGTTGGGCAAAAAATAACCAATAGCGATCGCTCGCCACCGCGACACCGCCTTCTCCCTTCTCCCAGTCCAACGACGTTAAATTCAAGGGAAATGAACACACCTGCCAGAGCGATCCCGCCTCTAGCGCCTGACAATTCATGCCCTCAAATTTCGGCTGTATTAACGGCAAAAAATCAGTTAAGTGTTCTGACCAAGCCCAATTTTGCCAAACGACTTTGCCTTGGGCATTTTGAATTTGAACCGGCAAGGGCAATTGTTCAATCACCGCCAGCCAAGGCAAGGGGGGCTGGCACGCCCAGCGATAAAGCAAGTGTTGCTGATCCAGTAGTCCCAAAAAGCAACCCTGTGCATCCACGACCGCAATATAGGCTGGCATCTGAGGTTGGCTGCGCAACCATCCCTGAAACTGTAATCGTGTCCACGTTGCGGGTACCGCCACCACAGGCGATCGCCAAGAGGCCGTCACACTACCCACTGCCAAATCAGCGAACTGCGCTTCCCGCTCCAAACTCAACGCCAACCGCCAGCCCTGCACCACTCCCAAGGGTTTTTGCCGCTCATCCACAATGACGATCGTCTCTGGGAGAGTTTCTTGCCAACGCTGGCACACCTCGCTGAGAGACAGATTTGCCCCCACCGTCATCGCAGGTTTAGTAAAGCTGGCTAGGGAGAGGGAATTCATAGTGAAATAGGGGGTTGGCAGATAAAGAGATAGGATGCTGCTTTACACTGGCTTTTCTATTCTTGAACGTCTTCTATCCTTCTCGGCAGGTCTGTTGGTTCCAAGCTTGTAATGAAATGGCAACACTCCTCCAGAAAACACTGCCACCACCAGCGAGAAAGTGATAGGATGCTATCAGATGCAAACCCAATTCCTGAAAGCACGTGGCGCAGTCAACCGCACTAACAATTTGTGGCTTAGTTTACTCGCCCGCTATTGGCCAAGAACTGGTACGTTTGCATAACTCCGACATTGATGAACTCGTTTACTTTTCCAGCGAGAGAGAGTTTTGTAACTACTTAGAGGAGCGGCGAAATAGCGTTGCTTGCTTAATTTTAGAATGGGGAGAGGGGACGCCGCAAATCATTACGTACCTTCACCACAGTGCCACACTCCTGCCCGCTATCCTCATTTTTCCTGCGACTCTGTCTCCCCCACCCCCTGGCCCCCACTACCACGTAGCCGAAGTCATTCTCACTACCGATCACCTGCATCAGCTTAACCAGCAAATCGAAGAAGCCATTACTGGATTTGTGAAACTTTGTCCGGGATGTGCGGTGCCTCCCCACGTCATGTTTCGCATGCCCGCTCTTAAAGAGAGTAGCAACGTTGATCCCCAGCATCGTCTGTCCCAAAAGTTAAAGGAGCGACTTGGCTACCTTGGTGTCTATTACAAGCGGGATACTGCCTTTTTCTTCCGCCGTATGTCTGCTGCCGATAAGCGCAAACTCCTCGACGAATTGCGGTCAATTTATCGTACCATTGTCCTTGGGTACTTTAACGCCGATGCCAAAGTCAATGAGCATATTGACGAATTTGTTAGTAAAGCATTCTTTGCCGATATTTCCGTCTCCCAAGTTCTAGAGATTCACGTTGAACTCATGGATAATTTCTCTAAGCAGCTTAAACTTGAAGGTCGCAGTGAGGACATTTTGCTCGATTATCGCCTGACACTGATTGATGTCATCGCCCATCTATGCGAAATGTATCGTCGCTCAATTCCGCGTGAGGTGTAACCCTTATGGCTCCCCTGCGGAAAACCTATGTTCTCAAACTTTACGTGGCTGGGAACACCCCCAACTCTGTGCGTGCTCTCAAAACCCTCAATAATATTCTTGAAAAAGAATTTAAGGGCGTTTATGCCCTGAAAGTAATTGATGTTCTCAAAAACCCCCAACTGGCTGAGGAGGATAAAATTCTGGCCACCCCCACCCTTGCCAAGATCTTACCCCCACCAGTGCGCCGTATTATTGGGGACTTATCCAACCGTGAGAAGGTTCTTATTGGCCTGGACTTGCTGTACGAAGAGATTGGTGAGCAGTGCGACGACGAACTTGGACTGGAATAGGCACAGTGGTTAGAATACTTCAGTTTAGAATAACGTTTTGGAATTTTTTGCAGAATACTCAATCTAAGACTCTTCTATGACGAACTTACCAGAAAGTCAGTTGAGCACCCCTGGGCAGTCCCCTGCGGAAGTCAAGAAAATCCCAACAATGATCGAGGGCTTTGACGACATTAGTCATGGCGGCCTCCCCCAAGGACGTACCACATTGGTCAGTGGGACATCGGGAACCGGGAAGACTCTTTTTGCGGTGCAATTTCTTTATAATGGCATCACAATTTTTAATGAGCCGGGTATATTTGTCACCTTTGAGGAGTCCCCCCAAGACATTATTAAAAATGCGCTGAGCTTTGGCTGGAATCTCCAGAGTCTCATTGATCAGGGGAAGCTGTTTATCCTCGATGCCTCTCCCGATCCGGACGGCCAAGAGGTGGCGGGGGATTTTGATCTGTCGGCACTCATTGAGCGTATCCAATATGCCATTCGCAAATACAAAGCCACCCGCGTCTCCATTGATTCGGTGACCGCCGTTTTTCAGCAGTACGATGCAGCCTCAGTGGTGCGGCGGGAGATTTTTCGCTTGGCGTTTCGCCTCAAACAGTTGGGAGTGACCACAATCATGACCACGGAGCGGGTGGATGAGTATGGCCCTGTGGCGCGTTTTGGCGTAGAAGAGTTTGTCTCCGACAATGTGGTGATTTTGCGTAATGTCCTTGAAGGGGAACGGCGGCGGCGGACGGTGGAAATTCTGAAGCTGCGGGGCACCACCCACATGAAAGGGGAATATCCCTTCACAATCAACAACGGCATCAACATCTTCCCCTTGGGAGCGATGCGCCTCACCCAACGCTCCTCGAATGTGCGGGTCTCTTCCGGAGTCAAAACCCTTGACGAAATGTGCGGCGGCGGCTTTTTCAAAGACTCGATTATTTTGGCCACTGGCGCAACGGGAACAGGCAAAACGCTCTTGGTCAGCAAGTTCCTTGAGACAGGATGCCAACAGGGGGAACGGGCATTGTTGTTTGCCTATGAAGAATCGCGGGCGCAATTGTCCCGAAATGCTTTCTCTTGGGGCATTGATTTTGAGGAGCTAGAACGGCGAGGGCTATTGCGGATTATTTGCGCCTATCCCGAGTCGGCAGGGCTAGAGGATCACTTGCAGATTATTAAATCAGAAATTGCCGACTTTAAGCCGTCACGGGTAGCCATTGACTCTCTATCGGCCTTGGCACGGGGGGTAAGCAATAATGCCTTCCGTCAGTTTGTGATTGGGGTCACGGGTTTTGCCAAGCAGGAGGAGATCACGGGCTTTTTCACTAACACCACGGATCAGTTTATGGGATCCAACTCAATTACGGAGTCCCATATCTCAACCATTACCGACACGATTTTGCTGTTGCAGTATGTAGAAATTCGTGGTGAAATGTCGCGAGCCATTAACGTCTTTAAGATGCGCGGCTCTTGGCATGATAAGGGCATCCGCGAGTATGTCATTACTGAGAAGGGAGCCGAAATCCGCGATTCCTTCCGCAATTTTGAGGGCATTATCAGCGGTACCCCTAGACGCATTTCAGTGGACGAAAAAACGGAGCTGTCGCGGATTGCCAAGGGGATGCAAGACCTAGAAAACGAGTAGCGCCATGCAGTTGAACCAAGTCATTGTGGTGCACAAGGCGGGCGATCGCCAGAGCAAGGAATGGGCAGATCGCGCTTGCCGACAACTGCAACAGCGAGGCGCCAATGTGCTGGTCGGCCCCAGTGGCCCTAAGGACAACCCCTACCCCGTTTTTATGGCCTCAGTCACAGAGCCGATTGATCTGGCGGTGGTTCTGGGGGGAGATGGCACCTCCTTGGCGGCGGCACGGCATCTGGCTGCGGCTGGCGTTCCCATTCTGGCGGTGAATGTGGGGGGACATTTGGGGTTTTTGACGGAGCCACTGGAACTGTTTCGCGATATGGAGGCGGTTTGGGATCGCCTTGAGCGGGATGAGTATGCCATGCAACAGCGGATGATGCTGCAAGCTCAAGTTCTTGAGGGGTCAAAATGGCATCCTGAAGTGGTGGGCGATCGCTACTATGCCCTCAATGAAATGTGCATTAAGCCCGCCTCTGCCGATCGCATGATCACCGCTATCCTCGAAATGGAAATTGATGGCGATGTAGTGGATCAATACCAAGGGGATGGGTTACTGGTGGCCACTCCCACCGGCTCCACCTGCTATACGGTTGCAGCCAATGGCCCCATTTTGCATCCGGGGATGGAAGCCCTCGTGGTTACCCCCATTTGTCCCCTGAGTTTATCGAGCCGCCCGATTGTCTTGCCTGCCCGCTCCGCAGTGAGCATTTGGCCGTTGGATGATCACAGCTTGAATACCAAACTGTGGATGGATGGCGTACTGGCCACCTCCATTTGGCCGGGACAGCGGGTGCAGGTGACGATGGCCGATTGTCAAGCCCGTTTTATCATCCTGCGGGATCACTACTCCTTCTATCAAACACTGCGGGAAAAGTTAGCTTGGGCAGGGGCACGCATTCCCTATCACAACAACCACCGCAATTAGATCACAACCGCATGCCGGCAACGCATCTATAATGAGCGCATTCCTCGCGGGTCTTTTGCCATGACGGTCAGCTCCCTTGAACGAGCCATTCTCGGCTCAGATGCGGAAACGCTTGTTGATCAGCTTCTGGAAATTGGCATTGCCCTTTCCGCTAGCCAATCCCTAGAGGAACTACTGCATCTCATTCTCACCAAAAGTCGCCAAATTACTGCTAGCGATGCGGGCACAATTTTTCTGGTGCAGCGGCAAACAGACCCGGCGGTGCTGGAATTTAAGGCGGCGCAAAACGACAGCGTAGCTCTGCTTGAGCAGGTGCACGATACCACCA
>NZ_JBKBHZ010000005.1:0-160142 GCF_046299655.1 Thermosynechococcus sp.
CGTGCTTGGATGGCGCCCCAAGACCAACCCCATGAAAACTTTGTCTTCCCAGAAGAGGTACTCCCCCGTGGTAACGCGCTGTAGGGCGTAATCGTATCCTCATCTGAGTGTCCCTCTCCACGTGGGGAGGGATTTTTATCTCAAGCAAATAGGGGAAGTTCGTTGAAAGACTTGCCCTGCTGATCCTTGGCAGAAAGGCGGGGTTCGCTATCAATCGGCCATTGAATGCCGATGGTTGGATCATTCCACAGCAATGTGTATTCATCCCTTGGATTGTAGTAGTCCGTTGTTTTATAAAGTACCTGAGCAGTGGCTGATTGCACCCAGAAGCCGTGGGCAAAGCCGGGGGGAATCCACAGTTGCTGGAACGTGTCTGCACTGAGCCAGACCCCTACCCATTGGCCACAGGTGGGTGAGGAACGCCGCAAATCAACTGCGACATCAAAAATTTTTCCCTCGATGACGCGAATGAGTTTGCCTTGGGGCTGCTGGTGCTGGTAGTGTAATCCCCGTAGCACACCTTGTTGGGAGGCAGAGTGATTGTCTTGGACAAAGGTCACGTCTAAGCCTGTAGCGGCCATAAAAGCCCGTTGATTAAAGCTTTCTAGGAAAAAGCCCCGCTGATCGCGAAAGACACGGGGTTCTAAGAGGAGAATATCAGGAATCGCCAGCGGTTGTACCTTGAGCATGCATACCTCCTGTGGCTTCTGCCCACACCTGCAAGAGATATTGGCCGTAGCTACTTTTGCGCAGGGGTTGGGCGAGTTCATACAGTTGCTCTGGGGTAATGTAGCCCTGCTGCAGAGCAATTTCCTCTAGACAGGCAATTTTTACCCCCTGCCGTTCCTCGAGGGTGCGAATGAAGCTACTGGCCTGTTGCAGCAGCTCGTGGGTACCGGTATCCAGCCATGCATAGCCGCGCCCGAGTAATTCCACCCGTAGTTGCCCCTTGTCGAGGTAAAGGCGGTTGAGATCAGTGATTTCCAGTTCTCCCCGCGCTGACGGTCGCAGTTGGGCTGCTAGGTCACACACTTGATGGTCATAGAAATAAATACCCGGCACGGCATAGTGGGACTTGGGGACTGCTGGCTTTTCCTCAATATCAAGAACGCGACCGTTGGCATCAAATTCAATTACGCCGTACTGCTGCGGATTGGCCACCCGATAGCCAAAGATCAACGCTCCTTCTGTGAGTTGCGCTGCCCGTTGCAATTTTTTTGACAAATCATGGCCGTAGAGGAGATTATCGCCAAGGGTGAGGCAGACGGGTTCTTCCTGCAAAAATTCCCGCCCTAAGATAAAGGCTTCCGCTAGGCCATTGGGCTGGGGTTGCACACAGTAGCTCAGGGATAAGCCCCACTGATGACCATCCCCCAAGAGCTTTTCAAAGAGATAGAGGTGCTCTGGGGTAGAAATAATGAGAATTTCCCGAATCCCCGCCAACATCAAAATTGAGAGGGGATAGTAAATCATTGGCTTGTCGTAGATGGGCATCAGTTGTTTACTGACCACCCGTGTCAGGGGATAGAGGCGGGTTCCAGAGCCACCCGCCAAGATAATTCCTTTCATGGGCAAGGGGTTAAGAGACCGCCATAGTTGGTTGCTAGCCAAGCGCTATAGTCGGTGGTGCGCGCTGCTTCTACCCAATCTTGATGGGCAAGATACCACTGCACCGTTTTTTCGAGGCCAGTGCTAAAGGTTTCTTGGGGCTGCCACCCCAGTTCTCGCTGGATTTTACCAGCATCAATGGCGTAGCGGCGATCGTGACCGGGGCGATCGCTCACGAAGGTGATCAAATCGCGGTAATTCACATCAGAGCGAGGCACAAGGATTTGCAGCAGATCACAAAGAGTTTGCACCACCTCAAGGTTAGGCTTTTCGCAGTTGCCGCCAATGTTGTAGGTTTCGCCCACCTGTCCCTTTTGCCAGACGGTATAGACCGCGCGGCAGTGATCCTCAACATAGAGCCAATCCCGCACATTTTGACCATCGCCATAAATGGGTAGCGGTTGCCCCGCCAAGGCTTGGCAGATCATCAGGGGAATCAGTTTTTCGGGGAACTGGTAGGGGCCGTAGTTGTTGGAGCAATTGGTTGTCAGGGTGGGCAGGCCGTAGGTGTGGTGGTAGGCGCGCACAAGGTGATCTGAGGCGGCCTTTGAGGCGGCATAGGGACTGTTGGGGGCATAAGGGGTGTCTTCCCGAAAGGGCGGATCCTCAGGACCAAGACTGCCATAGACTTCGTCGGTGGAAATGTGAATAAAGCGGAACTGCGCCTGTGCGCCAGTGGGTAACTGTTGCCAGTAGGTTTTGACCTCCTCTAGGAGATTGGCTGTACCGACAACATTGGTTTGGATAAAGTCTTGGGGACTATTGATGGAGCGATCCACATGGCTTTCGGCAGCAAAGTGAATCACAGCATCGGGCTGAAAGGTTTGCAATAGCTCTTGAACAAGGGGGCGATCGCCCACATCCCCCTGCACAAATTGATAATTAGGCAATTGCTCGAGCATGGCCAAAGTGCCGGGATGACAGGCATAGGTCACTCTATCTAGGTTGAGTACCGCTCCCCAGCCTTCCGTCAGGGCTAAGCGCACAAAGTTGGCGCCAATAAAACCACCCCCACCCGTTACCAAAAACTTGGTCATGGACACTAAGACCACCAGACTTTGGCTTGATCATATCAAGACTAGACGCCGATTCAAAAAAAGATGTTTACTGGGAATGAACATTTGCTCAGGCGGACAACCATGGATGAATTTATGGCGGCAGCGATCGCCGAAGCAGAGCAAGGACTCAAAGAAGGCGGCATTCCCATTGGCTCCGTTTTAGTGCGCAATGGCCAAATCATTGGTCGCGGTCACAACCAACGGGTACAGCGGGGCAGTCCGATTCTGCATGCGGAGATTGACTGTTTAGCCAATGCCGGTCGCATCGGTCGCTATGATGATACGGTGCTGTACTCAACCCTGATGCCCTGCTATCTCTGTGCGGGTGCTGTGGTGCAGTTTGGCATCAAGAAAGTCATTGCGGGTGAATCCCAAACCTTTGCGGGGGCACGGGAGTTTATGGAAGCCCACGGCGTTGAGGTGATTGATTTGAACTTGGAACGATGCCAACAGTTAATGCGGGACTTTATTACGCAGTATCCCCACCTCTGGTTTGAGGACATTGGTAAACTCACCCCTGAAAGAGAGTAGCAAAATTTAAGACACGGGAATGCGCGGCAAGCGGTTCTTAAAGCCACAGAGAATTTCCCAAGTAATCGTGCCTAGGGTATTTGCCCAAGTCTCCACAGTTAGGCAGTCCTCGCCATCTTCACCCAAGAGCGTGACGACATCCCCCTCCTGCAAGCCGTCAATGTCACTGACATCAATCATCAGTTGATCCATCGTAATTGCTCCCACTTGGCGCACCCGTTTTCCCTGTACCAGAACTTCGAGCTTGTTGGAAAGAAGCCGCGGCACGCCATCAGCGTAGCCAATGCCAACAACCGCAATTTTCATCGGCTTGGGAGCAATGAATTGGTGACCATAGCTAATGCCCGTATGGGCAGGAATATCCTTCAACAGCGTAATGCGCGATCGCACCTGCATCACCGGTTGCAGCGGCACCACATCCCGTAAGTGGGGGGCAGGATACACACCGTAGAGACTCAAACCAATGCGCACCATGTCATAGTGGCTACTGCGATTGGCCAAGGTGGCTGCTGAATTGGCCATGTGACGCCGCACTGACCCCAACCCAAGGGAGGCGAGTTCTTGGCACACCTGCTCAAAATAGGCCTGTTGCTGCCACATCAAACTGGGGTCAGGATCATCAGCACTGGCAAAGTGGGAGTAAATGCCTTGGATGCGCAGGTGGGGTAACCGCTGCACAAACTGCACAAAACCGACTGCATCCTGCCACGGGCAGCCCAAGCGCGACATGCCCGTATCAATCATCAAATGGACATCAAGGGGTTCCCGGAGATGATCGGCGTAGTCGGAGAAAATCAAGGCTTGCTTGGGGGTAGAGAGGGTAGGCTGAAGCTGCCACTCAGCCATCATCTGTACCTGCACCGGCAAATTGACGGATCCCAAGACCAAAATTGGCGCTGTAATCCCTGCCTGCCGTAGAGCAATCCCTTCGGGAATCGTTGCCACCCCTAGCCAAGTGGCGCCGTGGGCCAAAACCGTCTGTGCCACCGTGACCGCGCCATGACCATAGGCATCTGCTTTCACCACGGCTAAAAGTTCTGTTGTGGGTGCCAGCCATTGGCGAAGATGTTGGGTATTGGCTGCCAAGGCGCCTAAATCAATTTCAATCCACGCGCGCTCACACTCATGGGAACTGGTGAGCTGTTCCTGACTGAGCATTGTTTTCCGATCCTCACACCATAATTCCCCAGTAGGGGGTGACGAAACTTACACGGGTGCTCTGTGATTCAATGTATAGCACTCTATGTTCAGTCTTAGCGTCAACCATTCGGTTCTTAGCAAAACCTGCTAGAGTGACACTACAGCCCTTTTCTAAGACCTAGAGCCTATCAAGGGAATGCCTTGTGGCTCTCACGGTTTTGAGCGTGTTCCATCTCCGTAAAAAGGGCGGTAGATTGGCTGTGGTTGCCCTCTGTCTGAACGGGGGAATGTCATCTTTGTCGGTGTGAGGTCGAGTTCGAGTGAACAATTGGCACAAGACATCCCTAGGACTCAATCCGCTGGGAGCCATTGGCGTGTTTGACAGTGGGGTGGGGGGCTTAACGGTTTTAAAGGCACTCCAAAGCCTTTTACCCCAAGAAACATTTCTCTACTTTGGTGATACGGCACGGCTGCCCTACGGAACTCGCCGCCGCAGTGAAATTCTTCAATATGTGCGGGAGATTCTAATGTGGATGCATTCCCAAGGCATCAAGATGGCGGTGATGGCCTGCAACACCAGTTCGGCCCTTGCCTTGGCACAGGTTCGCAATGAGTTTCCCTTTCCGATCCTTGGTTTGATTGTCCCTGCTGCCAAGATGGCGGTCACGTTGGGAAAGCGCATTGCTGTCATTGCTACCCCCGCAACGGTTAAAAGCGGTGCCTATGCACGGGCACTTCAAGAACTTTCCCCCACGGTGGCGATCGCCCAAGTGGCTTGCCCTGAGTTTGTCCCCCTTGTGGAGAGTAATTGCCTAGAGGGCGATCGCGTCCATCGCATTGTGCGTCGCACCCTAACTCCCTTAGTTGAATTTGAACCTGAGGTTCTTATCTACGGCTGCACCCACTACCCCCACCTGCGCCATGTGATTGAGCAGTATTTGCCCGCAACCGTTCATCACCTTGATCCGGCTCACGCCGTTGCCCGTGCCGCCGTGCGGAAATTAGAGGCCATGAATTTAGTGACTCCCTGCCCCCAAGGACAAGTGCAATTTTATGTCAGTGGGATACCCGAACAATTTGCCCAATTAGCCAGCCAATGGCTGGGATACTACCCAACGGTGGAGCATCTGTCCTTGAGTGTCTTGGCCCAATTCTATCCGCCATTAGAGATAACCGCCCCGCCACTAGAGGTCTCCGTGGTTGCGGCGAGTTAGGCACCCTAGGGAATTTTGGCACAATAGAACTATGCCATCTGGCTTTGTTCTCTATTCACCACCCTTGGAGGATTCCCGTGAGTAGTACCAGTAACTTTCAAGAGGCGATTCGCGAGGCGCGCAGTAGCGCGATCGTCGGTCCCAATGTCATTCGCAATGCCCTGCCCTTTGTGGGGGGTGGCCTCCTCCTAACGGCTGTGGGTAGCTGGGGTGGTCTGGGTGTGATTGCTGCTGCTCCCCAACTCTTCATGCCCACGTTGATTGTGGCCATTATTGCTGAACTGGTGCTCTTTTTTGTGGCGCAGGGAGCCGCTCGCAAAGGAAATAATGGGTTGGCGCTGCCGCTGTTGGCCACCTATAGCTTGCTGTCGGGCTATACCCTTGCTGGTTTGATTGCGGTTGCCCTCAGTACTGTGGGCATCATGGGCATTATCCTTGCTGCGGGGGGCTGTGGGATCACGTTTATGGCCGCAAGTCCCATTGGTTCTAATCTGTCGGAACGCGATGGCTTTGCCCTTGCCAAAACCGTGCAACTGGGCATTATTGCCCTGCTGGTGGTACTGGTTTTGCAATTGCTCTTTGGCTTCTTTGGTGTCTTTACGCCCACGTTTCTGGAAATCGCGATTTCTGGCATCGGCGTGGTGCTCTTTGTCGGGGCGGCGGTGGTGGACTTCTTTGTGCTACCCCGTACCTACCGCGATGATCAGTATCTCTCTGCTGCCCTTTCGATGTACCTGACCTACATCAACCTGTTTATCTTTATCCTGCGGTTACTGATTGCCCTCAATCGCGAACGTTAGACCAACAGATGACATTGGGCATGATCTCGTAGCAAATGGTCACAGAGCACCAAAGCTACCATGGCTTCGACCATGGGCACTGCTCGGGGCAGTACACAGGGATCATGCCGCCCTCTAGCCGCCAGAATAGTTTCCTCTCCCGCTTGGGTCACGGTTTTCTGGGCTTGGCCGATGGTGGCCGTGGGCTTAAAGGCAACCCGTAGGATAATGTTTTCGCCATTGGAGATGCCCCCCTGAACCCCCCCAGAGCGATTGGTGCGGGTACGAATTCGCCCCTGTTCATCGGTGTAAAACTCGTCATTGTGCTCTTGACCTGTGAGCAGGGTACCAGCAAAGCCAGAGCCAATTTCAAAGCCTTTACTAGCGGGCAACGACATCACCCCCTTGGCCAGATCCGCTTCCAGTTTGTCAAATACAGGGGAGCCTAGACCGACAGGGACATTGCGAACCACGCACTCAATGACGCCACCAATGGAGTTGGCCTGCCGCCGCACTTCATCCACAAGGGCAATCATCTTTTCTGCGGTGCTGGCATCGGGACAGCGCATGATATTGGCTTCAACGGCGGCAGCTTCTACCGTATCAGGATCAACCACGGCTTCAATGTCCTTGACCCGCTTGACGTAGGCAATAATTTCGGTACCCGCGACTTGAGCTAGAATTTTGCGGGCGATCGCCCCCGCGGCAACCCGCCCAATGGTTTCCCGCGCCGAGGCACGCCCACCCCCTTGCCAGTTGCGAATTCCATATTTGCCGTCATAGGTGGCATCCGCATGGGAGGGACGATAGACCTGCGCCATTTCGGCATAATCTTCGGGGCGAGTGTCCTTGTTGCGCACCAGAATGGCAATGGGTGTACCAAGGGTTTTGCCCTCAAAGACCCCAGAGAGAATTTCACAGCGATCGCTCTCTTGGCGAGGCGTGGTGAGACGACTTTGGCCGGGGCGGCGGCGATCCAGTTCCTTTTGAATGTCCGCTTCCGATAGTTCCAAGCGGGGAGGACAGCCATCCACCACGACCCCCACACCGCCCCCGTGGGATTCGCCAAACGTGGTGACGCGAAACAGATGTCCAAAGGTATTGCCCATAGCGATTCCTGAACCCTACGATCTGCTCACCCGAAAGGCCATGCCACAGCCACAGGTTTGACTGGCATTGGGATTATGGAAGCGAAACGCACCCCCCATTAGGTCTTCGATGTAATCCACCCGTAAACCGCGCAACAACTCAGCCGCGTCAGCCGCGATCGCGATCGTCCAACCTTGGGACTGAGTGAGCACATCCGTTGGTTCAGGTTCAGCCACAAGGGCAAGATCATAGCGCCAGTCACTGCACTCACTGGGTTGCACCTGAATTCGCAAAATTGCTGCCCGGCCTCGACTCACACCGTGGGCTTGGAGACGTTCCAACTCTTGAATGGCTGCGGGCGTTAATTCCACCATCTTGCACAAAACTAGCGGGAACCATCAGTATATCGTGGTTTGAGGAGGTTGGTGAGTGCTGCTTTGGCGTTGGGGTAGTCAAATTGAAAACCCGTCGCCAGTGTCCGCTCCGGTAAGACCCGCTGCCCCTTGAGCACCACATCGGCGCCTTCCCCCAGCAGGAGTTGCAGGACGGGAGCAGGTACCGGCAACCATGAGGGACGTTGCATCACCTCTCCTAAGACGCGGCAAAAGTCGGCCATCGTCAGTGGCTCCGGGGCGGTGGCGTTATAAACCCCCTGCATTGCCGCTTGATCCACTGCCGCCAGAATCAGACGCACCAAATCCTGCTGATGGATCCACGAAAACCACTGCTGACCGGAGCCAAGGGGACCCCCTAGATACAACTGAAAGGGCAACAGAAGCTTGGCCAGTGCCCCCTGCTCGCCGAGGACAATACCAAAACGGAGAATCACAAGGCGTACCCCTAAATCCGTCACCTCTTGGGCAGCCGCTTCCCAGTCGGTGCAGACCTTAGCGAGAAAATCTGTCCCCGCGGCGTGGGTTTCCACAAAGGTTTCTGTCTCGCTGGTGCCGTAGTAGCCAATGGCCGAGGTGGAAACCATCACTTGAGGCCGCTGTTGGCACTGGGCGATCGCCTGTACCAGTTGGCGCGTTCCCACCACGCGACTCTCGTAAATCTCTTGCTTGCGCTGAGCCGTCCAACGGCCATTGGCTAGGGGTTCACCCGCCAAGTTAATTACCGCATCTGCCCCCTCAAGGGCAGCAAACCAATCCCCAGGGGCTTTGGGGGTGTAGCCCACTGCTTCAACATGGGCAAGGCCAGCGAATTGTTTGGTAGCTTTTGCCGGCGAGCGTACCAAGGCAACCACCTGATCACCGCGATCGCTCAAAGCTTTGACGACCTGTTGCCCCACAAATCCAGTAGCACCAGTAACAACGACTCTCATAAATGCCTATCCATGGGTTGCGCTGGACGTTTTCGCCTCAAGAGCTGCTACCACGGGTTGCCACTCTGTGCCGTAGCGCTGCCGCAGGGCGTACCAAGCTGCCACTTGACCTTCGGCGTATTCACCGGGTTTGCCCCATTGCAAAAAGGCACTGAGGACAGATTTCTCATTGGCATCGAGAAAGCGAATGGCGTAGGTGGGAAAGTTGCCCCGCTTGGCTTGTCCCTCTTCAAAGCGGATTTTAGCCACCTGATCCATATTCAGGTGAAACTCAAAGTCCTCCGTGTGCATATTGGCATAGCGCCCTTTGGGCAGTTCGGCATAGAAGACCTTGGTGAGGGGCGATCGCACCTCCAAAACCGCAACATCGTTGGTGACGACAAGGCGCAGTAGCCCCAGTTGCTCACAGTCACTGAGGAATTGCTGAAGGGAGGCAGAGGTATCGGACATCGTTGGTGCATCAGTTATGAAGGCTTCTTCCACTGTGACGCACAGGGGATGCCGATGCAAGCCTGCCGATTTAACTCTTTATTTTGCCTTAGCCAAATGCAGCACCACTCCCAGACCTGCCCCCATATCCTCTGGCGTGACCTTACCATCGTGATTGGCATCGAGGGCATCAAACACGGCATCGGTTCCTAGCCACTCTTCGCGGGTAATAATGCCATCGCCATCGAGGTCATAGACATGGAAGAGTTCTTCTGCTGCGTGGGTGAGGGTTTCAGCCCCTTCTAGGCGTGCCAGTCGCCGTGCCAACAAGTCTTCAAGGGTCTCCAGCGCCTTGGTGAAGCCCTTAATGCCCTCATCGAGTTTTTCACTGGCCATCTCATCAGCCGCGTGCATCCTGCGGAAGGTGGCTTCATCCATGGCGACTTTTTCAATGTCAAGGGTGGCGGCGATCGCCGGATCCAACTTGCGCTGAAGTTCCCCCGCGGTGTTTTGTAGCTCTTGTAGGAGCGCTGGTGAAATCGTCAGCAGATCACAGCCCGCCAGTTCAATAATTTCGCCAATGTTGCGGAAGCTGGCGCCCATCACTTCGGTGGGATAGCCAAATTTCTTGTAGTAGTTGTAGATTTTGGTAACGGAAATCACTCCTGGATCCTCAGGCCCCGGATACTCCGCACGGCCGGTTTTTTTCTTGTACCAGTCAAGAATGCGACCAACAAAGGGGGAAATCAGTGTCACACCCGCCTCAGCGCAGGCGATCGCCTGGTGAAAGCCAAACAGCAGCGTTAAATTGCAGTGAATGCCCTCTTTTTCGAGAATTTCGGCAGCGCGGATGCCTTCCCACGTCGAGGCAATTTTAATCAGCACGCGATCGCGCCCCACACCGCCAGCTTCGTACTGGGCAATCAAGTCCCGCGCCTTTTCCACCGTGCCCGCCGTATCGTAGGAGAGGCGCGCATCCACTTCCGTTGAGACCCGACCGGGGATAATCTGCAAAATTTTCAAGCCAAAGGCCACGGCCAAGCGATCCACAGCAAGGGAGACAATCTCACGGGAAGTAGCACCAGACCCCAAATCCGCTTTGACTTTGCGCAGGGTTTCATCCACAATCGGCTGATACTCCTTCATTTGAGCCGCAGCCGTAATCAACGAGGGATTCGTGGTGGCATCGCGGGGGGTGAATTTTTCGATGGCGAGGATGTCTCCCGTATCGGCGACCACGACTGTCATTTGTCGCAACTGTTCCAGCAAGTTCATCAGACAGATCTCCCAAACGTGTCCCTTTCATTATCGTTCGCCAGCCCAAGGGTCGGGGAAAGCACCGTAACAAAGCGCAATATGTCATCTCTGGACTCTCTAGGTGCGATCAATCAGCAACCAACCTTGCGCCTCGACCCGCGATCGCCAATGCTGCCAGTGCTGCTGAAGTTCTTGACCCGTTTGTGGCGTATTGAGGTGATTGCGCCAAAAAATCAGGGCATCCTCTTCGGGGTTCTCGTAGTAGTGGGGACGGCGTCCCACCAGTTCAAAGCCAAACCGTTGATAGAGCTGTTGGGCGGCTTCATTACTAGCCCGCACTTCGAGGGTTGCCCACTGGCGATCGCCCCGCTGATGGGCTAGTTGCAACAACCGACACAGAAGCAATCCTGCCAACCCCTGCCGGCGGTACTGCGGGTGCACCATCAACAGCACCAAGTGCAATTCCTCGGCAATCCCCCAGCTCACACCGCAGCCGCATATCCCCCCAAGGGTGGCCACCACCAGCAGCGTATGTTGCGAATTCTCCAGCTCACGGGCATAGCTTTGGTGCGACCAAAAGCCCCCTAGACACACCTGATCCAGTTGAACGATGTTATCTAAATCCTTAATCGTTGGCCGTCGTAATTCTAATTGCGCCATGGCCGTTGCCTGTAAGGGAGAGTGCTATCATGCAGAGGAAATGGTACCGTTTAGCAGCGCTATGGCAGAAGAGACGCCCACCAAGCCCGCCAAAAAAGAAAAGCCCGCCGCCATTGAAGATAAACCGTTTGCAGAATTCATTCAGGAGGCTTTTTTACCTGCTCTTGAGAAAGCCCTCAGCGCTAAAGTGGGGGATGTGACCCTACGCCTCGAAGGCAATACCGTGATCGGTGAGTGGGGCAAGGGGATGTATCAGTTTCGCCTCTACTTCCTAGAGGGGGATATCCAGGGGCCAAAGGCCTTTGTCTGTAGTAGCGGCGGTATTGCCCCCAGCACCATTGAGCCATTTTTGGGGGATGAGCGCAAAGTGACGCTTGATCTACTGGTCTTTGGGCTGATGCAGCGCTTGAATGGTCAAAAGTGGTTGGGAGGCAATTAGGGCAAGATGGGCACAGCAATTCAAGTGGGCGATCGCGCCCCTGACTTTGAACTTACGGCTGCCGATGGCCGCAAGGTAAAGCTCTCCGATTTTCGTGGTCAAAAGAATGTCGTCCTCTACTTTTACCCCGCTTCAGAAACCCCCGGCTGCACAATGCAGGCCTGTGCCTTTCGCGATGCCTACAGTGTTTTTCAAGAACTGGGTGCCGAAGTGATTGGCATCAGTGGCGATCCTGTGAGCCGTCAGCAGGGCTTTCAAAAAAATCACCAATTGCCCTTTCTCATCCTCAGTGATCCCGGCAACAAGGTTCGCCAGCAGTATGGCGCCTCCGCCCTCTTTGGTCTCCTTCCCGCACGGGTCACCTATGTGATTGATAAAGAAGGGGTGGTGCGCTATGTCTTTGACAACATGCTGAATTTCAAAGCCCACGTGGACGAGGCACTCAAGATTCTACGCCAGTTGACCAGTACCACAGATTAAAACCAGTCTCCCTAGTACAATAAAAATGAATGAGTTAGCGCGGTGGTTGCGGGAGTCTCCCACTCCTGAGGAAAGTCCGGGCTTCCGAAAGACCAAGCTTGCTGGGTAACGCCCAGTGCGGGTGACCGCGAGGAAAGTGCCACAGAAATATACCGCCGATGGAGGGAAACCTCACAGGCAAGGGTGCAACGGTGCGGTAAGAGCGCACCAGCAACACCGTGAGGTGTTGGCTCGGTAAACCCCGGCTGGAAGCAAGGCGTGCTAGCGCTAAGGAACCAGGGTTGGTCTTTTCCCCAGTTCTTTGCTAGCCAGAGCCGCTAGAGGCGCTTGGTAACAAGTGTCCCAGATAGATAACCACCCTTTGAACAGAACCCGGCTTATGTCTAACTCATTCATCTCTCAAATCCCTTGGTGAGGATGTGTCCTTGAGTCTTCGCTTCCCCTATCTGGATCGTCTATGGTGAAGCTGGGTTATCTTGGCCCAGTGGGCACCTACAGTGAAGAAGCTGCTCAAAGCTATGCCCAATGGCAACAGGGCGAACCCCTAACATTAATTCCCCTGACGACGATCGCTGGCTGTTTGGAGGCATTGGCTGCTGGCGACTTGGATTTGGCACTCGTGCCCAGTGAAAACTCCGTTGAGGGCAGTGTCAACATTACCCTTGATTCGCTGTGGCGACTGGATACCCTCCATATTCAGCACGCCTTTATCCGCCCGATTGTCCATGCCTTCATTGCCCAGACCGCAGATCTAGCCCAGATTGAAGTAGTCTATTCCCATCCCCAAGCCCTTGGCCAGTGCCAGCGCTGGTTACAGGTCCATCTTCCCCATGCGCGCCAGTGTGCGGTGACCTCTACCGCCGAAGGCCTACACTACGTGGCTCAATCCAATCGGGTAGGGGCGATCGCCTCCGTGCGGGCAGCGCAACTGCATCAACTGCCCATTGTGGCCACAGAGATTCAGGACATCCCCGACAACTGTACCCGATTTTGGGTGGTAAGTCGCCAACAGGGAGCAGGCTGGCCGCAGGCGGGGGATACCCACACCTCCATTGCCTTTAGCCTCAAGGCCAATGCGCCCGGTGCGCTGCTCAAGGTGCTGCAACTGTTTAGCGATCGCCAGATTAACCTCAGCCGCATTGAATCGCGCCCCAGCAAACGTGCCTTGGGGGATTATCTGTTTTTTGTTGACCTCGAGGTGAATGGTCGCCCTGAGGTAGTGGCTGATTGCCTTTTGGCTCTCAAGGAAGCCACGGATGTGTTGAAAGTCTTTGGGAGTTATCAATTTCTAGACCTAGGAGAATAGCTTAACCATGCGTATCGGTGTCCCCAAGGAAATCAAAGATCAGGAATTGCGGGTAGGCTTGACCCCCGATGCAGTGCACAGGTTACGAGAGCGCGGCCATGAAATTTTAATTCAGGCGGGAGCTGGGGAAGGTGCCGGTTTTAAGGATCTAGACTACAAAGCGGCGGGAGCGAAAGTGGTGGTAACGCCGGAAGCTGCATGGGATGCTGATTTGGTCATCAAGGTCAAGGAACCCCTGCCCACTGAATATGGCTATCTGCGCCCCGGTCAACTGTTGTTTACCTACCTCCACCTTGCCGCCAATCGCGAGTTGACGGTGACCCTCATGCAGTCGGGCGTGACTGCCATTGCCTACGAAGCCGTAGAGGAAACCCAAAACGGCCAACGCCATTTTCCCCTGTTGACGCCAATGAGCAAAATTGCTGGACGTCTGGCAGTACAGTTTGGCGCTCGCTTTCTGGAGAGTCCCCAGGGCGGTCGGGGTGTGCTGTTGGCAGGAATTCCGGGCGTGGCACCAGGGCGAGTTTTGGTGTTAGGGGCAGGGGTAGTGGGTACTGAAGCGGTGCGCATGGCAGTGGGACTGGGTGCCCGTGTCACTGTCGTGGATATCAATGTGGAGCGGCTTTACTATTTGGAAACCCTCTTTGGTGACCGCGTCGAGTACCTGTATAGCACGCCGGAACTCATTGCTTATTTAGTGCCCCTCAGCGATCTGGTGATCGGCGCTGTCTTGGTGCCGGGGCAGCGCCCCCCCTGCTTAGTTCCAGAGTCGGCAGTATCAGACATGCCCCTAGGGTCAGTGATTGTGGATGTCACTGTGGATCAGGGGGGCTGTGTAGAGACGATCCGCCCCACCACCCACTCACGACCGGTTTACAGCGCTTGTGGGGTGCTTCACTGCGGTGTACCCAATCTGCCAGCAGCGGTGCCGCGCACAGCCACCCAAGCCCTCACAAATAGCACTTGGCCCTATATTCTTTGCCTCGCTGACCATGGCGATCGCGCCTTTGAACTCTCCCCTGCCCTTGCCAAGGGACTGGTGGTTAAAGACCATCGTTTAGTGCATCCGGATGTGCGGGTTGTCTTTCCCGATCTTTAGGCGAACAATCAAGCACCTCTGGACAAAAATATTCTCCCATCTCAGCAATTTTGCCAAAGCCAGATGCAGTGCTGATTTGAGAAATTTCTAACAGATTTAGAGGTGCTTGAATTTTCCTGAAAGTGGCCTGTAGAGAGGATTTGACACCTCTGATGATCGGAAATCTAAAAATTTTACCAAAACAAATAAAATAAAGTCGGTAGGTGCTTGAAAATGACCTGTGCTATAGTAGTCGCAGAGCACTTTCTAGGGGTGCACAGTGCTGGGGCTTGTCCCCAGCCGATTAAATGGAAACAGGCAAACTACACGCCAGTCATAATTAAATTCTGGATACGTGCTGGGGCTTGTCCCCAGCCGATTAAATGGAAACTACTCCAGGGATACGATACGGATTGGCTTCCCTAGTGTGCTGGGGCTTGTCCCCAGCCGATTAAATGGAAACTGATTCGTACATGGAGGATTGGCTTGGTCTTTAACGTGCTGGGGCTTGTCCCCAGCCGATTAAATGGAAACTCCACGACCGCAATAGGCTTCCCTGTAAGCTGGTTGTGCTGGGGCTTGTCCCCAGCCGATTAAATGGAAACTATGGGCATTGCTAAATCCTCTCTGATCTTTTCCACGTGCTGGGGCTTGTCCCCAGCCGATTAAATGGAAACTACTCTTCTTCCTCGTAGTCTTCATCGGCATTGTTAGTGCTGGGGCTTGTCCCCAGCCGATTAAATGGAAACTAGGCTTCTAATGCAACCGCATCCCGGGCGACCGGGTGCTGGGGCTTGTCCCCAGCCGATTAAATGGAAATTCTTTTCATTCACAAAGAGGCAATAACAAAGTGATGAAGTAAAACACAAGCGGCGCTGTAAAAACATAGCTATCGGCGCGATCCAAAATACCTCCATGCCCCGGAATCAACTGTCCGGAATCTTTGACCCCGGCATCGCGCTTCATCATTGACTCTGTTAAATCGCCCAATAGGCTGGCAATACCGATCATCAGCCCAAACATTGCGCCCAAAAGCCAAGGTAGTGGCCAGCCGAGGGAATGTGCTCCCCAAAGGGCAACGCCCAAACTCCCTAAAACGCCAAACACTGCCCCTTCCACCGTTTTCTTGGGACTGATGTGGGAAAGTCGTGTTCGACCAAAGAGCTTGCCAACCGCGTAGGCACCAATGTCCGCTGCCCAAATACAAACAAAAGCCAAGAGCGTCGCCTTTAATCCCAAGGGCAAGGCTGTCAATTGAAACTGCCCTGGCCAAAATCCCCCCAAAGGTAAGGTCGCCTGTTGCTCTAGCCCCCGCAGTCGCACCCAATAGCTTGGCAAATAGCCGCCATAAAACAGCCCCATGATTGAAGTGGAAATATCGGCGATCGAAGCCAGCTTAGGCTGAAACAGTAAGTAGAAGCAAATAAAAGTACCCGCGACGGGAAACACGGCATCGGCAAGGTCTGGACGCAGCAGAGAAGTGATAAGGAGCACTTGACTAACCACAAGGGTCGTTTTGGCTGCCGGCGCACTCCCTTTGGCACGAGCCAGTTCAAAGTATTCCAGTTGACCCAGATAAATTAGCGCCCCAATCCCTAAGCAAAAATACCAACCACCTAGCACGGTCATCAGTAGCGCGAGGGCGATCGCGACAAGTCCACTGGCAATGCGGATCCAGAGCATAATGGTGAGGGGCGGTGGCAGGAAAAAGGGTTACATTAAACCGTGTGTTTAGCGTTCGCGTAGCACGCTGAAGTCAATCGCGTTGTGCAGAACGATCGCCGCTACAATGAAAAGTTTAATCTAAATTCAGCAATGTTAAGGGAACATTAACAGACTCACAGCCAAAATAGAATGTATGGTTACGTCCTTGGCAAGCTATAACGGATCAGGGAACATCATGGGAGCAAGGGCGTCATGAAAGGCGATTGGTCTGAGGTCGATCGTATCCATGACATCCAGTCTTCCCCTTGCTTGGACACGTGTTGAGGAGACCAGTGCTCGGGTGACACTGCCGCTGACAAAACTTACACCCCAAGAGTTGGTTGTCCGCTGTCAAGCCGGCAGAACCCCAGATCGCGCTGCCTTTACGGAACTGCTGCGGCGATACCAATCCCATGTGGAGCGAATTATTTATCACCTCGCACCCGACTGGGACGATCGCGCCGACCTTGTGCAAGAAGTCTGGATTCGGGTCTATCGGAACATTCACAAACTGCAAGATGCCAGCAAGTTTCAAGGGTGGCTCAGCCGCATTGCCACCAATCTGTTTTACGATGAATTGCGCAAACGCAAACGCCATCAACCGCCCCTCTCGCTGGATGCCCCCCTGAAAACCCAAAAGGGTGAAATGAATTGGGAACTTGCCGCCAGTGATGCCAGTCCCGATGACCGATTGCATACGGATGAATTCTATGATCAATTACGGCGGGCGATCGCCAACTTGCCAGAAACCTTTCGGACAACGATTGTCCTGCGGGAAATTGAAGGCCTCTCCTACGAAGAAATTGCCCAAATCACTGGCGTTTCCCTCGGAACCGTGAAATCGCGAATTGCCCGTGCCCGCCAGCGACTGCAAGTCGAACTCCAACCCCACCTCGATCTCCCTTCGACCTAATGCGAATCACCCCTACCCTTTTTCTGCAAGGACAGACCCCTACCTATGATGGACGAACTGGATCACTGCAAACGCGATACCTTTGAACTCCTGAGCGCCTACCTCGATGGTGAAGTGACGGCGGCAGAACGGCAACAGGTGGAAGCATGGCTTGCCACCGACCCCGAAGGCCAACGCCTCTACCAGCGACTCCTAACCCTTAAGCAGCACATGCAAGCCCTGCCCGTACCCCTGACCCCCTGTCCGGCGGATCATTTAGCCGCTCAAGTGATTGCCAAGGCCAATCGCCCCCGTCGTATTTGGATCTGGGGGAGCGCGGGGGCAACACTGGCAGCCTCCCTTGTGGCTCTACTGACAGGTCTAATTCCCAATAATCCCCTGCCCAATCTCCAACTGGCTGTGACTAGCCCAGCGCGCCTTGAGGGGGAACCCTCTCCCTTGCCAATTGAGCCTGCGGCAGCCGGTTTGATGCTCAGTCTCGATCGCCCCCCTGTTGCTATTCCTGTGAGTGAAACAGCTCCTGCAGCCCTAGGGGAACCTCCTGCAGAATCAACGCCTAAAACAACTAAAACCCCTGCCCAGGAATAATCTCTGGCTTGAAGGGGCGCTCCAAAAGACACTTGAGGGCAGCGTGGGGAGTGAGGTTGCCGCCAAGAACGGCATTCACCATTGCAGTAATCGGCAGGTCTAACTGATGCTGCTGGGCATAGGTGTACAGAACACGGGCGGTATTCACCCCTTCGGCAGTCCCTTTGGTCAAGGCTAGAGCTTCGGCGAGGGATTTGCCGTGGGCAAGATGCCACCCCACTTGATAGTTGCGACTGAGGGCACTGGTACAGGTGGCAAGGAGATCCCCTAGCCCGGAAAGACCGTAGAAAGTTTCCACTTGGCCGCCCCAGTGGGTACCCACCCGCACCATTTCCACCAACCCGCGGGTAATTAGGGCAGAGCGGGCATTGACGCCTAGACCCAGACCATCGTTGACGCCACAGGCGATCGCAATCACATTTTTGAAGATGCCCCCCATTTCGACGCCCCGCCGATCCGCATTGCTATAGAGGCGAAACGTGGTACTGCCTAAACAGTCCTGCACTTGTTTGGTTGCGCTTAGATTCCCCCCCACCACTGCCGCTGCCGGTAGTCCCTGCTGAATTTCACTGGCTAAATTGGGACCTGAAAGCACAACAAGATTGTGGTGGGGGCAGTAAGTTTGCCAAATATCCGCCGCTGTGGCAAAGGTTTCCGATTCTAAGCCTTTTGTGGCACTGACAAGGATGATGCCTAAGGGCGGTTGAAGGACAGCGACTTGAGCCGCCACTTCCCGTACCGCTTTGATGGGGAGCGCCGAAACCAGTAACTGAATGTCTTGGAAAAGATCAGCCGAGAGGGTCCCCTGCGATCGCCCCCAGCAGGAGACCGTACAGCCCTGTTGCTTAAATAGATATGCCAGTGTCTGTCCCCAATGACCTAAGCCTAAAATCAATACCCTTGGGGACATGCTATCCCCGTCCTAGGGCGTAACCGTTAAATTTTGGAATTGTTGCTGCTGCCGCTGCCGAAAGGCTTCTGCTTGGGCACTGAGATTTTCCATCTGATCGGCGATGACTTCATTGGGATCGCGGCCATCCATCAACCGCAGCCGATTCATTAATCCCGGCAAAGACAAGTTGCCATTCTGCGGACTAAGAATGGCGCCCAAATCACTGGCAGTACCGCTTTGCTGCCAGCCCTCCATCGGGTTATTCGTGTTTACACTCTGGGCAAGGGCAAGACTTCCCAGGTTGAGACTCAGGGCGGCTAGGGCAAGACTGGTTAGGTAGCGAGGTGTCATAAATCACTCCTCAAAGTTGCTCTAGGGAGGCAGACGGCAAATTTGCTTGGTAGGTGCCAGAATGAATTACTTTTTAGTTAACGATGTGGGGTTGAATGCAAAGATTATACCAAGCCTTTGCCTAGGGGTTACAGAAGAAACATTGACTGGCAGCGGCCACGGTTTCAGAAACAGCTACGGTTTGTTCATAGAGACAGCGTTGACAGCGGTAGCGATTGGCTTTAGTGGCAGCAGTGGGTGCACCACACAGTTCGCAGGGTAATCCGGGCACGCTCTCGCACGCCACAAACCCCGGCCAACCACACTGCGGACAGCCCTGAGCCATTGCTTCAGCTAAGTGAGCAGCCGCTTGAGCAATCACCCGCATGCGCGTTGGGTTCATATGGGCACGCATATCGGTTTCAAGGTGAATGGTGGGGCTATTGGTTTGCAGGGTGGCGATCGCCCGTTGCAACGCTTCCTCGCTTTGAATTCCTTTGAAAATTGGCGTATTGGGCAGAGGATCAGCCTGGGCCATGGCAATCAAACCGTGCTCTGGAAAGCCCACCCGTGCGGCAAAGGCCAAGGCCTCTTCAAGATTGCTCACGGTGGCATGATTAAAGTTTGTTTCAAGGGAGAGCACCTCCCCCCGCAGGACAAGATCATGGCGGCGATCCACCAGCAGGACAAGTTCGCGATCGCTCGGCAGCAGTGGAAATTGCGGATGGTGGCCAAAGCTGCCCTCACTGGCAAGGACTAAGTCTGCCCCCGTTTGCGCCAGCACCGCTTTTGCCTTGGCAAGGGCCGCCTCCTCTTGGGTACCACAGCGGGGAATTTCACGGCTAAACGTGCCAAAGCGATCGCTATCAAACTCTAAGGCCACCACTACCTTTACCCCTAGAGGAGCCAGAGCCGGGGCGATCGCCTGTTCTTTGCCATGCTTGGTGGCAAGCATCGCCGTGCGTCCTTGGAAGTAGTGATCTGTGGGTCTAAACATCACCGCCAAGATAGGCCTCAATCACCTTGGGATCATTTTTAACGGTCAGAGGGTCGCCAAGGGCAATAAGCTGACCAAAGTCCAGAACGGCAAGGCGATCGCACAAGCGCATCACCAAGGGCACATGGTGCTCAATCAGAATCACCGTCAGTTCAAAGGTTTCCTTAAGGCGGCGAATTAACTCACAAAGGTCTTGCTTTTCCTTGGGATTCATGCCCGCCGCTGGTTCATCCAACAAGAGCAGTCGGGGTTGCAGTGCCAAGGCACGCGCCAGTTCAAGGCGGCGCTGTTCACCATAGGGTAAGTTGCCTGCCCGCTCGTGGCGCCGCTCGTAGAGGTTCACCCAGTAGAGGAGTTCCTTGGCGCGGTTCTCCAAGCACTCCTGCGCATAACGTACAGGGGGTGCTCCCCAGAGGTTTGCCCAGAAACTAGCAGGGGCATGGAGATGTTGCCCCATGCGCACATTCTCCCAAACCGTCATTTCTGGAAAGAGGCGAATATTTTGAAATGTGCGGGCAATGCCCAAGGCCGCAATCTGGTGGGGCTTGAGTTGGTGCAGGGGCTGCTGCTGAAACTGAATCTGCCCTGAAGTGAGGGGAATTAACCCCGTCAGCAGGTTAAAAAGGGTCGTTTTACCGGCACCATTGGGGCCAATAATGCCAAAAATTTCCCCAGTATCAACGCTAAAGGACACCCGATCAACGGCCTTGAGACCGCCAAAATAGCGGCACACATTCTCTAACTTCAGGAGTGGCTGTGACATCTAGGGCTGCGTGGGCATCATTTTCTCAAAGGCTTGGTAGGTCATGCGCGAAACTTGGCGAATGAGTTCACTGCCGCGGGGATCGTTGTAGGGGCGCTTCACCATCATTGCTGCCACATAGCGTTGGCCATTGGGCATATCCACCATGCCTGCATCCCCCACCACAATCCCAATATCCCCGGTTTTGTGGGCAATCGTGGCTCCTTTGCCCAGACCAGCGGGCAAGAGCGTATTGGTGACCGTGCGCCGCATCATGTCCAGCAGGCGATCGCGACTACGGGGCGAAACAATTTCTCCCTGACCAATTTTCAGCATCAGGGTGGCCAAATCGCGGGGGCTAGTGGTGTTGGTTCCCTTCATATCCGGTAGCAGATTGTTGATCACCGTGTGTTCTAACCCCCATTCCTGAAACTGTTGGTTCAGCACGGCGGCGCCCCCAAGGCGATCAATGATCATATTCGTTGCTGTGTTATCACTAATCGTAATCATTAAATCGGCCACCTCAAGGGCGGGATACTGGGAGTTGGGCTTTTGGTATTGCAATGTACCGGCCTCAGAGGCAATGAGATCGGGTCGCATCGTCAGGCGTTCCTGGAGCGTGACTCGTCCCTCATCCACCGCCTTGAAAAAGGCAACAAGAATGGGAAATTTAATCGTAGAGGCGGCGGGAAAAACCTCATCCCCCCTCACATTGAGGGAGGCCCCAGAGTCCAAGTTAAAAAAGTACAGCCCCGCCGTTAGATTGGGTTGACGGGCAATCAATTGCTGAATTTGCTGTTGCAGAGTTGGGAGGGGACGTTCTGGGGGCAAGTTGGGGGTTGGTGTTTCAGGAGCGATCGCCTGACTGGCAGTGATCTCTAGGGACAGTTCTTCAGGCTGCAACACCGACAGCAGCGTTCCCACCATTGTGGCAAGCGCCACCACACTCACCCCAAAGCGAAAAGTTATTAAGAACAAATTGGGACGAGTAGGCGTCGGGGGTGTCGCTGGACGAGGCAGTGAGGAAAGACCAGAGGACTGAACCATTGAACGAGACTGAGCAACCATGCCATTTACTGTGGAGGGAAGGTGCCGGAAGAAATCGTGGCTGCGTGCTGAATCGCCCACTCCACCTGACGCACCATGCCCCGCAACAGCGCCACTTCAGCATCCGTGGGGTAGGCGCGCCCGAGGAGCGATCGCACCTTGGCCATACGACTAGCAGCGGTATGGGGATACAAAAAACCAATCTGGAGCAGCACTCGCTCTAAATGGTCATAAAACCCCTGCAACCGCTCAAAGGAAACAGCAGCCCCTTGGGGAAAAGTTCCCCCGCTGTCGCAGGCCGTCAACCACAACTCATAGCAGCATACGGCAACAGCTTGCGCCAGATTCAAAGATGGATAGGCATTGGCCGTAGGAATCTGCACCAAACCATGGGCACAGTCCAATTCCGCATTTGTGAGTCCCCGATCCTCGCGACCAAAGACCAGTGCCGACTGCGGGACAGCCAACAGTTGCGGTGCTGCCTGACGCGGTGTCCACAGGGGCAAGACTAAGTCTGCCACCTCTCGCCCCACTGTGGCAAAGACCCGCTGACAATCTGCCAGCGCCGTTGCAAGGGAGTCTATGATTCTTGCTTGCTGGAGCACATCCTCTGCATGAACCGCCCAGCGACGGGCTAGCTCTCCCTTGGGATCACAGCGGGGACTGACAATCCACAACTGCTGTAACCCCATATTTTTCATCACACGGGCAATGCTGCCGACATTGATCTCCCCTTGGGGTTCGACGAGGACAATGCGCACCAAAGGTAGGGTATCCACGCTTGCTAGGTGAGCCAAAATAAAAAATAATTAACATTTTCTAGATGATTTTAGAAGACTTTTTTGGTCTTTCTCAAGTTCTTACAAATTCAGGACTTTGCCGCATATTTCATAAACTTGATAACTGTAACACTCTGAATACGTTTCTTAGCTCAATCAGTAAAATTGGAAATAATTTTTGAGGTGTGACCCCTACTCGCAAACCACTTTCCCTCCTTTAGGAAGTTCTCCAGAGATTTCCTAGGTACAGTCCTGTTCTAAAACATGGGGTACACAAAAGGGGATGCTTCTCTTCTATAGAGCCTATAGAGACTTTGACTGTTTTGAATGTGTTCCATCCCTGTGAAGTGGGCTGTGGTTTTGGTGCAGCAGCAGGGGTCTTGATTGAGTGGTGTGGTTCTGTCAACGAGGAGTCAACTCATGTGGTGTTTTATGAGCTTGCATTGGCCAAAACTCAGTGTTGTTGGCATCCTGTACTGTGGTCTAGCCGCGGGTCTAGGTTATCCTACGAACCTACAACTGGACGCCATGCACAATCAAGCAAAAAATCAGGCAATCAGCGTGCAGTTGTCCCATAGCTTGAACGACATCAATCCCTGAGTCAGGAGGCTTTGGCTTCGAGGGGGAGATCCTCAGTCAGGCCAATTTCCCGTTTCAGCAGTTCAACTGAGCGCGGATCAATGTAGCTTTCGCAGCAAATGAGACGAGGGATGCGAATCAATTCATGGCGAGCCGCCGCAATAGCCGCCTTGACCCGTTCACCACTGGCCCGATCGCAAATGATCGTGTGGGCACGGTGAACCAAGGCATTGAGCTTATAGCTATCGTTGGCTTGAGCGGTGACCAAAAGTAGCTCATCCCCCCGCAAACTGTGGATCATCACCTCTGCCACACCGAGGGTACCGGAACTGAGGCTAACTAGCCCCAAGCAGGAGCCTTTGGGCAATTGGCGTACTACTTCCAGTTCCCGCTGGTAGTTGTAGATGTCGATGAAAAATACTCGCACGTCCTTATCACGGGTGATTGCTTCCGTCATGCTGGCAAAATAGCGCACCGTTACCACGGTTGCAGAGGTATCCCCATCGAGAACGGTTTCCAAATCTTCAAGAAAAATCAGTTCTACGGGAATGGGCAGCAGTTGTTGCAGTTCCTGAACAATGAGTTCGCCAGCCCCTTGATCGTGGCGGGGCACGGTTACCAAAACCCTCACCCCCGCTTTTTGGCGGGCATCAATCTCCGCAAGGAACAACTCGCGAATTTGATTGAGGGAGTAGCCCATTTCGAGGAGGGTGTCCACACTTTCTTGGACAATGCGGTGGACAGGTACAACGGCAGGTCGGCGTTGACGAGGACGGGTTTCTTTTTGGCCGAGGGCGCGCACATAGATGCCTGACCCCACTTGCGGCACGACTAAACCAGCGGCTTCAAGGCGTTCATAAACTTTGCTGATCGTGTTGCGGTGCAATCCGGTTTGCATAGCAAGCTGCCGCGTACTGGGCAAGCGATAGCCCGGTGGAAATTGCCGTGCAGCGATCGCAAAACTAATTTGATTAAAGAGCTGTGTTGAAGCAGGAATTTCGCTATCGGGTTGGATGTGAAATTGCACCATACTTTTTCCACCAATCAGGTACTGTCCTTATTTGGCCTAATACGCCTTCCTTAGTGTGGCTATGCCAGATGCAAAACCGACCCCTAGCTCCTGCATAAACTGTCGCAGTTAATGTGTAATTTTACCGCACTCGCTCCCTGCCGTCCCTCATTTACGGCGAGAGAACACTTTCAGAGATCAGTACCAAGTTATCGCGGTGGACAATGGTATCAGCACCGGCATAGCCGAGGATGTTGGCTAATTCCGTAGATTGTTGCCCCTGCACGCGGCGGATTTCTTCACTGTTGTAGTTGACAAGGCCACGGGCAATTTCAGTGCCTGTGGGGTCACAAAGCTTGACGGCATCTTGGGCTTGAAACTCTCCTGCAACACGGGTGATGCCTGCTGCTAAGAGGGACTTGCCCCCCACAGTAATAGCCTTAACGGCCCCCTCATCCAGCCACAACTCGCCTTTGGGGATCAGGGCACGGGCAATCCAGCGTTTGCGGGCATTGAGGGTTTTAGGACGAGGTTCAAAGTGGGTGCCGATGGGTTCCCCGGCGAGAATTTTCAGGAGGTTGGTGGGCGATCGCCCATCGGTAATCACCGTGCGCACTCCAGCTTCGGTGGCAATCTCGGCAGCTCGAATTTTGGTGGTCATGCCCCCGGTGCCCCAAGGGGAGCCAGCAGCCCCAATTTGAATGGTTTGGGTTAACTCGGCTAAGGAGACCACCCGCTCAATGGGAACGGCTGTTTTATCAATGCGCGGATCCGCTGAGTAGAGGCGATCGACATCCGTGAGCAAAAACAACCAATCGGCCTCCACAAGGCTCGCCACAAGGGCTGAGAGGGTATCATTATCGCCAAACTTAAGCTCATCCACCGCCACTGTATCGTTTTCATTGACAATGGGGATGACACCCAGTTCAAACAGCGCTTGGAACGTGTTGTAGATATTCAAGTAACTTTGGCGATCCACAAAGTTTTGCCGCGTCAGTAGGATTTGGGCAATGGGCTGGCGCAGGACAGAAAAGAGATCATCGTACATGCGCATTAAGTGTCCTTGTCCTACCGCCGCTACGGCCTGCTTTTGGGCTAATTGTTGGGGACGCTCGCTCAAGCCCAAGCGCACAGCCCCCACACCCACCGCCCCGGAGGAGACGAGTACCACGCGATCGCCCCGCTGCCGACAGTGACACAGAACCTCCACCAATTGGGCAATGGTGGCCAAGGCCAAATTCCCTTCTTTGCCCCCTGTTAAGCTTGATGTGCCAATTTTGACGACCAGTGTTTGTACCATGGGGAGTCAAGACGAAGATCAACCAGTGGGTATAGGATCAGGGGCGACGTGCCCATTGTATCGCGGTGGGAGACAGCCAATGAACGCAGGGTTTTGGTCTGAGGTGCTGGCAACCTGTCAACAGATTCAACAGGTGATTGCCCCCTGTTTGCTGGAGTGGGCAGGACAGTCCCCCAGCGATCGCAAAGCCGATGGCAGCCTTGTTACCCGCGCTGACCTTTGGGCCGATCAGAAAATTACTGAGATCCTTCACAAGCGCTTTCCCCACCACGGCTGTCTGAGTGAAGAGGGAAACCATACCTATGGCGGTGAACGGTGGTGCTGGATCATTGATCCCATTGATGGCACCACTAACTATAGTCATGGCTTGCCCATTTGGTGCATTGCCCTCAGTCTGCTCTACGAAGGTACACCTGTATTTGGCTATGTGCACGTTCCCGGCTTGCAGCAAACATTTCATGGTTTCTATCAAGCCCCCGACCATGCCAACGGTGCTTACTTAAATGAGAAACCCATTCGCGTTAAGGTCAGTGAGCCAAATTCGCAGACATTTTTTAGTCTCTGCGCCCGCAGTACCGATGTGCTCAAGCGCCCCTTTCCCTGCAAAATTCGCATGCTGGGTTCTGCTAGTTACAATTTATTGACCGTTGCTGCGGGTTATACCCTCGGTGCCGTAGAGCGTACCCCTCGACTTTGGGATGTTGCCCCCGCTTGGCCGATTCTCCATGCTGCTGGTGCCCACTGGCAATGGTTAGACCCGCCAGAACCGTGGCAGAGAATGTTTCCGATTCAGCCGGGACATGAAGCGGGGAGTCGTATTTTCCACACCTTGGTGAGTGCTAGCCCCAGCTTGGGGCAATTTTTTGCTGCCTACATTATCTAGTTAGTGTTTAGTGCATATTTAGTGCATTATCAATCTAGCTTGAGGGGATAAGTTAACAAAAAACCATGCAAAGCAATCTTTATGGAAGCGACTTTTATGCTTGGACTCTAGAGGAAGCAAAGTTCTTGAAGGCGGGAGACTTTGACCACCTTGATATTGCCCATATATTGCCCACTTAGGAGAGGAAATCGCAGCCTTGGGACAGCAGGAGCGTCGGGAACTAGAGCATTGCCTCGGGATTCTCATTGGACATCTCCTGAAGTGGGACTATCAGCCGCAAAAACGTAGTAAAAGCTGGCGAGCAACCATTCGCAAACAACGGCGAGCTGTGGAGAAGCTGATCCATCAAAACCCCAGCCTGCAACCCTACCTACCACAGGCGATCGCTGAGGCCTATGAATCTGGCAAAGATTCAGGGGGTCGTGACATCCCCTTGAACTACTCGCATTTCCCTGAAGCCTGCCCTTATAAATTAGAGGACGTGCTTGATGCCAAATTTCTCAGCAATGGGAGAAACCTTTAGCTTTACCAAGGGTGAGGCTATACTGGCAGTGACGACGTGGAGTCGCGGTATGGATACAGCCCAAATTAAAGCTTTAGTGGAAAAAGCCCTAGAAGATAAAATTCTTACCCTCGAAGAGCATGGCCAAATTATTGACGCAGTGCTTTCCGATGGCCAAATTTCCGAAGAAGAGGAAAAAATTCTCCAAGAACTCCTCGAACGGGTTGCTTCTGGGGAAATTGATTCGCAGTATTAGGGTGTTTTAATCTCCACTCGCCCTTGGCGCAGGACCTGCCATTCCCCCCCTTGCCATTGCACCACGGTTGAGGGTTGTGGCGGGCTAGGGGGTAACTGCCAAGGGTGGAGCGTCAACACTTGGGGAAACGCTTGGGCGATCGCCCCCAATTCAACGAGCGGCGGCTGTCCCGAACGATTAATACTGGTAGTGGCCAACGGTCCTGTTTGCTCGAGGAGGGCTTGAGCAGGCGGCCAGTCGGGAACCCGTAAGCCAATGGTGCCGGTGCCGAGGGGGTTCAAGCCGGGGGGAAGTTCAGCAGCGGGTAACACCAAGGTCACTGCCCCCGGCCAATAACGCGCTGCCATGACAGACCACTGCTCCCATTCGGCGGCACTGCCACGCACAAACGGCCAAAGTTGCTCAGGATTGGCGCCCATGAGGATCAAGGATTTATCGCGTTGACGCTCCTTGGCGGTGTAGATCAATTCCCCGCGATCGCAACGACTGGCCAAGGCCGGTACAGTATCCGTGGGAAAACTGATCAACCAATTGCCTGTGCGCACTGCGGCCACCAAGGCGGCCATACTCACCTGTGCCATATTTTTCCTCTACCAACCCATGGCAGCCCCTTCGCCCCGCGGATCCGCTGCCCCTTCCAATTGTCCCTGATCCAAAACGCGAATTAAGCTGGCATTGCCCCAAGGACGGGTTTGCTCAACCCGATAGCCCCACTGCTGCCACGCTTGAATCCAAGCCCTAGGAATGGTTGGCTCGACAAAGAGGGTATCCGGTACCCACTGCTGATGAATCCGAGGACGAGCAACGGCGGTGGCGGCATCCTGCCCTAAATCAACGACATTCAAAAACAGTTGCAGCACAGTGGTAATAATGCGACTGCCGCCGGGGGAGCCTAAGACCATATTGAGGCGGTTATCCTTTAGAACAATTGTCGGACTCATGCTCGAGAGAGGACGCTTGCCGGGTTCAATACCATTAGCAAGGGGAGCGTTGTCCGATTGAATACCGACGACCCCAAAAAGGTTGGGTTGATTGGGGGCAATGGCAAAATCATCCATCTCATTGTTCAGGAGAATCCCCGTTTGTGGTACAACCACCCCGGCTCCAAAGGGGCCATTGATGGTAAACGTGAGACTGACGGCATTCCCTTGAGCATCCACCACATTCAGGTGACTGGTGTTGTCCGACTCTGCCAGTTGGATCGGGGTGGCGGCACTCACAGCCGCTTGGGGACGGGCACGACGAGGAAGAATTTCAACCACCCGCTGTTGGGCATAGCGAGGATGGGTGAGGGCAGCTATAGGCACAGGTACAAAGTCACTATCACCGAGGTAACGGGCGCGATCGGCATAGGCAATTTGCATCACGCTGGCTAAGTAGTGACCGCGATCCACTGGCGTACGAGTGGGAGGAAGCAGCTGCCAGAGGTTGAGCATTTGTACAAGGGCAACACCACCAGAAGAGGGGGGTGGCATTGAACAGACCTGAAACCCACGGTAGGTGCCACAAATTGGCTCTCGCCAGACGGGGGTATAGGTTCGTAAATCCTCTGGGGTGATTTTGCCCCCTTGCTGCGCCATAAAGTCTGCGATCGCACTGCTAATCCAACCCTGATAAAAGCTTCGCGGATCACGGGCGATCGCCCCCAAGGTTTTTGCCAACTCTGGCTGTTGAATTATCGTGCCCAAGGGGGGAACTTGGCTATCTTTGAGGAAAATGCGCGCGGCGGTGGTATCCTGCTGCAGAACGGCTTGGCGCATTGTTGCCCACTGCTGATAACGCGGAGTAACCACAAATCCCTGCTGAGCCGCCTGAATGGCAGGTGCCACCACCTGAGACCAAGGCAGCTGACCATAGCGCTGGTGCAAAGCGGCTAAGCCAGCAACGGTGCCGGGGGTACCTGCGGCCAAGACCCCATCCAAACTGGCGCGGGGCATCACCTTCCCCTTTTTGTTCAGATACATCGTTGGTGTCGCTTGTAGGGGTGCCCGCTCCCGAAAATCAAGGGCATGCATGGCTTGGGATGGGGCGTGATAGACAAGGGCAAAGCCACCACCACCAATTCCAGCGGCATAGGGTTCAACCACTGAGATCATAAATGCCGTTGCCACGGCGGCATCCACAGCATTGCCCCCTGCTTTGAGGATGTCTCTTCCTACTTTTGCTGCTGCGGGTTGAGCTGCTGTGACCATTCCCCGCTGGCTAATGGTTTGAGCTGGGGCGGGTGGGGTGGGCAAGAATATAACCGCTAGGACGATAGCGAGGAAGGGCGATCGCCCCCGCTGCTCAAGCTTCCCTAGACTAAACCCTTGTCCCATGATTGATTTGCTCAAAACTGCTGCGGAGCGCCAGCCTGTAAAATACACGAGAAGAGCATTATCGCAAAGTCTATCAACCGCCAAGGTTCATTTTTGCCATGCCAAATTCACTGTTAGAAACCAGTTGGTGGGTGCCCTGTTATGGCTTAGTGGGTGCAGCCCTGACATTGCCGTGGGCCACCGGTCTTGTGCGGCGCACCGGGCCTCGACCCGCAGCCTATTTCAACCTCTTGATGACGATTGCGGCTTTTATTCACGGCTTTTTCCTATTGCAACAAACTCGCAGTGGCGCCACTGCAACGATTGTTTGGCATTGGCTACAAGCTCCTGGGCTAGATTTATCTTTTTCAATTCTTGCGAATAGTGTCACCACAACAGCAATGGAATTGGTGACGGGTCTGAGTATCCTTGCCCAGATTTTTGCCCTTGGTTACCTCGAAAAGGACTGGGGCATGGCGCGGTTCTTTGCTCTCATGGGCTTTTTTGAAGCAGCCCTCAGTGGCATTGCCATTAGTAACTCGCTTCTGCTCAGCTATGGACTACTGGAGATGCTGACGCTCTCCACCTATTTGCTCGTTGGCTTTTGGTATGCTCAGCCCCTCGTGGTCAAAGCCGCACGGGATGCCTTTCTCACGAAACGGGTAGGGGATATTCTCCTGCTAATGGGGGTTGTTGCTGTGGGAAGCCTTGCGGGCAGCTACGATTTTCCTGATCTCTATGAATGGGCAGAACAGGTCAACTTAGCGGATGGTTGGGGCTTTTTACTGGGCTTAGCTTTAATTGCTGGCCCCACCGGTAAATGCGCCCAAGTACCTTTACACCTCTGGCTTGATGAAGCGATGGAAGGCCCCAACCCTGCCTCAATCATGCGCAACTCAGTCGTGGTAGCTGCGGGAGCCTATATTCTCATTAAGCTACAGCCAATTCTTGTGGCCTGTCCGGGGGCAAACATTGCGCTGATCCTGATTGGGGCAGTGACCGCCATCAGTGAATCTCTTGTCTCCATTGCCCAAATTGACATTAAGCGAGCACTATCCCACTCGACGAGCGCGTATCTGGGATTGGTCTTCATTGGTGTCGGCACGAACTGGACGGATTTTGCCCTGTTTGTATTGCTCACGCACGCGATCGCCAAGGCATTGCTCTTTATGAGTGTTGGCAGTGTGATTATGACCACCAACTGTCAAGATTTGACGGAATTGGGGGGCTTAGGCGGACGAATGCCAGCCACCAGTTCAGCCTTTGTCATCGGCGGTCTATCCCTGATTGGCTGTCTGCCCTTGGGTGCCTTTTGGTCGTTTTATCGCGGCATTGACTACTACTGGCCAGCACTGCCGGGGTTGGTAGGTGTGATTTTGGTTGTGAATCTGCTGACGGCTGTGAATCTCACCCGTGTCTTTCGCTTGGTCTTCCTAGGGCCTGCTCAGCCGAAAACCCGCCGTGCCCCTGAAGTGCCTTGGCCTCTAGCGGTGCCGATGGTCACCTTGAGTATCTTGAATTTGCTGGTGCCCTTTATCTTGCAGCGAGTGCAGTTGTTACCAGAGACTATCGATTGGACGATTGTGGCGCTCCTTGTGGTGTCGGGCTTTGTCGGGATTCTTCTGGGTGGGTTTGTGACGCTCAAGCGTAGTTGGACGCGCTCCATCAAGGTGCCCCTGCGCTTTGTGCAGGATCTGCTAGCCTATGATTTCTATATTGAAGAACTCTACCGTTATACGGTGGTTTGGGCGGTGCGATCGCTCTCGCAGTTGAGCGCTTGGGTGGATCGCCACATTGTGGATCGAATTGTGAATACAACAGGTGTGGCGTCCCTTGTGGGGGGTGAGTTACTGAAGTACAGTGCCAGCGGTCAATCCCAAGCCTACTTACTGCTGGTATTTGTTGGTGTCGCGATTCTCGGAGGGGCGATCGCATGGCTACTCCTGTAATGCCGCTGTTGAGTTTTCTCCTCTGGGTGCCTTTGCTGGGTGCGCTTGCCCTAACCCTGTTACCCACTGAAACCGCAGGTCGCACCTACCGTAGCTTAGCGGCTATCATGGCAGCGATCGCCCTTGTCGTTAGTCTCGCGATCGCCCGTTTGTTTGATCCCGGCAATGCAGCCCCACAACTCATAGAGGTGATTCCTTGGCTAGAGCCATTGGGCTTGAGCTATCGCCTGAGTGTGGATGGCCTGTCGCTGCCGCTATTGGTCTTAAATAACTTCCTGACGCTGATTACCCTGTTGGCCAGTTCTGGCAATCTGCCCCGTCCTCGGTTGTATTACCCGCTGGTACTGCTGTTGAATGCGGGCGTCAGTGGCGCCTTTTTGGCTGACAATTTGCTGCTCTTTTTCCTCTTTTATGAGTTGGAGTTGATTCCCCTGTATCTTTTGATTGCGATTTGGGGTGGGACACGGCGCAGTTATGCGGCCACCAAGTTTTTAATTTACACGGCGATTTCCGGGGTGCTGCTCCTTGCTGGCTTCTTGGGACTAGTGTGGCTTGCCCATGCCCCCTCCTTTGACTTTGACCCTCAGTTATCCACCCTCTTGCCCCTGAGTTCACAGCTTGTTCTGTTGGGTCTGATTTTGGTGGGGTTTGGCATCAAGATTCCCCTTGTGCCCTTCCATACCTGGCTACCCGATGCCCACGTCGAAGCCTCCACTCCCATTTCAGTTCTGCTAGCGGGGGTACTCCTGAAATTGGGTACCTATGGGCTAGTGCGCTTTGGCGTGCAGTTATTCCCGCAGGCATGGCAGGTCTTGGCACCAGTGTTGGCCACTTGGGCAGTGGTGAGTGTTCTCTACGGTGCCCTGATGGCGATCGCCCAAACCGATATGAAAAAAATGGTGGCCTACAGTTCCATTGGGCACATGGGGTTTGTGCTCTTAGCCACTGCCACTGCCACCCCCTTAAGCATTCTGGCAGCCATTGCCCAAATGATGAGCCACGGGTTAATTTCCGCCCTCCTCTTTTTGTTAGTGGGGGTTGTCTATGAAAAAACCGGTAGCCGCAACATTGAGGTGCTGCGGGGATTGCTCAACCCTGAGCGGGGATTGCCTCTGATTGGTAGTCTGATGATTGTCGGCGTCATGGCCAGTGGCGGTATTCCCGGCATGGTGGGGTTTGTGGCAGAGTTTTTAGTCTTTCGTAGCAGTTTTCTCACCTATCCTGTCCAAACTCTCCTGTGTATGGTAGGTACAGGCTTAACCTCGGTGTATTTTCTCTTACTAGTAAACCGCGTCTTTTTTGGTCGTCTGCCCCCTGAATTGAGTGATTTACCACCGGTTGCTTGGGGCGATCGCCTGCCGAGCCTCCTATTAGCCACGCTAATCTTGATCTTAGGGATTGTTCCCAACTGGCTAATCCATTGGAGTAAAACCACTGTTAGCCTTCTCACCACTGCTGTTGCTACGCTGCCTGCACCATGACCCTGACTACCACTGCTCCCACCTCTCTGCATCAAGAACTGCGTACCGCCATCCTAGAGCGCTTGCTCCACGGTCAAGCCCTGTTACCGGATACGCCCACCCATGTGATGGAAGTGGTGGGCATCCTCAAAAGCTATGGGGTCGTGCTCAAGGCCTATGCCGAAAATCTCTGCGACATTAGTGAGCGGCAATTTCTGGTTCTCTTCCCCTTTTTCAAATACTTTAATGGCGAGATTACCATTCCCAAGCTGCTGCGCCACTGGTGGCACGACCGCATTAACTACGAATACGCCGAATACTGTATGCGCGCCATGATGTGGCACGGGGGCGGTGGTCTGGATGCCTTCTTGGATTCGGCAGAATTTCGGCAATTGGCGAGCAAGGCGATCACTGCTAAGCTGCGGGGCAACCCCCTGATGCAACTAGTGAACCAGCTTTTTCCAGAGTTTTTGCTGGAAACGGTGCGGATGCTCTGCTACTACAGTGGCTTGGGTCAGTTTTGGACGGTGATGTATCCCATTTTTTTGACGCTGAGCGATCGCTACGATGCAGGTGAAATTCGCAGCATCCCCGATGTCGTGGATCACATTCGCGCCGGTCTGATTGCTGCGAGCGATCGCCCCATTACTTACAGTGTTAAAATTCGCGGCCAAACCTACGAGATTCTCCCCGCTAGTGCTGGGCTGACCTTTCTACCAGATACTGCTATTCCCTATGTCGAGGCGGTCTTTCTACGGGGCACCCCCTTCTTTGGTCTCGTTTCCTTCAATGCCCAAGCCCAGCAAATTTCCCGCGACCCAGCCGAATTTACCTATGGTGCGCTCTTTGCCGATCCCATTCCCACAGGTGCTGCTGGCATTCCCCCCACCCTCCTCATGCAGGATATGCGCCACTATCTTCCTCCCTATCTCCTAGAGTTCTATCGCTGCCAAGGCCGCGGCGAAGACGATCTGCGGGTCAAAATCTGCCAAACCTTCCAAAAATCAATGTTTTGCGTCACCACGGCGGCAATCACTGCCCTTGCCCCCTATCCTTGGACCACCACTGATCCCCAAGAGCAAGCCGCCAATCGCACCTTCTACGAAACGTGGCTGGATCGCCTCGCAACCTCCCGCCTCTGGAACGTCCAACTGAGCAATTAACCAAGGTTCAGGCAGCGATCCGCGATAAGATAGTAAAGCAGTTCATCTCCCTCCATTGACAATAAAATGACCCATATTGATTGGCTTGCGCAAACGGATCCGTTGGTTGCTGAAATGGTGCAACGCGAAGTCCAACGGCAGCAGCAACACCTTGAACTGATTGCCAGCGAAAACTTTACTTCTCCTGCGGTCATGGCTGCTCAAGGCACAGTTCTCACCAATAAATATGCTGAGGGGTTGCCCGGCAAGCGCTACTACGGTGGCTGTGAATTTATAGATGAAGTCGAGCAGTTGGCCATCGATCGCGCCAAGAAACTTTTTGGTGCCGCCCACGCCAATGTGCAACCCCACTCCGGTGCACAAGCCAATTTTGCCGTCTTTTTGGCACTGCTGAATCCCGGCGACACGATTATGGGGATGGATTTATCCCATGGCGGACACCTGACTCACGGTTCCCCCGTCAATGTTTCGGGTAAATGGTTTAACGTGGTGCATTACGGGGTTCATCCTGAAACCGAGCGCCTCGATATGGATCAGGTGCGGGATTTGGCACGGCAGCACCGTCCCAAGCTGATCATCTGCGGCTACTCCGCTTATCCTCGCGTCATTCCCTTTGCCGAATTTCGCCAAATTGCCGATGAAGTGGGTGCCTACCTCATGGCTGATATTGCCCACATTGCCGGTTTGGTTGCCACGGGTCACCATCCCAATCCTGTGCCCCTTTGCGATGTAGTCACCACCACAACCCACAAAACCTTGCGCGGTCCCCGCGGTGGCCTGATTCTTACCCGGGATGAAGAGTTGGGCAAAAAATTCGATAAAGCGGTCTTTCCCGGTACCCAAGGGGGACCCTTGGAGCACGTCATTGCCGCCAAGGCGGTGGCCTTTGGTGAAGCCCTCAAGCCCGAGTTCAAAGCCTATTCTGGCCAAGTGATCCGCAATGCCCAAGCCCTCGCTGCGGGGCTACAAGCGCGACAACTGCGCCTTGTTTCTGGGGGCACCGATAACCACTTGATGCTGATTGATCTGCGATCGGTAAATCTAACGGGCAAAGAGGCCGATCGCCTGATGGGGGAAATCAACATCACCACCAATAAAAATACGATTCCCTTTGACCCCGCTTCTCCCTTTGTCACCAGTGGTCTGCGCTTGGGGACGCCGGCCTTGACTACCCGTGGCTTTACGGAAACGGAGTTTACAGAAATCGCCGAAATTATTAGCGATCGCCTGCATGCTCCTGCGGATGAAACCATCAAGCACCGCTGTCGCGAGCGGGTAGCTGCCCTCTGCACCAAATTTCCTCTCTATCCCCACCTGCAATTGCCGCAACCAGTGCTAGCCTGAGGGGGAATCCTGCCAATACCCTGAGCAGATGCTGTACCACCTGATTGCCTTTCTTGCTGCCATTGCCGTTGTCCTCTTGGTCACCCCCCTTGTCAATGACCTTGGACACAAGGCGGGGTTTGTGGATCGCCCCAATGAACGCAAGATTCACACTCGTCCGATGGTGCGCCTCGGTGGCATCTCTATCTTTCTCGGTAATCTGGTGGCACTGCTGATTGTCTGGAATGCTGGCGGTTTCGGTGTCCTGCCCCAGCCGGCGGAGTATGAAATTTGGGGAGTCACCCTTGGGGGGGTGGCTTTTTTTCTCATTGGCCTAGCGGATGATCTGCTGACTTTACCAGCACTCCTACGCCTTGTCCTGCAATTTCTCGTGGCGGCGATTGTCTGGGCGGTGGGGGTGAAAATTCGCATTATTACCGTGCCCTTTATGGGCATTGTTGACCTCGGCTGGCTCAGTTTGCCCTTGACCACCGTGTGGCTGGTGGGGATTGCCAATGCCATTAACTTTATTGATGGTGTGGATGGTCTGGCAGCGGGAGTGTCCGGTATTGCCGCCTCCGCGATGTTTTTTGTCTGTATGCTGATGGGAGAGCCAGAAGCAGGACTCTTAGCCGCCGCCTTGGCGGGAGGGGCACTGGGGTTCCTGCGCTACAACTTCAATCCCGCCCAAATTTTCATGGGAGATGGAGGCGCCTACTTCATGGGGTTCACCCTCGCCGGTTTGGGGGTGATTGGACTCGTCAAGGCCTATACGGCGGTGGCCATTCTGCTGCCTCTCTTAATTTTGGCGGTACCCATTTTGGATACGTCAACGGTCGTTTTTCACCGCCTTCTGAAAGGGCAGTCTCCCTTTGCGCCCGATAAGCGACACTTACACCATCGCCTTCTCAAAGCGGGGCTTTCGCAGCGGGTGACGGTGCTGTTTATCTATTGCTTGACACTGTGGGTGGGCAGTCTTGCTTTGGGTTTAGCGGGTTTACCAGGAGGATGGGGGTATGCCGTGGCAGCCTCTCTTTTGATGGGCTTTGCCTCGTGGTATGTCTGGCAACGGGTACGCAGCAGCGAAAATGACTGAAGTAATGAGTGCAGAAATTATTTGCGTGGGCACGGAATTGCTGCTGGGGGAGATTCTCAACAGTAATGCCCAGTTTTTGGCACAGCAACTGGCAAGCTTGGGCATTCCCCACTACTATCAAACGGTGGTGGGTGACAATCCCACGCGGATTAAGAAAGTCGTGGCCATTGCCTGCGATCGCGCCCACCTATTAATTTTCACGGGAGGTCTTGGCCCTACGCCCGATGATCTCACCACCGAAACCCTCGCCGATTTCTTTCAAGTGCCCCTTGAGGAACGCCCAGAAATCATCGCTGACCTAGAGCGCAAGTATGCCCATCGCGGCGGCTTTAGCCCCAGTAATCGCAAGCAAGCCCTTCTGCCCGTGGGGGCGCAGATTCTCCCCAATCCCTTGGGGACTGCCCCCGGCATGATCTGGCAGCCACGCACCGGTCTGACTATCTTGACCTTTCCCGGTGTCCCTGCGGAAATGAAACAAATGTGGCAAGAAACGGCGGTACCCTTTTTGCGCTCCCAAGGCTGGGGCAAAGAGGTCATTTACAGCCGTGTGCTGCGTTTCTGGGGCATTCCGGAATCCGTGCTTGCCGAAAAAGTGGCTGCCCAAATTGCCCGTGAGCATCCCACTGTAGCCCCCTATGCTGGCAATGGCGAAACCCGCCTCCGCATTACCGTACGCGCTAAGGATGAAGCGGAAGCTCAGCAGTTAATTCAGCCCGTCGAAGCAGAGATTCGCCAAATTGTTGGCCTAGATTGCTATGGTGCCGATGAGGATACCCTCGCCAGTGCGGTGGCTCGCCTCCTCCAAGAACGACACCAAACAGTGGCCGTGGCAGAGTCCTGTACCGGCGGTGGCCTTGGCGAAATGCTGACGCGACTTCCAGGGAGTTCCCTCTACTTCAGGGGGGGCGTCATTGCCTATGCCAACGAAGTGAAGGTGAATTTACTGGGGGTGAATCCTCAGGATCTTGAGCAAGAGGGGGCTGTGAGTGCCGTGGTGGCGGCTCAAATGGCATTGGGGGTCAAGACTCGTTTGGCCAGTGATTGGGGCGTGAGTATTACAGGCATCGCTGGTCCAGGGGGAGCGACGCTCACGAAACCAGTGGGACTGGTCTATATTGGTGTGGCACTGCCCAACGGCGAGGTGATTACCCGTGAATTTCGCCTCAGCGGTCAACGGGGACGGGATTGGGTGCGGCATCTGAGTGTGATGAATGCCCTCGATGTCTTACGGCGGCAGTTATTGGTGAATCCATGAGTCACGGTTTGCTTTGGTTACCCCTATTGGCGGTTTTTATTGTCCTAGCATGGTTGGGCTGGGTCGAGTACCGCAAGCTGGAACACTATCGCCAGTGGGCACAGCAGTTTGAGGCCAGTAAGTATGATATTGCCGCTGTCCTCGGTCAGCAGGGCGATCGCCTGACGTGGGGGCGACCGACGCGACAGGGCATTGTTAATTTACAAACCTGTGAGTTATCGACCCTGCAGCGCGTCTGGGTCGAGGGGGGTGGCCAGCGGCTTGAGACAGAGCGCGATCGCTTCAAGGGAACGATTCATCTAGTGCTGCAAACTACTACAGGAGAGTGCTATCGCATTTCCTTTACGGAGCTTCCCCTCGCCTTAGCGTGGCGCGATCGCCTTGCGGGTAAAATTAAGGGCGAGTTTGCATAAGTTCTCAACCCCTATGAAACGTATCGTGGCGCTGGTGCCCGGCGGCATTGGTGATCAAATTCTCTTTTTTCCCACCCTTGATGATCTCAAAGCCCATTTTCCAGAGACGCAGCTAGATGTGGTGGTTGAACCCCGTGCTGTTGCCGCCTACCAGCTCAGTGGCAGTGTCCACCAAGTTATTCCCTTTAACTTCAAAGACCGCAACGCCCTAGCGGATTGGGCCAACCTCATTGGCACCCTGCGGGAGGGAGAGTACGATGCCATTCTCTCCTTGGGACGGAGTAAAGCAGTGCGCTTTTTGCTGTGGCTGACAGGGATTTCCAAGCGAGTCGGCTTTGCCAAACTCAATCCCTTGGGATTTCTCACTGATGCTGTACCCGTCAACCTTGATCAGTACAGTGCCGCCACCTACCACGATCTGCTCAAAGCCTTTGGCATCACCACCCCCTGTCCTTTGCCCAAAGCTCTCATTACTGCGGAAGATCAAGAGTGGGCAACGGCAGAGCAGCAACGCCTAGGAATGACTGGCAGGTATCGCCTCTTGCACGGTGGCTCGAGCCAGATGGCACTCACCAAGGGAATTAACAAAATTTACCCCCCCGCTGCTTGGGTTGAGGTGATCCAGACCTTGCAACAGCAGGAGCCACATCTGCCCTTTATCGTCGTCTGTGGCCCTGAAGATCAAGCATGGGTGAGTGCGCTAACGCAGGCGCTACCAGAGATAAAGATTAGCCGTCCCCCGGACTTACGCAAACTGGCGGCTCTAATGCAACAGGCACAACAAATTCTCTGTACCGATAGTGGTCCAATGCACATTGGCGTGGCGGTGGGGACTCCCCTTGTGGCGCTTTTTGGCCCTACGGATCCCGCTAAACTCCTGCCCGCCGATCCCCGTTTTCGCGCTGTCAAGTCCGCCACAGGCAACATGGCCGATATTCCCGTCTCGGCAGTGATTGAGGCGGCTCGCCATGGCTAGGCCGGCTGTCTTTCTTGATCGCGATGGCGTGCTGAACCAAGAGGTAGGCTATATTCACCGCCTTGAGGATTTGCAGCTCATCCCCGGTGCGGCTCAAGCGGTGCGGCGACTCAATGATGCGGGGTGGTTTTGCTGCTTAGCCTCCAATCAATCGGGTCCCGCGCGGGATTATTACAGCATCGAGCATGTTCATGCTCTGCACCACAGACTCCAAGAGTTACTTGCCGCAGGTGCCGGTGCCGTGTTGGATGCAGTGTATTTCTGTCCTGATCTCAGCCGTCCTGAAGGGGGTGTGGTTGCCGACTATGCAGGCTGGACGACATGGCGCAAACCCAATACCGGCATGCTTGTAGCAGCCGCTTGGGATCATGATTTAGATCTCAGCCGCAGTGTCATGGTGGGGGACAAAGCCACCGATATTGATCTGGCACGGAATGCCGGCTGCTATGGCATTTTGGTACAAACAGGCTTTGGCGATCGCGTTCTTGAGGGGAGCTACCAGCATGCCAGTCAGCCCGACTACATTGCAGCCGATTTAGCCGCTGCCGTAGAGTGGATTTGTACTCACCTTGCGCCCCGCTAGCGATGACTTCATCGCCAGACCATACCAAGTTTCCCTTAGCCTTACTCTCACTTGTGGTATTGGGCTACGTCCTCGTGGGCTGGTACTTATCTGCCTATCCTTGGATGTGGTCAGCCTATGCCTCTTTTTTGGCGGCCATTCTGACAGTATTTATTGTTGGAGGTACCTCCAGCCTGTTGCGATCGCGCCAGAGCAACCCTAAGGGCATCTTTAGTAACCTAGTCATGCGCGTAGGCACCCCCAGTCTCTTTACAGTGCTAGTGCTCAGTACTGCTGTTACCCTTGCCATTATTGCCTTTCATATCTTTAGTGTGATTGCTATTCTCATTGGCACCGAAATTCTCGTGCGCATTGAAATGAAAGCTGCGGGCTACCGGAACTGGCAAATTATGGTAGTGCTGATTCAAATGGCGATTTTAGGGGTGCTTATTGGCTGGAGTATTGGGCACTACTTACCTTCTTCCTCAGACGGAGCATCATTGTTTCTGGTGCTAAAGCAATAAACTTTCTAAGGCGCGTAGATCCGTAATGCACAGCCTCTCTTGGTTACGGCGAATAATGCCCTTGCGCTCCAGTTTCCCTAGCACCCGTGTCACTGTTTCCCGCGCCATGCCACTCAGACTGCTTAACTCACGGTGAGGTAAATTGGGAATTTCCAAGCCATCGGCTCCCTGTCGCCCTTGACCATCTGCCAAAAACAGAAGAACATCCGCCACCCGTGACGTACTATCGGATTCCCGTAGCCGCAGCCGCCGGTTCAGTTGCCGTAGCCGTCGTGCCATTAGCTTAGCAAGGCGGATTCCCGCTTGGGGTTCAGTATTGATGAGATTGACAAAATCCGTTGCAGGCATATTGGCCACGACCGTCGGCGTTAGGGTAATGACATCCGTTGAGCGGGGCACTTCCTCTAGGGGAGCCATTTCGCCAAAAAGTTCCCCGGGTCCGAGGATATTCAGGGTGACTTCCTTGCCATCAATGTTGTAGGTGCGAATTTTGACCCAGCCACTGAGGATAAAGTAAACCGATGTGCCCCAATCATTCTCCAGCAAAATCACGCGGTTGGCGGGATGTTGACGGGTGACCACATGGGCGAGGGCCTTTTCCACCACTGCCTGCGGTAAGTCGCGAAAAAAGGGCGTATTTTGTAAGGATAATTCAGGTCTAGGAGAATTACGCCGTTCTTGCATAAAGGTCAAGGCCGAGAGGGCGAGGGCAAAGGCTGAGCAGACAGCTCGTCAGGCGTTGCGGGGAAATTAATACCTGTGATCTTACCATTGCTATGCATGATCACAATCAATGTATCGGTCACCTTAGCAAACGCTACCTTGACACTAACAATATTGCCGTTGCTTTCGCTGCCAAGACGCTCTTTGTAGGCGCCTACTCGCTTTAGAAACCTTTCTTTGCTTTGCTTTGCTTTAATCATTTGGGCGGAAACTCTTCTTGCAGTTGCGAGTGCAAATAACTCCACGCTACGTCAAAGTTATTGCTAAACAGGGCATCAATAAATTGTTCGGCAATTGGAACCTGAGTTTGCTCACTGATATTGATCACGGCTGGAGACTCTCCACGGGCGATCGCTGGCCACAGGGAGGAAGATACCCCCCTAGCAATGCCCAGACCAAGAGTGCTAATGGTGAAAAAAACTGCTCCATCACTTTTCTATAGCTTTTTATTGTTTTTTAGGTTTAAGGTGAAATGCATTTCTGAATATCATATGGCTTTTTCCAGAGGGATTGAGTGAGGCCGCCGTCTCGTCCAAGAAAAGCAATTGACATATCTCTTATCAATTCTGCGCGCAGACTTGGCTCTATAGATGACTAATCTTTCAGCTTTTCAGGCATGCGGGGAAAATTACTGCGGAGTGTAAAGTTTATTAAAGACCTTGACTCTTTTGGTTAGCCTTCGTCACAATGAGTTTCATAGGTTAGGACTTCAATTTTATCCTCGTGGGTCATTTGTAGCAATTGCGAGTGAGACGGTTGTGCCAATGCTGGAAACCCTTGAATTTGTGATTTATCCCGATGGCCGTGTTGTTGAAACGGTGACGGGAATTTCTGGGGCATCCTGTGCTGAGGTGACTGCTGCCATTGAAGCGCAACTGGGGTGTGTCATTAGCCAACAGCCCACCGCAGAATACTACGCTCCCCAAGAGGAAGAAAATCAATTGGTTGTTCAATCTCTCCCCTCCCAGTGGTAATCGTTGAGGATTGGTGTCCATGTCGCACTTCAGCCAAATTAAAACCCAAATTCGGAGTTTACCCGCCCTACAGGCTGCCCTAACGGACTTGGGCTTACCGTGGCAATCTGACTCCCAAGAAGTGCGCGGGTTTCGCGGTCAAACCCAAACGGCTCAAGTCGTTGTTCCCCAAGACAATGGCTATGACATTGGCTTTCGCTGGAATGGCACTGAGTATGAGCTAGTGGCCGATCTCGAATTTTGGCAGCAGGCATGGTCAGTGGATCGCTTTTTGAATAAAGTCACTCAGCGCTATGCCTACCATGCGGTGTTGCAATCGGCTACGGAGCAAGGCTTTCAAGTCCAGACCACAGAACAGCAGGCTGATGGTAGTCTCAAGGTTGTGCTGCAACGCTGGCGTTCCTAGACGCTAAGGACAATGGATAGGCAGATGGATCAGCCCCTTGGTTTAGAGCCAGAGCTTGGCGGTCACCTGCGCCAAAGTACACCCCGCAGCGGCTACGAACCTGAACTCGGGGGAACCCATCGCCAACGCGGTGTCTATGTGGATGAGATTACCTGCATTGGCTGCAAACACTGTGCCCATGTGGCGCGAAATACGTTTTACATCGAGCCGAACTACGGGCGATCGCGGGTGGTGCGCCAAGATGGTGATCCCCTTGAATTGATTCAAGAAGCCATTGACACCTGCCCCGTGGATTGTATTCACTGGGTAGATTACACGGAATTAAAACGGCTTGAGAAAGAACGCCTCGAGCAGGTGGTTCCCCTTGCTGGCTTTCCCATTGATCCGGCTACGACGCGCCGCAAGAAACGGCGATCGCCCCCTAGGACTGATAGGACTGAATAGCATCTTCGGGCATCACAATCAGCGTCGTTCCCTGACGGGCAATGATAATCACCCGCTGATGTTCGGGAATGGTCAAGCGGGGATCATCGCAGCGAGCTTGCCAAGAAATCCCTTCATAGAGTACTCGTCCTGTTTTACCCGCAGGAATTTTCGTAATTGTTTCTGCTTCAGCCGCTTCCTTGAGCGCAGGCGAGACTCGTTTTGGCTGATACCGCCGCAAGAGAAAGGCCACTAGCACTGATAGAACAATCCAAAGTGCAATTTGCACCGAAAGGCTGGGAACGAGAAACGAGAGAAAGGCAACAATGAGAGCACTGAGGCCAAGGGTGGCTTCCACAAAAGCCGTCGGCAACAAAAGCTCCATCACAAAAAGAATGATGGCAACAATTAACCAGATCCAAAAGGGAGACAGGGGCATTGCTCTTATCACCTAAGGTGGCCACTTCAACGATAGCTCAAACTCTGCGGCTACAGCGAGCCAGTTTAACTGTTTTGAATGCCTGCAATTCTTACGCAAGGATCTGTACTGGAACTTATAGGAGTGACCCTGCGTCAAGAGAGCCAACACTAAAGAGAGATTCCTCCGATTCTGTACAATAATGAACTCAATGAGGCAAACAACGATGATGGATCTATTTATTCCCCTGCTGGTGGGACTGCTCACCCTTGGACTCTTGACCAGTTGGCTGTGGCGACCGACAGCAACGCCGATTTCCCGTGCTGAACAGGTCAATACCCCTGATTTTGTCGCCGATGCGCCCCCTCCCGATGATGAAGGCACACCACCCCGCCGTGGATAGGCTAGGATTTTCCTAGGGGCTTCTAGAACTGACTAATTGAGTGATCAAGCAGCTTTGGTCAGCAGGACAGCGGTTTCAGGCCGGTTTCTTTGCCTTTGGTCGTGGTCTTTTTTTTATCGCCCGTTATCGTCTTTGGGGCTATCTGCTGTTACCTGCCTTCTTGAGCCTTGTTCTGGGGGTAACGCTTATCATTGCTGCTTTCTGGGCTGTTCAAGTCGTTGGCGATTATTGGTTTGTGGGTGGGGAATGGCAGTGGCTTTACCAAGGGTTCATTGATATTTTGGCCACCCTCATTGCTATCTTTTTAGCCCTAATTGGCTATCAAACGCTAATTCCCCTTGTGGTGATTCCCTTTCTTGGTCCGCTGCTGAATCGTGTCGAAAAAATTACCACAGGACAAACGATTGAGGTGGGGTGGCGGCGCGATCTATTGAACGCCATTGTCGGTGGTTGGTTTGCGCTGCGGGATGCGGTGTTGCAAGTGATTTTTCTGCTGCTTTCATTTCTAACAGGGCCGCTGCAACCTATCGTGATGGCGATCGTCAACAGTTTCTTTCTAGGGCGAGGCAGTTTTGATTACCTCCTTGAAAAACACAGCACTTCCTTGAGAGAGCGCAAACTTTTGACCCTTGCCTATACGCCACAAATCTATGGCCTTGGTTTGGCGCAGTTTTTGGGGCTGTTGATCCCCTTAGTTGGCTTAGTGCTTGTACCACCTGTGGGGGTGGTGGCTGCTGCTTTGCTGATTCAAGATCACCCACCGCAACAACAGTTGATGGCAGCAAATGCGGTTTCTCGGCGTTGATTTGGCGTGGCAGGGAGGGGCGTCAGGGTACTGCTGTTTGCAGTGGCAGGGGCAAGGTTTGGCGTTGGTCGCTCGCGATCGCTCCCGCGATACGGATGAACTCTTGGCATGGATCGATCGCGATGCCCCCCCTGCGCAAGTAGCAATGGTGGCAGTGGATGCCCCCCTCATTATTCCCAATTCACGGGGAATGCGTACCTGCGATCGCCAGTCCCATCAAGTCCTTGGGCGGTACCATGCCGGCTGTTATCCTGCGAATCAGCAGTCTCCCTTTGCGAGTTACACCACGGGGTTTAGTCAAGCCCTCCGCCAGCGGGGGTTTCACCATGCACCTACGATCATCCCCCAAGAACAAGGGCGATTTCAAATTGAAGTCTTCCCCCATGCCACGGCGATCGCTCTCTTTCAGCTTGACCAAATCATTAAATACAAAAAAGGCCGCCTTGCCGAGCGAGCCAAAGGGCTGGCCAAGCTTAGGGATTTAATGGCTACCCATCTTCCCCACTGTGAGCCACCCTTAGCATTGGAACTAACTACCGAAACCCCCACCAACGGGCGAGACCTCAAGGCGCTTGAGGATCAACTAGATGCAGTTCTCTGTGCCTATACGGCAGCCTATTGGTGGTATTGGGGGCGCGATCGCCACTGGGTTTTAGGTGGTGAGTCTTTTTCGCGAGAGCCAGCAGCAACCGATGCCTACTTAAAAACTGGCTATATTGTTGTTCCACGTGCCTAGCTTTCGCGATTGCGGTAGCGTTGCAGTTCCGTGCGCAGAGCAGCAATTTCCGCCCGCAAATCATCAATCAACGCCTGCCAATCCACCCCACTCCGAGGCACCACCATTTCTGCCTCCTGACGGGCGCGAGCTTGCACCTCTTCCATGAATTGATGGAGCCGCTGCTGCTGTTCGGCATCAAATCGCCCCAGTTGACTCAGAAGTTCCACAAATAGATGCTGCGCCTGATCACGCAGGAGCGTTGCGGTTGCTCGACCAAGGAAAAAGGCATCCAGCGGCGATTGACTCATAGAAGCAGTCTTCCTCATCAGTTAGGTCTCTCAATCCCTGAGTGTAACAAAGTTTTACAGGAAACAGGTCTTGCTCTTCTCCGATTCTCGACCTTTTTCCTATAGGACAATTTCCTATAGGACAAATAAGAAAATTTTTGATCTTCCACTAGACAGATCGCGCCCACAAGAACATAGAATTATTTCAATTAAATGCTTTCTTAGCATAGCCATAAGTCATGGGGATGCTCTGCCAAGGTAGTTTCCTGACACTGATTTAGCTATGAAAACCGTTCTAGATTTGCCAAAAGGGGCAGGGATGCTAACAAATTTCGTTAACCGAGTTCATTTTAAGTATTGGCGTGGCGATCTCTTTGGTGGGTTGACTGCTGCCATTGTTGCCTTACCAATGGCTTTGGCCTTTGGGGTCACCTCTGGCGCGGGTGCAACGGCGGGACTCTATTGTGTCGTCTTTCTCGGCTTTTTTGCCGCCCTCTTTGGGGGTACGCCGACGCTCATTTCCAATCCCACAGGGCCGATGACCGTCGTGATTACGGCAGTGATCACCCGTCTAACCAGCGAATACCCCGAACAGGGACTCTACATGGCCTTTACGGTGGTGATGCTGGCAGGCTGTTTTCAAATCCTCTTTGGCCTATTGCGACTGGGCAAGTACATCACCCTCATGCCCTACACCGTGATCTCCGGCTTCATGTCGGGGATCGGCCTGATCATGATCCTGCTGCAAATTGGCCCGCTGTTGGGGCACAGCAGTAAGGGGGGTGTCCTAGGGGCAGTGTACAACTTGCCAGAGTGGATTCAAACGCTGAACCCCACCGCCCTTATTTTAGGACTATTCACCCTTGGTGTCATTTATTTCACACCTCAGAAAATTCGCCGAATTGTGCCGCCACAGCTTTTGGCGCTGGTTTTGGGTACGATTCTGTCAATGGTCTTTTTTGCGGATGCCGGTTTAACCCGCATTGGCACAATTCCTACCGGCCTGCCCCAGTTTGTCCCTCCCACCTTTACGCTGCCAGCGCTGAAAACAATGCTGGTGGACGCAGCCATGCTGGGGATGCTCGGCTGTATTGATTCCCTCTTAACCTCAGTGATTGCCGACAGTATTACCCGCACTCAACATGATTCGGATAAGGAGCTAATTGGTCAAGGTATTGGCAACCTGCTGTCCGGTCTTTTTGGCGGTTTGCCCGGTGCTGGTGCCACGATGGGTACAGTGGTGAATATCCAAGCGGGGGGACGCACTTGCTTATCGGGGATGATTCACGCTGTCATTCTGCTGATGGTGATGCTGTGGGCTGCCCCCCTAACAGAACCGATTCCCAATGCGGTGCTGGCGGGGATTCTGATCAAGGTGGGGATAGACATCATTGACTGGAATTTTCTCAAACGCGCCCATGTGCTTTCTTTGCGAGCCGCCTTCATTATGTATGGCGTGATGCTGCTGACGGTCTTTGTGGATTTGATTGTGGCGGTGGGTGTGGGTGTCTTTATTGCCAATATGCTGACGATTAAGCGCTTGGCGGATCTGCAATCGGAGGATGTCAAGGCGATTACCCATGCCGATGATCAAACCCCCCTCACTCCAGAGGAAAAAGAACTCTTTCGGCAGGCTAAGGGGCAACTGTTGCTCCTCCACCTCGGCGGCCCGATGAGTTTTGGCTCCGCTTGGGCGATTTCGCAACGGCAGGCCATCATGTCGGACTATAAGGTGCTGATTCTCGATGTCAGCAGTGTGCCCCTATTGGGGGTGACAGCAGCCTTAGCCATTGAGTCGTTGATCCAAGAGGCGCAAAAGCATCGTTTGGCGATTTTTCTGGTGAATGGTGCAGCGCAGAAGGCGACTAAAGTGCAACAGCGGCTCCAACGCTTCCGTATTTTGGATCGGTTGCCCGCTGATCATGTGGTGAGCGATCGCCGGCAGGCCCTTGAAAAAGCAATCCAGTTTCTACAGCAAACGGAAGAGCAGCCCACAATCGTGACGGGCAGCTACGAATAGCGGGACACTGCAGGGTTGCCCTGCACGTACCACCGCCAGGGAATCTCCTGCCCTTGGGAAATACCAATGCGAGTGGTCTGTACCACAGGGTCTGTCAACGGCTGGGGCGGGGTTTCCACCCAGATGCCGCTGTCTTTCCCTAGTCGCAAGCCAGAAAGCCGGCGATCAATCCCTAAGAGTTGGCACAGTTTCCCCGGCCCAGCGGCACTGCGGGGAGGCAAGGGCGGGCTGAGCATCTCAAGGGCACGAATCAGAACTGCGCTGGCAAAGTTGGAGCGATCGCTGGCGATATTTAAGCAGTGGTGAATGCCATAGATTTGATAGACATAAATGGTGCCGGGGGCTGCAAACATGGGAGCATTGCGAGGCGTTTGGCGACGATAGCCATGACAGGCGGGGTCCCCGGCCATGTAGGCTTCAGTTTCCACAATGCGGCCTCGGTAGAGTTCACCACTGGCCTGCTGCCGCACGAGAACACACCCCAGTAACTCCCTAGCCACTACCGGTGCAGGGCGGGCAAACCACTCAAGGGGCAGACCCTGATCTCGCTCAATGGGAACCCTGTTCAAAGAGCAATCCCTCCATTAAAGCATAGCGTAGGGGAGCATTCAGGCCAGAGACAGTGTAGAGCATGGCTTCCCGATAGAGACGCTGCACCGTGTGACTGAGCACTAAAGCACTGCCCCCGCTGGTCACCAAGGCGGCTTGGGCAGTTTGAACAGCAAGCTGAATGGCGGCAGCCCGCAGTTGCGCATGGTAGGGGAGATTAATAGTCTCTAGCTCCCCTTGAATCTGGTCGTAAAGGCGCTGCCAGCGATCGCGAAAGGCGTAATAGAGGTTTTTGGCATCGGCACGCTCAGCGAGTATCTGTAAACTCCGACGGGCACAGCCCATAGGGGGAGCACTGCCCCGCAGCAGTTGCTGGCGATCGCGCACGGCCATCCAATCCGCTGCACCTATCCCCACCACATCTTCGGATGGCACAAACCAATCCACCACTTCCGCTTGCACCGTTTGGGTAGAGGGGATCACCGCCAAAGGCAGGGGCAGAGAGAGGTGCAAAATGCCGCCACTGGCCTGTTGGGCATTGGTAAAAGGCAGAAGGGCAAAAAGAATCCGCCGATCCGGCAAGGGGGCAGCAGCGACAAACCTTGTCATGTGCTGAAAGCCACTGAGCCAAGGCAGCGTGCCCCGCAGGAGATAGCCGCCACTGGTGGGTTGAGCTTGTAGCTCCGCTGGGGTATGGCGTAAATGGGAAAAGCTGACCCCAATCAACACCTGCCCTTTCATCAAATCCCCTAAGTAGGTTTGGGCAACGTTCCCTTCAGGATGTTCAAGAATCATCCCCAAGGCGGATTGGTGTTGTGCCACCAAAAAGGCAAGGGCACCAGAGGTTTGCGCTAGTTGCAAGCTCAAATGCCACAGGGTACGGCGATCGCACCCCAATCCCCCCATTGCCTTGGGTACCGCCAAACGGAAAATGCCTAAGTTCCCTAGGGCTTGCAGACTTGCCGATAAAAGGGACGTTTGCTGATCAATACGGTTGGCAATTGGCGCGACAACGGTAGTGAGGTAGGTCTGAATGTCCTTTAGGAGAGGCTGCGCTGCGGGGTCAGCAAAGACCAAGGCATCCATAGTTTAGGAGTACGCCAGATGGGCACGGGGGTTGTAGGACTCAATGGCCTGAAGTTGCCGATAGAGGTCGCGTTCAGCATCGCTCAGTTGGGGCGGCAGGGTAATGACAATTTCCACCAGTTGGTCACCGCGATCGCCATCGGGGCGAGGATAGCCTTTGCCGGCCAGTCGCAAACGTTGGCCTGTGCGTACCCCTGGGGGCACCATCATTTTCACCCAACCATCGAGGGTAGGGGCTTCAATTTGGCCGCCGAGAGCAGCCTCACTGGGGGTCACAGGGAGTTCACAGACAATGTCGTAGTCCTCAAGGCGAAAGAGGGGATGGGGCGTCACCTGAATTTTGAGGTAGAGATCACCGCCGCCCGTGCCCTGCCCCCGTAGCCGAATTCGTTGACCCGTAACCATTCCCGGCGGTAGGGTTACTTCCAAAGAGCGCCCATCTCCAAGGCGAATTCGCTCCCGTCCCCCTGCGTAGGCCTTTTCAAGGGGGATTTCGAGGGTAGCTTCAGCGTCGCGGCGACTCACAGCGGTATAGGCAGTTTTGACGGTGCCAGGGCGAAAATAGTCTGTCTCTATCGTAGGCGAGCGACGGGGGGGATCCGCAGGAACTGTAGAGGTGCGGGGCGATCGCCGACCCAACAGTTGATCCAAAAACTCTTGAAAGTTATCTTCACTGAGGTCGGGTTCTTCCCGGACACTGGTGCCATTGCGCCGAGCCACCGTGGTGCGTTGGGAAGGACGAGTGCGAAAACCGGGTTGTGACCAATATTCACCGTAGCGATCGTATTGCTCACGGCGAGCCGGATCACTTAGAACTTGGTAGGCTTCACTAATGTCTTTGAACTTCTCCTCAGCAGCGCGATCGCCTGGGTTCATATCGGGATGGTACCGCCGCGCCAGCCGCCGATAGGCACGTTTAATCTCCTCCGTACTGGCACTCCGATCCACGCCCAAAAGCTGGTAGTAATCTCGAAAATTACGCATTGACCGTCCTATTCACACTCGCATTTCCAGCCAAGAATGCAACGCAGCTCTACCAGTCGTCGTCATCCCAATCATCCCATGCAGCTGAATCACTGCGCTGGGAGTAGCTGCGGGAACGCCGCGTCCGGGGCGGCTCATCCCACTCATCCTCATAATCGTCGCGCCGCCGCTCTCGACCCCGTACCGCATTAAGACCTTTATTTACTGCTTCCTTGAGGTTGGGCAGCTTAAAGACATCTTCATCCTCTTCCAGTTCCTCTTCGCTGAGGCGCAGTTGACGAACAAATTCGTAGAGCCGCTCTTCAAGGGCCGCATAGGTGAGGTCAATCTGGCGATCGTCCTCATTGCGAATGGCTTCCTGCAATTGCCGCACCAAGGCCTCAATACTACGGCGCTGATCAGCGGCAAATTGATAGCCAAATTCCTGAGCTGCTTCCCGCAATTGACGTTCAGCGCGGTTAATTAAATCTTGGGCGCGGTTGCGCTTCTCAATGCGTGCCCGCCGCTGGCGATCGCTCGCTGCATTGGACTCCGCATCCAAGAGCATCTGCTGAATTTCCTCTTCACTCAGAGTTGAGGCCCCCTGAATCACCACACTTTGCTCACGACCACTAAAGCGATCCAAGGCCACCACCTGGAGCAGGCCATTGGCATCCAAGTCAAAGGAGACTTGAATTTGGGGCACCCCGCGAGGTGCTGGCGGAATTCCCGTTAACTTAAAGCGTCCCAAAGACTTGTTGTGTTCTGCCAGTTCCCGCTCCCCTTGAACCACGTGGATTTCCACTTGGCTTTGGTTATTTTCTGAGGTTGAGAAAATATCGGAGCGACGCACAGGAATTGTTGTGTTGCGGGGAATCAGCACCTTGGTCACCCCACCAATGGTTTCCACACCCAACGAGAGGGGAGTTACATCCAGCAGCAGAATGTCCTTCATTTCCCCTGCCAGAATACCCGCTTGAATTGCTGCCCCAATTGCCACCACCTCATCGGGGTTGACGTTTTGGTTGGGTTCCCGGCCAATCATCTGCCGGACTAGATTCTGCACCATGGGCATCCGCGTCGCACCACCCACCAGCACTACCGCGTCAATTTGACTAGGGGTTAAATGGGCGTCCATCAGTGCCTGTTCGACCGGATAGCGCAGTCGTTGCAGCAGGTCCTGGCTCAGGTCTTCAAATTGGCGGCGACTAAGGGTGGTTTCAATGTGCTTTGGCCCATCCGCTGTGGCGGTAACAAAGGGCAGATCAATGTGGGTTTCCAGTAGGCCAGACAGTTCAATTTTGGCCTTTTCGGCGGCATCGGTGAGCCGTTGTAGGGACTGGCGATCGCGCCGCAGATCAATGCCCTCTTTGGCAAGGAAGTCTTCGGCGAGCCAGTCCACAATTAACTTATCAAAGTCATTGCCCCCCAGTTGGGTATCGCCGCTCGTGGCCTTCACCTCAAACACGCCATCGCCAACTTCGAGAATCGAGACATCAAAGGTGCCACCGCCAAGGTCAAAGACGAGAATTGTCTGCTCCTTCTGGCGATCCAGACCATAGGCCAGAGCCGCCGCCGTGGGTTCATTAATAATTCGCCGCACATTTAAGCCCGCAATACGCCCCGCATCACGGGTGGCCTGCCGCTGGGAGTCATTAAAGTAGGCGGGCACGGTAATCACCGCGTCGGTGACGGGTTCCCCAAGATAGCGACTAGCATCCTCCACCAGCTTGCGCAAGACCATAGCGGAAATTTCCTCGGGGGCAAATTCCCGTTGCAGACGGGGGCACTTGATGCGCACCTTCCCCGATTCATCGCGGCGAATCGTATAGGGTACCCGCTTGGACTCAGCCGTCAGTTCGCTATATTCGCGGCCAATAAACCGCTTCACGGCATAGAAGGTGTTTTGGGGATTGAGCACCGCCTGTCGCCGTGCCAACTGACCCACAAGGCGCTCGCCATCTTTGCCAAAGGCCACCACAGAGGGGGTGGTGCGGGAGCCTTCTGCGTTGGCAATCACAACGGGCTTCCCCCCTTCCAACACAGCAATGACGGAATTGGTTGTCCCCAGATCAATGCCAACAATTTTACCCATGCCGTTTGAACGACTCCGCACTGGTTAGAATAAATGAATAGCGTTATAGTAACGGATTATTTACCCTTCGTTACGCTTATTCGATTGTACGAGATCTACCCCAGACCGTCAGAATCACTCTTTCCCCTGTGCTGCGCGATCGCTACAACGGTATGGACAACCTCAGTCTTCACACCTTCCATTCACCGCTGCTCATCTGTGAAGTCTAGCAGTAAGATAACAGGCAAGAGGTTGCAGCACAGCCTATCAACTGTTGCTACGCCCAATTCCGAAAAGGAGACCGTTCTATGTTACACCGCAAGCTTTATCAACTCTATACCGACGGCCAAGAAGTCTGGATTTACTTGCGGGATCAACAACGCCTGATTGACCGGGCACGCATTGTGGACATCGAAGGAAACGTTGTTACCATTCGCTACGAAACGGAGGAAGACGACGAAGTGTGTGCTTGGGAAGAGATCGTCAATATCGAAAGCATTGGCTCGATCTCACGACGGCTCGCCGCAGTCCCGCGGGGCTATGCGGAGTTACCCATTGCGGATGAATGTCCAGAGGCGGAGCAACTGCCGAAGCATTCCTCGGAAACCGAACACGAGCGTTGATTCTTACCCATGCGCTCAGCCCCCGTTGTGGAGGAGACAGCCACGCTTGATGCCCAGTATATGGGGCACTGCCTTGAGTTAGCGGCTCGTGCCAAAGGCTGTACGGCTCCGAATCCCCTCGTGGGCTGCGTGATTGTGGCGGAGGGACGGGTGATTGGGGAGGGGTTTCATCCCAAGGCAGGGGAACCCCATGCCGAGGTTTTTGCTCTGCGCAGCGTCAGCGAGAGCGATCGCCCCCTCCTCAGCAAAGCCACCCTCTACGTCAATCTTGAACCCTGCAACCACTATGGCCGCACGCCCCCCTGTACCGAGGCGATTATAGCGGCGGGTATTCCCAAGGTGGTGGTGGGCATGATTGATCCGAATCCCCAAGTGGCTGGGGCGGGGGTAGAACGGCTGCGCTCAGCGGGCATCAAAGTCACCGTCGGTGTGCGGGAAGCAGAGTGTCAACGCCTTAACGAAGCGTTTGTTCATCGGGTGCGCTATCAGCGTCCCTTTGGCATTTTGAAATACGCCATGACCCTCGATGGCAAAATTGCCTCCAGTGCCGGCCACAGTCTCTGGGTCAGTGGTGAAGCTGCACGAGCCATGGTGCACCAACTGCGCTCTGAGTGTGATGCAGTGATTGTGGGGGGCAATACCGTGCGCCTCGATAATCCCCTTTTAACCTCGCGCCATGAGCGCAATCCCCTACGGGTGGTGATGAGTCGTACCCTCGATTTGCCCCCAAATGCCCTTTTGTGGGAAACGACCACGGCTTCGACCTTGGTTGTGACTTCTGCTTCGCCCCAGCATCCCCTGATTCCCCAGTTGCAGGCGCGGGGGGTGGAGGTCATTCACCTAGACTCTTTAACACCTACAGCGGTGATGGAGCAGCTTTATCAACGGGGAATGATGACGGTACTTTGGGAGTGTGGCGGTTCCTTGGCAGCAGCCGCAATTGCAGAAGGGATGGTGCAGAAAGTCTGGGCCTTTATTGCACCGAAAATTATTGGCGGCTCCCGTGCTCCCGTGCCGGTGGCGGATCTGGGCTTCACTAAGATGGATGAGGCGCTGTGCCTAGAGGACGTGAGCTGGCAAACCGTAGGCGAGGATATTCTTGTGGTCGGCTACCTACCGTCTAGGTCTCCGGCTCCGTCACCTCAATAATGGTGCAACCCGTTTCTGGGGGAGGCGTATCCGCCTGCTCATAGAGCAAATCAATCCACAGCGACTCCGGGTAGGGCTTGCGACTAGAGACATAAAAAAGCCAATGCTGGCTGACATTGAGTGCCTCTCGCCGCAGCTTAGCCATTGCAGGGGTTGTAATGAGTCGGAGGGCAGTGTTGGCATTGCGCCACTGCTCAATAATTCCAGCGGCAACCCGCAGGGTTTCCCCCTCGCTATTTTCTAGTTCCAGAATGCCGTCAATGTGGATACTCTCCCACCAGTGCTGTGGATCCCGGAGATCCAATCCTTGGCCATCCATGTAGTCAATCAGGTTGGGAAGATATTCACGAATGAAGTTTTGGACAACACTAAAGGGGGGAAAAGGACGCAAGACTTTGAGGCGGCTTGCTGTTTGTTGAAACCACAGCTTGTGGTAAGTCATGGGGATAACGCTCCGTCAGAAAGGCGATCGCCAAAAATCGTTACAAACTCGTTTATTCTACCAAGCAAGCTTGCTCTAATCGTCTCTGAGAGTGAAGATAAATATGTGCCACTTTTGGCCCAATTTGGCACAAGTGTTATAGGACAATTTTGGTTTAAGGAGCAACAATCAGAAGGATGTAAGCCGACTTACATTATTAAAAAAAACTATACATACTGATTAGCTAACTTTGCTCTACTTATTCATTTATTCGAAATAGTGATTTTTCTTTCATGAGCAGCAATTAAGCCCAAGGCGCCATGAATTCAGGTTTTTTGATTATTAACCAGTAGGCAGAAAATTCTTATTTTTATTTTTTGGAGAAAAAATTTACTTCCCAGAGATGGCAGGGCGAGGTAGGGGGAAGGCTTGTCATTTGGTTGTGGATTGGGTAAAGTCACCTAGAAGTTTCGTCGTGGTGCCAAAACACCCTTTGCATAAACAACAGATTGGGACAGTTTTAGGCATAGATGCGGCGAGTGGCCTCTGGCTCCCTTGAACGATTGCTCATGATGTGTGTTCTCAATTCACCCCTTTGTCGAATCACTGTAAATTTCGTGTGCGAGGAGGATTACCTTGAGGAACGATAGTCGTACCCCTACCGCCTCTCAGGATGCACCTCTTGCGTCTGCTTCTATGCTTGGTCGTTCGCTGCGCTCCCTTTGTTCCTGTCTGCCTTTGCTAGGCACCTTTGCCCTAGTTCAGCCCACCCAAGCCCTTGACTTGACCACCCTTGCGGGCGATCGCGATCTGGGTTCAAAGGACGTTCGCTCCGACTCTCTCAACCTCCCCTCCCTCTTCAGCACTGAAACCCAAGACCCGATTGCTGAGTTTGAAAATCTTTTATCCGCCGACAAAACTGAATTACTTTTGGGCGTCACCCAAGCGGCATGGCAACGCACTATCCAGACGGAGGTGAGTTTTGCGCCCCTCACCCTAAAAAGACCAGCACCGACCCTCTCTGCCTTTGCTTCCTTTGACCGTCTCAGCCCTCCTTCTGAACCCACTTTCAAGGTGGTAGATCATCGGGTTCGCACCGATAGCTTGGCGGATTTGGTGACGCAAGCCACCACCTCGGTCGTTGCCTCCTTGATCACCGATGCCCCGTTAGGAATGGGCGGCTCCTTAGAACAAACTACAACGGAAATTGAACTAGAAGCAGCGGTGGGAGAAGCTACCGAACCTTCCCAACCATCAACACTTGTTAGCTATCGGCCACTGCCCACCTCTGCCCCAAGGCCAATCCTACCACCTGTGCCTCTGGGGCGTGCTTCTGAGGGACAACGTCACCCGACTCCTGTACCTGTTTCAGTTCGAACGCGCCTTACCTCATCTGCTTTCCCCCAGCCCACAATTGCCCCGCAAGCAACAACCGTAACGGCATCGCCACCCGCTACTGTGCTGACCATTGTGTCTCCTATCCCCGTCAAGGTGGCACGCTCAATTGTGGCTCCCCCTTTACCCAGTAATCTTGACCTGCCCCCTCTGCCCAACTTCGATCGCTTCCTGCCTAGCCTGACGACAAACTTTATTTGGCCGGCGCGTGGTGTGTTGACTTCTGGCTTTGGCCCCCGCTGGGGACGGATGCACCGCGGGATTGATATTGCAGCTCCTGTAGGTACGCCCATTTATGCTGCGGCTGCCGGTGTGGTGACCTACTCCCAATGGAACGACGGTGGCTATGGCAATCTGGTGGAAATTCGCCATGCCGATGGCACGCTGACGCTCTATGCCCACAACCATCGCAACTTGGTGCGCGTAGGCCAATACGTTGAGCAGGGTCAGCAAATTGCCGAAATGGGCAGTACGGGTCGCAGCACAGGCCCCCACGTCCACTTTGAAATTCACCCCCCAGGGCGGGGTGCTGTTAACCCGATGATCTTCTTGCAACGTAGTCAAGGCTAGTCGTTGACGGTCTATTTTGTGGGTGCGGGACTGGGAACTCCCGCCTCGCTCACAATTCAGGCAGGGACTTGTCTGCAGCAGGCGCAGGTGGTTCTCTACGATGCCCTGCTCTCCCCTAACCTCTTAGAACTCACCCCCTGTGATTGCTTGCGGGTGGCGGTGGGCAAACGAGCGGGAGCTGAGGCAGTTCCCCAAGCGGAAATCAACCGCCTTTTAGTGGAGTACGGCCAGCAGTATCAACGGGTTGTGCGCCTTAAAAGTGGCGATCCGGGGCTGTTTGGCCGTTTGCATCAGGAGCTTGAGGCTGTTTTGGCAGCGGGTCTTGAGGCTGTGGTGATTCCGGGGGTATCCTCAGCGCTAGCAGCACCCTTATTGGCGGGTCTCTGTGTCACTGCCAAGGACATGAGTCAGTCGGTAGCGATTTTGTCGGGGCATGCGCCAGAAAGCCTTTCTTGGTCAGCGATCGCTCAAATGGAGACGCTGATTTTTTTGATGGCTACCCGTTCCCTGCCATATATCGTCGAGGAATTGCTCAGGCAGGGGCGATCGCCCACTGAGGGATTGGCCATTCTGCAATGGGTCGGGCAACCGCAGCAACGATTCTGGTTTGGCACCCTAGAGAGTTATCTGAAGACGCCTGACTTTCCAGACATGGCTCCTGCGGTCATTGTCATTGGCGCGATCGCCCAAAAACGTTACCCTTTGGCTAGTCTAGATCTGGCCTTCCCTGAGTTTTTGAGGACTTTCCCACCATCCATGTCTCCGCTCCACGGCAAAACCATTCTCGTCACCCGGGCAGCAACTCAAGCAAGTGAGTTTACCCAACAACTCACTGCTGCCGGTGCGCGAGTTGTAGAAATGCCGACACTGGAAATCGTTCCTCCCAGTTCTTGGCAGCCCCTTGATCGAGCCTTGGCGCAACTCGATACCTTTGACTGGCTGATTCTGACTTCCCACAATGCCGTTAGCTTTTTTATGGAACGGCTACAATATCACGGCAAGGATAGTCGTGCCCTTGCGGCTCTCAAGATTGCTGTTGTTGGCGAAAAAACCGCCCAAACCCTCAGCCGTTATGGCCTATTGGCTGACTTTACCCCCAGGGAATTTGTTGCCGATGCCCTCGTGGCGGAATTCCCAGAACCGGTTGTGGGCTTGCGTTTTCTTTTTCCACGGGTTGAAAAAGGGGGACGACCCGTATTGGTAGAAACCTTTACGGCTGCGGGCGCGGAGGTTGTTGAAGTGCCCGCCTATGATTCCCGCTGTCCCCAAAGCGTTGATGCTCAAGTCTTAGGAGCGCTGCAGGCGGGTGAGGTAGATATCGTCACGTTTACCAGTTCTAAGACAGTGAAACATTTTTGCCAACTGCTGGGTGCTCAGGCAGCAGAGTTACTTCAGAAGGTGCAGATTGCCAGTATTGGCCCGCAAACTTCGCAAACTTGCTGCGAACTCTTGGGGCGAGTGGACGTTGAAGCCACAGAACATACCCTAGAGGGACTGCTACAGGCGCTGTTACGCATAACTTAGTGCTTTGGGTGCACCAATCCGCTAGTGTGAAAAAAGGACTATTCTAAGGGAATTGCCGAGCATGACCCACGCAACTGATGTGGTAACCCTTGCGCGTTGGATGGCAGCGGATTTTAGTAACCAAGCCCAAGCCTTTGAGAATCCACCCTTCTATGCCCATATTCGGGTGTGTATGCGACCCCTGCCCAATGGGTTTTTGGAGGGCATTGCCCTGTATGTGGAACAGGCCTACGACTACCTCCTAAATATCCCCTACCGCACACGGGTTTTGGAACTACTGCCCGCCAATGATCACATTGTGATTAAAAATTATGTGCTCAAGGATGAAAAGCGGTTTTTTGGGGCAGCGCGCGATCGCCAGCGACTTCAGGCCATGACAGCCGATGATCTAGAACTTCTCTGTGGCTGTAATATGCTCACCTACTGGACAGGGCACAGTTTTCGCGGCGAAGTGGAGCCAGGCAAAGCCTGCAAAGTCGTGCGCAAAGGACGGGAAACCTACTTAGACAGCACCTTTGAAATTGATGCTGAGCGCTTCATTAGCCACGATCGCGGACGGGATCCGGAAACCGATGAGCACGTTTGGGGATCTGTGGCAGGCCCTTTTCACTTTGTACGCTGGCAGAGCTTTGCCGATGAAATTGCGGTTTAGGCCGTTTGCCAATCGGGTAGGGGCTTTCCTTGGTAATAGAGGCGAAAGAGTCCCCAACTGCCGAGGGCGATCGCAACCAAGCTAACCACTTGGGCAATTCGCAGCGGGCCCAACATCAGGCTATCCATGCGCAGTCCTTCAATCCAGAAGCGACCGAGGCTGTAGACAATGGCATACACCATTAAGAGCGTGCCGGGCTTTTGATAGCGAGGGTGACGAAAGAGCCACAGCAGGAGAAGAAACACCCCCAGATTCCAAAGGGACTCATAGAGAAATGTGGGGTGATAGTAGGCTTCGTGCATCAATTGAGGAGGCCGCTGCGACACGGGAATGTAGAGTTTCCACGGCAAATCAGTGGGAGCGCCAAAGGCCTCAGAGTTAAAGAAATTGCCCCAGCGACCAATAGCCTGTCCCAAAATCAGGGCAGGGGCAATGACGTCGGCCACTTGCCAAAAGGAAAGCCGCTGCACATAGGTAAAGACTGCCAGAGCCAGCATGCCGCCCAAAATGGCACCGTGAATGGCAATGCCCCCTTTCCAAACTTGCACCACTTGATCTAAGTGTTTTTGGTAAAAGCCCCAGTGAAAGACCACGTAATAGAGCCGCGCGGTGGGAATTGCCGCCACCACTAACCAAATTGCTAGATCTGCGATCAGATCGGGATTGATCTGCCGCTGGCGCGCCAAGCGTTGACTCAGCCAAATGCCAACAAAGACAGCAAGGGCAACCAATAGCCCATACCAGCGCAAGGTGATAAACCCCAGTTCAAGGGTGGCCCCAGGGGATTGGAAGGTGGCAATCATGCCTAAAACAGCTTCTAAGCGGCACGCGCTGTTTGAACGACCGTGGCAAAGGCGTTAGCATCCAGCACGGCAAGTTGAGCCAGCATTTTGCGATTCAGTTGAATCTCGGCTTTCTTCAGGGCGCCCATGAGTTGACTGTAGCTCATGCCGTGTTGACGGGCAGCCGCGTTAATCCGTGCAATCCAGAGCCGCCGAAAGTCCCTTTTGCGCCGCCGGCGATCGCGATAGGCATTGCAGAGTGCTTTCATGACCACCTGATTGGCGGTGCGGAAGAGCTTGGAGTGCCCCGCCCGATAGCCCTTGGCCAGCTTAAGAATTTTTTTGCGCCGTTTGCGGGCAACGTTACCTCGTTTGACCCTTGCCATAGTTCAATTTCACCCTTGATCAAAAACTGAAAATTTATTTAAGCGTAGGGCAGCATCAGTGACACCCGCTCAAAGTCCCGTGGATCGACAAGAGCTTTGTGAGACAAACGATTCTTGCGATCGCTGGACTTGTGTTCGAGTAAGTGGTTTTTGTTGGCCTTGCGGCGGACAAACTTACCACTGCCCGTCGTCCGAAATCGTTTGGCAGCAGCACGACGTGTTTTTAGCTTTGGCATAGCTTTGCCCTATTTTAGACACAGCTTACTAGTGTACTATGTTGAAGAGAGTCTTAGCAAGCTGCATGGAACTGGAGTTTATTCCTGTCGAAGAGTTTTATTTTGCCCTTACCTTGGCCATGCGCACCCTTGAAGATTTGGGAGATGCAGCATTTGTAGAACGGGTGCGATCGCGCTTGCAGGAGCGGTTTGGCCAAGCCTCAACGGTTGCTGCTGCTAAGCAAAACACCTTTAATTATGTCTTTCGCGTCAAGGGAGTGGACAATAGCCCCGCCCCACAGCTCATCCTATCCATCGCCGACTGGCAAGGGAAAATCCGCCTCAGCAGTGACTATGGCTGGACATTGGATGCGCAGCGTAAAACAATCCGCACGGAGAAATTTGGCGATCGCCCCCAATTTTGCCAACAGGTGAAAGCTCACCTTGCCCAGTGGCTGGCACTGCCGGAATTTCTTGAGGTGTGAATGTTTGATCTAGAAACCACCCTTGACACAGCCATTAAAACTTGGTCGGTGGTGCATACCCCCTTTTTACCCCCAGATCAGGTTGTGCAAGCCCTGAGCACCCTTGAGCAACGGGCTGATGTTCATGGTCTCGCTTGGGGGGGCTACCCTCAAGCAGAACGTTGTCGGCTGGCGATCGCTCCCATTGACCTCAGTCTTGAAGAGCAACAGCCGCCCCTTGCTTTGGTGCGAATCACAGGCAACTTTCTTTTTGATCCGGCCACCTACAGTGATTTTGAGCGAGCGATCGCCGATGCGGGTCTCGATGAAGGGGATTATGGGGATGTGATTCTCCTTGGAGAACGGGGAGCACAGGTCGTTCTCATCCCTGAAATAGTCCCTACTTTACAAGAACACTTAAAACAGGTGCGAACCGTACCAGTGACTGCGGATGTCTGTGACTGGTCAGAACTGGCCGTAGCGCCCCCGCAACGGAAATCCCTCAGTACCGTCGAAGCATCATTGCGCTTGGATGCTGTGGCTTCAGCCGGGTTTGGCGTTTCCCGTAGTAAAATGAGCGAGTGGATTAACCAAGCGCTAGTGCGGGTAAATTGGCAAATTGTGCAGCAACCTCGGCATCTGCTCAAAGTGAATGACCTCATTGCCATTCGCGGCAAGGGGCAATTGCAGATTCAAGACATTCAAGTCACCAAGAAAGAACGCTACCGCATTCAGATGGAGCGCATTCGCTAAAGCCATGGACCTGCTGCTGTCGAAATTACTGCCGCCCCTGCTGTATCCATTACCCTTGGCCTGTTGGGCATTGATTTTTGCCATTGTTCGTTTTTGGCGCGCCCCCAAACAGGCAGCGATCGCCCTTGTGATTGCCCTGAGCATTTTACTCTTGAGTGGCAATGACTATGTGGCAACGGCTCTCATTGCTTCCTTGGAGCGGCAGTATTTACCCCCTAATCCTATGCCCAAAGCTGCCGCCATTGTCGTTCTGGGTGGTGCTGTTGTCCCGCAGACTGCGCCGAGACCTTGGGTAGAGGTCACCGAAGGGGGCGATCGCATTCTCTACGGTGCCCACCTCTTTCGCCAAGGCTATGCCCCCTATCTCATCCTTAGTGGTGGTCGCATTAAGTGGCTCGGCGAAACCTTTCAGCGGGGAGAAGCAGCAGATATGGCCGAAATTGCCACCACCTGCGGTGTCCCGAGAGACAAGATTCTCCTAGACACTACCTCACTGAATACCTATGAAAATGCCGTGAATGTCAAAGCGCTTCTTGAGAAGCATCAAATTCAGGGGGATCTGCTGCTGGTGACATCCGCTTACCACATGCCTCGCTCCGTCGCCATTTTTCGCCGTTTGGGGATGAATGTGATTCCAGCACCCACCGACTATCGGTATCTCTCGATCGCGCGATCGCCCACGTGGCAAAACCTTCTCTTGAGCCTGATCCCCAATCCCTACAACGTGGACATCACCACCATTGCCCTGCGGGAATACCAAGGCCTGCTCGTCTATAAACTACGGGGTTGGCTCTAGAGGCCTTGGGCACGCAGAAACCCTTGACATACCTTCACAAAAGCAGGGGTTGATTCATAGGGCAATACATTGCGGCCCGGAATCACAACCCCCTGAGCATTGGGAAATGTCTTCGTATAAAACTGCAACCGTTCTTCAGGCGATTCAGCCCCACCATCGCGACTGATACTAGAGGCTTGATCCCCCATCACCACAAGCACTGGCTGCTCAGTCTGCTGCATTTTCTGACGATAGTCCCGCCGCCAAAAGCCCGATAGGAATGAATACACCGCATAGCGACTCTCCAAGTCAGCACAACCGGCGGCCAGCATTTTTAGCCACTCATCATCTACATCCTCAGGCTTGGCAAAAAGCTGATTGATTGAAAACTGCCGCAGGAAACTTTCTTGGCGGGCATAGAGATAAAAGCCCCAACCCAAGGGAGAGTCAAAGAAATTCCAGCGCACCTTTTGCCACGTGGGATCGGTGTTTTCAGACACCAAAGAAGCTGCTGGTGGGCCACTGAGGATCATTGCCTGTATCCATTGAGGATCAAGATGTACTAGCTCCATCGCTACGGGAAACAAGGCTCCTTGAACAATCAGAATTACTGGTTGGCAAATCTCAGAGGTGATAAAGAAATGTAACTGCGCTGCCCAATCTTCCGGATAGTAGGCGTAATGGGGCAAGGCACTTTGTCCGCAGCCCAGCAAGTCAGGGATGTAGAATGAGCAACTTTGCCCTTGGGAGTGCCAATGGCTCACACAGCGATCCCAAAACTGACCAGAGAGACCAACCCCCACTGGATGGATAAAAAGAATGGGTTTTTGCCCTTCTTCGGCACAACAGCGATAGGCGCAGGAAAGATCCTGCCACTGATAGGTTTTAGAGGCGAACGACGACATTCCTGACGCTCCTGCCAATTTCTTGAAAAAACTCTTGCAACGCGGTCAACAGTAAGCTTGTTACCCCTCTCAACAATATGACTGATCCCTAACATTCGGTAGCAATTTTAACCAAATTTTTCCCTTGCCTTAACCTAATCCCCCGAATCTGTTGCTTATTCTGACGAAAGGGTAGTTTGATCGGTTTGCCCCTTTGCAATGTCTGGGCAACCGTTACCCCGAAGGTACTTTACTTGCAAAACGTTGTTTACTCCGCTAGGAAAGATCACCATGTTTACAACTACAAAAAGCTATGCCCGCCTAGGGGTGGCTGCAGCCGTTGCAGCTCTCTCGGCTAGCCTAATTCCTGCTGCTTTTTCTCAGCAAGGTGCACCTGTGGTTCGGATTGATGGTTCCAGTACCGTTTACCCGGTAACTGAAGTTGCTGCCGAACAATTTCAAAAAGCGCAGGGGGGTAAAATCCGCGTCACCGTCGGGATTTCAGGAACAGGCGGTGGCTTTAAGAAGTTCTGCCGCGGTGAAACTGACATTTCCAACGCCTCCCGCCCAATTCTGGCTAAGGAAATGGAGGAGTGTAAGAAAAACAACATTCAGTACATTGAGTTGCCTGTTGCCTATGACGCCCTGACCGTGGTGGTCAACCCCCAAAATACCTGGGCCAAATCCCTCACTGTTGCCGAGCTCAAGAAAGTCTGGGAGCCTGATTCCAAGATCAATAACTGGAACCAAATTCGGAGTGGATTTCCCAACTTACCCTTAAAACTTTTCGGCGCAGGGGCAGACTCCGGTACGTTTGACTACTTTACAGAAGCCATCAACGGTAAGGCCAAAGCCAGCCGTAAAGACTACACCGCCAGTGAGGATGACAACGTCCTAGTACAAGGGGTGAGCCGCGAGCGCGGTGCGCTTGGCTACTTTGGCTATGCCTACTACGCAGAGAACAAAAACAAACTTAAACCGGTGGCAATTGATAACGGTAAAGGCCCCGTCATGCCTTCGGAGAAAACTGTGCTTGATGGGACCTACCAACCGCTGTCGCGCCCAATCTTTATCTATGTCAACGCCAACTCTGCGAAGCGGCCAGAAGTGCGGCAATTTGTTAGCTACTACCTCAGCAATGGCCCCGCAATCGTTAAAAAATCGAGATATGTGCCCCTGCCCAGCAGTGCCTATAAAGCAATCTTGGCCAGGTTTAACAAAAACCAAGTGGGTACTGCCTTTGGTGGCAAAGAGGCCATTGGCTTGAAGATAGATGATCTCCTGAAACGAGGTCTGCAATAAGCGAGCAGAACTTAACCGTACCGAACAGGGTGTTCGGTTTTGTTTAAGCCAGCACCCTGTCTTATAGTTTTAAGAGAGTTAGGCTTAAGATTTGAGATTCTGCTCCTATGGCACAGGATACTTCTTCATTGAAGACCAATCTCCCTGTTTCTTTACCCTCGCGGGCAGTGCGTGTTTGGCGCGAGCGAATCATTGCCTGTATCTTATTCCTAGCAGCCATCTCCTCGGTTTTTACAACCCTCACGATCACCTACATCCTATTTTCGGAAACGGTGATCTTCTTTGAGAAGGCAATGGAGAGACAGAAAATACCGCTTGGGCAAGCGCTGCTGGAGTTCTTCACAAGTACTGATTGGTCTCCCTTGATTGAGCCGATAGGCATCGGTATTTTACCGTTGCTGTCTGGAACGCTGACAACCTGCTTCATTGCTAGCTGTGTGGCGGTACCGCTGGGTACGATTGCTGCTATCTATCTCAGTGAATTTGCGCCAGCCAAAGTGCGGGAGATTCTAAAGCCCATTCTAGAAATTTTGGCCGGTATTCCCACTGTTGTCTATGGTTACTTTGCGCTTCTATTCATTACACCTTTACTGCAAAAAGTCATTTTAGGCGCACAGAAGTTCTTCCTGCCAGGTAAGGAGGAATGGGAGTATTTTCAGTTGCCTGGCTTTAACATGCTAGGTGCTGGCATTGCGGTAGGTCTCATGGTGCTGCCCTACATCTGTAGTCTTGTGGAGGATGCTCTCCAAGCTGTTCCGCTGGAGTTACGAGAAGGCTCCTACGCCATGGGAGCAACGCGCATCCAAACAGCATTTAAAGTACTCTTGCCGGCTGCGACTTCCGGCATTGTTGCCGCCTATATCCTTGGTTTTTCGCGCGCAGTTGGCGAAACCATGATTGTGGCGGTCGCTGCTGGTTTACAACCCCGCTTTACCTTTAACCCCTTGGAAGCGGCAGCCACAACAACGGCATTCATTGTTTCTGTTAGCTTGGGGGATTTGCCCCACGGTTCTTTGGAATACCAGTCTATTTTTGCTGCGGGGATCATGCTCTTCTTTGCTACCCTGCTCATGAATGTCATTGGCTACTTCCTCAGTCGGCGTTATCGCGAGGTTTACTGATGATCCGCAACCCAAAGCTCATCGCTGTTCTCCACAACCCGATTGCGATTGCTGAATCCATCCAACAGCGCAAGCGTTGGGAACAGGTTTTTATTGTGTTTGGCTGGTTTTCCCTTTTGGTTGCCCTGCTTACATTGGTGCTCCTTGTTGCTGATCTGTTTATTCGCGGCTGGCCCTTACTTAACCTGAAGTTCTTTTTATCCCCTCCTAGCAGTGATCCAGAGGAAGCAGGAGTTCTCACCGCGTGGGTGGGAAGCTTGTTAGTTATTCTGGTAACAATTGTGGTGGCAGTCCCGCTTGGAATTGCTGCGGGCATTTACTTAGAAGAATATGCCCCCAAAAACTGGCTGTTGGACTTTATTGAAATCAACATTACGAACCTAGCAGGGGTGCCCTCGATTATCTATGGTCTTTTGGCTCTTGGCTTCTTTGTTTATATCCTCAATTGGGGGGAGAGCATTCTTACGGCTGGCTCAACGCTGGGTCTGCTCATTTTGCCGGTGGTGATTGTCACGACTCGTGAGGCTCTACGGGCAATTCCGGTGGGGATTCGAGAGGCCGCTTATTCTGTAGGGGCTAGCCGTTGGCAAACGATTTCTGACCATGTGCTGCCCTATGCCATGGGGGGAATCTTGACGGGGATTATTATTGGTATCTCTCGTGCAATTGGCGAGACTGCACCGCTGGTCACAATTGGTGCCCTGACTTTTATTACCTTTTTGCCAGATGCCCCAATTAAAGGGGAGTTTCCCTATATTTCCTTCAACTGGATATGGTCTCCCTTTACAGTTCTGCCAATTCAAATGTTTAACTGGGTTTCGCGGCCCCAAGAGGCATTTCAGGTCAATTCGGCAGCAGCGGGTATCATTCTATTGGTGTTAACTTTGGCGATAAACGCAACAGCGATTTATCTGCGCTATCGCTTTAGGAAAAGTATCAAGTTCTAGTTTTGGGGATTGTTACAATGGTTAAGTTGACCGAGGGAAGTGAGATGACTCAGGAAGGTCCTCTGCGAAAGCTGGCAGAAGTGCGGGATCTTAACTTTTACTACGGACGCAACCATGCCCTCAAGAACATTAACTTACCTATCTATGATAAAAAGGTGACTGCTCTCATTGGACCTTCAGGCTGTGGTAAGACCACGTTGCTGCGCTGTTTTAACCGCATGCACGACCTCTATCCAGGCAACCGCTATGAGGGAGAAATCTGGCTAGGCCATGAAAATCCACGCAATCTTTTGCAGATGGATCCCATTGAAGTGCGGATGCAGATTGGCATGGTGTTCCAAAAGCCAAACCCCTTTCCAAAATCAATTTATGAGAACATTGCCTACGGATTGCGGGTGCGCGGTATCAACAACCGTAGCATTCTCGATGAGGTGGTGGAGCGATCGCTACGCAATGCTGCCCTCTGGGATGAAGTGAAAGACCGCCTAAAGGAGCCAGGAACTTCACTCTCAGGGGGGCAGCAACAGCGCCTGTGTATTGCCCGCGCCCTTGCCACCGACCCAGAAATTATCCTGTTTGATGAGCCAACATCGGCACTGGATCCCATTGCTACGGTTAGCATTGAAAACTTAATTGTAGAACTTAAGGATCAAGTGACGATCCTGATCGTTACCCACAACATGCAACAGGCCATTCGGGTGTCGCAATTTACTGCGTTTATGTACCTTGGGGAGTTGGTCGAGTACAACGACACAATGTCTATTTTCACGAAGCCAGTAGAGCAAAAAACAGCAGATTATGTCAGCGGCCGTTTTGGTTGATTGCCTTTAGAGGCTTAAAGCTCACCTGAGAATACCATTCAAGGGTTGATTGGTGCTGAGGGGTAGAGGGCGTTGCTCCTAGAAGTTCAGCCTCATGGGTAGAGTCAGTGGAGCAGCTTGAGCAGGCATACCCATCTTGCTCTACCTGTTTATTCTTCCTGAAGAAGCAAGGGGGTACCGCTTGAGTTGTTCTCTGAAGTTCTGCCCCAAGGAGGGGATAGGGAGCGTTTTGCTGAGGAATCCTCTTTGAGTTTATCGAAGCAAAGGTGCACTCACTACAATAGAGGCAGCACGCAAAGCTCTGAGAGCCTGCCATGATAAAACTGCCCCCGCTGGAGAGTGGCGATCGCCTGACGCGGGACGAATTTGAGCGGCGCTATGCCGCCATGCCCCAGTTGAAAAAAGCAGAACTCATTGAAGGAGTGGTTTACGTGGCGTCCCCCGTTCGCGTTAGCCATAGTCAACCCCATGCGGAAATGATGACGTGGCTGGGGTTTTATAGAGCAGTGACGCCGGGAGTTCTCCTCTATGACAATCCGACGATTCGCTTGGAGGGGGACAATGAACCACAGCCCGATGCTGTTTTGCGCCTTGAAAAGGGGGGCAGCTCCCGCATTAGTGAGGATGGCTATATTGAAGGGGCACCGGAACTGGTGGTGGAAATTGCAGCCAGCAGTGCTGCCTACGATCTTCACGACAAGCGCAGGGTGTACCGCCGCAATGGGGTTCAGGAATACCTCGTCTGGTGTACCTACGAGCGCCAAATTTATTGGTTCTCACTGGAAGCGGGGGAATATCAGACCCTTACTCCCGATGCTGAGGGCATTATTCGCAGTCGCCAATTTCCCGGCCTCTGGCTTGCCACGCAGGCCTTACTGGCACAGGATTTAGGGACGGTCTTGCACATCCTGCAACAGGGAATTGCCACCCCTGAACATCAAGCATTTGTGCAAATCTTGATCGAAACTTAAAAAATTTCCCTGATCTGGCATTATGCTGTATAGAATCCCCGTGTCAATGGGGGAGTATTGGCATCGCCCTTGCCAACTGCATTCATTCTGTCTGCCGATTGAACGTTTCATTTACCGTAACCCTATGTTGCAATTAGACCCCATTTCCAAAACGACCAATCCACATTCTGGTCACAAAGGTTTAGTGATGGCGATCGGGGGAGCAGAAGACAAGGTACGTGGGCGACAAATTCTCACCACCTTCTGCCAGCGCGCTGGTGGCCTAGATGCAATCATTGGTGTCATTCCCTCGGCGTCCCGTGAACCCGATGCCATGGGGCGACTCTACCACGATATCTTTCGTGAAATTGGGGTCAAAGAAGTGGACGTTCTACTGGTGAGCGATCGCGCCGATGCCGAAGAGGAAGAGATGCTGGCTCGCCTGAGTCGCTGTACCGGCATTTTCATGTCCGGTGGGGATCAACTGCGCTTGTCTGCGCTGCTGGATGAAACCCCCCTCCTGTACCAATTGCGCCATCAAGTCTGGGAAGGCAAATCCATCCTTGGGGGTACCAGTGCCGGTGCTGCGGTGATGGGAGAATGCATGATTGCTAGTGGGGGTAGCAACGAAGCACCTAATCGTTCCCTCGTGGATTTGGCCACAGGTCTAGGTATTCTTCCCGATATTTTAGTGGATCAGCACTTCCACAACCGCAATCGTCTGGCACGCCTCATCAGCGCCATTTCCGCTCACCCCGACAAGCTGGGGGTCGGCATTGATGAAGATACCTGTGCCATGTTTGAAGCCGATGGCACACTGCGGGTTTTGGGTCGTGGCTCTGTCACGATCATTGATCCTCGGGATATCAGCTACACAAACTATGCCCATGTGGATGTCAACGAACCCTTGAGTATCTACAACTTGCGCCTGCACATCCTCAGTGATGGAGATTGCTACAATCTGCGTACCCATCAAGTGCAGCACAAATGTATTTTGCCTCCCCTGAACTAAGTTTTCAGGAAAGTGTTGCTTAAGATACAGTTTATTGCGTCACTCACCTCAAAACTAAAAATGGTAAGTTGTCCTTAAAAAGCCACTCTTCTATGAAGATTCTCAAATTACAAACGCTGCGGGGTCCCAACTACTGGAGCATTCGGCGTCACAAGCTGATTGTCATGCGTTTAGACCTAGAAGAGGTGGCCAACACCCCCTCCAATCAAATCCTTGGCTTTGTGGATGGCCTAGTGCGGGTGTTACCCAGTCTCTACAATCATTTCTGTTCCCTTGGCCATGAGGGCGGCTTTCTTACCCGCCTCCGTGAAGGGACGTACCTCGGTCATGTGGTAGAGCATGTTGCCCTTGAACTGCAACAGTTGGCAGGGATGTCCGTTGGCTTTGGGCGTACACGGGAGACTTCCACAGCAGGGGTGTATCAGGTGGTCTATGAATACCAAGTCGAGGAAGCCGGTCGCTATGCCGGGCGAGCAGCAGTGCGACTTTGCCAAAGCATTATTGATACGGGCACCTATCCGCAGCGAGAACTAGATCAGGATCTCGCGGATCTGCGCGAGTTGAAAGCAAAAGCCTCCCTTGGTCCCAGTACAGAAGCGATTGTTCGTGAGGCGGAAGCGCGCAATATTCCTTGGTTTGAATTGAGCAGCCGTTCGATTATTCAACTGGGCTATGGTGCCCGTAGTCATCGCATGCAAGCCACGTTGAGCGATCGCAGTAGTATCTTGGCCGTAGAACTCGCAGGAGATAAAGAGGGAGCAAAGCGACTGCTTCAGGAGGCGGGAATTCCTGTGCCCAAGGGAACGGTCATCCGCTATATCGAAGACCTCCCTGAAGCCATTGAGGACATCGGCGGCTATCCCATTGTGATCAAGCCCCTCAACGGCAACCACGGTCGCGGCATTACAATTGACATCAACAGCTTAGAAGAAGCGGAAGAAGCCTTTGAAATCGCCAGCGGTGTCTCCAAATCAGTGATTGTGGAACGCTACCATGCAGGTCGAGACTTTCGAGTGCTCGTGGTGAATGGCAAAGTGGTTGCTGTGGCTGAACGGGTGCCAGCTCACGTCATTGGGGATGGCCACTCCACCATTGAAGAGCTAATTGAGAAAACAAACCAAGACCCGCAGCGGGGAGAGGGTCACGATAATATTCTCACCCGCATTGAGATCAACCACGACACTTGGACACTGTTGGAAAAACAGGGCTATACCCTGAATACGGTGCTGCCACTAGGAGAAATTTGTTATCTGCGCGCTACGGCCAACCTAAGTACAGGTGGCATTGCTGTGGATCGCACTGACGAAATTCACCCAGAAAATGTCTGGATTTGCCAACGGGCGGCGCGGATCATTGGCCTAGATATTGCGGGAATTGATGTGGTCACTGCCGATATTCGTCAGCCCCTTTCCAAGGTTGGTGGTGTGATTGTCGAAGTCAATGCTGCCCCCGGCTTTCGCATGCACACGAACCCCAGCCAAGGGATTGCCCGCAATGTGGCCGAACCGGTGCTCAATATGCTTTTTCCACCGGGAACACCCTGCCGCATCCCCATATTTGCGATTACAGGCACCAATGGTAAAACCACCACTACCCGCCTCATTGCCCATATCTGCAAACAAACGGGACAAACCGTTGGCTACACTACCACCGACGGCATTTATATTGGTGACTATTTGGTGGAAAAAGGGGACACTACAGGACCGCAGAGTGCCCAATTGATCCTACAAGACCCCACCGTTGAGATTGCTGTCCTAGAAACAGCGCGCGGCGGTATTCTCCGCTCTGGGTTGGGCTTTGACCACTGCGATGTGGGGGTGGTGCTTAATGTGCAGGCAGACCACCTTGGCTTGGGTGATATTGACACCATTGAGCAGTTGGCAGACTTGAAAGCAGTGGTGGCGGAATCCGCTTGGCCAAATGGCTACGCTGTCTTGAATGCCGATGATCCCCTTGTCGCGGCGATGGCACGCCAAGTCAAAGCGCAGGTGGCCTATTTTTCGATGAATCCCCAGAATCCCATCATTCGGCAGCACATTCAGCAGGGGGGACTGGCCGCTGTCTATGAAAATGGCTATCTCTCCATTTTGAAAGGGGACTGGACGCTACGCATTGAACAAGCAGAGAATGTGCCCATCACCCTTGGGGGGCGAGCCAGCTTCATGATTGCCAATGCCCTTGCTGCGAGTCTCGCCACCTTCGCCCAAGGCATCAGTATTGAACATATTCGCGCTGCTTTGAAGACATTTCACACCTCGGTAGAGCAGACCCCCGGTCGGATGAACCTCTTTGATTTGGGGCAATTTAGTGTTTTGGTGGACTATGCCCACAATCCAGCAGGATATGAGGCGATTGGTGAATTTGTGCAAAAATGGCCGGGGCAGCGCATTGGGGTTGTGGGTGGTCCGGGCGATCGCCGCAATCAAGACTTAGAACAACTGGGGGAACTCTCAGCGAAAATCTTCGATTGGATCATTATTAAAGAAGATGACGATACCCGTGGCCGGCCGCGCGGCGATGCCGCCTACTGGATTGAACGGGGAGTACATCACCACAGTGTCCAACGGCAATACGACATCATCCATGACGAGGTGGCAGCCATTCAATTTGCCCTTGATCGTGCCCCCCAAGGCTCTTTAGTGGTGATCTTTCCGGCAGAGGTCAGCCGCACAATTCAACTGATTCGCCAGCATCATCAACGCCTCCAAGGGGAAATGACCAATGGCTTTCACAGTGGGGGGATTCCCACCAGTGGTGATCTCAACCCGTCCGTCTCTCATTAGGTAGTTTTTCTGCCCCCTCAATGAGCAGTGGGATGCAAGGGAAATGGCAATTTTGGGTTGATCGCGGTGGCACGTTTACGGACATTGTTGCCCGTCGTCCCGATGGCCAAATTGTCGTACACAAGCTGCTTTCGGAGAATCCAGAGCAGTATCGTGATGCGGCAGTTGCGGGGATTCGCACTCTCATGGGGCTAGGGCCAGACGCCCCCATTCCCAGCGAAGCCGTAGAAGTTGTGAAGCTGGGAACCACGGTGGCCACCAATGCCCTGTTGGAGCGGAAGGGGGATGCAACGGTTTTGCTCATCACCCAGGGCTTTGGCGATGCTTTGGCCATTGGTTACCAAAATCGTCCGGAGCTGTTTGCCCTCGCCATTCAGCAACCGCCTCCCCTCTACAGCCATGTCATTGAAGTTAAAGAACGGGTGAGTGCCCAAGGGGAAATTCTTGTCCCCCTCGATCTCGAAGCCCTAAAGCCCCAATTGGCTGCGGTTTATGAGCAGGGCATCCGCAGTTGTGCCATTGTGTTGGTGCATGGTTATCGTTACCCTGACCATGAGCGACAGGTGGCCGCCTTGGCACGGGAGATGGGGTTTAGCCAAGTGTCGGTCTCCCACGAGGTGAGTGGCCTCATCAAGCTGGTGAGTCGGGGGGATACAACGGTGCTGGATGCCTATTTATCACCCGTCCTCCATCGCTATTTGCAGGGGGTGCAGCGGGAGCTGGGGGAAATTCCCCTCTACTGTATGCAGTCCAATGGTGGCGTGGTGGCGGCTTCCTGTTTTCGCGGCAAGGATAGTTTGCTTTCGGGTCCAGCGGGGGGGATGGTGGGGGTGGTGCGAACGGCTTTAGCCGCAGGGATTGAGCGGCTGATTGGTTTAGATATGGGGGGCACCTCCACGGATGTCTGCCACTATCGTCACGATCCCACGGCTCCTTGGCCGCAGTATGAGCGGTGGCAGGAAACCACTATTGGCGGGGTGCGCTTGCGATCGCCCCTCTTAGCGGTGCACACTGTCGCTGCCGGCGGCGGCTCCATTTTGCGATTTGATAAGGGGTGCTACCAAGTGGGGCCAGACTCTGCGGGGGCCAATCCTGGACCTGCCGCCTACCGTCGTGGCGGGCCTCTCACGGTGACTGATGCCAATATCCTCTTGGGAAAAATTCAGCCCGCCTATTTCCCCGCTGTGTTTGGCGATGATGGTCAACAGCCTTTGGATCGCCAGATTGTTGAGCAGAAATTTAGCCAACTGCGCCAAGAAATCTACGAGCGCACAGGAGATGCCCGCAGTGTTGCTGAGGTGGCCGCTGGCTTTATTGAGGTGGCTGTGAATACAATGGCTCAAGCCATCAAGAAAATTTCCCTTGAGCAAGGGCACGATGTGCGCGATTATACCCTCTGCTGTTTTGGCGGTGCAGGGGGGCAGCACGCCTGCTTAATTGCCGAGGTGTTGGGAATGCCGCAGGTGTATCTCCATCCCTATGCGGGGGTGCTCTCGGCCTACGGCATTGGCCAAGCGGAGTTGCGGGTGTTAAAGGAACAAACCGTTGAACAGCCCCTGAGTGCTGAGGTGCTGGCGGAGGTGCAAGGGCAGATTGCCCACCTGAAAGATCAAGCCGTGGCTGAACTCCTCGCCCAAGGTGTGGATCGCTCCCAGATTCAAACCCAAGTGCGCATTGGCCTAGGGTATGTGGGGACCGATACAACCCTCTGGGTGCCCTGGGCAGATTTGGAAAGGATGGTAGCAGCCTTTGCCCAAGCCCACCGCGATCGCTATGGATTTAACTTGAAGGGGCGATCGCTCCGCATTGGTCAAATTGCCGTTGAAGCCGTTGCTTTTCAAACAGTGCCCGCAGTCCCAATTCTCCCCGCCGCCACAGAACTTACTCCCCTCGCCCATGTCGCGGTGTACAGCAAAGGCCAATGGCACACAGCGCCTGTCTATGCGCGCGATCGCCTGCCTCCCCATCGCGTCATCAAGGGAGTTGCCCTGATCCTAGAGGCCACAGGAACCAATGTGGTAGAAGCCGGCTGGCAGGCGGAGGTGGATGAGCAGGGGGGACTCTGGCTGCGTCCCCAACCGGAATTCCTACCATCCCCAAAGTCCATCGCCCCCACCGTTGCCGATCCCGTGCAGCTTGCCATTTTTCAGCAGTTATTTCGCGCCATTGCTGAGCAAATGGGGGTCACGCTCCAGCAAACCAGTGCCTCGGTGAACATTAAGGAACGCTTGGATTTTTCCTGTGCCCTGTTTGATGCCGCTGGCAACCTCGTGGCCAATGCCCCCCATATCCCTGTCCATTTGGGGTCAATGGGCGAAAGTGTCAAAGCCCTGCTGGCTGAGAAAGGCAACGCCCTGCGGCCGGGTCAAGTCTTTGCAACCAATAATCCCTACCGCGGTGGTACCCACTTACCGGATATCACCGTGATTACCCCGCTGTTTTTCGAGGGGGAGGCGTACCCTGCCTTCTTTGTCGCTTCGCGGGGGCACCATGCCGATATTGGCGGGATTAGCCCAGGATCCATGCCCGCCCACAGTACTGATGTGCGTCAAGAGGGTATTCTCTTTGACAATGTACTGCTGGTGGAGGACGGTGAGTTTCAGGAAGCTGCCATTTATCGCCTGCTGACCCAAGCGCCCTGGCCAGCTCGCTATCCTGAGCAGAATTTAGCAGATCTGCAGGCGCAAGTTGCCGCTAACCAGCGCGGCGTACAGGAGCTAAGGGCGCTGTGCGATCGCTATGGTCGCGAGGTGGTGGCCGCCTATATGGAATTTAGTCAAGTCAATGCCGCCGAGTGTGTGCGCCAATGCCTGCGATCGCTCCAAGGGGGACGCTTTTGCGTGGCCATGGACAACGGCAGCCAAATCCAAGTGCAAATCACCATAAATGCTGATCAAGGCACGGCCTGCCTCGACTTTGCGGGCACCTCACCCCAAACAAACGACAATTTCAATGCTCCCCTTGCCATTACCAAGGCGGCTGTGCTGTATGTCCTCCGAACCCTCGTGCAAGAGGACATTCCCCTGAATGCGGGCTGTTTGCGTCCCATTGAACTGCGGGTGCCTGAAGGCTCACTGTTGAACCCCAAGTTTCCGGCAGCGGTGGTGGCTGGCAATGTGGAAACCTCCCAAACCCTCGCCAATGCCCTCTATGGTGCGCTGGGCATTATGGCCGCGGCGCAGGGAACGATGAATAACCTCAGTTTTGGCAATGAGCGCTATCAATACTACGAAACCCTCTGTGGCGGCGCTGGAGCAGGAGCCACCTTTGCCGGCGCCAGTACCGTGCAAACCCACATGACCAACTCTCGGCTCACGGATGTCGAAGTCCTAGAAAAACGCTACCCCGTGATTGTCTGGGAGTTTTGCCGTCGCCGCGGCAGTGGGGGCAAAGGGCAGCAGCCGGGGGGAGATGGCGCCATTCGTGTCTTTGAGTTTTGTGAACCCATGACCATCAGCCTCCTCAGCCAGTCGCGGAAAATCCCCCCTTTTGGCCTTGCGGGTGGTGAGTGCGGTGCGGTTGGTGAAAATCAATGGCTAAAACTTGGACACATTCCCCATCCCCTGGCAGGAACCGCCACAATCCATGTTGAAGCGGGCGATCGCCTGCGTATTTGTACCCCTGGTGGGGGTGGGTTTGGGGGAATTAATCCATCAAATTTAGAGATATCAGGTTTAGAGATATCAGGCTAGTCTTCGTCATCGGTTGGGTGACCGTTACTGCTCACTTGTTTGAGGTAAATGTGCTTACGACCAAGGGTGATTTCAAATTCATCCCCCGGTTTGAGATTCATTTGCCTAGTATAGGCTGACCCAATGAGCAAGTTGCCATTGGCTTGGACGGTGATTCGATAACTGGCACTGCGACCACCCCGACTGCCCTTGCGTCCCGACTTACCGTCAAGATCAAGACCTAAAGCTTCAAGAAGCGCCTTATTGAATTTTAGTTTGCTGATGCGCTCCTTGCCACTCTGAGTCACTGTGTAGTAGCCGCAGGCTTTTGCCTTTTCCTCGTAGCTGAGATGTTCGAGTTGTTTGTACTTCTCTAATAAAGCAGCGCCTGTCAAGGGTTCTACTTGCTTGCGTCTCATTTTAACCTACCTTTTGAAGAATCAAATACTGCCTACCCATTGGCGATTTGCTTGAAGATTGCCAAAGTTCGACAGCAAACTCGGAATCAATGAGTCTCTATTCTTAGCAAACCATAATTTTTTTCAGAATTCAAGTTGCGATCGCCCCTAGGTCAGGGTTTTACACTTCTTTTAGATGAGTTACATTTACACCCTTTTGCACAAGGATGGAAGACGGTCAAAAAATGCGAAGACTAGTGTAAGAAAGTACTCCGCCTCTTTTACAGCCCTTTTCACAGGGGTAGCACAGGCTGAAAACTGCAAAAGTCACAATGGGCAAGAGGTTTCCATCCTCTTTATATCTCCCATATTTAAGAAACGAGCTCTATATGCTCCATGCTTCAGAAAGTAACTTTTATAAAACTTACGGTGCTTTTTGCAAGAATTGAATATACTTACAACAGTCCCTTCACTGTGAGGTGGAAAAGCCCGAAGGTGACTTTAGTCCCCAAATCACCACAATTAGAGAGCAAGGCGGTGAGAAAGTCAGCAGAACCCTGAGGTTAAACTTTGAGGAACTAAACAGAGGCAGTTTGACAACCCTGTTACACATCTAGCTATCAACTGCGTAAGCAGCCTATAACTGTCGTCGTAAGAGTGTCAAACCCTAATTGGCTCGTCAGTCATTATATGTAATTATTATGAACCACTTGGAAAAATGGAAGCAATCTCAAGCACTTGTTCCGGAAACTGCGGCAGTTGCACAACGCCCTTGGCCGGGACAATTCTTTTGCTCAGATACCCAAACTGCTGCGGTGTAATTTCAGCAGGTTCGCTATAGACTTCCAGCGTGCGATCGCTGACATTGAACAACCAGTAATGGGGAATCTTGGCTTCAGCATAAAGCGATAGTTTCACTGTGCGATCGTACTCTAGGGATGAATCCGCCACTTCTATCACAAGGAGCGTGTCCGCAGGCGTGGGATGGGCTGAGGCATAATCATCTTCGCGATTCAGGACAATCGCTATATCGGGTTCTGGCTCACCGTCAAAGGCAATCGTAATAGGCGACTGGCACTGAAGCGTGGCACGATCGCCCACAATCTTCGGTAAAACTCGCAACAATCGCCGCAGACAGCTTTCGTGCGCTGTTCCCTTAGCAGCCATTCGCACCAGTTCCCCCCGAATTAGCTCAATGTGGTCATCTTCATTCAGAAAGCCAAGTTCCACTAAACGGTGATAGTCCTGCACCGTAAATCGTACTGGTTGGGGGGATGAAGCAGGGTGGCCAGTAGTAGTGATCATGATCTTAATTGTAGGAAAAGCCTGATTCGGTTGAGGATTAGTGGGTTTAGCTTTTTAGGACGTAGAATGCCCTAAACTGTGCCAACATGAGGGGTATGGTGCCCTATGATTCCACGTCAACTGGTATTGCGCAATTTCCTCAGCTACCGCCAGGCCACTCTTTCCTTTGCAGGGTTACATCTGGCTTGTATTTGTGGTGCCAATGGGGCGGGTAAGTCGTCGCTCCTTGAGGCGATCGCTTGGGCACTGTGGGGGCAAAGCCGCGCTAGCCGTGAGGATGATGTGATCTACTACGGCGAAATGGAAGCCCAAGTGACGTTTGAGTTTAGCGTCCAAGGGCAGACCTATCGGGTGGTGCGGTTGCGGCGACGGGAGCAACAGACGGTTTTGGAGCTACAAGTTCAGACGGCGGCAGGCTATACCTCCCTAACGGGGCGATCGCTACGGGCAACCCAAGACAAAATTATTCAAATTCTGCGCCTTGATTACCACACCTTTATCAACAGCGCCTATTTGCGCCAAGGCCGTGCCGATGAATTTATGGCCAAGCGCCCCAGCGAGCGCAAGCAACTCTTGGCAAGCCTTTTGGGGCTAGATCAATACGAGACCCTTGCGGAAGCAGCCCGCGATCGCGCCCGTGACTACAAAGCCCAAATCAATGTTCTGGAACAACACCTCCAAACCCTAAGGGAGCAAATCGCCCAAGAACCCACCTTGCGCGCCCAACAATCAGCCGTAAGCCAGCAGATTCAACAGCAACGGCAGCAGATCGAGCAGTGTCAACAACGACTCCAGGAGCAACGGGCCGCCTACCACGTCCATCAACTGCAACAGCAGGACTACAAACATCTGCAACAACAGCGGGACACCCTAGCAACAACGATCGCCCATTTGGAACAGCAGTGCCAGACGCTCCGCCAAGAACAGGCAACCATTGCGGATTTGGAAGCCCGTGCCCCCCTCTTGGAAGCTGCCGTCAGCCAATGGCAGAGCTTGAAAACTGCTGAAGCTCAATTGCAGCAGTGTTTTGGTGACTATCAACGGCTGCGCCAAGAGCGCGATCGCCACCAGCAGCAGCTCGACCAACAGCGCCAAGACCTCCTGCGTACCCTCCACAGCTTGGAGAGCCAGCAGCAATTTCTTCAGCAACAATGCCAGCAGTTGGAAAAGCTCCTCAAGCAAGAACATCAGATTGTTGCCGCCCTTGAACAGTTACAGCGATCGCGCGCTCAGCTCCAAGCCCAAGAAGAACTTCAGCAAAAAGTCTTTCCCCTCCTGCAAGCCAAACAGCGCCTTGAACTGGAACGGCAACAGCAGGAGCAACGCCTCCGCAGCCGGCGCGATGAATTGCAACAGTTATGGCGGCATCTCCATCAACAGGTGGAACGGCAACCCGCTCTCCAAGAAGCGGTAACACTGATTACTGCCCAGATTGAAACTCTTGAAAAACAGCGCATCTATCAAGATCATGTGCGGGAAAAGGGACTAGAGCGCCGCCGTTTCTTAGAGCAACTCCAAGCCCGCCAGCGGGAGTATGAGCGGCAAATTAGTCAACTGGAGCAGCGCTTAGAACTACTGAATCAGCCAGGAGCCATTTGCCCCCTTTGTCAGCGTCCCCTTGATGCCCAGCACCATCAGGCAGTCCTACGCCGCAATGCCGCTGAAAAAGAAGAACTCCTCAATCAAGTGTGGGTGATTCGCGAGCAACTGGCAGTCACGGAGCGGGAAATTCAAGTCCTGCGGCGGGAATATCTCAATATTGGCTATGAGATCTCACAACTGACGCAACTGTTTGAGCAGCGGGGACAACTTCAGCAGCAACTCCAGAGTACGCAGGATTTAGAACCACAACTAGATCGCTTGGCTAAGGAAATTCAGCAAATTGAGCAGCAGCTTGCCGACGGCCCTCAGGAGACGCTGGAGGAATTACAAGTAATTGAGGCGGAACTGGTACGTCTGAACTATGATGAAAAAAATCTGGCGATCGCCCGCGCTCAAGTGGAAAAATGGCGCTGGGCCGAAGCCAAAGAACAGGAACTCCGCCAAGCGCAGCGACAATACCGCCAGACTCAGCAGCAACTGCCGGCCCTGATGACTCAACAGGAGAAACTGCAACGGCAACTCAATGCCCTTGAAACCACCTCTCCCTTGGCTCAAACCCTGGCTAGCATTGATCAGCAGTTGGCAGCCTTAGCCTACGATCCGGCGCAGCATGCCCAAATCCAAGCACAACTGGCTGCATTAGAACCGGACTATGAGGCCTATCAGACCCTGCAACGGGGGCGATCGCGTCAACCCCAACTCCGCCAAGACCTCCAACACCTAGAGGAAACGCTTCAGCAACAACGGGAACAACTGCAACGCATTACTGACAAACTCGCTACCCTTGAGGACACGGCTCGCACTGCCAGCCGCCTTGCTGCTGAGCTGAATCAACGTCAACAGGAACTCCTGAAACAGCAGCAGACCCTTGAGGCCAACCTCGCCCAGCACGGTAAACTCACCGCTGAACTGGAACAACTCCATCGCTTGGCTCAAGAATACGCCCAAGGAGAGCAAACCCTTGCCCATCTGCGCCATCAATATCGCCTTTACTGTGAGCTAGCCCAAGCCCTAGGCAAAAATGGCATTCCCGCTATGCTCATTGAAACCGTTCTCCCCCATCTGGAGGCAGAAACTAACCATATCCTTGGGCGCCTTAGCAACCATCAACTCCACGTACAGTTCATTACCCAGCGCAGTCGCCGCCGCAATGGAGCTGACACCAAGCCCATCGAAACCCTCGATATTCTCATTGCCGATTGCCAAGGGACTCGTCCCTACGAAAGTTACTCTGGCGGTGAAGCCTTTCGCATTAACTTTGCTTTGCGTTTAGCCTTAGCGCGCCTGTTGGCACAGCGTTCCGGGAGTGATGTCCAATTTTTAATTATTGATGAGGGCTTCGGTACCCAAGATGCCCAAGGTTGCGAGCGACTCATTGCCGCCTTGAATGCGATCGCCCCCGAATTTCACTGTATCCTAGCCATTACCCACGTCCCTGCCCTCAAGGAAGCGTTTCAAACCCGTATTGAAGTCACCAAAACAGCGGGAGCTTCCCAACTCACTATCATTGCATAGGACATCATTACTCATCATTACTTAGGACAGATGTGGCAGTTTTCGGCAAAATGGTAGAGTAGGGTCAACAACAGCACACTTTGCCACAATGACCGTTGAACTTATTGCCAAACTTAGCGATCCCATTGTCAGCGTTGGACAGGGCGCACAACGCCAACTAGAACTGACCATAACGGCACAGCGGCAACAGCAGCAGCGGCCTCCCCTGAATCTCTGCCTGATTTTGGATCACAGTGGCTCCATGGCCGGCGTGCCCTTAGCAACAGTAAAGCGAGCGGCACAGTCGTTGGTGGATCGCTTGCTGCCTACAGATCGGCTGAGTGTCGTGGCCTTTGATCACAAAGCTCAAGTGTTAGTACCCAATCAATGGGTCGAGGACAAAGCTGTAATTAAAGCCCAAATTGAGGAACTGGAGCCGAGTGGCGGCACGGCGATTGACGCGGGGATGAAATTGGGTTTGGCGGAGCTAGCTAAGGGCAAACAGGGAACAATCTCTCAAGCTTTTTTGCTCACCGATGGCGAAAATGAGCACGGCGATAACCAACGCTGCCTTGACCTAGCCAAGCTAGCGGCGGAGTACAACATTACCTTTAATACTTTGGGGTTTGGTGTTTACTGGAATCAGGATGTGCTTGAGCAAATTGCCGATGCGGGGGGAGGGCGGCTGATGTTCATTGAGTATGCCGAGCAGGCGATCGCCTGTTTTCAGTCGCTTTTTAGTCACATCAGCAGCGTGAACTACACCAATGCCCATGTCCTGCTCACCTTGGGTGAAGCGGCGCAACTGGGGAACTTCAAACCAGTGAACCAAGTGGCTCCCGATACAATTGAACTCATCTATGAAAGCCCCCACCCCCATGAGTATGTGATTCGCGTTGGCGACGTCTCTGCTACTGTTAAACGCACCCTTCTCATTACCCTCAGTATTCAACCCTTGCCGTCGGGGTCGCACCTGATTGGTTTTGTACAAGTCCGCTACGACGATCCAGTGCAGCAATCCAAGGGTCTTTTCTCTGAAAGAATTCCCCTAACACTTACCGCAGAACCAGAACACCTTCCTCAAGTGGATCCAGAGGTGCAACAAAGTATTCTCACGCTGGAAAAATACCGCAAAACCAAGCTCGCGGAAACCAAACTGCAAGCGGGGGACACTGCTGGTGCGGCGACTTTCCTTCAAAGTGCTGCCAAAACCGCTTTACAACTGGGGGATACAGAGGCAGCAAAAATCCTCGAAGCCTCTGCCCAAGAACTACAGCAACAATCTACCCTCAGTGAATCGGCTCTCAAACGCACACGCATTGCCTCCAAAACAGTCTTGAGCAGTCCCCCCTCCCCCTCAAACTAGCCAGAGAGCATCGCCGTTACGGCAGCCCAAGACCAGTTGGGCACTGCCACCATTCATTGCTAGCTCAATAAAGCCATGACTTCCTACCAAGGCCATCAATTGTTGAGGTGGGGCGTCGCCATAGGTGTGGACAAGGGGAATCTGCTGTCCCTGAATCTGGATCCGGTGATAGCCCTTGGCTAAAAGAGCCGCCGGCAGTGTGGTAATGACATTGCCAAAGCGATCAATGGCCTGAATCCACCCTTGGACGCCTTGGGGGGTGACTTCATAGGTGAGGTGAGGCAAGCGCATCAAACTATAGGGGTCAATGGCAGAACCCAAGAGAGCGAAATCTGTTCCTGCGGCCAAGTGGGCAGCCACGGGGGCAAAAATATCCCGCCCATGGAAGGTGGCACTGGGATGGGGGGTACGCCAAAAGTGGGGTTGGGTCAGTTCCACAACTCGCTGGGGGGGATAGCGATCGCACACTTGGCTAAAGACGCCATTATCTGGCCCTACGCCATAGGCATGGCCAAAATCAAGAGCGATCGCCCGCCGGCTTGTCCCCACTCCCGGATCCACCACGACCAAATGAACCGTGCCCTCAGGAAAATAGGGAAAGGCCTGCAGGAGCTGAAAACTGGCCGTGCGGCAATCCTGCGGTGGAATTTCATGGCACAGATCAATCACCTGTGCTTGGGGATGAATCCTGCAAATCACCCCCTTCATCACCCCCACATAGGCGTCCTGATGACCAAAATCCGTGAGCAGGGCAATCCAACGCGTCATGGGGTTTAGAGAGCCAATCGCTTAAAGAGGGGTTCAGGAATGCAACGAATAATGACCATGATCCAGCGCCAACTGGGTCGCACATAGATCACGTCCTTCTTTTTGGCTATGGCGGCGAAAATTGCTTTGGCCACTTCCTTTGGCTGAGCGGTGAGGAGAGGAGGTAAGTTCATGCCTTCGGTCATGCGCGTATTGACATAGCCCGGTAAAACCGTTAGAACCTGCACCCCTGATTTGGCAAGGCGCTGCCGCAATCCCGACAAGAATGCCGTGAAACCGGCTTTGGCAGAGCCATAAAAGTAATTGCTGGCACGTCCGCGTTCTCCTGCTACGGAGGAGATGCCCACGAGGGTTCCCCAGCCCCGTTTCTCAAATAAATTGGCAAATACGCTGAGAATGAGAGCCGGGCCTTCATAATTAGTACGCATCACCTCAAGGGCAAGGGGCAGATTTTGCTCACATGCTTTCTGCGCTGGCATGAAACCCACAACGCAGACCACGATCGCGGGTAGCTCTGGCAACTGCTGGACAAAATCGGCATGGGTTTCCACGGCCAAAACATCAAACTCATGGACACTGACGGGTACCCCGTAGCGGATTTCCAAGTCAGCTTTGTCTGATTCTAGACGGTTCACTTGCCGCGCCGCCAATTGAATGGGATGGCCTTGAGCTGCAAAGCAGTGGGCGATCGCCCGCCCAATATCAGAAGTTGCACCCAAAATTAAAACAGGAGCTTTCATAGATTGAGCCGCCGAGACTGTTCGGAAGCAAAGTTTACTGCCCAGCAATGGGTCTGCCTAGCTTGCACAAAGCTCTCAACCCGCGCATCGGATTGCCGCAGCCGCAGCGGAGTCAAATGGCTATCCTTGGCAAGGTAAAAGCGCCCCCCATGCTGGAGAGTGATCTCCTCCAGTTGATCTAACACCTGGAGGGTGCGTCGGGACATTGGAAAGTCCATAGCCAGCGTATAACCCGCCATCGGAAATGAAAAATAGCCCTGGGAATGTCCCAGCTTCTTCAAAACCGCCAGAAATGACCCTGCACCTGCGGCGGAGGTGCAATGGAGTAACGCCGCCAAGCCTTCCCGTGCCCTAGCAAGGGGGAGAACACATTGAAACTGCACAAAGCCACGCCGCCCGTAGATGCGATTCCACCCCAACAAACCATCCAAAGGATAGAAAAACGTCTCCCAATCCACCAAGGACTGGCCGGCTTTGCGTTGACTCTTGAGGAAATACAGTTGATTAAACGCCCGCACCGTCAATGCATTCAAGGCACCATTGGGAAAGTCTAGCGGAATTGAGACCTTGCGTCGTTGCGGAATTTGCAGGGGCGTTTGCCGATATTCAGCGGGCAGTTCCTCCCGGGTGGCATGTTCCCCTAGCATGACCACAGAGCGCCCTAAATGAGCGCCACCCGCTAGACAATCAATCCAAGCCACAGAGTAGGTCACCGCTTCAAAGGCCTCAAAGAGATCGAGAGCCTCGTCTAAGTTTTTGGCGATATGGATAGTCTGGCGAATCCAAGCAGTTTCAATGGGACGCAGGCGAAAGGCGGCTCGCAGAATCACCCCCGTCAAGCCCATGCCCCCCACCGTCCAGTAGAAGAGATCCCGATTCTCAGACCGCGAGCAGCGATAAACCTGACCCTCCGCTGTTAGGAGATCTAACCAATCCACGCTATTTAGGAAGCTGCCCTCTTTGTGGTGGTTTTTGCCATGGACATCGGCAGCAATCATGCCCCCTACCGTGACAAACTTCGTCCCCGGTGTGATTAAAGGAAACCAACCCCTTGGCACAAAAATGTCCAGAATCTCGGCCAGCAGCACACCTGCCTCGGCAATCAACTGACCCGTTTGCGGGTTGAATCCCAAGAGGCGATTGAAGTGCTTCATCTGGAGCGTGGCTTCCCGATTGAGGGCGCTGTCTCCGTAGGCACGGCCATTGCCTCGAGCAATCAGCGGCAGACCACGCTGAAGAAGCTGGAGAATCTCCCCTTCTGAGCGCGGGGAATACACCTGGCAGGTCTGTACCGGATACCGTCCCCAGCCGCTGAGTTTTTTGAGTTTGGCCTTAGCCGTGAGGGGAGAAGACATATCGCTTATCCAAGTGATACTTGAGTACATAACCAATGGTTAAACCAATGATGGCACCGATTTCCCGCAGGAAATGGCTTTGCCAAATCAGCCAAAATACCGTCTCAAATCCCCAAAAAATTGCCGTTGTGAAAACTCCCATGACCGCGTAGAGACTAAATTGACGACTGTCGTGCCGAAGACCCTTTTTATGATCAAAGAAAATCCAGCGTTTATCCAAATAGTACTTGACGACTAACCCCCCAAGGGTTCCCACCACCACTGCGGTTACAAAATAAGGCAGGCTCTGCCCCATCAATAGGATGACGCGTTGGGAAAAAAGATTCATCAAGGTGGCAATCACAGCAAAAGCTGTGTAGCGAATCATGAGGGTTTGTAGCCTCATAAACTCTTACCCAAAATAAAGAGACCAAGGCAGATCAAGAGGCAGAGTTGGCTCTGGCGGTCTTTAATGGCATAAACAATAGGATCATAGTGCATCAGCCCTCGATGGGTGAGGAAAATGGTGCGCGTCAGCCAGTAGAGAAGGACAGCGCAAACTCCCCAAAGTATCTGGGGTCTGGTGTAGAGCAGGCGGACTTGGGGAGAGTGAATATAAAGCGCCAGCACTAGAACCGAAACATAGCCCGCACTGAGTGCCATCATGGTGATAATCGGCAAATCATCGGTGTGGTAGCCCCGTCCCTTCGTCTTGAGTTCCTTACGCCTTTGATGATCCACCAGTTCGGCTTGCCGCTTGACGGTCGCTAAGCAAAAGAAGAAGAACATGGAGAAGGCCAACAGCCACGCGCTCAAGGAAATGCCAGTGGCAACGGCACCGCCAAGCATACGAATCGTGTAAAGGGCAGCCAGCGTGCAAATGTCAATGACAATCCGCCGCTTTAAGAAGAAAGAGTAGGCCGTGGTGAGAGCATAGTAGGCCAGTAGAATCCCCAAAAAAGGCCAACCAAGGGTGGGGGCGATCGCCATCCCAGCGCCAAGGAAGATAAAAAGCATCCAGAGGCCGTGGGCAAGGGGAAGATCTCCAGCGGCAAAGGGGCGATGACGCTTACGCGGGTGGGCGCGATCGGCTTGTAGATCCAACAGATCATTTAAGACATAGACACTGGAGGCGGTGAGACTAAAAGCAACTGCTGCCACCAGCGAACTCCAAAAGGTTGGCAAGTTAAACTGATGCCCCGCCAGCATGGGTACAAACACCAAGCTATTTTTCACCCACTGATGGGGACGAATTTCCTTCAAGTAGGGCTGAATGCTTCGTTTTGCGCTGCCTAGATGTTCCGCATGGGGATTGAGCTGCTCGACCTTCTGGCGTAGCCATGGCGGTGCATTGACCGTAATTGCCTTAGCTGCCACTGCCCAGACGGGTAAATCGGCGGCGGCATCCCCCATGTAGATAAATTGCTTTTCGCCAAATTGCTTGAGCAAAAACTGCGCTTTGGTTGTTCCCTTAAGGTTGACTTGGCCATTGGAACCATAGACCGCATCAAAAAGCCCCAAGTGAGCGGCAACTTTTTCGGCCAAAATTTGATCCGTAGCCGTGGCCAGAGCCGCCTTTCCCCCTTTTGCTTTCCAAGCTTGAATATATTGAATGACTTCAGGGTTGTAGGGCAAGCTGGCAACATCCAGTGGGCAGGCGGTTGCCAAGAGGCGTTTTATCGGTGCTCGCTTCCAAGAATTGATGCTGAGCCACGTTTGGGGAGCTTGGCGCCAACAGAACCAGAAACATTCAAAAAGAATGTCTGTTTTTAGCAGCGTCTGATCGAGATCAACAACAAGATACAGCCCGTTCATGGATGGCGACTTGAAGGCTTCGTGTTAGAATACTAACAACTCGTGTTAGAATACTACCAACAAGAGGGTGGTGCTGTTCACGACAGAGGCAAAGCGAGTTCAGTCAGGCAGCGCCAAATTTTTCCAGACTTTAGCACACCAAAATCTGTCTAGCAATGCTAAAACGAAAGTAAAATTTGTTTACAACTATCGGCTTTACACCCATGCCCCCTCCCGCCCTCGGCATTGATTTTGGCACCTCTGGCGCGCGAGCCATTGTGGTGGATGGTGAAGGCAAGAGCTTGGCAAGGGCGCGGTTCCCTTTACACCAGCCGGATTCTCCGAAGGCTTGGGCAGAAACACTGTGGCACCTCATTTTGGCGCTGCCTCTCTCTGTGCGGCAACGGGTGGAACGGATTGCGATTGATGCCACCTCCAGCACAGTTTTGCTCTGTACGCCCCAAGGGGAGCCTTGCTCGCCGGTGCTCCTATACAATGACAATCGCGCTCAGGGGTATGCGGCTCAATTAGCCCAACTGTTGCCAGCGGAGCAGCCGGCGGTGAGTTCAACCAGTAGCCTTGCTAAACTCCTGTGGTTAAGGGAGCATTGTTCCCAAACAGCGGCGGTCTTGGTGCATCAAGCGGACTGGTTGGCCTTTTTACTCCACGGTCAACTGGGCGTTTCCGATTGGCATAATGCCCTGAAGTTGGGCTACGACCCTGCCCAAGAGACCTATCCCGCTTGGTTTGAGCATCCTGAGCTTGCGCCTTTACAACCGTTTTTGCCACGGGTTGTCCCCCCGGGTACGGTAGTGGGTGCTGTAAGGAGCAAGGAGTTTGGTTTTCCTCCCACTTGTCAAGTCTGTGCTGGTACCACCGATAGCATTGCTGCGTTTTTGGCCAGTGGTGCTCAAGGGGTCGGGGAGGCCGTCACCTCGCTGGGGTCAACTTTAGTCCTCAAATTGTTGAGCGATCGCCCTGTGTCCGAGGCCAAAAGTGGCATTTATAGTCATCGGTTGGGCAACCGTTGGCTTGTGGGGGGTGCCTCCAACTGTGGCGGGGCGATTCTCCGCCATTTCTTTAGCGAGGCAGAACTCGTTGCCCTCAGTGCCCAAATTGATCCCCAACAGCCCACGGGGCTAAATTATTATCCCCTCCTTGAAGCGGGAGAGCGCTTTCCCATTGCCGACCCTCACCTCCAACCCCGATTGGAACCCCGCCCCGCGGAACCTCATCGCTTTTTGCAGGGATTGTTAGAGAGTCTTAGCCGCATTGAACAGCAGGGCTATCAGCGCCTTCAGGAGCTGGGTGCTTCCCCTCTAAGGCGGGTCTGGACAGCAGGCGGTGGTGCCCACAATCCCGTTTGGTTGGCAATTCGCCGTCAACAATTGGGCGTGCCCGTAGAAGTTGCTGCTCAAACCGAAGCCGCCTATGGCGCTGCTCGCCTAGCCCAAGGGGTACTCTAGCTGCCCATCGAGCGCAGTGTCTAAGAAACTCTAACCAGTAGGGTAAAACCCAGAGCAGGAAAGCATTTCACTTAATTTCAGCAAATCTGGAAACAGTGCTCTCTCTGTTCAGTCTAACTAATTCCGTATCCAGTGATACTTTACATCTTTTCAAAAATCTTCTAAGCTAGGCGCCGTTTACCTTTTATCCTTGTACCTAAGTACGGATACTTATGGCTATTGACCCTAGCGCCTTTATGACAACAATGGTGCGCCGTGTACAGCTCACGGACACCGATAAGGCAGCCCTTAAGGAAGCGGCTGCGTGGGGAAAGGAAATTGCCCCCGCAATGGCAGACATTTTCTATGACTACCTCGGACGCGACGAGGAAATGAATGCCATTCTCAATGCCACCGAGGGGCGGGTGCACCGCCTGCGGCAAACCTTTGTGGATTGGTTTGCTGAAATGTTTACCGGCATGGATGAGTGGGGTAAAAGCTATGCGGAGCGCCGCTGGAAAATTGGTCTGATTCATGTGAAAGTTGGCATTGGCCCTCAGCATGTGGTGCCGGCAATGGCAGTTGTGGTGAATGCCGTGCGGCAAAAACTCCGCCAAGATGGCAAGTCTGAAGCCCTTGGCGATGCCCTTGGCAAAATTTGCATGATTGACCTTGCGTTTATTGAACAAGCCTACTTCGACGTCTCGTCCCAAGCCGTGCTTCAAGAAACCGGTTGGACTCAAGCCCTTTTCCAGCGTCTCATCGCCACCGGTGCCGCTTCCATGCAGTCCTGATCACTTAAGCCAAGAGGAAGACAACATGCCAATTGACGTTTCTAAACTGGAAGCCACCCTGCAAAGCTTTGTTGCCAATGCTAGCAATGTGCAAGGTGCGGCCCTAGTCTCTCCTGATGGTTTGACCCTAGCAGCAGTGTTGCCGGGCGCCATGGATGAGGAGCGGGTTGCCGCCATGTCAGCCGCCATGCTGTCGCTGGGGGAGCGGATTGGGCGTGAACTCAGTCGTGGTCAAATTGAGCGAATTCTCGTGGAAGGCGGCAGTGGCTATGGCATTCTCACCAGTTGCACAGAGGATGCGGTGCTATTGGTTCTTGCCGATGCCTCAGCCAAACTGGGGATTCTTAATTTAGAGATCAAAAACGTCTTGGCGGAACTCCAGCCCCAACTCAGCAGCTTAAACCCAGCCTTGGGGGTTTAGAGGGGGTTGCCCATGGAGATCATGCGCATTGTGGTCACGGGTCCAGTGGGTGCCGGCAAGTCCACCTTCATCCGCACGATTAGTGAAATTGAAACCGTGGACACGGACCGCAAAGCAACGGATGAAACGGCTCAGCTTAAGCCTAAAACTACAGTGGCCATGGATTTTGGTCGGCTCCAATTCAGTCCCCAGATGGCACTGCATTTGTACGGTACACCAGGTCAGGAGCGCTTTGACTTTATGTGGGACATCCTGATTCGCAAAGCCCATGCCTTTATTCTGCTGGTCAGCTCCCACCGCCCCCAAGACTTTCGTGCGGCCCGGCGGATTTCTGCCTTTATGCGCCATCGCACCAAAGTGCCCATGATTATTGGCTTTAGCCATGCAGACCTCCCTGAGGCATGGCCAATGGAAGAGATTGCCATTGCCCTTGGCTATCTCAGTCCCCACGGACGACCTCCCATGGTTGCCCTAAACGCATTAGATCGCTCCTCTGTGGCCACAGCCCTTATGACCTTAATTCAAACCTACGCCGAGTCCCAAGCAACTTCTCTTCGTTAGCAACAAAATCACGAAACTAGGGGGAACTGATGAAAATCAGTGGCTATCTTTCAGAATTTTCTTTGGGTGAGGTTTTTCGTTTCCTAGAGCAAGGCCAAAAGACGGGATGCCTTTCCCTGAAGTCAATGGATGAATCCCACGCGCTACCCTTTCTGTCGGCGGCGTCAGAGCACTACCTCTTCTTTCGCTATGGTCAAATCGTTGCTGCCACAACCACATTGAATCATCAAGGTCTGCGCCAACTGATTGAGCAGCGCGGTTACCTTCACCCCTTGACGGTGCAGCGGGTGATGAATCGCTATCCAGGGAATATGCCCCTTGGTGTCTTCTTAAAATCTCAAGCTATCCTCGATAGCCAGCAAATCCAATTGCTGTTTAAGCAACAGGTGCTCACGCCGATTCCCTATCTTTTTGCCCTTAAGGATGGATATTTTCATTTTGATGCCCAGCACCCGCTGCCCTTAGCTGAAATGACGGGGCTGAGTGCTTCCCCCCAAGTCATTACCCTAGCCGGATTGCGGCTATTGCGGGATTGGACACCGCTGTTGGATAAGCTGCCCCTTGCCGATTCCACTATTGTGAGTCTCGTCAGTGAGCCACCCTCGGTTCAATTGGGCAAAATTGAGTGGCAGGTATGGGAGCACATTGATGGCACAACGACCATTCAGGAAATTGCTCAAAGGCTCAACATTGCAGTCTTAGAGGTGCAAAAAGTCTGTTTCCGCCTGATGGTCATGGGCATTGTCGAGGAAGTGATAAATATCCCATCCTCATCCCCAGACAACGCATCGCCCGCCCAAGACATGGCTTCTGACCTCTCGACTACTTCCAGTACAGGGCTGAGTTCTTCGTTTCTCAATGAGATTATTGGCTTTTTGAAAACAAAGGTTAGTCGCTAGAATCTCTGCTTGCCAGATTAATTGATTAATTAGATTAAGGAATACACAAGACCCCTGGACCCTAGCGTGAAAATTAGACGCTACAGTAGTAGTGGCCTTGTTGGGTAACAGCAATTATGGGTGAACTCTTTGGCCTGCTCTTTCTACTGGGGTTTGGGGGTTGGGGTGTTGCTAACTCTGTACGGATTGTGAATCAGGGTAATATGGCCTTGGTGGAGCGGTGGGGCCGCTATAGCCGTCGCTTAGAACCGGGGCTAAATTTTACGATACCGTTCGTTGATCGCGTGGTCTTTGAGGAAACGATTCGGGAAAAAGTATTGGATATTCCGCCGCAGCAGTGTATCACCCGCGACAATGTGACAATTACGGTGGATGCCGTCGTTTACTGGCGGATTATTGATATGGAGCGCGCCTACTACAAGGTGGAAAACCTGGAGATGGCGATGGTGAATCTGGTGCAAACGCAGATTCGGACAGAAATGGGGAAGCTAGAACTAGATGAAACTTTTACTGCTCGTACTCAGGTGAATGAGAATCTGCTGCGGGATCTAGATATTGCCACAGATCCGTGGGGGGTGAAGGTGACTCGTGTCGAACTGCGGGATATTGCGCCTTCCAAAGCAGTTCAAGACTCGATGGAACTGCAAATGTCTGCGGAGCGCAAAAAACGCGCGGCGATTCTCACCTCAGAAGGGGAGCGGGAAGCTGCCATCAACTCTGCGCGGGGCAAAGCAGAAGCCCAAGTGTTGGCCGCCGAAGCAGAACAAAAAGCAGCCATTTTGGCAGCGGAAGCGGAACAGAAAGTGGTGGTGTTGCGTGCCCAAGCCGAGCGCCAAAATCAGATCTTGCGCGCCCAAGGAACCGCAGAAGCAATGAAAATTATTGCGGCAGCACTGCACGAAGATCCGAAGGCCAAGGAAGCGCTCCAGTTTCTCCTTGCTCAGGGCTACTTGGATATGGGGCGCACCATTGGCCACAGTGATAGCAGTAAAGTACTATTTATGGATCCCAGCAGTATCCCGGCAACGATTGAGGGTGTGAAGTCCCTCATCGAGCAGTCGCCTCGCGAGGTATAGTCCATGGCACAATTTCAGGCACAGGTTTTTGTTACGTTGCGACCCTCGGTGTTAGATCCCGCAGGGGTGGCCGTACAGGCGGGAATTCATCATCTGGGCTACACCAATGTGCAAGCGGTGCGCATTGGCAAACTGGTGGAAGTGACTTTAGAGGCCAGCGATCGCGCCACTGCCGAGGCACAGCTTACCCACATTGCCGATCAACTGTTGGCCAATCCGGTGATTGAAACCTTTCGCATTGAATTACAGGAACTGGCAACTACCGCAGGGTAGGCATGATGTTCAACTGGTGGGAGGATCTATTAGCCAGTATCGAGGCGGGCATCAAGGCTGGGATTGAATCGGGATTACAGTCCTTGGCGGACACCCTTGCCCCTTTGCTTCAAGTACCGGAACCGACAGCCCCCTTCCAACGCATTGCCCTTTTTCGGGCGGGTGTAGATCAACCGATCGCTGGTTTTGGCCTTCGGGTTGAAGGTGCTGCTTGGTGTCTAGAGTCCCACTGGCCGCAGACGATTCCCCTCTTTGAACTCCCGGAAGCCCACCTGTGGCTTGAAGTGCCCTCTGCCCAAGGGGGGGATCAACTGCTCCTGTGCCGTGCCTTAGTCAAAACTGGGGCATTGCCCGAGGGGGGACAACTGTTCCTCAGCCGCAGTCAACCTTTTGGTTGGACATTTTCGCGCACCGTTTCCCTCGTCGGCGATCGCGACTGGCACCTGTGCGAAGTGCCTTTTCACCTCAAACCAGAAGCCCAGACCCCCGGCTTGATTAAAATTGGGGTGGAATTCATGGGACGCGGTGTGGTCTGGCTACGGGATATTGAGCTACTCCATGCCCCTGCCAAGTTAAAGCCGATTACTGATGTGATGGATGGATTGCTGTGAGTCATGCCCTAAACGTGGGGATTGTTGTTTTTCCCGGATCCAATTGCGATCGCGATGTGGCCTACGTCACGAGTGAAATTCTGGGGTGGCCAACGGAGCTGCTATGGCACGAAGAAACCAATTTGAGCGATTATGATTTGATTGTGCTGCCGGGGGGCTTTAGTTTTGGCGATTATTTGCGCTGTGGGGCGATCGCGCGCTTCTCCCCAATTATGGCCGCCGTCAAAGACCATGCCGCTGCCGGCAAATGGGTACTGGGCATTTGCAATGGGTTTCAAATTCTCACCGAGGCGAAGCTGCTACCGGGTGCCCTAGTGCGCAATCGCGACTTGCACTTTATTTGCGATCGCGTGCATTTACGCTTAGAGGCCAAAGAGCGTCCGTGGCTCCAAGCCTATGGCAATCAAACCGTGATTCGCCTGCCCATTGCCCACGGTGAAGGCTGCTACTATGCTGATCCTGTCACCCTCGCTGAACTGGAAGCCAACCGCCAAGTCCTCTTTCGCTATGCCGATGCCCAAGGGAATGTCACGCCTGAGAGTAATCCCAATGGCTCCCTCAACAATATCGCCGGCATTTGCAACGCGGCGGGCAATGTGTTGGGGATGATGCCGCACCCTGAGCGCGCCGCTGACCCCACCTTGATCCACTCCCCCAGCGAGCATATGCTAGACGGCTTGCTGTTATTTCAGTCTCTTTTAGTTAGTCCCTTTTAGATGAGTAGAGTAGTAAGCAAATTCTCCCATCATGCAGCTCTACCAACTCACCGCAACAGTGAATCTCTACGACGCCCCCACAGGCGATCGCTTGGCAACCCAAGGGGCAGCAGGACGCTTTCTCTGGGCACCTACTTTGGAGACTGAACGTACCTACGTGCAACTCGCGGAGGATGAATACTGGGGCTGGCTGGATCCCCAGGATTACCGCCATCTCACACCCGCCACTCAGCCCTATCAGCCCATTGCCCGCGATCGCGCCTACATCGAGGCTGTCCTTGAAGAGGTTATTGCCTTTTGCCTTGCGGCACAGCAGGTTCCCCATGAATATCTCTGGGGCGGAACTGTTGCCCCCAATTACGACTGCTCGGGCTTGATGCAGGCTAGCTTTGCCAGTCAGGGCATTTGGCTGCCCCGTGATGCCTATCAGCAGGAGGCCTTTGCCACCCCCGTGGGGAGTCCTTCTATTGAGGAAACCCTACCCCAGCTCCAGCGGGGGGATTTAGTCTTTTTCGGTACGGGTGACAAGGCCACCCATGTAGGTCTCTATCTAGGGCAGGGGCAGTACATCCACAGCTCTGGCCAAGGGTATGGTCGCAATGGCATTGGCATTGATACTCTCTACCCCAGTGAGGATGCCGTGAGCATCGCCTATCAGCAGCAGTTTCGTGGCGGTGGCCGCATTGACTGTAGCTATCTGCCCTAGCGACCCATCCCCAGCTTTTGCGCTTTTTGATAGACCTTGCCTTCCGTGAGGAGGGAGGGGGCAATGACGATTTCTACCTGCTGCATTTCCCGTAGATCCTTGGCGCCAAGGGTACCCATGCTGGTTTGCAGTGCCCCTAGGAAGTTGTGGGTGCCATCGTCCAACTGAGCCGGTCCGCGCAGAATCTGCTCAAGGGTGCCAGTGGTGCCCACATGAATGCGCGTTCCGCGGGGGAGTACCGGACTAGGTGTGGCCATCCCCCAGTGATAACCGCGACCGGGGGCTTCTTTGGCACGGGCAAAGGGGGATCCCATCATCACCGCATCTGCGCCACAGGCAATACATTTGCAAACATCGCCACCCGTGACAAGACCGCCATCAGCAATCACCGGCACATAGCGTTGCGTCTCTTCAAAATAGGCTTCCCGCGCTGCAGCACAGTCGGCGATCGCTGTCACTTGCGGCACCCCCACCCCCAGCACGCCGCGGGAGGTACAGGCCGCCCCTGGCCCAATCCCCACCAGAATTGCTGCCGCACCACAGTGCATGAGACTGAGAGCCACCTCATAGGTGACGCAGTTCCCTAAAACCACAGGCATGGGCATGCGTTCACAAAAGGCAGCGAGGTCGAGGGGTTCTGTGCCCTCAGGGGCAAGGTGAGCCGGTGACACAACCGTGGCTTGGACAAAGAGCAAATCGGCTCCCGCCGCTGCCACCACATCCCCAAACCGACTGGCTCCCGCTGGGGTTAAACTGACGGCGGCAATTCCCCCTTGGGATTTGATTTCTTGAATGCGTTTTTCAATGAGGTGGGGCTGAATGGGCTGCGCATACAATTGCTGCATCAGGGGTACAAATTCATCGACACTGACGCTGGCAATGCGTTCAAGAATTGGATCGGGATCTTCGTAGCGGGTTTGAATCCCCTCAAGGTTGAGGACGCCTAGTGCCCCCAGTTGGCTGAGTTTGACAGCCACTGCCACATCCACAACCCCATCCATGGCACTGGCAATAATGGGAATTTCCCGTTCAATGGGACCAATGCGCCAGCGGGTATCCGCCAGTTGGGGATCGAGGGTGCGGTTGCCGGGGACAAGGGCAATTTCATCAATACCGTAGGCGCGACGGGCGGTGCGATGTCCCCCTAGTTGAATCGTCATGGTGTTCCTCGCAGTAGGTGGGCTAAATGATCAAGTACGGTGCCTAAGTTGTTGTTGATAGTGCAACAAATTTACAAAAATTTACAACACCTTGACAAGCCATGCCTTGGCACTAGTTCGATGGTGGGTTGGGCGATCGCCGAACCGGAGGAACGGAGGCCGAACGCGGCGATGTGGGCGATGAACCGGGACGCTGAGACTGCCGTCTTTGGGGACGGGCTGGCCTTGCCTTGGCTTTCTTGCGCTTCTTGATTTTGCGGGGGGGCAAAATACCCACCGTGGTTGCCTCCTGAACCACTAAACTGGTCCCCTGTCGCTGCACCTGAAAGTCCCAAAAGTACCCCGGCGACTTCATGGGGACTGTTCCGACCAGTTTGAGTTTGAAGGCTTTGGGTTTCTCGCCCCGCCGCCGCGGCAACTGTTGGATTTTAACGACGACAAAGTTCTTTTCTTGGGAGTTGAAGATCACTTCTCCTCGTACAGAAAAGTAGCCGTCATTGACACCGGGATCCGCTGCTATGGCATTGGCCTGTTGCAGGCGTTCCGGTTCCCATACACCGACAATTTGTAGGTGCAGTTTCACCTCTTCTTTGTTCACTTCGCGGGTGCGGGGATAGACTACCCAGAGGTGGGGTTCATTCAGGTCGAGATACTTTTTAATCAGGTTCATCACTTGCCCCAAAAGGACGGTTTCAATTTCCACGCCATCCTCGGTAATCATTACCCCTCGGTTGAACTCTGCCTCCGAAGCGGGCACATAGCGACCGCGTACTACCCCGATCGCTCGATATTGCATCCGTTCACTGGGGGGTGGGATCGGTTGGGGGCGGGATAGGACTTCTGCCTGCTGAGAAACAGATTCTTCAGAGACAACGCTGGGTTTTGGGGCTGAGCTACCCGCTGCGGCCACACCGAGAATTTCCGGACGAGGCTTGGGGGGCGTTGCTAATTCAGAGGAAGGCTTTGGCGGCGTCGCTGGGGTCTTTTTGGCGCGGGGGCGCTTGGGCGGGGGTTCAGCAGTCATGGCAATTCTCGCAAACAGTCTAAGCACCAATTGAGCGACTGTTCAGATAAACAGGCCACGGCAATCCTCAATTGGGGTACTCTCAATTATGCGTTATTATGCGTTGCTGCTGTGAGCTAAGCAAGACTTTTACACGTTGCCAAGGTAGTGAGAGCTATGGGCTTGATACAACGCTTTCTGTTTGCACGATCGACCCAAAATCGCCAATAATTGCCGCACAGTTGCGCAACAAACTAAGGAGCGCTAAGCGATTGGCACGCACGGTTGCATCCTCTGCCATCACTAGGACACTTTCCTCGCCATCGAAGAAGCGACTAACAATCGGGGCAAGGGAGACTAAGGCAGCCACAATTTCCCCATAGGCACGCTGCTCCTGCGCCTGTTGCACCCTTGGCAAGATGTCTTTGAGGGCAGCATAGAATTCCTTTTCAATGGGGGCTTCGAGGTGCTTGGCCTTGACGGCACGGATATTCAGGCAGTCTGTCCCTAGGGTACCTTGACGTGCCAAGCGAGCAGCGCGGTTTACCGTCGGGTAAATGGCCATGAGTTCACCGGACTGGCGCAGTTTTTGCAGAAATTGGGCGCGATCGCGGGCATCCACCACATCCGTGAGGGCACGGCTTTGCAGCGCCGGCTGATCCTCTGGAATGACGGCATTCACCAAGTCATACTCAATGCCCAAATCTTCTTGCAGTAAGGTTCGCAGCCGTTGGCTAAAAAACTGCCGCAGTTGCTGCGCTAAGTCAGCAGCACTGAGCTTGGCGGTAAATTGGCGACAAAAGGCTTGAGCCTGCTCCTCGAGGAAAGCCAAAAGATTCAGGTGATGCTCCCCCTGCCAGAGAATGGTGATCACGGCATTGGCAGCCCGCCGCAGGGCAAAGGGATCTGATGAACCCGTGGGACACAGGCCGATGCCAAAAAGGCAAACCAAGGTATCCAAGCGATCGGCCAATCCCACCACCTGACCCGTGAGACTTTGGGGCGGGCGATCGCCCGCAAAACGCGGTAGATAATGCTCAAAAATCCCCGTGGCCACCGCTGGGTCTTCCCCGCAGACCGTGGCATACACTTGCCCCATGTAACCCTGCAGTTCGGGAAATTCCCCCACCATCTGGGTCACCAAATCCGCTTTGCACAGGGCAGCGGTGCGTTCAATGGCAGCAACGTCCGCAGCCGCACAATTTAAGGCGGTGGCAATTTGGCGAGCTAGTGCGGTTAGCCGCTCCACTTTGTCGGCCATCGATCCCAATTCATCTTGGAAGGTGACCGTGGCTAGTTTGTTGCGGTAGTGCTCCAGGGGCTGTGCCGTATCCGCCTTGTAAAAGAACTCGGCATCCGCAAGACGGGCACGAATCACCCGCTCATTCCCAGCACGAATCAAGGGGGTGGCCGCAGGATCGCCATTGCTAATCGTGATGAACAGGGGGAGCAGGGCTTGGCGAGTCGCATCGGTGTACACCGGAAAATACCGCTGATGGGACACCAATACGGTCGTAATCACCTCAAGAGGCAGGGCAAGAAACTGCGCTTCAAAACTCCCCAAAACCGCCGTTGGCCATTCCACGAGGTGGGTCACTTCCTCCAAAAGGGGTACCTCTAAATCCACCCATCCGCCTGCTTCTTGAGCAAGAGTGGTAATTTGCTCGCGAATTCGTTGCTGGCGGACTTCTGGATTCACCACGACCCCTGCCTTTTCAAGGGCAGCTTCATAGTCTTGGGCATGGTTGAGGACAATGGCTCCTTGGGAAAGCACGCGATGGCCATAGGTGGCGCGATCGCTGGCAATGCGCACAGAATGGCTCTCTAAGACGAGGGGCAGCACCTGATCATTCCACAGCAAGACCAGCCAACGAATGGGACGCGAAAAACGCAGCTCCCCATCCCCCCAGCGCATGAAGCGACTCCCCTCAAGGGCAGTAATCCACTGCTGCGCTAACTCAGTCAAGAGTTGGCAGGTAGGTTGGCCAGGGCGGACTTGCTTGAGATAGACCACCTCCCCTTTTTCGGTGGGGCGGATTTCGATGTCCTCGAGGCGGCCTTGGCGCGATCGCAGAAAGCCCAATAGGGCAGGGGTGGGTTCCCCCTCCCGAAAAGCCACACTGGCTGCGGGCCCCTTAATTTCAATGGCTTGATCCGGCTGCTGCGGCGGCAGTCCCTCAATCAGTACGGCTAAGCGGCGCGGTGTCGCCCAGACCTTGACTTCTCCCATTAGTCCCTGTTCTTTGAGGGTTTGGGGAATCAGGATGTGCCACTGGTGCAGGGCGCTACTGACAAAGCGGGCGGGGAGATCCTCAGTTCCCACCTCTAGGAGGAACGTATGCGGTGATGACTTGGGCATGGTGACCATTTACTAGAAAACTGCGCTACTGCGGGCGGCTTCGGCCTCGTCGGGATGAATCCCAAGACGGGTCAGGTTAATGCGGCCTTTGCTGTCCACCTCACGGATTTTGACAACAATTTCATCGCCAATTTTCACTTCGTCCTCGACTTTGCCGACGCGATACTCCGCCAACTGGGAAATGTGGATCATCCCCTCCTTGCCGGGGAGAAACTCGACAAAGGCACCAATGGGAATAATCCGTGTTACCCTGCCTAGATAGACATCACCTGCGTTGATCTTTCGTGTTAAGCCCTCAATGGCGGCGCGGGCTTGCTTGGCGTTGGTTTCATTGGGGGCAGTAATGGTGAGTAGCCCTTCTTCGCTGATGTCCACCTTGACGTTGTATTGCTCACAGATACTGCGCACGGTTTTGCCCCCCGGCCCAATCACGACGCCAATCATATCGGGAGAAATTTGCAACGTCAGCAGCCGTGGCGCACTGGGGGGCAGTTGGGGACGGGGTTTGTCGAGCACTGCCAGCATTTTCTCAAGGATATGCAGCCGTGCCGAACGTGCCTGCTCGATCGCCTGCTTGATCACCGCAACCGGCAAGCCAGTGATTTTCATGTCCATTTGCAGGGCAGTAATGCCACTATCGGTGCCCGCCACCTTGAAGTCCATATCTCCTAGGAAGTCCTCAATCCCCTGAATATCAGTGAGGATGCGCACCTCATTGCCCTCCTTGATCAGACCCATGGCCGCACCACTGACGGGCTTGCGGATTGGCACCCCCGCATCCATCAATGAGAGGGTGGAACCACAGACAGATCCCATAGACGTAGAACCATCGGAAGAAAGCACCTCCGACACCACCCGAATCACGTAGGGAAATTCCTCTTTCGGGGGAAGGACGGGTTCAAGAGCACGCTCCGCAAGGGCACCATGGCCAATCTCACGCCGTCCGGGGGATCGCAAGGGGCGGACTTCGCCCACAGAGTAGGGGGGAAAGTTGTAGTGGTGCAGATACCGCTTGCTGTCCTCAGGATGCAGATCATCAAGGGCTTGGGCGTCGTCAGGAGAACCGAGGGTGACAACAGACATTACCTGCGTCAAACCGCGATTAAAGAGGGCACTGCCGTGAACCCGCTCTGGCAGAACCCCCACCTCACACCAAATGGGTCGCACTTCATCGAGACGGCGGCCATCCACTCGCACCCCCTCCTCAATAATTTGCTGCCGCATGAGTTTTTTCGTCACGGCCTTAAAGAGAGTGGGCAGGGCTTTGGGGTTTGCCGCCGCCGCCACCGCCACTGGGTGATCCTCGGGCAGGGCTGCAATGTCTTGGGCGATCGCCCCTTGCACCTCATCGAGGGCAGCATCGCGAACATTTTTGTCCTTTTCAAAGCGTTTGAGAATGGCTTTGACCGGTTCAACGGCGCGATCGTAGATGAAGTTTTCCAACGTGGGGTCGATCGCGGGCGGTTCAGCTTTGACCATGTCAATGCCCAGTTCCTTAAGGAGATCCCGCTGCGCTTGAATCAGGTCTTGGATCACCTCATAGGCAAAGTCAATGGCCTCAATCATGTCAGCTTCCGGCAGTTCATTGGCACCGGCTTCCACCATGACTACCCCATCGGGAGAACCGGCCACAACGAGATCTAAACCACCGCGCTCAATTTCTTTGTAGGTCGGGTTGATCACAAACTCATCCCCCACAAGGCCAACCCGTACCGCCGCCATTGGACCATTAAAGGGAATTTGTGCCAAGAGAACGGCAATCGAGGCACCGGTGACCGCCAATACATCGGGGGGAACATTTTCATCCAAGGAAACTGTCGTAGCCACCACTTGCAGATCGTCCCGCAGCCATTGGGGAAAGAGGGGGCGCAGCGGTCGATCAATCAGACGACCAATGAGAATGGCTTTTTCGGGGGGACGACCCTCACGGCGTAAAAAACCGCCGGGAATTCGCCCAGCAGCATAGAGACGCTCTTCGTAATCCACCACAAGGGGTAAAAAATCAATGCCTTCGCGCGGGGCGGCACGATTCGCCGTCACCAGTACGGCCGTTTCCCCTGAACTAATGAGAAGGGAACCGGCGGCTTGGGGGGCAAATTTTTGCAGTACTACTTTGATATCCCGTCCATCTAGGGGGATAATCTTTTCTAGACCCTTCATTTGCGTTCTATTTCGTCCTTCTTCCTATTTCTTTCTCTCTACTAGGATAGCCGCTTCTGCCACTCATCCGCTAAAGTTCAAGGATCAGCCGTGTGCCCCTGAGGGCGGCAAGACTAGGGGTGGCTGACCAGCTTTGCGTTAATAGGATTTGTAGAAGTTCTGCCGATCGCTGGCTGCTAGCGCTGTCCTGTAACCCCAAGTAGAAACTGGCGGAGTGGTGGCTATCTTGCCCCAAAACTTTGAGCAGATCATCGGCGTAGTGAAGGGCTTTTTCCATCTGGGTTTGCAAGTTCGTCCATAAATCCACATTGCGGAGATTGCTCAGGGTTTCGGCCACCACATCTTGACGGTGTTGAATTAGAATAGTTTGTGGTTGTAGCTCTGGCGGTAAATCGGCAAAAAAAATGGCCGGTCCGTAGCCAATCAGATAAACAGTCTCCATCCATTTTGTTTGCGGCGGCAGCAATTGCCGCACAATGTGACAGGCAAGGGCAGTAATAATTAACCCTTGGCTATGGGCGACAAGGTACAATTCAGCCCCCGCTTGTAGCCCCTTGATGATTTCATAGGCCAAGCGTAGGGTGGGGCGCGGCGCACCGGCTGGAAACGTACCGTAGAGATATTGGGCAAAATCCCCCCAACCCAATTTTTGCAGGAATGACAGGTCAAGGAGTTTTGTTAAGTCGGCGGCACTATTGATATCGAGGGGGCGTTGTTGCAATTCGCTGGGTTGGGCGATCGCCAGAATATCGGCATCATCGGCAAGATCCTTGCTCACCAGTTGGCCAAGGAGTTTGGCATACCCATAGCGGCGATCCTTGCTGGGGTCTGGGGCTGGCGTCTGGGGCCAAAAATGGTAGAGTTCTGCCTTACCGAGGAAACTTTCCAAGAGATCCGCTTGAAAGCCATGGGTCTGATTGTGAATGCCGCGAATTTCCAAAGGGTGAGTTGCTGTGAGTTTGGCAAGCTGGTTCAAATCCCGCCGTTGCTTGGCAGCATCGCTACCTATCCCATTGACATGGAGTAACCGCCGTCGCAGAGGCGCACTCAGGGGGTTTTGCGGCAAAAGAATTGTACCGTCTAAAGTAGAGGTCATAGGAGATTCAAAAATTCTAATGAGAGACTTTGGTGAAGGGCAATAAAAAGCGGCTAAGTTGTGATCATCGTCACAGTCATTCTAACGGCGGATAGGTCATGCTAAATAGTGACTCAGTACTATCCGAGTCATCAACAGGGAACACACAACGAGCCGACAGACTGTAAGTAAGTTTGTCGGTTTTTTTTTAGAATTTTCGGCATGCCCCCCAAAAAGATCACGGTTCGTTTAGATACTGAACTCTATGGCCAACTCCAACGCTGGCAAGTGCAGCAGGGATGCCGTTCCCTCAATGAAGCAACTCGTAAAATTTCGCAATAATCTCTTCAGTCAGTGGAGATTGCTTGTCCAACAGTCTTACGGCGCTTGAGTGCTCTAGAACAGTGAGTGGTGACCCTTGAACGCCAACTGTGCCCACCCTAACCCACTATTAAAACACGGACGATCGCGGAGCTAGAGCGGCTGACTCACCCATAGCTGGTGGCCTTAGCGCGGGACTTGGGCATCTCTGGTTATAAGCTGAATCATCCAGCGTTGCGGCAAGGGATTTGGGCAGCAAAACAAGCAAGCCATCGATGGGCAGGAGCGACAATGATATGCTGACGAAGGTGATTCAAGTATAGGTGGGATGGCTAGTCCGTCAGAATCAACGTCAGAATCCATAGATCGCTCCCGTTTGTGGTGGGCGGCAATTAAACTTCCCATGTACAGTGTGGCGGTGATGCCCATTTGGTTGGGCACGGCAGTGGCGATCGCCGAGACAGGCAAGGTGCACTGGTGGCCTTTTAGTCTGTTTCTCATCGCTGCCGTGTTGATTTTGGTCTGGCTGAATCTGAGTAATGATGTGTTTGATGCTGAAACCGGGATCGATCGCCACAAGTACCATTCCGTGGTCAACCTCACGGGCAAAAAGGAACTGATCTTTTGGCTGAGCAATGTCTGCTTACTCTTGGGGCTACTGGGGATTGCGGCGATTAGTTGGCTGCAACAGGATGCAACAGTTTTAGGGTTGGTATTGCTCTGCTGTGCCCTCGGCTACAGCTACCAAGGCCCACCCTTTCGCTTGGGTTATTTGGGCCTGGGGGAGCCGATTTGTTTTCTCTGCTTTGGCCCATTGGCGATCGCTGCCGCCTACTATAGCCAAGTGCAAACCTTTAGCCCCAGTATCTCGGCGGTGGCTATCCTCAATGGTCTCGCCACAACGCTGATTCTCTTTTGCTCTCACTTTCACCAAGTGGCCGATGATCTAGCGGCCGGCAAACGTTCTCCGGTTGTGCGCCTCGGAACGGCTCGCAGTGCCCAACTGGTCTATGGTGCCTGTGGTCTCTTCTATGGTGTGTTGCTAGCCAGTGTCGCATGGGGAATGCTGCCGTGGCCAACGTTACTCGCTTTAAGTTCGCTGCCTTGGGCGATTTATCTGTGCCAGCGGATGGCCCAATTTCACAGTGTGCCTGAGCAGATCAAGAACTCGAAATTCATTGCCGTGCAACTGCACTTTTGGAGCGGCCTACTCTTGGGACTGGGCTATTTGGTTTGAGAGGCAGGGCGATTGCGATTCAGCGACCACCGGTATTCGACACTGCCGCCGCTCAATTGCCATTCCTCCTCAAACTGCTTTTGCAGCCGCAGAGCCTTGCGCAGATGAATGACCGCACTGTGGAGCTGTTGATAGCCCCTGGAGTTGGGGGAAAGAGCAGGTAAGGAGACCTGTTCTAAAATTTGCAACACTAGCTCGTAATGAATATGGGCAGGAACGGGAACCTCACCGGGGGGGGCAGAAGAAAGAGTCACCAGAGCAGACACCTCCAAGGAACGACATTTAGATTCAGAATTTCTAGCGGCGGCGGGGACGGCGATAGGTCAGCCGTTCGGAGCGATCGCGCTCGTAGGCAATGAGCCGGCCATAGATTTCATGCTTGGTTAAGTTTAACGAAAAAAAGACATGTCGCCGAGGATTGCCAAAGCCCTTACGGGTAAAAAACTTCACTGCGGCGGTATTAGCAGGGTCAGTGTCCACCAGCATAAACCGTGCCCCTTCTTCAATCATGCGTTCAATGAGCTTATCCACCAGCTTGTCGGCAATGCCTCGCCGTTGATACTGCGGATGTACCCCCAGCCAGTTAATGTAGCCATAGACCCAAGGGGCTTTGCTAATAATTGTGCCTAGGATAAACCCTGCCACTTGCGAGTCGGCTTCGGCCACAAGACAATATTCTGGATCGGTGTTGTAGAAACCAATCACCTCCCACTCATCCCAGATGCGATAGAGGGAGGGATACAGATCACTGGTGAAAAGTTCCTCGCCAAGATGAAATACGGGGGCAATGTCATCAATGCCCATCTCGCGAATAATGATGTTAGTGGGTTCAAAGCGCTCTTCTTCTTTGGCGGGAACGATGTCTAAATCAACTAAATTGTGGTCAATGGAATCATCGGTGTGCAAAGACATACAAGCGTGTGTAGCGAGCTATTTCTAGCTTAGCCTATGTCCAGCGGGGTTACTGAGTGAACCTTAGCGTACTTCGACAACCGCCTCTAGAGGATAGCGCACCTTGGGTAGGGTGGCATAGTTGTCATCGGCCGCACGATAGCCTGCCGCACACAGAACGACTGCATGATAGCCCTGGGCGGGTAGATCGAGAATACGATCATATTCCTGCGGCAGAAAGCCCTCCATCGGGCAGGTGTCAATGCCCAGCAGAGCCGCCGTCACCATAAACTGCCCCAAGGCAATATACACTTGGCGGGCTGACCATTCATCAACATTGAGGGGGTAGGGGGGTGACTGCAAAAAGCCCTTGACCAAATCCCCGTATTTTTGCAGGTTTTCTACTGCGGTATGTTGGACTTCTGCTTGCCGCGCAAGGTAGCGATCGACATCCGTAGCATTGAGATTGGTCTTAATAGCAAATACCACTAAGTGGGAAGCATCCACCACCTGCCGCTGATTCCAAGTGTGGGGGAGCAGGGCTTGGCGCAGCTCAGGCGTCTCGATGACGTAAAACTTCCATGGTTGCAGACCAAAGGAGGAGGGAGCCAACACAAGGCTTTGCAGGAGCACTTGCCACAGATGCGCAGGAATTTTGCGATCGGGGTCAAATTTTTTCGTGGCGTAGCGCCATTGCAGTTGTTGCAAAACCGTTGTTGGTGAAATCGGTGTTTCAGTCATTCTGTTCACTGGAGAATTGATTAAAGCGATTACCCACAGGATACGTTACGCGATCGCGATTACCACTTGCCGCTGATTTTGACAAACTATTAAAGGTGAGGTCAACCATCCTGTAGATCAATTGCCCACTATTGCCACTGAATATTGGCATTCATCGCAGTCATAGCAGAGGTAAGTTTTTCAATCAGTTCCTTAACGGGGAAGGTGCCGACATCTCCGTCTGCACGGGTTCGGATACTCACGGTCTCGCTTTCGACTTCCTTGGCACCGATAATGCCCATGACGGGAATTTTCTGAGTTTCGGCGTTGCGAATCTGTTTGCCGAGGCGATCGCCACTGCGATCCACACTGACACGCACACCCTGCTCTCGCAGTTGAGCCGCCACACGTTCGGCATAGGGACGTTGCTCATCCCCCACAGGCAACAGGCGTACCTGCTCCGGTGCTAACCAAAAAGGGAAATCTCCCGCATACTCCTCAATGAGAATGCCAATGAGCCGCTCTAGGGAGCCAAAGGGGGCACGGTGAATCATCACTGGTCGGCGGCGGGTATTGTCCTCAGCAACGTATTCCAAATCAAAGCGCTCCGGCAAATTGTAGTCCACCTGAACCGTTCCCAACTGCCACTCCCGACCCAGGGCATCTTCAAAGATAAAGTCCAGTTTAGGGCCATAGAAGGCCGCCTCGCCAATCCCCAGAAAGTGCTCCATGCCCAACTGTTGCACAGCTCGCTGAATTGCGGACTCAGCCTTTGACCAAGCCTCATCGGAGCCAATGTACTTGTCGGATTTGGGGTCGCGGAAACTTAGCCGTGCCTTGAATTTATTCAACCGTAGACAGCGAAAGACCGAGAGAATCAGATCAACCACATTCAGAAACTCAGCATCCAACTGCTCGGGCGTCACAAAAAGGTGGGAGTCATCCACCGTAAAGCCCCGCACCCGCGTTAGACCCCCCAGTTCTCCCGACTGTTCATAGCGATAGACGGTACCAAACTCCGCCAAGCGCAGGGGCAAGTCGCGGTAGGAGCGCAACTCGCTTTTATAGATTTGAATATGGAAGGGACAGTTCATGGGTTTGAGCACAAATCCCTGCTCCTGGGCTGCGGCCTCGGCATCTTCGGCCATGAGAGGAAACATATCCTCTTTGTACTTCTGCCAGTGGCCAGAGGTTTTGAACAGATCAACGCGGGCAATGTGGGGCGTCACCACGGGGAGATAACCGCGCTTGAGTTGCTCCTTCTTAAGAAAGTCCTCCAAGGTTGAGCGCAGGATTGTTCCCTTGGGTGTCCATAGAGGCAGGCCTGGCCCGACTGGATCTGCAAAGATAAAAAGTCCGAGTTCTTTGCCCAGTTTGCGGTGATCGCGGCGGAGGGCTTCTTCTTTGCGGCGTTTATATTCCGCCAGTTGTTCTGGAGTTTCCCATGCGGTACCGTAGATGCGCTGAAGTTGGGCTTTGGTTTCATCGCCGCGCCAGTAGGCACCGGCAACACTTTCGAGGGCGATCGCCTTGGGGTTAATCTCGCCCGTATTTTCAACGTGGGGCCCGGCACAGAGATCCCACCACTCATCCCCCAAGTGGTAAATCGTAATTGGCTCCTCGAGGTCTTGGAGAATTTCTAGCTTGTAGGGTTCCCCCAGCTCCCGAATGCGGCGCTCGGCCTCCTCACGGGTCACTTCCTCGCGGATCACCGGCAACTTGCGCTTAATGATCTTGACCATCTCCTTTTCAATCAGCTTCAGGTCTTTCTCGCTGAAGGGTTCTGGGTGGTCAAAATCATAATAAAACCCATTCTCAATCCAAGGGCCGATCGTCACCTGTGCCTTGGGAAACAGCTTCTGGACTGCCATGGCCAAGATATGGGACGTGGTGTGGCGAATACGCTTAAGCCGGTCCGACTCACTGGTTTTGGGGAGGTGGATAGGGGCAGCAGCAGACTCTGGCATAGGGGGTGATGTATCTAACAAATCTTTAATGAAGGCTAGAGTTCTATTGTGACATTCTGTCGCCCTCAAGGGGGGTGCTTGGCAGCCAATTTTTTCGGAGCAGGTGGGGTCGCCTGTGGTCAACTGGCAAAGACAGGGCTATGCTAAGGTTGGAATCACATAGTGCTCATGCCACTACCGCCCTCTATTCACAATCTCTTGCTATAGGAATCTTGTATCGGAATGGAGTGTTTCCGTGACTAACCGCAAAGTTGTTGTCATTGATGACAGTAAAGTAATCCGGATGCGCGTCCGTGAGATGTTGCCAGAGGGCGACTATGAAATTCTGGAGGCCAAGGACGGCCGCGAGGGCTTGCAACTCATCGAGGACTCTGATCCAATGCTGATCATGCTAGATTTTCTCCTGCCAAGGGTAAGCGGTTGGGAAGTCTATCAGGAACTGGAGAAAAAAAATCTTTTAGGGGCAATTCCCCTCGTCATTATGTCGGGGCGCAAGGAAGAAGTCACCGAAAAGCTCCAAGAACCCTTTGAGTGGTTTGAATTTATTGAGAAGCCCTTTGAAAAGGAACAACTCGAAGTAGCAATTCAAGAGGCCTTTCGCAAAGCCCGTAAGCCCAGACCCGTTAAAGCGGCAGCACCTGCGGATGTAGCGGCTCCCGTTGCTGTGGATCTCAGCCCGATCTATGACAAACTGGCCGCCCTTGAAGGCGCCATTCAAGCCTTGCAGGCACAATCTGTCAATGCAAATGACTTTGCTCAACTCCAAGCAACAGTTGCTCAACTGCAACAGCAACCTGCGGCAACTGGCAGTGGTGGGGATGAAAATCGCCTTGCCGTTTTGGAAGCTGAAAACCAACGCTTACACCATGAGGTCGAGCAACTGAAGCGAGTCATCCACCAAGTTGTGGCAGCATTGCGGCGATTGCAGGGGGGGCACTAAGCTACTGCCATTCAATTTCACGACGACCGGCAAGAGCACGGGCAAGGGTCATTTCATCGGCGTAGTCGAGGTCGCCGCCCACCGGTAGGCCAAAAGCAATGCGGGTCACTTTGACAAAGGGGCGTAAAAGTTGGCCGACATAGAGGGTGGTGGTTTCCCCCTCAATACTGGGAGGAATGGCAAGAATCACTTCTTGGACGTGGGATTGACTAGCGCGTTGAATTAGGGGCTGGATGTGCAGATGTTCCGGCGTAATGCCCTCAAGGGGAGAAATCAGACCTCCTAAGACATGGTACTTGCCGTGGTACTCGCGGGTTTTTTCGATGGCAATCACATCGCGGGAGTCAGCGACGACGCAAATCGTGTGATCCTCACGGGCAGGGGAGGCACAAATCTCACAAATGCGTTCTGCCGAAAGATGAAAACAGATTGAACACAGTCCTACCTGCTGTTTGGCCTCAAGGAGGGCTTGCGCTAGGGCTTGAATGTCGGCCTCAGGTCGCTTGATCAGATGGAGGGCAAGCCGCTGCGCTGTTTTTGGGCCAATGCCCGGCAGGCGTTGCAACTGCTCAATCAGACGCGCCAGAGGACGGGTATAAACACTACTCATGGAACACTTAGGCAGGCACAGCAGCAGTAAGGGGGGCGATCGCGCTCAGGCGCAGTTTGGGATGATCCGCCATGGTCTGTTGTAGATTCCACTCGTTCTTAAAGAGCAGCACCGGCCGTCCCCAACTGTCTTTGACGGTGACAGCATTAAAGATGCGGCCGATGGCTTCAAGGGCTTCCCAACCATCCAGTACCCAGCGCGCAACCGTATAGGGGAGAGGGTCAAGACGAGTTTCTACACCGTATTCATGCAACAAGCGAAACTGCACCACTTCAAACTGCAATTGGCCGACTGCGGCGAGGATGGGTTCCCGTTTGGACTCATCGGTGGAGTACATGATTTGCACGGCACCCTCCTCGCGTAGCTCATTCACCCCCTTTTGGAAGGATTTGAACTTGGAGGGGTTGGGGTTGCGCAGATAGGCAAAAAGTTCCGGCGAGAAGCAGGGAATGCCCTCATACTCCAATTTCGGACCGACATAAAGGGTATCCCCAATGGCAAACATCCCCGGATTATTCAGCCCAATGACATCGCCAGCATAGGCAACCTCAAGGGATTCGCGACCTTGGGCAAAGAGTTTTTGGGGGCGAGAGAGGCGAATGGTTTTGCCAGTGCGGGCATGGCTCACGGTCATGTCCTTTTCAAACTTGCCGCTACAGACCCGCACAAAGGCAACGCGATCGCGATGTTTCGGATCCATATTGGCCTGCAACTTAAACACAAAGCCAGTGAAATGCTCCTGAGTTGGATCAATCGCCCCGCGATCGCTCTTGTAGGCCACAGGCGGCAGCGCATAGGTCAAAAAGTGCTCCAGAAATAGGCGCACGCCAAAGTTGGTCATGGCACTGCCAAAGAACACCGGGGTCATTTTCCCCTGATGCACGAGATCGAGGTCTAGCTGGGCACCCACCCCATCGAGCAGTTCCAATTCATCCTTGAGTTGGTTATATTCTAGGCGGTAAGGCTCAATATAGGAATCCAGAGCGGGATCCCCAAGGGAAATGACGGTTTCCGCCGCCGCACGGCTACCGTGGGTGGTGCGCTCAAAGAAGTGAAAATTCTGCCGCAGGCGATCATAGACGCCGCGAAAGCGATCGCCCATTCCCAGAGGCCAGTTCACAGGATAGGGAATCAGCCCCAGCTCCTGCTCGATTTCATCAATGAGTTCAAGGGGTTCCCGCCCTGGGCGATCCAGCTTGTTGATAAAGGTAAAAATCGGCAGACCCCGCAGTTGGCACACCTCAAAGAGCTTGCGGGTTTGGGGTTCTAGCCCCTTTGCTGCATCCACAAGCATTACGGCATTGTCAGCCGCTGCCAAGGTGCGGTAGGTATCTTCACTAAAGTCTTGGTGGCCAGGGGTGTCCAAAAGGTTAATCTGATAGCCTTGATACTCAAACTGCAAGACCGTGGAGGTAATTGAAATCCCCCGCTGTTGCTCCATGGCCATCCAGTCGGAGGTGGCTTGCCGCTGTGCTCGCCGGGCTTTGACGGCTCCCGCCTCGTGAATGGCTCCACCGTAGAGCAGTAACTTTTCCGTCAGCGTCGTTTTACCGGCATCCGGGTGGGAGATAATGGCAAAATTACGACGTCGCTTCACCTCTTGGGTGATTTCATAGTGCAAGTCACTGGTCATGGCAGAATCGGTAGCAGTTTTCCTAGTGTAACAGATAGACTTTAATGACAACTAATAATGATTATCGCTCACCCCTCATTCTGGTCACTGGGGGCGGGGGCTATGTTGGCAGCCATACCGTTTTGGCGCTGCAGCAAGCTGGCTTTCAGGTGCTGATTTTAGATAGCCTTGAGCGGGGCCACCGCGACTTGGTGGAGGCTGTTCTCAAAACAGAACTCATTGTGGGTGACATTGGCGATCGCCCCCTCTTAGATTGGATTTTTCAAACCTATCCTGTGACGGCAGTGATGCACTTTGCTGCCTACATTGAAGTGGGCGAGTCTGTACGGTATCCCGATCGCTTTTATCAAAATAATGTCCATGGCGCCCTGACCCTATTGCAGGCGATGGTGGCGGCCAAAATCCCCTATTTTGTCTTTTCCTCCACCGCCGCGGTCTATGGCTTGCCCCCAGAGGTACCAATTCAGGAAACTTGCCCTTGTGCCCCCATGAATCCCTATGGTCGCTCCAAGTGGATGGTAGAGCAAATGGTGGGTGATCTAGGCAGTGCTTATGGCCTTAAGTCGGTGATTTTCCGTTACTTTAATGCAGCGGGTGCGGATCCCCACTCTCGGTTGGGGGAAGATCACCATCCAGAAACCCACTTAATTCCCCTTGTGTTACAAGCGGCCATGGGACGACGCCCCCACGTTGTTATCTACGGCACAGACTACCCCACAGCCGATGGCACGTGCATCCGCGATTACATCCATGTCGTGGATTTAGCCCAAGCCCATGTGCTGGGATTAAAGTACCTCTTGAGCGGCGGCGACTCGGAAGTTTTTAACTTGGGGAATGGCCAAGGCTTCTCGGTGCGGCAAATTATTGAAACGGCTCAGAGGGTCACCCGTTGCTCGATTCCAGTCCTTGAGGGCGATCGCCGAGAGGGAGACCCCGCAGTTCTCATTGCCAATAGCGATCGCGCCCGCCGTGTCTTAGGCTGGCAGCCCCAGTATCCCGATATTGAGCAGATAATTCAGCACGCTTGGCTATGGCACCAACACCGCCATGGATCGGCAAGGGCTGAAGAGTAGGCAATATAAAGCTGTAGCCCCCTTGGACAAGTTACTATGGCCTGTAGCATTCTCCTGTCTTTTGTGGGTCATCAGGATCCCTACTCTGAGAAAACCAACCAAGAAGGTTCGATTGTTTCACTGGCAAAATTTCTAGTCCAGCAGCAGCGCATCAAAAGGGTTATATTGCTCTATACAGAAGATTTTCAACAACGGGCGATAGACACCAAGGACTGGCTTCACAGTGAGTTGCAAATCCCAGATGAGACCATCCACCTAGAAGCCGTCAGCCCTGATCTCTCCGCAGACCCCATTAATCCTGCCCTTGCCGTTCAAGAAGCAAAACGCGCCTTAGAACTCGCCAAGTATCAGCAAGACAGCACAGACTGGCTAGACCTAAATAGTTCTTCTGGCACCCCAGTGATGAAAGCAGCTTGGGGCATTCTCCAGGCCATTGAGACGCGACCCCGACTTCGCTTATGGCAAGTACGCAATCCTGAGGAAATTCGACCCGGTCAAGAGCGAGTGTTTGCTGTCGATTTGAATATCTTTCGCCAAGAGCTAGACCGTCAAGTCATTCAACAGCAATTAGACAGCTACAACTACCAAGGGGCTGAAATTTCCCTTTGCAATAGCTCCATTGAGGCACCCTTGGCATTGGCACTGATCCGCTATGGCAAATATCGTCTTGCCCGCAACTACGATCAAGCCTTTAATGCCATCAACCCCTACTGCACCGAAATTGATAAGCAGTGGTTTCAGGAAATTGCCCAACTGCGGCAGAATAATCGCTCTGCCCTCTTTCGGGACATTTACTTTCAAGTCGTTGGCCTATTTGGGGTGGGGCGCTACGCCGAAGCCCTGATCTTAGCCATGAGTTTGTACGAAAACCTATTGCAATACTTTGTGCAAGAAAAGGTAGGGCTTGACGTCACCACGGATGCAAGGGATCGAGACCAGAGCTTGAACCTACTGCAACACCACGATCAGGGTCGGCTTTGGCAATACCTCAGGAACTACCAGCGCAAAAATGGCGATCGCCTGTTCCTTGATAGCGTGACGCGGGATCTACTGCTGGCAGTTTTGCAGTATGCGCCCCAAACGTCAGCTCTTGCTGCGTGTTTTGAGCAAATTGAAGCTTACTATCAACAACGGAATGATGTCTTACATCAACTTGCTGGACTCGCCAATATTGAGAATTTACAGGAACAAGTGCTGAATGCTCTAGAAAAGGTCTTGAGCCAAGTATTGCCTCAAGAGAAACTACAATGCAATCCCTTCAAGCATCTGAATCACTTAATTGATTGTGAGCTAGAGAAGGCACTGAAGCGTTTGAATTAGGTGGATGGTGCGGTTCTTGTGCGATGATTGTGATCACTTAAAATCCCCCGCGATCGCCACTCAGATGATTTTCCAAGCTGCGTGGATTGGCTAATTTGTTATAAGGACGTGAAACTGCATTTGGTCGAGTATCCTAGGACGCGCCGAAGTTTTTCTCGCAGCATAGGTTAAGCCAATGATTTTTGGGTTAGGATACCATGGCTACGTGCCCGACAACAACAACAAAATGTAAACAATAATGACTCATTAATCATCCCCCAAAATGCCAAAAGGAAAAAGCCCACCCCGATAGGTAGGCTGGGCTGACCCATTCCATGAACTTTTGTTCTCTCTAACGGCGCAAGGGCTGCTGAGGAACTGATATGCCTAAGAGGGCAAGAAAGATCTAGAGGCTATTCAAAAAGCCAATCAGACCGTGACCCGTGATTACTTCCAAGGCCAATAGGGAGATAAACCCAATCATCGCCAAGCGACCATTAAAGAGTTCCGCGTAGGGAGTAAACCCAGCTTGTGGCTCACTCATCACGTACATTTTGGGTTCAATGGCAAAGTTATTCATTTTGCCTTGATCGTCAATAATGCTGCCACCTTTCATATCGGTACTCCGTTTGTTACAAAGCGTTTTACTTTCTTAATATAAGTTAACACTTCTAGTGGGGAATGGCAAGGACTAACGGATTTTTTTAAGATTTGCGGCTGCTTCAGCCACTCTCCCTAGGCCTGGGCGTGTTTTAGGACAGCAGTGTGCTAAAGATGGGGGTGGAAATTACCCACTTACCATGCGTCGCTTCTCTTTTCTCCGTCTCTCTCAAGCTCCTAAACATCAGGTAGGGGAGCATCGCTTTAGCATTACCAAGCTTCTCCTGCAACCACCACAATGGTTATCCCTTGCTTTGCGCCTGCGTGGCTCTGTCATTCCGGCGATTTTCTCAGAGGTGCTTTTTCGGCGGGCTTGGTCTGCTGGTCACCGTGGTCGATCTGTACCTCATTAATGTCCACTGGCCTGTGCTAGGCAGTCTTATCCCTTCGATTGTGCTGGGGTTGCTCTTGGTCTTTCGCACTAACACTGCCTATGAACGTTTTTGGAAAGGCCGCCAATGGGGCAGCATTGTCAACAATTTCCGTAGTTTAACGCGGTTGATGTGGACTGCTATTGATGAAAATGACCAAGAAGATCGTCAAGGCAAAATTGACGCTGTTCATTGAGCGGGGGCGCGCCACCAAGCAACACCTGCGGAGCGAGTCCTTTGCCGAATTAGAACTGCTGCTGAGGCCCCACCAGTACAAAGAATTGCAAACCGTACAAAACGTTCCCTTGTGCATTCCGCTTTGGATTGAGGACTATCTGCACCAACAACACCGTCGAGGGCACCTGTCCCTATATCAACCTCACCTACATGGACGAACTGTTGGTGCAACTAGTGGATGCGAAACAATTACCACCACCCTACTCCCAAGACCTTTCGCTAGTAGGACTATGAATGGAGGAAGGGAGCGGTGTTCTTTCGCAGTTTGAGCGGTTTTGTTACAGGAAATCGGGCGGGATAACCGAGGTGCAGAAAAAAGTTAGCCGCTCTCAGGTGTAAACCTTTCACCCTAGTGGGTTGAGGGGTTTGGGTTGCGATCGCCCCAGTTGCCAAGGATCAATACGGATTTGATCCAAACAACCCTACAACGCATTGGTCAACGGGTAAATCAACAGTTTCGCCGCTATGGCCTGCCCTTTCGCCCCTATGGTTTGCGCCATGCGTGGGCAGTGCGCACCATTCACTATGGGTTACCTGATACGGTTGCCGCACGAATGTGGGACACAGCGTGGCAATTCACACCCAAACCTATCACCGCTGGCTAACTCTGCGAGATCAACGGCAGGCAGTGGCTCGTGTCCTTAGTCAATCCGAATGCTCTTGAAGTCGCTGGGGGGAGGCGGTGGCGGGCTGGGGGGCTGATAGTCGCCATACTGTTTGAGCCAATCGCTGACGGGTTTTTGATCAAGGCTCAACCCCAACAAGCCAGAGACAAAGCCGCCCATAAAGGCAACGGGTTTTTGGCTGAACTCTTTGACAAGGGGCGCTAATTCGCTCAAGAACATAGGCAATCTGGCAATATCAGCACAGGTTTCCTCACTGATTGTAGCTTAGGGACAGAGGAACGCACCTATAATTTGGCACGAACCACAAATTCATAGTCGCCCCCCGGCTCCAGTTGATAGTCTTGGGTTTCCAGAAAGCGCCCCAAGGGTTCTTTGATCAGAGCACGCCCAAGAGCGGGGGAGATTTGCAGTTTTTTCGCCTTGAATTGCCAGCAGAATTCCCACTGGTAGTTGCTTGCACAGACGTGGCCACGAATGTAACCCTCTTGCCAACTTTGGGTCGTGATATGGACACGGGCGGTGGTCTGGGGGACAAGAGGACTAGCCACAGGTGCAGTCGGTCAACGCAATTGGGTGACGATTTGATTATTGATGAGTCGCTCTTGGGTCAGCAAGTCATCAACCGTGACCCGCAGTTGGCGATTGCTATCCACTTGAAAGAGAACCCGAATGCGATCGCTCCCCGGATAGCCAGGGGGATCCAGCTTGGCAAGGGTTTTGCCTTGGGGGGTGTCATTGAGGGGTTGCACGGTGCGTTCACCGGCACTGCGGGTAATTAGGCGATCGCCATCAAAAAAGATCTCCACACCCCCTTGCTCATCCCCCAGTTCGCCAATCACCAGTTCAATACTGGGTTGTCCCTCCGTCGAGGCGCCTAAAATTAACTCCACCGGTTCGCCCATGGGGTAGGGTTGTCCCCGCTGGATAATCGGCTGCCAGCCATGACGGTTGAGCTTCGCATCCCAAAAGCGAATGCCGTAGCTGTGGTAGAGAAAATCCTTGAGATCCAGCCCTTGGGTTACTGCCAAAGCACCCATGACCACCGCTGTAAAGGGCTGTTGGCCGTTGATCTTTGTGGCGTCAAAATACTCAGCCACCCATTTTTGCACCGCTGGAATTTGTGTGGTTCCCCCCACCAACAGCACCGCATCAATTGTGTCAGGGGTGATTCCTTGGCGGCGTGCCTGTTGTAGCACTTGGGTGAGGGCATCATCGAGGCGTTGAAAAAACTGCCGCTGGCGGAGAATCTCCTCCAGTTCGAGCCGTTCGAGACGCAGTTCAAAGGTGGTGAAGGTTTCGCTGTCAAAGTACACCTGTTGGGCGTAGGGCTGCTGTGAGAGTTGAATTTTTAAGCGCTCAGCAAGGCGCAGCAGCAGGCTATTGGCGGTCATCCCCCGCTTCACCCACTCATCCACAATCCAGTGGTCAATATCGGTGCCCCCTAAATTCAAGCCTGCTTTGGCAATCACCCGCGCTGTGCGAGGCCGTTGGTTGTGGCTCGAGGCCCGATCGCCCCACTTGAGAATAAATCCCAAGGGACGGCTTTGGCGTTGATCGGTCTTGAGTTCCACAAGGGAGAGATCGAGGGTGCCGCCGCCAAAATCAATCACCAAAATCAGCGGGCGATCGGCCACACCATAGCCCAAAGCCGCAGCCGTGGGTTCATCCAAGAGGCGAATCTGCTGAATGGCAAACCCCTCACACACCTGCAACAGCCAACTGCGATAGGTTTCAAAGCTATCTACCGGCACTGTGAAAATCAACCCCTGCTCGACATCGCCGCCGCTAGTGTGTTTTAGTTCTTTCAACAGCGCTTGCAAAAACCATGTGCCAATGGTTTCAAAGCTCAAAGAACAACCATCCAGCGCCGGTAAATAGCCCTGTACCGTAGCGCCAATACCGCGCTTGAACCGCGAGAAAAAGCGGCGATCGCCCGCCACATCAAACCCGCGATCGCGCACCTGCTGTCCTACCACCACAAGGGGGACACTGGCATCCGCCACATAGGCCAAGCTAGGAATGAGGGCAGGTACCTCCCCAAACCCCACCGACAGACCCGAAAGGGCTACTGCTTCCGCTGCTTGGGTGGCCTCATTCCAGCGCGCAATTAAGGTATTACTGGTTCCAAAATCAATTGCGTAGGTCACCGTTTGAACACACCAACAGCATTCTCTAATCCTTACCTTACCGAGATTTTCTCCCTCTGAGACCCTGAGAGTATGTCACAATAAGAAAGCGATCGCGAAAAGATTTAGGTGATTTTGGGAATGGCGAGCCAAACAGGTGTACTACTTCTCAATTTGGGGGGACCGGATCGCCCCGAGGATGTGCGCCCCTTTTTGTACAACCTGTTCTCGGATCCCGAAATTATTCGCTTGCCCTTCCGCTGGCTGCAAAAGCCCCTTGCTTGGTTTATCTCCACGAGTCGCGCCCGTCGCTCCCAAGCCAATTACGCCCAAATTGGTGGTGGTTCTCCCCTGCGGCGGATTACCGAACAACAAGCCCATGCCCTGAAGGATGCTCTAAACCGCATTGGTATTGAGGCCAATCTCTACATTGGCATGCGCTACTGGCATCCTTTTACGGAAGAGGCGATCGCCCAAATCAAAGCGGATCGCATTCGCGAGCTGGTAATTTTGCCCCTTTACCCCCAGTTTTCCATTAGCACCAGTGGCTCCAGTTTTCGCCTCCTAGAGAGCCTGTGGAATCAAGACCCTGAATTGCAAAAAATTCGCTATACGCTGATCCCCTCTTGGTACAACCACCCCGGCTATGTGGCGGCTATGGCGGACTTGATTCGCCAAGAATTAGACCAATGTCCCAACCCCGATGAGGCAGTGATTTTCTTTAGCGCCCACGGCGTTCCCAAAAGCTATGTCACCGAAGCGGGCGATCCCTACCAAGAAGAAATTGAGGCCTGCGTGCGGCTGATCATGGCCGCCCTGAATCGTCCCAATGCCCATGTGCTGGCCTACCAAAGTCGCGTAGGGCCTGTGGAGTGGTTGCAACCCTATACTGAAGATGTCATTCCCAAATTAGCCGCCCAAGGGGTGAAAACCCTTGTTGTAGTGCCCATTAGTTTCATTTCAGAGCACATTGAAACCCTCCAAGAAATTGACATCGAGTACCGCGAGCTGGCTGAGAAAGCGGGGATTGAAGTGTTTCGGCGCGTGCCTGCCCTCAACGACCACAGTGGCTTTATTAGTGCCCTTGCCCAACTGGTGAAGGACGCTCTTGCCGCACCACCGCGCACCTTTGCTGAAGTAAATAAGTCCCGCAAGCGGGTGAAGCTCTATCCTCAAGAACGCTGGGAATGGGGCATGACCTCCGCTGCTGAACGCTGGAATGGGCGCTTGGCAATGCTCGGTTTTTTAGCCTTGATCATTGAGTTGATTAGCGGCCAAGGCCCACTGCACATGTTGGGACTACTTTGAAAAAATTCCGAGAAAAATTGCGGCTCCCGGCCGACAGGAATCTTAAAGTTTTCGATAAAATAGGGAGTAATCTCACTGGCAAAGGGCTACACCTGTGTCCGAATCGCCCAAACTGGAATTTGACAAAGAAAAATTCCTCTTCCCCACCAGCCGCTACCATGGTGCATTTACGCCACAAAACTTGGCCTTTAATGCCAATTTGCAGGAATTTGCTCAGCGGGTGAGCTATATCTGTGGTCTGGAAACGAGCGGTAAGATTAGCTCCGAGGAGGCCTACCATCAAATTAAGGCGCTTTGGAAGCAACTGAAGAAATCACGAGACTTACTCTTTGCCAATGTTCCTCCTGAGGAGGATGCGGAGAGTTCAGATAGTGATGAGTTCTAATGGCTCGCTTGACCCCGACAACGCTACTGTTAAGCCTGAGTACCGCTCCCTTTTTGGCGGCTTTGTGCCTAGGACAAGGATTATGGCAGATGGGGTTATCCTTGAGTGCAAGTAGCACTGAGCTGTTACAGCGCGATCGCTTACCCTTGGTCGAACAGGATGAGACCTAAGTCCTAGGGATAAAAGGCCACTTGGGGTAAGCCCATCGTCTCTGGCCAGCCCATCATTAAATTCAAACACTGCACGGCTTGGGAGGCCTGTCCCTTCATCAGGTTATCAATGGCGGACATGACAATAATGCGTCCAGTGCGCTCATCTACCTCAATGCCAATAAAACAGGCATTAGTACCCCAAGCCCATTTAGTCTGTGGATAGAGACCGGGGGGCAGGATATTGACCCAAGGGGAATGGCGATAAAAAGCTTGATAAATCGTGATCAAATCCTCCCGCACCAGCCCCGGATCCCGTAGCGTGGCATAGACGGTGGCCAAAATCCCCCGCGGCATGGGCACAAGGTGGGGCGTAAACTGCACGAGAACACTTTGACCCGCCAAGTCACTACAGATGGCTTCAATTTCTGGAGTGTGACGGTGGCGCGCCACATTGTAAGCAGCAAGGGAGTTGTCGGCTTCCGCAAGGAGGAGATTGATTTTGCCCTGACGTCCGCCGCCGGAGGTACCAGACTTAGCATCAATAATCGCCGTGTTCGGTTCAATCAGACCCTGCTTCATCAGGGGTGCCAAGGCCAGCAAACTAGCGGTGGGATAACAGCCGGGACAGCCAATGAGGGAACTTTGGCGAATGCGATCGCGATAGAGTTCTGGTAACCCATAGACGGCTTTTTGAGCCGTAGCTGTATCTTCCCTAGGTTCACCGTACCACTGGGTGTAGGTCTTCAAGTCGCGAAAGCGATAGTCTGCCGAGAGATCCAACACCTTACAGCCGCCCTCAAGGAGTTGCGGCGCCAGTTTACAGGCAAGGCCATTGGGCAGCGAGAGAAACACCACTTCAGCGCGATCGCGAATCACCTCCACGGATACGGGTTCCACCGTGAGGTTCACCCGTCCTTGCAAATGGGGATATAGCTCCGTGTAGGGGCGACCGGCACTCCCCTCGCCACCAAGGTAGGTAATCTCCACTTGCGGATGCTCAAGGAGTAAACGCACCAGTTGGACGCCCCCATAGCCAGAGGCTCCCACAATCCCCACCGTCACGCGATCGCCCATAGTTCCTCGATGTTGCCGCTGTTGTTGGCCTAACCACTGCGATAGTGCCATTGAATCCCTTGTTTCGCCAAGGGGGCAAACCTTGCTGAAGAAGTTAAGAATTATTACAAATTTGCCCTACGTTTTCTCCGCTAATCCTTGAATGGCCTGCCCTAGAACAGGCTACAATAGCGACGAAGAACCTGTCGGGAATAATGAGTTGATGACATCGCCGATTGACTGGGATTATCTTGCCACCCTTTCGGGGGGCGATCGCGAGTTTGAATTGGAATTGCTGCAAACTTTTGTTGCGGATGCCCAAGAGCGCCTCCAGACATTGGCCAATGCTGTCAATCAAGGCAACATTGAGCAAATTAAGCGGGATGCCCACCATCTCAAGGGAGCCAGTGGTAATGTCGGCATTACGGCGATGCAAACTATTGCTGCTCAGCTAGAACAGTCCACCACGCCGGAAACTCTTGCCCAAGCGGCAACCCTTGTTGCAGATTTAAAGCGCTTATTTTCTGACGTTGTCAAGGAAATCTCAGCTTAAGTTTTTATGGCAATTTTGCCTCCCGATAGCCTTGAAATGGCCTTCAGCCAAGCCCAACAGGCCACCCAAGCGGCGCTGCAAGCGGGTAAAAATCGCTTGCAAATTGAGATCTTGCTGCCGGATCTCAATGTGATGGCCTTTGCCGCTGGCTACCTTCCCCTCTTTGCAGAACTCGGTTCTAATCTCAAGGTCTTTTTTGCCGATGCCGGCTCTGCCGCCCTTGCCCGTCGCGAATGGGGTGAAACCGCCTATGGTGTACGGGGCGTGAATGAATTACTGACACCGATAGAAGCGAGCGATCGCGCCATTGTCATCGTTGCCCCAACTCCTGTAGAAGTCAATGCCATTGAGCAGATGTGTGAAACGGCGGGCGATCGCCCCTTTATTCTCTTGAACCCAAGGCTGCAGGATGTGGCCGTCGTTGGCATTGGCTACGCCGGTCGGCGGTTACGGGAGCGTTTCTTGAACACCCTCGAACCCTGCTATTACCTGCGTCCCCTTGCAGAAACCATCATTCTCTGGCGTTGTTATCCGCAACCTTGGCAAATCTGGCAATACGGTGAAACAGCTCCCACCTGTCTTGCAGAATTTGAGCAACGCCCCAGTAGGGAAGACATTGAGCGTGCCCTGATCCCCCAAGGGAAACCCCATGGGCGGGGAGTGTTTAGTCGCTTAGGTGCCTTTTTGCGAGCACTTCAGAATTAGCCCATCCCTAAGGGGTGCTCGGTTCAGTGTGACTGTTACTGACTGGCGGGGGTGTCACTTCAGGCATTGCGTCTGTCGGTGGCGGTGAGGGGGTAGGTGGCAGTGGCGAGGGTTCAACGGTGGTGGGGGGGGCGACGGGAGGCTCTGCGCTCCTTGGGGGCTTTGGGGACTGGGGGGGGGTTGGAGACGGGGTCGGTGTTGGCTCTGGGGATGCCTCCTCAGGACTCGGGCTAGGGGTGGGCGTTTCTGTCGGCTCTGGGCTAGGCGTCGGTTCCGTAGGAGTGGGTTCCGGCTCTGGGGTCGGTGTCGGAGTGGGGGTGGGCGTCACCTCTACGGGTGGCACAACGGTGGGCAAGGTGGGTGGAAATTCCTGCTCCTGAGGACGCAGCGGAGGAGGGGTGACGGTGTCCACGGGTTGATTGCGTAGAAATAGCCCTAGGCCAACGCCCGCCAAGCTACCAAAGATGGCTGTTCCCAATAGCCATAGCCACGGCGAAAAACTGCGTTGTTTGGGGGGAGCGACGACGGCTGTCCCCTCCGCTTGGGTATTTGCCAAAATAGTAGATCGGTGTTGCGGCATCACCGCTACGGTGGCTGTGGTTTGACGCGCCACGGACTGCCCCATGAGCAGTTGCAGCCACGCCCGCACCGTTTGGGGACGTTCGCGGACATCCAAAGCCATCCCTGCTTCAATGGCATCAATGGTGCGCTGACTGAGATTGGGCTGGAATAGTCGTAAGTCCTCGAGAGGCACGCGATCGCGCAAAATCGAAGCCACAGGGGGGCGTCCCGCCAAGAGGGCATAGAGCGTTGCCGCCAGAGCATAGACATCCGTTGCTGGCGTCCATTGGTGGCGGGGTAAATACTGTTCCACTGGCGCATACCCTGCTGAGAGCAGTCCCGTATTTGTTTCCGTGACCCCAGCGGTGTATTCACGGGCAATGCCAAAGTCAATCAGCACCACCTGATCGGTGCCGTCCCGCAGCATGATATTGTCGGGCTTAACATCGCGGTGCAGCAGCCCGTGCTCATGGACTAATTCAAGGGCACTGGCCACTTGGCGAATATAGTGCAGCGCTGTTTTTTCTGGTAGGGGGCCTTGCTCCTGAATCACCTGCGCCAATGTTCGACCGGGGATATAGTCCATGACAATGAAGGGACGCCCCCCCTCAATAAAGCAATCACTGACACGCACAATGTGGGGATGATGAAACTGGGCAAGGCGCTGCGCTTCTTGGATAAACCGTTCCCCCAGATCATGAATGCGCTTAGGGGGTTCCTGCTGCAGGTTCAATGTTTTGAGCACTACTGGCTGATGGAGCAGCGTGTGGGTTGCGCGATAGGTGACACCAAAGCCCCCCTGACTTAAAAGGGCATCGAGGCGATACTTGCCCCCTTGGAGGGTTGTGCCCACACTAAGCAAACTGAGGGAGGACATAGACACCTTAGGGATGCAATGGGGCAGAGGGTGGGGAAGAGGAGAGGGGCGTTGCCCGTTGAGTGAGAATCACCAAGCGATAGCCCAAATAGGCAGGTAAGGTTGCCATCATCATCAAGAGTATCACGGACAACAAAGATTCCCATTCAAACCGAGACCCATAGTAGCTGCGGTAGGGATCGTAGTTGGCAGTGGGCTTGATTTTGTCCCGTAGTGCCATGGGGCGCTTAAAGCGCAATCGGCGATCGTCGAGCTTCTCAAATAAAATCCAACCCCCTTGGGCTTCCTCTTGGCAGACTTTGCGCAGGACATTGGGGTCATGAAATTGGTTGCGGCGCGATCGCAGGATTTTAAATTCCCAACCTCCCAGCTTGGGGGAAACTTGACGCTGTTCTTCTTTGGAAGGGTAGGTCGTCAACTGTTCCTCTTCTTCATCACGTTGTTGGCTAAGTTGCTCTTGCCAGCCCCACCACTGGTAGTAAAGCAGTGCTGACACACCGAGGCTACTGCTCATCAGGGATAATAACAGCACTTCAGCCATGGGGAATAGGGGCAAGCCTCTGTTGGGCGATCGTACCCAAAACGTTGATCCTCCTCAGGATAGATCACCCCCTTCCCCGCGGCGGACAAAGTGGCAAATGCCCCGCTCGGAGGCACTAATAAAGTCGCAAAACTCTTGAATCAAGGGATGGACAAACTGTTCCCGCAGGTGCTGCACGGCTTGGGAAGTGGTGAATTGGGAGCGGTAGAGAATATCTAAGGCCTTCTTCAAAAGCTGTCGCTCTTGAGCCGAAAAGCCCGCTCGCCGTAAACCCACGACATTTAAGCCCATGATCGTATTGGTACTCAGACTACGGGTCATACAAAAGGGGGGCACATCTTTTTGAATGGCAGTGCCGCCGGCGAGCATGGCCAAGCGACCAATACGGGTAAATTGATGCACAAGGCAGTTACCGCTGATAAAGGCGCGATCGCCCACATGGGCATACCCAGCAATCAAGGTGTTATTGGCGATCGTCACATGGTTTCCTACATAAACATTGTGCCCTAAATGACTGTGGGCCATCAGCAGACAATCATGCCCGACATGGGTGACGGTTTCTGGTTGGGTTCCCCGATGAATTGTCACGCCCTCGCGCAACGTACAGCGATCGCCAATGTGAACATAACTAATCCCCCCTTGATAAGCCACATCTTGGGGCAGATCGCCAATCACCGCCCCACTATGCACTTTGCAATTTTCGCCAAGGCGGGTATATCCCAACAGGGTGACATGGGGAGCCAACTGCGTACCGCGACCAATCTCCACCGTGGCTGCCACATAGCAAAAAGGACCAATCTCCACTTCTTCCCCAATGCGGGCACCCGCCTCAATCACTGCTGTGGGATGAACCGCCATGACATTCCTGCACGCTGGGCTAAACCTTCTTAACATAAAAGAGATTAAGCGATTTTGATCCCCAATGACGAACGACCTGCGGCAATATCTCCAGCTTTTAGAACAGCGGCAACAACTGCGCCGCATCACTGTACCTGTTGATCCGGATCTGGAGATGGCGGAAATCTGTAACCGCCTGTTGGCTGCCGGCGGACCAGCGTTGCTCTTTGAAAATGTCATTGGCTCCCCCTATCCCGTGGCCATTAACCTCTTGGGCACCGTCGAGCGGGTGTGTTGGGCCATGAACATGAACCATCCCTTAGAATTGGAGGCTCTCGGTGAAAAGTTAGCCAAGCTGCAGCAACCCAAGCCGCCCAAAACCCTGAGTCAAGCCCTTGATTTTGGCAAAATTCTTTTTGATGTCATCCGTGCCAAGCCGAGTCGGGAGCTATTGCCCCCCTGTCAGCAGATGGTGATCAAGGCTCCCGATTTGGATTTACGGCAACTGCCCCTGATTCGCGCCTACCCAAAGGACGCGGGCAAAATTATTACCCTGGGTTTGGTCATTACCAAAGACTGTGAGACGGGCATTCCCAACGTGGGGGTTTACCGCTTGCAACTGCAATCCCCAACCACGATGACCGTGCATTGGCTCTCAGTGCGGGGCGGCGCCCGCCATCTCCGTAAAGCGGCTGCCCATGGCAAAAAGTTAGAAGTGGCGGTGGCCATCGGCGTGCATCCCCTGATCATCATGGCGGCAGCAACACCGATTCCCGTGGATTTATCCGAATGGCTCTTTGCTGGGCTTTATGGTGGGGGCGGCATCCACTTGGCGAAGTGCAAAACCGTTGATCTGGAGGTGCCCGCACAGTCGGAATTTGTCCTAGAAGGCACGATTACCCCCGGTGAAGTCTTGCCCGATGGCCCCTGCGGGGATCACATGGGCTACTACGGTGGTGTGGAAGATTCGCCAGTGATTCATTTCCACTGTCTCACCCATCGCCGCAATCCCATCTATCTCACAACCTTTAGTGGTCGCCCCCCCAAGGAAGAGGCCATGATTGCCCTTGCCCTTAACCGCATTTACACCCCGATTTTGCGGCAGCAGGTACCGGAGATTGTGGACTTCTTTTTGCCCATGGAAGCCCTCAGTTATAAGGCAGCAATTATTTCCATTGACAAAGCCTATCCCGGCCAAGCCCGCCGCGCTGCCCTTGCCTTTTGGAGTGCCCTGCCCCAATTTACCTACACCAAGTTTGTGATTGTGGTGGACAAAGAGATCAATATCCGCGATCCGCGTCAGGTGGTGTGGGCGATTAGCTCCAAAGTGGATCCCAGCCGCGATGTGTTTATTTTGGGAGATACCCCCTTTGACTCCCTTGATTTTGCCAGTGAAAAAATCGGCCTTGGGGGACGCATGGGCATTGATGCCACCACGAAAATTCCCCCAGAAACAGACCATCCTTGGGGCGATCCGCTGACTTCTGATCCTGAGGTGGCACGGCGAGTCACAGAACGCTGGCAGGAATATGGCCTTGGCGATATTGACTTAACAGCCGTAGATGCGACGCGGTTTGGCTATGAGCTAGACCCAGCCTTTCGTTGGCGATAATCGGAAAAAGTTTGAATTCACCCTTGAACTAGCGTGGAAAATGTTGAAAGACTTTCTTTTCTGCGAGGGGCTGGATGTGAACACCCCCAGAGAAGCGATTCGCAAGGCCTTTGAGACGGGCTATGTCACCGAGGAAGACACGGAGACACTGCTAGATGCCTTGGCAAAGCGCAATCTATTGAGCCATCCCGACGAAGAGCAAACGGCAAAGGAGGCGGAACGACTGATTAAAGACAGGTTTACGCCTGTGTTGCGGGCACTGTACAACTGCTTGCAGGAAAAATATCAGCAATGATGGACGGACTCACGCCAGAAAAACGCAAAGCCATCATTGACACGCTAACGGCCAATCCCAAGGTAGAACGAATCGTCCTCTTTGGCTCACGGGCGATCGGTGCCTTCAGAACAACGTCAGATATTGATATTGCCCTCTTTGGCGAGAACCTCACCCTTAGTGATCAAGCTGCCCTTGCTGAGGCGATCGCCGAACTGCCCATTGCCCAACGGGTGGTTCTCCTCGTTTATCACAGCATTGAGAATGCAGTCCTGCGGGAGCAAATCAACCAGCATGGAGTGGAATGGTTTGCCCGCGACAAGTTGATCAGTGTTTAGGGGACTGGCCGCGATAGGCTAAAAGATAGGCGAACAATCTGCCGCTATTGTCTGGATACTTGGGATGGGTCGCACCTACCGCACTATTGGCATTAACCTCAAGGCCATGCCCTTAGGGGAAAGCGATCGCCTGCTCAGTGTCTTTAGTCGCGATCGCGGGCTGTTGAAATTAGTGGCACCCCATAGCCGTAGCTTCCGCTCAAAACTGGGCGGGCGGGTAGATTTGTTCGTCGTCAATGACCTCTTTATTAGCCCTGGGCGCAATCTAGATCGCATTCTCCAAGCAGAAACAGTAGCCACATACCAAGGCCTCAATAGCCACCTGACCACCCTAACGGCTGCCCAATATCTCGGCGAAGTCGTACTCTACCAAGTCCAGCCGCAGCAACCCCACCCCACTCTCTTTGATTGGCTCTGTGCCACGTTGGATCAGCTTCAGGGGGTTTCCAGTCGCGCTGCCCTAGCCCTATTGGTGCGCGGCCTCTGTGGCATTCTGCGTTTGGGGGGGATTGCCCCGCAATGGTACCAATGCCATGACAGTAGTTGTAAGATTACTGTCCCTGCGGCGGATACCGACTGGCGAGTGGGCTTTAGTTTTGCCAGCGGCGGTGTTTTTACGATCAAGGCACAGCACACAGTGGGGAATGATTCTCTTGCAGGTATCTCCGGCGATCGCCAACTAACAGCCAGTGAAGTTCGTTTGGGACAATGGCTGGCGATGCCCACAACGCAATCCCTAGCACGGGATGAATTCCTCACCCAAGCCGAGGCCTATCCCCTCAGTGTTTGGCTTTCCCTTGAGCGGGTCTTACGCCAGTACCTGCAATTTCATCTTGAGCAAACGTTGCGGGTGCCCCCCCTCCTTGATAGCTGTTTTTCACCTGTTGCGGTGTCCCAGCCATGACCATTGAGCAGCAAGACATTCGCTTGGATCTCCCCCTACCGCCTGTGCCTCCCCTCTGGCAAAACCGCAATTTTATTGCTCTTTGGTTGGCGCAGGTTTGCTCGCAGTTGGCTGACAAAATTTACCTTGTGTTTGTCATTGCCCTCACTACGGAGTTTTTCCAAGCGGCAAACCAGAGCATTAGTGGTTGGGTGTCAGCAATCATGGTCGCCTTTACGATTCCGGCCATTCTCCTCGGATCGGTGGCGGGGGTGCTGGTGGATCGCTGGTCAAAAAAACAGGTGCTGATTGTAACCAATCTCTACCGCGCCCTCCTTGTCTTAGGGATTCCAATCACGATTCTCCTTGGCGCCGGCCAATGGGTTGGGTTTATGGCACTGCTGCTCATTACTTTTGCCATCTCCTGCTTAACCCAGTTTTTTGCCCCCGCCGAACAGGCAGCCATTCCGCTGCTGGTGGATAAGTCCCATCTGATGTCCGCCAACTCCCTCTATACCCTAACCATGATGGCGGCGCTCGTGGTGGGGTTTGCTGCGGGTGAGCCGCTATTGAATCTCGCGAGCCACTGGCACTCCCAGTGGGGTGGAGCTGTCTTTATCAGTGCCTGCTATGGGGGGGCAGCTCTTCTATTGATGCTGCTGCGGCCAGCGGATCAGTGCCATCTGACTCCAAGCCGCTACCGCCAAGTGTGGCAAGAACTGCGCCAAGGACTGCAACTTTTGCAGGAATATACGGCCTTGCGGTTTGCCCTGCTGCAACTTATCCTGCTCTTTGCCATTGTGGCAGCCATGTCGGTGTTGGTGGTGCGCCTTGCAGAAGTTTTACCCCGCCTCGATACGGATCAATTTGGGTTTCTTTTGGCAGCTGCCGCGGGTGGCCTCGGCCTAGGAGCACTGCTGTTGAATACGCTGGGCAAGCGCTTTTCCTATGGCTGGTCGGGTTTAGTTGGCTGTTGGGGCATGGGGGGCATGTTCCTTGGCCTGTCCCTGAGTCTCGATTCTTTCGCTTGGAGCATGGGTTACATCATTGGTTTGGGCTTCTTTGCCGCCTTTGTAGCGATTCCCATGCAAACCTTAATTCAACTGATGACCCCAGCCGAACAGCGGGGGACGATTTTTGGGCTGCAAAATAACCTTGTGAATATTGCCCTCAGTGTACCCTTGGCAGTGGCGGGGTTAGCGGAGACGTGGTGGGGGCTGCAACCTGTACTCATCGGCTTGGGGGGGGCGATCGCCCTTGGCGGGACGCTGATGACCCTCAGCCATCGCAACGGCATGGTGACTGGCAACCTGCCCTAAAAGTTCCATAAAAAATCTTAAATGCTTTCATCTTGACGTTTTTTGCGCTACGCTGTAGAGTCAATTGACGCTTTTGCTGGCGTAACTTACCATGTCACCTGCTTTCCCCTCATCCTCTACAACCTCCTCTAGCGCGGTGATCGCCCTCAAGGAAATGGTCTCGCGGTTACAGCGGGAAAACAGTAAGATTCAGGAGCTATTGGCCTCCCTGAGCTTTGCACTGCGCAGTTTCAACAACCTGAATCAATTTTTTGAACTGATTCCGTTGATTACCTGTCGAGTGACAGAGGCGGAGGCAGCGGCTCTCGTCTTATTTCGCGCCGATGGTCAGGCTCGTCTTGAACAACTCCATTGTCACGCCAGCGATCAGTGTCCCAATATTCGTGCCGCCCTCGAAACGGCCACCCGCACCCTTGCCAATAGCGTCGGTATGGCGGCAATTGATGCGGCCAGCGATCGCGAGATCAGCCGTCCTCGGCTGGAGCAACTTTTGGATCAGCAACTGCGAGAACGTCTCCCCCAAGGCATTCAGTTCTATGGCACTGCTATTCTCGTCAAGGATTCAGGCCTCACGGAGCGGGGGCGGCTCTACGTTTTTAGTCAGCAACCCGAGTACGAGTGGAATGAAACCCGGCAGCAACTGTTACAGGTGATTGCGGATCAAACGGCAGTGGCCATTGCCAATGATGAACTGGCCTTAAAGTTGCGCGATCGCCAGCGCTTGGATCGGGAACTGGAAATTGGTGCCGAAATTCAACGCCGACTCTTGCCCCACCGCTGTCCCAAAATCCACGGCCTAGAGCTAGCCGCCGAGTGTCGCACCGCCAGTTGGGTTGGGGGGGACTACTATGACTTTATTCCCATTACCTATGGCCTCGGCGATCAACAAGACATTGAGCAGGGGCGTTGGGGCATTGCCATTGGCGATGTCATGGGGAAGGGGGTTCCCGCCGGCTTAATCATGACCATGACGCGGGGGATGCTCCGCGCTGAAGCCCTCAATGGTCACCGTCCCAGCCGCATTTTGCAGCACCTCAACCGGGCGATGCAGCCAGACTTAGAAAGCTCCCACCGCTTTGTTACCCTCTTTTACTCTGAGTACAATCCCCAAACCCGGCTCCTCGCCTACAGTAATGCGGCTCACCTTCCGCCGCTGCTATGGCGAGCTGAAACGGGGATTATCCATCGGCTGGACACCTACGGGATGCTCATTGGTCTCGATACCCGCAGCCAATATCAAGAGGCGGAAGTCCGCCTCCAACCAGGGGACACCGTCATTTACTACACCGATGGAATTACAGAAGCGGATAATCCCAAGGGCAAACGCTTTGAGGAAGAAGGCTTAGCAGCAGTGGTCAAGGAAGGGTGTGCCAAAGGCTTAGGAGCACAGGCCCTCTTAAATTACATCTTCGATGCCGTTGAGGCCTTCACGGCTGCCCATGGGCGGCGCAGTGACGATATGACCTTGGTGATTCTACGGGTTTTGGAGGAAACTTGAGCCAGTGGAGAGAGCCACGAATCGGCTTCCCTCTTCAAACGCCATCCCATAGGGCATAGTTAATGCTAGCAACAGAAACAGCTAAGATACCCACAGGGGTGTGGGAAATGGGGATGCGCTACTTTGTCGAGGTCAGCTTCCGCTGTGATGATGAGGCAATTTGGGATACCCTCACCCGTCATTTGGGCTTTGTCGAAGCAAAAACGCTGGATCAAGCCATGACTCTCCACCATTTTTTTGAAATCCATCCCCTTGTTACTGGTGTCGAAACCTTTGTGCAATCGAGCGAAAGCCAACCCTACCTCTTGATGACCACCTATCCAGAACGCATCAGTAAGGCCAATGTTCAACGCAGCCGCTTTCAGGAAGCAGTGTCCATCCTTGGAGAAAATAGTCCGGGACTAGCAGAGTGGCTCTTTATGGAGACCACGGGGGATGAGTATTGAGTGCTCTACTCCACAATAGAGAAAACTATAATATAAGGCCCCCTTGGAGCACACCACAGGAAGTTGTGACGTTGCTATGTCCAACGATCGCCCGCTGCCCCATTCTGAAACTGAATCCCCGGCCCTGCGCTTAGGACGCAATCCCGGTTTACAGGTGCGCCACGATGAGGTGGAGCGATCGCTTTTGACGCCGATGCTTCAGCACTATGCTGAAATCAAGGATGCCTATCCCCAAGCCCTGCTCCTCTATCGGGTGGGGGATTTCTACGAAACCTTTTTTCAGGATGCCTGTATTGTTGCCCGCGAACTGGAACTGGTGCTCACTGGTAAAGAGGGGGGCAAAGACATCGGGCGTGTTGCGATGGCTGGCATTCCCCACCATGCCCTTGAACGCTACTGCCGCACCCTGATTGAGAAAGGCTATGCCATTGCCATCTGTGACCAAGTGGAAGACCCTGCCCAAGCCCAAGGATTGGTGAAGCGGGAGGTGACCCAAGTCTTTACCCCGGGAACGGTCTTGGATACCGAGCTGCTGCAGCCGCGCCGCAATAATTTTTTAGCCGCCGTTTTGCTTTCTGGCAACCATTGGGGGTTGGCCTATGCCGATGTCTCGACGGGGGAGTTTTGTACCACCCAAGGGAGCGATCGCGCCGAGTTAGTGGCAGAACTCAGCCGCTTGCAACCGGCAGAAATTCTTCTCCCCAGTGAAGCCCCAGACATTAACCGCGTCCTGCGTCCCGGCGAAGCCAAGGATCAGTTACCTGCTGAATTACCACCGCAATGGTGCTACACCCTGCGATCGCCGCAAGATTTTCAGGCTGCAGAAGCCCGCCAACGCCTGTGTCAACGCTTTCAGGTCAAATCCCTCGAAGGTTTTGGCTGTGAACATCTGCCCCTTGCCATGCGGGCAGCCGGTGGCCTCTTGGCCTATTTGGATGAAACCCACCGCCAACAACCGGTGCCCCTGCAAAACCTCAGCACCTACTCCCTTGCCCAGTATCTCTTTCTTGACCTGCAGACCCGCCGCAATCTGGAACTCACGCAAACCGTTCGTGATGGCAGCTTTCAAGGCTCGCTGCTGTGGGCAATTGATCGCACCACGACGGCCATGGGAGGGCGCCTATTGCGCCGCTGGCTTCTGCAACCCCTTCTGGAGATCGAACAAATTACGGCTCGTCAAGAGGCCATTGCTGAATTGATGGCCAACAGTAGCCTGCGCCAAAGCCTCCACCGCCACCTGCAGGAAATTTATGATCTTGAGCGCCTCGCGGGGCGGGCGGGTTCTGGGACAGCGAATGCCCGTGATTTAGCCGCATTGCGGGACTCGTTTCGCACGCTAGTTTCCCTTGCCACAGTTGTTACAGAAACCCAATCACCCTATCTTCAAGCTTTGGCTCACCTGCCACCGGTGATTGAGCAGTTAGCGGCAACCCTCAGTGCTGCCCTTGTGGATCAACCCCCCATTAGTCTCACGGAAGGGGGGATTCTGCGACCGGGTACCTATCCAGAGCTAGACCGCCAACGCCAGCAAATTGAGCAGGATCAACAGTGGATCCTCAATCTAGAAGCCCAAGAACGGGAGCGCACAGGCATCCCCACCCTGAAAGTGGGCTATACAAAAGTCTTTGGTTACTACATCAGCGTGTCCCGCGCCAAGCTCAACCAAGTGCCCCAGGACTATATCCGCAAGCAGACCCTCACCAATGAGGAACGCTTTATCACGGCTGAACTCAAGGAACGCGAAGCACGGCTATTGGCAGCCCAGAGCCATCTTTTTGAACTGGAGTACCAGTATTTTGTGCAATTGCGGGAGCAGGTGGCCACTCAGGCCTCCACGATTCGCCAGGTTGCGGCAGCGGTGGCAGCGGTAGATGCCCTGTTGGGATTGGCAGAGGTGGCGCTGTACCACGGCTATTGCCGACCAACGCTGACCACAGACCGGCGCTTAGAAATCGAAGGGGGGCGCCATCCAGTGGTGGAGCAGATGTTACCCGCAGGCTTTTTTGTACCGAATGATACCTATTTGGGCAATGGCGCAGATCTCATGGTGCTGACAGGCCCAAATGCCAGTGGCAAAAGTTGCTATCTGCGGCAGGTGGGTTTAATCCAGCTTCTTGCCCAGATGGGCAGTTATGTCCCTGCCACCCGTGCCACCTTGGGAGTGTGCGATCGCATCTTTACCCGTGTGGGGGCAGTTGATGATCTAGCGACCGGCCAATCCACGTTCATGGTGGAAATGAATGAAACGGCAAATATTCTTAACCATGCGGGCGATCGCTCCCTTGTTCTCCTCGATGAAATTGGGCGCGGTACGGCCACCTTTGATGGGCTGGCGATCGCGTGGTCCGTGGCCGAATATCTTGCCACCACGCTGAAATCCCGCACCATTTTTGCCACTCACTACCACGAGCTGAATCAACTGGCAACCCTCCTGCCCAATGTGGTCAATTACCAAGTGGTTGTCAAGGAACTTCCCGATGAAATTATCTTCCTACACCAAGTCAAACCCGGCGGTGCCGATCGCTCCTATGGCATTGAAGCCGGTCGCCTTGCGGGACTGCCGCCAGTAGTTATTCAGCGCGCCCGGGAAGTCATGCGCCAAATTGAAAAACACAGCAAAATTGCTGTCGGGCTACGCAAGAGTCAAAAAAATACCGCTGCACCTCAAACCTTGCCTGAAGTTGACCAGCAAGAACTCCCCCTACAGTGAGCTACAGAAGCAAGTGTCGGAAAAGCTCTACCTGAAGTTGTCCCTAGCGCGCTACCGCAGGGATACCTCAATATCATAAATCCCATGAAATTCTCCCTAAAATAGTACTAGGCAGGGGCTTAGGACAGGAGGTTAGCTAGGCGATGAGAAATCAACGTCTATGGGAATTCAACACCGCAACACCCCCAACAACTCCAGCACCATTTCAGAAGCAACATATTCTAAGGTGGCCCGCAATCGCAGTAGTAGGAGGTATCCTAGGAATATGCGTCCTCGGGGGTCTTGCCGTAGTTGTCGTCGGTGGGCTTTCAGGGGAACCAGCGGCAGACCTAACCAAGTGGCAAACTGCTCCTCCTAATGCTGAGGTTCCCTTCTATTCTCCAAATGATTCGGCTGACAGCGGTATGGATATGGGAACTGACCCCTACACCCCAATGCCGAGTTATGATTTTGGCGGCAGCACAAGCAGCGATTTCGGTCTGGGCAACACCGATGGTCTAGCCGAATCGATTCGTGAGCACAGCAATGAGAACTCTTGGTGGGCAGAGGAGTGGAGCCGCGCCCTAGGCGACAACTATCCTGAGCCAAGCCATGTTGATCCTGAGGGCAATCCTGGCTGGATTGATCATAGCGGTGCATTCCACGACTACAACTCAGGCATGTCGGATTACGAGAGTTCTACCCTAGGCGGTGGCTATAGTGGGGAGTAAGCATCACAAGAGAGCAAGAGAGTATCCCTTAACTAGCCTTCCAGAAAAGAGGCAAGGGATACCTTCCCCAATTTTTTCGTGACTGGCTTCTATTCATCCTATTTTTTGAGACTAGAGACTATTTTTTTGAGAGAAGAGTGAATTATTACTAGAGAAACTTAGGGGCAATCCGTCCACAACCAAGGGCTAACCTGACCCAAGCCGTTATCATAGATGAGGAATGTAACGTTTTGTTAACAAGGGGGATTTGTGGTTGTCCTGTTGAATTTACCCCCATCTGTGCGGCAAATGCTGCTCAGGCTAGTGTTGGCCGGTCTATTGTTCTGGTCAAGTATTGCTGCAATGCTACCCACCTTACCCCTGTATATTGCTGAGACGGGGGGGACGCCTCAGCAGGTGGGGTTTGTGATGGGTGCCTTTGCCATTGGACTCATTTGCTCCCGCTCTTGGCTAGGGCCTCTAGCCGATCGCCGGGGACGGAAAATCACGCTCCTCATTGGCCTCGCCGTGGCGGCGATCGCCCCTATCTTCTACATCTTTAGCCACAACCTACCTCTCCTGATTGCGGTGCGCCTTCTCCATGGCGTGAGTATTGCTGGCTTTACCACCGGCTACATGGCCCTCGTGACGGACATTGCCCCCCCTGAGCACCGCGGTGAAATCATTGGCTACACCAGTCTTGTGCATCCCATTGGCGTTGCCCTTGGGCCTAGTCTCGGCAGTTGGCTGCAAATGCACTACAGTCATGGCTTGGTCTTCATCGTTGCCAGTGGCTTAGCCGCCCTAGGGTTTATGGCTGCCGCTGGGGTACGTGCAGGGAATATCTCGCCGCAGTTGGGGGTGCCTCGCGCCGAAAAAAGCCTCTTTTGGCGGTTGTTGCTGGCAGAGCGGCTGCGGATTCCGAGCCTAGTGATGCTGAGTGTAGGACTGACCTTTGGCACGATCGCCACCTTTATCCCCCTGTTTATTGCCAGCGAGCGGCTCGACATTTCGGCGGGTCTGTTTTACTCCGTAGCGGCGATCGCCAGCTTTATTGGTCGCGTAGCTACAGGGTCTGCCTCCGATCGCTGGGGACGGGGCCTCTTTATCTCCACTAGCCTAGCCTGCTATGTTTTGGCCATGCTCCTGCTTGCGCAGGCCGATACTGCCGTTGAGGTTCTGTGGGCAGCAGTCTTGGAAGGGTTAGCGGGAGGGGTGATTATTCCCATGGTGGCGGCCCTCATGGCCGATCGCTCCAGTCCCGAGGAGCGAGGACGAGTGCTCAGTCTGAGTTTAGGGGGCTTTGATCTGGGGATGGCTCTAGCGGGGCCACTGCTGGGAGGGCTGATTGATCCTTTGGGCTATCGCCTGATCTTTCGCGTCGCAGCGGTCTTTAGCCTCCTAGGGCTGACCTTCTTTTTGACCGCCAGTAGCAAAAGCCTGCCCGATTCCCTGCGCTTTGCCCTCGGCATGGGCCGCGATCGCTATGCCCTGTAGCCTATCATTCCTTGGGGATTCGTTACAATTTGTTGAGATACCTGACTACGGAAGAGCGCGTGTCCACACCAGTTTCAGCTAGTTTGACCCCCACTGGCAAATCCTACCGCTGGAATCGCGAGCGCTACTCCAAAACGCGGCGCTTCTTTGATATCTGGTTCTTTGTTTGGCGATTTCTCTTTGGCCGTTGGCTCCTCACCAAATCTTGGAGCTACTGGGGGGGCATGACTGATGCCAAACGGGCAGCGCGACGCCGTGCCCAAGCCATTTGGATTCGCGAGACCTTCCTTGACCTTGGCCCCACCTTCATCAAACTGGGGCAACTGTTTTCCACGCGCGCCGACCTCTTTCCCAGTGAGTACGTCGAAGAACTCAGCAAACTGCAAGACCGCGTCCCCGCCTTTAGTTATGAGATTGTTGAAAAAATCATTTATGAAGACTTTGGCCGCCACATCCCCGAACTGTTTCGCAGTTTTGACCCCATCCCCATGGCCGCCGCCAGTTTGGGTCAAGTCCACAAAGCGCAACTCCGCTCTGGCGAGGAAGTGGTGGTTAAAGTTCAACGCCCCGGCCTACGGCAGTTGTTTGATATTGATCTAGCCATTCTCAAAGGCATTGCCCAATACTTCCAAAACCATCCCAAGTGGGGCAAAGGCCGCGACTGGATGGGCATTTACGATGAGTGCTGCCGCATTCTTTACGAAGAAATTGACTACCTCAATGAGGGACGCAATGCTGACACCTTCCGCCGCAACTTTCGCGATCGCGAGTGGGCCTGTGTGCCCCGTGTCTATTGGCGCTACACCTCACGGCGTGTGCTCACCCTTGAGTACTTGCCGGGGATTAAAATCAGTCACTACGAAGCCCTCGAGGCGGCTGGCCTAGACCGCAAACACCTTGCCGAACTGGGTGCCAAGGCCTACCTCTATCAAATTCTCCATGACGGCTTCTTCCACGCCGACCCCCATCCGGGCAACATTGCCGTCAGTCCCAGTGGCCAACTGATTTTCTACGACTTTGGCATGATGGGACGCATTCAACCCGTCACCCGCGATAAATTGTTGAAAACATTTTTTAGTATTGCCCAACGGGATGCTGAACAGGTGGTACAGTGCCTTGTAGAGCTAGGGGCGTTGGTACCCACAGGGGATCTAGGGCCGGTACGTCGTTCCATTCAGTATCTCCTCGACAATTTCATGAGTCAGTCTCTTGAAGCCCAATCCGTGACTCAAATTAGCGATGACCTCTACGAAATTGCCTATAACCAACCCTTCCGGTTTCCCGCCACATTTACCTTTGTGATGCGGGCATTTTCCACCCTAGAGGGAGTAGGTAAAGGCCTCGACAAAGACTTTAACTTCATGCAAGTTGCCCAACCATTTGCCACTGAACTTATGACCAACGGAAACTTCACCGATCCCAGCAACGGCAGTCTCTTCTCTGAACTGAGTCGTCAAGCCGCTCAAGTGGGCAGCAGCGCCATTGGCTTGCCGCGTCGCCTTGAAGAGGTGCTCGATAAACTTGAAAATGGTGATCTGCGCTTGCGGGTGCGCGCCAGCGAGAGCGATCGCATTCTGCGGCGCCTGAGTAACATTAACTTAGGGCTGAATTATGTGGTTCTCATTGGCAGCTTTTCCTTGGTAGCAACCATTTTACTTGTGAATCAGTATCTCCTCTTGGCCGGTGTGGCAGCGGCATTAGCGGTATGGTTTGGCCTCCTCTATTGGCGACTAATGCTTAAACTCGATAAGTATGAAAAAATGTTTTAACAAGCAGCCCAAAACAGGGGGGTCATGGACGTTGCCGGCTTAACGGACTGTGGTCTGATTCGCAAAAGCAATCAGGATGCTTTTTATATTGACGAAAAGCATCAGCGTTTTTTTATTGTGGCTGATGGCATGGGGGGGCACGCTGGGGGTGAGGAAGCTAGTCGTTTAGCAGTTGAACATATTCAGGCCTATTTGGAAGCCCACCTTGAAGACCTTCAGCATGACCCTGTGACTCTACTGCGCCAAGCCTTTCTCGCCGCCAATCAGGCCATTGTTGAGCAACAACGCCAAAATACTGCCCGTGCTGATATGGGTACCACGGCGGTGGTGGTTCTGATTGATGCAGCGGGCGATCGCGCTTGGTGTGCCCATGTGGGAGACTCCCGCCTCTACCGCTGGCGCAAAGACGCACTTCAGCAAATTACCAACGATCACACTTGGATTGCCCAAGCTGTACAGTTGGGCAGCTTGACCCTTGAGCAGGCACGGCAGCACCCATGGCGCCACGTTCTCTCCCAATGTCTAGGCCGCGAAGACCTGACCCAAATTGATATTCAGCCCATTGATTTAGAGCCGGGCGATCGCCTACTGCTGTGCAGCGATGGCTTAACCGAAGAACTCACTGATGAGGTCATCAGCATCTACCTCAGCGAACCCAATGTCGAAAAAGCCGCCACTGCCCTTGTGAATGCCGCAAAAAACCACGGTGGTCGTGATAATGTGACCGTTGTTGTCATCGCTGTCTAAAGGCTATGCAAATGGAATTTATCCGCTTGACTCTCCCCCGCCACCGCCTCTTCCCCCCTTACCATGACGCCATTGAACAGTCCCTGCATGCCTATGGTCAGCCCCTGCGCTGGGCGATTACTGCCACTACCACCACTCATCTAACGGTTGAAGCCGTTATTCTCAAAACCCCACCCAACCCTTGATAGAATCCCTCTAGGTTCTTTTATTCATCCGCCTATGACCCGTGCAGGTATTGGCATTCAAACCGCCCAGATTCGCCCCGGCCGGGTGAGCGGTCAACTCCACGTCTATGACGGTGCCGGTAAAGGGAAATCCCAAGCTGCGCTGGGCGTTGTTCTGCGCTCCATTGGCTTGGGTATTGCCTCCGCCTCGCCAACGCGGGTACTCCTGTTGCGTTTTCTCAAAGGACCCGGCCGTGCCTATGCCGAAGATGCCGCCATTGAAGCCCTGCAACGGGGGTTTCCCCATCTTATTGATCAGGTGCGCACTGGCCGCGCTGAATACTTTACCGCTGAACAGATTACCAAGTTCGATCGCCAAGAGGCACAGCGGGGCTGGGATATTGCCAAGGGGGCGATCGCCTCTGGTCTTTATTCCGTGATTGTTTTAGATGAACTCAACCCTGTCTTAGATTTAGGCCTCCTGCCCATTGATGAAGTGGTCAACACCCTCCGCCGCAAGCCGGAACACCTAGAGATTATTGCCACTGGCCGCGGTGCCCCTGCCCAACTGCTGCAAATTGCTGACCTTCACTCCGAGATGCGTCCCCTTGTTCACTCCACCGCCCAAGAACAGGGTATTGAAGGCATTGAAATCTATACCGGTGATGGCAAAGGCAAATCCACCAGTGCCCTCGGTAAAGCCCTTCAAGCGATCGGCAAAGGAATTAGCCGCGATCAATCCCACCGTGTCTTAATTCTCCAGTGGCTCAAGGGGGGGCAAGGTTATACCGAAGATGCAGCGATCGCTGCCCTTAAGGAAAGCTACCCCCATTTAGTGGATCACCATCGCTGTGGTCGGGATGCCATTGTCTGGCGCGGTCAACAGCAGGAGATTGACTACATTGAAGCCGAACGCGGCTGGGAAATTGCCCGAGCTGCCATTGCCTCTGGCCTTTACAAAACAATTATTCTGGATGAACTCAACCCCACCGTTGACCTCGAACTACTGCCTGTCGAGCCGATTGTACAAACGCTCCTGCGCAAGCCCCGCACCACTGAAATCATTATTACCGGTCGCTGCAAATATCCCCCCGCCTACTTTGAACTGGCTAGTGTCCACTCGGAGATGATCTGCCACAAGCACTATGCCGAGAAGGGTGTTGATCTCAAGCGCGGCGTTGATTTCTAAGAACAGAGGCGCGCCAGCACTGTTTCCCCCACCGTAAACTGCTGCAAATAGGCCATTAGAACCTGAAATTGGGGGCGATTGAGGCGGTAATAGACCCACCGTCCCTCTTAACGCGATAGCACGAGATTGGCCTGCCGCAGTGCCCGCAGATGAAACGAGAGCTTTGAGGGTGTCAGCTGCAGGCGATCGCACAGATCACAAACACACAGCTCCTCTCGATGCAGAATCTCAATCACCTTCAACCGCAACGGCTCCCCAAGGGCATGGAAGGCCAACTGAATCTCAGCAGAGTATTCCTTCAATTTCTGAAATTTCTAAAGCAACCATCACTGCACCGGACAAGGAACACCAAGGGGTTGGCGCAACTGCTCTTGCTCCCCTGTTTGAGCCGTATTCACAGGCTTAGGCGCTTGACTGCGATAAATGGCTTGGCGCAATTGCGCCACTCCTGTTTGATACAGGCGATCGGCTGCCGTCGTCCACAAACGGGGATTGGTACTCACCGCTTGCGGCAGCGTCACCATTACATTTGGCGTAATCCCTGTGCGGTTAATATCCGTACCATTGGGCGTGTAGTAATGGGCAACCGTCACCGACAAGCCTGAACCATCACTCAATTGATGAATGGATTGCACCAAAGCCTTACCGTAAGTTGGCGTGCCCACCACAATCGCACGACCATTATCCTGCAATGCCCCTGTGAGAATTTCACTACTGCTAGCGGAGCGGTGATCCACCAAAACCACGAGGGGCAAATTCGTCAATGCCGATTGATTCGCCCGCACCTGTTCACTATGACCACTGCGATCGACCGTACGCACGATCAAACCTTGATTCAACCACATGCGGGCAATATCAATGCCTGCCTGCAGTAGTCCCCCCGGATTTCCCCGCAAATCCAAAACAAAGCCCTCCACCTTCTCCGCCTCTAGGTTGCGAATTGCCGCTCGCAACTGATCTGCTGCATGGGCAGTAAATTCACTGAGATAGATATAGCCAATACGGGCATCGCCTTCCTCTTTAACCAGCGATCGCACCGCAGGGAGTTCAATCAATGCCCGTGTCAGAGTTAGGCGAAAGGTACCGCGATTAGGGCGAAACAACTGAAGTTCAATGGGAGTGCCCACCCGCCCGCGAATGCGTCGCGACGCCTCCTCAATCGACATGCGACGGGTAGAGTGACCATCAATGGCCAGCAGGCGATCGCCTGCCTTAATCCCCGCTTGAGTCGCTGGTGAATTTTCCAGTGGCTCCAAAATCGTCAACTGTTTTGTCTTTTCATCCACCGTTAAGCGAATACCAATCCCTGAGACTTCCCCGGACGTTTGTGTGCGCAAAGCTGCAAACTCCTCCGGGGTCATAAAGCGCGTATAGGGGTCATTCAACTGCTGCAACATCCCCCGAATAGCCGCATAGGCCTGCTCCCGTAACGTGTAGCGCTGGGCCAAAAGTTGTCGCCGTACTGCCAGCCAATCCACCTGATTAAATGACTCATCCACATATTCCTGCTGCACAATTTGCCATACCTCATCCACTAACGTCTTTGGGCTGTCCTGCATTCGTCCGTAGCTTGGTAAGGCCGCCGCCAGCACCGCTGCAACGACTGAAGAACCCAGCAACACCCAGTGCCGAAGACCCATCAAACCTATGAATCGAGGCATGACCCTAAGAACCTTTTGAGGAGAGCGATATTTGATGCAATATAGACCCAACTACCCATCGATGTCACTCCTCTATCCAAAATCAATCATCCCTTAAACATTTCTTAAAAATCAAGACCCCACCTAGGAGACCTAGATGGGGTGATTGAAATATTTTGCCTAGCACCGAGCTATTTTTGCAGGAGGTGACCCTCCAACTATCTTCACCGCTGCGACGTTTCACCTCTGAGTTCGGGATGGATCAGCGTGGTTCCGCCGCGCCATAGGCACTAGGCAAAGCCTTGATTTTGAATTACGAACCTAGACTAAAGAGTTACTAGATAAATTCGGCGTAAGTAACCTTTTAACTAAATAGCGATTGTCAGTACAGTTAATTTACTCAGACACCTGTTGATTGATGAGGTCAAGCCCTCGGTCTATTAGTACTCCTAGACTTCATCCATTACTGGACTTCCATCGAGAGCCTATTAACGGGTGTTCTACCCGTGACCTTACTGGCTTACGCCATGGGAGCACTCATCTTGAGGTGGGCTTCCCACTTAGATGCTTTCAGCGGTTATCCACTCCGCACATGGCTACCCTGCGTTTACCGTTGGCACGATAACAGGTACACCAGAGGTGCGTTCCTCCCGGTCCTCTCGTACTAAGGAGGACTCCTCTCAATGCTCCTACGCCTGCACCGGATATGGACCGAACTGTCTCACGCATGTTGATCTCGTATCACTACGAGCATGGACTATATCTTCATCCTGACTCTCGCCATTAACGAATCAGGAGCCGACATTTGATGTCTCTGACAGCCTCAGAGCATCTCAGCTTACGCTTGATGGCTAACTCAAGCCTAGGCTTCAGTCTCTACGGGATCAAGAGTTGTCGTGATCTCAAGAACTGTTCTACTTGATCAGAGCGAATCGAGCGCTTTCTGGAAGCATTCAGCTCGCCAAATTGATCTACTTGCTGAGCAAGCTTCAGGAATTGTTCTGGCGCTAATCGCCTTGATTGAACAAGCTCCTGTAGAACAGTAATTGCTAAATCACATTGTGGCTTCTTGAGTTTAAGGTAGCTGCGTAGAGCCAGCAGTACTTTCAGGACAGATGGTGCATCAACAATTGCATATTCGCTTAAGCCATTCTTTCGGTCTCTCACAAACCCCACTTGGAAAATGGACTTCAACCACTCCAAGAAGGAACGATGAGAAGAAGACTGAAAGAAGGTGATACTAGCACGAATTTGGTAGCCAAGGATGTAATCCTTGCGCCGCACTAGTTGCAAGTTGATACAACCATCACCATCCAAAAAACCAGCAATGTAACTCAGCGTCAAATTATCTGTCACGAGACCCTTGCTTACCCTCGGTATTGTCTTAACCAGCCGTTCGTCACTGATTAAGATTCTACCGATTTTAGTCGGTTTGCTGCTCCACATTACTGTGGAGTGACGCAATGATTTACGTTCTGAACCCAGCTCACGTACCGCTTTAATGGGCGAACAGCCCAACCCTTGGGACGTACTACCGCCCCAGGTTGCGATGAGCCGACATCGAGGTGCCAAACCTCCCCGTCGATGTGAACTCTTGGGGGAGATCAGCCTGTTATCCCTAGAGTAACTTTTATCCGTTGAGCGACGGCCCTTCCACGCGGAACCGTCGGATCACTAAGGCCGACTTTCGTCTCTGCTCGACTTGTAGGTCTTGCAGTCAAGCTCCCTTATGCCTTTGCACTCTACGGCTGATTTCCGACCAGCCTGAGGGAACCTTTGCGCGCCTCCGTTACCATTTAGGAGGCGACCGCCCCAGTCAAACTGCCCACCTGAAACTGTTCCTTCGCTGGCTGACAGCAGAAGGTTAGAATTCTAGCCTTGCCAGAGTGGTATCTCACTGGCGACTCCATATCCCCCACAAGGGATACTTCAACGTCTCCCACCTATCCTGCGCAAGCAAAGCCCGAACCCAATTCCAGGCTACAGTAAAGCTTCATAGGGTCTTTCTGTCCGGGTGCAGGTAGTCCGCATCTTCACAGACACTTCTATTTCGCCGAGCCTCTCTCCGAGACAGCGCCCAGATCGTTACGCCTTTCGTGCGGGTCGGAACTTACCCGACAAGGAATTTCGCTCAGTAACTCTTTACCGTTTCCGATAAAGCTGGACTTTACCTTGTGCGACCACGATTCATTTGAGATGCCAGTTTTTGGATTTTCTCCAGACCGTCATTTGTTAAGTGAGCACCTGTTTGACACAAAAGTACAACATCCCTGAACTTTAAGAAGTCTATGTTCTTACTCGTTTTCAGAGGATGCTTAAGAAAGAAAGGACAAATGCGGTCTGCCAAGTGCTCTATGCTACGAACTCGATAGGCCATGCGATCGCCATGATTCACGCGAACCACACCACAATCAAAATAAGCCTTAAGTGCATAGAGAACCTTTACGTCTCGTCGATGTTGAACAACAGTAAACTCAGGAAGCACCTGAAAGCCTGTTGCCATGCCAGGGTGAGGGTTGACTCCCACATGAAAGCATCCTTCACCATCGACGAAACCAACAATCCACTGGGCATCCAAATTCATGTGTCACACCTGAACATCAAGTCTCTGAGGATTCCTAGAAACTTCTAGGCCTTTCCTGCGGATTATCCCCATGTCTTTCACATTTTGACTGAACAGCACCACAGCACTTTAATTTCTAAAACTCTCTCGAGTTCAGTGCCTCGCTGAACGAGTAGTGAAAAGCTGTCAGAGGATTTTCCCGCATATGGTTCAGTTTTACTAAGGCTAGCGTTCGTCAACCTTAGGACCGTTATAGTTACGGCCGCCGTTCACCGGGGCTTCGGTCGCCAGCTTCGCTTGCGCTGACCAGCTTCCTTAACCTTCCGGCACTGGGCAGGCGTCAGCCCCCATACATCGTCTTACGACTTAGCGGAGACCTGTGTTTTTGGTAAACAGTCGCCTGGGCCTCTTCACTGCGACCACCTCTCGGTGGCACCCCTTCTCCCGAAGTTACGGGGCCATTTTGCCGAGTTCCTTAGAGAGAGTTATCTCGCGCCCCTTGGTATACTCTACCCCCCCACCTGTGTCGGTTTCGGGTACGGGTATCTTGGCTTAACGTGCTTAGAGCTTTTCTTGGAAGCATGACATCAATCACTTCCCCACCGTAGTGGGTCGTACTCCTGCCTCAGCTCAGAGCGTTTTCGCCGCTCCTCAACACCTCGGACAGTTGAACCGGTAACCAACATCCGGCTGATTTAGCCTTCTCCGTCCCTCTGCACAAACCAAGATGAGTACTGGAATATTAACCAGTTATCCATCGACTACGCCTTTCGGCCTCGCCTTAGGTCCCGACTAACCCTTCGCGGACGAGCCTTCCGAAGGAACCCTTGGGGTTTCGGGGCATTGGATTCTCACCAATGTTTTCGCTACTCAAGCCGACATTCTCACTTCTGCTTCGTCCACACCTGCTTACGCTAGTGCTTCAAACTAATGCAGAACGCTCCCCTACCACTTACGTAGTAAGTCCACAGCTTCGGTACATCACTTAGTCCCGTTCATTTTCGGCGCAGGAACGCTTGACCAGTGAGCTATTACGCACTCTTTTAAGGATGGCTGCTTCTAGGCAAACCTCCTGGTTGTCTGAGCATTCCCACCTCCTTTACCACTTAGTGACGATTTAGGGACCTTAGCTGGTGGTCTGGGCTGTTTCCCTCTCGACGATGAAGCTTATCCCCCACCGTCTGACTGGCTGTGTGTACACAGGGTATTCAGAGTTTGACTCGATTTGGTACCGCTCTCGCAGCCCGCACCGAATCAGTGCTTTACCCCCCTGCTATAATCACAACCGCTATGCCTCAACATATTTCGGGGAGAACCAGCTAGCTCCGGGTTCGATTGGCATTTCACCCCTAACCACAGCTCATCCGCCGATTTTTCAACATCGGTCGGTGCGAACCTTCACTTGGTGTTACCCAAGCTTCATTCTGGCCATGGTTAGATCACCCGGGTTCGGGTCTATAGATACTGACAAACGCCCTATTCAGACTCGCTTTCGCTATGGCTTCGGCATTTTTGCCTTAACCTGCCAGTACCTATAAGTCGCCGGCTCATTCTTCAACAGGCACGCCGTCACTCGTTAAATCGAGCTTCGACTGCTTGTAAGCCTACGGTTTCATGTTCTATTTCACTCCCCTTCCGGGGTTCTTTTCACCTTTCCCTCGCGGTACTATGCGCTATCGGTCACACAGGAGTATTTAGCCTTACGAGGTGGTCCTCGCAGATTCATCCGGAATTCCACGTGCTCCGGACTACTCGGGATACAGCTAGGATTGTTAAGCTTTCGACTACAGGACTTTCACCTTCTCTGGTGTAGCATTCCACTACTTCGTCTAGCCGCCCAATTCCACGTTGCTGTCCCACGACCCCAACAGGCAAGCCTGTTGGTTTAGGCTGTTCCCCTTTCGCTCGCCGCTACTAAGGGAATCGAGTTTTCTTTCTTTTCCTCTGGCTACTAAGATGTTTCAGTTCGCCAGGTTCGCCCTCTAACGTTATGAATTGGCGTTAGAGTTACTGGGTTACCCCATTCGGAGACCTCCGGATCATCGCTTGTTTCCAGCTCCCCGAAGCGTATCGTCGGTATCCACGTCCTTCATCGCCTCTGTGTGCCTAGGTATCCACCGTAGGCTCTTTGTAGCTTGACCACAGTCAACATTGGTGTCTGTGATAACTACCTGACAAATCGCTATTCAGTTTTCAAGGTTCTGTTGCTGAAGTTTAATGTGCAGACACGTCAACCTCTGATGGGATGACGTGGAGGTAAGCGGACTCGAACCGCTGACCCCCTGCGTGCAAAGCAGGTGCTCTACCAGCTGAGCTATACCCCCAGGCATGTGATATGGGCCATCCTGGACTCGAACCAGGGACCTCACCCTTATCAGGGGTGCGCTCTAACCACCTGAGCTAATAGCCCATGCCTGTCTGCTTAACCTAGCAGAGTTTGAAAGCCAAGGTCAACCTCGTGCTTAGACCGCATTGAATCTGTTCTAGTAAGGTGACGTTGCAACCTGAACAGATTGGGTCTCCTTAAAAGGAGGTGATCCAGCCACACCTTCCGGTACGGCTACCTTGTTACGACTTCACCCCAGTCATCGGCCCTGCCTTAGGCGTCCCCCTCCCTTGCGGGTTAGAGTAACGACTTCGGGCATGGCCAACTCCCATGGTGTGACGGGCGGTGTGTACAAGGCCCGGGAACGTATTCACCGCAGTATGCTGACCTGCGATTACTAGCGATTCCGCCTTCATGCAGGCGAGTTGCAGCCTGCAATCTGAACTGAGCCGTGGTTTAAGAGATTAGCTCGCCCTCGCGGGTTGGCAACTCTTTGTCCACAGCATTGTAGTACGTGTGTAGCCCAGGACGTAAGGGGCATGATGACTTGACGTCATCCCCACCTTCCTCCGGTTTGTCACCGGCAGTCTCCCTAGAGTGCCCAACTGAATGCTGGCAACTAAGGACGAGGGTTGCGCTCGTTGCGGGACTTAACCCAACATCTCACGACACGAGCTGACGACAGCCATGCACCACCTGTGTTCGCGTTCCCGAAGGCACTCCCACGTTTCCGCAGGATTCGCGACATGTCAAGTCCTGGTAAGGTTCTTCGCGTTGCATCGAATTAAACCACATACTCCACCGCTTGTGCGGGCCCCCGTCAATTCCTTTGAGTTTCACACTTGCGTGCGTACTCCCCAGGCGGGACACTTAACGCGTTGGCTACGGCACTGCTGGAGTGGATACCAGCAACACCTAGTGTCCATCGTTTACGGCTAGGACTACAGGGGTATCTAATCCCTTTCGCTCCCCTAGCTTTCGTCCATGAGTGTCAGTAACGTCCCAGTAGGGCACTTTCGTCACTGGTGTTCTTCCCGATATCTACGCATTTCACCGCTACACCGGGAATTCCCCCTACCCCTGACGCACTCTAGCGATCCAGTTTCCACCGCCGATCCGAGGTTAAGCCTCGGGCTTTGACGGCAGACTTGGAAAGCCACCTGCGGACGCTTTACGCCCAATAATTCCGGATAACGCTTGCCTCCTCCGTCTTACCGCGGCTGCTGGCACGGAGTTAGCCGAGGCTTATTCCTCAGGTACCGTCATTGTGTTCTTCCCTGAGAAAAGAGGTTTACAACCCAAAGGCCTTCATCCCTCACGCGGTCTTGCTCCGTCAGGCTTTCGCCCATTGCGGAAAATTCCCCACTGCTGCCTCCCGTAGGAGTCTGGGCCGTGTCTCAGTCCCAGTGTGGCTGATCATCCTCTCAGACCAGCTATGGATCGTCGCCTTGGTAGGCCATTACCCCACCAACTAGCTAATCCACCGCGAGCTCATCCTCAGGCCAAAAAAGATTTCACCTTGCGGCACATGGGGTATTAGCGGCCGTTTCCAGCCGTTATCCCCCTCCTGAGGGTAGATTCTCACGTGTTACTCACCCGTCCGCCACTAGCACCGAAGTGCTCGTTCGACTTGCATGTGTTAAGCAGACCGCCAGCGTTCATCCTGAGCCAGGATCAAACTCTCCATTTTGAAAAAAGAGAATTTGACTTTTTGCTCTAGTAGGTGTAACCTACTCGAAAATGTACTTAATTGAGTACCTTGACGAGGGTTAACGCTTTGGCTTTCAAACGTTGATTTGTCTAGGTTCGGGACTCGTTTCGGCTGCGCGCCTCATCGAGTGCTTTATCAATCTAACAAGCCTACATAGGCGTGTCAACCCCTTTTTCGAGATTTTTTTCGGATTTTTTTCTGGATTTGGCTGAAACGCTCTCTACAAGCGGCTTTTAGCGCTAAAAAATTTTTCAGATTTTCGTTTCAGGAGGGTGAGCATGTCAGCGTTGGCGCTGCTGGAGGCCTATAGTCGTGCCCATCCACAGGAGGTGTTGCTGGTGGAGGCACAGGTGGGGGGGCGAGAGGAGGTGGTGCTGATTTTTAAGGGGGTATCGTCATCGTTGACGGGAGCGACGGTGGTGGATGCGGATATTCCCCTTTTGCCAGAGGAGGCGGTAATTGTGGCAGTGGATCGGCTGCGCAGCCCCTACGCCCCTAGTGCGCCAGTGTATTTGGAGCGAGGAATTCCTTGGGAGGATTTTCAGCGACGGTGCTTGGGCGTAAGCTGATCGACGATACGTGTGCTTAAGGGATAGTGTCATGGATGTGCTGCTGCGGCGGTTGGATGTGGAGGGGTGGCGAAGCCACAGTGGGGTGGGGCGACTTTTCGGCTTGCTCCAAGGGTGGCAGGAGAAGAGTTGGTTAGGGCGATGGTTCCCCCATTGCGCGGCGCTACTGGTTGGCTTGGTGTTGGTACTAGCGCCGTTGATGCCGTCGGAGATGATTGGCATGCTGCTGGCAGCAGGGGGTGGGTTTTGGCTGCTGTGGACGCTAGCGGGGGAACGGGAAGGCCGCTGGTGGGGGGTACATTTGCTAGTACTGCTGTATTGGGGCATTGCGCTGTTGGCTACAGTGTTGTCGCCGGTGCCTCGCGCGGCGATGGTGGGGTTGTCGAAGTTGACGTTGTACCTGCTGTTTTTTGCGCTGGCGGAGCGGGTGATGCGTAATGAGCGGTGGCGATCGCGCTTGGTGACGGTCTATCTACTGACGGCGTTGATGGTGAGTGTGGAGGGGGTACGGCAGTGGATTTTTGGGGCGGAGCCGTTGGCGACGTGGACGGATCCAGAGTCAGCCTTGGCAAATGTGACACGGGTGTATAGCTTTTTGGGAAATCCAAATCTGTTGGCGGGTTATTTGTTGCCTAGTGTGCCGTTGAGTGCGGCGGCGATCGCGGTGTGGCGAGGCTGGCTGCCAAAGCTGTTGGCAGTGGTCATGCTAGGGATGAATACAGCAAGCCTAATATTGACCTTTAGCCGTGGTGGGTGGTTGGGGTTGGTGGCGGCGACGATCGCTGGGATGGGGTTGCTGGGGGTTTGGTTTTGGCCAAGATTACCGCTGAAATGGCGGCGTTGGGGGGTGCCGACTGTGGGGACGCTGGCGATCGCCCTTTGTATTGGTGCAATTGTGAGTGTGCCGCCGCTGCGGGAGCGAGCAGCGAGTATTTTTGTTGCCCGAGGCGACAGTAGCAATAATTTCCGGATTAATGTTTGGACGGCAGTGCAGCAGATGATTTGGGCACGGCCTTGGCTAGGGATTGGACCGGGGAATGTAGCATTTAACCAGATTTACCCGCTGTATCAGGTGAATGTGCGCTTTACGGCCTTGAGTGCCTACTCCATTTTTCTGGAAATCCTTGTGGAAGTGGGTGTAATTGGTTTTAGTGTCTTTCTCTGGTTGTTGGCGGTGCTGGGCGATCGCGGGTGGCGTTGCTTGCAGGAATTACGGGCAATGGGGAATCCTCAAGGATTTTGGTTGATGGGAGCTGTGGCGACCATGGTGGGAATGCTGACCCACGGACTGGTGGATACGATTTGGTTTCGGCCGGAGGTGGCTACGCTCTGGTGGCTGATGGTGGCGATCGTGGCTAGCTTTGCCCCGGCAGTGACTTGGACAGAGCCGGCAACGGATACGGATTCTCAAGGCTAGGGTTAGACTCGCGATCGCCCGCTTGATCTTGCCAGCCACAATGGGAGCAGTGACATTGACCCATCTTGAGTTGGGAGTGATGGATGGGTTGCCGACAGGCAGGACAGCGCCCGGTGAAGTAGGGGTGGTACATCAACATCCGAATTTGCTCAACAGGGGGGAGGTGACCAATCACTTGCTCAAGACTGTTAGCGGGGCACTCTAGGGAAAACATCAGGGAATTCACAGCAACGTTTGTATCGGTTTACAAAATCTCCTTTCTCTAGTCTGAGGGCGATCGCTGGCAAGAGGAACCGTAGAAATACGGAAATCTTCCCTCTGTAACCTGTGGAAAACTCCAAAAAGCCTGTGGAAAATTCTGGGGAAAACCTGTGGAAAACCCCGGAAAAACTCTGAAAAACTGTGGAAATCTTTTTATTCTTTTTCCACCGAGATAATAGCCTGTGGAAAAACCCCCTACTTTTTCCACAAGTTTTCCACAGGGGGTAAGTGGCTCAAATCCGCTCTACAAGCGGATTTCCGAAAAGTTTTCCACATTTCCACAGGCTCTACTACTACTATAAGAATATTTTTTAAAAATTTAGTAGTAGTAGTAGTAATAGATCTTAGATCCTAAAGAGAATAAAATTTGGTCAGAGAAAAATAAGGATGCGATGGAGGCAACTTGGGGTTAGTTTGAAGCTGGTTTGTTTAGAGCTTGAGGAAATCTTTGACGAGAGGATCGTGATACTGGAGAACTTTTAGGAAGACAAGAACAGAATGAAGGGTTGAGATGGCTAAAGGATTCGGAACTTCTAAGTGCTTGGGGAAAACCTTGGGGAATTTGGGGAAAACTGTGAAAAAGGATTTGAATTTAGGTTCAGAACGTTCTAATGAGGATCTGTTTACGCCGCGAAAAATTTTTTTGGCCTGAGAGTGGTCTAGAAGCTTCTAGAAGGCGGGCGATCGCCCCAGTGAGTAGGTTTTATCGTTAAGGGGATTTAGCTGCCCATAGAGGCGATTTTATGAGGGGTTGTCTAGAAAACCTTGGGGCAGCCGTTTGCCGATAGGATAATCCAAGCAACTATCCTCCTGAAACTGGCCATGACACGCATTGTTACTCTCCTAGGAGCAACCCCAGAACAACAAACCGCACTGGGTCTAGCCATTGCCCAGTGGTTTGCCAGACAACAGCAGCGAACTTTATTAGCGGTACCCAGTCCAGCCACTTCCCTGCAATTTCTCATCAGCAGTCGAGATCCGGGGATTGGTTGGCAACCAAAGTTGCTATCAGAGGGATTGGCGATCGCCGAGCTGCTGGCCACTGAAAGTCTCAACGCGGCATGGCAAGAACTCAGCCGTTTAGTGGAACCCTATTTGCCCCAAGAGTTGGTGGGTAAGGTTTATGCGGGGGAATTAGTCATTCTACCGGGGATGGATACTCTGCTCACCCTAAATGCGTTGCGCGTGCACTACAGCAGTGGTGAGTACGATGTGATTGTCTATGTGGGCGGGAATAGTCAAGATACCCTGCGGCTGATTGGGTTGCCCCAAGGGTTAGCGTGGTACTATCGCCGCTTTCAACGGTTGCTGGATCAACTGGATCTCAACGCGATCGCCAATGCCATTGGGGGGCCGATCGCGAGTGCGATTATGGCAGCGAATATTGATATCCAAAAAGTGCAGGAGCGTTTCAGTGAAGCCAAAGAGTGGATTGATCGTGGAGTAAGGATTGCCGCCGATCCTAAGCGCCTATCGGTGTTTCTTGTAACGGATGGCACAGCAATCTCAATCGCTCAGACCCAATGGCTATGGGGGAGTGCTCAACAGGTGAATGTTCCCATTTCTGAAGTCTTTTGTATGGGGGAACCCACCCCAGAGGTCAGCAACACGTTTGCACCACTGCGCATTTCGGCTCTCCCCAAAGACTGGAGCGACTGGCAAGCCCTTGCTTCCCATCTTCCAGACCTGACCCAGTTGGCGGCAGCACCTGCTCCCTATGAATTTGACGAAGTTCAACAACAGGTGCGGATTTTCCTACCGGGATTTCGCAAAGAGCAGGTGAAACTGGGCGAGTTTAGCGGAGAACTGACAGTAGAAGCCGGTGACCAGCGGCGCCACATTGAACTGCCCCCCAGCCTCAAGGACAAACCTGTTCGCGGCGGTAAATTTGAAGCCCCCTATTTAATTGTGACGTTCTAAGGCTCAAGGCGCAGACGCACGGAGTCGCGGTGGGAGATCAGGCCTTCCGTTTCAGCGAGGGTCATGACCGCTCCCCCCTGTTTGCGTAAGGCGGCAGGGGTGTATTGAATAATGCTGGAGTGTTTGAGGAAGGTTTCTACGCCCAAGGCAGAAGCATAACGGGCGGCACCAGAAGTGGGCAGCGTGTGATTGGGGCCTGCTAGATAGTCGCCAACCGCTTCAGGGGTGGAATAGCCGAGAAAAATCGCACCGGCATGGCGCACCTGCGCCACAAGGCTCCAAGGGTCTTCGACTTCCAGTTCCAGATGCTCTGGGGCAAAGTTATTGGATAGCTCAACGGCTTGTTCAAGGGTTTGAACAATGCCAATCAGGCCGTAGTGGGCGATCGCCTTCTCAGTGAGGACACGGCGCGGATGCTCAGCCAATTGTTCATTAACAGCAGTGACAACGGCTTCCGCAAGGGGAAGACTCGGCGTGAGCAAAATGGCTGCCGCAAGGGGATCATGTTCTGCTTGAGCCAGTAGATCAGCCGCAATGTGAACAGGATTGGCTGCCTCATCGGCAATAATTAAGACTTCTGACGGCCCTGCTAGGGAATCAATACCCACACGGCCATAGACCTGCTTCTTGGCCAGCATGACATACAGGTTTCCCGGCCCGGTAATGACATCCACCCGAGGAATCGTTTCTGTGCCATAGGCAAGGGCGGCAATGGCTTGAGCGCCACCAACGCGATAAATCTCTTGAATCCCTGCTTCTTGGGCGGCAACGAGAACCGCAGGGTTAATGCCTTTGCCCTGACCGGGAGGGGTGACCATGACAATCCGCTGCACACCGGCCACCTGAGCGGGAATCGCATTCATTAAAACCGTACTGGGATAGGCAGCCCGTCCCCCGGGCACATACAGTCCGGCAGCATCAACGGCAGTGTAGCGTTTGCCGAGGACAATGCCATCTTCACCAAATTGCACCCAACTTTTGGGGACTCGCTGGCGGTGGAAGGCTTCAATTTGTTGCTTGGCGAGGCGAATCGCATCGAGGAGTTCTTTGGACACCTGTTGGTAGGCGGCATCCAGTTCGTCCCCCTTTACCCGTAACGTTTCAGGGGTCAGGTCAACGTGATCAAACTGGGCCGTGTACTCAATTAGGGCGCGATCGCCTTCCTTGGCGACACGGCGCAAAATTGCCTCAACAGTAGCCTGTTGTTCGCTCATCTCCCCGCTATCGGTGCGATCGCAAATGCGGCGTAGTTCAGCGCGTAGCTCTGTTAACTGGGTGATGATCCGCAACATGGTCGTTCACGTAGGCGAGGCAGAGAGTCAGGCAAAGGTTAAAAAACCTTAATCAACCCTATCCCTAGCTTACAGCGATTTTCCAATTACAGGGGCAGGTTAAGGCTAGCCAGCCACGAGTGCTGAAGGCAACAATGCATAGTACTCAGGCTTGAGAGCAAGCCTCAGGGAACTAAGGTCGCCACTCGTCGCCTAGCGCTTCCTCGCGGGTGGAGTCACGCACTTTAGGAATGATCTCAAAAGATAAGCCAATCGCCTTCAGTATATTTTTCCTTGCCTTTTGAGAGACACCTAAGAAAGCTTCTGCCTTGAGTTGGGTGACGGTCTCATTCAGCCAAAGATAAGAGTCAATCTCACCAAGGCCCATACTCTAGACCGATGGGGTAGGAGATCACAATAGCAACGGGTTTTCTGGTCCTGTATAGCCTAGGTGTTGCCAAGCGCGGGGCGTGGCGACGCGGCCTCGGGGAGTTCGTTGCAGATAGCCCATCTGGAGAAGGTAGGGTTCATAGACCTCTTCAATGGTTTGCACATCTTCGCCCGTGGCTGCGGCAAGGGTTTCAATCCCCACAGGTCCCCCTTGGTAGGACTCAATCATCAGACTGAGGAGCCGGCGATCGCTCCAATCTAAGCCTGCTGGATCCACATTGAACAGTTCAAGGGCAGCAGTAGCCACCTCTAGACTAATCGTGCCATCGTGCTTCACATCGGCATAATCCCGTACCCGCTTCAGGAGCCGCAAGGCAATGCGGGGAGTGCCGCGACTGCGCCGGCCAATTTCTAGCGCTGCTTCGGGGGTAATGGGGGTTTGTAAGAGGGCTGCCCCCCGCTGCACAATCTGCTGGAGTTCTTCGGGATGATAAAAGCGCAACCGCTGCACTAAACCAAAGCGATCGCGCAAGGGCGAGGTCAACGCCCCAGCACGGGTGGTTGCTCCCACAAGGGTAAAGCGATTGAGTTTCAGTCGTCGTGTGCGGGCTGTTTGCTGTTTGCCCACCGTCAGATCAAGGTAAAAGTCCTCCATGGCTGGATAGAGGAGTTCCTCGGTCATGCGGGAGAGGCGGTGAATCTCATCAATAAAGAGAATATCCCCCGCTTGCAGGTTTACCAAGAGACCCACAATGTCGCGGGGGCGCTCCAAAGCTGGGGCACTGGTCACTTTGCAGTTGACCCCCATTTCTGCTGCCAAGATCAAGGCAATAGTGGTTTTCCCTAAGCCCGGCGGGCCATAGAGTAGCAGGTGATCAAGGGGTTCTTGGCGTGCCTTGGCTGCCTCGATCGCAATGTGCAGCACATCCTTTAGTTCCTGCTGGCCAATGTAGTCCTGCAAAGAGCGGGGACGTAGGGATTCTTCAGCTAGGGACTGCTGTTCCTCTAGGGTGGGTTGATTGGAAAGCAGTGAAGGGGGGCGCGATCGCTCCGGCGGTGAATTGTGCGACGAAATAATCGCCATCGGTGCCCCCTAGGGCAAAGTTTAAGCCCGTTTTAACCAGCTAAACATCGAGCGCAGTTCTTGACCCACCTGTTCAATGGGGTGTTCTGCCTCCCGTTGCCGCATGGCAGTAAAGCCCGGTTTACCCGCCATATTTTCCAGCACAAACTCACGGGCAAATTGACCCGTTTGAATTTCGTGGAGAATTTTGCGCATTTCCGCGCGGGTTTCATCGGTGATAATCCGTGGGCCACGGGTGAGGTCGCCGTATTCTGCGGTGTTGGAGATACTGTCCCGCATTTTGGCAAGACCTCCCTCAACAATCAAATCCACAATCAGTTTCACTTCATGGAGACACTCAAAGTAGGCCAGCTCTGGCTGATAACCCGCCTGCACCAATGTTTCAAAGCCAGCCTTAATCAGGGCACTGAGGCCACCACAGAGCACCACTTGCTCCCCAAAGAGATCGGTTTCGGTTTCTTCACGGAAGGTGGTTTCCAGAATGCCGGCACGGGTGCCACCAATCCCTTTAGCATAGGCCATAGCTAAGTCACGGGCTTGACCACTGGCATTTTGATAGACCGCAAATAGGCAGGGTACCCCTTCCCCTTGGGTATAGGTGCGGCGGACAAGGTGACCGGGTCCTTTGGGCGCCACCATCACCACATCCACGTTGTCGGGGGGCACAATCTGACCAAAGTGAATGTTAAAGCCGTGGGCAAAGGAGAGAACATTTCCCGCGTGCAGGTGGGGGGCAATCTCCTGTTCATAAACAACCCGCTGAACTTCATCGGGCAGAAGGATCATAATCCAGTCGGCCATTTTTGCAGCTTCCGCCACAGAGTGTACCGCTAGACCATCGGCACGGGCGCGCTCTGCAGAACGACTACCAGCATAGAGACCCACCACAACATTGAGACCGCTATCCCGCAGGTTGAGGGCATGGGCATGGCCTTGGGAGCCATAGCCAATAATGGCGATCGTTTTGTCTTTGAGGAGTTCTAATTGGGCATCTGCGTCGTAATACATGCGCGCCATAGCGATGATGTTCCTTTCCAATTGCATTCAGCAGGTCGTTATTATTTCTCTACCACATTGGCAGGGCCGATATAGCTAGTTGCGGGAGTTAACGATTACGGGAATAGCGATTGTTGCCACCGCCCATGGCTTCACGGGGACGCGCTTTGTTGACCTTGAGTTGCCGTCCCATCCATTCGGCACCGTCGAGATCGGCGATCGCTGCCTCTTCTTCAGCATCCGTGGACATTTCCACAAAACCAAAGCCCCGCTTACGGCCGGTTTCCCGATCCACTGGTAAATAGACTTGTTTAACGGAACCGTACTCGGCAAAAATGGCCTCTAGGTCTTCTTGGGTGGCCGTGTAGGAAAGGTTGCCGACATAAATAGACATAATCTGAACTGCTCCAAAGCAAAAATTGAACCACGTGTTGGCGTTGACTTCGGAGAGATGACTGTCACGTAACCAACCTTCCCTAAAACCGAACTCAAGAATCGCTCTACTTAAAAACTCAAGCGGCGATTACTCGCCAACCTTGTCTCCCGATTATAGCCGATTACGATGGCCTGCGCTGCGAAAGTAGGAGTGCTACCCTAAAAGAGGTAGATTTTTTGTGAATCTTAACAATGTCCGATTTACCGGCGGTTGTTGTTGGCCTTTCCGGCGGTGTCGATAGTTCTGTGGCCATTGCCAGCCTCAAAGCTCAAGGGTACCCCGTTGTCGGTCTGACACTGTGGCTGATGAAGGGTAAGGGGCAGTGCTGCTCTGAGGGGCTAGTGGATGCAGCGCGTCTTTGTGAGGAGCTGGGCGTCCCTCACCATATTGTGGATAGCCGTGAAATTTTCGAGAAATATATTGTGAACTATCTGGTCAGTGGCTACGCCAGTGGGGTGACACCGCTGCCCTGTTCTCAATGCAACCGTTTGGTGAAGTTTGGGCCAATGCTGGCCTATAGCCGTGAGCAACTGGGGATTGACTACATTGCTACGGGGCATTATGCCCAAGTGAAATACAATCCCACCAGCGATCGCTATGAACTGTGGCGGGCGGTGGATCGCCATAAGGATCAGAGCTACTTTCTCTATGACTTGCCCCAAGAGATTCTCGCCCATGTGCTGTTTCCCCTTGGTCAGCAAACCAAGGCTGAGACCCGTGCCCTTGCGGCGCAGTATGGCCTGCACACCGCCAGTAAACCGGAAAGCCAAGACCTCTGCTTGATTGAAGCCCATGGATCCATGCGCCAATTCTTGGATCAGTATCTGCCCAGTCAGCAGGGGGAGATTGTTGATGTCCATGGCCGGGTGCTGGGGTACCATCAGGGGATCCACCACTATACAATTGGCCAGCGCAAAGGCTTGGGAATTGCGGCACCTGAACCCCTCTACGTGGTGGCCTTGGATCGGGAGCACAACCGCGTCATTGTTGGCGATCGCGCCACCGCTGCTCGTCGCGAGTGTACAGTGGCACGGGTAAACTGGGTCTCGATTCCACCGCCAACTGAACCCATCACCGCAACAGTACAAATCCGCTATCGCACCCCCCCTGTACCGGTGACCATCATTCCCGACCCCCGCTCGGAGCAGGTACAATTAGAGTTTGCTGAACCGCAATTTGGGGTCACGCCGGGGCAAGCGGCGGTTTGGTATGCGGGCGATCGCCTCCTAGGGGGTGGCATCATCCAGCCCTTTAGCACACCTACTCCAGAACCTCTAGAAACGATAGCCGCACAGGTTTAAGAACGTCTAAAGAAAGGACTCACCATGCAAAAACGCCTTCATTACTCATCGTTGGAAATTAACCGTCGGGCTGAACAACTGATCAACCATTCCGACAGTCGCTATCGAATTACGGTGCAAATTGCCAACCGTGCCAAACAGCGGCGGGGGCTAGAGGCGAGTGAAGATCTTGATGATCTGCCCCTGAAGCCGGTGATCCGTGCCATTATCGAAATGTCCGATGAGATTGCCCAACCGGAGTTACTGGCAGATTAGAAGCGATGGGGAGACGAGGGGGCTGGACACTTTTGGGTTGGTTTACGTGGGGCTGCTTGTTGGCACTGTTGTGGTTGCCCCTGAGCAGTACTTGGAGCGGGGGGCGATCGCAATCTAACTCCAACTTGCCCGATGCCACGGGTCAAATTCTGATTAACCCCCGTTTGGTGGCGGAAACCCTCTATCCCAAATTGCCCGGTTTCCCGAAGGAAAATCACTATATTCGCCAAGAAAACCGCCAGCCGGCGCCAGAGAGTACGCTCCTAGAGCGATTCATTGTCTATCACACCACTGTCAAAGGGCGATCGCCCCTCTACCGCTTTGACTGGAAAATTTCCCTTGCCGACTATTTGGGGCTGAATGAATTCCTGCGGGGAGAAACCTATCCGGGAGGTTCCTACCTCACTGTCAACCCAATGGAAGGGGATGTTGCTGCCATTCGCCAGCTCAATCGCCAACAACGGGAGGCATTGGTGAGCACCTTGGCTGCTTTCTATGCACAGCAGGCGGGGTTACCCACTACCCCACCCCAGCCAACACTGCCAGAACCGACACCGAGACCAACACCTAGAGTCCCCGCACTTCCTCCCCTTCCCCAACCCGGTAGTGCCGGACTTTTGGTGCCCCCTGAACCCCCCCGCCCGATGCCCACTGGGGAATCTCGCTTTTTACTGCCCTAGATTTTGCAATTGGGTAAATGACTCATGGCTGTTCCGATTCCTGAGTTGCTCACTCCAGAAATCCTCAAACCTGCTCGCTATTTGGGGAATGAGCGAGGCGCTGTTCATAAGCCTTGGGAGGCCGCAACGGTGCGCTGGGTACTCAGCTATCCGGAAATCTATGAAGTGGGCGCTTCAAACTTGGGGCACATTATTCTCTACAACATTCTCAATGCTGTCCCCGATCAACTGTGCGATCGCGCCTACCTACCGGCAGCGGATTTAGCCGCTAAATTGCGAGCTACCCAAACGCCCCTTTTTGCCGTGGAGTCGCGCCGTCCCCTGCGGGAATTTGACCTCATTGGCTTTAGCCTCAGCTATGAGTTGGGGGCAACAAACATTTTGGAAATGTTGGATTTGGCTGGCTTGCCCCTGACGTGGCGAGAGCGGCAGCAGGCCTCGATTACTGAAATTCCCTTGATCTTTGCCGGCGGACAAACAGCCACATCGAACCCCGAACCCTACGCCGATTTCTTCGACTTTTTTGCCCTTGGCGATGGCGAGGAACTCTTGCCTGAAATTGGCCTTGTGGTGGCAGAAGGCAAACGCGCCGGCTTAAGTCGCCAAGACTTGCTGCTGGACTTGGCTCAAGTGCCGGGGGTCTATGTGCCGCAATTTTACGATCGCCAAGGGGATGGCTCCGTCAAACCCAATCGCCCTGATGTGCCTGAGCGCATTTTGCGGCGGGTGGCCACGCCCATGCCCCACTACGCCATTGGCTTGGTTCCCTATGTGGCGACGGTGCACGATCGCCTGACGGTGGAAATTCGCCGCGGTTGTACCCGCGGCTGTCGCTTTTGCCAACCGGGGATGCTCACCCGCCCCGCCCGTGATGTTGCCCCCGATGAGGTGATTGCTGCCATTGAAACCGGCATGCGCGCCACCGGCTTCAACGAGTTTTCGCTGCTGTCGTTGAGTTGCTCGGACTATTTGGCGTTGCCCGCTGTGGGCGTGGAAATCAAAAATCGTCTGCAACACGAAAACATCTCCCTCTCCCTTCCCAGTCAGCGGGTGGATCGCTTTGATGAAAACATTGCCCATATTGTTGGCGGTACGCGCCAAGGAGGACTCACCTTCGCCCCAGAGGCCGGAACGCAGCGGCTGCGGGACATTATCAACAAGGGGCTGACCAATGAGGAATTGCTGCGGGGCATCAAAACCGCCTACGAACAGGGCTGGGATAAAATTAAGCTCTACTTTATGATTGGTCTGCCGGGGGAAACCGATGCTGATGTGTTGGGCATTGCCGAAACGATCCGTTGGCTGAAGCGGGAATGCTGGATCAAAGGACGCAAGCCCCTGAGCTTTAATCTGACCATTTCTAACTTTACCCCCAAGCCCCATACTCCCTTCCAGTGGCATGCGGTGTCCACCAATGAGTTTCTGCGCAAACAGGAGCTACTAAAGGCCGAATTCCGCACCATTAAGGGGCTGAAGGCCAACTTTACGGACGTGCGCATCTCCGCGATGGAGGACTTTGTCGGTCGGGGCGATCGCCAACTGGGGCCTGTGATCCGCCGCGCTTGGGAATTGGGGGCACGGGAAGATTCTTGGTGGGAAAGTCTCGATCGCGCCTATGCCGCTTGGACACAGGCGATTCAAGAAGCCGGTCTGGACTGGAAATACCGCCAGCTGCAAGCCGGTGAGTGGAATGTCTTTAGTGGTGGCAGCCACAACCTTGATGCCCCTCTGCCCTGGGATCACATTGATACCGGCATTAGTAAAGCATGGCTGAAGGAAGACTTGCGCCGTGCCTTAGAAGCTGTGGTGGTGCCTGATTGTTCCTTTGAGGGGTGTTCCCACTGTGGGGTGTGTGGCATTGACTTTGGCCACAATGTGGTCGTGCCGCCGCCACCGATTCCCCCCATTCAAGGTCAACCTCAACCCCCGCATGAGCGTGTGCAGCGTCTGCGCCTTACCTTTGGCAAAACCGGGGAAATGACCCTCCTAAGCCATTTGGATTTACTGCGCCTCTTTGAGCGAGCAGTGCGCCGTGCCCAGTTGCCCATTGCCTTTACGGGCGGCTTTCATCCTTCGCCGCGCATCTCGACTGCCAGCGCCTTGCCCCTAGGGGTCACCAGTTACGGCGAAATCGTTGATCTGGAGTTTTATCGCGAGGTGGATCCGCCAACGGTGCTCGAGCAATTGCGGCAACAACTGCCAGCGGAGATCCCCCTCTATACCTGTGAGGTGGTGCCCCTGACGGAACCCGCTGCCAGTGAAGCCCTGCGGGCGGCCACCTATGAGCTACTTATCCATGCTCCTGAATCCGTGGAGCGGGAGACTTGGGAACACTGGTTAGAGACCTTGCGAGCTACGCCTGAAATCCTCTATGAGCTAACTACGAAGTCAGGTAAAACCCAAGTGGTGAATTTGCGCGATCGCCTGCTGGAGATTCACCTGAGTGAGCACCAAGACCAGTGGCCAGCCCTCAAGGTGATTTACACCGGCGTCTATCGCAACAATGGCACGTTTCTACGGCCAGAGCATGTTCTTTACCTACTAGAGAAAGTCAGTGGCTTGGCCTTAGAACTGGGGGCGATCGCCCGTCAGAAATTGCACCTCGAAACATCATGAACCTAGCAACGCAAATTCGCGGCGGTTTGATTGTCTCCTGTCAAGCCCCGGCAGATTCCCCCTTGGCTGCCCCAGAAATCATCGCCGCCATGGCCAAAGCAGCGGTTTTGCGGGGGGCAGTGGCCGTGCGCATCAATACCCCAGCCCATATTCAGGCGGTGCGCCAAGCCGTAAATGTGCCCATCATTGGCCTGTGGAAGCAGGAGTTGCCCGACTATCCTGTGTACATTACGCCTCGCTTTGCTGATGCGCTGGCCGTTGCTGCAGCAGGTGCCGATGTCATTGCCCTCGATGCCACCGCGCGATCGCGCCCTGAACCCCTCGAGGATTTGATTCAGCGAATTCACGATGACCTGGGCAAGCCCGTGATGGCCGATATTGACTCCCTTGAAAGTGCGGAAGCGGCGGTTGCTGCGGGTGCCGATTGGGTGGGCACGACCCTCTTTGGTTACACCGAAACCACGGCGCATACCCCACCCCCCAGTTGGTCGCTGCTTAGTCAACTGGTCGAACATTTCAGTGTCCCCATCCTCTGTGAAGGGGGGATTGCCAGTCCAACAATGGCAGCAAAAGCCTTAAGTCTGGGCGCTTGGGCAGTGGTCGTAGGCACCGATATTACGGGGATTGACCTCAAGGTGCAGCAGTATGTTCAAGCCCTCAAGGCAAACAGGATTGACAATTCTCAACCCTAAACTGTGTCCAAATTCTCTGGGTTTGTATATTTTCCTCTATATTCCGACCGATAAACGAGAGTTTGTGGCAAGATAGAATCCGTAGCTAAAAATACATCGTTAGCCTAGGAGCCACCATCTATGAGCCTAAAACTTGGGGATGTCGTACCCAACTTT
>NZ_JBKBHZ010000006.1:0-131337 GCF_046299655.1 Thermosynechococcus sp.
TCACTATAAAACGCGAAGGTCGAAAGACTGGAGAAGCCCGCCCTCTACGCGAAGCGTGAGGGTCGGGAGTATGTCACTTGAGCCATCTGTTTCATTACCCAAGTAGGCATCGCCATGGCCTTTCCTTGGTTGGTGTGGCTAGAGACCTGTGAGAGCACGAATACTTGGGCATTGCACCATGCCGATCAACTCTATGGAGGGCAAGTCATCTATACGCAGGCACAAACACGGGGGCGGGGTCAGTACAACCGCACTTGGCAATCCCCCAAGGGGGTGTTGACTGCCTCCTTTATCCTGCCGCAGTCACCAGCGATCGTTGCGCCCAGTGTCCAAGCAGGGATAGCAGTGATGCGCGCCCTGAGTGGGCTGCGGCCAGCGGTGGATCGCCATCTGCAACTAAAGTGGCCGAATGATGTCATGGCTCAGGGCAAGAAACTGGCAGGAATTCTCTGCGAAAGCCGTTCCCCTTGGTTGGTGGTGGGAGTGGGGCTGAACCGTTGTGTTGATGTTGAGGCGATGGGGTTTCCCCAAGCCATGAGTCTGCATACCCTTCTTGATCCCTGTGAAGCGGTACCCACCGACTTGGAACTCTTGGCGGCGATTCGGGCTGAACTCCTTTGGTGCTGGCAACAACCACAGTGGGCAGGGGTGGCGGCGGAACGGGATTTCCTGCGGGGGCGATCGCTGACGCTTGTCCAAGGGGAACAGATATGGCAGGGAATTGGTGTGGGAATTGGCGATCGCGGCACATTGCAGGTGTGCCTCAGCAATGGCGAAGTGCGCGAATTTAGCAGTGGCCATGTAATCTACGCCCCCTAGAATAGATTGCGGAAGTGGACAGCCCGTCTGCGAAAATGGTTCTTGGTACGACAACCATCTGAGGTGCGCATGAAGGGTTGGCAGATTCATTGGCAACGGGCGATCGCTTTCGTTCTCAGCATCGTTCTCCTGTGGTCAGTGGGAGGCATTGCAGCGGCAAAATCCAGTGGCGCGCTGGCAGAAGTGGCTCCTCCTGTAGCCATTGAAGACATGAAAGATTGGTTCGATCGCTATGAACCACGGCTGAAAATTCTCACCCCCGAAGCCAACCAAACGCTGCAAAGCCGCAGTGTCACTGTCAAACTGAGTGTGCAAGGGCTACGCCTATTTCAGGATCCGCGCACAGGGTTAGGCCCCCATGTAGAGGTGGTGCTCGATGATCTGCCCAGCCGCAGTGTCTATGACTTGAGCACCCCGATTGAATTTACGAACCTTGAGCCCGGGACACATCTCCTGCGGGCTTTTGTCGTCTATCCCTGGGGTGAAAGCCTGAAGAATCCGCTTGCCTATGCCCAAACTGCCTTTCATCTGTACACCGCCGATGAGGACACTCGATCTGCCAGTCTTCCCCTGCTCACCTACAATCAGCCCAGCGGTACCTATGGCGCCGAACCAGTGCTCCTCGACTTTTATCTCAGCAATCTTCCCTTGGATCAGCAATTGAACAATGAGAAGGTATGGCAGGTGCGCTGCACGATCAATGGCCAATCCTTCACGGTCGATCGCTGGCAGGCCTACTATCTCACAGGTCTGCAGCCAGGGGATAACTGGGTGCGCCTTGAACTCCTGGACGGCAAGGGCCAGCGTATCCCCTCTCCCTACAATCCCATTACCCGCTTGGTCACCTACCAACCCGAGGGCAAGGATGTCCTCTCGCGCCTACTGCGAGGAGAACTGGCGGCAAAAAATCTCCAAAGCAGTCTCAGTCCAGATCTCCCCAGCAACCTGCCTGCCGAACCTACCCCAGAGCCAACGCCTAGCGTTGAGGAACCTGCTCCCACTTCCCAAGTGCCCCTTGCCCAGGAACCCGCACCAACATCCACTGCAGAGGAAGTCCCACCGGCCCTTGAACCGGCAAGGGAAACACCCGCTGCCCCCGAACCAACGCCAGAATCCACAGTGAAAGTTACCGAGGAAACAGCTCCTGCTTCAGAGCCAACGCCAGCGCCGACAGTGAAAGCTGCTGAAGAGACGCCCGCTGCGCTGGAACCGACCCCAAAAACTACACCTGAGGCCATTCAAGAGGCAACCCCGGCAGCACCCGTGCCGCAAAAACCCTTCTGGCAGCGTCTAAATCCCTTCAAAAAAGCAGAACGCTCCACCCGTGCTGTCCTCGTTAGCCCGCGCATGCCCTCCAAACCCTCTTCTGCCGCCGATGAATCCACCCCAGCGGTCACCGCATCTGAGGTGACTGAACGAGAGACGGCTCCCCCTGTAGCGGATGTGCCACAATTAGAAACACCAACGCCCCCTCAGGAGTAAGCCCATGCAAGGAACCTCCTTGGCCACTGTTCGCCTTCAACCCTCATTTGCTGTCCCTTTTGGGCTGCTGCTGTTGAGTCTGCCCCTGTGGTGGCTGCGCTGGTGGTTGGGCTTGCCCCTTTCGCTCTTTGCGCTATTTTTGGTTGCCCAGGCGGCAACCCTGCGCTTAGAGTTTACGGCAACAGCTCTCGATGTCTATCGCGGCAGCCAGCAGATTCGCCACTTTCCCTATCAGCAATGGCAGCATTGGGAGGTTTTTTGGCCTGCTTTTCCTATCCTCTTCTATTTTCGGGAAGTGAAGAATCTCCATTTTTTGCCGATTCTGTTTGACGCCAAAACTTTAGTACAATGCCTGCAAGAACGCTGCCCACGCACAGCCTTTATTTCCACGGTTCGCAATGACAGATGACCTGACGGCAAGTGCCCCCGCTGAACCCACCCCAGAGGAAGTGGCTGCCCTCAAAGCCCAACGCGATGCGCTCAAAGCGGAAATTCAAGCCCTCGATGCTGAGTTTCATCGTCTTGTTCACGAGCACTTGAAGTCCCTTGAAGAGCGGCAACAAAGTCTGCAACTTACCATTGAGCAACTAGAACGGCGCAAGGAACGCATCGAACAGGAGCTACGCCGCAATTTTGTGGGTGCCTCCCAAGAACTCGCCATTCGGGTGCAGGGGTTCAAGGAGTTTCTAGTCAAGAGTATGCAGGAGTTGGCTGCCACCGTCGAGGAAATGGAATTGCTGCCCTCGCCGCCCGCGGTTCCGGAAACTGCCCCCGCCCCTGCCGAAAAAGCGGCAACGCCCCCCAAGCTAGTCCTCGATGAGGGATTTCAAGAGGAAGCAGATCGCATTCGCCGTTTGCTAGAGCAGTATCGCACTCACCCTAATTACTATGGCCCCCCTTGGCAGTTACGACGCACCTTTGAGCAAATTCACGCGGAGCGGGTAGAAAGCTGGTTCTTTGATCTGGGGGGACGGGGTGCCCTGCGATCGCTCCCCAGTCGGCTGCAAAATATTCTTGTTGCCTCGGCAATCATCTCGATCCTGCGGGACTTCTATGGCGATATGTTGCGGGTTTTGGTTTTGGCAGACTCCCCTGAGCGCCTAGGGGACTGGCGACGCGGCCTGCAGGATTGCCTAGGGATTAGTCGTCAAGACTTTGGCCCCGATCAGGGGGTGGCACTCTTTGAATCTGCGGATGCCTTGGCCTTTCGGGCCGATCGCCTTGAGCAGGAGGACTACATTCCCCTGATTCTCATTGATGACTCCCAACCTCAGGTCAGTCTTTCGCTGCTGCAATATCCCTTGCTCTTGGGCTTTGCCCCTGAACCTCAGTTGCGTCCTAGCCGTAGTGCTGATTTCTTTGAGTAATTCCAGTCCCCTCGGAGGCTCCCGTGACCACTGTATTGATCCTTGGACTACTGGCGCTCATTAGCTACCTGCTCGGCTCAATTCCCACGGGCTACCTCTTGGCGAAAGCACTGCGGGGGATTGATATTCGGGAGCATGGCTCTGGCTCAACGGGAGCAACCAATGTGCTGCGGGTGGTGGGCAAAGGCCCTGGACTGGTGACGTTTTTAGTCGATGTGGGCAAGGGACTAGGGGCAGTGCTCTTGGCGCGGTGGGTCTTGGGGCAATCTTGGAGTACAGTACCCGCCAGTTGGTTGGAATTTGTGCTGCTAGCGATCGCCTTCATTGCCGTTCTAGCCCACAGTAAGCCGGTTTGGTTAGGCTGGCGCGGCGGCAAATCTGTTGCCACTGGTCTAGGGGTACTTCTTGCCCTCAATACCCCCACTGCTTTGGCCACCCTTGCGGTATTTCTAGTGGTCTTGGCGGTCAGCCGCATCGTCTCCCTGAGTTCAATCACGGCTGCTATCTCCTTACCCTTCTGGTTTTGGTTCTTTACCCAGTCGTGGCCGTTTATTGGCTTTAGTGTGATTGCAGGTGCCTTTGTGATTTGGCGACACCAGACTAATATCCAACGTCTGCTGGCAGGAACAGAGCCACGCTTGGGAACCCCTATCTCGGAAGGATAGCTGTGTTAAAAAACACTTTTGGTTTGCCCTCCATATTTGAGAGAACGGTTGTATTTGTACATTTGGAAAGCCTCTGAGCTTGCTACCATGAGTGGATACCAGTTTTGGTGGGGAGATTTGTGATGGAAACCCTGCGGGGGCGTGATTTGCTGAGCATCGCTGACCTTTCACGGGCAGAGGCAGAGTATCTGCTAGATTTGGCAGCACAGATGAAAATCGGTAAGGTGGCTCCCCAGTGTCCCAAGGTCTTGGGGCTGCTGTTTCAGAAGGCTTCGACCCGTACCCGTGTCAGCTTTACGGTGGCAATGTACCAACTGGGCGGCCAAGTCATTGACCTCAATCCCCAATCCACGCAGGTGGGGCGTGGTGAGCCGCTGCCGGATACCGCACGGGTATTGGATCGCTATTTGGATGCGGTGGCGATTCGCACCTATGGTCAGGCGGAACTGCAACTGTTTGCGGACTATGCGCGGATACCCGTGATTAATGCCCTCACCGATCGCGAGCATCCCTGTCAGATTTTGGCGGATCTGCTGACGCTACGGGAATCCTTTGGTACGTTGACGGGATTGACCCTCTGCTACATTGGCGATGGCAATAATGTGGCGCATTCTTTACTCCTAGGCTGTGCCCTCTTGGGGGTGAATATTCGGGTGGCTTCGCCACCGCAGTTTGCGCCTTTGCCGCAGATTGTGGCGCAAGCCAAGGCACTGAGTGGCGGTAGGAGTGAAGTGACTGTTCTCACGGATCCCCAAGTCGCCGCTAAGGGTGCCCATGCCCTTTACACCGATGTGTGGGCCAGTATGGGACAGGAGGCCGAAGCGGGCGATCGCCAGCCCATTTTTCAGCCCTACCAAATTAATGACCAACTCCTCGCCCTGGCAGATCCACGGGCGATTGTTCTCCACTGCCTGCCGGCCCACCGTGAGGAGGAAATTACCGCCAGTGTCCTTGAAGGGCCGCAATCGCGCGTATGGGAGCAGGCGGAAAACCGTCTCCATGCCCAGAAGGCGCTCCTTGCCAGTCTCTTGGGATAGGGTGATGCTCTACCACCGTTGGCAGAAATTTAGCCTCTCAGATCGGTTATTGCTGGTGGGGGCGGTCATTTGTGGGGCTTTTCTGCTGCTGGCGGTTTTTGCTCCCTTGGGTCAAGCCCTCGGCTGGATTGCCAATCCTCAAGAATTTCTTGACTTTCCGATTCAGGCGCCGCCTTCGCCACAGCACTGGTTTGGCACAAATCGCTTGGGTTATGATGTCTTTTCCCGCACGATCTTCGGGGCTCAAGCGGCTTTGCAGGTGGTCGTTGTAGCCACACTCTTGAGCTTAGGGGTAGGAGTGCCCTTGGGATTGCTGAGTGGTTACCAAGGGGGCTGGCTGGATCGCGGGCTGCTGTTTTTTATGGATACGATCTACACGCTGCCGGGGCTACTGCTGGCGGTGACAGTGGCCTTTGTGGTGGGCAAGGGGGTCCTCAATGCAGCAATCGCCCTCAGTATCGCCTACATTCCCCAGTACTATCGGGTGGTGCGTAACCACACCGTGAGCCTAAAAAATGAGGTCTTTATCGAAGCTGCCCGCGCCCTTGGGGCTTCTACGCCGCGAATTTTGCAGCGGTATCTTTTAGTGAACGTACTCCCCAGTCTGCCAGTGCTCTTTACCCTCAATGCCGCCGATGCCATTCTCACCTTGGCCGGATTGGGCTTCTTGGGCTTGGGGTTGCCGCCGCAGGTGCCGGAGTGGGGGCAGGATCTGCGACAGGCCTTGGACGGGTTATCGGTGGGCATCTGGTGGACCACCTTCTTTCCGGGACTGGCCATGACCCTTTTGGTCGTGGGGCTATCGCTGCTTGGCGAGGGCTTGGGAGAGCGCCTTGATCCCCGCCATTTCAATTAGCCAACCATGCCAGATCATCTCTTGGTGACCGGTCCCTGTCGCAGTGGCAAGAGTGAGTGGGCAGAATCCCTTGCCGCCCAAAGTGAACAACCTGTAATTTACATTGCGACGGCGATCGCCCCCCCAGCGGATGCAGAATGGCTGCAGCGCATTGCCCAGCACCGTGCCCGTCGCCCCCCTGAGTGGGAAGTGCGAGAATGCCCCTTGGAACTGGCGGCTCTGCTGCGTGAGCTGCCCCCCCACCATTGCGCCCTTGTGGATTCTCTGGGAACATGGGTGGCCAATTGTCTAGACCAATCCCCCGACCAATGGCAAGCAACCGTGGTTGAGTTCCTAGAGAGTGTGCAAGCCTGTGTTGCCCAGCTAATCTTTGTGGCCGAAGAGGTGGGCTGGGGGGTCGTGCCTGCCTATGCCAGTGGTCGCCGTTTTCGCGATCGCCTAGGTGAATTGTGTCAGCGCCTTAGTCCGTTAATGGCGGAAGTTTATCTGGTCACGACTGGCTTTGCGCTGCCCCTTCATCAATGGGGGATTCCCCTCCGCGGGCGAGAATAAACCACCTTGTCAGGGGGATACCTCAGAGGGGATCGGGGCAAGGGCGGCCACAATGGCATCGGTGACCCGACGTACAGGGTAGATCTCGAGGCCAGGGATCGCCCCCCCTTGACCTTCGGGAACAATGGCCCGGCGAAACCCCAGTTTCAGGGCTTCCCGCAGCCGTAATTCCAACTGAGACACAGCTCGCACTTGTCCCCCCAGACCCACTTCCCCAATGATCACTGTCTGGGGCTGTACCCAGCGATCGCGAAAACTCGCCACAACCGCCACGGCCACCCCCAGATCGGCGGCGGGTTCCGCCACATTCAGGCCCCCAGAGGCGGCCACATAGGCATCCAGCTTCGAGAGGGGCACACCGAGGCGCTTTTCTAGGACGGCGAGAATTTGCAAAAAGCGGTTGTACTCAATGCCGGTGGCAGTGCGGCGCGGCGAGGGATAACTGGTGGGGCTGACCAGACTTTGCAACTCCACCACCAGAGGACGGGTGCCTTCACAGGCAACAATGGTGGCTGTACCGGGGGTTGGCTCGCGATCGCCCAAAAACAGCGCGGAGGGATTGGTGACTTCCGCTAAGCCCTGTGCCCCCATTTCAAAAACACCAATCTCTTGACTTGCCCCAAAACGATTTTTGACCGCACGCACAAGGCGATGACTGGCAAAGCGATCGCCCTCAAAGTAGAGCACCGTATCCACCAAATGTTCCAGCACCTTAGGACCCGCGATCGCCCCCTCCTTAGTGACATGCCCCACAATAAACAGACTCATCTGCTGCCGCTTAGCAAAGCGCATCAAGGCCGCTGTGCCCTCCCGCACTTGGAAGACCGATCCGGGGGCAGCAGTGAGTTGGGGCAGATACACCGCTTGGATGCTATCGATAATTGCCAGCTCGGGTTGCAGATGGGTGAGTTCCTGCAGGATGACCTCTAGATCTGTCTCCGCCAACAAGTAGAGGGAAAGAGGGGAAGCCATCCCCAAGCGTTGCGATCGCAATTTCACCTGTTGGGCGGACTCTTCAGCACAGACATAGAGCACCCGCTGCTGTTGCCCCAAGGTGGCCGCCATCTGCAATAAAAGGGTGGACTTGCCGATTCCCGGTTCGCCGGCCACCAAGACAAGGGAGCCGGGGACAATACCACCGCCCAAAACCCGATCTAACTCCGCAAATCCAGAGGAAGAACGATGCTGCGCCTGTTCGCTAATCTCGCCTAAGGCCTTAGCACTAAGAGGTTGGGGCGTCGCGGCTTTTCGGAGGGTGGCGCGTCGAGGGGTGGTCTCTACAGCGGTAGCCACCTGCTCATCAAGGGTATTCCACTGACCACAGTTGGGACAACGGCCAAAGTATTGCAGGAATTCTGCACCACACTCGCGGCAGACATACAGTACCTTGGCCTTGGGCATCCCTTGCCTATTGCACAGCCAACAGTTCAACGTCAAAAATCAGGGTTGCATTGGGGGGAATGACCCCACCGACACCGCGTGCCCCATAGCCCAAGTTGGGGGGAATAATCAGTCGCCGCTGACCCCCGACATGCATCGAGGCAACCCCTTCATCCCAACCTTTGATGACTTGACCGACCCCAATTTGGAATTGGAAGGGTTGACCGCGATCGCGGGAGCTATCAAAAATACGGCCATCGCTGAGCATGCCAGTGTAGTGCACGGTCACCCGATCGCCCACTTGAGGTTGTGCCCCTGAGCCGACAAGAATATCTGCGTATTGCAAACCTGAAGGGGTGGTCACCACCTTGGGATTTCCCATAAGTTGAGTTGCCTCCGTTGATGCGTCTTGGGGCACACTGGCGATCGCGATCGGCGCGGCCACCAACCATACCACCACTAGGACAATACCACAGAAGAACCAGCCCCAATCTCGCTGTAGCCGCTGTCTTACCATAGGCGATTCTTTAACTCCCGCACATCCCGTTCAAGGCGATCAATGCGTCCCCGCAATTCATCAATTTCTGACTGTTGCGGCACCCCCAAGCTCTCTAAAAACTGGCGTGTTTGGCGTTGCACCGCTTCATCGAGGGAGGCGGCATCCTCTTTGAGGTGGGCAAGGACGTCATCCACCATCCCCTTCGCCTGATCGGCATTGAGGCGTCCCTCTTTCACCCATTGGTCACTGACTTGACGCAACTTCTCGGCCACAAGGGAGGTGGTACCGACACCAATCAAAAGTAATTGTTGAAGCAGATTTTGCTGGTTCATGGGGCACGTTCAAAACGCCTATCTTGTATTGTGCCACTGCCGCCTAGGCTTGGGGTAAGATGAACAAAAAGGTCAAGTTGTATAAATTCCCATTGCCAGCGAGGTTGAGGATGATTGAAAAAATTGCCATGGGTCTGTGGGCATTTTCAGCCGTTGGTTTGATTGTCCTAGTGTTGCTCCACAGTCCTAAGGGGGATGGCCTCGGGGGCATTGGCGGTCAAGCGCAGCTTTTTACCAGCACCAGAAGTGCCGAAACAACCCTTAACCGTGCCACTTGGACATTGACGGTGTTGTTTATGGCGCTCACCGTTGCCCTCAGTGCGGGTTGGCTGCGTTCACTTTAGTCGTTCACTTTAGTAGAGTGGGCGTGTCTTTCTCCTTTGCGATCCGGCCAGCGACGCCTGCAGATGTCCCCATCATCTTTCAACTAATCCAAGCCCTTGCCGCCTATGAAAAGCTGAGCCACGCCGTAACGGGTACAGAGGAGTCCCTGCGGCAGCATTTGTTTGGCGATCGCCCCTATGCCGAGGTGCTTTTAGCAGAAACTACGGCTCAAGTCATTGGCTATGCCCTCTTTTTCCCCACCTACTCCACCTTCCTCACCCGCCCCGGCCTATGGCTAGAGGATTTGTTTGTGTTGCCTGCCTATCGGCGCCAAGGGGTGGGCACGGCTCTATTGAAAGTATTAGCTCGGCTGGCGAAGGATCGCGGCTATGGCCGTATCGAGTGGAGCGTTCTGGACTGGAATAGGCCTGCCATCCAATTCTATGAGCGCCTAGGTGCGACTGTCTTGCCTGATTGGCGTATCTGCCGCCTCAGCGATGAGGCCTTGACGACCCTTGGGAGCGCTCAGGGAGAAAGAGGTTGAGCATCCCCTGTTCCTCGCGCCACCGATCCAAGGCCAAGTAGGTCTGCTGCCAAGAATTGGAGGCCCACTCCTGCAGGATTTCATAGCGATCGCCCAAAACTTGACCCATGAGCTGCGCCATCACCTTTCCCGCACCGGCCAACTTTATCCTAGCAACTGAGTTGCTGCACAATCTCCGGAGCAATTTTTTCCAGCACCTTAAGGGCTTTGAGGCTACCTTGGATCAAGTGTGCCGCCGCTAGGGGCTTGCGGAGCATCGCGATCGCCAGGGGCCATGGCCGCCAATTCCCCTGCGAATCAAAGGCTTGACTCAAATCGGGTAGGTCGCGATCGCCCCCATCACTAATGACTCGCACCATCACTACTGGAACTCCCCCTAAAGCCTCAAGCAGCGGCACTCCCTCCATATCCACCACCTCTACCCCCCAGCGAGCGGCTAACGCCTGTTTTTCCTGCGCTTGAGAAAGGGGCGCCGCCACAGTCAGACCCCTGACCCGTCGCCAAGCGGGTGTCAATTTTGCCGATAGCCTCTGATCTAAAAAGTACGTTTGCCCTTCTTCATCCTGACAGGTGGTATAGACCACCACTTCGCCCACCCGATCCTCAGGATGTAAGCCGCCACAGACCCCCAAAACCAGAATCATTGCAGGCAACACCTTCAGGGCAGTGATCAAGGCCGGTGTAGTCACAGCGGCTGACCCAGCCCGCAGGGGAAGAATGGCTACGTTGGCGTGCCGTAATCGCCGTTGGACTGCTCGGTATTCTGCCCCTTGGGGCACAAGGACAAGACATGAAGTCATCAATTATGGACTCATACACACCTTAAAACTAGCTAACGTCTCGACTTTTAGATAGCCTGATCGCGGGCAGTTTAGAAACTGACCAATGGAAAGAGTGTCACACTCAAGCGTCCGCTATCGTAGATGAGAGGCATTTTCCGCCAAATCTGATACCGTTGTTAGTTGTTAAGACTATGCTATTGTTCTGGCAAATGGTGAGCTATCCCCCAGCTTAACTCAGGCAACCTCGCTAACTGTCACAGGCCACTTAGACAAACAAAAATGAGTATGATAGCTATAGATTTTGCTCAATCCTTGTTTGTGGAAGTTGTCCCCTGTGGGGTTGCGATCGCGAGGCCTCTTCGGAGAATCGTGAATTGACTGCCCTAGAGTGCTGGCCTGAGGAACGGTCGAGGATTGACTCAACTATCGAACAATGCGTGTAGGAGTGAACGCCCCTATGATTCAACTGGTGCTGGAGAACCCAGTTTCCGTCAAGGATGCTGAGCGCTTTTGCCAAGAGATACTTCCCCAAGTCTCGCGCACCTTTGCCCTCAGTATTCGTTTCCTCCCCGGAAATTTGGGTCGGGCGGTTCTGGTGGCCTATCTCATTTGTCGCATTGCCGATACCGTTGAGGATGACCCAGTCGCTAGTATCCCTGCGAAAACCGCTCTATTAGATCATTTACTGGAGTGTTTCGAGAGTCCTAAGCTGGCCAATAGTTATGGTGAAACCGCACGGGGGGTTCAGGGGGAACCAGCCCATGTGCAACTGGTGAAAAACACAGGCCTAGTCTTTGCCCTCTACCGTTCTTTGCCCCTCACGTCCCAACAGCACGTCCAACGCTGGGTCAGCGAAATGGTGCAGGGGATGAAAAAATTTATTAACCTGTATCCCAACGGCATCCGTATTCAAACCCTTGATGAATACAAAGAGTACTGTTACTACGTTGCCGGTACCGTTGGCTATCTCCTGACGGATTTGTGGTACGAGCATTCCCCCAGTATTGGTGCCGATGAATATCAAGTGCTGCTCAAGCGCTGTGCTGCCTTTGGTGAAGCCCTGCAAACCGTGAACATTCTCAAGGATATTGCTTGGGATGCGGAGCACGAGAACTCGATCTATATTCCCAATGAATCTCTAATGCTCCAAGGCAGCAGTCATCAGTCCATCCTCAGTGCCGAGCACCTTGAGCAAAATCATGCCGCCATTAAAGAATTGATTGCCCTAGCTTGGCATGATCTCGATGAAGCCCAAGCCTACCTGCTATCGGTGCCCAAGGCGGCGATTCCCATTCGTCTCTTCTGCGTGCTGCCGCTGCTATTTGCCTATGCCACCCTGCGCGAACTCACTCACTCGACGGCGATGCTGCAACCAGGGGGGGTGGTTAAAATTAGTCGTGCAGAGGTGAAATCCCTCATGGTGATGGGGCCAGTGTCTATCCTCAGTAACCACGGCCTCCGCTGGCTGATTAGCCAAGTGCGGCAGAAGCCTTTCATCCTGGGCGGACTTTAGGCAAATATGCCAAAAAAGCCAATGGTTGGGGGAACCAGAATCCGTTAGGATAGGGGGAGACTGCTGAATTGTTGCAAATCTTCATAACCCGACATGAATTGTATTATTCACCGCCGCGCTGAGTTTGCCGCCAGTCATCGCTACTGGTTACCCGAATGGTCTGAAGCGGAGAATTTAGCGCGCTTTGGTGTCCATAGTCGCTTCCCTGGCCACGGTCATAACTATGAGTTGTTTGTTTCGATGAAGGGCGTTGTTGATGACTTTGGCATGGTGTTGAACCTATCGGATGTCAAGCACATCATTCGCCGTGAAGTCATTGAACCCCTGAATTTTTCCTACCTCAATGAGGTGTGGCCCGAGTTTCAAGCCACGTTACCGACCACTGAACATATTGCGCGGGTGATTTGGGATCGACTCTCTCCCCATTTACCCCTTGTGCGCATTCGACTGTTGGAACATCCCCGCCTTTGGGCAGACTATACAGGAGACCCTATGGAAGCCTACCTTTCTGTTGGTACTCACTTTAGTGCGGCACATCGCCTAGCCCTTGACGATTTGAGCTACGAAGAAAACTGCCGCATCTATGGCAAGTGTGCCCGTCCCCATGGCCATGGCCACAACTACCACGTGGAGATTACGGTCAAGGGCGCCATCCATCCGCGTACAGGCATGGTTGTTGATTTGGTCAAGCTTGAGGAAGTCCTCAAGGAACATGTGATTGAACCTTTGGATCACACCTTCTTGAATAAAGACATTCCCTATTTTGCGACGGTGGTGCCGACGGCAGAGAATATCGCGATTTACATTGCCCAGTTGTTGCAAGAGCCAATTCGCCAGTTGGGGGCGACGCTGCATAAGGTGAAGTTGATTGAGAGTCCCAATAACTCTTGCGAAATCCTCTGCGAAGAATTACCCCCTCGGGATGGGGTGCTCAGTGGTGCGCTGCCGGTGTTGGAGCGAGTCTAGGCGATGTGGAGCAATGTCCCTTGGCTACTGGCCGCCAGTTTACTTACCGCAGCGCTGCTCATCTATTTCCCCTACATTTTTGTTGTAGTGGGGCGCTTGCAGGCAGGGTTTGATATGGCGGCTCCCCGTGCTCTCTTTGAGAAACTGCCGCCCTTTGCCCAGCGGGCGGTGTGGGCACACGAAAATAGCTTTGAAACCTTTATGCCCTTTGCAGCGGCCGTGTTGCTGACCCTTTTTGTGGGGGTGAATAATTCAACGGTGGCGATCGCTAGCCTGAGTTTTGTGGTGGCGCGCTTTTTGTATAGTATCTGCTACATTGCTAACTTTCCCCTTGGCCGCTCTCTCATGTTTGGTGTGGGAACAGCCGCTACTTTGACGCTTTTTTGGCAAAGTCTTACCGCCCTTGCCCGCTGACCTGTCTATGGAACCCTTGGCGTATTTCTTGAACTTCCCTGCGCCCCTTACCAGCAAATGACAAATTATTCTTAACTTACTTACTTAACTTAAACAGTCCAAGACTCCCCGCGGGGCTGCACCTAGGGTGGGCAGGCAAAGCTGATTGAACCGCTGTCTTAGCAACCAATGGGCAGGGGGAGGCGATTATCAAGGATAATCAAGCCAAGGAAGTTTAGTTTAAAGGAGAAAGCTGCGCGATGGATTTTGATGGCCAGTGCCCTGCGGGGGGAGGGCAGTTTGCATTTTGCCAACTGAAGGGGAGGCAGGAGTAGTGCAGTTTCTAGGGCACATGAAGTGAAAGGTAGTGAAAGGTGAAGTGTGGCATAGCCGATGGACAGCATGGCAGTAGAATCACAGAGATTTGTAATCACATCTGTCAGAATCTGAATGTCAGAATCTGTAAACAGCTTTGTCAGTTGTTCCGGTAATTCAGGAAGAAGGAGGAAGAAGAGTGCTGACCCCCGCTGATTTTGCCATCTATAGCCGCTGGGCCGCAATTGCCACCCTTGTCATGGCTGTCTTGACAGTTCTGGCCTTTGTCTTGCGCTGGGGTGTGCGCTTTCGCTTTGTCGGTATTACGGGGTTTCTCGGTGTTGTGACAGTGGGACTCTTTGCCCTAAGTATTGTGCCGATTGTTCACTCCTCAGTGCCCGGTGCTGGTAAATACACCCTCGTCTATGACAATGGAGCCACGCAAGTCGTGATTACAGTGCCCCCTGACATTGAGAGTAGTACCCTTGAGGCAACGCTGGTACAGGCGGCAAATGATTTATTTTCCTTGGGACGGTTAGGCCGAGGGGGCGATCGCCTAACAGTGATTGCACGTACCGTCGTACACCCTGAAGCGGGAGTGACGGCGCCAGTTATTTTAGGGGTAGCCACCCGTTCCTTGAGCGATCGCGCCAACGGTGCGGTAACGGTTCGTCTGCTGGAGCCTGCTGCACCCTCGGCTTCTACACTTCAGGACTCCTAGGTGTTAGAGAAGGCACGTAAACTACCCGACGCTGAGCTAAGCTACAGCGTGGGCTTTCAGTAGCCCTGCAGTTATCTGGCAAGACAACCAAGGACCGCCAGGACGGTTTACGCTCGCCCCCATAGCTGCAATATTTTTCGCACCGTTGAAATCCGCATCCCCCTGCCAACCGCAATGCCCGCACTTAAACTGCTTGCCGCTCCGATAGGACTGATCCGGGTCGGGGTGGATGTGCAGGCATGGGCGACAGGTCTGGCTCGTATAGGCCGGGTTCACCAAAATCACCTTCCCTCCAGTCCTCAAGGCTTTGTAGCCGATAAACAGTCTCAGTTGGTAAAACGCCCAACTGTTGCTGCGTCTGCGTTCCGTTTTGGAACGTGGTTGTTGATTCGTTCGTTCCCGAATACCCGTCAAATCCTCCAAGGCAATGCTCGCACAAAGAGCTTTTGCAGTTTCAACGATGCGTTTGGAAACATTGTGATTAATCCAACTTTGAAAGCGCCGCTCCCGACCAGACAGCCGTTGCAGCAGCTGGCGGCATCTCCGCCGACAACTGCGTGTGCCCTTACTGGCTTTGTGCTGGAGTCTGGCTCTCAAGTTGGCAAAGTGGTCACGAACTTTGGTGATGACTTGTCTATCCCAATGCTGCCCTTCCGACTCACGAAACGAGAAGATGCGAGCGTCATAGGTAACAAAGCCGCTCTTAAAGGCTTTGACTGGACGCTGCCTTTGCTTGGCAACCTTGCGAGACCCTGCCACTCGCCTGCACACCTGTTGAGCCAAATTGCTCGACAGGCCAAAGCGGGCGCGAATTTCGTCGTAGCAAAGGGTTTGCAGTTTCACCGCATTGGCTATCTTCTCTGGCGTGTTCTAGTTCACCCAGTTCAACGCTTGCCCAAAAGCCTCCAGAGTTGCATCCGATTTTGCGGCTTGCGACTCGGAAACCTTGAGTTTGCAGGAGATAGTCAGGACTTGGTTCATAATCTTATTGTATTTCATCAGAGAAGAGATTGCCAGAGCGCGGGGCTCCTGCTGTCTGAGCTGATATTGGGTCCCACGGCAGAGTTGTGGTAGCGCGCCGTGTCTTCCCACGTGATGTCAAGAATGTTCAAACCATACTGCTGAGCCAGTCGCTGTGCCTCCGGGTTGTCGATCATGCTGCGGGTGCGCTCAATCACTTGGCGATAGCGATCGTAGTTGGCCACAGGGACACGTGGTGGCGGTTCAGGTTTAGGGAGTGGCGTGGGGTCTGATTCAATGCCCCAACTGGGTTGACCTTGGGCAGAGGACATAAAGTTTTCTCCTGGGGAGAGCAGCTTCCCCGCTAAAAGGGTACTGAGAGCAAGTAAACCAATCAGGCCAAGGGAGAATTTAAGGGGCACAGCCATGGAAGTCTTCTGAATCCTACCCTCTAGCCTAGTCAAGGAGACTGAAAATCATGCCATGGTTTCACTTTTGGCAACAGGGTTTTACGATCAAAAAGCATGCTTTCCGGCAAATTGCCTGTGTTATCCGCTGCCGAAATTCGCGATCGCGCCACCCACCTCAAATCCACACTTCCCCCCCATGTTCGTTTGATTGCCGTCAGTAAATTTATGCCGGCGGCTGCCATCCGTGCAGCCTACGAGGCTGGGATTCGGGATTTTGGCGAAAGTCGCGTCCAGGAAGCGGCTCAAAAACGTGCTGAATTGGCCGACCTCACGGATATTACTTGGCATCTGATTGGTCATCTGCAAACCAATAAAGTGCGACAGGCCTTGCAACTCTTTGACTGGATCCACTCCCTTGACCGCTGGCCATTGGCCGAGCGCATGAATAGGGTTCTCCAAGAAACTGGCCTCCCCAGTCCCCGCTGTCTATTGCAGGTGAAACTCCGCCCCGACCCCCAAAAGTATGGCTGGGAAAAAGCAGAACTGGAAGACGCTCTGCCCCAACTCGATGCCCTCTCCCATCTGCGCTGCTATGGCCTGATGACGATCCTCCCCTTGGGATTGTCCTCCTCAGAACAATTGCAGGTCTTTCAAGAATTGCGGGCTTGGGGTGAGGAACTTCGGACAAAACCGTGGCAGCAGCTTCAGTGGCAGGAGTATTCCATGGGCATGACCCAAGACTATCCCCTTGCGGTGCAAGCCGGGGCAACCATGGTGCGCATTGGGACGGCTATTTTTGGCGATCGCCAATCAACGGTAGAAACTCAGCACGACGACTAAACCCTTGGAAAGGGGGCGGTTCGGGAAGTATATCCAGTCACGGAAAGAAGGGGCTGCCCGGCAACCACAATTCAGGGCTGTCACAGTGCTGATCGGAGTACTCGGGATCAGTTGCAACCTGTAAGGCTGGAGCAGGCTAGGGGCGAGGTAAACCGCATCTTTGCTACCAAGGCTGATTTTGACAAAAATAACTTATATATATCAGATTGTCATATCACATTGTCACAGTAGGGCAAAGCTATCACCACTGCATCCATACTGGCATTGCCGAGATGAGATAAACCATCAACTTCTTCTAGGGTCATCGCTTGAACTCTCCCTAAAACCATCTCTTGCGCTTAAAGAGCAACACCACCCTGTTGGGGCGCACATTGGGCTGCAAACCCGTTACGTATTCCTCGTTGCCAAAATTGGGATGCACTGTTTCATCCTCCACAAAAGAATCCACCAGCTCCCACCCCTGCTTACCCAGCTTTTCTACTTCACTCTCCAACTCAATGAGGGAAACTTCTTTTGTGGAAAGCTTTGGGTACACATAAGAAACTGTTTCTGCCCTCACATATACCGTTTTGTACTCCCACTTGCTATTCGGGAAAAGCCTTCCTAGCAGCAGCATGAGGAAGATCGCAAGGGCTGACGCTGCCGTAACGGTTTGGTTATAGAACTGAAACCGCTGCCAAAATTCCGAGAGACCTGTTTGCAGTTTTTCTTGAATAACCCCTTGCGGCGGTGGGGGGGATAGCGGTTCGGCATATTCCCATTCAGGGGTTCCCCCAGTTTTGCGCCCATAAAACTTCACGAAGTTGATCCGTCCTAAAGGCTGCCGATTTAGGATGTCCACAGTTTGATCCGCTAGAGCCGTAAAGTCCACTGTTTTATCCCTAGGGCGATTGAAAATGACTGTGAGTTGAGAACCTGTCTGTGAAACCTCGACAGTGACTCCTGCGGGGGCGATCGCGCCTTGGATCTGTTGCCTGATGGCCTCAAGATTCGTTTTCATCACTGCTCATCCCAGAGACACAATATCCTTCCCTAAGTTTTATCCATTCGAGAAGGATGCAGTATACATCTCCGCAGCCAAAGCCAAAAGCTACACAAAAGCTACACTAAAAGAGCGACGCCGCAGGAACTAAGCAAAAGAGGGCAAGATGACTAGGCCTGCCATTCTCCAGTCCGGACAGTCCTATACCTTTCGACAATACTTTGAGATGCCCTATGAGCCAGAGGATATTCTGGCAGAATTTGGCTACACCCTTCAGCGGTCTATGCTCACGCTACCGCAATCCACTGCTGCCCTCGATCGCCTTGAGGACTTGAAAGCACGCATTCAAGAAAGCCTTCCCTACATTAGCCTCACCAGTGAAGCCGCTCGCCGTGAACTGCTGATTGCACCTATCTTGCTCGATGTGGTGCACTACACCCATGCCCAACTGCGCATCGAGTATCCCCTCATCGTTAGTGACCAGCTTAAAGGCTCCCTCGACTACTACCTCTATTCCGTCGGCAAGCTGCTGGTGGTTGAAGCCAAAAATGCTGACCTCGCCAAAGGCTTTACTCAACTGGCCGTTGAACTGATTGCCCTCGACCAATGGACAGAGAGTCCGCAGCCCATCCTACAAGGGGCAGTTTCCACAGGGGATATTTGGCAATTTGGCCTCCTGCATCGAGCGCAAAAGCAAATTCAACAAGGCCTAACCCTGTACCGCGTTCCCGACGATCTTGAGACTTTGATGCGGATTCTCGTTAAAATTTTGGCGCCAAATTAATTTTTATTTCTGCAACAACAATCGTAGTGCTGCCAAGACCCGCTGAGGATTCCGGCGATGCAGTGCCATGCCCAACCAATACGCCGCCTCCTCCCGTCCCATTTCCTCAATGCCCATCACACAGGCCATCATCTTGTCGCGACTACGCATCGGCGCCAACACCCGCAACATTAACCCTAGCCGTAGTGCTACCTCTTCTGTCAGGGAATACACCTGAGGTTTATGGAGGGGCAGTTTCCCCAGCTTCACGCGCGATCGCGCCAATTGCCGCAGCACTCGCTCTTGAATGAGGGCAAGATGTGGTCCCCCTAGGCCTCCCAAACGCAAGGGCGTCACCAGATGGGGCGTTGCCACACTTCCACGTGCAGATCACTGGCACCACGATAGGTCACCCGCAGTTGATAATTGGGCTGGCCAAGGGCAGACGCTAGCCTAGGAAGGGGAGCCGCTGTTGTTGTTGGGGTCATGCTATGTCTCTAAGGTCTCAAGATCAATGCCCAGTTCTTGCAGTTTAGCCGCTGCCTGTGCCCACTGATGAAAATCTGCGCCAGCAAAACGGCAATCTTAGGCGCGCTCTGCACTTAAGATGAACCTAATAGAGAAATGAGCGAGCGATCGCATGCGCTTAACACCTGAACAAGTGACCGTTATTCGCTCTATCGTCAGGGAATTGGCAGGAGAAGAAGCCACGGTTCGCCTCTTTGGTTCTCGTATCTATGATGACCTGCGGGGCGGTGATGTCGATCTGCTCGTGGAACTGCCCTATCCAGTGGCCTCCCCTGCTCTACTGGCTGCCCGCCTTGCTGGTCGAATCAGCCGCTGTTTGTGATTCTGGATTCACGACTTGCTGCCCGCTGGCGGTATCTCTCCCAGTTGGTCGAGCGGGAAATTCTGCGCTTGCAAGCCACTGACCGCCGTTTATTTGACCAGCCTTTTACTCTAGAGCGTGCTCGTCAATTGGCTGAGGATGAAGATTTAGCTGAGCGAGTGGATGCCTTTGTCTGCCGCTTTAGTCGTCTTCAAGATACCGTCGGCGATAAGCTATTGCCGACCTATTTGGCTGTGCACGGCGAGCACACTGCAACGTTTGCCCAGAATCTGGATCGGGCTGAGAAACTGGGTCTGATCAGCGATGCCCAAGCGTGGATAGACATGCGTAAGCTGCGCAATCAAATGATCTATGAATACGTTGAAGATGCGGCAATTTTAGCCTCAGCGCTCGAGGCGGCTCATGGGTTTGTACCCGTGCTTATCGCAACTGCTCGCCGTTTGCTCATGAACGCGAGGTGAACTCCTCCTAGGTCGAAATTGAGGCACTCGCTCGCACATAGGCTGCCCCTACCCCTTGGCGACAGAGGCGTTCGGTGAGCTGCTCTAGTGCATTGCCCGTCAACTCTAGACCCTTCGAGAAGGCGATCGCGTAGGTGGCATGAAGCTCCTTCTCGCTGGCTGCTCGCATCTGCGCTGCCACAAAGTCCTCCACAGGGCCTAGATCATTGAGATCCCCCTCATACCCAAAGTCAAGTTGGCTGCCCGCCACCGTCTGATAGTTACCCTGCCACGAGACAGTGGTTTTGGTCTCAGGCAGTTGACGGACATCGGCCAGAATCATAAAGGCATCATTGGGGTCGTAGAGGCGAATCTCAAGACTTGCTAACGTCTTTACGTTGGCTGCCCCCGTGCCTGCTCCCAAATCTGTGTCAGGGCTTCCCGCAGGGGGGCTTCGGCCACAAAAGTGTGTTGGGGTAAGGAAAGTGTCGGTGACACGCTAGGCGCAATAGTAGAGGTGGGGCGATCGTTGACGGTGCCGCTGGGTTCTGGAGAGGGGGAGTACGTGATAACTGAAGGGCTAGGGGCGGGCGATCGCGGCCAAATCCCCTTGGCGCAGAGGGGTCTTGTCACGAATATAGGTCGGGCCATCGGGGGCATCCTCTGGTAACCGCTGGGGGGATGCTTCGTGCAGCCCCGGAGGGCGTCTTGACTGCCAATAACTACTGGCGTCCCCTTGGGCGATAGGCATTCAGCATTTATTAGGCTTAATGTTACAAAGAGCTGGTCTGAGGCTGTGACCACCCATTTTGAACGGCAATTACAACGTCTGCGCAGTGACTTGCTGCGACTGGGGACACGAGTCGAAAGTGCCTGTCAGTTGGCCTATGGTGTCTTAATTGAGCGAGATTTCCGCAGTATGGAGCAGTTGATCCAAAGGGAGCAGGAGATTGACCGCAGTGCCCAAGAACTCAATCGTGAGGCGATCGCCCTCCTTGCCTCCCAAGCTCCTGTGGCTGAGACTCTGCGATTTTTGGTCATGCTGTCGCACCTCTGCCGCGATCTAGAGCGAATTGGCGATTATGCCCTTGAAATTGGCCGCGCCGCTCAAACGCTGCTGCGCTATCCGCCCCCGCCCTACTTTGAGGACATCCGCATCATGTTCCAGCGATCGCAACTGTTGCTATCAGAGGCACTATCCGCCATTGCCAATTTGGATCCTGAGATCGGTATAGCCCTTGCCAACTGCGATGATGCCGTTGACGCCGACTACCAACGTCTCTATGGGCGACTGTGTGCCCCTTTGAATCCCCAAGAGTCAGTGTAATTGCGCTTGATCCTGCTGCTGGTCATTCGTAACCTTGAGCGCATTGGCGATTATGCCACGGCAATAGGTCGGCGCGTTGCTTTTATTGTCCAAGGAGAGGTTTACTAGGAATTTCGAGTTTTTTTGCCCTAACGGCGTTTAATTGCGTCCACAACCTCTGAGAATAGAACTAGTTTGCAGTCAGAGCAATGTTATCGTGCCTGTGCTCGCAGCGGAGGATAGGCATCTTGGGAGGTAAGGCATGAGGTTAAGCCGTCGTTCTTTTTTGTACGGTGCTGCGGCACTGACACTGATGCCGTGGATTTGGCAAACCGCAGGCGGCTCCTTGGCAGACCCTCTTCGCCCATGGCGCGCACTCCTAATTGGCATTAATCACTATCCGCAGTTGACGGGCGTGCCCCCTTTAGGCGGTTGTCTAACGGATGTTGAGCTAGTGAAAAACCTATTGCTAGATGGCTGGGGGCTGGCGGACAGTGACATTAGACTCCTGACGGAACAGGCGGCAACCCTCGATGCGGTTCAAGAAACCCTAGGGGTACTGGCGCAGGCTGGTCAGCCCCTGTTGGTTTACTTTAGTGGCTATGGCACCTGCTGGCAGCAACAACCAGCACTGGTTTTCGCCGATGCCACAACAGCAGGTGAGGGCATCTTACCGCTTGCTGAATTACTGCGTACCAAAGGGGTACAGGTATGGCTGGATACTCGCTTTAGCCCGCCACCCACTGCGGGGGAGACGTTGCGCTGGCGGTTTGTGCCGTTGCAGCCTGTAGAGAGCCGTGGCGTAGGCTCAGTTCCCAAAGATCATCTGCTCTGGGCAGATTTGGGGGTAGAAACGCACCTGAATGGCGTTCCTATGGGACTCTTCACTGCTAGTTTGAGCCATTATCTAGCGGCTTTGGGGGGCGATCGCCCCTCGGCAACTAGTCTCATGTACGCCGCTGATGAACTGCGCTGGCAAACGGGGGCAGAAATTCATCTAGTCAGCGATGGATTGCCGGCGAATGCCCCCCTATCCCCCGGCTTTGATGGGGTAGTGCAAGGAACGAGCCACGATCGCCCCCTTCAGATTTGGTGTGGCGGCCTCAGTCCTTGGCTATTAGCCCATTGTCATCCCCACAGTCGCTGGAGCACTGCCGATGGTGCCGCCATTGTTGATATGACAAGTTTTAATGGCCTGATGGCTCAAGGCGTCAGTAGTCAGCCTTTGCAAGTGGGCGATCGCCTCTACGAGCAACAGCGACGTTTAGGGAAAAATCTCCATCTGCACGTGGCCCTCGACACCAACCTCAGCAAAATTGAGCGAGTAGATGCCATCAATGCCCTGACCAATGAAGAAAAAGTTGCCGTTCTCAACAGCAGTGACCCCCTGCCCGATGTGGTTCTCACCAAAAGTGAGACAGTGGGCAGCTATGGGCTGGAGTGGCCGGTCGGAACCTTGCTCCAACACAGTTGTAGTGGCACCAATGAAGCCGCCAAAGCCGGCATTCGTCGTCTGAATCCCCTGCTCAATGCCCTACTAGCCCAGAAATGGCTAACGCTAACGCTCAATCCCACCTCCAGTCGGGTGGCCGTGTGTACAACCCTCGAACAAATATCGCCGACGCCAAAACTCTTGAGCCGCCAATCCCCCCCCCGCAGCCCCAATCCCCTTCCGGATGTCCTGAGCACCAAACTGCCGCCCACAAATTTAGAGACTCCCCTCACCTTGGCTAAGGGGGATACCTGTCGCTGGAGCCTCTACAACTATGGCGATCGCCCCCTCAACATTGTTGCTTTTGCATGGGATAGCAGTCAGGGCATTCTCCTGCTGCCGCTGCAAACACAGTCATGGCAGTTGGTGGTTGCGCCGGGCTTGAATATTCCCCTTTATACGTGGACGCTGAATCGCCCTTGCCAATGGCTCAAGGTCTTTATCATCAGCAGCCCCCGCCCCCTGACTCGTTTTAGTCAACTCAGTAGCCACCCTAGCCACTCAGAGCCATTGCTGATTTCTGGTGAGGATAGTCTTGCCTTGGTTCTCGGCCTGTTAGCGGATCTCAGCAGTGAGCCGGAGGGGAATGAGTTTTGCTTGGATGTGCGGGAGTGGTGTACTCAAGGCTTCACCCTGCGGGTGGTTTAGGCCAAGCGTCGCCGTAGCAGGGGTTGAATCAGCAGGCTGATGGCGAGGGCAACGGCAAAAAGGATCAATAGGGCATTGCCTAGGCTCAAGGATCCCCAAGGAGCCACCATCACCACATCGCTCAACCGCCAATCGGGATGCAGATAGACATAGCGAATCGGTTCAATAGCCAAACTGAGGGGGTTGAGGCTGGCAATCCACTGCAACCAGCGGGGCATAAACGACAGGGGCACCAAAGCAGTACTGGCAAAGAGTAACGGCAGGTTGATCACAAAAATCACGGCCAATAGCTCAATGTGTCCCGGCAGGGCAAAGGTGAGTCCGAGGCTCAAGGCCGTCACGCCAAAGACTAAAATCAATACCGTTGCTAAGACAACGCCAATGCCCGCTAAATTCGGTAGCCCCGTTCCCAGCAGTACCCCCAAGCTGGCGATCGCCACCACCTGAATCAAACTCAGGGTGGTCATAAACAAGGCCGAGGCGAGAACAATTGAAAACCGCGAGGCCAACGGTGCCACCAACAAGCGATTCAAAAAGCCAAACTCACGGTCAAACATCACCGGCAACCCCGCATTGAGGGCACCACTAAAAGCGGTAAAGACAATAATCCCAGCGCAGAGAAACTGGCCATAGTTAGTACTCTCCCCAAAGAGACCCTCAGGCACATTCTGGAAAAGCGCCCCAAAGAGAACGAGCCAAATCAAAGGTTGTACCACCCCCGCCACCAGTGTTGAAGGGCGCCGTTGCAGTTGGATAAACAGGCGGCGGGTTAAAGCCAACGTTTCCTGAACGAATTCCCCTGAGAAAATACCGGGGACAGCCCTTGCTGAAGCGGTGGTCATAATGCAACTCCGAGATCAAATCTGCTTTCTAGGGTAGCAAGGCCTCTAAATCTTGGAGGTGCCTTTCTTTTCGCTCTTTTTCGGTTTTGCTGGTGCCACCTGCATTGCCCAATTGCGGGTCAGGATCATGCGTGGGTGAATTAAGCGATGCTGATCAACCAGCCACAACAGCGTGCGATCGCACACCCGCCACACCGCCTCCTGTAAATTTTGCTGAGCCACCTTCCGCAATTCCTCTAGCTCCATCGTCTGACCCCGCCCCGGCTCCAAGCTATCCGCCAGAAACACAACACAACTCAAGGCATCCATTCCCGGTCGACCCAAGGTGTGATTAGCGACAGCTGCTAAAACCTGCTCATCAGTCACACCAAATTGCTGCCGCGCCACCCAAGCACTGACATCGGCATGGAGCAAGTGGGGATCTGCTTCATCTACCTCTGTAATGGCTAGCCCCGCTTCCCGTGCTATACTTAACAACCGCTCTGGGGGAAAGTATTTCGCCAAATCATGCAGCAACCCCGCCCAGGCGGCACGATCTACATCTAAACCGTGGTGTAGGGCTAGCTCTGCCGCCATCGTTTCTACCCGCAGGATATGTTGTAGTCGGGGTGCTGGCACATTCTCCGTGAGCCATGCCAAAACCTGCTGGCGATCGCGCAGAAAGTCTTTAGCCTCAGTTGTCACAAACGGGGTCATAGCCAAAGCCACAGCAGGGATGATGAAGTGCTATCCTTGTATCATAACGAAGGCTCTTTTCACAAGGATGGGAATCTCTCAACGCCACGGCAGAGCAGGGTAGGCTTTTTCATGATTTCCCCTAGTGGTGAAGAAAAAGGAGTTCGCTTTTTGTTAAACTTCCGTAATTCTACGGATAGAGGGAGGCAAAGAGAAAAGTATCGTAGAAAAGAGAGTATCGTAAAGTACGGAGTTATCCTGTGGAAGTTCTTTAATCATGCTGGCAGTGGGAGCATTTTCCTTTAAGCTTTGACTTAAAAACAGGTTACTCTTGTGATTACAGTTTTCATGAAAGCTCCTTCCCCTTTCCTCTCTGTTGAACGAGCTGTTCCTCCCCGTGGCCGCCTATGAGTTACTGCCTCAATCCAAACTGTGCCAAGCCAGATAACCCTGACGATGTAGATGTTTGTCAAGCCTGTGGTAGCAAACTGTTGCTGAATGATCAATATAAGGCGATTAAAGTGCTGGGGCGGGGAGGCTTTGGAACGACTTATCTCGCTATTGATACAAAGCTGCCTGGTAATCCCACTTGTGTCATTAAACAATTGCGGCCAGCCGCCACTGCACCCCATATCTTGGCCATGGCACGGGAACTCTTTTTGCGGGAAGCGACTACCCTCGGCAAAGTCGGTAATCACCCCCAACTGCCGCGTCTCCTTGGCTACTTTGAAAACGGCGATGAGTTTTATTTAGTCCAAGAATATGTGGAGGGTCTTACGCTTCAACAGGAGGTCAAGCGCTTTGGACCCAAGAGCGAAGAGGAGGTAAAGCAGGTCTTGCAGGAGGTGCTCCCCATCCTTGATTACCTGCACAAAAATAGTGTGATTCACCGTGACATTAAGCCCGCCAACCTCATCCGCCGCGATATTGATAAAAGACTGGTACTCATTGACTTCGGTGCCGTCAAAGACAAAGTGACCCAAGCAATGGTGGAAAATGCGCCAGAGCTTTCTACATTTACTAGCTTTGCGGTGGGCACTCCTATGTATGCGCCGCCAGAGCAAATGGCGATGCGCCCCGTCTATGCCAGCGATATTTACGCCCTCGGTGTTACCTGTGTCTATCTCCTCACGGGTAAATCCCCCAAAGAAATTGAACGGGATCCGCGCACGGGGGAATGGCATTGGAAGCGGCACGTCAAAACTATCTCCCCTGAGTTTGCTGCTCTCCTTGACAAAATGCTGGAGGATGCGGTGAAAAACCGCTACCAAAGTGCGATGGATGTCTTGGTAGATTTACAACTTTTGACATCTCAGCCGGCATCGGCGGTGGCTGCCCCTAGTATTTCCGCGGTGTCCCCAGCGGATGATGATCTCAGTAGTGCCCTTGCAGCACCGCCCAGTCAGGGTAGACCTCGGACTCCAAAGACAACTCAGCGCGCTAGCTATGCTTCCTCTGTAAGCCAAAATGCCCAAGCAGCTCGAATCCGCCAATCGCGGATGACAGGCTCCCAATTGGGAGGGCCGCCAGTGGTGGGAACTGGTCCAGGACAGCATCTGCGCGCCAAAGTCACACCACGGATGACAGCGACACAAGTCCTCACAGCCTACAAGCGGGGAGAACGGGATTTTGTAGATGTGGATCTCTCCAACGTTGTACTACGTAATGCGGATCTTTCGGGTGCCAACTTTGCCAACGCCAATTTTACCAATGCGGACTTGAAGGGCTGTATTTTGGCGAATGCTGTTTTGCGGGAAGCCAATTTCCAAGGCGCTAACCTCAGTGATGCCAATTTTTGCGGTGCCTACCTCGTGCAAGCCAACTTTGAAAAGGCAAACTTAAGGGGGGCTAAGTTTCTGGATGCCTCGATCTCAGGCGCCAACTTTACCGATGCTGATATTTGTGGGGCAGACTTTAGCATAGTTTCCGGTATGGTGCAAGGCCAGCTTGACAAGACGAAAAAGAACTGGTTTACAAAACTCCCTAAATAGGGAGGGAACATCCTTTGGGGCTTCTCGCTCCTGAGCTAATTGGGGATGGCGGGACAAGTAAATCAGGTTAGCTAATAAAAATTTCCTAACGAATTTGTTAAAATTAACGAATAGTGATAATAATTCAAGATTTTAAGGTGGCTCATGATAAAAGATGATTTCTGCTTTCGAGGGGATGGCAAATTATTTCGTTTGGTATCGGAAGCCCATCGCATTCGCCTTGCCTACTTATTTGATCCCCACTTGGCGGTGTACACCTCATTGGTGGAGCCTCTCCCCCACCAGATCACAGCGGTTTATGATGAAATGCTCACTCGCCAGCCTCTGCGATTTCTGCTAGCGGATGATCCAGGCGCCGGCAAAACCATCATGGCAGGATTGTTCATCCGCGAATTGCTGATTCGGGGGGACCTACAGCGGTGCCTAATCGTGTGTCCGGGGAGTTTGATTGTGCAATGGCAAGATGAGCTGTTACAAAAGTTTCATCTGCCTTTTGAGATTTTGACGAATGATCACATCGAAACATCTCGCACCGGCAATCCTTTCACCGAAAAGAACTTACTGATTGCCCGTTTAGATCACCTCAGTCGCAACGAAGATTTGCAAGCCAAACTCCGGCAAAGTGATTGGGATTTAGTAGTAGTGGACGAGGCGCACAAACTATCGGCCTCATTTTCTGGCGGTGAAATCAAAGAAACCAAACGCTACAAGTTGGGCAAGCTGCTGTCCACCCTAACCCGCCATTTTCTGTTAATGACGGCTACCCCTCACAACGGCAAGGAACAGGATTTCCAACTCTTTCTCGCTTTACTGGATGGCGATCGCTTTGAGGAGCGATTCCGCGATGGGGTGCATACCTGCGATGTTTCGGATCTGATGCGGCGGCTGGTCAAAGAAGATTTGCTCAAGTTTGACGGCAAGCCGCTGTTTCCGGAACGGCAGGCCCATACCGTGCAATACACCCTGCCCGATCAAGAGGCTGCTCTTTACAAGCACGTGACCGATTACGTGCGGGAAGAGTTTAACCGAGCCGAAGCCTTAGCCAATGATGGCCGCAAAGTAACCGTTGGCTTTGCCTTAACCGTTTTGCAGCGCCGCCTTGCCTCCTCCCCAGAAACGATTTATCAGTCCTTACGCAGACGGCGGGAACGATTAGAGCAGCGGCTGCGGGAGCAGAAACTGTTGAAACGAGGAGAGAGGGTTTCTCTGGCTTTTTCTTCTCTTCGTGACACTGGATCCATTACGCATCAACCAGTACATCCCCACCATTGTCGAAGCAGTTGTCCAACCTCTGACATCCCTTGTGGATGTCAAAGTCACAGTCAGACTGGAAATTGAAGCTGAAGGCAACCAAATTCCTACCACTACTGTCCGCACAGTTAAGGAAAACTGTCAAACTTTGAAGTTTGAAACCCACGAATTCGAGTAATCTCCCACCCGTGACCAAACGCTAGCCTCGTCATGACATGAGACACTTATCGGAGTCACAGCCGGCAGGTCCTGCTTCCATGAGGGGTTGAGTATAGCGGGAGAGGGCCTCGTGAAAATCATTGACACGCTTGCGCCGTGCAACCGCAGCGACTTCCTGCTCATACCGTTCCTTGCTAATCGGTTCAAAGGGCAGACGCGGGAAGGTTTCATGGGCATCAAAACGGGCCAATAGGGCAGCAGAGATGTAGCCTCGGTCCTCCTGAATGGCTTGATAAATAGCAGTGGCAAGGGGTTCGACTTCGTGTTCCCTTAGCTCAATGGTGGCACTGGTGTTGTGGGTGGTGTAGTGCTGCTGCACCTGCATATAGAAGTCAAACTGCGCCAAGGCGGAAAACTGGCTAATATCGATTGCGTCTGCCCCCGGCAAATCAGCCCAAGAAACGGCCACGGGAATTTCCACCAGCCACTCGGTACAGCGGGGATCGAAGGGGTCATCTAGAAGTTTGCCGGTTTCATCTTTATCGGACTGGGAGGGGATGATGTTGTAACCAAAGTCATAGCAGGCCATGGCCACCGCATCCCCTTTGCGAAACGTAATCCGTCGGATAAAGCGTTGGGCTTTGGGGGGATGCCAGCCGGGGGAAGCGCCGGTCAGCAGGGATTTGGTGCCCGAGGGTTGGACGGTAGTACAGCGATTGGGGCGCTTGAGGCCGTGGCGATCGCAATACTCCCAGACAGTCTCATGGACAATTTGCCGCCAGCGTTGCAAAAAGGCAGCTTCTTGGGCTTTGAATTCCCGTCCCTGAGCCGTATCGGGTCGCCCTGCGGCCCACCATTCCAGCCACGGCACGCCAAAAGCATGAACACAGAAGTCAAATAGTCCCGTAAAACTAACACCGACAATGGGATCAACGGTACGAGAGTACTGAAAGCGCTCCACAACAAAGCGATGGTTCAACAGTGCTGCCACTGAGAGGGCGCCGGCTTTGAAGGCCTTTTCTTGGGTTAGGGTATCCGCTGGATCAATTTGATTGAGGTGGATTTCCGCAAGGTTGCAGTGGAAGTCACTGCCGATAATTTCGCCACAGGGATTGAGGCCATAACGACCCAGGCGGTGGGCCAGCTCCCGCTGATCCATGGCGGGCGAGAGTTGCCGCAAAAAGGCTTCCCCCTGCTGATTTTCGTAGGCGCGCAGAAAGGCCTGCTTGAGATGCGCAGTGGTGAGCAAATCGACATTGGCGCGCGCAACGGCCTCCCCGGCCCATTGAATGGCACCTTCCCCCGAATAGAACTGACTGCGCACCGCATTGATGCACTCTTCAAGGGTAGGCTTAGTGTGAAAAACCCGCGTATGATTGGCCATGCGCAGCGCATCCCGCTTGGGATCAATGCGCCAATTGCCCTGTTCATCCTGCTGCCAGAGATTTTGCTTCGCTTGGGCAAAGGCCTGATCATCACTGGCTCCCTGCCGCATACCCGCCGATCGCCTGACATTGCCCGCAACGACCACAACAGCGGCCTCATCAATGAGCAAACAGCACTCCACAGAGGTCAAGCGGCGACCCACCGCCGCATTCAACAGTGCCGCGCAGCGATGGTAGAGGTCTGGCAGTTTTACTGGATTGGCCACCCCCCCAAACCCCTTGAGTCGCTCTCCCGTAGGACGCACATCACTAATATCAATCGTCACCTGAACTGAACCCCCCAATTGTGGGTTGCTGGCTAGTTCCAGCAGTGTTTGGTAGGACTTGACCCACCCTTGGCGGCTATCCCCCACTTTGATCTGGCAGGTCTGTCCCATAAGGGTCACCGTGGTTTGCTCTTGGCGCGCTTCTTTAGGGGTTTGTCCAATTTGACCGACGACAGTCACCTCAAGGCAATTGCAAATGGGCGGCAACTGCGAGATGTATTTCTCCTCTAAGATCGCCCCTGTGCCACAGCCCTGCATGGCCAAGTCCATCATCAGGCCAAAGGAATCCCAATCCACAACATTGGTGCTGGTGCAGTTGTAGGCACCGGAAAAATTCTCGGGCTGGCGCACCCAGTCGGTTCCTCCCACCCACAGCCAACGGCCAGAGGGGAGTGCCTTCAAGTCCTGCTGCATTTCCCTGAGGAGAGCCACTTCTGCGGCGGTGAGGTGCCCCACCTCCTGTAGTCCTTGCAGGGTGCGATCGCACACCTGTTGCCAACTCTCCCGCTCACCCGCTTCATTTTGGCGGCTGTAGGTACGGTAAAACACGGGATAGGCTGTGGGAGCTGTGGCGGGGAAGCTGGTTTGGGGACGGGGAGGATTTTGCACCATCGGGGCAGGACTCCATGGCTAAATACTAGGTGTAGTGTACCGAAGCTATTCTTGGGGGTCAATAAGCACTATCCCTAGAGCGAACCTGAACTACCCCCTTGCGGTGAGAGGGAGATGCTAAGATAGCAGAAAGTTTTTGCTGTGAGTCCAGAGTCAATGGTTGCTGCTCCCCCCACCCCCTTGAGTGCCGATGCCTTTGACCAAGTGGTGATGACCACCTATGGCCGCTTTCCCATTACCCTCGTGCGCGGTGAAGGTTGCCGCGTTTGGGATGATCAAGGCCGCAGCTACCTAGACTTTGTGGCAGGCATTGCCACCTGTACCCTCGGTCATGCCCATCCGGCCTTAGTGGAGACGGTCAGCCGCCAAATGCAAACGCTGCACCACGTCTCAAACTTGTATTACATTCCCCAGCAGGGGGCACTGGCGCAGTGGTTGGTGACTCACTCCTGTGGCGATCGCGTGTTTTTCTGCAACTCGGGAGCTGAAGCCAACGAAGCCGCGATTAAACTGGCCCGTAAATACGCCCATACTGTGCGCCACATTGCCAACCCAGTCATCATTACGGCAGAGGCTAGCTTCCACGGACGCACCCTTGCCACGATTACCGCCACAGGTCAACCGAAGTATCAGCAGCACTTTGACCCCTTGGTGCCGGGCTTTGCCTATGTGCCCTACAATGACTTTGCGGCTTTAGAAGCCTTGGTCGCCTCCCTAGATCAACCAGCCCCCCAAGTGGCGGCGATTCTCTTGGAGCCTTTGCAGGGAGAAGGGGGAGTGCGTCCTGGCGATCGCGCCTACTTTGAGCAGGTACGCCAACTCTGTACTGAGAAAGGGATTCTCCTGATTTTTGATGAAGTGCAAGTGGGTATGGGCCGCACGGGATGCCTGTGGGGCTATGAAACCCTCGGTGTCGAACCCGATATTTTCACCTCTGCTAAAGGCCTTGCCGGCGGGATTCCCATTGGTGCCATGGTTGCCAAGGAGTTTTGTGCCGTCTTTGCACCGGGGGATCATGCCAGCACGTTTGGTGGTAACCCCTTGGCCACGGCGGCAGCCCTCACGGTGTGCGAAACCCTTGAGAAGGGGAACCTCCTCGAAAATGTGCGCGATCGCGGGCAGCAATTGCGAACCGGATTCCATGAACTGGCAGCGGCCTATCCCCACCTCATTGCCGAAGTGCGTGGCTGGGGACTGATCAACGGTCTTGCACTGCACCCCAACATTCCCCTGACCGCTGCGGAGGTTGTGAAGGCGGCCATTGGGGAGGGGTTACTGCTGGTGCCGGCCGGACCAAAAGTGGTGCGCTTTGTCCCACCTTTGATTGTCAGTGCGCAGGAGATTGAGATGGCCTTAGAAGCAGTGGGTCGCGCCTTTGCTCGCTTGGCAGCCTAAAGAACATCCTTGCGTTTTTGCAAGCCCCCCACCAGTCCCAGCATGAGGGCAATAATGCCCGCCAGTTGCAGGTTGTTAGCAGTGACATTGGCGTTAAAGGTGTGCCCTTGCAGACGCCAAAAGCGATCAATAAGGGCTTCACCACTGGCGATCGCCCGCCCCCGCTGCTCTTTCCAGAGGGCAAATTGGTCTTGCCAGCGCGCCATGGCTGCTTGATAGGCTTTGACCCGCTGATTGTAGTCTGCGAGGCGATTCCGATAGGCCTGATCAAACCCTAAAACTGAATTGGGCAGTGGCGGTGGTTCACCGGGTTCAGGGGGTTGTGGGGGTTCGGGTTCATCCACCGCAGGGTGGTATTCCTTGCGCACCCCCGGAAAGGGGCAACGTCGAAAGAGGTTCTCGTCAAAACAGGGACACTGCTCTAAGGTTTCACGACTCAGTTTCTGCCGTTCAGATTTTGTTTGCTGCCAGCAGGCATCCCGCGCCACCTCCTGACCAAACCCCAACAGAGAAACGACATTGGCGTAGCCCCAGCGGGTCAAGGTTACATCGCTAATCAAATTCCCCACCCTGCCTAAGTCCTGTAGGGGAATAATCGCGCCAGCAAACGTAATCTGGGGCACCAAAAAGAGAATTGTTAACAAGGGAGCAACGGTTTGGGTGGGGGAGAGGGCAGAAACGAGTAACCCCATCACCATGCCGCCAAAGGTCATCAGGAACAGGGTGAGAAATAGGCCCGCGATCGCCCCCATGCCGAGGCTAAGATCAATTGCCCAAAACTTCATCCCCAAAAAAACCGCTGCTTGGTACAGGGCCAGCACTACCGCTGAACCAAGCTTGGAGAAAATATAGGGCCACAGCCCCAGCCCCACCATCCGCTCTCGGCGATAGATCTCCAGTTCCTTTACAATCTCGCGCATCGTGGCTAGGCTGCCCACCATCACCGCAATCAGTACCGTGACAAAGGCCATCGTAAATGCCTGCCCCGCATCCCCCTGAGCCGCATCGAGAATTGTTGGCTTCCAGAGGACGAAATCCAAGGCGCCCAAAAGCGGCGCTAGGGAGAGCATCAGCAGAAGGGCTGCCCGATCCTGCCGCAAAATGGCCAAATTGCGCTGCGTGAGAATCCACCACTGGCGCCACGGTGCCACTTGGGGAATCGTTGCTTTTTGACGTTGGGGTTGAACTTGACGGGTCGCCGCCGTATCCACGTTGAGGGGACGCTGCCGCTCCACCACATAGGTTTGGTATAGATGGGACTGGCGATAGCGTTGCTGCCAGACCGCTGGATTGGGTTCGCTCTCAATCTTGAGGTAAATCTCATCAAAATCCTGCACATCAAAGTAACTCAAGGCTTGATCCGGTGGTCCAAAGTAGGCAAGATGGCCGCCCCGTGCTAAAAACACCACCAAATCGCAGAGCATCACGTTCTTGGTGGCATGGGTAATGAGTAAAATCGTGCGCCCTTGATCGGCCAACTGGCGCAACAACCGCATCATTTGCGTTTCCGTGCCCGGATCCAAGCCAGACGTGGCCTCATCCAAGAAAAATAAACTGGGGCGGGTGAGCAATTCCACCCCAATCGACACCCGCTTGCGCTGACCGCCACTGAGGTGTTTGACCAGCACATCGCGGCGAGATGTTAACTCCAATTCCGCAAGGACGCGGTTCACCTGTTCCTGTCGTTCTTTCTCACTCAAATCAGCGGGTAAGCGCAATCGTGCTGCATAGTCCAAGGCTTGAGCTACCGTTAACTCCCTGTGGATAATGTCCTCCTGCGGCACATAGCCAATTTGGGTGCGATAGGTGGCAAAGTAGCGGTACAGGTCATGGCCGTTGACGAGTACGGTGCCCCCCGTGGCGGGACGAAAGCCGTTGAGGGCGTCGAGGAGCGTTGATTTACCGGCACCACTGCCACCCACAATCGCAACAAACTCGCGGGGCAAAATTGACAGGGAAATGTCTTGGAGGAGCTTCGCCCCCTTAGCGGTGGTTTTGCTGAGGTGAATGGCATCGAGGCGCAGATTGCCACTGTCGTTGTGGGGAACAATGGTTTCATCGGGGGTAAACAGTGAACTGTAAGGGCCAATGCGCACCAAAGCACCCGTGGGTAAAGGCACTGGTTTGCGGGGTTCAAGGCGCTGGTTATTGATGAAGGTGCCGTTGGCAGACTCGAGATCGACAATGTACCACTGTCCCTCCTGAAGGTAGAGGCGAGCATGGTACCGCGAGACGACAGGATGATCCAGCACCATATCGTTGCTGGGGTCACGGCCAATGCGAATCTGCTGGCGATCGCGCAGTTGCAGGGGGCGCGTTTGCTCAACGACCTGCGTGGCAGGCATCAACAGATACGTGAGGCGCAGGCATTCCCCCACGTGAATCACATCCCCCGGCGCCAAGGTGTGTTCGCTAATTGTGGTGCCTCGCCAGTGCAGACCGTTTTTGCTGCCGAGGTCAATGATTTTGTAATGCTCCCCCGTTCGCACCAGCTTGGCATGGTGGAAGGAGACAAAGGGATGGTCAATGGGAATGTCTGCTTTGGGATCCCGACCGAGAACCAGTTCCTCCTTGAGCAGCGGAAACTCCTGTAACCACTGGGGCGTTGCCACCTGTAAAATCGGTGTACTGGCAGCCCCCATCACCACTGTGCCGGGCAGTTGCGTTGTTACCTTCCCCGCGGGATCAAAAATGGCTTGAAAGTCCCCAATTTGCAGGCGATCGCCCGCCTTTAGAGCCACAGGGGTGCGTGGCCGCAACTTCGTGCCATTCAAAAAAGTGCCGCTGGCGCTCCCCAGATCCGCCACTTGGTAACCCGTCTCCGTGGGAATAATTAAGGCATGGCGGCGGGAAATTCCCTCACCGACGAGAATCACTTGGCTCTGGGGGTCGGTACCAATGGTCAGGCGATCGCGCCCCAGTTGAATTTGCTGTCGTGAACCATCAGTCGCCAAAAGCTCGAGAATGGGCAAAGCCATACCGCTTCTTGAGAAACCTACTTCATTGTCTCACTAGAAAACGAGTAAGAATTTTCTATTACGGGAACAAGAAAAAAAACCTAAAGTATTAGTCGTTACGAAATCCTTGGTATTAAATTTGCTAAATTAGCATCCAATTCATCCAGACATTGCCATCCTGTTGCACCTTCTCCCAGATTCTCCCAGACATGTAGAACACATCTTGTTTCCTTCTACTCGGCTGTTGTTGTGGGGATGTATTCATGTTGATGCACATTGAAATTATTGAAAGTAACCCCCACCTGCGCTCCCTCCTTGGCTGGCACCTCCAGCAAGTGGGTCACATTGTTCATGTGGCCAGTGGCTGTCAACAGGGGCAGGAAGTCTTTCAACTGCGGCATCCCGATTTAGTGGTTCTGGATTTGGATTTGCAGGAAGGCAATGGGTTAGAACTGTGCCGCTGGCTTCATCGTCAAAGTACGGCTTTAATTTTAGCCCTTTCCGCCCATGAGGAGGAAGCGGATGTGGTGGCAGCACTGCGGGCGGGTGCCGATGATTACTTGGCGAAGCCCTTTGGCATGCGAGAATTTCTTGCCCGTGTCGAAGCCCTGTTACGGCGCGCACGCCCCTGTTTACCCAGCGTCTTGAACTTGGGTGAGTTACAGGTGGATTTGGTGCAGCGGCGAGTGGTCGTACGCAATGTGCCAGTGGATCTAACCCCGCAGGAATTTAGCTTGCTCTATGTGCTCACGCAGATGGGGGGCACCCCCTTGAGTCGTCAGGAGTTGCTACGACGAGCTTGGCCGCAGAGCATTGACAATCCGCGCACCGTGGATACCCATGTCCTATCTTTGCGCAAGAAAATTGAAGTGGATCCCCAGCAGCCGCGCCTCATTCAAACTGTGCGCAATGTCGGTTATCGGCTGCACCTTGAGCCATTGAATGGCCGCTCCCAGCAGAATGGCAGTAAACCCCATTCCCCTCCTTCGCGATCGCTTGGTCACATCTTGGCCTAAAGCCTCTATTTCCTACAATAGGAAGCGTGACTAGAACAAACAAAGGCATGAGTCTCCCCACTTTAGAAAAAACCGCAGAGCCGCAATGGCAGTTTAACCCCCACACACTCCTTGACCTCTATCGCCAGCACCAATGGGATGCCCTTTCAGAAGTTCTTTTGAAGCTTCTTGCCCACTTTGAGCAAGTGACCTACTTACAGTTAACGCCGCCGCAACAGTATGCCATTAATGCCTTTGTCAAGCATTTCCTGTACATTTTTACCCAACCCGATTACATCATTAGCGATCGCCATGTGCCCGAGTTCTTGAGGCTAAATGGCGTCATTGCCAATCTAGTGGCGATTTCCCATTTTGGCACCACCGATCCTTGGCTGCTGTTGCTTGAGCAGCAACCCAGTAATTTTGTTAAATTACTCACCCTCTACTCCGCCCGTAACCGTCGTTCCTACCCGATTAACAAGTTCTTTGACCTCTCCCCCCGCCTTGCCAGCCTGTGGTATTGCTACTGTTTCAGGCACTACGCCGCCTTGTGTGCAAACCCCTATACCAAGCAGCGGCTCAGGGACTTCATGGCCGCTTTTGATGAACGCTTGGACACTCTCGTGGAATTTCACTACATGAATTTTGGTGCCACTTATATTGATGGCGAAGGGGATAGGGCTTTTAAGGCAAAGTTGAATCGCAAGGTTCGCGAACTGATTACCCGAAACATTCAGATTCACAATCAACCAAAGCCGCGTCGGATTGGCGTTATCTCTGGACGCTGGTTTCCCAGTACCTCTGTCTATCGCATTCTTCAGCCCTTTGTCAAGGCTCTCCAAGAAACCTACGAGGTTGTTTTATACTACTTCCCTCGCAAGGGGGTCACCCCCGACAGCAGCGGCTTTGTGGCGACCTATCCCATCACTCTGAGCGATGGTCAACTGGACTTGAGTCCCTTGATTGAGAATGACCTCATGGTGGCCTACTATCCCGACATAGGGATGGATCTAGAAAACATTATTCTCAGCAATTTGCGCCTTGCCCCAATTCAAGTGATGGGCTATGGCCACCCTGTCAGTACGTTTGGTTCTGAGATTGATTACTTCATCGGTAGTGCTGCTGTGGAGCCAGCGACAGCCGCTCAACATTACAACGAACGCTTGATTCTCCTGCCCGGCTTGGGTCAAAGCTGTATCCGTCCCCCATATCAGCCTCAATATCTTCCTCCTGCCACTGATCCGCTTGTCATTAACTGTAGTTGGTACGCCCAAAAGGTGAATCCCCATTTGTTGCAACTGCTGCGCTGGATTCTCAACGAAAGTCAGCAGCCTTTGCGGTTTCAAATTTTTGCAGGATCTGCAGCTGTCACCGCAAATGATTTTTTACCTTTCTTGCGAGATATCCAGCAGTTTCTGCCTCCTCAATCAGTTCAAATCATTGCTTACAAGCCCTACGCGGAATACATGGCCTTAATGGAGCGGGGCGCTTTTGCCCTTGATCCTTACCCCTTTGGTGGTGGTAACACGGTAGTGGATTCTCTTCTCATTGGCAAGCCCATTGTCACCTATGAGGGACAGCGTTGGTATAACCGCATTGGCTCTGCCCTTTTAAGACAGGTAGGGTTGGAAGAGTTAGTGGCAACCAGCGATCGCGAGTACGTTCAAAAAGCGCTGCGGCTCATCAAGGATGCAGATTATCGGCAAAGCCTGAGCCAGCAATTACAGCAGATGGATTTAGATCGGTTGCTTTTTCAAAGCCCAGAAAAGGAGGTCTTTCGGCAAGCGATTGATTACCTGATTGCTAACCACGAGGCCCTCCAGCACTCCCCTGCCCGCGATCCGATCTTGATCTCTGCCAATGGCTAGTCCCTTTGCTTGGCTAGAACCTGCCCTCAACACCCTGCAGCGCGCCCATTGGTCGCGGCAACCCACCCCCAGTGGTGCACCGGCAGCCATGGTCAGCGTTGGTGAGCCGCCACGGCCATTGATTAACTTTTGCAGCAATGACTATTTGGGGCTGGCGAACCATCCCAAGGTGAAAGCAGCCGCCATCCACGCCATTGAACAGTGGGGCACCGGCGCCACAGGCTCGCGTCTTTTGAGTGGTCACCGGCCTCTGCACCAGCAACTGGAGAGGGCGATCGCCCGCTGGAAAGGCACAGAAGCTGCTTTGGTCTTTAGTTCAGGGACAGCCGCTAATCTCGGAACCATTGCTGCTCTGGTGGATCAGCGGGACTTGGTGCTTGGGGATGCCTACAACCATGCGTCTCTCAAGAAAGGTGCCCGCCTTAGCCATGCCACGTTTTATGAATATCCCCACAACAATGTTGCCGCCCTTGCCCAACTCCTAGAGACCCATCGCTGCCACTATCGCCGTTGTCTCATCCTCACGGATGGCGTCTTCAGTATGGATGGGGACGTCGCCCCCCTCGAGGAGATTTTGGCGATCGCCGAGGCCTATAGGGCAATGGCGCTGGTGGACGATGCCCATGGCACAGGGGTGCTGGGAATCAATGGCGCCGGTACCCTAGCCGCTTTGGGGCAATCCAGCCCGACCATCATCCAGATGGGGACCCTCAGCAAAGCCTTGGGCAGTTTAGGGGGATACATTGCTGGCTCCCAAGCCCTGATCACCTATTTGCAACACCGCGCCAGCACATGGATTTATAGCACTGGCCTCTCACCGGCGGATACCGCTGCTGCCCTTGCTGCCCTTGAGCAACTACAAACAAATCCCACCCTGCGCCAAGCCCTAGAGGAGCGCATTCAACAACTGGAACTAGGACTGCAAGAATTAGGCTGGCCGGTTTTACCACGTCCTTTCCCCACACCGATCTTTTGCCTGCCCGCTCCTGATCCCGTCACGGTGCTCCAATGGGGGCAGAAACTACAAGAGGCTGGATGTTGGGTGGCGGCGGTACGGCCACCGACTGTGCCCTTTAGTCGTCTGCGCATTACCCTCAGAGCGGATCACACTCCTGAGCACATTGAGCAATTGCTAGCAGCATTGGCTGCCTTGTTAAAACGCTGTTAAGACGTGCTGACAACCGCTGTGTATTTCGCCTAGGCTGGAGATAGCCCCGTGAAATCGGCCAACTGTGCCAAGGAGTGCGCGATGATGACCATCTGGGTGAGTGAGCAGATTGATCCCTCTGGCCTGCTGTATGCCTGTATTGCCTGTCGTGATGAAGCTCAAGCGAGAGAGTGTGTGCAGTCTTTTGAGAAAAACTTGACCACAGAACAAAAAGCCGCTGGTTGGCAAGTGCGCCTGCGTACCGTGGCCTCTTGGGATGAAGTTCCCAGTACTGCCCTTAAGCTTTGCTAACTTTTTGCCTCAGCCCTGCATAACAAGCCACGTTTAGCAATTACGCTAGTGAGGCGGGTGCCCTCCCTGCACCTTTGCTGTCATGGGTGCGAGGTGCTCATCATTATCTTTTCCTTTGGAGGATGCCGCAGAATGGAGTTTGAAGCCCTGTTACTTGGTTTAGAACCACTTACCGTGCTTGCCCTTGGGGTTGGTGCTGTTGCTCCCGTTGTGGGTAATGACCGGTCACAACTTGGCAGAGCAAGCGCCCAATGCGGCAAAATCAGGCCTGATGTGGGCGTTTGAAGCCTATGAAAAGGCACAGACGGCTGTCGCTGAAGCTAGTGAGTCTTTCCAAGACTTGGTTGCCGAAGCCCGCTCAGAAATGATGGAGCAAAAGACAGCGAGGGCCGCCGCGTCTGAGGAACCCCGTGAAGTGACGATTAGCTAAGGTTTGCTTTTAGTGCCTCATTGAAATGTCTTTGGGGTAGTTCTGCTGCCCCATCTTTCGTTTAACTTAACTAGCGACCAGCGGGCGGAAAGTAGATAACAGGAAAAACACAACGGCGAATGATCTCTCCGGCAAAGCTGGGAATTGATAGCTCCCAAATTTTACCGACAGAACCCGAGGAAACAGCGATCGCGTAAATGTCGCGATCGTGGGCAGCAAGTTGAGCTTCAACAATAGGGCTACCAAAGCGAATCTCTGTTTCAACACCAAGACCATAGCCCGTAAATTCCTGCTTTAGCTCGGCAAGAATTTTCTCGGCCTTTGGACGTTGCTCGCCAACGCCCAGTTCCCCTTTGCCCGCATCGCTGATAATCCAGCAAAACGTCAGTGCCGCAATACTGGCTTGATTGGGCTTTTTCAGGCCGTCTCGCAGTTGTTGCACCAGGTGTTGGGCAGAGGGGCTGTGGTCGTAGGGCACTAATAAGTGGCGAAAGAGATTTTGACAGCGAAGATTCAGTTCTGCGGTTGTCATCACCCACAACACTTGCGGGCGCATAATCATGACGGGCACCTTAATCCGTTGCAGCACCTCAATGGTTGTACTGCCAAAGAGCTTCTCATCCAATAGATTGCGAATGGGGCGGCTGGCCAGCACTAGGTCAATTTGATGCTTTTCAACGGTGTCCAGAATGGCATCGGCGGGGCGACGGTTTTCGATGATCACCTCTACTTTGAGATCGGCAGGAATACTCGCCGCATCAATTTGAAGTAGTTCCCTTGCCTGTTGTAGCTTTTCCTCCCGCAGACGGGGCTTGTCGCCATCCTCGTTAATGGGACGAGCATGGAAAAAGATCAATTTACGAGCGCCCGCTGTTTTCAGTGCCTCAAGGTAGTGGGTGAGTTTGGGGAGGCCATCGTGGAGATCTGTTGGAATCAGTAGGTTCTTGAACATGCCAGTGCTCCCCAATACCAGACTCTAATTGCAGATTAGCCTAGGAAGGGGGACGTGCGCTACTAGAAGTTTATTGTACCGCAAGAAAATATTGTCTGAGGCTGAGATCACGATTCTGCCTCTCTCTGGAATTCCAAGGCTATATCTACCAAGCAACTACCAAGGGCTTCGCTGGTTTTGAGGGCAACTTTTTGGAAAACCCCATCGTCAACTTTAGTGGAAGTCACTAGAATAAGAATGGATACAAGATCATCATTTAATTCAACAATGTATCCACTACTACATAAATCTCTCTGAAGCAAGGAGATTGTCTATCGTGATGCGATTTTCATTGAGATTTTTCTGGGATGTTGCACCCCGCTAAGGGCGATCCAAAGTGAAGCAGGATGACTTTTTCCCATAAAATGCAGCGATAAATTTGCCCTTCTTGAGGTCTTGTTTTAACTGATTGCAATTGCCTTCCTCAATAAGGTAAAGAAGGAGGTTTTTCGCTGCTAATTTCAATCATTGAGTTGAGGTGTTGAGTTGATGACGATTTTTACGTTGGGGCAGCGTTTACTGCGCACAATTCTGTGGCCAGTACGGCAGTGGTTAGAGCATCTAGAAGTGCACGATCGCCAGCTTGCCCATCGTCTATGCCGCTTAATTCCTGCCCAGTGCCCCTTTGAACGCGATATTGTGGTTGCAAAATGGCATATTCACATTCCGCCTTTGTGCCACCTGAATCCCCTCTACGAGGAACTGATGCTCTTGCGTTACCGCGCCCTCTGCTACTTGGCAGAGGAGTGTCATGAGGATATTAGTGCCTACTGTTAGCCGAGGGTGCGCTGGTGTGGCGATCGCTGGCCTCCTTTCTCTGTCAACGGCCCTGCGTCTGCTGTGGGCGCACGACTTCCCACGTGATCTGTGGGGATTGTGAACGACGCTTGAGGTCCTGCGAAGTGCACCAACGCCAACGCTACTGGCGAGGAGGTGTCCCCCTGTTTCCTTGGGGATACTATCAGCAAGACCTGAAGCGGGCGATCGCCACCATGAAATATAACAATCACCCGGAACTGGGTAGCCTCTTTGGCCAATGGTTAGCGTTGAGTTGGTTTGAATCAAGGATTGCCCAGCGCCTTCCCTTGCAGATTGTCCCCATTCCCCTGCATCGCGACAAATTACAAACCCGGGGCTTTAATCAAGCGGCTCTCATTGCCGAGGGGTTTTGCCGTGCCCTAGAGCTACCCTTGGCACCGCAGGGCTTAGTCCGCCAACGCGCCACCCAGTCCATGTTTCAGTTGTCAGTGACCGAACGCCAAGCCAACCTCAAGGATGCCTTTCGCGTGGGGGAAGGATTGCAGCGACAGCGCTGGCTCCTTCTGTGTGATGACATCTATACGACGGGGACAACGGCACGCAGCGCCGCTAGGGTATTACGGGATGCAGGATACAAGGTTTTGGGCATCATCACCGTGGCCGTCGGATTGCCTGATCAACTGGCTGAACCTACCGTAAAGGCAACCAGCATTAAGGATTCTGTCCACTCGACAACCGCACCGTAGGTATCTCCCGTGTGACCGCCCAACTGCCACTGAAACCATGCAGGGATCAAGAGGATTAAGAGCAGGCCAAAAAGTAATTGGTTCAAGGGAAGTGGTAGCAGGAAGTTGAGGAACAGCACCAGTAAGCCGCTTGGCCAGAAATCGCGGGGAAAGATACAACTAGCTTTATGGATCTGACCCGTACCGTGAGGTTTCAAATAGGGATGGCGGGCGATCGCCCACACCTGAGCAAGGCGCCCCAGCACCAATACCCACACTAGGGTACGGCCATTGTCTAAACTAGCCAAGGCTGTCACTTTTAAAAGCAGGATCACAATTGCGGCCATAACACCAAAAGCCCCCGCTCGACTATCCGCCATTACCTCTAGGCGCCGTTGTTCATCCTTGGCGGCTAAGCCATCGGCCGTATCCATGGCACCATCCAAGTGCAATCCCCCCGTCAATCCGAGCCAAAGTGCCACAACCAAGACACTGGCCACTAGGGGGGAAAGGCGCAAGCATGCCAGTAGCCACTGCGCCCCCCAGAGAATTCCTGCTAGCAATAGCCCCACCCAAGGACACCACTTGGCGGCTCCTGCCAATTGAATCGGCCAGCCAGGGGGAATGGGCAAACAGGTGTAGAAGGCGATCGCCCCCAGCCATTCCTGCCAAAGGGTCTTCATGGGCGAGTTTGAATCTGTGCCACCGTTCGCTGCGTAGGTTGCAGCAATTGAGCCACCCGCTGAATATCGGCAGGAGTAATGTCATTAATTGCCTCTAAACGAGCAAAGAGTTGCCGCCAGCCGCCCCCTTTAACGGCATACTCCGCCAAGAGCTTGGCCATACCCTCATTGGACATCAGGTTTTGCAGCAGTTCCATCCGCAGTTGGGTTTTCACCCGCTCTAGCTCTGCTGGGGTTACGGGCGTGGTTTGCAGTGCCTTGAGTTCTTGGGCAATGCCTGCGGCAAGGGCAGCCGTTGTTTGACTCGGCGCCGGCGCCCCATAGATGAGAAAGCGGTTGGGGTACTTATTGCCGGGGAAACCCACGTAGGCTTGAACATTGAGGGCGAGTTTTTGCTCAAGGACAAGGGAACGATAGAGACGGGAGGTGCGCCCCCCCGTGAGGAGGCGAGCCAAAATTTCATAGGTGAGATAGGCGGCATCCTTTAGAGGGGGGCAGGGGTAGGCCTCCAGATAAAGAGGTTGGCTGTCCAGCTCAAGGGTAACCTGCCGCGGTTCCGTTTGGGGCGGTTCTGGCGGAATGAAGGGGGTCTTGCCTGTTCCCCTTGGATAGCGACCAAAGTAGACTGTGGCCAATTTCTTAACCTGTTGCGGATCCACGTCTCCCACCAGCACCATGGTCATTTTGTCGGGGGTGTAATACTGGCGAAAAAAGCGTTCCACATCGGCGCGGCGCAGGTTTTGAATATCCTCACGGTAGCCAATGACAGGTCGGCGGTAGGGATGCTGACGAAAGGTGGTGGCCAAAAAGGCTTCAAAGAGTTGGCCAGTGGGAGAATTTTCAGTGCGCAGTCGCCGTTCTTCAAGGATCACCTCTTTTTCTTGATAGAAGTCACGAAAGACCGGCTCCAAAAAACGTTCCGACTCTAAGGACATCCACAGTTCCAATTTGTTGGCGGGAAAACTGTAGAAGTAACGGGTGGCATCGGCAGAGGTGGTGGCATTCAGACCCACGCCCCCTGCCTGTTGGACAATTTGGCCATATTGATTGCGAATGACGTAGCGATCGGCCGCCTGCTGCACAGCTGCAAATTCTGTAATCAGGGCTTGACGTTGCCGCTCATCGGTGGTGGCTTGCAGTTGCTCAAAGAGGCGATCCAGTTGGGCGAGTTTTTCTTTTTCGGCAGCATAATCCGTCGTGCCAATGCGGCGGGTACCCTTAAAAGCCAAGTGTTCTAGATAATGGGCCACCCCTGTTTGGCCTTCGGGTTCATCAACACCCCCCACATCCACATAAGTGAGGAATGACACAATGGGCGCTTGGTGTTGCTCCATGACAATAAAGTGCATCCCATTGTCGAGGTAAAATTCACTAATTTGATCCATGGCACGGTCAATGTAGCGGCGAATCGTTTGGGCCTCCGCCGGCAAGCAGAGGGCGATCGCCCCCAAAACAAGGCAGAGGAGAATTTGCCAAAAGAGCACTTGCCAGTGGCGTTGCTGCTGCATCCACAAATCTAGTTAGCCTCCAGCCAGTTGGTCGCCGCGTAAATGTCTACCACAAGGGGCACACTGAGGGGGACGGCTGTACTCATCACGTCGCGAATCGTGGTTTGCAACTCTTCCCAGGCCTCGGGAGTCATTTCCAACACTAATTCATCGTGGACTTGCAGCAGCAGGTGGGCGTGATCTCTTGGTAACAACGGTGCCAGCTTAACCATTGCACACTTGATAATATCGGCACTGGAACCTTGGATGGGGGCATTGGCTGCTGCCCGCAACAGTCCCCGCTCGTAATTGCTCATCTTTAGTTTACTGGGATCCACATCGGCTAAGGCTTCTAAGGACTTGCCCCGCAGGGCTTGCAATTCACGACTCTCAAAGGCAAAGTAGCGCCGCCGCCCCAAAATGGTTTCCACATAGCCTTGGCTGAGGGCAAGCCGTTCCATTTGCCGCAGATAGTCAAAAACTCGTGGATAGCGATCGTAAAACCGTTGAATGAACACCTTGGCATCGGCTACACTCACGCCGGCCTCGCGGGCAAATCGCTGTGCCCCCATCCCATAAATGACACCAAAGTTAATGATTTTGCCCAAGCGTCGTTCACTGGGACTAATATCTGTTTTTTCCAAGAGAAACTGCGCCGTGAGGCGGTGGACATCCTCCCCTTTTTGGTAGGCCTCTAGCAGGGCAGGCTCTTGACTAAGATGGGCAAGGATGCGCAGCTCAATTTGGGAGTAATCCGCTGCCACCATTAACCAGCCCCTCTCGGGAATAAAGGCGCGGCGAATTTGGCGGCTAAACTCGGTGCGAATGGGGATATTTTGCAAGTTGGGATTGGAGGAGGACAGGCGCCCCGTAGCCGTTACCGCTTGGTTAAAGTCCGTGTGAATCCGACCCGTGTCTGGACGTACTAGGGTGGGCAACACATCCACATAGGTGGATTTCAGTTTGGCAAGGGTGCGATGGCTCAAAATGAGTTCAATGACGGGATGGTCTCCCCGCAGTTTTTCCAAGGTGGCGGCATCGGTGGAGTAGCCCAGTTTCGTTTTATGGGTTTTTTTCGCATCCAATCCTAGTTTGCCAAAGAGCAGTTCACTCAGTTGCTTGGGGGAGGCTAAGTTAAAGGGTTGTCCCACAGCGTCCCACGCCTGTTGTTGTAGTGCTGCCAGTTGCTGTTCGAGTTCTTGGGAGAGTTGCCGCAAGTAGTCACTGTCAATGCGAATTCCAGTGGCTTCCATTTCCGCCAGAATGGGTTCGAGGGGCAGTTCCACCTCTAGGAGCAGTTGCCGCAGGCGGGGGGTCAGGTCGGCCTCTAACTTTTCCTTGAGAAGATAGGTGGTGTGGACATCGAGGCCGCAGTATTGTGCCACCGTGGCGGGAGACAGATCCGCAAGGGTTTGGTCTTTGCCGACAAGACTGCGGTAGGTTTGCGCTTGGAGGGGCAGATAGCGTTGACACAGATCCTTGAGGTTGTGACTGGCTTCGGGGTTAATCACATAGCTGGCCAGCATTGTGTCAAATACCACGCCCCGTAATTGAATCCCCTGAAACCGCAATACCAAGCGGTCAAATTTGGCATTTTGTAAGACTTTGGGGTAGCGATCGCTCTCCAAAATGGGTCGCAAAGCGGCAAGGGTCTCTTGCAGGGGGAGGTTCTGCCCCTCTTTGTGTCCCAAGGGCAGATAGGCCACCTGATCCGGCGCTGTTCCCCAACAACAGCCCAAGCCCACCAAGGCAGCATCACGGGGGTTTAAGGCGGTGGTTTCGGTGTCCCAAGCAACGGGATGATTTGCATCGGTACAGGTTTCTAACTGGGCGATCAGCGATTGCAGTTGCTCTAGCGTTTCAATGAGTTGCACATTCAAGGGGTCGGGGGTATCCGTCGGCGCGAAAAACCACGTTTCGTCGGCATCAGTTTCCAAGTCGGGCAGCCTCCCCCCCAAGCGTCGGTGCCAGTCCTGCAGTTGCATCCGCAGGGCACGAAATTCCAACTGATCCAATAGATGATCCAGTGTTGGCCAGTCAAAGGGACGCAGGTGCAGTTCCTCTAGGGGGAGTTCCAAGGGAACATCGAGGACAATTTGAGCCAGCGTGCGGGAATGGCGGGCATCGGCCTCCCCATTAATCAGCTTCGTTCTCAGGCTTAGGGGCGTAATCTCATTGATGTGGGCGTAAATATCTTCAAGGGTAGGATACTGACTCAGTAATTGCACGGCGGTTTTTGGGCCAATGCCTTTGATACCGGGAATGCGATCGCTGGCATCGCCACAGAGGGCTTTATAGTCCACAATTTGCTCTGGCCACACCCCCATCTTTTCTTTGACCTTGAGGGCATCAAAGGCCTCCAGACCCTGTTTGCGTTGGCCAAGGGTATTCCCTAGATACAAGACCTGTACTTGACCCTCGCGATCAATCAATTGAAAGAGATCGCGATCGCCACTGACAATGGACACCTGCCATCCTTGGGGTCGCAAGCGATGGGCCACGGTACCAATCACATCATCGGCTTCATAGCCGGTCTGACTCAACAGGGGCAAACGCAGTGCCCGCAGCAACGCCTGCAAATTGGCAATATCGGTAATAAAGTCCTCTGGCGTTTCTGCCCGCCCCGCCTTGTAGTTTTCATCCGCTGTATGGCGAAATGTCGGCTCCCCCAAGTCAAAGGCGATCGCTACCTGATCCGCCTGCTGCTGATCCAAAATCTCCAGTAGCGTCTTGAGAAAGCCAAAACACACACTGGTGGGAATCCCTGTGGAGGTACGCAAGCCACCATCACGTCCTTTACTAAAGGCGTAGTAGGCACGAAAAGCCAAGGAATGGCCATCAATGAGTAAGAGATTAGGGGCGGACATGGAAGCGTGAAGAGGACAGCTTTTCCATTATTAAAAAAATTGCTCTAAAACCCCACCCCTGAAGATGCCAGCGTGTCAGCGGCTAAAGTCACGGCGTTTTTGGCAGAGGGGCAAAGCCACGAGCATGGCCAAGATGAGAATGCTTTGACTACGCCAATGGTCTTGCACATTCACAGTAAACATGTAGCCCTGATCCCGCTGGAAGCGGCTGATGGTGCCCTGCGCTTCATTGATGGCACGACTGCGTTGGCGATTCCACTCGGCGTATTTTACTTCCCACTCATCCATTGCCTCCTGATAGGCTTGCAGTCGTTGCAGATAGTCCTGGAGCGCCGCTGGATCTGCAGGAGGATCACCGGGAGATTCTGGACGTGGTGGTGCGGGTTCATCCACCTCGGGAACATACTTGGAGCGGATACCGGGGAAGTTACAGGTCTGAAAGAGACCCGGTCCATAGCAGAGACAAAAATCCCGCTGCATCTCCTCAGTCATTTTTTCCCGCTCTGCCTCTGGCTCGCGCCAGCAGGGGTCATTGGCAATGTCATCCCCCATGCCCGTGAGCTTCACCATCGCCTCAAAGGGCCACTTAATCACTGTCAAATGGTTAATAATCTGCCCTGGTAACCCAAAGGAGGAAACGGGCTGAATACCGCCACTAAAGATAATTTGCGGCACTAAAAACATCAGCACTAGCAGCGGCACAATGTTCTGGCTAGGGGCAAAGACAGATACCAGAAGTCCCATCGCCATGCCGCCAAAGATGGCAAGGGCAAGGGTGATGTACATGGCAAAGGTGACTCCCCAATCCCCTGGTAAATCCACTGCTAGTTTTATCACCACAAGGTAGGTGGCCGCTTGATAAAGGGCAAGCCCAAGGGCGATCGCCACCTTGGAGCCAATGTAGGGCAACAGCCGCAGGCCAATCATCCGCTCCCGCCGATAAACCTCCACCTCCTTGACCAATTCCCGCATCGTCGTCATGGCGCCAATCATCACCGCAATCAGACTGGTGACAAACAGCATCGTTAGGGCTTGACCGGCATTCCCCGTTTCTGGATCAAAGAGGTGCCGCCGCCAAGAGACAAAACTCAGACTCCCCAAGAGGGGGGCAATTAAAAGAGTCAACAGCAGGTTACTGCGATCTTGGCCAAGAATCGTGAGATTGCGGCGGGTGAGAATGAGAAATTGCTGCCAAGGGGAGATTTTAGATTTGGGTTCGCTGCTGCGACGGGATTTACCTTGGACGCGACGTTGACTTTCATCAGGCATGTGAGCCAACACCTGCTGTCGCCCGACCACGTATTCTTGATAGAGGCGCGATCGCCGGTAGGCTTCCTCTAGTTCTGCCGAGGTGGGCGCATTGGGGTTCTTCTCTTTATCTAAAGCGCGGTAGATGCCCGAGAAGTCCTCCAGCTTCATGCCACTAAAGCGATCGCCAAACGTGGCGCGGAAGTAGGGCAACAGTTGATCCGGCGGACCAAAGTAGGCGAGTCGGCCGCCCTCCGCTAGATAGATCACCAGATCACACTCACGGATATTTTGGGTGGCGTGGGTAATGATGAGAATGGTGCGCCCCTGATCCGCTAACTGCCGCAGCAAAAACATCAGGTCGGCCTCGGTGCCCGGATCCAAGCCAGAGGTGGCTTCATCGAGGAAGAAGAGACTGGGCTGGGTGAGCAATTCCGCACCAATACACACCCGCCGCTGCTGACCGCCACTGAGTCGAGCAATAGGCACATCGCGACGATGGTTGAGTCCCAATTCCGTTAAAACTTCCGTCACCCGCTGTTGGCGTTCTGCGGGGGTTGTATCGGGGGGCATGCGGAGTTTGGCAGCGTATTCCAAGGCTTGGGCAACCGTCAGCTCCTCATGGATGATGTTTTTCTGGGGCACATAGCCGAGTTGGGCTTGAAAGGCCTGATAGTTGCGGTAGAAATTTGTGCCGTTCACCAATACGGTGCCTGTGGTGGCCGGTCGCAGTCCATTGAGGGCATCAAGGAGTGTTGATTTGCCACTGCCACTAGGCCCTAGGATGGCCACAAACTCCTTGGGCAGGATGGATAGGGAAATGTTGTGGAGAATTTGGGTTCCCTTGCCCACCACCTTGTTGAGGTTGATGGCATCAAGGCGCATGTGACCCGATTCGGCATACTGGGTCAGGGTTTCATCAACATTCAGGACAAGGCGATCGCTGCCAATGCGAATACTGTCCCCCACCCGCAGTACCGTCGGTTCCTCGACTTCCCGGCCATTGACAAAGGTGCCATTATTTGAACCCAAATCCGTGAGTAGGAAATCGCCATTACGGCGCTCAATTTTGGCATGGTGACGGGACACCGTTGGATGCTCAATCACCAGATCATTACTGGGATCGCGGCCAATCCTGAATGTGTTGTAACCCACCAGCGAAATCATCTTCACAGGGACAGTGGGTGCCGCATCTGCCTCAGGAATCGCCAGTACTGTTGCTGCGCTCAACTCCGTCGCGGGGCTAAAGACAACGGCATGGCGCTCTGTATCTATGCGATCGGGTAACTCCTGCCCCACATAGGTGAGCGTGACAAATTCTGTCAGGGAATAACTCTCCCCAATTCCCAAGTGCACATTCATTGCTGCTTGCGAGTCACTGAGATCCACCACCTGCAAATGCTGATCCGCAAACCGTAATTTCAAGTGGCAGGGCAACAGTTCAGGGGTATCCACCACCACATCGCAGGCGGGATGTGTTCCCAGAAGCGTCGTTTGCTCCTGTAGCCCCCAGCGTTGTCGCCATGTTTTGGTGCGCACTTCAATCACCGGCACTGTAGTGTCTTTGCTAACCTCGGCGGCACGGGGCTGATAGTCGTGGTACTGCCAGATGAGGCGAAAGCGCACAGCAGAGTTGCCCAGTGTAATCAAGTCACCATCTTCGAGGGGAATGGGGGTATTGGGCACAACCAGTTGGCCATTGAGGTGAGTGCCCGCTTTACTGCCAAGATCCACGAGGTGAACTTTCCCTTCTTGCCACTCAAAGAAAGCGTGGTAGCGGGAGACGGAAATATCATTCAGGACAATGTCATTATCGGGAGCACGGCCAATTTTTAGTCCGCTGGTGGGTAACTGGATGCCCTGCTCACTGATGGATTTAACCAGTTCTAACCACGCTGCTTGAGTCATGGGGTTGGCGCAAAAGAGGCTTGATGCCAGTCAGTTTACTGTATTCTGACCGATCTAACAAAAGACGCCCGCTGAGGTAACGTCGCTCTAGAAACTGGTCTTTTCTTGACTACTGCTCTTGACTACTGCGAGGAGGTCAAATAACTCGCCACTTGTGACCATAGAAACTGCGCTTGCTGCCAAAGGCGTTCAGGACCAATTCCAAAAAAGATTTGCAATAGGAAAACAATCAGAGCAATTTTAATTGCTGTACCAACAGTGACCTTGAGAACCGTGATCAGCCAGCGGAGCACCAACCCACTGATAGCGATCGCCCCAATGGCGATGAGAATTTCAGTCCCTGTCATCGCCGCACAAGAATATCTTGGCCGTGGGTATCGGTGCCGCAGGTCTCGAGGAGCTGGTGTTCAACGGCCAGCCTGTGTACCAAAGCAGTCGTTTCTGGTGTCGATTCCCATGGATCAGGATTGCCGTAGCAATAGTAGGTTTCAACCCCATCAATGCCCCGTGCCACAGCAGCAGGAATCAATTGTTCAGCGGGCAGACGATAGCGCACTGGGTGGGCCAAAATTGCCAAGCCCCCCGCTTCGTGAAGCGCCGCGATCACCCGTTCTGCCTGTGCCAAGTCTCCCTCTGGGGCACTTCCCATGGCATAGGGATGGAGGATGGGAGCATGGGGGTCAAAGCCATAGCCAAGGATGTGTACCTCGGTGCCAAGGAGCTGAGCGGTAATTTCTATGCCGGTGTACACTTGGGGGCGATCGCTCCCCCGATAGGCCTCGACATAAGTGCGTGCTTGGAAATATCCCTCAAGGGCGTGGTGATCGGTAATGGCAAAGCCCTTAAGGCCGTGGATCATGGCCTGCTGGGCAACCTGCTGCGGTGTCAATTGCCCGTCGGACCAAATCGTATGCAAGTGAAAGTTGTAGTGATAGGGACAACTGGTTGCCTTCAGCGTTTGAAAGAGACCCCGCAGAGTCTCCGCCTGCGTCACCATCAGAGCAGCAAGGGTCATAGGCATTACCAAATCTTACGCTGTTACCCCTTTAATATAAACTTTCTTTAAGAAACTCGGGATAACAATTCCTAATAGGGCGATTTATGCCCTTGGATGGCGTGTGCTAACATTAAACTTGGCTCGGAATCATGCGATCGCAACGCCTAAACCTTGTCAGGTCCGGAAGGAAGCAGCAATACGGGATGCTTGTGATAGGCGTGATCTCCGGGTCACCCTTTTGAGAACGAATTGCCACGTATGCCTGCCCCTGCCTTGAGCTTACCCCTCGATGAGATTCGCTACGATGAGCGCGGTCTTGTGCCAGCGATTGTCCAAGACTACTTGGACGGCACCGTGCTGATGATGGCGTGGATGAACCGAGAATCCCTGCAAAAAACCCTTGAGACTGGCCGCACATGGTTTTGGAGTCGATCCCGTCAAGAATTGTGGCCGAAGGGGGAAACCTCTGGTCATGTGCAGTGGGTAAGAAGTATTCGCTACGACTGCGATAGTGATGCTCTCTTGCTGAGTGTAGAACAGGTGGGAAATGTGGCCTGTCACACGGGGGAGCGCAGTTGTTTTCACCGCCACGGCACGAAGGGGGAATGGATTGAGTCCCCGCCCGCCGACACGCTTTCACAGATATATGAGGTGATTTGTCAGCGGCGGCAGAACCCTCAACCTGACTCTTACACCTGTCGTCTCTTTGCCGAGGGGGACAACAAGATTCTCAAAAAACTTGGGGAAGAAACCGCAGAGGTCGTGATGGCCTGCAAAGACGATGACCCAGAGGCGATCGCCCGCGAAGTCGCCGATTTGTTTTATCACACCTTAGTCGCCCTTGCCCACCATGGGGTGTCCCTGCGGCAGGTGTATGAGCAGCTGCAGTCACGGCGGCGCTAGACCAGAGGGACTAATGTAACAGGTTTGTAATGTTTCATTAAAAATTATTACACTGGGGGTAGTTTTACCTCCAAGGGTCTAACCATGACCAAACGTGTTGTCGTCATTGGTGGTGGCATTGGTGGCTTAACCACCGCCGCCTTGCTGGCACGGCGGGGCTATCGTGTGCAGTTGTTTGAACAAGCAGCCCAACTGGGGGGCTGTGCATCAACGTTTCGGCGGCGCGGCTTTACCTTTGATGTTGGGGCAACCCAAGTGGCCGGCCTAGAGCCGGGGGGCATTCACGCCCAGATTTTTGCTGAATTGGAGATGCCGCTGCCGGCAGCGACCCCCTGTGACCCTGCCTGTGCTGTCTATTTGCCGAGGGAAACCACGCCGATAAACGTTTGGCGCGATCGCGATCGCTGGCAATGGGAACGGCAACGCCACTTTCCCCACAGTGAGCGATTTTGGCAAGGCCTCGAATACCTCTTTGCCATTAGTTGGCGATTCCAGCAGCGACAGCCGATTTTGCCCCCCCGCAATGGCTTTGATCTCTGGCAACTGGTGCAAGCCCTGCGACCCGATACGCTCCTCACAGTGCCCTTTAGCCTGATGACGGTGACCGATTGGATGAACCTCTGTGGTGTCGGGGGCGATCGCCGGCTGCGGCAATTTCTCGATTTGCAACTGAAGCTCTACTCCCAAGTGGATGCCAGCGAGACGGCACTTCTCTACGCCGCCACTGCCCTGTGTCTATCCCAAGACCCCCACGGCCTCTACCATCTCCACGGCAGTATGCAGGTGCTCAGTGATTTACTCGCTAATGCCTTGCAGCGGGATGGGGGTCAAATCTACACCCGACATCTAGTGCGTCACATTGAAGTCGAGCGCGGGCGTGCCATCGCTGTCCAAGTGGAAAACCTGAAAACGAAAACCTTGGCGCGCGTCGAAGCGGATCACATTGTGGCCAATGTCCCTGCCCAAAACCTGCCCCACCTCCTTGGTGATGCCCTTCCCGCTGGCTATGCCCGCCGCCTCAAAACGCTGCCCCCAGCCTCCGCTGCCTTTGTGATTTACCTTGGGGTTAAAGAGGCCGCCATTCCCGAAGCGTGTCCGCCCCACTTGCAGTTTCTCTACGATGCCCAAGGTCCCATTGGCGAAAATAACTCCTTGTTTGTCTCTGTGAGTCAGCCCCAAGATGGGCGTGCCCCCAGTGGCTATCGTACCCTGATTGCCTCTAGCTTTACTGAGCCGAATTTTTGGCGCCAGCCTGACTTAGACTATGCGGCCACCAAGGCACAATACATCCAAACGGCTCTTGACCGCCTAGGCGAGTTCTTTAATCTGCAGCCTGAGCACATTGTTCACTGCGAAGCGGCCACTCCCCGCACCTTCTGGCGCTATACGGCGCGGATTGATGGCATTGTCGGGGGCATTAGTCAACGCTTGAGTACCTTTGGCCCCTTCGGCTTGGCAACCCGCACCCCCATTCCCCACCTGTGGTTAGTGGGAGATTCTGTACATCCTGGGGAAGGCACTGCCGGTGTCAGCTACGGTGCCCGTGCCCTTGTGCAGCAACTGCTCGCCAATGATGCCTAAGGGATGCCTATTTTGGTAGAAATCACTATAATGGAGAGACTCGTGATAGACTGCTAAAGGAAGCCACTGCTTGTGTTTGCGACGCTCGCTGCTCCCCAACCGTCCCTGCCGTTGGACTTAATTGCCGCCATCCAAGACCTGAAGCGGGAACTAAATGCTGTCATTCTAGCCCACTACTACCAAGACCCCGCCATTCAGGATGTGGCTGACTACATTGGCGATTCCTTGGGGCTGTCGCAGCAGGCCGCTAGTACCGATGCCGAGGTGATTGTTTTTGCAGGGGTGCACTTCATGGCGGAAACCGCCAAGATTCTTAACCCTGACAAGCTAGTGCTGTTGCCGGATTTGGCGGCGGGCTGTTCTTTGGCAGATAGTTGTCCTGCCGATGCCTTTGCGGCCTTTAAGGCGCAGTACCCTGACCATTTGGTGATTTCCTACATTAACTGCTCTGCCGAAGTTAAGGCCTTGAGCGACATTATTTGCACCAGTTCCAATGCCGTGAAAATTGTGCAGCAGTTGCCCGCCGATCAACCCCTGATTTTTGCTCCCGATCGCAACCTAGGTCGCTATATCATGGCGCAAACGGGGCGGCAGATGGTGCTGTGGGAGGGCAGTTGCATTGTCCATGAAACCTTCTCAGAGCGACGCCTCCTCGAACTCAAGGCCGCCTACCCCACGGCTCAGGTGATTGCCCACCCCGAATGCGAAGAAGCGGTGCTCCGCCATGCCGATTTTATTGGTTCGACAACGGCTTTGCTCAACTATGCGGTGATCTCAAAGGCGAATACCTTTATCGTGGTGACTGAGCCGGGGATTCTCCACCAGATGCAGCGGCGCAACCCAGAGAAAACGTTTATTCCTGCGCCCCCTCAGGATCAGACCTGCAATTGTAATGAGTGCCCCTTTATGCGCCTCAATACCCTAGAAAAACTCTATTTGTGTATGCGCGATCGCCAGCCCCAGCTTGAACTGCCAGAGGACATACGCCTTGCAGCGCTCAAACCCATTCAACGCATGCTGGAGATGTCATAGCTAGATCTCGGCCACAGCTCGCTCAATCAGACGCCGAGCAAGGGTCTGAACCCCCGTATGGTAGTAGTAGTTGGTGCTCATGTCTAAAAAAGCACCTAAGTAGTCGAGGTTATCCTTCGAGAGTTCAATAAAGCTTTGCAGACGATTGATCACCTTTTGTGGCGTTAACTGGTGGCTGCTAACAAATTGGTTCATCCAGCCTTGCACAGCATTAAAGCTCTCAATAATGAAGCCCAGTTGACCGCTGGGATTGCCCCCCGGCACAACACTGCCAATCGCTTTGAAGGTGGGGTTTTCCTGTAGGTCATTGGGTTGCAAGCTTTGCAGTGTGCCCAAGCATTTCAGCAGAAAGTCTGGTCCTAGGGGAATCAAGCCATCAAAGCAGATGAGGGCGGCCATTCGCATCAACGATTCACCACTGTAGTCGGCAAGCGCGCGCAAGAAGTCACCGAGGCTATCACCGGGAATGCCATTGATTTGACAAAAGGCGAGAATCTCCACAATCAGCTTCATGCTGAGGTCAATGGCCTGCGCCCGCTCTGGCTTTGGCGTCATTTTATCCAGAAAGCCGAGGAAGGAGATTTTCTCGCCTACTTTGTTGGCAAGGGCAGCCGCCCCAAGGAGAGTATCGGTGTTGTCCACAGTTTGATAGAGCCACAGTGCCCGCTGATAACCTTGGGATTTGTCATTAAAGAGCCGCACAGCGCGATCGCCAATTTGGCGGATCAAGGCAGGATCGGTTTCCCCGGTGACATGGCGGATCGTGTTATCAAAACCAACGATATTTTGCCACTGGCCGGGAATGATGAAATCCAAGGATTTGAGGGCCATAACGGTGATGCCCCCAGTGGGGAGTTGATCAACAATTTTGTAGATAGCTTCGCTCACGGTGGTCTCCTTAGGGGGCAAGTTGGGCTAAACCAGCAAGATCAAATTTTTCAATCCATTCTCGGCGATCGCTGGCGGTAAAACTGGGATCGCGGGAGAGCACCTTCACCTGATAGCGATTGGCCACCAGAATTGCCGTTTGCGTCGTCCCCACCTCCACCGCTGGATAGCCGGCAATTTGCATCGTGCTGTTTTGAAACTTCGCAGCAGCCGCAGGGGTGCTAAGCGTATCGGAAATGGCCAGCATCGCCAATTCTTTACCATCTTTTTTCAGCTTGGCCTCAGCAAAGCCCTTTTTCTCTTGGACATAGATGCGCTCAAAGCCATTCCCCTCGGGCGGAAAGAAGCGATTAAATTCACTGCCTTGGGTGGCCTCGCGGCTCACTGCCGGTGGTGCATTGCGCTGGGTGCTTTCCTGTTGCACCTGCTCATAGGGGGAGGGCGGGGTGGGGGTGCAACCAGTAATGAGAAGCGTCAGGGCTAAAACAAGCGCAGTCAGCCAGCGTGCCATGTGGATACCCAAGACAACAAGCCAATCATAGCCTAGACGGGCAAACCACAGGCTAAGTTTGACATTCTATTAATTTCTTGCCACTCGCGATCGCTCAAGGGTTCTGGGGTCAGTTTCACTTGCCACTGCGCTTCAAAGGCCTCTAGAAGAGCCGTTTGCACTACCTCTAAAGGGGGAAGGGACTGCCGATGGGGAATACTGCCAAAGACCTGCTGCCATAGGTCGGGATCAGGGGTAAGGACAAGCGAACCATGCTGAAGAACGCGATCGCCCCGCCATGCTTGGGCACTGCCAATCACCTTCTCGCCGCTCGGTAACACTAAATCGGCCGCCGTTGCCCGCGCAAAGCAATTGAGGGGAGCATTGGCGGCATAGCGTTCCTGTCCCAACTGAAGTGGCCACCCTAGGCGCGCAAACCCCACCCTCAGGAATTGACACAGATCGGCATAGACCTGTCGCCGCCGTTGTCCTAACCCCCACACCACCAGACTGTAGGTGAGATCCCCTTGGTGCAACACCGCTCGCCCGCCTGTGGGTCGTCGCACCAGTTCTACGGGTTGCCCCTGCCAGTGCAGGTGTTGCCAGTGCTCTGGAATTTGCCGTTGGCTATAACCAAGGGAAATGGCGAGTGGTGACCAAGTGTAAAACCGCAGACAGGGGCGATCGCTCACCTGCCATAACCACCGATCCACCGCCATTTGCACCCTCCCCGGTGCTGCCAAGGGAGGAAGGTAACGCCACATCAACTCGAAGCCGCTTCCACCGGATGATAGGCTGCCGCATCCCGCCGACAGCCCATATAGGCAAGGATATACAACTCCTTGAGGTCTTGGATCAGCGGATAGCGCGGATTTGCCCCCGTGCACTGATCGTCAAAGGCCAGTTCCGCCATGCTCTCTACCTGTTCATAGAAGGCTTGATCCTCACTGTTGAGGGCTTCCTTAATGGTGGCTGGAATCTCTAACTGCGCCTTCAGGTCTTCAATAGCGGCAATCAGGCGCTCCACTTTTTCCTCTGGGGTGCTACCCCCTAGTTTAAGGAAGTCGGCAATTTGGGCATAGCGTTCCTTGGCTTGGGGATACTTGTACTGCGGGAAAATTGCCTGTTTCAGAGGGGCATCCGTGGCGTTATAGCGGATAACATGGCAAATCATCAGCGCATTGGCCAGACCGTGGGGCAAATGGAAGGTGGAGCCAAGCTTGTGGGCCATTGAGTGGCAGACTCCCAAGAAGGCGTTGGCAAAGGCCATGCCAGCGATCGTCGCTGCATAGTGGACTTTTTCGCGTGCCTCTGGATCAGCGGCCCCCAAGCGATAGGCGCGAGGCAGATAGGTAAAGAGCAGTTTGATTGCCTCTAATGCTAGACCCTCAGTAAACTCCGTTGAGAGCACCGATACATAGGACTCTAGGGCATGGGTCAGGGCATCAATGCCACCATAGGCCGTGAGTCTCTTGGGCATGTGCAGCACCAAGTCGGGATCGACAATCGCCATCGTGGGGGTGAGGGCATAGTCCGCCAAGGGGTATTTAATCCCGACGCGATCGTCAGTAACCACAGCAAAGGGGGTTACTTCTGAACCTGTCCCTGAGGTGGTGGGAATCGCCACCATGATTGCCTTTTGACCCAAGGGGGGCAGTTGATACACTCGCTTGCGAATATCCATGAAGCGCATGGCAAGGCCATCAAATTCCACCTCTGGATGCTCGTACAATAGCCACATCACCTTGGCCGCATCCATGGGTGAGCCACCCCCCACGGCAATAATGACGTCGGGCTGATATTCCCGCAGGAGTTCTAGGCCTCGGTTCACCGTACTCAGCGTCGGATCCGGCTCCACTTCGTGGAAAATATCGTGCTTGATGCCCAACTCTTCGAGGGTACGCACCACAGGGTCGGTAACTCCCAAGTCAAAGAGGGGCTTATCGGTGACAAGGAAGGCGCGTTTTTTGCCCTCTAGCTCCCGCAGGGCAATGGGTAGGCAGCCGGGTTTGAAGTAAATTTTGGGCGGCACGCGGAACCAGAGCATATTTTCACGGCGATCGCTCACCGTTTTGATGTTCAACAGGTGATGGGGACCAACATTTTCTGACGTGATGTTACCGCCCCACGTACCACAACCCAAGGTCAGGGATGGATCCAACTTGAAGTTGTACAGATCTCCGATCGCCCCTTGGGAAGAAGGCGTGTTAATCAGAACCCGCGCCGTTTGCATGCGGTATTTGAAATAGGCAATATCATCTTGATTGCGGGGATCGGTGTAGAGCACGGAGGTATGCCCCATACCGCCAAAATTTACCAACTGCGCTGCAATCTCCACCCCTTTATGAAACTGGGGGGCGCGATACAAGGCCAATACGGGACAGAGTTTTTCATAGGAAAATGGCTCCTGTGGCCCGACTTCACTCACTTCACCAATAAGTACCCGCGTCTCCAGTGGCACTTGGATATTGGCCATGGCAGCAATGGTGGCTGCCGATTGACCCACAATGGCGGCATTGAGGCGACCATCCTTCAGGAGTAGTTGGGCCACCCGCTGCCGTTCCTCAGGGGAGAGAATGTAGCCTCCCCGGTGTTGAAACTCGGCCTTGACCGCGTCATAGATCTCATCAACGACAATCACCGCCTGCTCCGAGGCACAGATCATGCCATTGTCAAAGGCCTTACTCAGGAGAATCGAACTCACCGCTGTTGGAATGTCGGCTGTGGCATCAATGAGCGCGGGGGTATTCCCCGCCCCGACTCCGATCGCCGGATGGCCAGAGGAATAGGCGGTCTTCACCATGCCCGGTCCACCCGTGGCCAAAATCAGCTTGATTTGCGGGTGCTGCATCAGGGCTTGGGAGAGTTCAATCGTCGGCTCATCAATCCAGCCAATAATATCGGGGGGGGCGCCAGCGGCGACCGCTGCCTCCAACACCACCTGAGCCGCTGCAATCGTACAAGCTTTAGCACGGGGGTGGGGCGAGAAGATAATGCCATTGCGGGTTTTCAGGGCAATCAGTGCCTTAAAGAGGGTCGTCGAGGTTGGGTTAGTTACCGGCACCACACCGGCAATGACCCCCACAGGTTCAGCGATTTTTTGGATGCCAAAGATGGGATCATCCTCAATCACACCGCAGGTTTTCTCATGTTTGTACTTGTTGTAGATGTATTCCGAGGCAAAGTGATTTTTAATGACTTTATCTTCGACCACCCCCATGCCCGTTTCGGCGACAGCTTGTTTGGCAAGGGGAATCCGCGCTTGGTTGGCCGCCATGGCCGCTTGGTGGAAAATGTGATCCACTTGCTCTTGGGTAAACTGAGCATACTGGGTTTGTGCCCTTTGGACACGTTCAATGAGTGCTTCGAGATCGGCAATGCTTTGAACAGGTTGAGAATGAGTTAAGGTTTGGGCAGTCATGGGCGACTCCTTAGGAAAGAAATTTCTTAAGTGGGCAAGTTATTGAACGTTGAGATCATATTCACGGAAGAGGGCGATCGCCCGCTGGACATCTTCGGGACTTGCTGCTGGCGTATCAAAGAGTTCATAGGGCAAGCCTAATTGCCGCCACTTGTATTCCCCCATTTTGTGAAAGGGCAACACCTCCACTTTCTCCACGTTACGCAGACTCGCCACAAATTGGGCCAATCCGCGGATATTTTCGGGATCATCCGTCAGCCCTGGCACCAAGACAAAGCGGATCCACGTTGGTTTATGGATCTCATCAAGGTACTTGGCCAACTCCAAGGTGGGAGTAATGGCAACCCCCGTCACCCGCCGATAGAGATGCGGCAGAAAGGATTTGATGTCTAGCAGCACTAAATCCGTTGCTGCTACAACCGGTTTGGCCACCTCCAAGATTACATAACCCGACGTATCCAAGGCGGTGTGCAATCCTAATTCGTGGCAGCGCACAAAAATTTCCCGTACAAACTCCGGCTGCATCAGCGGTTCCCCGCCACTGACCGTTACGCCCCCTTGGCGCAGATAGGACTGATAGTGCTGAATATCGGCAATCAGTTCATCCACCGTTACGAGCTTGCCTTGATGGGGTTCACGGCAGTCGGGGTTATGGCAGTACAGACACCGCAGCGGACACCCTTGGGTAAAAATCACATAGCGAATGCCGGGGCCATCCACTGTGCCACAGGTCTCAACGGAGTGAATGTAACCTGTCACCTCTTGTTTTTGCGGTTGTTTTTCAGGGAGTGTGGAAACCATGATTGGAACCTCGGTGACAACAGATCGCTTGAGATAGCTTTTATAGGGTTAAAGAGCACCTCCCTAAGAATTCGCGAAAATTTCAATCGCTGCAAATATCCCCCTCAACTCAGGTTTCAATTGCTTGCACTCTTGCCCACAGCCGGTTTCTAAGATAGGGAAGCCCTATCAAGGAGGTGACCTCTGTTGTTATTCCTAGGAAAAGGGCTGTAGAGTGCTGAACTTTGCTAAAACTATAATTTCAGCATAAGAGCAGAAAAACGATTTGTACGCTGTCTTAATTAACTTTTAGGATTGGTGGCACTTTCCCAACTTTTCCTAACTTAATGAAGAGGTTTTAAGTTGGCGAATAGTGGAGCGCGATCGCCCGCTCAAAGGTTGGAAAATATCAGGATTGAGCCTTTTGATGACTTGTTCGATCTTGTCTTTATTCTACAAAATTCTGGTGGCCTAGGCCAATGTGTAATTAGTTACAAACTACGCCCGTTAGTCCTAGGGTCGCGCACATTTACGCGCTTCAAGGACGGCTGCATGCAAGGCGGCTTCCAGTTGCTGCGTCAATTCCTGAGCCTGTTGCTTGAGGTTGCCTTGGCGCTCTGTGGGCGTCCACAGGGGTGCTCCGATCCAGAGGGCCACCCGTGCCCGAAACTGTGGCTGCGGATCGTAGGCAATGCCCACGGGAAAAATCGGCAGGGGGCGATCGGCCTGCAAGACCAAGCGAGCAAGACCGGGCTTTAGGGGGCGCACCACCTGATCCCGGACAATCCCACCCTCGGGAAAGATGACTAGGGGCTGACCTGCCTTGAGAATTTCCAGCGCATGGCGCAAACTACTGGGCTGAGGACGGTTGAGGTTCACAGCAAAGGCACCGAGACGGCGGATAAGCCAGCCCTGCACCCCCCCAAACTCGATCGCGTTGGTCATAAAACGCAGCGGATAAGGCCACACCAAGGGCAAAATCACGGGATCCCAACGGCTACAGTGCTTGGGGGCAAGCAAGAAAGGCCCCTCCTTGGGCAACTGCTCACGACCGACAATGGTAATTCGCGAAAAGTACAGGGGCAAAAATAGGCGATGAATCGGCCATAACCCCCAATAGAGCCACGGTGAGATGTGAGAGGTGGTGGGTGCCGTTTTTTTATGGCGCATCCGTTCTCCTCCGTAGCTGCCCCCACTACAATAGTAGGCCTGTAGCCCCTTGCCACTGTTGAGGAACAAGCCAATGTCGCAGCCGGCCCATCGCTTTAATCTCCGTGTTTGGGGGCAGTTTCTGCGGATTGCCCAACCCTATTTCTTTCCCCGCGATCGCCGCGGCAGCAGTGTGATCTTTATTCTGCTGCTTTTTCTAGTCATTGCCCTCATGTTTGGTTTCCTCTTTGGCCTGACGGCAGCAGTCACCTTTGGCCTCAATGCCCTTGCCCCCGAACTGATGGGTCAAATTGCCGGCGGCCTAATGGAGACGATTCAATCCCTGTGGGCACAGCCTTTCAGCCGCAGTATTCTTCTTGGGGCCGTGATTGTGCCTCTAACGGTCTTTGTGCTGCTGCGACGCCCTTTGCGCCCCTGCTGGCAAGCGTGGAGTCTCCTAGCGTTGCTGCTGATGCTCTCTCTGTCTGTAAGTGGCCTCAATGTGATCATTAGCTTTGTGGGGCGTTTCTTTCAGACGGCCCTAGCGGAGAAAAATCCCGAGACCTACTGGCGGTTTCTCTGGGTTTATGCAGGGGTGTTTGTGGTGGGGACGCCTATTGTTGTCATTTATCGCTATGTGCGCGAATATCTAGGGCTACGCTGGCGGGATTGGCTCACCCGTCGCTTTTTAGAGCGCTATTTTCAAAACCGCGCCTACTACACTATTGAGAACCAAGGGGAGATTGATAATCCCGACCAACGGATTAGTGAGGATGTGCGCTCATTTACCCAAACCTCGCTCCAGTTTTTGCTGATCATTCTCGGGGAAATTATTGACCTCATTGCCTTTAGCGGCATTCTCTGGAGTATCTCGCAAACCCTGACACTGACATTGATTGGCTATGCGGTTGTCGGTACCATTGTCACGGTTTTGATTGGTCAGCGCTTAATTTGGTTGAATTTTAACCAACTGCGGCGAGAAGCGGATTTCCGTTATGGCCTTGTCCATGTGCGCGATAACGCCGAGTCCATTGCCTTTTATCGCGGTGAAGGCCAAGAGTCAGTGCAGGTGCGTCAACGCTTTCTCGAAGTACTGCGGAATTTTAACCTTTTGATTGGCTGGCAGCGAAATCTTGATTTTTTCACGACCGCCTATAACTACTTTGTCGTCATTGTGCCAGCGGCGGTCGTTGCGCCCCGCTACTTTGCCGGTGAGATTGACTTTGGTGCCATTAGCCAAGCCAGTTTTGCCTTCTCTCAGGTACTGGGGGCACTCTCAATCATTGTGAACCAGTTTACGAACCTCACGGGCTTTATTGCCGGCATTGAGCGTTTGGCAGAGTTTGATGAGGCGCTAGCGACACCCCCTGTACCACCCCAATCGCAAATTGAATTGGTAGAGAAGCCCTATATTGCCCTAGAACATGTGACCGTGGATACGCCGAATTTGGCACGGCGGCTGGTGGAGGACGTTACGTTTGCCCTTGAGGCTGGCGAAAGCGTGGTGATCATGGGACCGAGTGGGGTCGGCAAAAGCTCGCTATTGCGGGCGATCGCTGGACTCTGGCAAACGGGCAGTGGGCGGATTATTCGCCCACCCGTAGAGGAAGTGCTCTTTTTGCCGCAACGCCCCTACATGGTGCTGGGTACGCTGCGTACTCAATTGCTCTATCCCAGTGGCGATCGCCAGACGCCAGACGACGTGCTTTTGCACGCCCTTGACGAAGTCAACTTGGCACATTTGCCCGATCGCGTCGGTGGCCTCGATGTGGAATTAGCTTGGGATGATGTGTTGTCTCTTGGGGAGCAGCAACGACTGGCGATCGCCCGCCTGCTGCTGAATCACCGTCCCTATGCCATTTTGGATGAAGCCACCAGTGCCCTAGACTTGGCCAATGAAAAACGGGTTTATGAGCATATTCAGCGCACCACCCGCAACTACATTAGTGTTGGCCACCGTGAGAGTCTAATGCAATATCACACGTACGTTTTAGAACTGAAGGGCGATCGCGAATGGAAATTTTATGCCCTCAGTTAGGGATCGCCGTAGCGACACACCGTTTTGATGTTGACAAACTCCAATAGGCCTACCCGTCCCAGTTCGCGGCCATAGCCTGAGGCCTTGATGCCCCCAAAGGGCAAACGTGGATCGGACTTGACCATGGCATTAATGAAGACGGCACCAGCTTCGAGATCTCGCACAAGTATCTCGGCTTCATCGTTCTCCTGTGTCCAAGCACTGGCGCCTAAACCAAAGGGGGTGGCATTGGCCAGTTCAATTGCCGCAGTCAGGGACGGTACCCGAAACAGCATCGCCACAGGCCCAAATAGCTCTTGGCTAAACACGGGGTTATCTGGAGTCACTTCTGTCAAAATTGTCGGCGCAAAGAAATATCCTTGCTGACAATGGCTCGGTAGATTCAGACAGCGGCGATAAAATACCTTGGCACCATGACTCAGGGCAAGTTCAACTTGAGCATGAAGTTCATCGCGAATGGCGGCGGTGGCAAGGGGACCAAGCTGGGTGGTGGGTTCGAGGGGATCGCCAATCACCCATTTTTCAAAAGCCGCTTTGATCCCCTCGGCAAAGGCCTCATAAACCGCTTCATGGACAATAAATCGTTTGGCGGCAATGCAGGATTGGCCATTGTTAATCATGCGGGCTTGGACAGCGGTGGCGATCGCCTGAGGGAGATTGGCACTGGGCATCACAATAAAGGGATCACTCCCCCCCAGTTCCAGAACGGTTTTCTTGAGGTGCTGACCTGCTGCTTGGGCTAGGCTTTTGCCCGCTGCTTCGCTGCCGGTGAGAGTAGCTGCCTGAATACGCGGATCCGCCACCAGATTAGCAACGGCACTGCCGGGGATGAGCAGGGTTTGAAAGACCCCCTTAGGAAAGCCCGCTTCACTCAAGAGCTGAGCGATCGCCAGCGCACACTGCGGCACATTGGAAGCATGCTTGAGCAGCGCCACATTCCCCGCCATCAAGGCCGGTGCCGCAAAACGAAACACCTGCCAAAAGGGAAAATTCCACGGCATCACTGCCAAAATAATGCCAAGGGGTTGGTAATGAATCGCGCTGTGGCTTGCCTCCGTAGGAATTAATTCAGGCCGCAGGAAAGCCGCCCCCTGCTCGGCATAGTAACGACACACCCACGCACATTTGTCAATTTCAGCCCGCGCCTCTGTAATCGGTTTGCCCATCTCAAGGGTCATCAGGCGAGCAAGCGCATCCCGCTGCTGTTGGAGCAGATTTGCCGTGTTTTCTAGCCACTGGGCACGCTGATCAAAGGAGGTCAGGCGATAAGTCTCAAAGGTTCTCGCCGCTTGGGCAATGGCGCTCTCTACTTCCTCAGCCCCCAAGGGCAAAAAGGTTTTTAAGACCTCAGCAGTGGTGGGATTAACGGAGGCGATTGGCATCATTAAATTTCCCTATCTGGCTGACGCCAGCGATCGCTAGCGCCTAGGATGCGGGTTCAGTATGCTAATTCTAGCGTTTGTTGAAGTCGCCATCCTTTTTGCATGGGGTGATCGATCGTAAACCATCGTTGTGCATTGGCATCGCAGTTTTGGGGCGCGCTTTTATGGCAACTATCATTGATATTGCAGTGAATACTCCCGGCTTTTCCACATTAGTGACTGCTGTGAAAGTGGCCAACTTAGCTAATCGGCGGGAAGCCCCGCGCTCTTCCGAAGGGGAGCGTCAGGATGAGAGCTAGGGGCGCTGAGGGGGTTCGATGCCCCCGAAGTACCCGAGCGAGGGGAGTCTTGCTGTTCAATAAGTGTGTGCTATAATCGCTGCCCAATGGTCAGGCAGCAAAGTCTGGCCTGAACAAAAGTTTTGCCGATGCGGAGATAGCGGGGTTCCTAAACAACATCCTGCCGTACAAAGCTGCAAACGCTGGGCGGTGGGTCGTGAAGGTTAACCCCGCTGGCACGTCCCAGTATTGTGCAAGTTGCCTGAACCGAGTCCCCAAGGAGTGGTCTGACCGCTGGCATGAATGTTCTCATTGTGGCGCATCCATGTCGCGAGACATCAACTCGGCGAAACTCATCAAAACAGTGGGCCTGGGGCATCGGCTCACTATAAAACGCGAAGGTCGAAAGACTGGAGAAGCCCGCCCTCTACGCGAAGCGTGAGGGTTGGGAGTATGTCACTGGAAGCTCTGCAATCGCCGGGGCCTTTTACGGTGTTCCAAATTGACACCGTGATCCTGATGGGACTGAATCCTGTCCACTCCTTTCAGGACACCAACATCCCCTACAAAGTCTAGGGTGTTAGCGGATTTCCCGCACCAAAAGCCCTTGGCGGATTTTCTCCTCCACAAGCTGGCGGTAAAGCTCTAGCTCTTCATAGGTAACTTTGCCATCGGCGCTAATTTGTCGCTTGATTTGCGCCATTTCATCGGCAGTTAATACCCCGTCGGCGATCGCTCGCTCTAGCAGTTGCTTCAGTCGGGCTAGTTCTGCTTTATCGGCCTCTGAGAGAGGGGTTCCATTTGGCTGATAACGTTCCATGGCACTCTCGCCTCAACAACCTCTCTACCTCTCTACCCTATTCTGACCGCGGCACACGGGTGTGGAGGGGGTAGGAACTTAAATCTTGATAAACTGTTAGTTATGGTCTGAAGAAAATCTCTGAGTCATTCTCAAACTGTTGGAACCAAACAATGCAAGTATCCGAAATGAAGTACGGTGAACGTGCTATTCAAGAAGGGCGACTGATTACATTTCCCAATCCGCGTCCCGGTCGGCAATACACCATTGAGATTACCCTGCCAGAGTTTACCTGTAAGTGTCCCTTTTCCGGCTATCCTGACTTTGCCACGCTTTACGTTAGCTATATTCCCCATGAGAAGGTGGTGGAACTGAAAGCCATTAAGCTTTACATCAACAGTTATCGCGATCGCTACATTTCCCACGAAGAAGCTGTCAATCAAGTCCTCGATGATCTCGTGGCCGCCTGCGACCCCCTCTACATGAAAATCAAAGGGGACTTTGCCCCTCGTGGCAATGTGCATACCGTGATTACGGTTGAACACCATCGCCAGCCGGACAGTTCGTGCTAAAATTATAGATTACAAGACTGCGGACGTAATTCAGTGGTAGAATGTCAGCTTCCCAAGCTGAACGTCGTGGGTTCGAGTCCCATCGTCCGCTTCTTCAGCAAAAAGACCACTGCCCCCTGATTAGCTCCTAGGCAAAGACTACGGTGCGATTGCCATACACGAGAATCCGATTTTGCAAATGCAGCCGTACCGCCCGCGCCAAGACCACTCGTTCCAAATCCTTGCCCTTGCGAATCAGATCCGCTACCGTATCGCGATGACTTACCGGCACAACCGCCTGCTCAATAATCGGCCCTTCATCTAAGTCTGCTGTGGCATAGTGGGCCGTGGCACCAATGATTTTCACCCCCCGCTCATAGGCACGGTGGTAGGGATTGGCACCCGCAAAAGCCGGCAAAAATGAATGGTGAATGTTGATCACTTGGGGAAAGGCCGCAATAAATTCAGGACTCAGCACCTGCATATACTTGGCCAGCACCACCAGATCAATCTGGTAGTCCTTGAGGAGTTGCAGTTCCTTGGCCTCTGCGAGGGGCTTGGTCTCTGGCGTCACGGGGATATAGTGAAAGTCAATGCCAAACTGCTCGGCAATGGGACGCAAATGCTCATGGTTACTGATAATCAAGGGAATTTCAGCAAAGAGATCCCCCGACCGCTGTCGCAGCAGCAGATCCCAAAGGCAATGATCTTGGCGGCTCACCCAAATGGCCAAACGATAGGGCATATCCGATGCCCGCAACTGCCAGCGCACCCCCTGCCAACTGGCAAAGACCTTTTCCTGCTGCGCATAAGTGATGAAAGTCGCAGCAATTTGATCGCGGGGGATTTCAAAGCCCTCTAGTTCCCACTCGAGGCGGGAGAGAAAAATGCCCGCAACGGCATCGGTGTGGTGGTCCGCATGGACAATGTTTCCGTTGTAGCGATAGACAAACTGTGCCAACTTGGCCACTAGCCCCCGCTGATCGGGACAGGAAATAGAGAGGGTCATCGTTGGCATAGAGCAACCTCTATTCTACTCTTGTGACTTGTGAAATGTCTTGTGAAATGGGAGCAGCGCGATTTAAGACCTTCGCAAGGTACTGCCCTGTGTAGGATTGGGGCATTAGTGCCACCGCTTCAGGGGTGCCGACGGCCACCACTTCTCCCCCGCGATCGCCCCCCTCTGGCCCGAGATCAATAATCCAATCGGCACAGCGAATCACATCCAAATTGTGCTCAATCACCAGAATGGAGTTGCCCTTGTCCACCAGCCGCTGCAACACCTCGAGGAGTTTGTGCACATCGTAAAAGGACAGTCCTGTGGTCGGCTCATCAATCAGGTAGAGGGTTTTGCCCGTGGCGCGGCGCGACAGTTCAGCCGCTAATTTGAGGCGTTGGGCTTCGCCCCCGGAGAGGGTGGGGGCACTTTGCCCCAGTTTCAGATAGCCCAAGCCCACATCTACAAGGGTTTGCAGTTTGCTCACCGCCTTGGGGATATTTTCAAAAAAGGCCAGCGCCGTCTCGGCAGTCATCTCTAAAACATCGGCGATCGAGCAGCCCTTGTACTTCACTTGCAGGGTATCGCGGTTGTAGCGTGCCCCCTTGCACACCTCACACTGGACATAGACATCGGGCAGAAAGTTCATCTCAATTACATTCACCCCTTGGCCACCACAGGCTTCACAGCGGCCACCCTTGATATTGAAGGAAAATTGTCCCGGCTTATAGCCCCGTGCCTTGGCCTCAACGGTTTGGCTAAAGACCTCACGGATGACATCAAACACACCAATGTAGGTGGCAGGGTTCGAGCGGGGGGTGCGACCAATAGGCGACTGATCAATAACAATCACCTTATCAATAGCGCTCAAGCCTTCAATAGACCCCAGTTCCTTGGGCAGCGGTACACTGTGACCCAAATGGTGCTGGAGGGCAGGATAGAGCACTTCGTGCATGAGGGTGGATTTCCCCGACCCCGACACCCCCGTTAGACACACCAGCTTGCCCAAGGGAATTTCCACGGTGATGTTCTTGAGGTTATTGCGAGAGACATTTCTAAGAATCAACAATTGGCCATTCCCCGCTCGGCGATCGCTGGGGGTTTCAATGCGCTTGCGCCCCGACAGATAGGCACCTGTCAGCGAGTCGGGATGGTTGAGAATCGCCTCTAGGCTGCCTTGAGCCACAATCTGACCACCGTGGACACCTGCGCCTGGGCCTATATCCACAATGTAATCTGCCGCCCGAATGGTCTCTTCATCGTGTTCCACCACAATCAGCGTATTCCCCAAGTCCCGCAGGCGAAAGAGCGTTTGCAGCAGGCGATCGTTATCCCGCTGATGTAGGCCAATACTCGGTTCATCGAGGACATAGAGCACCCCCGTCAGGCCAGAGCCAATTTGGGTGGCCAAGCGAATGCGTTGGGCTTCACCGCCAGAGAGGGTGGCTGCACTACGCTCTAGGGTCAGGTAGTCTAGTCCCACATCAATTAAAAATTGCAGCCGCGCTGTCACCTCCCGCAAAGCCAGCTCCGCAATTTGCTGTTGGCGCGGGCTAAGGTCTAGGGACTGAATTCGAGCCAAACACTCGCGAATTGAAACACTTGTGAGATCCGTAATGCGATACTGCCCCAAGCGTACCGCTAAGGCAGCAGGTTTTAGGCGTTGACCGCCACAGGCCGCGCAGGTTTGGTTGACTTGGTATTCTTCTAGCTTTTGGCGGTAGGTCTCGGAGGTGGTCTCACGGTACTGCCGCTCCAAAATGGGGATTACCCCTTCAAATTGGCGGTAGTAGTCCCGTTGGCGATAGCGGGAATCGGCGGGGATGCGAATCGGGGCGTCGGTGCCGTAGAGAATAATTTCCCGCTGTAATTCTGTGAGGCGGTACCAAGGGGTGTTGATGTCAAAGCCAAAGGCCTCAGCAACGCCGTAAAGTAGGGCAAGGTAGTAGTCATGTCCCTTCTCTGCCCAAGGGGCGATCGCCAGATAGACAGGCAGCTCAGGATTGGGGACAATCAGCTCTGGGCTGAATTTACGCAAATAGCCCAAGCCATGACACTCTGGACAGGCACCATAGGGGGAGTTAAAGGAAAAGAGGCGCGGCGATAGCTCATCCATGACGGCGCCATGTTCAGGGCAGGCAAAATTCTCTGAAAACAGGAGCGTTTGCGCCGCCTCACCCTCACGGGGTACCACACTGACCATAGCCGTCCCGTTGGCATGATGTAATGCTGTTCGCAGGGAATCGGCTAAGCGTTCCTCAATCCCCGGCTTCAGCACTAGGCGATCAACAACAATTTCAATCGTGTGGGCTTGGTTTTTCTCCAATTCAATGGCTTCACCGAGGTCGTGTACCTCCCCATCAATGCGCACGCGCACAAAGCCTTCACTGGCCAAACTTGACAGCAGTTTTTTGTGGCTGCCCTTTTTGCCCTTGACAATGGGTGCCAAGACTTGAAAGCGAGTCTGGGGCGGCAACTGCATCACCTGATCCACCATCTCGTCAACCGTCTGCGGACGAATTGAGCGATCGCAATGGGGGCAGTGGGGTTCACCCGCACGGCCATAGAGCAGCCGCAGGTAGTCATAGATTTCTGTTACTGTGCCCACAGTGGAGCGAGGATTGTGGGAGGTGGACTTTTGATCAATGGAAATCGCTGGACTTAGCCCCTCAATGGCGTCCACATCGGGCTTGTCCAACTGGCCGAGAAACTGCCGCGCATAGGCACTGAGGGACTCCACATAGCGGCGTTGCCCTTCAGCAAAAATGGTGTCAAAGGCAAGGGAGGACTTCCCTGAACCGGAAACCCCCGTCATCACAATTAGGCGATCGCGGGGCAAATCGAGGTCAATATTTTTTAGATTATGCTGCCGCGCACCCCGAATGCGAATCTCACCCGTCGGCACTGGCTCGCCCATGCTGCAAACTGCGAATGTTAAAAAACGTTACGTTGAGGGTTATTATAGCAACGCTGCCAGCCCCCTTTGGCGCCACCTAATAAAAAAGCGGGGGGAGTTCCCCCGCTCTGAGTGTGACTTAGGTTAGGAGCGGTTGGGCTTAGTAGTCGAAGTCACCGCCCATGCCGGCACCGGCACCCGCCGGATTGTTTTCCTTGGGTTCGGGTTTGTCAACGATGATGCACTCGGTGGTCAGCACCATACCGGCAATGGAGGCCGCATTTTGCAGCGCGGAGCGAGTGACTTTGGCAGGGTCAACAATACCCGCATCGAACATGTTGACATATTCATCTTTGGCGGCATCATACCCCACATCGAAGGGTTTTTCTTTGACCCGCTCCACAATGATAGAGCCATTTTGACCCGCGTTTTCAGCAATGCGACGCAGGGGTGCGCTCAGGGCGCGCTCAACGATGTTGGCACCAATCAGTTCTTCACCTGTCAGGTGCTCAGCCGCCCAATTGCTCAGCTCAGGAGCCAAGTGCACCAAGGTGGTACCGCCACCAGGGACAATCCCTTCTTCAACGGCAGCTTTAGTGGCGTTAATCGCATCTTCCAGACGGAGTTTGCGATCTTTCATCTCGGTTTCGGTAGCGGCACCCACTTTAATCACCGCCACACCACCGGCCAGTTTGGCTAGCCGCTCTTGCAGTTTTTCTTTATCGTAGCTGGAGTCAGTTTCTTCGATTTGGCGACGGATTTGCTCGCAGCGAGCTTTGACGGCTTTTTCATTGCCTTCCGCCACAATTGTGGTGTGATCTTTGGTGATCGTGACGCGGCGAGCTTTTCCAAGCATATCCAGCTTGGCATTTTCCAGCTTCAGACCGGCATCTTCGGTGATCACTTGACCCCCTGTGAGGACGGCAATATCTTCGAGCATCGCTTTACGGCGATCGCCAAAGCCAGGGGCTTTCACCGCGGCCACACTCAAGACACCACGCAGACGGTTGACCACTAGGGTCGCTAGAGCCTCTTTCTCGATGTCTTCGGCAATGATCACCAAGGGTTTGCCGGCGCGAGCCACTTGTTCGAGGATCGGCACCAAGTCTTGAACCAAGGTAATTTTCTTGTCGGTGACCAGCACGAAGGGTTCATCCAGCACTGCTTCCATGCGCTCGGTGTCGGTGGCAAAGTAGGGGGAGATGTAGCCCTTGTCAAAGCGCATCCCCTCAGTGACCTCCAGTTCGGTGGTCATGGATTTGCCTTCTTCGAGGGAGATCACACCTTCTTTGCCCACTTTATCCATGGCATCGGCAATCATCCGACCCACTTCTTCATCGTTGCCCGCAGAGATCGCTGCCACTTGGGCAATGGCTTTGGAGTCTTCTACGGGACGGGCGTGCTCGGCAATTTTTTCGACAAGGAAGTGGGTGGCCTTGTCAATCCCGCGTTTCAGGGCAATGGGGTTCGCACCGGCAGCCACGTTGCGCAGCCCTTCTTTCACCATGGCATGGGCGAGAACCGTTGCCGTAGTGGTACCGTCGCCGGCAGCATCGTTGGTTTTCGAAGCAGCTTGGCGGATCAGAGCCACACCGGTATTTTCAATGTGATCTTCCAGCTCAATTTCTTTGGCAATGGTGACGCCATCGTTCACAATTTGGGGTGCCCCAAATTTTTTCTCCAGAACCACGTTCCGCCCTTTAGGCCCAAGGGTCACGGCTACGGATTCCGCCAAAATGTCCATCCCTTTTTCGAGGGCACGACGGGCATTTTCGTTGTAGATAATGCGCTTCGCCATAGGTGTTTCCTACCTCAATCGTTCAACAGTGATGAAAAATCGCACAGAGATCAAAGGAAGTCAGCGACTTAGCCAACAATGGCCAAAATGTCTTTTTCCGAGAGGAGAACGTAGTCTTCGCCTGCGAGTTTCACTTCGGTACCGGCGTATTTGGAGTACAGCACTTTGTCCCCCACTTTCACATCCATGGGCTGACGCTTGCCGTCTTCAGTGAGTTTACCGGGACCGACGGCGGTCACTTCGCCCACTTGGGGTTTTTCGCGGGCGTTGTCGGGGAGGAGAATCCCCCCTGCCGTACGTTCCTCACTTTCGCTGACTTTGACAAAAATGCGATCGCCTAACGGCTTCACAGTTGAAACGCTTAGAGATACGGCTGCCATAGCGTACTGTTCTCCCAGTTGTAAGAGTATGGATTGATATCACTCACTGCACAGCTGATCGCGCAGTCTTTGGGGGTAAGAGCCTACCTTGCAATGGTTTAGCACTCTCACCCTTCGAGTGCTAATGTAACGAGAGACCGTTGGCGATCGCAACTCCTGTGGCAGTACGGTTTTCCGAACGGAACCCTAGTTTTTTAGCCCCGTGGTGGCAATGCCGCGAATCAGTTGCCGCTGACCCAAAATAAACACAATCATCACTGGTACGGTGGCAATCACCGCCGCCGCCATCATCAACGGCCAATCATTGGTGAACTGCTCCTGAAAATTGGCCAAGGAAAGCTGTACTGTGATCAGTTCTGGCTTAGTGGTAAAGACCAAGGGCTTAAAGAGATCATTCCACTCCCCGATGAAGGTGAAGATAAAGAGCGTGACCAAGGCCGGTCGGCTCAGAGGTAAGAGGATATGCCAGAGCACTTGCCAGCGATTTGCCCCATCCAAGAGGGCTGCCTCCTCTAGGGCAACGGGCAAGGTGAGAAAAAACTGCCGCATCAAAAAGACGCCAAAGCCATTGGCCGCCGTAGGTAAGATCAACGCGCCGTAGGTATTGATCAGATGACCCGCCTTGAGGATCAGGAAAATTGGGATCACCAAGAGTTGAAACGGGATCACCAGCGTCGCCAGCATCAGCAGCAACATCGTCTGTTGCCCCGGAAATGAAAGCCGCGCAAGGGCATAACCTGCTAGGGCGGAGGTCAGCAACTGGAGCGCCGTCACCGCCAGAGCCACAAGTGTTGAGTTGGCAAAGGCCAAGATGAAGTGTCCCTGCTGCCATGCGGCTTGATAGCTCTGCCATGTCCAGCCTTGGGGCGGCAACAATTGGGTAGGTAAAGTCCCCGGTGGCCAGCCCGACGTACAGAGGACCACCAGAAGGGGGCTGAGAACCAGCAAGGCTCCCAATGCTAATACCAGCGTTAACCCTACCTTAGGAGCGACCACTGCCGGACATCCGTTTTAGCAAATCCACAAATCCCTTGACTTCCTCGCGGAAAAGGAAGCCCGCATAGGCCTCCATGCCATGCTCGCCAATATCCAGCCCCTCGATTTCCTCTGCCCCAGAAACGCGGATACCAATGGTGGCATTCAGGAGTAGCCACACTGCGGTACTAAAGGCAACGGTAAAGCCGCCTACCGCCAGCACTCCTACCAACTGACGCCCCAACTGCGTAAAGTCACCACTCCAAAGCAGTCCCTTGAGAGGCCCTTCGCCAGCTTCATAAAAGCGTCCCGGTCCATCGGCAAAAAGACCCACCGCCAAGGTGCCCCAAATGCCATTGACCAAATGGACGGAAATGGCGCCCACCGGATCATCAATTTTCAAGCGGTCAATCATCACGACCGAAAAGACAATTAGCGTACCCGCCACGATGCCAATGAGGACAGCACTCCCAATGGAAACAAAGGCACAGGGAGCAGTAATTGCCACTAGTCCGGCCAGAATGCCGTTGATGATCATGGAGAGGTCAGGCTTGCCAAAATAGCGGCTCGAAACAATAGTTGCTGTCACGCCGCCAAAGGCAGCCGACATGTTTGTGGTCACAACAATGTGGGCGATCGCCCCCGGATCTGCGGCCATCGTTGACCCCGGATTAAAGCCAAACCAACCCAACCAGAGGATCAGACAACCTAGGGTGGCGATCGCAAAATTGTGTCCCGGTATAGCCGCCGCCGACCCATCGGGCAGGAAGCGACCCAAACGCGGGCCTAGGAGAGCTGCCCCCATCAATGCGGCCCATCCGCCTACAGAGTGCACCACCGTAGAACCGGCAAAATCCCACATGCCTAGCTGTTGCAGCCAACCACCACCCCAGATCCAGTGACCCGTAATCGGATAGGAAATCCCCACCAAGAGCAAGCTGAAGATAAAGAAGGCATAGAACTTAATCCGCTCCGCTACTGCCCCGGAAACAATTGTGGCTGCCGTTCCGGCAAACACCAGTTGAAAGAAAAACTTAGCAGAGAGGGGCACCGCCGCCCAACTCAAGGCATCATATACCCCCTGATAGGCTGTTCCTGTCGCCGGACTATTATCGGCGCCCAGCAAAAAGAAACCACTCGTACCTAGGACCCCATTGCCATCGCCAAACATTAGGGCAAAGCCAATTGCCCAATAGGAAATACTCGAAAGGGCAAAGACAATCAGGTTCTTTGAAAGCAGGTTCACCGCATTCTTGGCACGGCAAAACCCCGTTTCCAGCATGGCAAAGCCAGCATTCATAAAAAACACCAACACACCGGCAAAAATCACCCAAAGCGTGTTGAGTACCACCTGCACCTTTTCAGGAATCCCTGCCGAGGCAGCCGTGTCTTGTCCCAACGCCGCTGTGGCACTCAGCACGCCAATCATTACCGCGAAAGTCAATAGCGTTCGGCGAGTCGGCAGATAGAGAATTTGAGTCAGAGGATGCTGAAGACGTAACCCCCGGCGCAAGACAGAACGCAGTTTCATAGATGCAGATGTCCAATCTACCAAGGAAACAAAAGAAAACAGTTGAAACTTGTACCCCCCCAGCCAAAATCCCTAGGAAAATCTTAGGGTTTAGTTGCAAAATTTGGCACAAATGAGTTCATCATCCCTGAATCTACCTTTGGCTATATGTATTCCACAATACAAAAACTTGGGTCTCTGCCTCAATTCTGCATAGGGGGTAAGCTGTGCTAGTTAAAGAAGTTGCGATTATCCACCCTTGTGGAGTGTCCAGTCATGATTCATCCGAACCACCTCAATTCCACTATTGTCCGCCGTTGGGGGATAGGTTCTTGGCTGATTGCTTTTGGACTCGCTACCTTACCCTTGGCACCGCTGAGTGCCCAAATTGCTGTTTATGAAGGGCGACGGGTTACCGGGGACGTTACTATGACCCTTCCCGACGGCAGCACGTACAAAGGGGAATTACTGAATGGTCGCTTTCATGGCCAAGGCATCCTCACAATGGCCAATGGCAACCGCTACGAAGGGGAATTTCGCAATGGCCGCTACCACGGTCAGGGGGTGCTCACCTATGCCGATGGGGGACGCTACGAAGGCGGCTTTGTGGATGGCATCTTCAATGGCAAGGGGATTTTGCAACTAGCCAATGGTCAACGCTACGAGGGCATGTTTCTCGATGGTCAATACCACGGGGAGGGAGTGCTCACCTTTCCCGACGGTACCCGCTATGAGGGGCAGTTTCTCGCGGGCAAGTATCATGGAACTGGAACGCTCTCCTTTGGAGATGGCACAAGCTATGCCGGACAGTTTCGCAATGGCTTATTTGAAGGACAGGGGGTCTTTACACTACCGGATGGCTCCCGCATTATTGCGACATGGCGCAATGGTCGCCGCGAACCCCGTTAATCTCCTTCAATCGGGCTGTGAGTGATCCGCTGACGGCAGCGCTCAGTCCCTACGCCCGCTTTGGAGTGCGCCTTGGCCTTGAACCTATTCAAGCGCTGCTAACTGCTTTGGGGTCTCCCCAGTTGCAGGTGCCGTTGATCCATGTTGCGGGAACCAATGGCAAAGGGTCGGTGTGTGCCTATTTGGATAGTGTTTTGCGAGCGGCGGGCTATCGCACGGGGCGTTATACTTCGCCCCATCTGTTGAGTTGGTGTGAGCGCATTTGTATCGATGGTGAACCCATTGTCCCTGAAGTCTTTTTGACCTTAATTCAACAAATTGAAGCAGTACTGCCCCAAGTGGCTTATCCCCCCAGTCAGTTTGAAGTAGTTACAGCGGCGGCATGGCTGTATTTTGCCCAGCAGCAGGTGGAGGTGGCGGTCATAGAGGTGGGCTTGGGGGGACGCTTGGATGCCACGAATGTGTGTCAGCCCCCTTTGGTGAGTGTGATTACCTCCATTGGTTGGGATCATTGGCAGCGGTTGGGCAATACCTTGGGGGCGATCGCTGGCGAAAAGGCTGGCATTCTCAAGCAGGGGATACCGGCTGTCATTGGCCCTGTTCCCCCCGAAGCAAAAGCCGTGATTGTGGAGCGTTTGGCAGCCTTGGGGTGCCCAGCGATTTGGCCGGAACCGGCGCAGTGGTGTGCTGAGCGTGCTGGCTGGGCGACTTGGGGTGGAATTGAGTACCCCTTGCCTTTGGCTGGCGAGATGCAATTAACCAATTCAGCGATCGCGATCGCCACCCTACAACAGCTCCAATCTCAAGGCTGGCAGATTTCCCGCGAAGCGATTCAACGGGGCATGGCCCAAACCCGCTGGCCGGGACGACTGCAATGGCTACAGTGGCAAGGGCGAAAACTGCTCATTGATGGTGCCCACAATGCCCCTGCAGCCGCCTACCTGCGGCAATATGTGGATCAACTGGGCTGGACAGCGGTGACGTGGGTGGTGGGGATGCTGGCCAATAAAGATCACGAGGGGATTCTCAAACATCTCCTACGGGCGGGCGATCGCCTGTGGTTGGTGCCCGTACCAGATCACGCTAGCGCTGATTTAGAGGACTTGAAGGCGTTGGCTCCCATCTGTTGCCCTGCGCTAGGAGAGTGCCGCCTTTTTAACGATGTGACTGAAGCACTGGATAAGGCGGGCGATCGCACGGTTGTCTGCGGTTCTCTCTATCTTATTGCTCGCGTTTTGGGGGCGATCGCCTGGAAAGACTCTCAAGCCACCTGAGACCCGATGAATCGCAACGCCAGAAAGAGCTGATATCTATGTGGGACACTCGCTTTCAAGGGGACACTTATTTCTATGGCACGGAGCCAAACGACTTCCTCAAAGCCCATGCCCATGACTTTGCACCCCAGGGGCGAATTCTCTCCCTTGCTGAAGGGGAAGGGCGTAATGCCGTCTATCTGGCTCAACAGGGCTATGCTGTCACGGCAGTGGATGCCTCCCAAGTGGGGCTTGCAAAGGCACAGCGCCTTGCTCAAGAACGGGGAGTCGCCATTACCACCTGTCACTGCGATCTGCGGGAGTTTGACCTTGGTGAAAATGCGTGGGATGGGATTATTGCTATTTTTTGCCATCTACCGCCAGAGCTGCGCACATTAGTCAACCAGCGTATTGTCAAAGCCCTCAAGCCCCAAGGCCTCTATCTCAGTGAGAGCTACAGCAAGAAACAACTAGGGATGGGCACAGGGGGACCTCCCACCCTAGAATTGCTGCACGACCTGGAGGAAATGAAGAGGGAGCTGGCTGGTCTAGAGTGGCTCCACGCCGTTGAAATCCAGCGGGACATCCATGAGGGTCAAGGCCATCGTGGGCAAGGCTGGGTGATCCAACTGATTGGCCGTAAGTTCTGATCTTGCATCTAATTTAATTGCAGCCGCAAGGGGAACGGTAAAATCAAGGTAACGTTGTCCTATTGCTATGCCGCCGCGCCGCACCCGTAGCCAAATCATTATTCTCGATGCCCTTAGAGCCAGTGGCCGATCGCTTTCGGCACAGGAGTTATTTTTAGAACTGCGACAACGGCAAACTCCCCTCGGTCTGGCAACGGTTTATCGCACACTCGATCATTTGCGCGTCAATGGTGAAGTGCAAGCCCGTCCCTTGCCCAGCGGCGAACTGGTTTATAGCTTGGTGCAGCAGGATCAACACTATCTCACCTGTTTGCAGTGTGGGACATCAGTAAAAATTGATCACTGTCCAGTACAGCATTTGGAAGCGGAGCTACAACAGTCCCACCACTTTGAAATTTTCTACCATACCCTTGAATTTTTCGGCCTCTGTGCCAAGTGTCAAGCCACAGCGCAGCGCTGAAGCGGTATTCTGGATTAGGGGCGTCTTCAGACAGTAGAAAGTCCTGTGATTGAATTTGCCAATTGTGCTTGGACGCGGGCGATCGCCCAAGGCTGGGAAAATCCCTACCGCGTTCGCTATGCCAGCAATTTAGACGATGGCCCTTGGCATGGCATGCCCCTCGGCGGCTTTGGCGCTGGCTGTCTTGGCCGTTCCTCTGGCGGCGACTTTAACCTCTGGCACCTTGATGGCGGAGAGCATCTCTTTGGCACCCTGCCCGCCTGTCAATTTAGTCTCTTTGAGCAGGGAGAGCAGACCCAGGCTTATGCCCTAGGCACTCCCCCTAAGGATGGTTGCCTTAGCACTTGGCAATGGTACCCCGCTGGTCAAGGCCTCTACGCCGCCCGCTATCCCCGCAGTTGGTTTGTCTATGAGGGGGTCTTTAGCGCCCAGATTACCTGCGAACAGTTCTCACCGATTTTGCCCCACAACTACCAAGAAACCAGTTATCCCGTGGCGGTGTTTCTGTGGACGTTCCGCAATCCCACCTCTCAGCCCCTCACTTTAAGCTTGATGTTTTCGTGGCAAAACACGGTCGGCTGGTTTTGCAACACCACCCCTTCTTCGGCCATTGAGATTCGCGAGGATGGTAGCCCCGTCTATACCTACACGCCCCGCTGGCGTCAAAGTGAGGGGAATTTTAATGAACTGATTCAAACGGCGTCCTATCAAGGTTGGCGACTGCGGCGCCACCCCCACCCCACCCCCCCCCAAGAGGGCGATGGTGAATGGGCAGCCCTGATCCCCACGGGTCTTGGTGAATTCTTTGGCTGTAGTCGTTGGCAGCCAGAGGGGGATGGGGCAGAACTGTGGCAATCCTTTGCTGGGGATGGCTCCCTCCCCATTGTCAATGATTCAACCCCAGCCGCAGCGGGAGAACAGGTGGCCGCCGCCTTTGCGCTGCGCTTTTCCTTGGCAGCGGGAGACACAAAGCAAATTCCCGTAGTCTTGGCGTGGGACTTTCCTGTTACTGAGTTTGGCCAAGGGGTGATCTATTATCGTCGCTACACGGATTTTTGCGATCGCCAAGGAACTAATGCCGTCACCCTAGCTGCCAGAGGCCTTGCTGCCTATGCTACTTGGCAGGAGCAGATTCGTGCTTGGCAGCGTCCCATCCTCACCCACCCCGATTGGCCTGACTGGTTCAAGATGGCTCTGTGTAATGAGCTATACGTTCTCAGCAGTGGGGGGAGCCTCTGGAGTGCGGCCAGCGATCGCGATCCCGTGGGGCAATTTGCCGTTTTAGAATGTCTTGACTACCGCTGGTATGAAAGCCTCGATGTGCGGCTCTATGGCTCCTTTGCCCTGCTGCAACTGTGGCCGGAACTGGAAAAATCGGTGATGCGTGCCTTTGCGCGGGCGATCCCCACAGCAGATGCAACCCTGCGAATCATTGGCTACTTCTATCGCGGTGATCCCGAAACGGCCTACAAAGCACCTCGCAAATTGGCCAATGCCGTCCCCCATGATCTCGGTGCCCCCAATGAGCACCCTTGGGAAAAGACCAACTACACAGCCTACCAAGACTGCAATCTCTGGAAAGACTTGGCCTCAGACTTTGTGCTCTTGGTCTATCGCGACTTTTTGTTCACTGGGGGGACAGATCTTAACTTTGCCCGTGAGTGCTGGCCGGCGGTGGTGGCTGCCCTAGATTACTTAAAACAATTTGACCACGATGGCGATGGCCTGCCCGAAAATGGTGGTGCCCCGGATCAAACCTACGATGACTGGAAACTCCAAGGGGTCAGTGCCTACTGTGGCGGCTTGTGGTTGGCAGCCCTCGAAGCGGCGATCGCCCTCGGCACCCTTCTCCAAGAACCACAGGTGGAGACCTACCGCCAGTGGCTGCATCAAGCTCGCCCCCGCTACCATCAACTGCTGTGGAATGGCCAGTATTACCGTCTCGATACCGGCAGTGGCTCCGATGTGATCATGGCCGATCAACTGTGTGGTCAGTTCTACGCTCGGCTGTTGGGTTTGGAAGATATTGTGCCGCCAGACTGTTGCGATCGCGCCCTGCAAAACATTTACGACACCTGTTTTCTTAAATTTCACAACGGCCAATTCGGTGCCGCCAATGGCCTATTGCCCAACGGTCAACCCGAAAACCCCCACGCTACCCATCCCCTCGAAGTGTGGACGGGGATTAACTTTGGCTTGGCCGCCTTTTTATGGCAGCGGGGGATGACCCACGAAGCATGGCGCTTAGCCGAGGTGGTGGTACGCCAAATCTATGAGAATGGCCTGCAATTTCGGACGCCGGAGGCAATCACAGCCAATGGCGCCTTCCGTGCCTGTATGTACCTGCGCCCCATGGCGATTTGGGCATTGGCACTTGTAAGTCGGGGATCATGATTCAGGTAAAAATTTTGTAGTCTATTTTACATTGCTTTAATTTGTGAAGCCGTGACAATGGTGAGCAATGGGCTGCCCCTTTATGATGGAGGGTAGCGCGTCAATAGCCACTTCTTTAGACAACCTTATGGATAACCTCAGCCAACGTTACCTACGTCTGTGCCAAGCCTATAGCCAACTGGCAGAACGCTATACCAAACTCGATATTGACCACATGACGCTGCGGGAAAAGCTCGTCCCTTTTCTCATGGCGTTCAAGTACTACAAGCAAATGGCAGAGCAGCTCGCGGCTGAAAAAGAGGCTCTGCAGCGGGAACTCAATGACTTGCGCGATCGCCACCAGCTTCTCGTCAGTCAAAACGGCAGTGCACCTGTAAGCGATGAACTCCTCAGTGCCTTGGCCGAGGCAGAGGAACAAATGGCGCTGATTGAGGAAACCCTGCGGGAACAGGATACGGACCCCGACCCCAACCTACTGCCCGTCGAGAAGCAGTTGCTGGAGGAATATACCAAGGGGAGTGGTGACTTCCAAGCCCTGCTCCCGCAATCGTCGAGTCACTCCGGGGTTACTGCCTAGATGCTCTGGCCAGCCAGTGAAGAATTTGCTGCCCTCTGTCGTACCCAATTAGAACTCGTTGTCAACAGCTTGGGTGCCTCTTCACTGGCGGTTTATCTGAGTGAAACCCTCAATGACTCCCCCTCATGGTCTCCCGTTGCCGTCTATCCAGAGGCGGCTCCCCCCCTGAGCTTACCCATTCCCCCCACCCTACCACCGCCAGCGCAAGCAGCAGAGACCCCCTCAAAGCACCACCCTCAACAGGTGGTCTCGTCTTTGACCAATCAACTGATCCTGCCCCTCATGTACCAAAATTGGGTCTTGGGGGTACTGGTGGCGCAACGGCAACAGCGGTCTTGGTCGGCAGCAGAGCAGGCCCAATTGCAACAGGTGGCACAGACCCTGGCGATCGCCTGCGTTTTGGATCAACGGCAACAGTGGCTCAGCCACTCCTCTGGCAACCCCCTCCAGCAACAGCAGCAACGCTTTGAGGATCTGCTCCATCAACTGCGCAATCCCGTGGCCGCTATTCGCACGTTTGTTAAGCTGCTGCTCAAGCGCTTGGAACCCAATCACCAAGGACGCCCCCTCGCGGAGGGAATTGCGCGGGAAACAGAGCGGCTCATGGCATTGTTGGAGGGCTACCGCCAACAGCACAACGAGATTCCTGCCCTCACGGGCAGCCAACCCCTCCCCTTGGCAGGTCAACCTCTAGAGGTGACAGAAGCTCTCTCCCCCCTGATCAGCGCCGCCCAAGCGCGCGCAGAAATGGAGGGCAAAACCTTTGTGGTGGAGATGCCGCCTCAACTGCCGCCCATCTGGCTAGAGGAACGGGTACTTCAGGAGGTCGTGGGGAATCTGCTGGACAATGCCTTTAAGTACACTCCCAAGGGGGGCACCATTGGGCTGCGCTTGACCCTCACCCCCCTAGCCCTAGAATTAACAGTTTGGGATACGGGCTGTGGCATTCCTCAGGAGGTGCAGCCGCGCCTCTTTGAACGGGGGTACCGAGGGATTCAAGCCAATAGCGAAATTGAGGGCAGTGGTCTCGGTCTGGCGATCGCGCAGGATTTACTGCGTCCCTATGGTCTGAGTCTGCGGGTCAAGAGTCCCTACGCGGGCGATCGCGGTACGGCCTTGATGTTGACCATTCCCTTGGCCATGAAGGTGGAACGATGAGTCCTCTGAAACAGCGTTTGACCAAACTCAGCAGTCAGGGGCACCAGTTCTTGGTGCTACTCTTTGCCCTCCCCCTATTGATCTCCGCCACCACAGGAATTGCCCATCGTCTGGGGCGCAGTTGGTTTGGACTCTCCAAGGACTTTGGGCGGGCGATGATGACGCTGCATGAAGGCCGCTATCTGGGGGAATGGGGCGTGCCGCTCTATGTATTGGTCATTGGTTTAGGCTTGCTGGGAATCATTGCCACGGGTTTAGGTCTTCTGTGGGGGCGATCGCTCCCCGCCCAGTGGTCAGCGCGGCGGCTGCATCATCTTTTGGCGGCCCTTGCCGCATTGCCCTTGCTGGTGAGTGCCACGACGGGAATGGCCTATCGCCTTGGCCGCAACTGGTTTGGCCTCTCCAAAGAACAGGCGGCGATTTTCCTGAGTCTGCATCAGGGAACCTACTGGGGGGAGGTGGGGCGTCCCTTCTATGTTCTTTTAGTGGGGCTAAGTTTGCTGACACTTCTGGCCACAGGACTCTCGATGCTAACTCTCCTGCGACGGCTGCCTCTCTGGCGTCCTAGGATCACCCCAGAGAGCTAGAGGCGAAATGTTACAAACTATGAGCAAGCGTTGCCAAAGGTAAGCGCCTATGGAGTAATAAATACAGCACTTGATCGCGACTGTATATTCCACAAAGGAGTTGTTCATGGCGCTGACCGATACCCAAGTTTACGTTGCCCTTGTGATTGCGCTGCTGCCCGCGGTGCTGGCATTTCGGCTTGCCACTGAGTTGTACAAGTAGTCCCAACTGTTCTTCCCAACTGGCTGCATCACTTCATTTCTCCAAACTAAAATTTATCAGGCGGTTCCCGATGTTGTTGCTGAGACAGGGGGGCTGCTTTTTTCTTTTTATACTGATAGACAAATCGCCCTTTATGGTTTAGTGATGGTTCACTCTTCTCGAAAAATTCCGCCCCTCGCTTGGGAAGCGGCTGCCAAAATAGCAGTGAATCTGATCCTGCTGGCTTTTGCCCTTGGGGCGATCGCCAAGCTGTTGCCCTATCAACTCAGTCAACTGCAAAAGCTCCATGCCCTTGAAGCAGAAGTGGCGCAACTGGAGGCACGAGTTAAGGAATTGCAACTAGAACAGGAGCGCGATCGCCAACCCCAAGCACGGCAGCGCATTGCCCAAGAGGAGGCCAATTTAATTGCTGCCAATCAGCGGCGGATCATCTGGATAAAACCTAAACCCCCGAAGCAATCCAATTAAGCCCAGCCTAAAACAAAGCCAAGACTAAACCACAGGCACCACAGAGGGCGGCACTGAGGGAGGCATAGGTCATTTTCCGTTTTTGCTGTTTGTACTGTTGAGTGAGCTGATCTTCAAAACTTAGGGAAATGATGAATTTTTGTCCCCTCTTTTGTGGTTTTTGCAAGCGGAGAACACCCCCCTGATCCGAAACCATGCCCACCACCGAAACAGGTTGCCCCAAGGGCAGCACCCACTCCTGATAGCGATAACCCAGCGTCGTCGTGCTACCAAAGCGCCAATTCAATGACAGAAACCCCAAGGAGACGGCAAAAGAATGGGGTTTATCCACTGGTCGCAGTTCGTCTAAGACTTGCACTGCTTCAATCTCAGCGCCGAGGGGGTTCACCTCAATCTCCCCCTGCTGATCTCGCAGAAAAAATAGGGTTGACTGTTCATGGCGGCCAATAATTTCCCAGTGGCGTTCTCGACGATTGTGGCGATCGCTGCCCTCTTTTTCATACTCGCGGCTGATGATTGTTTTGTAGTAAACACAGGGAATGCGCTTGACTTCTGAGAGCAAGGGTTGAGATGTGGTGACTTGACCAACCACCTGCACGTACTCGCGCCAACTGCCGCTACCGATTTCTTGGGTCACCTGTTGCTGGCATTGCTGTAACTCACGAATAGAGCTAGGGTTGGCCACCTGCATGCCCTTTAGCTTCAGACGATAATAGCCCTCCAAGGCAAAGAGACAGGCCGAACCCGTTAAGCAAAGGTGAGCAAAAAGCCCCATAGCCGCCGTTCAATCCCTCTGTGCTGATTTTAGTCATTTGCGCTGGCAGAGCGTCACCCTTTTAAGCCACAGAGATTAGGCCAATGGTGAGGCCAAAGAGACCATCAACAACGAGTGTACTCAAGACAGCGCCCATAAATCCCCACACGGGCAAAACAGAAGGAGAGCCGCGGCGAATCTGGTATTCAAAGAGGGGCAATAGACCAATGAGCAGTAAACTCAAGCTCAAAAGCACCCCCCACACTTGGCCACTAAAGGTCTGGGCTTTGGCGATCGCCTGCGCTAGCATCTCCTGAACTGAAATGACATCCTCCTCGAGGTACATAATGGCTCGCCAATGGGGGATCACATCAATCAGGTAAAAGTAGGCATCGGTAATGGCAGTGCCCAGAAACGATCCCCAAAAAAAGAACACCCCCACCAGTTGCTGCCGCCGTCCTAGGTGCCAGAGCATGAGGGGAAGGGGGAGCGCCTCAATGGGCAAGTGCCACAGGGGTTCCCAGCGCAACCACCCCCAGTAGAGGGAGCCTGCCCCCCAGCACCAGCTAAAGCCATAGAGCATCTCCCCCCAATAGCGGCAGTGGGGTTGGCGTTGGAGATAGAAACTGAGACCCAGAAGCAGCGGCGTCAGAGCTAAACTTAGCCAAGGCAGTGTCCGCACAAGGGGCGCCTCAACAAAGACGGGAACTGACACCAAGAAGCCAGCCAAGCCAAAGAGGAACCAAGCCGGCCGCGTGCCAAGGCGCAGGGCAGAGAAAACAGGACGGGAAGTCAGTGCAGTCAAGAGAATATCAGAAATTGTTAACTTTTATTTCTTTCCTTTAAGGTATCACAGGCGGGAATCGCGTGGTCGGGGCGATCGCCGAGGAGATTTTGGAGATTGAGAGCGTGCTTTGCGCCGCAGCCTTTCCGAGAGATCCTCAAAAACATCCCGCTGCAAGATGGGGTAGGTGCCTACCCAGAGGCGATGGCGGGGCAGGAAGACTTCAGAAATCAGCCCAATCTCCGCCAGATCAGGGCGACGGGAGAGAACCAGCATTTCCGCCGCATCGCCGGGACGAATGACGCGGTGTTGGCGCAGCAACTTGGCACGAACTCTGGTTTCAAAGCCGGTGTTGTCACCAATCTCCAGATTCAAGCAGCGTTCGCGGTTCTCAATAATCACCAGTTCCCCCTTGTCATTGACCGTCTCCTCTTTGCCAATTAATTCTTCAGTGACATAGACATCTAAGACACGCCCGCGCCAAAAGCCCCCATAGGGAAACCGCCGATGGCGACGATTGCGAAAGGAGGCCAACACTGCCGGTGCCCACAGCCAATAGAGACCCGCAATCAGCCCCAGCACCAGTTGGGTGCTATCCCCTAAAAAATTCAACCCAAAGGCCGCTAAGGCTGCACCGACAACGGAGAAGGTTAAGCGTCGCAGAAAGTCCTGAAGTTTGCCCCAAACATAGCGATACTGGGAACCCGTGGCCACCAGCGGCACCAATTGACGCACTTTTTCTTGGGTGAGGGGAATGAGCACAACCAGTTAGGGCGCAGGCGTTGTCTCCAGTGTATTCGTTGCGGGACGAGGCGGCTGGCGATCGCGCCACCAAGCAAGGAGAGTACTGGCAATAAAAATACTGGAATAGGCGCCCGTCGTGAAACCAATGATCAGGGCAAGGGCAAAGTAGCGCAGCGTATCACCACCAAAGATGAAGATCGTCATCAGGGGCAGGAGCGTCGTTAGGGTGGTATTTATCGAGCGGCCAAGGGTTTGCACAACCGCCTGATCCACCACCTCTTTAATGCCAAGGTCAGGGTTGAGCTTCAGGGTCTCCCGCACGCGATCGTAGATGACCACCGTATCGTTCACCGAAAAGCCAATGATTGTGAGCAGCGCCACAATAAAGAGACTGTCAATCTCCACGCCGGCCACCAGTCCCAAAATGGCAAAGACCCCCGTGGTCACCAGCACATCATGGACAAGAGCGACCAGGGCAAAACAGGCATAGTCAAACTGGAAGCGCAGCGTCAGATAAATTGTAATGCCAATAAACGAGACCAATAGGGCCAGCAGTCCCGATCGCAGGATTTCTTCGCCAAGGGTAGGGCCAACAGTCTCAATCTGCGTTTTCTGGGGGTCAAAGTCACCAATTTTCTGCGTGAGGGCATCCCTGAGGCGGGTGCGCTGATCGACATCAAGGGGCACTGTGCGAATACTTACCCCGTACTGATCAATGATTTGCAGACTGCTGTTGCCCAATCCCTGTTGGTTGAGCACTTGACGCACGGCATCAATATCAATGGGCTGAGAACAGGTCTGCGTAGCGCTACAGGCCAGTTCCAATTGCAGCCGCGTGCCACCAATAAAATCCAAGCCCAAGCGCAGAGGACTGCCTAGGGACGCCAAAGAGAGAACCATCGCCACAAGGCCACTGAGAATGACCACGAGGGATACCCCCCACCAGAGCGATCGCTGGCGATTGACACTAAAGCTCATCGAAAGCTCTCCAGTTTCGGACAGAACCAATTCGGCTTACGCAGACTGGGAATGCTAATGGCGTAAAACAGGAAGGTGCGACTACAGGTGAGGGCCGTAAACATACTAATGCCAATACCAATGGCTAAGGTCACGGCAAAACCGCGCACAAACCCTGTTCCCAAGGCAAAGAGAGCCGCACAGGCAATCAAGGTGGTGACATTGCTATCGAGAATACTGGCAAAGGCGCGATCAAACCCCGATTCAACAGCACGGTAGAGGGTTTTGCCTGCCCGCAACTCCTCGCGGGTGCGCTCAAAAATCAGCACATTGGCATCCACCGCCATACCAATACTGAGAATAAAACCCGCAATCCCCGGCAGCGTCAGCGTCACCCCAAACAGCAGAAAGGCCGCATAGGTAAAGATGGCGTAGAGGATTAGGGCAAGATCAGCAATTAGTCCCGGCAGGCGGTAGTAGGCCACCATAAAGATCAGCACCAACCCCAAGCCCGCCACACCGGCATAGAGGCTATCGCGGATGCTATCTTGCCCCAAGGAAGCGCCCACCGTGCGGTTTTCCACCACCTCGAGGGGCACCGGCAGCGCCCCCCCTTGCAACTGAATCGCCAAATCATTGGCGCTCTGGGCATTGAAGCCCCCGGAAATTTCGGCACTGCCGCCCACAATCCCCGTTTCCGCATATTCCACGGACACCGTTGGCGCACTAATCAGGCGATCGTCAAGGAAAATGCCGAGGCTGCGCCCAGTGCCTGCAATCGCTTTGGTCAGTTTTGCAAATAGCTCCGCCCCTTGGCTATCGAAGCGCACAATCACGCTCCAGTTGGGGGAGCCCGGGGCGATGGGGCTGGCAAAGGCTTCCCGCAGCATGGCGCCGGTTAAATCCGAGGGTTCAAATAGGCTGGCGATCGCCTGCTGGCTCTTTTTCAAGGAGTCACGGTTTTTGGCTAGCTTTGGCTCAATCTCCTTTAGCGCCTCAGGATTGTTGACATTCTGCGCCTGCTCCGCCAAGAGTTGAGCCTGTTCCAAGAGCAGTTGCGACTGAAGCTGCCGCTCAATTTGCAGTTGCGCCTCTGTACCAGGCTTCTGGGCAGCAAAGAGCAGTTGTGCTGTTCCCTTGAGAATCCGCTCTGCCTGCTGCGGATCTGTTACCCCCGGCAATTGCACCAAGAGCTTGTCATCCCCGGCGGTTTGCACCACTGCTTCGGCAACCCCTAGACCATCAATCCGCCGTTGCACCACCCCTTGAACGGCTGCCAGCACTTGGGGGGTAATCTGCGGCACTTTATCTGTTGTTTGCACTTGCAGCGTCAGTTGGGCACCCCCCCGCAGATCTAACCCCAGCCGAGTCGGTGTGCGCACAATGACCCATGTGGCGGCCATCAGCAAGACCAAAATGGCAATCAGCCAGCCGCGATATTTCCCCATGGTTAAACCTGTCCTTGCACCAGCTTCTGCACGGCCGCTACGATTTGGGGCGGTTGGACAATGGTGAGATTCTCTAGGGTGCCGTTGTAGGGCGTGGGAATATCTTGGGAGGAGAGGCGGATCACCGGCGCATCCAGCTCATCAAAGTAGCGCTCCATAATTGAGGCGCAGAGTTCAGCACCAATGCCCCCTGTCTTCATGCACTCTTCGACAATCACCACGCGGTGGGTTTTGCGAATTGAGGCACCAATTGTCTCAAAGTCCAAAGGCTTCAGGGAAATCAGGTCAATCACTTCCGGGTCATAGCCCTCTTTTTCGAGGGTTTTCACCGCTTGCAGCACATGGTGGCGCATCCGTGAGTAGGTCAGAATGGTAACATCCTCACCACTGCGGACAATCTCAGCCTTATCTAACGGCAGTAAGTATTCCTCTTCGGGGAGGTCTTCCTTGAGGTTGTAGAGAAGCACATGCTCAAAAAACAGCACGGGATTGGGATCACGAATCGCTGATTTGAGCAAGCCTTTGGCGTTGTAGGGGGTGGAGCAGGCCACAATTTTTAAGCCGGGGACTGCTTGGAAGTAGGCCTCCAAGCGCTGGGAGTGCTCTGCCCCCAATTGCCGCCCGACACCCCCCGGACCGCGAATCACAAGCGGGATTTTGAAATTGCCCCCAGAGGTATAGCGCAGCATGCCAGCGTTGTTGGCAATTTGGTTGAAGGCCAAGAGCAAAAAGCCCATGTTCATGCCCTCAACAATCGGACGCAAGCCGGTCATTGCTGCCCCAATCGCCATGCCTGTAAAGCTGTTTTCGGCAATGGGGGTATCCAACAGGCGCAGTTCACCGTACTTTTTGTAGAGGTCTTTGGTCACCTTGTAGGAGCCGCCATAATGTCCCACATCTTCCCCTAGCACAAATACGGTGGGATCACGCTCCATTTCTTCGTCAATGGCAGCCCGCAGGGCATTAAACATGAAAGTTTCGGCCATGGTTGCGCGGCATATGCTATTAAGGACTATTTCCTAGGGTAGTTGAAACTGCACTGCTTGCGATCACACTTATCAGACTCATTATTAAATGCAATCTTTTTTCAACTTCCCCTACGACCTCCTCGCTATAGACTACAGATCAACGGAAAAATGCCCTGCTGTCGTTCTTGGAGTCTTTAACATGGCCACCTTGGCACGATCGCTGCCCGCCGATACCCGCAGTTTTCCAACCATTCAAGCCCACCTAGCGCAGGATCAGGTCATCATTCTGCCAATGGCCACAGTCTATAGCTTTGTTGTCAACGGCACAAGTCCGGGGGCGATCGCGAACCTGCGCGCTCTCAAGAACTTTAGCACCGAGCAACCGCTTGCCATTCTCACACGGGGCGATCGCGCGGCGGAAGTGGCAAGCCTCTCCCCAGAGGCAAAAACAATGCTGGCCCACTTTCCCTACCCCGTCACCATGATTGTGAAGGGCAAACCCCATCTCGACCCCCAGATTATGCAGGGGTTTGATTGCGTCTATTTAGCTTGTCCAGATCGCTTTATTTACGATCTGGTGGGCGCTCTTCCCTTCTTTCTGGTGGCAGCCACGGTGAAAGTAGGCACCGAACTCATTGTCACCTTTGAAGATGCCCAGAAATACTACGGTGAGCACGTGCCCCTGATTGTGGATGGGGGGCGCTGTCTGTATGGGCGCAGGGGAACCCTTGTGGACTTTACCCTTGAATATCCCACCATCATGAACTTTGGCCCTGTGTCTGTGGACGATTTGCGACCCATATTGCCCAATATTATTTTGCCGTCCCATTTAATGAAATAGATATAATGATTGAGCCTTTTCGCATGAGGGGGGAATCACCATTTCTCAGCACTGCCGGTCTCTCCTAATTACAGGGGTGGATACCGCCGTGGGCAAAACAAGGATCACGCGGGCGCTGTGGTCTTATGCCCGTCGCTATCGCCCCCAAGAACGCTGGGGCATTTTCAAACCCCTGCAAAGCGGTACGGCGGTCGAAATCGGAGATGGGGACTACTACTGCCAAACGCTGCCTCTTGAACAAACCGCCGCCGAAGTGTGTCCCTTGAGTTTTGCAGCCCCCCTTGCGCCGCCCATTGCAGCCGAGCTGGAGCAGCGCCCGATTGACTTAGGGCCGGTGTGGCAGACTTATCGGCAGCTTCAGGAACGGTTCGATTATCTTTTAGTTGAAGGGATTGGGGGGCTGGGGTCGCCCATTACTTGGGAGTGGACGGTGGCCGATCTGGCAGCGGCTTGGAAGCTGCCCATCGTCTTGGTGGCAACGGTGCGCTTGGGGGCGATCGCCCAAATTGTGGCCAATATTGCCCTTGCGCGGCAGTCCAAGCTGGAGATTCGCGGTCTGATTCTCAACTGTGTCACCCTCTGTAGCGACACGGATATTGCGCAGTGGACACCGTCAGAATTTCTCAGCCGTTTCACCCAAGTGCCTGTGCTGGGGGTACTGCCTTGGGGGCAACACTCCAATGAGCAGTTGGCGCAAATGATAGCCGAATGGCCGCTGGAACTGCTTTGGCGTTGAGGACAGTGAAGCAAGCAATCATTTTGAAGCCGATCAAAGCGCATAATAAAAGTGATTTAGATGGAATTGACACACCGATCGCTGCAACTGACCTATGCTGAAGCTCTATGGCGGTGCCAAATCCCGCGCCAGTATTGTGCGCTGGTATCTAGAAGAATTGGGTATTCCCTATGAATTTGTGCTGATGGATCTACAAGCGGGAGAGCAACATCAGCCTGACTTTCTCAAACTCAACCCCATGGGTAAAGTGCCCGTGATCGTGGATGGTGATGTGGTGCTGTGGGAATCGGGGGCGATTTTGCTCTATCTGGCTCAAGTGCACGATAAATTGCCCAAGGATGCGGCGGCGGCTGCCCAAGTGTATCAGTGGGTGCTCTTTGCTAATTCCACCCTGACACAGGCGATGTTTCCGCCTGAAAATCGCGATCGCCAGCTTCCTCGACTGCTCAAGGGCATTGAGACAGCCCTCACGGGGCAATCCTTCATTCTGGGCAATGACTTTTCCGTTGCTGATGTTGCCCTTGGTTCAGTGCTGGCCTATCTCCAGATGCTCTTTCAGGTGGATTTAAGTCCCTACCCTGCGGTGGCGGACTATGTGGCACGCTTGCAACAACGGCCTGCATTCCAGAAGGGTTTACTGGGGGCTGGGGCATGAATATTATCTTTCGCGAAGTGAATCCCTTTGACGTATGGATTTGGGTGGAATTTGCGGCACCGCCTTCTTCGATCGAGCAGCAGTACCTTGAGGAAGTCTTTAACTCGTGGTTTTTTCTGGGGAAGTTGGGGGGCTTTAATGCTGAGAATCTCCAAGTCCAAGAAACAGGCTTAGACCTCAGTTACCTAGAGTACGATCACGCCCAAGCGGACAGTTCGATGATGGCCGTGATGCATAATATGGGCGAGTTCGAATACAACGATCGCTGGGCACGCTGCTGGTTTGACCTAGGCACCAGTGACGCTTTGGCCTTGGATGTCCTGATTAATGCCCTCAATCAATTTAGTGAGGACTATGTGCCCTTGAAAACTCTTGTCATTGGCGGTGATAACCCCGAATGGCCGATCGCCACCAGTGAACAGCGGGAAATGATAGAACAATCGGCGTGGAACTAACTGCGCGGCGTCTTGCTCTTGAGATCTTAGAGCGGGTGGCCAAGGGCGCTTATGCTGATGTGGCGCTCCACCAAGTCTTACAGCGGCACTCTCTGCAGGCGGGCGATCGCGCCCTAGTGACTGAGCTGGTCTATGGGACGATTCGCCAACAGCGCACCCTAGATACCCTGATTCAGGGGTTTTGTCAGCAACTGCCGCCCCTGAGGGTGCAACTTGTGCTGCGCCTTGGTCTCTACCAACTGCGCTATCTGGATCGCGTTCCCCCCCATGCCGCAGTCCACAGCAGTGTTGAACTGGTGAAAGAGATGGGCTTAGGCGGCTTTGCCAAATTGGTGAATGGGGTCTTACGCCGTTACACCCGCTCTACCACTGATCCCCTCGAGGCTTTCATTGCCCATCGGCCCTTGGTCTCTCAACTGGGGTGTCGCTATAGCTTTCCCGATGAGCTGGTTTGCGCTTGGCTGGAGCGTTTAGGACAAGAGGAATGCACTGCCCTCTGTCAGTGGTTTAATCGAACTCCCCGCCTCGATCTGCGTCTCAATCCCCTGCGGACAAGCGCTGATCAACTGATTGCGGATTTTGAGACAGCAGGCTATAGGTTGCAACCCATTCCCCATTTGCCCCAAGGACTGGTTCTGCCCCACTGTGGCCAAGCTATGTCGGAACTTCCCCGCTACACTGAAGGGCACTGGTCGGTTCAGGATCGGGCGGCGCAATGGGTCAGTCATCTGCTAGATCCGCAGCCTGGTGAAGTGGTGATTGATGCCTGTGCCGCGCCGGGGGGTAAAACCACTCATATTGCTGAGTTGATGGCCGATCAAGGCCGCGTCATTGCCTGCGATCGCACCCCTAGTCGCCTGCGGCAGCTAGCGCAAAATCGCGATCGCCTCGGCCTGAGGAGTATTGAAATTTACACCCTTGATAGTGCAACGGCTGAGGACTTTGTGGAAGTGGGCGATCGCGTGCTTTTGGATGTGCCCTGTTCTGGCACCGGTACCCTGCACCGCCATGCCGATGCCCGCTGGCAACCCCTGAAAACGCGCTTGGCCAAACTCCTCCCCCTCCAGGCTCAACTCTTAGCCAATGTCTCGCGCTGGGTGAAACCCCAGGGTGTGCTGGTTTATGCCACCTGTAGCCTAGAACCTGCCGAAAATGAGAGGCAAATTCAACACTTTCTGGCTCACCATCCTCAGTGGCACATAGAAGCGCCCCCTCCTGACTTTCCCCTAAAAGCGGCACCCGCAGGCTGGATCACCATCTGGCCGCAACGGGATGATATGGATGGCTTTTTTATGGTGCGGTTGCGACGCGATAGCTAAGCCCCAAAGCCACCAAAATTAAAATCCCGACGCCCATTAGGCCAGCGATCGGATTACCATTGATGCCCGTCAGCCACTCAGGGGCTACCCCCGTATAACTCACTAACTTGCCTGCATTCACACCAAAGTAGGCCCAGACCAGCCCGCCATGAAGTCCCATGGGAAACCCTAAGCGCCCCCCAAAGACCCATTTACTTAATCCGAGAATCCAGCCCAAGAGCGCCAAGCCAAAAAACTGCGGCCATGTGGCCAAAATAACCTCCAAGGGATGCAGATAGTGCAACGCAGCAAAGATCAGGCCATTGAGCACCAAGGCAAACCACGGTTGGTACTCTAGCTCCAGCTCCTGCAATAACCAGCCGCGAAACAGCAATTCCTCCGCAAAGCCCACAGCGACACCGGTTAGGACGCCATTCAACAGCAGCAGACCAAAGCGATCGGGTAGCCCCTGCCACGTCACCCAACCCAAGAGTGCTTCGATGAGAAATAGCAATGCAACCAAAAATACACCTGCCAGCCAGCCCAGCAGGGCATCACCACCAAAAGCCCGGCCCCCTTTCAGGCCGTAAAATGCTAAGGGCGATCGCTGTTGATGAACCCGCCGCCCCCAGACTCGCAGCAAGAGAATAAAGATCAGGTACAACAGCCCCATATTGACAAAGCTAGCGGCACCACCCTCTCCCCAGAGAAAATAGATACTTAGGCCGATGGGTAGCCACAGCAGCACCAGCGTCAGGACAAAACTAAAGATGCGAAGCCAAAAGGGGCGGCGAATCATCTGCCGCCAAAACTGTGAAAAAGGTGGCCTATTCAGCGGGTTCAATGGTGCTTGTCAGCCCTGCCATTTTCAGGCCTTCACAATAGAATTCAGCGTGCTCAAGGGCACAGGTAATGACCAAGGCTACCCCCGTCGTGTGCGCCTCCATCATGATATCCACGGCTTGGGGCTGGGTGAGACTTGGCACTGTTTTTAGCAATACCTCCACCACATACTCCATGGAATTGACGTTGTCATTGTGAAGGAGCACACGATAGCGAGGCGCCAACTTGCGAACGGTTGCTGGTTTTTCAATGGTTTGCACTGACATTGTCGGCCATGCCTCCATTCAGTGAAAGCTGAGTAAAGAATTCAAGAAATATGCTTAAGATTTTAGCAAACCGATCAAACTTGACCACTTGTCGATTCAGGACGCAATAGCGGGAAAGCAATGACATCCCGAATACTGGGCGAATCCGTCAGCAGCATCACCAAGCGGTCAATACCAATCCCCAAGCCTCCTGTGGGCGGCATTCCATATTCCAAAGCTGTAAGAAAGTCTTCATCAATACTGTGGGCTTCCAAATCGCCAGCCGCCTTGCGCCGCGCCTGTTCCTCTAGGCGTTGGCGTTGATCCAAGGGATCCGTTAACTCCGAAAAACTATTGGCGTGTTCGCGACCGACGATAAATAATTCAAATCGCTCGACTAGTCCCGGTTGGCTGCGGTGGCGCTTGGCCAAGGGGGAAATCTCCACAGGATAGTCGAGAACAAATGTGGGTTGAATCAATGTGGGTTCAACGGTTTGCTCAAAGACTTCGTTGAGAACCCGGCCAATCGTGTCACAGGCGTCTAGGTCTTTTACCCCTGCTTTTTGGGCTGCTGTCTTTGCGGCTGTCAAATCGTTAACTTGGCGAAAATCAATCCCAGTGACCTCTGCCACCGCATCGTGCATGGTTACCCGTCGCCATGGGGGCGTCAGATCAATCGTTTCCCCTTGATAGGTAATCTTGAGCCTACCCAGTACCTCCATTGCCACTGTGGTAATGATTGCCTCCGTCAGCGCCATCATATCGTTGTAGTCGGCGTAGGCCTGATAGACCTCAATGGACGTAAATTCGGGGTTGTGTTTGGTTGAGATGCCCTCATTGCGAAAGATGCGCCCCAGTTCATAGACCTTCTCAAAACCACCGACAATCAAGCGCTTCAAGTGCAGTTCTGTGGCAATACGCAAATAAAGCTGCATCTCCAGTGTGTTGTGGTAGGTAATAAAAGGACGCGCCTCGGCTCCCCCAGCTTCCGCCTGTAACACCGGCGTTTCAATTTCAATAAAGCCCTGATCATTGAGGTAGCGGCGAATGGCGGCGGTGATCAGCGCTCGCTTACGGAACGTATCGCGTACGTGGGGGTTAACGATGAGATCCACATAGCGCTGACGATAGCGTTTTTCCACATCCGTGAGGCCGTGCCACTTGTCGGGTAGGGGCAGCAATGACTTCGTGAGCATGGTGTAGGATTCCACCACCACCGAGAGTTCGCCTTTTTCCGTGCGCTTGAGGGTACCCACAGCGCCAAGAATATCACCGACATCCGTAAGGTGCTTCAAATCGGCAAAGGCGGCTTCCCCCATCCCCTGAGTAATGGTTTGCTTATCGAGGTAAAGCTGAATCGTACCGCTGTCATCCTGCAGCGTGAAAAAAGCGAGCTTACCAAAAATTCGCCGCGCCATGATTCGACCGGCCACACTCACGCGATCGCCCACCGCTTCGCCAGCGGCCAAGTGGGCATATTTTTCCTGTAGAACTGCCGCCGTATGGGTGCGTTCCCAACGATAGGCATAGGGGTTCATTCCCTGTGCTTGCAATGTTTTTGCTTTTTCAATCCGTGTTGCCCGAATTTCGGCTCCCGTTGCCCCCACGTCAGCCATATTGGTAGAAACTCTCCCCGATTAGCAAACCTTAACCTTCTCATTGTACGCTCTGGAAGCGGTACCAACGCTGCAAAAGGGGAATCGAGTACAGTGGAAGCTAGTGTGACCAACGACCAAGAACAAACGGCTATGCCTTCTGCGAAGTCCCCTCGCCGTAAAGCTCCTGAATCGATTGATCTTGACAATCCACAGTACTACTTCAATCGCTCTTTAAGTTGGCTGGAATTTAATAAGCGGGTACTCCATGAAGCCTATGACCCCCGCACCCCCCTACTAGAGCGGCTCAAATTTATGGCCATTTTCAGTTCCAACTTAGATGAATTTTTCATGGTGCGGGTGGCCGGTCTAAAGCAGCAAGTGGAAAGTGGCATTGTTCAAGGGGGAGCCGATGGCATGCCTCCAGCAGAGCAATTACAAGCAGTGCGGCAATATCTGCTACCGATTGTTACCGAGCAACACCGCTATTTCGACCAAGAACTGCGTGCCCTCTTGGCTAAGGAAGCGATTTTCCTCACCCGTTTTGATGAGTTGACCCCCGAGCAGCAGGCCTACCTCAACGACTACTTCCAAGCCCAAGTTTTTCCAGTGCTCACCCCCTTAGCAGTTGATCCTGCCCATCCCTTTCCCTACATTTCTAGTCTAAGTTTGAATCTCGCAGTGCTCATCCGTGACCCAGACTCTGGGCAAGAGCGACTGGCACGGGTGAAGGTACCGAATCAGTTTCCGCGCTTTATTGCCCTGCCCCCCCACTTGCATTCTCCCCAAGGTGCCCATTGGGTTGGCGTCCCCCTCGAGGAAATTATTGCCCACAACCTCAATACCCTTTTTCCGGGGATGGAGATTCAGGCCTACTTTGCCTTTCGCATTACCCGTAGTGCTGACCTTGAACTGGAAACGGACAAGGCTGATGACTTACTGATTGCCATTGAGCAGGAAATTCGCAAGCGGCGCTTTGGCTCCGTGGTGCGTCTAGAGGTGCAGCGGGGCATTCCCTTACTTCTCAAGCAAACCCTCATGGAGGAAATGGATCTCGAGGAGATTGATGTGTATGAACTTGATGGCCTGTTGTGTTTGAATGATTTGTTTGCCTTTATGGCCTTGCCCTTGCCCCAGTTCAAGGATGCGGAGTGGCACCCTCAAGTTCCTCCCCGTTTCCAGCAGGTCGAGGAACGGGAATCCATGTTTGATACCACCAGCGAAATGACCACCCTCGGCACGGACTATTGGGAAGCGGTTGCGAACGAACTCTTTAGTCTGATTCGCGAGGGAGATATCCTTGTTCACCATCCCTACCATTCCTTTGCCGCAACGGTACAGCGCTTTATTACCTTGGCTGCCCATGATCCCCAGGTGCTGGCAATTAAGATGACGCTCTATCGCACATCAGGCGACTCACCGATTGTCAATGCCCTAATCAAGGCAGCGGAAAATGGCAAGCAAGTGGCTGTTTTGGTGGAGCTGAAGGCACGCTTTGATGAGGAGAACAATATCCTCTGGGCGCGGAAGCTGGAGAAAGTTGGCGTCCACGTAGTCTATGGCGTGCCGGGTCTGAAGACCCATACGAAAACGGTGTTGGTTGTGCGCCAAGAGGCGGGACAAATTCGCCGCTATGTCCACATTGGCACGGGCAATTACAATCCCAAAACGGCTAGCCTCTATGAGGACTTGGGGTTGTTTTCCTGCCGTGAGGAATTGGGAGCCGATCTCTCAGAACTCTTCAATGTGCTCACGGGCTATTCCCGCCAACGGGAGTATCGCCAGCTCCTCGTTGCCCCGGTCACCATGCGCGATCGCACACTTCAACTCATTTACCGCGAGATTGAGCACGCCCGCAATGGCCAACCGGGGCGAATTATTGCCAAGATGAATGCGATTACAGATACCCAAGTGATTCGTGCCCTCTATGAGGCTTCCCAAGCAGGGGTGGAAATTGATTTGATTATTCGCGGTATGTGTTGTCTGCGACCCGGCGTGCCGGGGGTGAGCGATCGCATTCGAGTAATTAGTATCATTGGCCGCTTTTTGGAGCACTCACGGATTTTCTACTTTGGCAATAATGGTCAGCCCGAATACTACATTGGCAGTGCTGACTGGCGATCGCGCAACCTCGACCGCCGTGTTGAAGCCATTACCCCTATTCAAGACCCAGCCATTCAACTGGAACTTAAAGAGCTGCTGGAGATTATGTTGGCAGATAATCGCCAGGCGTGGGAGCTGCAACCCGATGGTACCTACCGCCAACGGCAGCCCGCCCCCGGAGAACCGGAACGCGGCACCCACAGCCTTTTAATGGCGCGTACCCTCAAGGAAGTACAAGCAAGCCACTAATTCGCTTTGGCATATCCCTGAGCCATGGCTCGGAAGTCTGGACTGGTTTGCAGCAGCTTCTCGTAGCTCCCGACGGCCACCACTTGGCCATGGGCCATGAAGTACAGGCGATCGCACGCCATGACGGTGCTCAGGCGGTGGGCAATCATAATAATCGTTTTCTCCCCACTGAGGGCTTGAATGGCATCCATCACCCCCGCTTCCGTTTGGTTGTCAAGCGCCGCCGTAGCCTCATCCATAATTAGCACTGAGGGATTGTGATAAAGGGCACGGGCAATCCCCACCCGCTGTCGCTGTCCCCCCGAAAGGCGCACCCCCCGTTCCCCCACAACCGTGTTTAGGCCAGCCGGTAATCCGGCAACAAACTCAGCCAACTGGGCAGCCTCTACAGCCCGCCAAAGGGCGGCCTCATCTATTTGCGCCTCGGGTAGGCCAAAGGCAATATTGCGCCGCAGCGTATCATCGGAAAGATAAATCGTTTGCGGGATATAGCCAATCTGCCGCTGCCACTTTGCAAGATTGGTATAAATACTCTCACCATCTACCCGAATATCCCCCTGACAGGGTTCTAATAGTCCTAGGATCAGATCCACAAGGGTGGTTTTCCCTGCTCCTGAGGCTCCCACCAAGCCAACCATCTCCCCCTGTTTAATCGTGAGGGAAACTCCACAGAGGGCGGGCCTTGGTGCATTGGGATACGTATAGTGAACATCTATGAGTTCGAGGCGATCCCACAAAGCGCCCCTTTCTGGGCTAACGGCCGAGAGCCGAGGTGGCTCTAGTGTTCGCGCTTCCAATAGGTCATGGTAAAGCACATCCACCGACGCAGCATAAAAGATCAGGTTACCAAGGTTTGCCATGAGGCGGTTCGCAGAGGGCAGCAACCGAAAGGCGGCGGCAGCAAAGAGGGAAACAAGGGGCAAAATCTGCGCAGTTGTTCCCCGCTGCAGGAGAGAAAAGATGAGGATGAGAATCAGCAGAATCACCCCGATGGTTTCAAAGTAGGAGCGGGGCAGTTGGAAAGCAATCTGTTGGAAGAGCGAAGTGCGTTTTTCACGCAGCAGGTTTTCGCTATAGGTGTCTAGAAAAACTTGCTCCCTGCCTAGAATCTTGGTTTCTTTAATCCCCCCTAGGGCTTCGTTAATACTCTGAACCACCTTTTGGGCATACTGAACCCGCTGTAGCCCCGCCTGTTTCAAGCGATGACGAAAGAAGCGAAAGAAGAGATACGCAAGAACAACGGTTAAGACAATGACCACAGTTGAAATCAGAGGTGCACTCAAAAAAATGACCGTAAAAATAGCAAAGACAACTAGGAGTTCTGAAATAACAATCAGTAGGGGCAGCAGGTATAGGTTAAAAACGTTGTTGGTTTCACGGGCAGCATTTTGGATAAGTGTTGCTGTATTGTGTTGCAGGTGAAAGGTATAGGGCTTAAACAGGTAGCTGCGCAGAAGCAGGACAGAAAACTTGCATTCCTTGGCATTTAGAAACTTTAGCTGAATGTAGGTGCTGGCAACAATAAACAGGTTTTTGAAGATAAACAGAGCGGCTAAAGCAATACTGAGGAGAAGGAGCCATTGATATTCCTCGGTAGGGGTTAAGGGAGCAGTTCGCCAGAAGAGGAGTTGGTTGAGGCGCGCCGGCTTTTCAACCACTGCAATAAAGGGAAAAATCAAACCAACCCCCACCGCTTCCCACAGACTGGTGATCAGCATCAGCAAAAAAATACCCAACAGCTGCCAGCGATCGCCCCGATCAAGTAGTCGCCAAATTTTGCCAAGGGAGCGCAGTGCAGGGTGCTTCAACATTGCGTTTAGAGGTAACAACGTTTTAATCTTAGGCCGGTTATGCCCAAGTCGTGCTGCCCAAGTCGGGCGGAATATCCTGCCAGCGCCCCAGCCCCACCGCCCGAACGGCTTCCCGTAAATCCACCGCCTTGGTGTAAAGTGCCTTGCCGACGATCGCCCCCGCTAACCCTTGAGGACTGAGGGCAAAGAGACTGAGAATATCCGTGAGGGAACTCACGCCCCCCGACGCAATGACTGGGCGATCGGTTGCCGCCAATAACTGCCGCAGGGCTGGAATATTCGGCCCTTGCAGGGTGCCATCCCGCTGAATATCGGTGTAAACAAACCCCGCCACCCCCATTGCGGCCATTTTTTGAGCCAGATCTGTTGCCAAAATGGTTGAGGTTTCTAGCCAACCCCGCGTTGCCACATAGCCATCGCGAGCATCCAGCCCTACCCAAATGCGTCCTGGATAGTCTGCGGCTAAACTGGCCACTAGCTCTGGATCCTCAAGAGCCACGGTGCCCAAAATGGCACGATTGACGCCTTGGAGAAAGAGTTCCGCAACGGCTTGGCGCGATCGCAAGCCACCTCCCACCTGCACAGGAATTTCAAGGGAGGCAACAATCTTGGCAATGAGATCGTAGTTCCGCGGTTCTCCTGTTTTGGCAGCATCCAAGTCAACGACATGCAGGCGGGGGGCACCCAACCGCTGCCAGTAGAGGGCGACTTTTAGGGGATCATCATGGAAAACGTTAACCTTACCATAGTCCCCTTGCACGAGGCGCACACATTTGCCGTCCAGTAAATCAATGGCGGGGATAACATCCATTGGCGTCAGAAATCCTTGTTGAAAAGTTGAAAATTTAAGGGTAACTCTGTGCTCAATGCGTTGTGGGTGCGCAACGCCTTGCGGCATCAGAGGTAGAAGCACCGCGGCACTCTGAAAGTGCCTCTAGGACTAGCTTAGCACACTCTGTTTTCAAGCACCTCAGCCACTTGATTTTTTGGCGGCTGTAAAATTTTTAGTTTAGCTTCGTCTTCAGTTGTCAATCCCGCTCTGGGGAATAGGTTCAGAGATTTTCAAGCACCTCTAAATCTAACAAAAACTCTCAAATCAAATCAAGTCAAGAGGCTATTTTTGAATAATGCCCAATCCAGAGAATATTTAAGTCCAGAGGTGCTTGCCTTTTTGAAAAGGGGGCAGAAAACTCAGCCTGCCCTTCCTCGGGTCTTGGGAATTTGAGTGCTGCTCACTAGTCAAGGTAAGCTAACAAACAGAGGATCTTGCTTGGGGTAAAGGACATGGCTGTTGCTGCCGCCATCATTCTTTTGTTGTTGAGTGGCTGGGTGAATGATCATCCGTGGGCATGGCTCCTGATTCTCGCTCTGGGATTGGGCTATTGGTACTGGCGGCGATCGCCCGCTCCTACGGAAGTCAAAGCCTCGCCACCTACTCTGCATCCTCAATTGCTCGAAAAGCAACTGGCAGAGACTCATACTCTTTTGCAGGAACTTCCCCCAGAGCGTCAAGCCTCTCTACAATCAACCCACAGCCAACTCCAACGGCGGTTAGATAGCCCAACGGTTGAGGTCTGTGTCCTCGGTCAGTCAGCTTATGCTCTCAATCAGGTGCACGATGCCGTTGCTACCTTACCCCTTGAGCGCTGTACGGTTCAGCGGCAAACCTTAGCCACCGTGCCCCAAGCAGACTTGGTACTTTTGACGGTCAGGGGCGCCCTCACCGCCAGTGAATTTGAGATGCTGCGGGTGTTGCAGGCAAGCCATTATCACGTTCTGGTGGTGTGGTATCCAGAAATGGTGCAGGAGAGCGATCGCCCGAAGGGCGCGCTTTGCGATCGCGTGGCAGTGCATTTACAACAGCAACTGCAACAACTCCAGATTGGGCAAGACCAACTCATTCCCTTTACACCTCACAATCCCCAAGCCCTCACCTCTGCAGTGCTGCACTGTCTCACCCAACAGCGAGCAAATCTCGTCCTAGCCGGCACCTATCGCCGTGCCCAACAGCTCCATCAACAGGCGCAAGCCGCCCTCAACCACTATCGCCAAGAACGAGCCACCCCGATCATTGAGCGCTATCAATGGCTGGCAGCAGCGGCAACGGCAGTGAATCCTCTCCCGCTTCTGGATCTCGTTATGGCCGGGGGACTATTGGTGCGCCTCACGTGGGACTTAGGGCAAATCTACCAACGCTCCTTCCCCTTAGCCGATGCCGAACCCCTTGCTAAGGAGCTATTGCAGCTAATGGTACAGTTGGGGGCAGTAGAACTGGGCACGCAATCCCTAGGGCAGTGGCTCAAGGGCAATTCCCTTACCTACTTGGCCGGCAGTTGTTTACAGGGGGCAACGGCAGCCTATGTGCTGCGCTTGAGTGGATTAAGTTTGATTCATTACTTTGAGACGGCTCCCCAAACAAAATCCTTGCCCCTGGTGACTCGATTGCAGCAAAGCCTTCAGTGGGCACAGCAACGGGTGGGACGCTCTCCCCTGCAAACCCTAGGAGACTCTCTTGGCCTGCCGTCGGCCTAGCCAGTGGCGCAGAAGTTGACCCGCAAACAGCACAACAAAGGCAGGATTGTTAATCAGATAGCGCTGCCAAAGGCGACGGGGTTCCTGAAAGAGCCGAAAGAGCCACTCTAAGCCGATCGCCATCATCCAGCGAGGGGCTTGCGCCACAACCCCACTGTGAAAGTTAAAGGCGGCGCCGACACCCACTAAGACAATTGGCAAGAAAGGACGTTGGCGAGCCATCCACTCCTCCTGTTTAGGACAGCCAAGGCTGACAAAAACCAGATCAGCACCACTATCAAGGATGCGTTGGCGATCGCTGGCTTCCTCCTCAGGGGTCAAAGGACGAAAAGGCGGTGCATAGGCACCCACTAACTGGATATTGGGAAAGCGTTCTCGCAGCTTCCGTTGCAGCCGCTCTAAGACGAGGAGTTCACTGCCATAGAGGAAAATCCGCCAACCTTCCCGCTGGGCGCGATCGCACAACACCAGCATCAAATCAGGACCATAGACCCGTTCCGCCTCAGGAAAGCCTAAGAGCCGTAAGCCCCACACCAAGGGCATGCCGTCAGAGGTCACCAGTTGGGCACCATTCACCACCCGTCGGAAGGGCGATCGCCACACCCCCGTCATTACCACATGAACATTGGCCGCCACCACATAGCCTCCCTTACCTTGACTGATCCATTCAGCAATGAGATCACCGGCTTGGTGGTAGGTGGTGACATCAATCCGTGTCCCTAAAATATGCGCTGACTCCACGCTGGGGTGACTCCGCATGTTTCACCTGATTCCAGCGTAGGACATTGGTTGCAGAACCGAAGTGAACCTCCGACAATGCAAAGCAGATGTCATGTTGTGCCCTGGGGAATGAATTTAGAAGAGTGCTATCGCATTCTGGAGTTGCCACAAGGGGCGTCCTTAGCCCAAGTCAAATCCGCCTACCGACGCTTAGCACGACGCTATCATCCCGATGTCAACCCCGGCGATCGCACTGCCCATGAGAAGTTTATTCTCCTCCAACAGGCCTATGAGAAATTAGTACGAGTACTGCCCACCTTTCGTCCCACTCCTGTTAAATCAGAACCCCAATCTCGCCCGCCGCAGCCACCCCCGCCTCTCTCTGCCTTTGAAATTGCACTGAAGCACGCTAGCTATCGCCAACTTCAAGAATTTCTCAAATATCGCTGCTATCAACGTGCCATATCCCTTGTGGAAGGGTTGGCCAGTCGGCTGCCCCAAGATGCGGAAGTACGCCAGTGGCAAGCCGTCACTTATCAGTGCTGGGCACGGCAACTCATGCGCGATCGCCAGCCCCAAGCGGCACGGGAATACCTGCATCGAGCGCTGAAAGCCGATCCAGACAACCGCATTCTTTGGCAAGAAGCTGAAAAGGACTTTCGTACCCTTGATCGCCTCTACGGCAAAGAAATCTAAGTCCAATCCTCCCGTTTATCGCTGCCCACCTTGTACACACCGCCGCGAGCGTGAATGGCACGGGTACGCTCAAAAAGTTCTTCCTCGGTGAGTTGCCATTTTTCTAGCAGCTCTGCCATTAACTTCTTATTGGTTTCGGCGCCAGGGAAACCATCGTAGCGAATGAGCAGGCGTCCCAACTCCGCTAAGTTGTAATCACTGATGCCCTCTTGCCGCAGACGCTCGAGGACTAACCGATCTTGGGCTTCGCGGGGATGTTGTAGGTTCTGGGGGTTTGTCATCTCAACCTCCAACTCAACATTGCTAACGTTCAATTTTGCGATAACGATTTCCCGGCAGTTGCTCCACCCAACCCATCAGTTCCAAGTGCATTAGTTCTGCCATGACGACACTCGTCTCTAAGGCCGCTTGCTGCACAATGTCATCAAAAGCAACACTATGGCTACCTTGATTCAGATGTTGAATTGCTGCCAGAATTTGTTGCTGCGGCGGGGATAGGGTCGGGGACAAAGCAGAAAAAGGTGTTGGATCAAGGGGGGGTGTATGCCCCAACTGTTCGAGGAGGGCTTCTTCTCCCAAGATAATGTGTGCCCCCTGATTCACCAGACTAAGGGCACCCTTGGCACGGTGGTTATCGAGATGCCCCGGCAGCACATAGACATCGCGACCATACTCGGCAGCATAGCGAGCCGTGATGAGGGCACCGGATTTGTAGGGCGCCTCTGCAATAATCACCGCACGGCATAGACCAGCAATAATGCGATTGCGGCGGGGAAATTGGGGGCGATCGGCACCCACCCCCTTAGGATACTCGCTCAAGAATCCCCCACGTTCACCGATTTGGTAGTAAAGGGGACGATTTTCCGGTGGGTAGATCATATCCACACCGGTGGCTAAAACGGCCAGTGTAGCACCTCCAGCTTCTAAACAGCCGCGATGCGCTGCGCCATCAATGCCTGCGGCCATACCCGAAACAACCACAAACCCCGCCTGACCGAGGGCGTATCCCAGCTTATGTGCCCAACGCTGCCCATATTCTGAAGGATCGCGGGTACCGACAATAGCAACCGTTGGTGTGGGTTGACTCAGGAGTTCTGTGACACGGGCACCGCCGTAATATAGCAAGGGGGGCGGATCAGGAATTTCCCGCAGCAGGGGTGGATAGCGAGGGTCACTCAGCACCCAATGGTGGGGATTTTGCTGGCGGTGGTGTTCATAGAGGGCTATGGGGTGGCACTGCTGACGATAGCGAGCGATCGCCCCTTGGAGTTTGGCACCAATGCCTTCCACTTCCCCTAGCGCTTCTAGAGGCGCTTCCCAAGCCGTTTTTAAGTCCCCAAAGTGCTGCCACAGTCGCTTGAGTAACACCGGGCCAAGGCCGGGTACCTGTGACCAACTGTACCAATAGGCAGCATCAGCGGGAACCAAGGGAGCTTAGTAGGCTTCCTGCAACTCGTAAAAGTCAGGCGTGATGTAATCCTTGCGCAGTGGCCAACCCACCCAATCCTCGGGCATGAGGATGCGCTTCAAATTTGGATGCCCCTCATAGACAATGCCAAACATGTCGTAGGATTCCCGCTCCTGCCAGTCGGCAGTCTTCCAAATCCAGTAGACCGAGGGGACGCGCGGATCTTCACGGGGGACAAAGACTTTGATGCACACCTCTGGGGGGCGATCGGCGTTATCAGTTAGTTTGACCAAGTGGTATGTGCTCACGAGGTCTTGGCCGGGACCAGAATCGTAGGCTGCTTGGCAGCGCAAATAGTTGAAGCCATCAGCATAGAGGGCTTGGCACACTGCTAACAGGCGATCGCGATCCACCTTAATCATTTCTACGCCGGAGGCATTGGTACCAAGGGATTGCACACTCAAGTTTTGGGACTGCAACAGGCGGCAGACAGGCCCTGCTTCAACAATGGCGGCCTCAGGGGTAGAAACTTCGGGGGTGTCACTCATATTCGCTGCTCCAACTTCAACTGCTATTGATTCACTCAAGACCATTCGAGGGCACGTTTGCGCCACGCATAAACCAGAGCCACAACCAGAATGGCGATGAAAATCAAGGCTTCAATAAAGGCCAGTAGGCCCAACTGATGGAAGGCTACCGCCCAAGGATATAAAAAGACGGTTTCCACATCGAAAATGACAAAGACGAGGGCAAACATGTAGTAGCGCACATTGAACTGAATCCACGCCCCCCCAATGGGTTCCATTCCCGATTCGTAGGTCGTCAAGCGGATCATCCGCCCCGATTTGGGACGCAATAGCGCAGAAGCACCTAGAGCTAGTACGGGTACTAGACTGCAAATAATCAAAAAGCCGAGAAAATACTCGTACCCACTAAGAACAAACACGGTTGCAGTGTCCCTCGATCTTGGAATCGCTACCATTTTGACACACTCCCCTAGCGATCGCTAGGCTAGGGATCAATAGAAAAAACTAAATTGCCCTATAGCGAATACTGGTAATGTCTCAACCCACTGTCCTCTGTGCTGGCGAAGTTCTCTTTGACTGTCTAGAAGTGCCCCCCGATCCCCCCCAGTGCTTTCTTGGGGGTGCCCCGGCCAATGTCGCCTGTGGTTTGGTGAAGTTGGGGGTCAGTGCTGCTTTTTTGGGGGCAGTGGGGGACGATGCCTTGGGGGAGCAGGCCTGTGCCGAATTAGCTGCTTTGGGGGTGAATATCAAAGCGGTCGAGCGGGTCGCTGGGGTTCCGACGCGGCAAGTACGTGTTCAACTGGTGGGGGGCGATCGCCAGTTTGTCGGATTTGCACCAGCAGGCACTTCTGTCTTTGCTGATATGCAGTTCTATGGCCACCAAGTCTCCCCATCGCTACTGGCTGCGGCACGATTTTTCGTCACCGGCACCCTCGGACTAGCCAGTGAACCCACCGCCACCACCATTCAACATTTAGTCCAACAACTGCGGCAAAGGGGAACCTTAATTCTCATTGATGCGAATTGGCGACCGATCTTTTGGCTGGATGCAAGTGCTGCCCCTGAGCGTATTCGTCCTTTTTTAGCGCAGGCGCATTTCCTGAAACTGGCCAAGGAAGAGGCGGAATTATTTTTCTCTGACAGCGATCCCCAAGTCGTCTATCGTGCCCTTTGGGGGATGGCACCTGACCATGCCGTGGTCATTACAGATGGAGATCAAGCTATTCGCTACTGCTGGCACCAAAATCAAGGGGAATTACAACCACCCGCCATGGTGGTTGTGGATACCACTGGTGCCGGCGATGGCTTTGTTGCGGGTTGGATTGCTCAATTGTTGCAGGGCAGCCCGGAAAACTACCGTGACTCCCAATGGCAGGCTGCTTGTTTAGAATTTGCCACGGTGGTGGGTGCCCTAGTGACGACAAAACGGGGGGCGATCGCTGGTCAACCGACCCTTGCTGAGGTCACGCAATGGCTTCGGGATCATCCTGAAAAAAAAATACTGACGCCCTAGCTGTGTTGGCTGCTGTTGATGGTGTGGTTGCGATCGCTGGCTGATGTTCACGGCTAGGGATGGCTGTCGCCAGAGGACATGCCCGCCAAAACCCCCGCACCGGTACATTTAGTTTTTGGCAGGTACCACCCCGCCGCCCTTCGGAATAATAGAAGTGGCAAAAACGGCAAGTTGTGGGAGTGAGAATTGGGCTGTCCATCGTGGGGATCAACTCCGAAGTAAAATCTTTAGGCTCTCTACCTTCCATCCTATGAAATTCCCCTCAGCCACTTTTTCAGCGATCACAGGGGCGCAGCAGCTTAAGGAGCGGGTTTTAGCGATCCCCAGTACTCAAAAGGGCTTTTAGATTCTTTTCATACTCCCGCAACACTCCGTAATAGTACAGACATCAATTTTAGGAAGAATAAAAAAGGTTACGTCCGCAGACGCAACCCCTAGCGATCCCTGTATTTCTATGTTGCAGTGATAATTAACGCACTGCAACTGCTGGGGGTTCCTTGGCAGGGATCAAGAATAACTTGATCATTTGCCACAGATTCGAGAGATAGAAGGGAAGTTTCTTGAGGAAACCGCCCTTTTGCTTACTAATTTCTGTCAGCTTGGCGTTGTTTTCCACACACCGCTCTAACCGCTCATAAAATTCTGGATGATCCACATCAAGAATCACTGGAAAAACACGGCCTGCGGTTTCATTCGTTTTGGCAATCACTTCGCGATCGTACTCACGGGCATCCAAGCCAATGGCGGCATAAAATTTCGCCCGCTGCACATCGTTGAGGTACATGGTGGCAAAGACCGACAACAGGAAGAAGCGGCACCACAGTTTTGGTGGCACCCAGCAGACTAAGAAGTAGCGTGCCCATTTCTTCCCAGAGAGGGAGAGGGGAATTTCCTTAATCTTTTGCCAGAAGGTGCGCGGGCGATCCAACATTTGCGGCTGAGCACGCATCACGGCATCAAAGAAGTCACCGTGGCGGTTTTCGTCTTGGCACCAGTTCTCAAAAAAGCGGAAGATGGGATAAATGCGGTGTTCGGGGTGCTTTTCTAGATGGCGGTAGATCGTAATGTAGCGCCAGTAGCCAATTTTCTCAGAGAGGTAGGTGGCGTAGAAGATGAATTCAGGTTCAAAGTAGGTGTAGTTGCGGTGCTGCGTCAAAAAGCCTAGATCCAACGACAGATTGAAATCTGCCATTGCTTTGTTGAGAAAGCCAGCGTGGCGAGCCTCATCGCGAGACATGAGGGCAAAACACTCCGCCAGTAGGGGGTTGCGATCCTTGAGCTTGCGACTCAGCTCTTTGTAAAGGAGAAAGCCAGAAAACTCCGCCGTGCAGGAGCGCTCCAGAAATTCAATAAATAGTCGGCGGGTTTCACCATCAATATGATCCCAGGACTGTTCAAATTCTTCGTCCCGCACAAAGTGATGGCGGTTGTAGTCGCAGCGAAACTCCTCAAGGATGGCCTCAAGCTCTGCTTTGTTTTCCGTAATGTCCATATTGGCCATCGCTTCAAAGTCAGTGGTGTAGAAGCGGGGCGTGAGGATGGTTTCCTTGGCGGGGGCTTTGATGCCCGGCCGCAGTTCTTCAAACTCAGGTTTGGCGACGGTATTAACCATAAAAAGCTGCGTCTCGCTCTTGCTAACGGCACTCATAAAGCATGGTAGCGAAAATCACCGATGCGTTACAGGTCATTACAGAACCGTTACATTCCCCACCAGCGGCTGAGTTGGTTGCGCCAGCGATCGCCCCAAGAAGCTGACCACGTGGGTTGGCTATAACGTTGAATCAACTGTTGCCCTAAGGGAGTGAGACGATAGCGATCGGTGAGGCCTTGGCCATCCACTTCGCGGCGCAGCAAACCGACGCGGATCAACCAGTCCAATTCCGCTTCTGCTAGGAGCACTGGCAAGGGCGATCGCGTGAATCCCGATTTGAGACCTGCCTCCCCCACAATTTCGAGAAGTGCCACACTCCGCTGCTGCATGGTCTGAAACAACGGTGGCAAAAAAGGACTACAGCGCAGGGCGCGATCGCCCCGTTCTAAGGCTCTTTGGGAATATACGATCGCCACAGGGGATATCCCTACAGAGCATCTAAATAGTTGCTATCAATGAGGGTTGCGCGGTCATTCGCTGAGCTTCCACTTGGCGGCAGTGTTCTAGAGCACTGGGACTGAACCGCCGCAGCATCCAGTCTAGAAGAGGAAGCTTCTGACACCTGACGACGGCGCTCCGGCAACAGCACTCGCTCCATGATGAACTCAATTGTGCCCTTACGCAGCCATCCCCGTGCCACCAAAATATCCCCTAGCCGTGCTCCGGTTGCCCGCTGATCGGCTAAGGCGACTTCAATTTGGGCCGGCGTTACCAACTCAGCCTCAACCAGATAGTCTCCCAAGCGTTTCGTATAGTTGTCATCATGGGGGGGCTGGCCAAAGGGAGCCTTCTTTGTGGGTTCCTTCCCCTCTGCTACTACACTTGGCACACTATCAAAATCACGCCGATCTCCTGCCAAGGCAACCAAGCACTCTCTAATTTTCATTAAAATTTCTGTTGCCCGCCGGGGTTGATTTTGCCGGGCTGCCTGCTCTAAAAGGCGTGCTTCTGCCTCAATCAGCGTTTGCCGTGATGCTATTGCCGCCACTTGCAAAATGCGTGCCTGCTGCTGAAGCACAGCCATATCTCGCTCAAGAAGGGCTTTTTGACACTGCTTGAGAACCAAGGCTCCCTGCTTCAGCAGGACTTTGTGGGTAGGACTAGTCATAACCAGCAACAGAGAGGATAGAGTAGTTTTGAGTGGCAGAATTTTAGGAATTTCCCTTGGCACTGCTAAGGCAATGGGAAACACAAATCTACCTCATACTATAGCCCTTTGTTTTGTATTGAATACGGTCAAAGTGGGTCAAATTAAGACTTTGTAAGTCAAATTAAGGCCTTGTAAAGTAATACAGCCTTTCTCTAAGCCAAGGAGCACCTGAAGAGCATGGGATTTTCCCTCATCTTGGTGTTTGCAGCTTTGAGTATATTCTATCCCTGTAAAAGAGCGGCAATTCTCAAGGTTGCTGGCGTAAGACGGTATTGAAAAGCTCTTTTACCTGCTGCCAAGCGTCCTGTGCGGCTGCCGCATCGTAGCTGTCCCGTTGATCGCAGAAGAAGCCATGATCCGCTGGATAGATGAAGATGTGGTGGCGAATGCCATGGTGGCGCAGCGCCGTTTCAATTTGTTTCACCTGATCCATGGGAATACTTTGGTCGCGATCGCCAAAGAAGGCATAGAGGGTGCCGCGAATTTTAGGGGTGATTTCAAGGGTAGGGGGGCCACCGCCCGGCGTCATGGTGGTAATGCCCGCACCGTAGAAGGAGGCCGTGGCTTTAATGTCGGGTAACTGGGCCACCAGATAGGCCACATGACCACCAAAGCAAAAGCCAATTGTGCCAATGGCATCCCCATCGACATTTTCGAGGCCACGCAGATAGGCAATGGTGGCTTGGGTGTCACTGAGGAGTTCCTCGGCTTTGGTTTGGTTTTTGTACTGCCGCCCCAAATCAATATCAGCGGCGGTGTAGCCTGTTTCAAAGCCGGGGGCAAAGCGTTGGTAAATAGCGGGGGCGATCGCCACATAGCCTTCGCGGGCAATGCGTTCGGTGACGTCGCGGATATGGGCATTGACGCCAAAAATTTCCTGAAAGACAATCACTGCTGGATAACGGCCAGGGGCAACAGGCTCTGCTAAGTAGGCATCAATGAGCAGATCGCCATTGACCACCTTGACCCAACGACTGGTAATCTCCACCACTGTGAACCTCCTAGGCAGGAATGTCGAGGTCTGGAAACGTGCGCTTGAAGTCGCTAATCAATTCATCGAGTTCTGCAAGGGCAGATTCAATATCAATCCTAAGGGTGCCGTTACCGGGAAGTTCCAAGAGCTTTTTGAGACTCCCCCGCTTGGCTAAAACAATCGCTAGACGTTCCTGTAGCGTGGATAGCTGCATGGTTGACCTCACTGCAACGCTCCTCTTTACTCTACCGTTTCGCGGGCTAGATTCTCCCCTTTAGCAGGGGGCGGGGGCACCAGTTCCACGTTGATTTCATTCACAGGGCGAGGCCGCAGCTCTAAGGATTGCGATCGCGGGAGCAAATCAAAGACTTCCCGCAACGTGTCATCAAGGGTTTCAAAGGGCACCACACCGATAAATTCCCGCCGCAATTGCCCTTGGCGATCGAAAATCAGTGTTTGCGGCACCCGGCCTTTGTAGTAGTAGCCTGCTTCAGCGGGGGAAAACTGCGCCCCAAAGGGCAAGGCGTCCACATTGACGGCAATGAAATCCGTGACGCGGCCATAGTACCCCTGCAGCTGGGAGATGGTTGAAGCAAACTGCTTGCAATCGCGGCTATCGTTTACATAAAACAGCAGCAAGGTGGCGCGATCGCTCTGGCGGGATTTCTCTAGGGTGACTTTTGGCGGCACCAGGGCGCCATTGCCGGCATAGAGGGCAAAGATATTCCCATCGTAGCGATCGTCTTGTAACCCCGCCCAACTTGGCGCTGTCCAGACTTCCCACAGAAGTAGTACTAGGCCTAACCAACCCCAAAATTGTTTCATCAGTTTCTTCATCCACTCCACCCCTATGATTTTCCCATCAGAATTGAATCGCTGTACCTTGCTATTCTTAGAGGGAGTCATGACAGGCGTGCCCTGAGGTAGAGACTTTTGTTGTGAAGGCGCTCCTAACCCTCCTGCCGACGCTGACTGAACTGTACGGCTTGATTTTTCTCTGCATGGGCATTGGCTATGGCAGTAGCCGCTTTTTGCCCCCCACCACGGGAGCTTGGCTAGCGCAGGGGCTATTCTGGGTAGGGACGCCGCTGACGGCCTTTAGTTTTATTGTCACCACTACAATTACGGGTCACAGTACGTTGGCGCCTCTAGGGGCGTGGCTGGGCATGGGGATGGGGGTTGCTTTGGCTTGGCTGTGGTTGCAGCGGTACCCCGCCCCCACGCGGCAGGAACAGGGCAGTTTTCTCTTGGCCACCATGGTGGGCAACACAGGTTTTATTGGCTTTCCAATTACTTGGCGATTGCTGGGGCAGGATCACTTTAGCTGGGCGTTGTTTTTTGATCTGATGGGGACGCTCCTCATTTCCTATAGTGCTGGCATTGGCGTGGCCGCAAGTTTTGGTGATTCCCTAGGGTCTCACTCAATTTCCTTCTCCAAACTGCTGTGGCATATTGGTCGTAATCCAACCCTCTGGTGTGTCGGCATCGGACTGCTGCTGCGACAACATCCCCTACCGGCGATCGCCCAACAGGGACTTCTGACCTTGGCATGGTTCATGGTGATTGCTGGACTCATCTATATGGGCATCTGCCTTGGGGAAGCCCCTCTCAAGCTCCAATGGCAGCGGATCATTCCGTGTCTGACCATCAAGATGCTGTTGGTGCCACTGCTGCTGGGGGTAGGGTTAACCGCGATCGGGGTCACAGGGCCGCCGCGCCTAGGAATCGTGCTGCAAGCAGGCATGCCCCCCGCCTTTATGACGCTGATCTTGGCGGATGTGTATCACTTAGACCGCGCCTTTGCCGCCAGCTTAATTTTGACTAGTCTTTTTGCCTTGATTCTTTTGTTGCCCCTGTGGCTTGTGCTCTTTGCCGGCTAGGGGCATGTTGGTGGCTTAATCGTCGGGGGTCAAGCGCAACAGCAGGTACCCTGCGCCTAAACCAACCAAAACCAGCGTAAACGTAATCACCGCAGTATTGAAAATCTCTTCTGCCATAGAGTGGCCTCAGCTAACAAGAACTGATTTTAACATTTCTCGTGGAATTCCCCATCCGCCTATGCAGTGGAGTCATTCATCGAATTGGATTCCTTTGCCTACCACGGCTCCAAAACAGGTTCCCGCAGCAGTTCATGGGTACCACGACTCACCGTCAGGAAGATCCCCCGAGGCGTTTTGGTCAATAGATACGTATATTCACCATTGACGGCCTCGAAGTAGTAACCTTGAGGACTCCAATCCCGCAGGGGCAGCCGAATCGCTAAGCGTGGATCCTGCTTGTGTCGTGCCATATAGTAGGCGGGGCGATCGCCCCCACAGATATTCACCCAATAACTGCGAGTCTCCGTGGCCACAAAGGTACTCTCATAGGAGCGACAGGAGAGGGGACGTGCCAGCGCCGCCAGAGGTGTCAGGCTCAACAAGATTCCAGCAGCAATTGTCTGCCCAAAGTATTTCATTAAATTAAGAGAGTCCTCTATGGTTTTCTCACTCCAGTCTAGCCAAGGAGGCGGGAAAGGGTTTCTACCCCCGGTAAGATAGGGATGAAGACTGTTTACTCAAGTTCAACAAGGATTCAATGACACTCGCGATCGCCCCCTTTCCCATTACTGCCGTTGTCGGTCAAGAGGCCATTAAACTGGCACTGCTGTTGGCTGCTGTTGACCCCAGTTTGGGGGGAGTAATTATCGGCGGGCGCCGCGGTACTGCCAAATCCGTCCTTGCACGGGGAATTCATGCCCTCTTACCCCCCATTGAAGTGATTGATCAGGGGGAGATTCCAGTCCCAATCATTGCCAACCCCGATCCCCAACACCCCCAAGAGTGGGATAGCCGCTTGCAGGCTTGGCGCCAACGCCATCCCGATGTGGAGTTGACCACCAAAGTGATTCCAGCCCCTTTTGTGCAAGTTCCCCTCGGCGTCACGGAGGATCGCCTATTGGGAGCCGTGGATGTGAGTCAATCTGTGCAGCGGGGCGAACCGGTCTTTCAGCCTGGCCTATTGGCGGCAGCGCACCGGGGGGTGCTCTATGTGGATGAAATCAATCTTTTGGATGAGCAACTGGCCAATGTCTTGATGGCGGTGCTCAGCGCTGGGCGCAATCAAATTGAACGGGAGGGGATTAGCCTGGATCACCCCTGTCGTCCCCTTTTAATTGCTACCTTTAACCCCGATGAGGGGGAAGTGCCGCCCCATCTCCTAGATCGGTTTGCGATCGCCCTCTCGGCAGATATGGTGCTGGGCTTGGATGAGCGGGTAATGGCAGTGGATCATGCCACCCAATTTGCCGATTCGCCCCAAGCCTTCCTGCAGCAGTACAATGCGGAGCTAGAGGATCTGCGCACCCAAATTATTCTGGCGCGGGAATGGCTCAAGGAGGTGAAAATTCAGCGGCAGCAAATTGCCTATCTGGTCACCGAAGCGCTCCGCGCAGGCGTGCAAGGCCATCGGGCAGAACTCTTTGCCGTGCGGGTAGCCAAAGCCCACGCCGCTCTCAATGGCCGCAGTGAAGTCAATGCCGAAGACCTCCGTCGTGCTGTTGAACTAGTCATCGTGCCGCGCGCCACTCAACTCGAACCGCCACCGGATCAGCCGCCCCCGCCGCCACCTCCTCCCCCAGAAAACAAGCAATCTGAGCTTGAAGAAGAACCCGATGAACCGGAGACACCACCGCAAGAGCAGCAGGAGACGCCCCCCATTCCTGAGGAATTTGTCTTTGAAGCCGATGGCACGGTCTTGGATGAATCGGTACTCTACTTTGCTCAACTGACTCAACGCCAAGGGAAATCGGGGAGCCGCAGCCTCATTTATTCTCAAGATCGCGGTCGCTACATCCGCCCGATGTTGCCCCGTGGTCAAGGGGGTCGCATTGCCGTGGATGCTACCCTGCGCAGTGCTGCTCCTTACCAAAAGTCTCGCCGGCTGCGTCAACCCCACCGCCGCGTTATTGTCGAAAACAGTGATTTGCGGATAAAACGCTTAGTGCGCAAAGCGGGTGCCCTGATTATTTTTGTGGTTGATGCCTCCGGCTCCATGGCATTGAACCGCATGAACTCTGCTAAGGGGGCAGTTCTCCGCCTTCTGACCCAAGCCTACCAAAACCGTGATATGGTGGCTCTCATTCCCTTTCGCGGCGAGCAGGCGGAGGTGCTCCTACCCCCCACGCGCTCCATCGAAGCAGCGCGGCGACGCCTTGAAACCCTACCCTGTGGCGGTGGCTCTCCCTTGGCCCATGGCCTGACCCAAGCAGTACGGGTGGGCTTGAATGCCCGCCAAAGTGGTGAAATTGGTCAGGTAATGATTGTGGCGATTACCGACGGGCGGGGGAATGTTCCCCTGAGTCGTTCCCTAGGGCAAACCCTTCCGCCGGAGACTAAACCCGACGTTAAAGCCGAGGTGTTGGACATTGCTGCTAAAATTCAAGCCTTGGGTCTGAAGCTCTTGGTGATTGACACCGAAAATAAATTCGTCTCCACGGGGATGGGCAAGGAATTGGCGCAGCGGGCGGGGGGCAAGTACTACCATTTGCCCAAGGCCACCGATCAGGCGATCGCCCAAGTGACGCAGAATGCCCTGCAATTCTAGGCATGCACAAAAACTCTCCCCCCGCTAGATGAGGAGGAGAGGAAATAGCAAACGATTAGGAACGATTAGGACAGTGGGGCTACATCATGCCGCCCATATCCCCCATACCACCACCAGCGGGGGCGGCGGGTTTAGGTTGCGGTTTTTCGACCACAAGGGCTTCCGTCGTCAGTACCATGCCGGCGATCGAACCAGCATTTTGCAGGGCAGAGCGGACAACTTTAGCGGGGTCAATGATCCCTGCACTGACCAAATCCTCATAGGTACCGGTTGCGGCATTGAAGCCATAGTTAAAGTCACCGGCACGGACATTTTCCACCACCACAGCTCCCTCGACACCAGCATTGTCCGCAATTTGCGCCACCGGCGCGGCCAAGGCACTGGCGACAATGCGCGCCCCCGTTTGCTCCTCAGGACTGAGGCTAGGGAGCAGGGCATCAATGCGACTGGCCAAGTGCAGCAACGTCACCCCACCACCAGGCACAATGCCTTCAGCCACTGCTGCTTTCGTTGCATTAAGGGCATCTTCAAGGCGGAGTTTGCGATCCTTCAACTCGGTTTCAGTGGCGGCACCCACTTTGATCACCGCCACGCCACCTACGAGCTTGGCAATGCGCTCTTGCAGCTTTTCTTTGTCGTATTCCGAGTCGGTCTCGGCCAACTGCTTTTTGAGCTGCTCGACACGCTTTTGGATATCGGCTTTATTGCCTTTTTCCGAAACCAGCGTCGTGGTGTCTTTGGTCACGGTGACGGAGGACGCTTCCCCCAGCATGGTGATTTCCACATCCTCTAGGGTTAGACCCACTTCCTCGGAAATGACTTGACCGCCCGTGAGAATGGCAATGTCTTGCAGCATCGCTTTACGGCGTTCGCCAAAGGCCGGAGCTTTCACGGCAACAACATTGAGGACGCCCCGCAGTTTATTCACCACTAGGGTGGCGAGGGCTTCTCCCTCCACATCTTCCGCAACAATCACAAGGGGACGACCACTGCGAGCCACTCTTTCTAGGGTGGGAATCAGGTCTTGAATGCTGCTAATTTTTTTGTCTGTCAGGAGCAGATAGGCATTGTTGAGTCGGACAATCATCCGCTCTGGATCGGTGACAAAGTAGGGGGAGATGTAGCCGCGATCAAACTGCATCCCCTCGACAACTTCCATTTCTGTATTCAAGGATTTCGATTCTTCAATGGTGATCACGCCGTCTTTGCCCACCTTGGCCATGGCTTCACTAATCATGGCGCCCACTTCTGGGTCATTACCAGCAGAGACCGTGGCCACTTGGGCAATCATCTCCCCTTCGACGGGTTTGGCCACTTCAGCAATGCCCTCAACAATTGTTTTGATTGCTTTGTCCATGCCGCGCTTAAGGGCAATGGGGTTGGCACCGGCAGCAACGTTTTTGAGGCCTTCACGGATCAGGGCTTGGGCAAGGAGGGTGGCAGTAGTGGTACCATCCCCGACTACATCATTGGTTTTGGCGGCCACTTCCCGAATCAGTTGGGCACCGGTATTTTCGTAGGCATCTTCCAGTTCAATTTCCTTGGCGATCGTCACGCCATCGTTCACAATCTGCGGCGCACCATACTTTTTCTCAAGCACCACATTCCGCCCTTTGGGGCCAAGGGTAATTTTCACGGCATCGGCGAGGGCATTAATTCCGCGTTCGAGCGATCGCCGGGACTCTTCATGAAATGCGACTAATTTTGCCATGGGTGGCTATCCTTTAGTAACTTGGAGGTAATAATTGAGGAACTGCAAACTGGGCAAACTTCAAGCCATTGTTCACAATACTCTGGAGAACAAGCTCAGGGCAATACAGGGCAATGTAGTGGATTCCGCACTTGCTCGCGTACACTGGCAATAGATAGACAAGGCTTTCAGCCATGAGTGGCCGCCGCCTAAATCTCCAACACCTACAGGTCTTCCTGTACGTCACCCTCACGCTGGGCACTGCCTTTGCAACAGGGAGGAAGTATTTTCACCTCAGCAACGCCCAAGGGGGTCAAGACGGGCAGATCGCTATTCCACAAATGGATATGATTGCTGCTCAGCCGAAACGTTCCCTTGCGGAAATACGAGCCTTTGCCCTGCAATTGGTGAATCGCGATCGCCAGCTCAATGGGTTGCCGCCCCTTGTTGCCGATGAGTTACTGACAGAGGCAGCCCAACGCCATGCCGAAGACATGCTCCAACGCCAATACTTTAGCCATACCAATCCAGAGGGGCGATCGCCCATGGATCGCTTTATCGCCCTAGGGGGACGCGGTGGCGTCGGTGAAAATATTATGGAGCAGAAGGGCACCTTGGGCTTAGTGCTCAACTACAAACTGATTGAGCGTTTCCAAAAAGACTGGATGCATAGTGAGGGGCACCGCCAAAATATCCTGTGCCCTGAATTTACCCGTTTTGGTTTTGGCATTGCTTTGAATTCAGCACGGGGGGAGGTCTATGCTGTACAGATGTTTGCACTGCCAGCCCAGTAAAGGCAGAGCTTTGGTGCACCGGTAACTTCTAATGTCATCAATCTCAACTTAACTCCATTAACTATGTTCAGCGAAGAGATGTACGTTGTCCTCGAATCCGGTGCCAGCGATGAAGCCTTTCTCACGCCCATTGAGCTACAGGCCAAGCTGGTGGCGTACTTAACAGGAACCGAGGTTTCCCTCACCCCGGATCTACTGGCTTTGCCCGATGTGGAAAGTCGTGCCCACTACCTCATGACCACAGGCTGCGAACTGCGATTGGCCAATGGTGGTTACCTTCAGTGGTACGCTGTGCGTTTAGAAAAATAATCGTTACACAGGGTTACGAAACTTCTGCTCGGAAAATTCCGTTCTAATATAGATAAGGCTCTTGGAGCAATAAGGGGTTCAGACGATTGTTTATTCTTTCGTGGTGTCCAAGTCGTCAGAAATAGCAGGGTAACGAGACTGTGGCCGATCGCCGTCGTCAACACAAGAAAAAACAACAAATGACCTACAGTTGGCCGTTGGCAGGCACCTATCAAGCCCTTAGCTCTGCATCGGTGGATTTGATCTGGCGCAAAGTGGTGAATTTGGCCGATGTGTCATGGCATCCTTTGATTTTGCGCACAAATGTGCCCTACGGCCTCGTCCCCAAGCCGGGGTTTATTTTCCAAGCCATGACCCGTTGGATTCCGTGGCCAATTCAGATTTTTGTCGAACGTGTCTCCCCGCGGAAACTGTTGAGTATTCGCATTTTGGTCTTGCCGGGGGTAGAGGAACGGGTGACCTATCGTTTAGAATCAACAGTCTGTGGGAGTCAGATTTCCTGCTCAGTGATGTTGCGGGGATGGCTTGCGCCGCTGATTTGGTCGCTGATTCGCGATTATGCGGCAGTGTTGGCTGCCCGTCTCGCGATCGCCGCTGAGAAGGATCCTCCCTCTGCCAAGCCCCCCATTGACCCCTGTTTAGGTTTTTAGACTGACGAGAAAGCGTTCTATGCTCAGCGATAGCGATCGCGTTCGTGTTCTCAGTGAGGCCCTGCCCTATCTCCAAGCCTTTGCCGGGCGCACCTTTGTCGTCAAATACGGCGGCGCCGCCATGAAGGAAGAGCACCTCAAAAATTCTGTCATTCGCGACATTGTCTTTCTCTCCTATGTCGGCATCCGTCCGGTAGTGGTTCATGGGGGTGGCCCAGAGATCAATACTTGGCTTGGCAAGCTCAACATCGAACCGCAATTCAAAAATGGGCTGCGTGTCACCGATGCCGCGACAATGGATGTGGTGGAGATGGTCTTGGTGGGTCGGGTAAACAAAGAAATTGTGACCCTCATCAATCAGGCGGGCGGCCAAGCGGTGGGACTATGCGGTAAAGATGGCAACCTGATTCGTGCCCGTGCCCAAGGGGAAGATGGCATTGGCTTTGTGGGTGAAGTGCAAGGGGTGGATACCCGCGTGATTACAGCACTAGTGGAGAAGGGGTATATTCCTGTCATCTCCAGTGTGGCTGCCGATGATACGGGGCAAGCCTACAATATCAATGCCGATACGGTTGCTGGCGAGATTGCGGCGGCCTTGGGGGCTGAGAAGCTGATTTTACTGACGGACACGGCAGGTATTTTACGGGATTATCGCGACCCCAGTACGCTCATTTATCGCCTTGATATTGCCGAAGCCCGACAACTGATTAAAGAGGGGGTTGTCTCGGGGGGCATGATTCCTAAAGTCACCTGTTGCGTGCGATCGCTCGCCCAAGGCGTGAAAGCAGCCCACATCATTGATGGCCGAGTGCCCCATGCCCTCTTACTGGAAATTTTTACCGACTCGGGCATTGGCTCAATGCTCGTGGGTTCCAATGCAGCCTACGATAGCGCCTTCACGGATTGAAACTTTTTGCATGAAAAGGAGCGTCCTAGGGTATGACGAGGATGTTTTAGCGTAAGGGTCTGTTACTTATGAAATTATTCTCCTTAATTTTAGTTAGTAGCGGCTTAGCTACTAGTCTGACACTGCCAGCGCGTGCCCTTCCCCAACCCTACCCCCAAGTGGCCATCAATAGCTTTATGGATAGCTGCATTGAGCGGGGCCGGCGATCGGCACCCATTGTGCCCCGTTCAGTGATGAGTAACATTTGTCAGTGCTCGATTAACTACATTCAACAGCGGGTGAGCTACGCTGACTTTCAAACCCTTGATCCCAATGGCGGCCAACCCCAGTCTCCTCGTCAACAACAGGCACAGCGGGTTCTCGAGGAAAGTGTGAACTACTGTGTGCGGCGGCAATTTGGCAGCTAGGCACCCTTTGACCGTCAGTAACGTCCTGCAATTTAGCCTGCGATCGCCAACGCTCAAGGCAAGTCTTTATGCTAGATTGGGCGTAGGCTAAAGGATCGAAAATTCAGGACGAATTATATGGGAATCACACACCGCGCGCTCGTTGTCGGTACGACAGTGGTCATGACAGCGCTGGTTGCTGTCACTGGTGCGGGTCTCCACTGGTCCCGTAGCCTAGCGAGTTTTCGTCAAAGTCCTAAGGAACTCGTGGATGAAGTGTGGCAGGTGATAGACCGTGAATACGTGGATGCCACCTTCAATGGTAACGACTGGCGGGCTGTGCGGCGGGAGTTTCTTTCGCGGAACTACACCAAACTAGAAGATGCCTACAAAGCGGCGCGGGAAATGCTGGAGAAGCTCAATGATCCCTACACCCGCTTTATGGATCCGGAGCAGTTTCGCTCCATGCAAATTGAAACCTCTGGTGAACTCACAGGGGTAGGCATCACGATTACCCAAGACGAAAAGACAAAAGAGATCACGGTGGTTTCCCCCATTGAAGGGAGTCCAGCCGCTGAAGTGGGTTTAATGGCTAAGGATGTGATCCTGAAAATTGACGGCAAATCCACCAAGGGCATGGATCTCAACCAAGCCGTCAGCATGATCCGTGGCCCTGTGAATACAAAAGTCCGCCTAACCATCCAGCGGGGCAATCAAATCTTGAACTATGAGATCACCCGTGCCCGCATTGAAATTCATCCTGTGCGCTACAGCCTGCGCCAAACTCCCCAAGGGCCTGTGGGCTATATTCGCCTTGTCACCTTTAGCTCCAATGCCGCAGCAGAAATGCGGGCAGCCATCCGTGAGTTAGAAAAGCAAGGGGTTGAAGGGTATGTTCTGGATTTGCGCTCCAACCCGGGTGGCTTGCTCTTTGCTAGTGCTGAAATTGCCCGCATGTTCCTACCGCAGGGGGATATTGTCTCTACGGTCAATCGCCAAGGGGAAGCAGAGCGGTTGCGCGCCGGTCGCGGCTTCTTGACCAATAAGCCTCTTGTGGTTCTCATTGATGGCGGGTCGGCCAGTGCCAGCGAAATCCTCGCGGGTGCCCTACAGGATAATGGTCGTGCCGTGTTGGTGGGAACGCGCACCTTTGGGAAAGGCTTGGTGCAGTCCGTCCAGCCCGTGGGGGAAGGGGCAGGGATTGCGGTGACGATCGCCAAGTACTTTACCCCCAGTGGCCGCGATATTAACAAGAAGGGCATTGAACCCGACATTGAAGTTAAACTCACTGAGCAGCAGCGGGAGCAACTGACTCGCGATGACATTGCCAGCGATCGCGATCCTCAATTTACACGGGCGCTGGCTGTACTCAATGAACGCATCCTAGCGGAGCGACGCAATACCCAATCAGCACGGCCTGCCCAGACGACTAAGCCTTGAGTTTGGTGATCACTGTGGCCAACTACCGCCGACACCGACAAGTCCAGGGGGTATTGTTCTTGGCGTTAGGGGTCAATGTCACACTGACCGTTATTAAGGCCATTGTCGGCGTTCTCAGTCAGTCCCTGAGTTTACAGGCCGATGCGCTGCATAGTCTCACCGATGCAGGGAGTAGCATCTTGGGGTTAGTGGCCATGCAGTGGGCCAGCCCCCATCCCGATCGCGATCATCCCTACGGTCACCAAAAGTTTGAAGCCCTTGGTGCATTGGGAATTGCCGCTTTCTTGGGCATGGTTTGCTTTGAGATTTTGCAAAGCGCCGTTGAACGTCTGCTGCATCAAAGCAGTGCTATAACGATTACAGGGGTAGAACTGTGGATTGTGATTCTTGTCCTTGGCATGAATATCGGTCTCACCCTGTATGAGCACCATATGGGGTACAAGCTAAATAATTCTGTCCTCATTGCTGATGCCAAGCATACCCTAAGTGATGTTTGGACAACCATTATTGTCCTTTTGGGGTTGATTGGGGTGTGGACGTTCAACTGGGATTGGCTGGATGTAGTGCTGGCGTTTCCCGTGGCCGCTCTGGTGTTTTGGAGTGCGTGGGATGTCCTCAAAAGTAACATTCCTTGGTTAGTAGATGAGATGGCGATCGCCCCCGAAGCCATTCATGAACTAGTGATGAGCGTGCCCGGTGTGGTAAATTGCCATGACATTAGCTCGCGGGGGATGGTGGGACGTCAAGTGTTTATTGAGATGCACTTAATCGTAGAGGCAGAAGATATTCCCACCGCTCACGACATTACCGAGCAAATTGAAGCCCTGCTCCAGGAGCGCTATGGCCCTGCTCGCGTTATCATCCACGTTGAACCCCCTGACTACGAATCCAGCCAGATCAGTTTCCCTTAATTTCAATTTGTTGTCATGCTTATTTAGCGTATCTACGCCAAGTTATTGAGGAGGAGGCCTAGAGTGTATGATTGCATTGTAGTGGGTGCAGGCCCTGCGGGCGGTGCCGCTGCCTATCACCTAGCCAAGCGAGGCCGGCGGGTGTTGGTTCTGGAAAAGGAAAGCTTACCCCGCTACAAGCCCTGTGGGGGTGGCGTATCTCCCCAAGTGCAGGCTTGGTTTGACTTTGATTTTAGTCCCGCGATTTCCCTTAAACTGACGCACATGGTCTGTACATGGCATGGCGAAGACCCGCAAGTGCTGGAACTTCCGCCAGCGCAAGCAGTGTGGATGGTGCGCCGCGAAGTGTTTGACTATTTTCTAATTCAGCAGGCGCAGAAACAGGGGGCAGAGGTAGAGGCACAAACTGCGGTGACAGGTCTGACATGGGAGGGCGATCGCTGGTGTGTGCATACCCCTAGGGGGGATTTTACAGCGCAGTACCTGATTGGTTGTGACGGTGCGAAAGGGTCAACGGCCAAATGGCTGGGCTTAGCCCGCAAACGACCGCGCTGGGGCGGTGCCCTAGAGGTAGAAGCCCGTCTAGGGAGTCACCATCTACGCGCTGCTCACTTTGACTTCGGCAGTGTGCGCAACGGCTATGCTTGGAACTTTCCGAAGGTAGACGGTTACTCCATCGGTGTTGGCGCCTTTATTGGCAATGAACCCCAAGACTTCAGGGGGATTTGCACCGAATATGCCCGCCATTTCAATGTTGATCTGCAGCCCCTGAAGCGTTATGGTCATCCTCTCTTGTGCTGGCAAGGGTATCATCCCCTGCATACCCAAAACGCTCTGTTGGCGGGAGAAGCGGCTGCCGTGGTTGATCCCTTTACAGGCGAGGGGATTCGTCCTTCCCTTTTGACGGGGATGCTCGCTGCTCAGGCAGTAGATCGCGCCCTGAGGGGTGATGGGAACGCTTTAGGGCAGTATTCTCAGCAAGTGCATCAGGAATGGGGGATTGACATGGCTTGGGCGAGGCGCCTTGGCAGGCTCTTTTATCGCTTTCCTCGCTTGGCCTACCAAGTGGCAATTAAACGTCCTAGTGCTCGCCAGCGCATGGGAGAGATTCTTTGCGGTCAACGCCGCTATCGGGATGTTGCCGCCAATGGCCTGAAATTGTTGGCGGCGGGGTTGAAAGTACCCACTGCTTTGCACTAATGTCTACCTAATGTCTATCTAAGCTGCCGCTTATAATGTTGATGCAGCCTAACTTTAGGAACACAAGTGGTGAGGAGTCCCATTGAGCAGCGCAAGGCCGAGCACCTTGAGCTTTGTATTCGGGGTGAGGTGGACTACAGGGAAATCACGGCGGGTTTTGAAAAGTATCGCTTTCGGCATTGCGCCCTACCCGAACTGGACTTTGCCGAAATTGATCTAGGGGTGGAGTTTCTCGGCTGGCGGCTGGCCGCTCCCCTGTTGATTTCCTCTATGACCGGTGGCACACCCCAAGCGGGAGAAATCAATCGTCGCCTAGCACGGGTAGCGCAGCAAAAGGGAATTGCCATGGGCGTCGGTTCCCAACGGGTCTTGCTAGAGCATCCGGAGGTGGCGACCACGTTTGCCATTCGTCAAGAGGCCCCCACCATCCCCCTCTTGGCCAATCTTGGCGCAGTACAGTTGAACTACGGCTGTGGCGTCAACGAATGTCAGAAGATTATCGATCTCCTAGAGGCGAATGCTCTGATTTTGCACCTCAATCCCCTGCAGGAGGCGGTTCAAACGGGGGGCGATCGCAACTTCAAGGGACTCTTAACCAAAATTGGCGTTCTTTGTCGTGCTCTGCCTGTGCCTGTGATTGTCAAGGAAGTGGGCAATGGTATCAGTGCTGACGTGGCTAGGCAACTGGTGGATGTGGGTGTGGCGGCCATTGATGTGGCGGGGGCAGGGGGCACCTCTTGGGCAAAAGTGGAAGCGGCGCGTGCCCAGGATGCCCGTCAACAGTATCTCGGAGATGCTTTTGCAGAATGGGGCATTCCTACGGCTCAGTGCCTTGAGCAAATTCATACCGCCCTGCCCAATACACCCTTGATTGCCTCCGGCGGACTAAAAAATGGCATTGACGTGGCCAAAGCCCTTGCCCTTGGTGCGAGTCTTGCGGGTTTAGCGCGACCCTTTTTACAGGCAGCCCATCAGTCAGAGGAAGCCCTGAGTCAACGCATTGATTTTATTCTCGAGGAATTGAAAACGGTGCTGTTTTGTACCGGCAGTGCCACCCCCCAAGTCCTCTATCAGCGCCGCTACCTCGAAAGGTTCTAGCGAGGATCCTCAAGGATGGTGCGCAGCCATGGAGGTGGATCTGGAATTGGATTGCCTAGCCGCTCTAGGAGTGTCCACGCCAAAATATGCACCACTAAAGCATAAACCGTGGACTGGAAAAAGACGAGCAGCAGTGCCACAACTTGGATCAGGGTCACCGTTGGCTCCAGTAGCAAATTCAGATTCACCAGTACCCAATCAATGAAATTGGTGACCTGCTGATTGAAGTAAATCCAGAGGTTTTCCCCAAGTAGGATGGACACAAGACTAATTTGAAAGAAAAACCCGGCGGTGCCAATCACGGCACCACTGAGAATAGAACGTCCCCAGCCCTCTTTTTTCGCCCAACAGCCACCAAAAATGACCCCCATAATGCCGTGGGGCAAGAGAAATTGCAGACTGCGGGGTGGCCCCATCAACACAGAAAGGAGCAATGCACTGACAATGGCCGCCATCCAAGCGGCACGGCGGTGCCAGCGTAAATACACTAGGGCGATGGGAATCGGAAAGAATAGGCGCAAGACGGGGCCGATGGGCAAATAAAAGTTAATTACCCACAGCAGGGCAGCGGTACTAGCAAGGAAGGCTGTTTCTGTAATGACAAGGGTACGCTGAATTTGCGATCGCCCCACGGCTTGGGACTGCTCAGGAGGCACAATAGCTTCTACGTCGGGAAAATCATCCTCTAAGGAATCCGTCGGGTTCATTGATTGTAGATAACCTTTTTTCTACACTTTAGCGATCTTCATTGCTAACCCTCAAACTGGATATAGCCCCCCAGAAAAATCCTTTGCTGAAAGTTAGAATCATGGGTAGGGTATTCCTATCAAATTTACATGTTAATCTATGTGTCGTCTCTATGCCTACATGGGGCGCAAAACGTCCCTTGTCCATGCTCTAGTGGATGCTCCCCATTCCCTGTTGGTGCAAAGTTACCAACCCCGCGAAATGACAGCAGGACTCTTAAATGCCGATGGTTTTGGAGTGGGCTGGTATGCTACCCGTCAAGATGTACCTCCCTTTCTCTATCGGCAAACGATACCCATGTGGCATGATGTCAACTTTACTGAGCATTTAAGCCGCTATATTGAATCTGCCTGTTTCTTGGCCAATGTCCGCAGTGCCACACCGGGGCAACCCGTGCAGATGACGAATACACAGCCTTTTCGCTGGGGACGCTGGCTGGGGGTGCACAATGGCTTTATCGAGAACTTTCGCCAAACCCTCTACCGCCCCATGCGCGATCGCCTGTCGGATATTTGTTACAACATTGTCGAAGGTTCCACTGATTCTGAGCACCTCTTTGCCCTCTTTTGCAATGAATTAGTGTTGAATCCGCAACTGTCACCCGTGATGGTTCTGCGGCAAACGCTGCAAATTGTTTTTTCCCTAGCGCAGGCAGCGCGTACCAGTGTCAGTGCTGCCATGATTCTCACCGATGGGGTGTATATTCTGGCCACCCGCTGCTCGCGGGGCACACCACCCCCCACCCTGTACTGGAGTCAGGATGCCGAAAAAATTCAGCTCAGCTCAGAACCTGTAGATCACCAAACAGAGTGGTATCCTTTACCAGAAAATAAATTGCTGTTGATGAGTTTGCAGAGTGAACCAGAAATTTACGCCTTCTGAGATATCAGTGCCTTTTAATCCCTTTGATCGCGGAGCTTTTTGGCAGGCCTTTCAGCACCAGCGGCAATTTACACTCCAACTCGTGGCTGAGTTGAGCGAGACCGTCCTTTGTGCTCAGCCCCATCCCCTCTATAGTCCGGTGGGATGGCATTTGGGACACATTGCCTACACAGAAGCGTTTTGGCTCTTGCAGGAATCCTCAGGGGTGAGCGATCGCGATCGCTATTGGTATGCCGCCGATGGCCGACCCAAAGCAGAGCGACGGCATTTACCCCCGAAAACACACCTATTGAGCTACCTAGCAACAATTCGCGAAGCGGTGGGCGATCGCCTCTACAGCCTTAGCGACCAGCAATGGCAACGGGAACGCCGTCTCTGGTGGTGGATTTTGCAGCATGAAGCCCAACACAGTGAAACCATACAAATGGTGCTGGCCATGCAGGGCATCTTCACCACCCTTCCCCCTCCCCTCTCGAATCAACGGGAACCGCTATGGATTGGCGGCGGTAGGTATTGCATTGGCAGTGAAGACCTCCTCGCCCTTGATAACGAGCAGCCGGTTCAGAGTGTGGAGCTGCTTCCTTTGACGATTGATGCAGCACCCGTGACGTGGCGGGAATTTCTTGCCTTCGTTGAAGCGGGGGGGTATGAGCGGCGGGAATGGTGGTCCAGCAGTGGTTGGGAATGGCGAGAAGCAGCGGAAATTACCTCACCGTTTTACCCCATTCCTGAGAACTTGGACTTACCCATGTGGGGACTCAGTTTCCACGAAGCGGAAGCTTATGGCCATTTCCAAGGCAAACGCCTCCCCACTGAACGGGAATGGGAGATTGCTGGCCAGCAGGGACTCCTGAATCAGGGCTACGTTTGGGAGTGGACGCAAAGTCCCTTTGCCCCCTATCCGGGGTTCCAGAGCTATCCCTACCGCGGCTATTCGGCGCCCTACTTTGATGGCGAGCATTTTGTCCTCAAGGGCGGTAGTCACTGGACACGCCCCATTCTCAAGCGACCCTCATTTCGCAATTGGTATAGCCGCACCACCCGTGAGGTGTTTGCTGGAGCGCGCTACGTTCACCAAGAAGATTTCATTTCTCAGTGAAGAAAGTTTGAAAAGCGGCGCTAAATCATCCGAGGGGTACCCCCAACTTTCTACCAAGAACCGTCGCAGTGCTCCGCCTATACCAAGGAGCGATTAGGGGGTGGTGAGGCAGTTACTCAATCTCAGCTTGTTGTTGGATGTACTGGGCCAGCACTGAAAGGGGTGCGGATGTAGTACGAACGACTCCAGAAAACGGGCTTGCCACAGTAAACCTTGTCCAACTCCCACTTTTGAAGCGTTTCTGAAAATATCTCTCTGAGTCTCTGCGTGATGCATTTGCGGCGATGTTTTGTGCAACTGAATACTGTAAAGCGCGTTTAATTACAGGGACATTTGACATGCCTAGAAGTTATAGTGTACTCATGATAACCCTGACTTACGAATTCAAGCTAAAGCCAACCAAGCAGCAGGCTGCACAGATCAACCACGATCTAAAGTCTGTCGCGGGGTCTGGAATGATGCGCTGAGGGAGCGCAAAGACTGGATTGCTTCTCGCAAGTGTCCGGTCAATGCCTGTTCTTTGCATCGTGAGTACATCCTTCCAGCCGACGAGCCATACCCCAGCTTCAACGTGCAGTGTAAACGGTTGACTCAAGCAAGGCAGACCAACCCTGACTTAGCGTCGGTTAACGCCCAAGTATTGCAACATGGGAGCACTCTCAGAATTTGGTAAGCTGGGACTCGTCAGTATTGGCAATAGCCCCGAAGAAGCCCAGGCCATCTATAACCAAACCATGGGCGTTCCCGATGCTGCGATGTGCCCACCCCCCGCATAGACAGCAGCCTGAGAATCTCGTTACAATTGGCGACGTTCACTGTGAAGAGCAGCCTGTAGGGAAAATCCAGTGCAAGTCTGGTGCTGTGCCGCAGCTGTGATGGGAAACCTCCCTCAGCCAGAATGCCTACTTGCTGTAGTTCACTCTATCTGCCTGCGTCGCACGGGCATGGAGTTCTCAAGGTGCTGGTTACGCTCAACGATTCCATTCTCAATCCCCTCGGTTTTAGTCTCGATTTACCCCCTCTGCCGCAACCGCGGCCGTTGTTAATGGTCGGACATGGCACCCGCGATCCGGAAGGTCGCCAAGCGTTTCTAGACTTTGCCCAAGCCTATTATCAACTGGATCCCTGTCGGCCTGTTTTTCCCTGTTTTCTGGAGTTAACGGAACCCTCGATTTTTGAAGTCCTCAGTCAGTGTGCTGCCGCAGGGCATAGGGAATTATCGGTGTTGCCAGTTTTACTCTTTGCCGCTCGCCACAACAAGTTTGACGTTACGAATGAGCTAGATCGGGCGCGGCGTGCTTTTCCACAATTGCGCTATCACTATGGTCGTCACTATGGCATTGCCCCCGAAATTTTAACCCTCTGGCGATCGCGCCTTGAACTCTTGGACTCACCGGAATTTAATCCCCAAGGCATTAGCCGCGAAGAAACGGTTCTCTTAGTGGTGGGACGCGGCTCCAGTGATCCCGATGCCAATGGCGATGTCTTTAAGCTCGCCCGCATGCTCTGGGAAGGCAGTGGCTACAAAACGGTTGAGGTGTGCTTTATTGGCATTACCCATCCCCGCTTACCCGAAGGGTTTATACGTGCCAATTTTCACCAGCCCCGCCGCGTCATTGTGCTGCCCCATTTCCTATTTACTGGGGCGCTGGTCAAGAAAATTTATACCCTTACTGCCGAAGCGCAAGCCGCCTACCCCAACGTTGAATACGTGAACTTACCGGAAATTGGCTTGCATCCGCAACTGTTTTATCTAACGCGGCAGCGGGAAATTGAAACCCATACGGGACAGGTGGCCATGAACTGTGAAGCCTGCAAATTCCGCTTGGTGGCAGGCCAGACTCATCACCACCACCCCCATCATGAACACCACTCCCACAGCCATGATCACGAGGATCACCCTCATCACCATGGATCAACGGTGGATTTGGATCATTTGCCTAGTTATCACCAACGCATTTGGCAAGTGCCCTAGGCATTGCTCCTCAGGGAAAATGTTAGAGTTAAAATAATTGCTACCATTTCTCACGCTTAAGCGGGGCTTGTCTATGCGTATTAAATATCCCCCCCAGACCGTTGATCGGGTGTTGATTTTTGATACTACGTTGCGCGACGGAGAACAGTCGCCGGGGGCTTCCCTGAATGTGGATGAGAAGCTCGCGATCGCCCGTCAACTGGTTCGACTGGGAGTGGATATTATTGAGGCGGGCTTCCCCTTTGCCAGCCCTGGTGATTTTGAAGCCGTACAACGGATTGCCGCAGCGGTTGGCAGTAGTGAAACTTCTCCTGTAATCTGCGGTTTAGCCCGCGCAACCCGCCAAGATATTGAGGCTGCCGCCAAAGCGTTGCAGCCTGCCTACTACCCCCGCATTCACACCTTTATTGCTACCTCGGATATCCACCTAGAGTACAAGCTCAGGAAAACCCGCGCTGAGGTACTGGAAATTGCCCCCGAAATGGTGGCTTATGCCAAGTCCTTCGTGGATGATGTGGAGTTCTCCCCCGAGGATGCCGGGCGAACCGATCCGGAGTTTCTCTATCAAGTTCTAGAGCGGGTGATTGATGCCGGGGCCACAACGGTGAACATTCCCGACACCGTCGGGTACACCACCCCCGCCGAGTTTGGTGCCCTGATCAAAGGCATTAAGGAAAATGTGCCTAATATTGATCGCGCCGTCATCTCCGTCCATGGTCACAATGACCTCGGCTTAGCCGTCGCCAACTTCTTGGAGGCGGTAAAAAATGGGGCACGGCAACTGGAGTGTACGATTAACGGCATTGGTGAGCGGGCCGGAAATGCCGCCCTTGAGGAACTGGTGATGGCTCTCTATGTGCGGCGGCAGTATTTCAACTCCTTCCTTGGCCGTCCGCCCGAATCGGAAGCGCCCTTGACGAATATCAATACCCGGGAAATTTACAAAACCTCCCGCTTGGTCTCGAACCTAACGGGGATGCTGATTCAACCCAACAAGGCGATCGTTGGTGCCAATGCCTTTGCTCACCAATCGGGAATTCACCAAGATGGCGTCCTCAAGCACAAGCAAACCTATGAAATCATGGACGCCCAACTCATTGGCCTTGCCGATAACCAAATTGTTTTGGGCAAGCTCTCTGGCCGCAAGGCCTTTGCCACCCGCCTGCGGGAATTGGGCTTTGAACTCAGTGAAACAGAACTCAACAAAGCCTTTTTGCGCTTCAAGGAACTGGCGGACAAGAAAAAAGAAATCACC